>NZ_JXOK01000010.1 GCF_000830505.1 Vibrio mytili | reverse complement strand
GCCGGTTGCTTTTTTCTCAGAAGCCTAAGGTTCAAGCTTTTGCTGCGCAGCCAAAGAGATCCATTGTGGGTATCTGGATTGGTGTGGAACCAAATAAAAATCATACTTCAAATACCCCAAATGACCCACAACGTCGAAACTATGAGAAAAGTATGATACTCAACAATTGAATAAATTCTGATAATAGTATCGCGCTATATTGGAACTTGTACTGCAATGGTATTTTAGTGTTTTCTCTACTAGGACAACGATATGCGTCAACACTTGCAGTCAATAGAAAACTACCGAGGTTTTGCGATAGTTTGTATTGTTGCGGTCCATTGCTTTGATTATGGAATGACTGCGACTTCCGGTTTTTGGCTTGCGTTCCAGAATTTTTTTTATGGCTCAACAGCTCTATTTGTCTTCATTTCGGGTTACATGTTTCATCATGTTTTTTGTACGCGCAAAGCTGCAGTCAAAGATTTCTATTCGTCTAAATTTAAAGCTGTGATTTTACCGTACCTATTTCTTGGAACGTTTGCGACGTGTTTACTCTATGTAACCCGGACGGGTTTTTATGAAAACGGCATAATTATAGATAGTCGATTACTCTTCGATGCCGATGACTCTACTTTAGTCACGACCCTTAAATACCTGGCGACGGGAAGAATGTTAACGGCCTATTGGTACATTCCATTTGCATTTCTTTTGTTTGCTATGGCGCCTTTGCATCTAAAATTTGTCCAACTAAAAGGCCAATCCCAAGCCATTATAATTGTTCTTTTATGCGTGCTTTCCCTTTTTGTTCACAGATCTTATGAGAACACTAATCCTATCCAAATGCTCGTATACTTCACACCGATATACTTACTTGGCTGTAGCTTTTCCAAGCATCGAGATTACTTGCTGGTGAATGCAAAGCTTAAGATGATGGTATTAGTTGTTATATTGTTGGCGCTTTGTGTTTACGAAGCTTACATCGGACATAGAGGTAATTATATTAAGGAGATGTTGGCATTTGAGGGCATAGATACAATGTTTATTCAAAAGGTTTGCATGGTTCTTGCTCTGTTCTATGCATTCGAACTGTATCAATTTAAAAATAAATTACTGTCTTTATTGGCAAAAACAAGCTTCGGTGTATTCTTTATCCATCCTTGGGTTTTGACCGTACTTAAGAGAACACCAGTCTATGAGTATGCAGGAGCCTCAGATACTAACGTTTTACTTTTCTTTGTAACGCTGCTTTTTACTTTAGTCGCGAGTGTGTCGATCGTTGTTTTGGTTAAAGCAACATTGAGAAACAAGCCCTACTCTCGGTATGTTACTGGCTATTAAAACGAATTAAGCCCCTTTATCAAGGGGCTTAATTGTTTTTAGGGAGAGGAAAATTAGCCGCCTGCCAATTTAACAGTCATTCCTTTCTTTTCTAGGTGTGCTTTAATCTTATCTCGCGCATCACCTTGAATTTCTATGTTGCCATCTTTTACTGAGCCACCACAGCCACATACTTTTTTTTAGCTCTGCTGCGAGTAACTTTAGCGGACCGTCATCAAGATCTAGGCCTGTGACAATACAAACACCTTTGCCTTTTCTACCTTTGGTTTGGCGTTGGATTCGCACAACACCATCCCCTTTAGGACGAGTTGCTTTTTCTTCTTCCGGCTTTATTCGGCCAGTTTCTGTTGAATATACCAGTGTCATATTGCTATTTCTTCAATTGTTGTGCTTGCATCGATTTTTGTTTGGCAAGTAGGTAAGCTTCGATATGTCTTTGGATGGCGACCTTACCACCTTTGATTAATTTACCATTGAACATGCAATACCAAGCGTTAGTCTCGCCTGTATCGTTTTTTAATGTGTAACCATTGAATACTTCGGTTTGCACTTTACCTACATTCGCTTGTTTGGCGTTCAGCGAAGAAAATTCTTTTGGGTCAATGATAGAAGCGGTTTCACACCACCAATCTATGCTTTTTTTGACTGCAGTTAAACTGCCTTGTAATACTTGGTTCTTGATTTTAACCTGCCATACAGTCCGATCTGGGCTTGATTTCAGATTAAAACCTCGGTAATTCGATACTGCCATACCATTGATCCATCATATATGAGCTTATTTCTAATAATACTTATCGTGAAAGATAATTCAAATATTGAAATCACATCTTATGGCTATATGGACTTATGATATGTTTCTTCATTTGGTTCTTTGAATACAGTCCGCTAAGAATTCGCTAAAGCTATGTCCGTTGTTCTGTAGCATTTTAGGAAACATAGAGATCGGCGTCATACCCGGGAATGTATTCACCTCATTGAGGTATATCTCTCCGTCTTCTGTTAAGAAAAAGTCGATACGGGACAAATGACGAAGGTTCATTTGTTTAAAGACGGTTTCAGAAGCGGAACGAATTTTCTCAAGCTGCTCTTGAGTTAAATTTTTTGCTTCAATTTCCGTGAGTGAATGACTGTCGCTACTGTACTTTTCGTCGTATGAATAGAAGGCGCCATCTGGTGCAATCACTTCACCTGGCTTGGTTATATGAAGTTGGCCATTCATTTCATATGCAGCCACTTCCAGTTCTCTTGGTTTAACCGCTTTTTCTACCAAAACCTGATCAGAGAAGCCGAATGCATCGTTGATTGCCTTAGATATGGCTTCCTTTTTTGTGACGCTGTAACATCCAACTGATGAACCTTGCCTTGCTGCCTTAACAAAAACTTTTCCCCACTGTTCAAAAGCTTGGGTGACTTTCTCATGAGCTTGGTCATTATTGCGTGTTAAGAATAAGTAAGGTGTGTTCGGTATATTTAGTGCGTCATACCAGAGCTTTGAGGTGATTTTGTTGAAGCTGTTGCTGCTCGCTTCTGGCCCGCATCCAAGATAAGGAATTCCAGCAATTTCAAACAGGGATTGAATATCTCCAGTTTCTCCCGGAAATCCATGAATACAAGGAACGATGAAGTCAACGGCATGCGAGGAGTGCGCCGAGCACAATTGTTTAGTATTGAGGTCTAAATAAACTAACGTTCCTTGGCTGGTTGTCCAGCCTTCTTGCTTTATTTCTACACGAGTAACGTTGACGTTTTCGATAAGATTTAGCTGTTGCTCAACGTAGTTAGCTGACAACAAAGAAATTTCGTGTTCAGACGACCCGCCACCGCATAATAGAAGAATATTTTTAATCATGAATCAATCTTTCCGTGACCTACTAGAGATACTTATAGTTATGATAACCCTTTGAGGTGTGACGTACAGTTATTTTAGTGTGAGGATAATTGTTCGAATAGGATTTGAACAAAAGGGAGCACGTAGCCCCCTATCACTTTTAGTTTAGCTTGTTCAGAGATGGGTAAGCTGAGTTTTTGATACTATCTATACTTTTAACAAAAGGTTTCAGCTGTTTGAATTGAGCAGGAAGAGTTGATACTGCCTGTTGAGCCTCATTTCTCGTTGCGTAATCTCCATATAAAATAGAGTACCATTTCGTGCCATTGACAACTTTATAGTTTTCCCAAATCGGCTCTCTATTCTGTGGCAATTGATGTGCAAATTCGTTCGCTTTTGCTGGGCTGCCTACAGCAACCACCTGAATTGTGTAACCAAAACGTTGTGTTCCTTTTTGGTTTCCGCTTGGTGGCACAATTTTAACTGGTTTGACTTGCTCTTTAGGTGTCAATTTAACCACTCGTTTTTCTTCTGGTTGCGCCGTCATTTTTACCACTCTAGGTTCTACGTCTTTTTCAACGACTGAACTCTCAGGTGACATAATAGGCTTAGTAACCGTATCGGCACTGTAATCCTCTTGATAGCTTTCAGAGTCTACATTGGTAACGTATGTTTCAGATGCACACGCAGACAGAAGAACGGCTAAACCGATGATTGTGATTTTTTTCATGAAGTAACGAAGCTCTGGATAAATACTAAAATAAATCATGCCGATAGCAGGCTATTTTATCAAGCATCAAATACAATAATCGATGAAATTGATGTGATGAGTAACACAAACTGTTCATGCATAGTGCATATTTTCTCCATTGTCCCTTCTCACCGTGTTTTCTCATTCAATTAATCGTTTATTATTTGTTATGTCCCAAAAAACTCAAGATGTTTGATTGAGCGGAAGTGGCATAGAAATCGCTGACTATTTCCGTGCGTTCTATCTCTGTCGTTCTTTCCCTGTATAGGTACCTGCGATAGTGCGCTTCAAATTGCATCCTGACGTCATTTGGGTATTAAGAGCTCGCTTCATGAGCCATGCGTTTAGGGCCAAGGACTTCGTATGAACAAATTACACAAACTATTTAAGCCTGATTCTGTTGCTGTTATTGGTGCCTCTCAAAAGGCATTGCGCGCTGGCCACGTTGTAATGAAAAACCTGCTACAAAGTGGGTTTAGTGGGGCGATTATGCCTGTGACGCCAAAGTACAAAGCGGTTTCCGGTGTCATAGCCTACCGAGATGTTTCATCGTTGCCCTATACTCCCGACATCGCTATTTTATGTACTAACGCTTCTCGAAACGAGCAATTACTAAAGGAGTTGGATGAGCGTGGCACCCCATTTGCGATTGTTATTTCAGACGATGTTCAACCTTTGGATCTGTCTGGGATGAATATTCGTGTACTGGGGTCGAACAGTTTGGGAATTATTTTACCTTGGCATAACTTCAATTGTACTTTCTCACCTGTTGCGGCTAAGCCAGGAAAAATCGCTTTTTTGTCTCAGTCTGCTGCCGTTTGTACAACCGTTCTTGATTGGGCAAACGATAAAAATATTGGTTTTTCATCATTTATATCCATTGGACGCGGTCAAGATATCGATTTCTCAGATCTGCTTGATCATTTGAGTATGGACGGACATACAGAAGCGATCTTGTTGTATGTGGATTCCATTCGAGATGCTCGCCGATTCTTATCCGCAGCGCGCGCTGCTTCTCGTAATCGACGTATTCTGGTGCTAAAAGCAGGTCGTTCTAAAGAGGTTCACCACACAGAACAGCAAGGCAACGACACGCTTGATATTATCTATGACTCTGCGATACGAAGGACCGGTATGCTGCGCGTAAATAACACCCATGAGTTATTCGCAGCCGTAGAAACGTTGACACATTCCGTTCCTCTTCGTGGAGAACGCTTGGCTATAATAACTAATGGAGGCGGACCAGCAGTGATGGCTGTTGATACGCTATTTGAACGCGGGGGTAAGTTGGCAACACTCGATGAAGCAACCATTGAACAGCTCAAATCTGTACTTCCAGATAAATGGCGTGAGGTGAACCCGATTGACCTCTCTGGTGACGCAACCAAACGGCGTTATCAAGATACTATTAACGCCCTACTGAATCACGATTGCGCTGACGCAATATTAATTATGCATAGCCCGTCGGCGGTCTCAGACCCATTAGAAACAGCAAATGCATTGATTGAAACCATTAAAGCTCATCCAAGACACAAACATTTCAACATTCTCACCAATTGGTCAGGAGAACAAACTTCGCGTGAAGCGAGATTAGCATTTACACAAGCGGGTATCCCCACTTATCGTACCCCAGAGAGTGCCGTCGTTGCCTATATGCACCTTGTAGAGTACAGGCGTAACCAAAAACAACTTATGGAGACACCAACAACGGCAGAGCCGCTCCATTCCGGAAGTGTAAATGCCGCCATTGAATGGGTAAATGAAAAGTTACTGGATAAAAACACAGTCTCATTAGACACTCATCAAACGAGTCCATTTTTCAAGCTCTTTGGCTTTAATGTGCTTCCTACCTGGATTGCGTCTGACGAAATTGAAGCCGTACATATGGCAGAAAACATTGGCTACCCCGTCGCGGTTAAATTACGTTCTCCAGATATTCCTCATAAATCGGATGTGCATGGCGTCGCACTAAACCTAAGAAACCGTTCAGAAGTGTCGAACGCCGCTCAATCTATTCTCGATGAGGTGAAGCTCAGTTTTCCTGCTGCCAATGTTCACGGCCTATTAGTTCAAGGTATGGCGAAATTAGGTAGCGCTGAAGAATTACGAATCAGTATTGCAGTTGACGAGGTTTTTGGTCCAGTCATCTTGCTCGGTCAAGGAGGATCTGAGTGGAACATTTCGCAAGATGCAGTGGCTGCGCTACCGCCATTGAATATGACTCTGGCACGATATTTGGTGGTTGTTGCTCTTAAATCTGGAAAGATTCGTCCACAAAAACACAAAGATGCCATCGACATTAACGAGCTTTCTAAGTTCTTAGTTCGAATTTCACAAATGGCTGTCGAAATCCCAGAAATACATAGCTTGGATATCCATCCAGTACTTGTATCTGGAACTGATCTCACTATCATTGATGCGGATCTCACACTCACCAAATATCATGGTGAACCGCAAACAAGGTTGGCTATTCGCCCATTTCCCGCAGAGTTTGTTGAAACAGTCACGCTTCGAGATGGGCAGCCGGTACTGCTCCGGCCTATCCTACCTGAAGATGAACCATTACATGCACAGTTCATTCAGAGTGTGTCTAAAGAAGATCTGTATAAACGGTTTTTCTCTGAAGTTGGAGAGTTCAACCATGAAGCATTAGCCAACTTTACACAGATAGATTATGACCGTGAAATGGCGTTTGTGGCGGTTGCATTTAATGAAAATGGCCCTTCGATTATTGGTGTCGCTCGAGCGCTCATTACGCCCGACAATAGCGATGCTGAGTTCGCGATTTTGATCCGTTCAGATCTTAAAGGTAAGGGGCTTGGTAAAGTGTTGATGCAAAAAATAATTAGCTACTGTAAGAGCAAAGGCACAAAGCAAATTTCTGGTATGACAATGCCAACCAATAGAGGGATGTTAATGTTGGCGCAAAGCTTGGCTTTGATGTAGATGTTCAGTTTGCCGACGGTACTGCGGATATGGTTTTGCCACTAAATTAAACCTTTAAGGCTAAAAAACCAGTGCTTATGTTGATCACGCTCTAAGCACTGGTTAAAGATCTACTCCGACCTTCCTATGTTAATTTCCAATTTTTTTTCAAATATTGGATACACCAGGATTTGGCCTCACCCATGGTGTTTCTTCGCCAAGCTAGAATAATTTCTAACGGTTGTTGTTCTGTACCTTCGATACGCTTTAGCACGCCGCGTTCGATAAGAGGTTGAGCGACTTGACTTGGTAATGTTCCAATACCTAACCCTGCAGAGAGTGCATCAACTTTAGCGGTAAAGTTGGTCACGGTAAGTCTTGGTTGTTTTTGAATAATATTCATCGACAATGCAGGCTGCTCTCGCGCGGTATCTGCGATGGCGATAATACGGTACTTTTCCCTCGCAACCTCATCAAAAATGCCACTGCGTTTATGGACATAGTGGTCTTTTGACGCGACCCATAGCATCGACATGTTACCTAATTTTTCTGATTTTACTTCTTGCGGTAATGTCGATACCGACGGACAAATCAGAAGATCTGCACGGCCTGAATTAAGAGACTCCCAGCTGCCAGCGAGTATTTCTTCTTGTAATCTCACACGCGTCGAGCTGACATCGGATAGAGCATTAACCATAGGGAAAAAGTTGGAAACAGGGATGATACCGTCGAAGGCAACGGTGATATCTAGCTCCCAGCCATTTGCTAATAACGTCGCATCATTTACCAGTTTCTCACTCGCCTGCAAGATTGTCCGGCCTCGCTCAAGAATCAATTTGCCCGCTTCTGTAAAATTAGCTTTGTGTCCTGAACGATCAAAGATCGTGATGTCTAAATCTTGCTCTAACTTTTGAATTTGGTAACTGAGTGATGAAGGCGCCCTGTCCAGTTCGTTGGCTGCAGCAGCGAAACTTCCTCGTCGATCGATAGCATCCAATATGTGTAGCGCTTCAAGTGTTATTGGGCTTTGCACATTGTACTCCCTCTATTATGCCTATTTCGCTCATTATCTCATTTAAATTAATGGTATTGGTACTTTTTGGGCTGACTTAGATTGTATACACAAATAACGTGTAGATGGTGACTTTAGTCGGTAGGAATGGTTGTTTTTTAAAAGTGTTAAAGAATAATGAGCTAGATATACAAAAGCCAGCAGTTACGCTGGCTTCTTAATCGCTTTCGTTTCAAGAGAGGAAAGAAAAGTTTGTAAAACAAAAGCTTACTGTTGCGCCATCTCTTTTTTCACCATTACAGCAGCAACGATGATAAAAGTGATGATTAGACCAAGTTCCATGAACTACCCCATTGGTTTATTGATTAATGACTCTAAATTTTTAGTCGGCTGTAGTTTAACAGTTCTAAATATAGTTGCCACTTTTTAACCAAAGATTTACACTTTTTCCGATTCAGATCAAAAAAGGCGCACTCATGCGCCTTTTTCTAACAATAACTTCCCTATCATGCGTCGTTTATACGGTTCTAATATCTCGTTACTACGATTTCGCGTCAGGGTAACCTTCAGGATTGTTTGATTGCCAACGCCAGGTGTCGCCAGTCATTTCTTCTAGCGTTCTAGATGCTTTCCAGTTTAATTCCTGCATTGCTTTTGTTGGATCTGCCCAACATTCAGCGATATCTCCCGGACGACGCTCAACAAGTTGGTATGGGACATTTTTGCCACATGCGGTTTCAAATGCTTTAACCATCTCGAGAACACTATAACCGTTCCCTGTACCTAGGTTATATACATGCAAGCCTGCTTTGCTACCTACTTTGTCTAACGCTGCAACATGCCCATCTGACAGGTCCATTACGTGAATATAATCACGAACGCCCGTACCATCTTTAGTTGGGTAGTCACTACCGAATACGGATAAAAACTCTCGACGGCCGACGGCAACTTGAGAAATAAACGGCATTAAGTTGTTCGGGATGCCTTGAGGGTCTTCCCCTAACTCGCCAGTTGGATGTGAGCCTACAGGATTAAAGTAGCGAAGTAGCGTGATACTCCAATCAGGGTTTGCCTTTTGAAAATCGGTTAAACACTCCTCAACCATCAATTTACTGCGTCCATAGGGGTTAGTTGCACTGGTTGGAAAGTCTTCTGTAATTGGCACTGATGCTGGATCGCCATAAACCGTTGCTGAAGAGCTGAAAACGATCGATTTAACGCCTGCTTCACGCATGGCATCGACTAAAACGAGCGTGCCGTTAACGTTATTATCGTAATACTCTAACGGCTTAGCGACTGACTCACCAACGGCTTTCAATCCTGCAAAATGGATAACCGCTTCAATTTGGTGTGACTGCAAGGCCTCAACCAGTGCCGCTTTATCACGAATGTCAGCTTCAATGAAGTGAGGCTTTACACCGCAGACTTTTTCGATGCGTTCCAAAACGGTTGGTTTGCTATTGTACAGGTTATCTAATATCACTGGTGTCATCCCAGCTTCGATCATTTGAATGCATGTATGGCTTCCAATATAACCCATACCACCTGTAACAAGTACTTTCATGTTATTGTTCCTTCTGACGCGAATTGCGCTAGTTTAAAACTTTCGATGCACAATTAAAACTACGATTCTCAAATGACTTTAACGGCAACGCGGTTATTCGCAATCTGCTAGTATAGCTTGCCCTTTCCCTGCTTTTTTCGCTTGATACATCGCCGTATCTGCGCTTTTAAGTACTTTCGATGCGTCTTTCTCATTGACTCCAACCAACTTAACACCAATGCTTACACCAACCTTAAGCGTTTCCCCTTTATGTTCTATAGGCATACAAATGCTTTCTAATAATTGATTAGAAATACGTGTAACGATCATTTGGTTCGCAGGGTTAATCAATATCACAAACTCATCACCAGCAAGCCTTGCAATAACATCACTATGGCGCGTAACAGAAGTTAAACGGTTGGCTACTATTTTTAGCACTTCGTCTCCGGCATCGTGGCCATAGGTATCATTCACCGTTTTAAAACCATCCAAGTCGAGATAAATTATGGCAAATTCGGTACGCTGATATCCTGATCTTTGGACCAGTTTTTCTAGCTCCATACTGAATTTAGAACGATTTGCTAGCCCGGTTAGTGCGTCATGCAATGCAAGGTGTTCAAGTCGTTCCATTTCTTTAACTTTCGACATATCCGTTAAAATAATAACCCAATCATAACGCTCGTTTTGTTCGCATTGAGTAATCCGGTTTACTCGTACAAACATAGGCACTATGTCACCTTGAGCATTGTGTTCAACAACTTCACCTTGCCACATTCCGTAGTGCTCAATTGACTCCGTAATGCTTGGCATAAAGTTGCGGAGACTTCGTCGTTTGAGCATGTACACAAACGGACGCCCAACATATTGCTGTGGTTCTATCCCAAGTAAGGTGCTGACGGCGGAGTTCATCATGCTCACCTTTCCGTCGTGATCAAGAACCAGAAGTCCGTCCTGACTGCTTTCAAACACTCGAGCTGCAATCCGATTCCGGTACAGAGCTTGTTCCATATCGGTCATATTGTGTAGAGAAAATAGAACGCATTTCTGTTGGCTTAAGTGGCGGGTCGTCATCTTGAGCTTTTCGTCTCGTACGAGGCTATGGACGTCGATATCTGTGAGAGTCAAACCTTTCTCTATGACGTCTTTCAGCCGATACTGTGTTTTCGTTCTGATCAAACTGTTTATTTTCCTACCTAAGATGTCCTCAACGGGTTTCCCGAACACTTGAAAAACAGCACGACTGCAATAAATGATGTCTCCATACTGATCCGTAACAAGATGAGCGCACTCTGTCGTATCTAGGATGTTTTTGAACAGAGCTCGCTCAGACTCTGACGTTTTAAGCGAATACTGTCTTTGCTTCTCACGCGTTTTAAGCTTGGTCAACATCACATTGAAGTCATCAACCAATTCGCCAACTTCATCATTCGAATGACAAACAACCTCTTTTTCTGACCTATCACCGTGATTAAAGTCGTTGATGGCTTGTTGGAGACCGCTTAAAGGACGTATGAAGAAACGCTCTATCATCACGCTTAGAGAAACGCCGATGGCAATTAGCACCATAAGTAAAACCAAGCTATCTTTCATCCATAGTGTGTGGATTTGGTCAAAAGTGGTCTTTGGACTTGTTTCACTTAAATTACTCGTCGAGTTTGGGAATATGACATCCATAATGAAAACCGCTGAAACTCCGAAAACAACGGTCGTGAAAAGCAAAGTAGACAAGATGAGCTTTGTTCGCAGTGACATATTACTTTCCCGATACGCACAGTTAATCTGTACTGGTGTGCAGTCTGTCGACATGAAAAAATGGCGACAATATTAACATCCTGGTTAAATTACATTAACGTGAAATAGACAAGAATGGGCTTGAAAATGAAAGAAACAAGTAGAAATTCGGCCGAATTCAAATAAATAGCTAGCTAATTCACAACATGCTTGTTATACCCAAATAATGAGACGGTGCACCTTTCATCGAGTGTGGGAAGCCAACCCATTCCCTTTGAAATTAGCCCATTGAAGTGGGTTGGATGTAAATAAGAGAATGATGAACTGAGTCACTGAACAGAGGACCATTTTCCTTCAAGGTGAAGGTATTACGCGGACAAAAGTAAAACGTATGACATTGAATAAACAGCAACTCACATTGAACTGTGATATGGGCGAAAGTTATGGTCCTTGGCAAATGGGTGCCGACGAAGAAGTGATGCCGTATGTTGATATGGCAAATATCGCTTGCGGGTTCCATGCATCGGATCCCAACGTTATGCAGTCCACTATCACACTCGCTAATATGAACGATGTGGAGATTGGCGCACACCCAGGTTATCCCGATATTCAGGGTTTTGGGAGACGCACGCTAGCCATGACGGGAGATGAAATCACCAATATGGTCGTGTATCAAGTAGGGGCACTCCAAGCACTTTGTCGAGCACAGCATACAAACATCAGTTATATCAAACCTCATGGTGCGCTCTATAACGATATGATGAGCAATGATTCAACCTTTCGATCCGTAGTAAAAGCGGCGGCACTTTTTAAAGTTCCGCTGATGATCCTTGCCTCACAAGAAAATGAAAAATATCTCGAAATTGCGGATGATTTCGATGTTCCCCTACTGTTTGAAGCCTTTGCTGATCGTCTTTACCAAGATGATGGGATGCTAACACCACGAACACAACCGAACGCGGTATTAAAAAATGAACAAGCCATTTTAGAGCAGGTTCGTACCTTGGCTGAATCCGGTCGCGTAAAAACCGCCTCTGGTAGCTATATTCTTCTCGAAGCGGACACTATTTGTGTTCATGGCGACAATGATGAGTCTATTGCCCTTATCCAAAAGATCCGTCAAAGCTTGTATACAGGGGGAAATTAATGCGACAAGAACATTTTTGTCTCTCTTGCGTTTCTGAGTGTAGCGTTTTTGTCTCGTTTGATGAACACATTTGTGAAGAGCATATTGGTGAATTAGCTCGTATGATACGCGAGAACCTCTCGACTATCGTCATGAATGTTATCCCCTCATATCGCACGATTTTAATCGACTACTTACCTTTTAGAATTACTGAGAAAGAACTGCTTAGCACATTAAACCAAATCATCACGCTATTTGACCCTAAACAAGCGAGTCATCATCCGGCCAAATCAATCGTAATTCCTGTTTATTATTCAGAAGAAACCGCCTTGGACTTGTCGCGTTTCAAACAGCGTGGACTGTCATTAAAGTCCCTCATTGATGCGCATACTCGTTCCATTTATACCGTGTCTGCTATTGGCTTTGCTCCTGGTTTTGCTTTTCTTTCTGATGTGGAAGACGAACTAAGCATGCCAAGGCTGGAAACACCAAGAACACACGTTCCTGCTGGTAGTGTCGGTATTGCGGATAACAAGACCGCAGTTTATCCCGCAGAAAGCCCAGGGGGTTGGAACATTATCGGTCGGAGTCCTATGCATTTGTTTACCGATCGACCACCGTTTATCCCTTTCAATGTGGGTGACAGCGTCACCTTTTTAGCCATTTCTAAGCAGGAATTTATCGATCAAGGAGGAAAATTATGAGCTTTTCGGGACTGATGGTAGAAAAGCCAGGACCGCTCTCTTTGATTCAAGACTTTGGTCGTTTTGGACTGGGTCATATTGGTATTACTCAAGGTGGACCCGTTGATGATTATGCGTACAGTTGGGCAAACCATCTACTTGGAAATCCTGTTAATTGTGCCGCGATTGAAATCACTTTTGGTAATGCCAGTTTTGTTGCCCTGCATAACTGTCACCTGGCGATATGTGGTGGTGACCTTAACGCGACCGTTGATGGGAAGCCTATTGATAATTGGTCAGAGTTTTCATTGCACAAAGGTCAAAAACTCCAATTTGGTATGGCTAAAAATGGGTTGCGTTCATACCTTGCTGTACATGGTGGTTTTGACGTCCCTCTTCACTTAAACAGTGCCTCCACGGTGGTTAGAGAGAGTCTCGGTGGTTTTGAACGTAACGGAAGTACGTTAAAAAGCGGAGATAAGCTGCCATTTATCCCTCATCGGCTACCTCAAACTAAACCGAAACAAATGACATTTCGTTTCAAACCCGACTATAACTTACCAATTAAGCTAAGAGTTATTGAAGGTTATCAATATAATGACTTTGATGAGGAGGCTATAGCGTGCTTCTATGAATCAGAGTTTACGATTTCTACAAACTCTAACCGTATGGGCTATCGGCTTGAAGGGAATACGGTGACCCCTCCTTTTGGTGGCGTGTTGTCGGAAGGTATAGCACTTGGATCGATTCAAGTACCCAATGATGGTAACCCTATCATCCTCCTTAACGACCATCAGACGATTGGCGGCTATCCTAAATTAGGATGTGTAGCGAGAATGGATTTACCACGGTTAGCGCAAGGAAAACCCGGCCAGAAAGTCAGCTTTATAAAAGGTGATCGTGCCGTACTTCAAAAAGCTTGGTGTGAATGGGCACAGTTTTTTGGTTACTGAGCCCAAAACCATCGCTTACATTCCATACCTTTCAGCTAACGCTTTGGGATAATCGCGCTGCTGAGTTAGGCGAATGGCGTACTCTTCAACCTCTTGTTCGCTCCAATGCACGGCTGTAGGATGTTCCATTTCGACATCTCGATTAGGTGAAATCCCAAACCAATGTTGCAGCACTTTTTGAGCCGCAAGTAACGTAGAAGAGGCCTTTACGACTTCAATTCGAGCATAGTGATTTTCTTCAAAACTCACGTCAGCAGCTCGCAATACCGGGTCTGCTCCGGGAATTTGCTGAGCGCCAAATAACGCTTTACCGCCTTTGATTGCAGAGTGATAGTCGGGGATGAATTGTGCCATGTGAGAAATGGCCTTTTCAGTTCGTTCTATCAGCGCATCTTGACGCCAACCTTTGGTGATCTTAGACATTAAACCCTGCGGCAAGATTGGCTGAGCTGATTCACTTGTGCTTCCCACTAGCCCATCTTCAAATAACGTAATCGCCTTTGTCATTCCATGCAATTGGAAGTAACCGTCACTGTATGGTGTTAGTTGTGCCATTCCTTTATCTGTACCACGAGGGCCATGGAAAATAACCTCAGGCCATTGTTGATTGCATTCATGCCATTTTGTTACGTAAGCCGCTTTGAATTCAACCAACCTCTGTCGGTTTACGCCAACTGCATTGTCCACTGTTCCAGTTTCAAACCCACAAGCGTTCACCAAATAGTCGCAAGTTAACTGATTATCGACACCGTTATGTTCGTAAGTCAGTTGCCATTGATTATCTAGGTGCTCCGCATGTTTCAGGTTTGCCTGAGTCAGCACGTTGGCGTTGGGTAATTGATCCAATGTTAAGTTAGCGATAGCAGCAAGCCGAAATACACTCCAGCCGTATTCCTGCACGGCAACAACAGGTATTTAAGCTGTTCTAAATCAGTATGTTGAGCAAAGGGAATACACCAATCGTCAATCGATAGTGGGTTATCTGGCTGTGTGCATTTTTTAAGCGCGACTAACTCCTCTTTTGAGTAGAGCTTGTAGTATTGCTCCGGTTCTCCCAATACCTTGTTACGTTCGTCTTGGTTAACTAATTCGTTATAAGCATGTTTGATAACCTCTAAACGAGGAATTAAGACTTCGGGATCCCCACCGTCTGAATGCGGAACCGCGATGACAGTCGGACGGATATTCAGTGAGCGTGGATACAAGCGTATTGTATCTATAGACTGCGCAAGCAAGTCTAGACACTGTTGTTCAGAGATCTCACGGTATAAGTTCCCCCCCGCATGTAAATGGCAAATAGGAGGACCATTTACTAAGGATACCCCTTTTTCAATCACAGAGACCTTAAATCCAAGTTCGGCAAAATGAATTGCCGCCGTTGCGCCTGACACACCACCGCCAATCACTGCGATGTGTTTATCTTTGTAATTTGGAAACTCTGAATTCATTGCTTCACTGACAGTTTAATAAGGAAAATTCTTTACTAACGGTTGATTCTACTCGTGTTTAAGCCAGATTAAAATCACAAAAAACACATGGGATTACGATCGCTTAAGATTTATATCTAAGAAGTAAAATAGCGAAAAAAATACTTGACGACCTTGTTCGCTAACGCCTTTTTTATCGCAATGTGAATAATAATTTAGCTGTAAGACCCATGGTGTAAAGCCTGCACAAATACCCCACTTTGTACCACTTTTACTTATCCAAAAAGTTATCCACCGTTTTTGTGGATAACTAAAATAAAAGTGTCATCGGCATGTTCTACCCATGCAACGACATGGGTTAAGTCCTTACTGGTGTTAACAATCTTCTAATTAAACTCATGACGACCAAAGCAAGTGTCACAAAGGTGGCTAACGGTAATGCTACCCACAGTTCTGGATGTATTTGAGGAGTAAGCTCAAAGCCAAACTGCATCACAGCAGCAACACAAACTTCAGCAGCAAAGGCAGCAACAACGCTCGCGATGATTGCCATAATGCCATACTCAAACCATAGCGTTGTATTGATCCGCTTTTTACTCGAACCGAGCGTTCGATATAAACGTATTTCCTGCTGACGTTGCGACAAGCTTAAACGTAGCAAGGTAAATATCAGCAGCAACCCAGCAACAACACCGAGTAATGCAAGTATGGTAATTGCAGAGACAATGTTTTGAATCAAAACCTGAATTTTCTCTCCCATTGTTCGTATATCGAGTACAGATACCGTTGGGAAAGAACGTGACATAGAAGTCAATAGAGTTTGTTTATCGTCTTCGATGCGATAACTGATTAAATACGAACCCGGTAAGCTCGCCATTACATCGGAAGAAAATATAAAGTAAAAGTTAGGCTTCATATCACGCCATTCAACATGACGAATGGAATCCACTGTCGCATCGAAATTTTGACTGTTGATGACAAACCTTAACTGGTCTCCAAGTTCAATGCCTAAATCATTCGCAACATCTGATTCGACAGAAACACTGCCCTTATTCGTCCATTCACCAGATAGAATATCATTATATTCTGGTAGAGCATCGCCCCAGGTTAGGTTAAGCTCTCGGCGTATCGCATCGGAGCCTTCTCCGTCGTACTCAATGTCTTTAACGCTTTGACCGTTAATTTCAGTAAGACGACCGCGAATAATCGGAAAGGCTTTCGACCTAGTCACTTGATTGGCATCAAGCACGTCCAGATAATCTTTTAATTCATAGTCACCAATATTTAAAGCAAACACGTTGGGTGCGTCAGCAGGTAATGTTCTGTCCCAATCAGCGAGTATATCGCTCCTTACTAGCCAAATTATCGAGAGTAACATTAGGGATAACGACAACGCACCAAACTGTAGCCCACTGGTCACTGGTGTTCGGTTAATTCTACTAAGCGCTAACTTCATTGCAGGGCGCGTTGAAATACGAGCGAACAACTTGGTCAGCATAACGCTTATTAACGCAAGAAAGACAAACAATATCGCGATACCCACAAGGACAATCCATACCAACATATTGTTTGCGTAAAGTGCGAGTAACGGAATCACTGGTACTAAGATGAGCCACATGCGCTTCCAGGACCGTTGTGTGGTTCCCTGTTGCATAACTTCAAGTGCAGGTGTTTTTATTAAACCGAGTAAAGGAATACCAAGTGCAGGCACGGTGATAAGAACCGCAGAAGCAATTGATATCAGCAATGGAGTTACGCCGTAACTTGGGAGGGGATTAGGCAGTAAACCGTCCAACGGTATGCGTAATAGATACTCGAGTCCACTTCCTAAAAGCACACCCGCGACACTTGCAGTAGCGAATAGGATAGCGACTTGAATAAATAGCCACCTCTCTATCCAACGACGGCTGGCACCTAAACTTTTCAACATCGCTATCGTTTGCGTTCGACTGTTGACATAGTTTTGGCAAGTGAGCACCAAAGTCGTTGCCGCCATGATAATGACGATGGCAACGGTAAGTGACAAGTACTGTGTTGTTCTTTCAAATATTTCGTTACTTCGGCTCTCAGTATCTTGCGTCCTCCAGCGATCACTTGGAGAAAGTTCGGTATCATCCTGTAGCTGCGTCAGCGTGGTATTATCTGCTTTCAAAAACAACCGATATTGAACCCGACTGCTACTTGAATCGCCCCCGTTTTTTCCACGTCGCTTTGATGAATATAGGCGGAAGGCATTTGTCGAAAAGGGTTGAAACTTAAACCAGGCTCCGTAAGCACAGAGCCGGAAACCGTGAAATTCGCGTCGCCAATCGTGACGCTGTCACCCTTTTTGACGCCTAACTGAGCCATAATGCGTTCATCTAACCAAAGTTGATTGCTCTTCACGTGCCCGCTAGGGTTGTCCTCCAACACTAATTCGCCCAACAGTGGATAATGGTCATCTACCGCTCTTACTGTGATCAACTGCATTCCTGATTCACTAAATGCCATCGTTGCAAAACGCGTCATTGTAGAACGTTCTAGCTTGCTGGTAGCAGCCATTAAGGTGTCAGGTATTGGGTTTGCCGATACAAACACCGCATCGGCAGTCAATGCATCTTTGCCCTGCTTGACGATGACTTGCTCCATACGTGATGCTAAGGCAGAGAGCGCAAATATGCTCGCGATAACCAAGACTAACGCAACACTAATCGGCCAAAGGTTTCCTTGCTTGATTTCTCCTAAGCTCCAACGTACCAAACTTTTGTTTGGCGAATGTTGCTTAATACTGCCCTGCTCCATTGCGCTGGCTTCACTTGAAGATAGTTCAGACATTATGACTCCTCCTTCATTTCGCCCGCCTCCATTCGATAGACGCGATCGCAGCGTCTTGCAAGGTGTCCATCGTGTGTCACAAGCACGAGTGTGGTGCCATGCTTTTCATTAAGCTCAAACAGCAGTTCAATGACTTTGTCAGCAGTATGATGATCTAGGTTTCCGGTCGGTTCGTCTGCAAAGAGTAGTTCAGGTTGAGTCATAAACGCACGCGCAAGCGCAACGCGTTGTTGTTCGCCACCAGAGAGCTGACTTGGTAAATGATCGATGCGCTTTTCTAATCCCACCGCTTTTAACAGTTCTCTCGCTCTGAGTTCATCTTCCGCTTCACCACGTAAAAGACACGGTAAAGTAACATTTCGCAACGCACTTAAACTGGGAATGAGTAGGAAGCTTTGGAACACAAACCCTAATGAATCTGCTCGAATTTTCGCTCGCTGCTCATCGTCTAACTTAGAAAGCTCATGTCCAAGCAATGTGATTTCGCCCGATGTTGGTGTATCCAAGCCAGAAAGTAGTGTCATCAGCGTCGACTTACCTGCACCTGAAGTGCCGATAATTGCGATTTTTTCACCTTTCCTGATATCAACATTTACATCTTTAAGGATTGTTAATTGTTCTTGATTAGTAGAAACTTGTTTAGAAACAAAGCTTGCTTGAACAATAGGTGCTTTTAGTACAGGTGTGTCCATGATTCGTTTACTTTCCTTATTTCTCTTTTTCAGCCTTTCCACTTTGGCACATGCCAATGAAAAGCTTCTTGTGTTAGGCGATAGCCTAAGTGCAGGCTATCAAATGCCGATCGAGAAGAGTTGGCCTAGCTTACTCTCTAACGCCTTGTTAGAACATGACCAAGATGTAACAGTTATTAATGGCAGTATATCTGGAGACACAACAGGAAACGGTCTTGCTCGTCTGCCCCAACTTCTTGATCAACATACACCAGACTTCGTTATTCTTGAACTCGGCGCCAATGATGGATTACGCGGCTTTCCTCCTAAACTTATTACGGCGAATTTGTCCAAAATGATTACTATGATCAAAAATTCTGGTGCTAAGGTATTCATGATGCAAATTCGAGTGCCGCCAAATTATGGTAAACGTTATAGTGACATGTTTTATGATATTTACCCCAAACTCGCAGAACATCAACAAGTTACATTGCTTCCTTTTTTTCTAGAACATGTCGTTACCAAACCTGAGTGGATGATGGATGACGGTCTTCACCCTAAGCCTGAAGCTCAACCTTGGATTGCTGAGTTTGTCGCCCAAGAATTGATTAAGCATTTGTAACTTTAATGGTCTAGCTCAATAAGTTTTCCCTTAGTTTACGTTATGGTATTCCTAATTCCATACATCGGGGGTAGACACAACAATGCGAATAGAGCCAATAATTCAAGGTGTTGTTGCTCGTTCTGCACATCCATATGGGTGTGAGGCATCTATAAAAGAGCAAATTGATTATGTAAAACAAGCGCCACAGATCCAGCAAGGCCCAAAAAGGGTTTTGATCATAGGCGCCTCTTCTGGTTTTGGCTTAGCAGCAAGAATCGCTCTCACTTTCGGCGGTGCAAACGCCAGTACAATTGGTGTTTCATTTGAGCGTGGGCCGTCAGACAAAGGGGTGGGTAGCGCTGGCTGGTACAATAACGTCTTCTTCAAGCAACAGGCCGAAAAGTCAGGTCATACCGCTATCAATATCGTTGGTGATGCATTCTCCGAGACCATACGCGAACAAGTTATCGAAGCGATTGAAACTTACTTTGAAGGTGAAGTTGATCTGGTCATTTACAGTTTAGCAACTGGCGTTCGTCCTAAACCGAACAGTGATGATCTATGGCGAAGTGTAATAAAACCTATCGGAGAGCCCGTTACGGGTGCTTCGATTTTGTTGGAAAACGACCAATGGGTCGAAACCACATTGGAACCAGCAACAGAAGAAGAAGCTGAAGCCACCATCAAAGTGATGGGAGGAGAAGATTGGGAAAGCTGGATAGATACGCTAATTAATTCAGAATCCCTTGCCGAAGGCTGTAAAACCATTGCCTTTTCATACGTAGGTCCAGAAGCCACACACCCTATTTATCTCGATGGCACGCTCGGTCGAGCTAAGGTTGATTTACACCAAACCAGTCATGCATTGAACCTCAAGCTTGCGAACTTTGATGGTGGCGCTTACGTCACCGTCTGTAAAGCACTTGTGACCAAAGCAAGCGTATTCATTCCCGCGTTAAGCCCTTACCTACTCGCACTGTATCGTGTTATGAAGGAACAAGGGACACATGAACGTTGTATTGAGCAGATGCAACGCCTATTCACCACCAAACTGTATGGCCAAGATAAGGTACCGGTTGATGGTGAGAGATTGATTCGTATTGATGACCTAGAACTCGATCCAAAGGTGCAACAGCAAGTAACAGTACTTCTTGCACAAATGAACGCTGATAACTTTAAAGACATAGGTGATTATCAAGGCTTTAAAGAGGAGTTTATGAAACTCAATGGTTTCAACTTTGACAATGTTGATTACGCGGAAGATATCTCGTTTGAGACTTTAACGGCGCTTAAACCATAACTTATTTATGTCTTATATTTAAGAATTAACCAAGTCTTTGCAAGGCTCTGAATTTTTTTCAGGGCCTTTTTTTATTCTGATTTTTCGTCTGAACCTATAATTGAATGAGAATTAAACCATTTTAAGATGGCGAGCTTTAACCGTCATGTCCGAATTTAAACCAAGGATGCGCCAAACAACGTATAAACAATTGTTGCGTTCATTAAGACAAAAAATAACAAAGAAATATGACAAAAAAGGGATGGCTTAAATGGGACATTATCACACGTTGGATTATGAAATTCCGGATTCGATGCAAAAAAGTTGGCAAGATATCGTCAACTTACTTGCAGAAGTGGGAGATGTTCCTGCCGCTTTAATCATGCGCGTACATCCCAATCATATTGAAGTTCACAATCGCAGTACAACGATGCACAACCCCTATCAGGTTGGCGATGCAGAACGATTGGGTAATGGCTTATATTGTGAATACGTCATTAACAACAATAAAGCATTAACCGTAGAAAATGCGCTATTGGATAAAGCTTGGTGTGATAATCCCGACATCAAACTTGGTATGGTGTCTTACTGTGGCCTCCCCTTATCTTGGCCCAACGGTGAAGCATTCGGAACCATCTGCGTCCTGGACTCAAAAACCCATCACTTTGATGAAACCTATCGTCAATTGCTGTTTACGTTAAAAGATTCAATAGAGGCGCAGCTCTCTGTGGTTTTACAGCAGCACAAGTTAATGCGACTCAACGATGAACTTAAGTCGCGAGTTGAGGACAGAACAAGTGACCTTGCCCAACTGAGTTATTCACTAGTAAAAGAAAAGGACCTTCGTGAAGAGGCCGAGCGACAGGTTGATTATCAAAAAAATCACGACTCCGGAACGGGTTTTTTAAATCGTAGCGCCCTAGAAATGGTGATTGAACAGACATTAGAGTCCTTTGATAACAATGAGCAATCATTACTCGTTATTAATGTTGGTTTTACCAATGCTCGAAGCATTCAAACTCGTTATGGGTATAAAGAGTTTGATGAAATTCTTAAAGATTTTCGCTTACGTCTCAAACAGATAGAATCAGATCGCTTCATCACTGGCCGCCCTAGTTCTAATGATCTCGTTTTCCTGATGTGGGGCTCTGATATCGAAATAGAGTTGCCAAAACTGCTTGAAGAGTTAGCGCTTATCAGCTTAGAAAGCTTTTACGTTAATGGTACTGAAGTCCATTTAAACGCCCATATTGGTGTCGTTGAAGCTTACAAGACAAGTAATCCCAAACAATTACTACAACACGCCAGTTATGCCATGCTGTTGTGTAAGGATTCTGGTGAGACATATCGCTATTTCAGTGAGAGTCATGACACCGAACTCAACAACCACAATCAATTGGAAGGCTACTTGTTACAAGCAGTGAGAAATGATGATCTTATGCTCTATTTCCAGCCGAAGGTTCACCCTCATACTCACCAATGGATTGGTGCAGAAGCGCTACTAAGATGGCGTCACCCAGTACTCGGAGATGTGTCAAACGAGGCTCTCATTCATATGGCTGAGCAGAATGGTTTGATTTTCGAAGTCGGTCAGTTTGTTCTTCGTACCGCCATAGATAAAGCGAAACAATGGTCCGAGGTAGTGGATAATTTTAAAATCGCAGTAAATGTTTCACCAGTGCAATTGCAGAATGTGAATTTCGCAGAACAAGTTGAACACCTACTCGACACTTTTCACCTTCCCGCACATTTTCTGGAGCTAGAAGTCACAGAAAGCGCGTTAATCGCTGATGAAATTATCGCGAGCGCAACGTTAGAAAAACTCCACAACTTAGGCGTGACACTGTCACTGGACGATTTTGGAACAGGTTATGCCTCGTTCAGCTATTTGAAGAAATACCCTTTCGATAGCATAAAAATTGATAAAAGCTTCGTGCATCAAATGGATAGCTCAGAGGATGATCGAGAGATTATCTGCTCGATCATTCATATTGCCAAAAAGCTCGACTTACAAGTCATTATTGAAGGCGTTGAATCGATACAACAAGAGCAATTTTTAATTCAGGAAGGCTGTGATGTCGGTCAAGGCTTCTTGTATGGAAAGCCAATGCCTAGCAATGAATTTGAACAGAGCTTTTATCAACGACGTTCAGTAAATGGGCAATACACCTTCACCTCGTAACCTATTGCTTTACTCTCTTCGCGGTGGTTCCTATAATCGCCGCCCGCATCTAATAAAAAGGCCAGCATCTTCATGGACCAGTTAATCGCCACGCTAAAAAAAATTGAAAAACAGAACTATCGTGCTTATCAGCAAATAAAAGGTCAATACGACTTCACCGATTTCACTCTGTTTATCGATCACGTACAAGGCGACCCTTATGCTTCTGCATCTCGCTTTCGTGCAACACGTGCATGGTCTTTGACAGGATTAGAGTGGCTGAAAGATGAATCTCCCGCCTTTCAGCGGGCAGCACGTGACTTCATTGCCCGAAGTTTTGACCAATTTGCAAAGCAGGAAAACAGTGTCTCCATTGCACTCAATGGTCAAACCGTACTGGATAACACTGCCGTTCTATTCACAGAAGAAGGAATCGAGCTACGTTTTCGGGTCGATCTGCCCGCAGAAGGCCGCTCAGTATTGGGCAAGAAAGCGAATAATATTATTACTTTTCATTTGCCAAAGTTTATTCGTAAAGCCACATTAGAACGTGAGCTGGACAAAGATGCGATGCTTAAACACTGTCAAGTGGTAGAAGATCAAGATGCTTTGCGAGCACAACTGGAAGCGAATGACTTAGTCGCATTTGTTGCCAATGGCAGCACCCTTCCTCGTATTGCGGGGAACTGTGACTTGCCGATGAAAGATGCAGTAAAATTTAAAGCGCCAGAGTCATTACAGGTGACATTACATGCGCCAAACAAAGGCTATGTCACTGGTCTTGGTATTCCTAAAGGTATCACGTTAATTGTAGGTGGCGGGTTCCACGGTAAGTCAACCTTGCTAAACGCGATTGAGCGCTCGATTTATGATCACACCCCTGATGATGGACGTGAATATATTGTCACTGACAACAAGGCGATGAAAATCCGCGCTGAAGACGGACGTTGTGTTCATCATTTAAATCTTGTGAACTACATTAATCACCTACCAATGGGGAAAGATACTGCGGATTTCTCTACTCAAGATGCATCCGGGTCTACGTCTCAAGCTGCATGGTTACAAGAATCGATCGAATCTGGCGCCACATCGCTACTAATTGATGAAGATACGTCCGCCACTAACTTCATGATTCGTGATGAAAGAATGCAAGCATTGGTGTCAAAAGGTGATGAACCGATAACACCGCTAGTCGATCGTATCGGGCAGTTACGTGATGATCTTGCCATATCAACGATCATTGTTATGGGTGGATCCGGGGATTACCTTGACGTCGCCGATACCGTGATACAAATGCATGACTACCAAGCGGTAGATGTGACAGAGAAAGCGCAGCAAGTCATTGCCCAACATCCAACGCAACGACATAACGAGTCGGAAGAGGCACTACAAACATTCCCTCCTCGCGCATTAAGTCGCGAAGCTTTGATGAAAATTTTGATGGATGGTAAGTTTCGGGTTAATGCGAAAGGAAAACAATCCCTTAGGTTTGGTAAAGAGTTTACAGACCTAAGTGCATTAGAGCAGTTAGAGTCAGCGGATGAGGTCAATACCATTGGCTGGCTTTGGTTCCAGTTAGCCCAACAACCAGGCTGGTGTACGAACCCTGCAAAAGAGATCGAAGAAATGCTCTCAAACGACTGGTATGCTTTATTGCCAAAGCAAGGGGACCTCGCGAAACCAAGAACCTTAGATGTGATGGCTGCACTGAACCGCATGCGTAAGTCTCAATTTAAATCAACAAGTTAAACGTAAACCAACACGTTTGTGCAGTTTCCCCCTATTCGTGCTCTTTGGCTTGAGTGCAGTTAGTGAGAGAACGTGGGCATAAAACACAAACCTTATTAATGGCAACAACATCTGTTGCCATTAATACACTTCATTGCGTAGTAGATTCCATGCTTCACACAGCGTTCGGAATTGTTCAGCATTGCCATTTTTCCTATCTGGATGCCATCGCAGTGCGAGCTTTCTCCACCGTTTTCTAATTTGAGTTCGCGTTGCATCTTTATCAAGTTCGAATAACATCAGTGCTTTCGCTCGATTAAGGCTAAGCGTCGAATTCTTGCCAATGAACCGTTGATACGTCGTCCAGAACTCATTCAGCAAACGACGCACCTCATCAGCGCTTGCATCGTAATTTTTCCAGTCTAAGTAATACGCCCGTAAAGGATCTTCAAAATCGATACCTTTATTAGTCATCTTACTAGTAGACATTAACTGTATATCCATCGCTTGTACTTGCAACCAACTCTCGGGGTACAGCGTTTCTTGCAGTTGATACAAGGCGTTCATGATTAGAAAGTTTCTTTTAAATAAGTCTTTGTCTGGTTGAGCATCGAATTGTTTTATATACCTTTATGACTCAACTCACTGGCTAAGGTATGCACTTTCCAGCTGGATGGCTGTTTTCTGAGAATCTCTAGAATTGACCACAGTAAAGGGTTTTCCATTGAGCTTTGTTCAAAGTGGTTCAAATTGAATGTCGAATCCATGCACCCTCTTGACATTAAATGGGATGGTTTAACGATGTTGTATCATATTCGTAAATATGCCGATAGTGCTGAAGTAACATACGAATTTAATGTGTTAGCCTACCTATGACCATGTGGTTAAGTCGCCACTATAGTTTTTAAGTCGCTTACACCACTATGCTAGAACATTCACATTACAGTGGTAATTAGTGTACTCGTGCTCCTGTAGTTATAGATACACGCGTGACATCAGCCATTTTCTGAAAAGCAAATGCCTGGTTCCGTGAAGTCAAAAAATTATAATTGCACACCGTTCGATTCAATGTAATGATAAAAGCCAGACGTAAAACTGTCTTAGTGAAGGATCAAATACCTCTATGAAAAGTACTTCGACATTATTGGGATTGACTATTTTCTACGCCGTTGTTTTTCTTTTTTCTGCATTAGAACCAAACTCTCGCGCGGTATGGTTCGCTGAAATTATCCCTGCGATAGCGATACTTATTGCGATATGGGGAGTCTCTATCCGGCATCAGTTTAGCAACACGGCTTATCTGTTGATGTTCATCTGGCTTTGTCTGCACACCGTTGGCGCTAAATATACGTTTGCAGAAGTCCCATTTGGTTGGTTTAACGATCTAATCGGCTCGGAGAGAAACAACTTTGACAGAATCGCCCACTTTGCGATTGGTTTATACGCTTATCCCATCGCGGAATATTTGATTCGATACAAAAAGGTGAGTGTGACTTTCTCATGTTGGTTTGCTCTGTTTGCCATCATGTCACTCGCGGCTGGCTATGAGATCATAGAATGGGGGTACGCAGAGATCGCTGGAGGCGATGAAGGCATTGCCTTTCTGGGGTCACAAGGCGATATTTGGGACGCCCAAAAAGACATGCTTTGTGATACAGCAGGCGCAGTCATATCATTACTATTAATGTCTGCTCAACGTCGATTCACGAATCCATTCTAAATATGGGTTCAAACCATCGACGATAGGCACCTGCACAATCTGGGCAACATCATAGTCGTGCAGGTTATCGATCTTCTCTTCTACCAATTCATAGAGATCCCGACGCGTTTTTATCACCAGTAACCATTCATGATCGGTACACAGCTCCTCTTGCCAAACGTAGTGGCTTTCGATTGGGATCGTTTGGATGCAAGCCGCCAATTTTGCTTCTAACAAACCTTTGATTATTTGATCGCGATTTTTTTCTGTGTTGGTTGTACTCAGTACGACGCAGTAGTCATGCTTTTTCATCACTCATCCTTATTTCATTGTGACTTTGCCGCCAATCATTTTGTATGCGGGCGTCCCTCTTACTAACATGTCTCGAGCAAACTCTAGCCCACACCTAGGACACTGACATGGCTGCTCGGTGAAATCCTCAACAATACGCTCCTTGAAGCATTTGACTAGTGCACCCTTTCCGCCTTTGCGATATTTGAACAACTGCGTTTTGCATTTTGAACAGAAAATATCGACGGTTTTGGTTGGTTGTTTCTTATTCGGTTTGGCCATCTGGTTTTACCCATACGTTATTAAAATCGAACCAACCCAAAGCATTACATTTGGCATTTTGTAACGCACCACTATGGTCCTTGTTTACCCCAAGCCAACAGTGAAACATCGGTATGACTTGACGGCTTCGGACTAATTGTTTCCCTAATTCTCTCGCTGGAAAATCGGCGTAAACCCCAGCACGCCACTTATCGACTAATGCCACCCATTCAGCAAAATCATAACTCGAGCTAAATTTGTCGATGTCACTATAATCAAGCAACCAGCCGGCCAGAGCATCATTTCTATTGGTGGCGATCCCCATAGCCTTTAACCAAATATCGACATCTTCTGGGAGCGGAGGTTGGCTATCATAACGTACAAACGTGACTTCAATGCCATGTAGTTTAAGAAGGTTTTTGATGATTTTGGCGATCACAGGAAACATAGGGTGATTTTTTTGATACGCTACAGAAATTGTTTTATCTTGCTGCGGTGCAGATGTGGCGCTCGATGGCCTAAGATCTATCCAGCCTGGCTTTAAACCAAACGCTTGTAATACGCCTAACTCAATCACTTTATCTTGTGGTATATGCGAGTATATCTGGTGACTATTCAACGCCTGACTCAAGAAGTTAGCCCAGCGTGGATCTTTTGCTATACCCGTATTCTTGTTCAATAACAGAAAAGTACAGCCAGGATCCAATTCCACTTCGTCCGAAGATAAGTGTTTACCCATTTCTGGTTTCGATAAACTTGGGTAAACGATAGACGAGTACGCTTCATCAATCACCCATACCTCTACCTGATCTAACAAAGGACGAAGCCCAAAATAGCCATCAAAAGCGGTGAGAATAAGACGCTTATCATCATTGACTTTTACTTGAAATGGTCCAGAGCCGATTGGCTTGGTATCAAAGTCTTCCGAGCGTAAAGCTTGGGGAAGCAGTATTTTTGCTTGAGACTCACTCAAAGCTAAGGGCAAATACCGATCTGGACGAACTAACTTGATGTCGATAATCCATGCTTGTGGCGAAGAGACACTCTCAATGTGCGAGAACAAGTTCCAGTTGGACAGCGAGCGCAAGCTTTCTAATACACTGTCAGTTGTGAGCGGTTCGCCATTATGAAAACGAATCCCACGTCGAAGGTAAAATCGCCAATGTTTGTCTGATAATGCTTCCCAAGTATGAGCAAGATCCGGCTGAAGTTGTTCGTTTTCATCTAAACGCGTGAGCCCACTAAAGATTTGCCTCGCGATATGCAGTTCAGAGCGTCGCATCGGTTTCTGTGGGTTAAGCATTGCCAAAGGTCGGTAATAAGGCAATCGTATGACCTGTTCACCTTGCCGGTGCTGCAAGCCAAGGTACCCTTGAATGACTTGCGTTAAACGGGCTGCATCGTTGTCGAGGGCCTCAAGAGCTTGCCCTATTTTACCTTCTTCTAAATAACGTTTGGCGAGGTTCTCACTAACATCACTTCGGTTACGTTTAAACACCAACTTAGAGAGTTTGCCGCGCCCTGCGGCAGGATGCCACTCAATCCAGCCCTCTTCTTCTAGCTTATTGAGGACGATACGAGCATTACGACGCGTGCAAAAAAGCGCGTCTGTAATGTCCTCTAGTTGAACGTCAGTATCATTACCAGAGAATTTTTCAAACAGTGTTTCAAATTGAACACGTAAACGAGGGCTGCTCATAAAGAGGAAAAACTTATTCTGTTATCGGTGCACTAAGTTTCCTCATTTTTAGTCAGAAGTGCAAATCCTGATAGTAAGTTTATTGAATGTCCACTCCTACTTCTTTAGCAAGCAGAATCAGTTGTTCTTCATCGTCCAGTTTAATTGACCATTTGCATTCTGAGCCGTGAGCGACGATAACATTAGCTCCTCTGCCAAGCAGTTGAATCGATTCTGACTGGGCTTGAAGCGTCGCCATCGAACTTCCCGCTAGCTTCACAACCACCTCATGCTGAGTTGCGATGATTTTTCCCACAGAAAACTCAATCACCATGTCTACTTACCTATTGTGATTTTTTTTGTTTAACCGCGATAGTTAAACGGCTTGTACAGACAAGTCGTTCACGCTCATCAGTAATATTAATCTGCCAAACTTGCGTTGAAACCCCGATATGCTGTGGCTTTGCGGTTCCAATTACGTATCCGCTGCGCATCGCTCGGATATGGTTCGCATTGATATCTAAACCCACACAGTAGCTGTTTTCATCCACACAACAGTTAGCCGCAATCGATCCAAGCGTTTCAGCCAATACAACGGACGCGCCCCCATGGAGCATCCCTAATGGCTGATGAGTGTAGCTGCATACTGGCATTGTGGCAGAAATGGAATCGTCAGATAAAGCAGTGTACTCAATATTAAGGTGTTCTATCATGGTGTTCTTTGATGTCTCGTTGAGAATATCGAGGCTGATCGGCTTTTTCCAAATACTCATGGTTTACTCGTCTTTTAGTGTTTTATTTTATCGTAATGACATAACGATGGCTTTTTATTGTCAAGTAAATTGGAACAACGCCCGTCATTCCGCTAGGTGATCTTCATGCATCTGACGCTAGTGACAAAGGAGTGAGCGATGCATTTTGAGAACATTTGGGTATATACTACTGTTGTACAACAAAAAAATATACATGGAGCTAACTATGAAGGTGTGGATCAAAGCTTCAGCGCTTATCAGTGTTGCTGGACTTATAGCTTGTAGCGCATCCCCTACAGGTCGAAATCAGTTGTTGATGTTTTCCGATCAACAGATGTCATCACTGGGCGCGCAATCTTTTGCTCAAATGAAGAAAGAGATACCCATCAGTAAGAATAAAAAAACGAATGCATACGTTCAGTGTGTGGCTAAACACGTAACAAAGTCCATACCTAAGCAAGGTGGGTTTGATAACTGGGAAGTTGTTGTGTTCGACAGTAAACAAGTCAACGCATTTGCCTTGCCAGGAGGAAAAATCGGAGTGTATACAGGCCTATTGGATGTCGCGAAAAACCAGCATCAGTTGGCAACGGTTATTGGTCATGAGGTCGCACACGTTTTGGCAGACCATAGTAACGAACGTCTTTCTCAGAGCCAACTGACGAATGCAGGGTTGTCTTTAGCGAATGTCGCGATTGGTGCATCAGAATACAAACAATATCAACAACTGACGATGGCCGCTCTGGGAGTGGGAGTTCAATATGGTGTCATGCTTCCTTACGGCAGAACGCAAGAGTCCGAAGCGGACATCGTTGGGTTGGATTACATGGCAAAAGCAGGGTTTGATCCCAACCAAAGTGTCGAGTTATGGAAAAATATGAGCGCCGCTTCAGGAGGGGCTCAACCGCCTGAGTTTTTCTCGACTCACCCTTCACACAGCACGCGTATTCGAGATCTACAAGCAACGATTAAGCGACTACCGAACTATAACACCCCTACCCCAAAATGCAGCTAATGATACTCAAGTAGCGTTAAGATACTGGAGTATAGATTGCCATTACGACCAAATTAACTCGTTGACGGCTCAATGTGTTTAAATTGAACCGCCAACCGATTAAAACTAAACCGAATAACTGCATTTATTTGCATCAGGTCTTTATTCCCCTCTAAATTGCACAAAAACATTCTGGTCATACCATCTGCCCGTTTATTTCTTCTTAATCACAACACCTTAGGGGGTATGATTTGACCTGTGCATCAAATTTAAACAACAAAAGCTACTGAAGCTTTGACAAACTATCAAACGCACGTTTAACATTTGATTTACATAAACGCAATCAAGATAACATTTAAACCAACCAAACAAGAAAATAACAAGGACTTCGGTCTGAATAATGACACCCTAGGAGGGTCAAGGATGAACAAGAAGCACTGCTCTCTGCTAACAATTTCAATATTGTTCGCGTGTAATGCCCACTCAGCGGGCTTCCAAGTGGCTGAACATTCGGCATCTGGTCTTGGTCGAGCATTTTCAGGTGAAGGCGCCGTTGCAGATAATGCGAGTGTACTGGCTCGCAACCCAGCAGCAATGACGCTTTTCAAAGAAGCGCAATTCTCTGGTGCGTTATCTATCGTCGATCCTGAAGTGGATGTGTACGACACACTCAATAACGAACACGCAAAAGACGTTGCACCCTTGCAGGTTGTCCCTGCTGGCTATTATATCAGCCCAATTAATGATAAATGGGCTTGGGGTATTGGCATGTTCACAACATACGGCGTCGCAACAGATTACCCAGACGACATCTCTGCTGGCGACGCTGCGGGTGACACTTCTCTGATTTCTGTGAACGTCAACCCAAATATAGCGTATCGAATTAACGACTCTTTCAGCGTTGGTGGCGGCATCAACCTAGTCTACGCAGAAGCTGAATTAACCCGTCACAAAGGCAAACTCGCGGGAATATTTGGCGGTAACAAATCCGATAATCTCGTTGGCATGGAGGGGGAAACATTTGCTTGGGGTTGGAATGTTGGCGCGTTGTTTGAACTCAATGAAAACAACCGCTTTGGTTTTGGTTACCGTTCTGAAGTTGACCTTGATTTTGACGATGGCGAATTTAGCAGTTATGACTCAGGTATCGCAACGTCTGCAAAAGTCGATGGTAGCTTAAAAATCTCTCTCCCTTCCATTATTGAACTATCGGCATTCCATCAGTTGAACGACCAATGGGCCGTGCATTATGGATGGCAACAAACGGATTGGAGCACGTTCAAAGAGCTCAAAGCGACGAGTCCTCAGTGTAACAATGGCACTGCGGGTCAATGTTTCTTCAAACCAGAAAAATACGAAGACAACAATCGCTACTCGATTGGTGCGACCTATACCTTAAATACCAGCTGGACATTACGCGCAGGGTTTGCGTACGACGAACAAGCAGGTAAAACAACATTGAGTATCCCAGACAGTGATCGTTTCTGGTATAGCGCGGGATTGACTTACGCGATGAATGAGAATTTGACCGTAGATGCAGGTTTTGCACTTGTTAACAGCAAATCTAGTACTTTCACTGAAAAGAGTGCTTCAGGTGATGTTATCAAGTTTGAATCTGAAGCGAATGCGTACATCAGTGCGGTTCAGATGAACTACACCTTCAAATAATAGGATTACGGAGTCATTCAATGAAACATACGTTTAAATTATCAATACTTTGTTCTGCAATCCTTTTAGCTGGCTGTGGTGACAATACATCAAGCTCTGGCACTTCTGACAAAGTACAGTTTGAAGATGAAGTACAAGCGCTTCTGGATCGTGAAACCTCTATCAGCTTTACGCTTCAAGGTGCGAATGCGGATGTCCCTGCACCGTCTTACTTACTTATGGATTCCACAGACGGCACACTTGGGCTTCCGACTAACGGCGACAGTGCCTTAACAAACCCTAGAGCTTCAATGAACACAATGGATGGTTGGTCAACGACAATGCCAATCGTTCTGAATTTCAACGGTGATGGTTTTGCTACTGGTTTGCTCGCATCTGGTATTAAAGTCATCAAAATTAACCAACGCTTAACTGATTGGGATAGACAGTCAAACCCGATTGAAGAAGTTCTTGTTCAAAATCAAGACTATATGGTTCAAGCGATGGGGAACTCTCTATATATTCAGTTCATGGACGCCCTTGACGAATCGAGCGAGTACATTTTTGCCGTAACACAAGATATCACCGACGTGAATGGCGAGCCAATTGGCACATCAGCAAGCTACGCGACAGGCAAGTCGCAAGAGGTTACTTACGAAAATGGTGACCTTGCGTCTGTTCAAGCAGTCACTAAAGCGGTTGAAGGCATTTTTGGTCTCGCTCAAGTTAACCCTGCCGATATTGTTTATTCTTCATGGTTTAGCACTCAGTCTGTTGGCGATACTTTGGCGTCCGTTAAAGGTGTCACCGCGACAGGTTTTTCGACGGGTGCCAACACACTTAACACCGTTTACAAAAACGATGAAAATGAAGGTTCAGTCGATTTATCAACTGCCTACACAATGAAGCTCGATCCACCGCAAGACTTTATTGCGGCGCTAGATTCTGACGATGACTTTAGCAAATATATCAGTGATAGCGACGCGGCTAAGACAGCAATTAAAGGCCTTTATAATGCGTCTGGCGCGAGCGTCAATGTCACTCAAGGCACAGTAAAATTACCTTACTACCTAGAAAAAGACGCAAATTGGAACATGCAACCCATGGTGTCAGCGATGCCAAGTTTAGCGAAAATCAGCGCTGCACTTGCGGATCCTGACGAACAGGCAAACATGGTTCAGCAGCTTTCTACGGGTGTATTCGCCGATAACCCGGTTGATGTGTCTAAACTGGCAACGGACCCTACGGAACAATTAAAGCTAGTAGGAGCGAAGTTATACCTATCAAACGGAGAACAACTCGACAGTGAACGCATCATCACGCGCTACTCACCTGTCCCGCAAGTGAAATCTCTGGAAGAAGTCGAGGTTTTATTATTCACTCCTCAGTCTGGCAACGCCACAGATGTTGTGATTTATCAGCATGGCATAACTTCCGCCAAAGAAAACGCCTACGCGTTCGCGTTTAACATGGTGAAAGCTGGTGTGGCGGTTTTGGCGATTGATCTACCGCTGCATGGAACCCGTAGTCTCGATGAGCAACGCTCTGCGAATGCAAACGTGCTTGCGTATTTGAATCTGTCTAACTTAGCGGTCGCTCGTGATAACTTGCGTCAAAGTGTGCTGGATGTATTGGGACTTCGCGCCAGTCTTGTGGTTTCTGCTCAAGGCGGGTTGTTGATGAACAGTCCACTACAAGCATTTAATCCGATGACAGGTTCCGAAGTTAAAGTATTGGGACACTCGCTTGGAGGCATCGTCGCGACCTCTGCGGTTGCAGCGGCTAACAACACATTGGGAAGTGTCAGTGCTGATGCGCTCTACACATTTAGCGCAGCGTCCATTCAAAACTCGGGCGGTCAGATCGGCAATTTGCTTCTAGGTTCAGAAAAATTTGGTCCACAAATCAAGCATAACATTGCTTATTCAGCCTCTGCTCAGTACGCTGGTTATGCCGATGTTCAGTGTACAAATTTAGATGATGGAGCTTGCTACTCAGATTTTGAAGAAAAAGCAACGGCTGAGCAACTCACCGAATTAAGCTCCGGTTTCTCCCAGTTTATCTATGCGGCGCAAACCACATTGGATACGGTAGATCCGTTCACTAACGCGAGTGATCTCGTCGCTTCGGGTTCTTTATCAACACCATTCCTAATGACCGAAGTTGATGGTGATGATACGGTACCAAATAAGGTAGATAGTGCGAAATTCGCTGGCTCTGAGCCTTTGGCAGAAAAACTTGGGCTAACGAAGGTAAATAGCACCACCACTTCCGTGCCTCCAGCCAGTAGCTTCGTGCAATTTAATGATGTTGCATCGCACACTACCTTTGCTTCACCAAACGGCACGCTTTCGGATATTGGCCATCATGCCGAAATGCAAGCCGAAAACGCGGACTTTTTGGTGGATAACGCGTTGTCAGGTGTATCCGACACAACCGTGCTGAAATAAGCCACTAGTCCGAAAACCTCAACTAGGCCCAGCTTCACTCGCTGGGCTTTTTTATGGAATTTAAACTAACCACCTACGGACCATCTCGACGTTACTTAGCTATCTCTACGTTTCTGACTATGCCTTTTGTTTTCACGTTTCACTTATTCAGGTTGGTATATTGTAAAATATCGCTTAAATGCCTAATCCCCTTTTAATTGTCAGGATAAAGTGGATAATATCGCCCCAAAATAACACTACTAAAGTGAGTCCTTATGTCTATCGAATCAACTCTGCTTGCTCGTTGCGAGTCTAAATGTGAACTGTGCGCTTCTGAATCTCCATTAACGGCATACGCTGTTCCTCCTCATGGCAATGTAACTGTAGACACTGCAATTATGGTGTGTGACAAGTGTCTAGGTGAGATCGAAGAGCCACAAGACATTAACCACTGGCGTTGCCTAAACGACAGCATGTGGAGTCAAGTGCCAGCAGTACAAGTAACTGCATGGCGACAGCTGACTCGCCTGAACACTGAAAGCTGGGCTCAAGATGCACTTGACATGATGTACATGGAAGAAGAGCAAATGAACTGGGCGATGAAGGGCATGTCTGATGATGACAAAACTCTGGATTGCAACGGTACCGAACTGAAAAAAGGTGACGACGTAACAGTAATCAAAGATCTTCCAGTAAAAGGAACGAACCTAGTGATTAAACAAGGTACGGTTATTCGTGGCATCAGCCTTGGTGATGACCCTAAACTGGTTTCGGGTAAAGCCAACGGCGGCCAATCAATGTACGTAATTGCAGAGTACTGCCGTAAAAAATAACTGGGCTACCTGTTATTTAAAGCAGGGTTCCTTGAATAGGAGCCCTGCTTTTGTATATTCAATGGGGCCAGATACAACAAAGCCAGCTTGAATGCTGGCTTTTTCAGTTTATCCACATACTCAAGACACCTGTTAGAGGATTAAAAAACCCCTTAGCAGTTCGGATATCTTAACGATACATACCAATGTCTTTCTGAATATGCGCTGACATGTCTTCGGCGTAATAACTGCGTGGAGCAGCATTGTCGACGAAAAGTATGTCCAGTAAGTGTGCAATCAATCCTTTGAAGTTAACCGAGTAGGTTTTCTTATCCATAGAGGTTGGTAAAGCTACATTAGTCATTTGCATTGCTTGTGCCATGATTGCCTCTCTATAAAAATAAAAGCTGTATAACGTCTTGTTGGTTGTATATTAATCTACATTTTTCCAGTATAAAAAATGACAATTATTTTGCATTCGGATAAGATTTTCTAATAAAACAAAGCGTTTACAAACGGGATGGATAGAACTTAAGCTTATTGCGCATATCTACGCAAAAACTTAGCTTAATAATGAATAAACCACTCAAAAGCTGGCATTTCGATGCTCAACAATAACAAATATTTAACTCTTAGTTTTTTTGAACTTTGAGGAAATTGAAGTTGAATCCTGCTACGTTCGATTAGTTATATTAGTCTAAACCTACTGGTTGTGAGCTTACTATTATTGGAATAAATAAGGAGCACGAATGTGCCCCTCGATCTGATTAGTTTTTACATTCCGCCTAGTGGCACAAAATAGACCAACATAGACCAAACACCAACCCAAGCTGCGATAGCTGCTGCGTCGGCCCAGTCTTTCTTCCACATAATACTACCCTCTTAGATGCGTAGTACCGTAAAAGAAAGCAAAATCCGAACCATATCGCGATAGAAGCTCTCACCAGATTATAAATCAACAAATTTAACAAATGGCTTCAGATGGTTATATCCCTAACCGTTTTGCAGTGAGTTTAATTTTCTCGTTTGATTTAAACATTGTGGGTAATCGGTTAGAAGCTCAATAAAGCAATCCGCCATCGATAAATTAGTAACACTTCCCTCACCCTTCATATCGAGCAATGCTTCATATCCTTCTTTGCCCTTCATCGTGTACGCTGAAGAAGTACCACGATACCAAACGTCATTCTCAACGTTCACCCACCGCTGACCGTTAAAGATTTCTAATTGGCGGATTCTCTGCCTTTGGGGGCGTCTACTTTATATTCAAAGTGTAAATTATGTGTGTATGGATAGCTTCCCGAGCCTGTTCCTTCTACTCCATTGTTTAACGCATTATTAATCGCACCTTCTAGCGTTTTTCTTATCACTTTACCTTGAACGTCATAAAAACCAATGGGTACGGCAAATGGCAATAATCGTCCGGCAATATCGGCAACGGTAATATTGCCAGCATTCAAGGACGTTCTCACTCCGCCAGCATTATGGATCGCAAACTGTACGCCATGTCCCCTTTGGTTCAAACTATACAAAAACGATTGCGCGACCGAAGATGCGAGTTCACTACTGCCAAATTCATCCGGTATACGCACGTGACGCTTTTTACTTTCCACCGTTGCAATCACTTGAGACTGTAAAGCGCGGACACGAGGAATGTACTTGTTGTTTAGAATAGTCTGCGTTTCAGGGTGCTTTTTACATACGACAACATTCGGTTGACCATGGATGAAATCACACGCCTTTTCAAACACACCTTGGTCTAATTGTTGGTTAAGTGTAGAGTCCCAAAAAATACGACGCCCTAACAGTAGTTCGTTTTGACCACTGAGCATGGTCGCTTTTCCGTTATGATCAAACTCAAGGACACAGTGCCCCATCGTCAAAGCGTGATATCCCGCTTGAACGACATACGTGTCATTGACCTTAACGCCATACGGATCATCCACACCTAACCCAATTGATGAGAAGTCCCCTTGCAAACGGTGACTATGCCCACCGACGATGATACCAATGCCGCTGATCTGTTTTGCTAATTCTAAATCCCCCTCATAACCGAGGTGGCTGAGTAGAATAATATTTCTAATACCGGAATCATGAATTTGTTCTACCGTCGCTTTCGCAGTTTCAATTGCCGATATAAACGGGGTATCAGCGTCTGGATTAGCGATCTCACTCATTTTATCCAACGACAAACCAAAGATAGCGACTTTTTCGCCATCAAATTCTTTCACAACATATTGTGCGCTTTTGGTCTCAGGTTTGTAACTCAGCACATTATCGCAGGTACTGATGCGATGAGTTTTTGCTTGTAACTCGTTGGATAAGTCCCAATTTCCCGCTAATAGAGGAAAGTTTGTTCTTTTACAAAACAAAGCAACTGGCTCATTTCCCATATCAAGTTCATGATTCCCCAACGCCATCGCATCAATGTTTAACGCATTTAGCAAATCCGCATTCGCCTTGCCTTTAAATAGGGAAAAATAAAGTGTGCCTTGGAAACAGTCGCCTGCATGAAGAAACAACATCCCTTGCCCCTGACGCTTCGCATCATCTCGTAACTGTTCCACTCGTGTGGCAATGCGTGAAAACCCACCCGCACTAACGTAAGGTTCTAAATTGTGCTCGCCTTGAATATCGAGTTTTAGCTGCAGTGATGTTGGTTCAAAGTAGGAATGAGTGTCATTGATGTGCGCCAGTTTGATTCTGACTGGCTTATGATTTTTATCCATTGTCATCTTCTCTCTTTTCATTCCTTATTATAATAAGAATTGAATGATGACAGAATCATGAATTTATTGAAACAGTGAAGTTTTTGTTTCACTTATGTGTGATAGTCATGCTGAAAAAGCCAGTATCAACGAGAACATTTCGTTATATCACCATCCTATGTGAATTTATCCTCGTTTTGTGAACTTAAGTAAACGCAATGGTTTACAATTAATATATACCCAAATGACTTCAAGATGTTGGATTCAGAGCATTGTCACTGGCATGAGTTCAAGGAAGATAACGAAGCGGAATAGCAGGCTCTTTCCGAGTTATGTGACGATGAAATCTTGTCAGTGACATGCTCCCGAAGGGCGAGTTGACTTGGCTCACAGCCTTTGTTAACGATTTTTGATTTAGAACTACTAGATCTTCAAATCGTTGCCGCGTCTGAGAACCAAGTCATTCTCGCTGAACCTAGCATCTTGAGGTTATTTGGGTATATGCTCAAATCTCTCCATAATTCAAATAATTGTAAGGAGGATTTAGATGAGATTAGAACGCATCGAAATCGCCGGTTTTCGGGGTATAAGACGCCTATCGCTCTCTTTTGATGACTTAACTACGCTCATTGGCGAAAACACTTGGGGTAAGTCTTCCTTACTTGATGCCCTTTCCATCGCTTTACCGACAAATGGCAAGCTGTACCAATTTGAGTTAACCGATTTTCACGTCGATTACGCTATCTCACATCCCCAATCTCAGCATATTGAAATCATTATTGTGTTTAAAACTTTCGATAAACAGAGGTACACTCAGGACGTTACAGGCGGATTAAACCCGCTTGGATCACAAGCCATGAAGGTGAACACCTGATCTATTACCGTATTAGTGCCTCTAGGGTTGGACATGACATCACGACTCAATATGCATTTTTAGATCGTGACGGTAAACCAAAGCAACTACATCATTCAGAAAAACTTGCGATTGAGTTAATGACGCTACACCCAGTGATCCGCTTGCGAGACTCTCGTCGCTTCCCTCAACCACAGTTTGTGAATGGTGACGGTAAAAACGCACGCATTGAAAAACGAATTAACAATACTTGCCGTCGCCTATTGGCCATGCCGGGTCATGTAAACAAAGGCGAGATACGCAGTAGCCTCGATTCCATGCATACGTTAGTCGAACATTATTTTGCTTTTCGTAGTGTTACTAAACCCAATCCGAGAAAACCGAGAGATGGGTTGTTTTATGCGAGTCACTCATCTGATAAGGGATTAAGTCAGTTTCTTAAAGAAACCAATGATAAACAAAGTCGCTTGCTGTTAATGGGGCTGCTCAACGCCTATCTACAAGCGAAAGGCCCAACAGACTTAAGACGTTGTGCAAGGCCGATCTTAATCATTGAAGATCCGGAAGGACGCTTGCATCCTACTCACCTTGCACGAGCCTGGTCGTTATTACAGCTGTTACCCATGCAAAAGATCCTGACGACCAATAGTGGTAGCTTACTCGGTGCAGTACCTTTGTATTCAATTCGGCGTTTGATTCGTTTATCAGACCGAACCGTAGCAACCTGCCTAAACTCATCAAAGTTTGGCCGTGATGAATTAAGGCGAATTGGTTTTCATATTCGATTTCATCGAGTTGGTGCACTGTTTGCTCGCTGCTGGTTATTGGTCGAAGGTGAAACGGAAGTCTGGTTGTTTAATGAACTAGCAAGACAATGTGGATACGATTTAGCGGCAGAAGGGGTACAAATCGTCGAGTTTGCCCAATCTGGATTAAAATCTCTGATAAAAGTCGCGAAGGAGTTCGGTATTGACTGGCATGTTGTTACTGACGGAGACGCCGCAGGGAAAAAATATGCGCATACAGTCCGTACCCAATTAGGCAACGATCAGGAAAGACATCGGTTAACGGAGTTGCCTGATCTCGATATTGAACACTTCCTTTATAATCACGGTTTTGAAATGTTTTTTAAAGATATGATCAAAGTGCCTCATGATCATCAGATTCCAGCAAAAAAAGTGGTTAATCGTGTGTTGAAAAAACATGCGAAACCCGACTTAGCACTCGCCATTGTTTCCCATTGTGAAAACGAAGGCGTCGAAGCTATTCCAGTGTTAATACGTTGGACATTGAAACGTATTGTTACGATGGCTAATGGCAATACTTAAACACTCTCAAGCCATTCATCGCTACTTAAATAAGCTCCCACAAAAAAAGCACGCTTTGCAGCGTGCTTGTATCAATACTTTTGGTAAACCGTATTTATAAAATAAATGGTCATCATTTGCTGATACTAATAAGATCGGGGGTCACTACTGTACTTGCTCTGAAAGAGAAGCTGATGCAGTGGATGATCTTGCATGTAACCATAGCCCTGTTGCTTTCATCAAGTAACCAAACACACCACCCAATAGCAAAGATGGAACAACAATTTGCCAATTGCCGTCAGCCGCAAAGGTCGCACATGATCCGATAAACGTCCCAGGAATGTAAGCGAGCCAAGTTTGTTTAGCTTGAATACACATGAAAAATGCCACGATAGCCGTGATGACGTAACCCAAAATGTCTAACCCGGCGTAAGTGGATCCATGGATGATTACTATCGCCCAAAACACACCAGTTAAGTTAGTGATTAAACTGATCAATAGTCCTTTCAGCCCACTAGTAGGTGAAGCAAAATAACTTGTGCAACCTAAAAAGCCTGCCCAAGATAAAAGTCCTAAAGAAATTGCAACCCATCCCCATACTCCAGATAAAATTCCGGTTGTGATAGATATCGCTAAAAGTGTTGTCATGGTATTCGAGCCCGCTCACTGTTATCGCACTTATACGATTGCAACAGTCTTTGTACATGAAAATCAGAAACCGATATTAGGCACATTAGCCACTACATTCGGTGATGAAAATCACACTAATATAAACATTCATATCATCAATTACACCAAAAACATGACGTAACCGATAAATCAACATATTTAGATAACAGGCATTGGGCAAATAAAAATGAAAAAGGCCCTGCATATAGCAGAGCCAAATAGACGGTAATGATTACGCAACGACAAAAGAATCAAAAGATCATAGGACTGAAGGTCTCCCTTTCATCATACGTAAACCTTCGCGTTTTATACTGTCGACCAAAGGGTTTTCTTCCATATCAGCTCGCCAAATGAATGAGAGTGTACGCTCCATCTTCAGTTCTGATACATTCAGTGCGACAAGCTGACCGGACTCAATGTAACGTTCAACATCCAGATATGGTAAGCAGGTTAAGTATTGCCCATTCGCAACAAGACTTCTCAATACAGGCACGTGTTCGTATTCGCGCCAAACATCGAGATCTTCAATTAAATGATGGATAGAACTATCAAAAATTTTGCGTGTTCCTGAACCATGTTCGCGTAACACCCATTTTGCTTGCTCTAATTGCGCTAAACTGACCACCGAACTTTTGGCAAAAGGATGATGCGAAGCCGCCACGACAGTTAAATGGTCTCGACACCATACCTCTTGATGCAATCGGTTGTCATCGCAACGACCTTCGATAATGCCCAGATCGTATTTGTAATCTAATACTTCATCGATAACACACTGAGTACTTTTAACGTCGAGCGTAATTCGCATTTCAGGAAAGTCGTTATCAATAATACTGATAAGGTCTGGAACCAGGTGCTCAGCAGGCGTTTGACTTGCACACAAACGAACCTCACCGCTTAGTAAATGTTGTTCATAAAACCCCATTTCAATTTGCAATGCATCTTGTAACAAACGTTTGGCTTTGGGCCTTAACCACATTCCCCAATGCGTTAATGCCATCTGTTTACCTTGTCTTTCAAACAAAGGTCTACCAAGCATTTTTTCTAATTGCGCGAGCGACATACTTGTCGCGGATTGAGTTAAAGACAGTTTGTCTGCGGCCTGGCTTACGCTGCCGGTATCTGCAACGGCGTTAAAAACCGCTAACTGCTTGAGTGAATAGCGCAAAGTGTCCTCCCTGATTGAAGAGTTTTTCGTACTCTCACTAATGCTCCTATAAGCAATGAGGTTCATTCTACCTGCTACGTAAAACTTATCAATTAATTTGATTCACCTGGTAAATATTATCAATTTCCTATGTACATAAATTCGCCCTAATCTGGTTTGGCGATACAGGGAACGTCTACATCTAAATAGATTCATGACAAAACCGATACGTTGCTATGCATCGCTCTACCATCAATCAGAGCTTTGTTTATTTAAACATATCGATGTGAACCAAACACAAAAGAGACGAACAACGAAAACTAGCAGCAAGGAGTTCATATGAAAATTAAAACTAAGGAGTTGGCATGGCGGTGAATACTTCTGAGAATCACCAGTACTTCTCTCCCAAGGAGATGATGGCCGAGGCTGAAAAATTTGCTCTAAGCAAAGCACATAAGACCAGTGGTATGACATTAGGGCTGGCAACTATGGCCGGTGCTTTCATTGGCTTAGCATTTTTATTCTACATAACAGTGACAACAGGGAGTGCTAACGCAGGTTGGGGCTTAAGCCGCTTAGCTGGTGGATTAGCGTTCAGTATGGGGCTCATCCTTATCGTCATCTGCGGTGGCGAGCTGTTTACCAGCTCCGTGCTATCCAGCATTTCTTGGGCGAACAAACAAATTTCTTTCGGCAAAATGCTGTCTATTTGGGGCAAAGTGTATGTTGGCAACTTTATCGGTGCAATGTTCTTATTGGCACTTGTGACTGCTGCAGGCTTATACCAAATGGACCACGGCCAGTGGGGGTTAAACGCGCTGAACATTGCGCAGCACAAACTTCACCATACTCTTATTCAAGCCTTTGCGCTGGGGATACTTTGTAACTTATTAGTTTGTCTCGCAATTTGGCTAACTTTTAGTTCGGCGAATGCAATGACAAAAGCCGTGATGACCATTTTACCCGTTGCGATGTTCGTCAGTAGTGGTTTTGAACACTGTGTGGCAAACATGTTTATGGTCCCACTAGGCATTGTGATTGCAAACTTCGCACCAGAATCATTTTGGACATCAGTTGGCGTCTCCGCAGCACAATATGCTGATTTAAACATCAGTCATTTCCTAACCGCAAACTTAATTCCTGTAACACTTGGCAATATCGTTGGTGGCGCCGTACTCGTCGGTTTATCGAACTGGTGTATTTTCCGCCGTCCAGAGTTAAAAGCCGCAAAAATCACTTCAATTACAAATACAACAAATCTTACGTCAATTAAGGATATCAATATGAAAATTGGAACACTTGTAAAAGACATCATGAACCCTGCACCGACAACGCTTAGTGTCGAAACTCCGGTCTCTGTCGCACTTGATACTCTACTTGATAGTTCGATTAACAGTGCTCCTGTTGTTGACCTAGATAATCGTTTAGTGGGCTTTTTCTCCGCGCACGATGTGATGGTAGAGCTTTGGTGCCAAGATTACATCCCAGAGGAAGGTCAGAAAGTGGTCGATCTAATGAGCAGAGAAGTGGTCGCTATTGATGCAAATGATCGTCTAGTTGATGTTGTGGAGTTCCTTTGTATTGATAAAGAGCAACTTTTCCCAACGAGTAACATGGGCATCGCTACTCGCTTCACTTCCCTTTCGCTCGAAGAACGAGCAAAAAGCATGAAAGTGAACAAGCCTCAGGTGCTTCCTGTACTTGAAAATGGCGTTATGGTTGGCGTAATAACTCGCAACGAAGTGTTAAAAGCCTTGCGCGCTATTTACGGTGAGAGAGTTAACCTGATTGAGCAAGAAGAACTAAAAACAGCTTAAACACTAACGACTGATCAAAATAACAAACGACAGTTGGCTTAAAACAAAAAAGCGCTCTTATCATAAGATAGAGCGCTTTTCTTACCTAACTACAATCGCTTATTTTTTCACACCTTCAACATGGAGTTCCATATCAACGTAGCTTGAGCTGCCCATTACTGGAATATCAAAGTCAGCCAACTCAAGACGAGTGTGACCAACAAAACCAGCACGTTCCCCACCCCATGGGTCACTACCAGCACCAACAAATTCTGCGGAAATCGTAATTGGCTTAGTAACACCATGCAATGTCAGGTCACCAATCACATCCAATTTGCCGTCGCCTTTATCAACAACTTTCGTGCTGGTAAATGTTGCCTGACCAAACTTACCAGCGTCGATGAAGTCACCACTTCGGATGTGTTTATCACGCTCAGCATGATTTGAATCCAAGCTAGTCGTATCCACAACGACATTTACTTTAGATGCAGCGATATTGTTTTCATCATAAGAAAAGTCACCAGAAAATGTGTTAAAACGGCCTTTGATAAAACTGTAACCTAGATGGCTAACTTTAAAGTTAACTGAAGCATGAGCGCCTTTCGTGTCGATAACATAGTCTGCGGCTTGTGCGCCAATCGGCAAAGCCATTGCCATCGCTAGACCAGTTGCAAAAAGTGACTTTTTCATTGTTGAGCTCCTAACATTTGTTTTTAGTGTGTTTTCCATTCAATGAATGCTTGGACACTATCTGTGTCGGCCAAGCATCTTACGTAAGGTGTCGTCTTTATCTATGAAATGATGTTTAAGTGCTGCGATTGCGTGCAAACCAGCGAGCAGTATCAATGCCCAAGCCGCGTAAAAGTGCACTTCACCTGCAATATCAGACTGATGAGCAAACAACTCACCCGCTCCCGGAACCGTGAACCAGTTAAAAACCTCTATACCTCTACCATCTGATGTTGAAATCAAATAACCAGAAATAAAAATTATTACGAGCAACAAATACATCAAACCGTGCGCTGCTTTTGCTGCAACGACTTCGTAAGACTTGCCCTCTACCTCTGGCGATGCAGCATGAATTTCCAGAACAGACGTATCACAGTCAAGAGAGCAAGCAAAATACCGGTAGAGCGATGATAATGAGGGGCAACGCGGTACCATTCACTATAGTAACCTAGGTCTACCATCCATAAGCCGACGGCAAACAAACCTATGATGCATAAGGCAGAAAGCCAATGCATTAAACGCGCAGGAAAATTGTAGTTCTTAACCAGTTTACCCATCTCATGTTCCTAACTGTCTTTAAACTCTTTTATTTTGACTACGCAACATTAACGTATTTAGCCTATATGAAACAGATTTTTTACCATTTCTTACAACTCTACAATGTTGCACTCTCTATCAACATGTTCGAAAAGGTTGAACGTGTCAACGAGACTAAATTTACAGAATTACAGTTTCACTTCTTGCTCTATCTCGTAAAGTTCATCCGTCATTTCTAACATTCGTCTTTCCATCACCGACTTTGCATCCGCAACGCCTTGGTTGTAGTAAACTGCGCCTAATTTTTCGGTGATAAAGTCAATTAAAAATTCGCAATCGAATTGTCCGATATCAATATTCAATTCATCTTGAAGGTAATCTTGAACGGCAGTTGCTAACTGTTCTTTTTGGTTACGTTCTAACTTAATCATACGTGCCTCCTAAAAAATAGTTCGTCGTTTATAAATTGCTTTTGGTGTGTAGATCAAGAAGTTGCCGATCATCATTAGTCTATATTAAACAGACTATGCTAATCTTTCGCCGAACGTTTTGTTAACCGTTAAGGGATATTTCTTTGCTGCTCGACTTAGTCATTCAAAGTGTCAATGATTTTCAAGAGGATTGTCTTAAACTCTGTGAAAAGAATTATCCTGCTGTTCACAATCAGGGAATGAGTGAACACCACCTAGGTCTTGCATTTTCGAGGCGAATGCAACATACATTTCAACATTTTGGTCATTTATGTACGATTAAACCATTAGAAGTACTGAATGCACCTGATTTGCCTCACCACTATCGTATTTCATCTGAAATAGGAACGGTGTGGGTGCTAAGCCATCATATGGTCAGTGCTGGTAAATCGTGTCGAGATAATCTTCTTAACTCAATCACGGAATGGCAAACTGAGTACGGATATGCGCTGCAACCAAACGATCTCCTTTTTCTCGTCTGTGATCATTGGATCAGTCGGAGTAAAACAAGTCGCGAACTATTGCATTGGTGGATGGGCGAGCTTCCTGAACCTATCGATGAATACACCGAACAAGGTATTACTCTTTATAAGAGTGAATCTCTGTTAACACAGTCTCTCAACTCTCGATTTGGAATCAGCCCTTGCTACCTTAAATATGGTCACCCATTACGTCGTTCAGGCAAGAAAGTTCCTGTACGAAAGTACCTACAGCTCTACTCTGTATTACAGTGGTAGCTCAAAGATAGTCACCGCGATTACAAACGGTTCATCTATTTGTTTGAGGCTGGTCGATAAATACTGTTATATCAGTAACCAGCCCTTGCGACGAAAGCACAGCCCCCTTAGATTCTCGAATACTGAATTTACATTGGTGTAACCGCACCAAAGAGCAGGATGGATCTAGGTTGCTATATGATGACAAACGAGCGGCTACTCAGCTGTATTTCTAGACAAGAAGACGGACAGTACACCGCACAATACGATAATTTTACCCTTCGTAGCGTATTTCAACCGATTTACAAAAAAGACATCTCTATTGTTGGCTTAGAAGCTTGGTTCGTATCAATCTACCTGATGGCACTGAGATCCGTCCGGATCTGTTTTTTCATTCAAAAACAATCAACATTTCAGATAAATTGGACGTCGAGAGACTCAGTAGCATTATTCATATCAAAAACTTCGCGCAATCTCGATTTAGAAATAACAAGCTGTTTTTAAATATTTTGCCTGTCGCGGCTGAAATGATAGTGAAAGTGCCTAAGTTCGGTCATGTAATCCAAAAAACGTTTTCTTTCAGTGGGCTGAAGCAAAAGCAAGTTGTGATGGAGCTAACAGAATTAGGATCGGGCAATGAAACCTTTCTCTATAAAGCCACAGAATATTTGAGTAACAATGGTTTCCAGCTAGCCATCGATGATTATGGCGTGAACGCGTCTACGATTGAGCGTGTCAAGTCTGTTAGACCAGATATTATAAAAATGGATAGGTCTTTATTGCTTATGTACGAGGATGGTAACCAATCCGCATTAATTGAAGCTTTACACCTATCGCGCAAATTGGGAGCACAAACCGTTATCGAAGGAATTGAAACCGAGTATCAACTAAATTTAATGAAAACACTCGGTTTCGATATGTATCAAGGGTACCTACTTGCGCTACCACAAACGCTAGAACGATATGACCCCGCCAAAATAGCGTAACCCTAACTGATACGATAGGTTTAGCGGCGTTGCTTACCCCGATTCTTGTGGATCGCAAGCTTTGCTTTTAGTTTGCGTTTTTCCGAAGAACGACTCTTACGTCGACCTCCTCCACTATGCTCTGTCTCAACTTCCTCGACTAAGCTCGGCTCAAAGCCTGCCAGCCACTCTTGCGGCAACCGTTGATCCAGTAAATTTTCAATCGCATGTAATAGGTATTCTTCATCACGACTCATCAACGATACAGCCAGGCCCGACTGACCAGCACGTCCGGTTCTACCTATCCGGTGAACATAATCTTCAGCTTTAAAAGGCATGTCGAAGTTAACAACCTGTTCTAACTGTTGGATATCTAGTCCGCGAGCCGCTACATCCGTAGCAATTAAAGCGCGAACTTTTCCTTGTTTAAAGTCATCAAGGGCGCGTTGACGAGCGCCTTGCGATTTATCACCATTAATTGAAACCGCCTTAATCCCATCCAGTTTTAGTTCTTTAGCAAGTTCATCACTGCCCTGTTTTGTCTTTGTAAAAACAAGAACCTGTTGCCAGTTACGAGAGCCAATAAGATAGGCAAGCAGTTCTTGCTTACGTTTTTTATCTACTGGATATACAAACTGTTTGACAGTATCCGCGGTGGTGTTAGCGGGTGAGACTTCCACCTCAACCGGCGAGTCCATTAACTTATACGCTATTGTCTTGATACGACTTTCAAAGGTTGCAGAAAAAAGCATGGTCTGATGCTCAGCGGGCAAACGTCGCAAAATGCGTTGCAGGTCAGGCCAGAAGCCCATGTCTAACATTCGGTCAGCTTCATCCAAAACGAGAATGCCTGTTTTTGAAATGTTTACATTGCCATTAAACAGATGATCTAAAAGGCGCCCAGGTGTAGCAATTAAAATATCCGCCCCTTGTTCAAGACTTTTCGTCTGTACACCAATGCTTGTGCCCCCGTAAACGCAGACAATACGTAGTTCACTATGTGTCGCATACTGAACTAAGTGCTCGAACACCTGTTGTGCCAGTTCACGAGTAGGAACTAATATCAATGCTTGTGGCGTACCGTTTAACTTTTTTTGCTGCACCAACTGAATAATGGGCAAGCCAAACGCTGCAGTTTTACCCGTACCAGTTTGAGCAGCAGCAAGCAGGTTTTTTCCTTCCAACACATGTGGAATAGACTTTTCTTGAACAGGCGTTGGATGCTTTATATTTAAACGACTTAATGTTTCGATCAACGCCGGTTTAACACCAAGCTCAGCAAAGTTAACGGTCATCATAAACCTCTTAATTTTTGGAGCGCAGAGTTTAACAGAGCACACTTGCCCATACTACCTTTGATCATAGATTCAGGATGTTTGAGTAAGGTATTTATGGTATTGAAGGGATTGACTTAAAACGTCGATGTATAGCCGTGGAAACTTTGCTTCTAATAGTAAATATTCCCGTTCCAATACTTCAAACGTAGTCGTGAGATCAGCCATTCGAGAGCTACGTTGTGACATTCTATGTAATGCAAATTCAATGTTCGGCAACTCTCGATAAGACTGAAGCCAACCGTCACTCCACATACGGCGGTGTAACAAAAGATAGCGTTCTGGCAAGGTTTCATCCACATCCCTATCTACGACTAAGTGCGCATTATTCACGAACTGCTCAAGCGAATCCTGATGAAAGGTACCCCAATGCTTTGCTAAACAATGATCCCAAAACATATCTAGAGCAATCGGCGCAAAGCGACGCGCTTTACCAGCAAAGTGGCGTTTGCACTCAGTAACGATAGGATGTTGGTCGGTCGTCTTGTCAACAAAACGGTGTAATCGTACACCGTCTGAAATATCGGTTTGATATTGTTTGCTTGGATCTCCTTTTACGAAGTCTCCAAGCAAGTTACCTAACAAACTACTATTGCAGTGATCAGCAATATGAAGGTGGGCTAGAAAGTTCATTTTCGTTATGTTTGCCTTAGGGCTACATGTAACATGAACCTAGTATAACGTTTGACGGGCAGTTACGAGAATTGTATGACGATTGATATCGCCATTCATTGTTCATTGTCGTTGCTAGACGACACGTATTCCGACAAATTTAAACCAATTTCAAGTGCATCAAGCAACTCTAGGTTCTCGTCGTTTTGGTACTGGTCGCTCATAAAAGACCTCCTTTTGTACAACTGGAACAGTTATATAACGAAGCGTTCTTGCTTCTTTTTTACTGCGGCACGATATCACGCGTTGCCACAGTAGTCCCTTTGTATCGCTTTTATATGACACATTTATGACAGAAAAATCAATCAAGGAATAGGAAAAAATCATTAATTGGTTATACGGTCATGCGATTCCAGATAGACATTATCACCTTCATGCGTAGGCTTGAGTGTCATAGCGTGATTTAGATTCAAATCGTTGCCGCGCCTGTGAACCAAGTCATTCTCGCAGACCCTAGCACCTTGAGGTTATTTGGGTATAGTGATTGCAAAAGATGATTTATTTTGAAGTGAATCCCAACTTATCTTTATATCTGCTGAAATTATGTGAAATAGCCAATTGTTTCGCTATGCTGATACTGTTCCAAGTAAATAACGGGTCAGAAACAACATTATTATAAATGAGTTTGCTTATAGAACGGTATCGCTTGCTAAGTAGTAACTTAAAACATGTGGTTTAAGAACAATTTCTTAAAAAACAAGTAATTTAAGAACAACTGCTTTAAAAACAGAGCTCCCCCAAATTCTCAAACTTTTAACACATTGAATACCCTACTTTACCGAGATATTCATTCCAATTTGCTGCTGGAAAATACTATGAATAATTCCAAAGAAACAAAAGATAATGAAAACCTTACCTGCCCACTTTGTCAGTGTGATGAATATTTGATCTCATCAGACGGAGAAAAGTTCACATGCGTATCATGTGGGTTCCACACCAAACACTTCACATCTATCCAATGTTTACACCAAACCCCCTACCTACAAAGCAAGTTCAAACATATACATACGTTAAGTAGAGTATGTCACTGAATAGTTTCGTCGCTAACTCTTACGGTGTTAGCGACGACGGTAAGGGCAACGACTAACAACGTAAAGCTCGAGTTGAATAACTGCCATATTTGAGTAACTGTTCTTTTAACTCATCAAGGTGCTCAATCAGCACTACTCGTTCATCATCAACCCGATTGATCGATTCTCCATTAAACAGTTGCACAGTTTTAATCCCTGCACTTAAACCAGCTTCAATACCTTTGGGTGTGTCATCAATGTACAAGCATTCACTTGGTAGAAAACCCATATTCATTGCACTATACATCAGCAAATCAGGCTCTGGCTTCCAACTGTTCGCATCAAAAGCAGAAAAGATTTTTCCTTCAAACACATCAAGCAATCCAGCTTGTTTCAGTACGTATTCCATTTTATCTTTTGGTCCATTCGAAACGACACAGTATTGAATGTCATTTGAGTCCAAAAATTGAATCAACGTTTTTGCGCCATCCATAGGGTTTAAATGCTGGGAAAAAAGCGTTTGAACTTCTTCACGATATATAGGCTCTAAAACGTCGATAGGAATGCTAACGTTAAGAAACGCTCTGATATCGAGTAGAATATCGGCTAGCTTTCCTCCTCTGAAATGAGCGATGCACTCCTCAAAGGTAAGCGAAAAACCGTATTGATTAAACACCTTAACTAATGCTTGGCAACATAAGCGCTCAGTGTCTACTAAGGTACCATCGCAATCAAAAATCACACATTTCACACCGGTAACCGCCATAGCCATCTCCCACCCTAACAGCATTTCAAATGCAAATTATTAATTATTGTCTTCAGCAATAGTATTTGAGTTTGGGATTGTATAAACGACCAGCTTGGCATTTTGTATAAATAACCTTGAGCAATTACAGTTTTTCTAATCAAGATCACCGATCACTTCCATATTTATAGCCAAATAAACTAAACCGCATGAGTCGCGAGTTTCTTGAAAGCAATACAACAGCTCTGAGTTATAAAGGCGGGATATCAATTGAGAATAAACTGAGTGTGAATGGGGCGAATAACTAAAACGTATCTGTAAACGGGGGGTAAATGAGTATAAGGAGTAACTTCCCGCTCTATTGGAGCGGGTTACTGAGCTGGGCTAGCTTTCTAAAATGACCGTTTCTAAAAGTTTTTCTTCACTGCTTAGCTTATGAGCAAGCGCAACAACAATATCTTGTTGATTTACTTCAGGTACCACTGCTAAATCGGAAATCAACGTATTACCTTCAAAATGGCTCACAACTGCGGCACCTATTGGGTTACCTTCTGCAAATACCACGTAGAGTTCAAATTCTGGCGTAAGAATAATTTGCGTCAGATACTCAATGATCATGTCTTTATCTGATTGCTGCTCCCAACGGTTTGATTGGAGAATTGAAAACATAATCGTAAGGCGGTGAAAATCGACGAGAAAAATGTCGTTTTCTGAAAATACTGACAGCTCAGAGAGTAAACTTGATTTATCAACAGAGTGGTAAGCCTGTCCATTCAAAGTATTAAAGTAGATGTCGCGCCCTTTCAGACTTTCTTGGGTTGGGAATTCTACTTCAACCAAATTATAGAGCCACGCATTCTTGCGTTCTATACAGGCTAACTGTTGTATATTCATTTGAGTACCTTGTTATGACGGGCGTAAAACAGATTGAATGTCTTTTCAATCATTTGCTGTCACCTGTTTTGGGGCATACATTAGCACGAAGCCGATCACAAACCTAGCGATTCCCGATACAGTTAGGTACTGAACCAACGGATTTCGAGATAAACAGTCGTTTAAGCTTTTCGTCTTGCTCAGTGTATCGAAACGTATCGATTTTTTTGCTGGTATACATCATTCGAAGAAGGGGCAAACTTTGTTTTAATAGACAACGTCTGATAAATTGACGCTAATCGCGGTTTTAGTTAAGGATAAAACAATGAAAAAAAGCTTGGTGGCTTTAGGTTTAGTGACACTACTTACTGGTTGTTCTGATAATGAAGTGGGTGATGTGTCATTGGGTATGTTTACCATGAAAGACATTAAATTAAATACGCTCGTTGACCCAGAAGTTCCAGGCGTGACTTGTCATGTCGCGAGTATTGAAGCTGACTTCAGCCTGTCAGACCCAAGTGACAGTTCAATTTCATGCCGCCAAACAGGCGAAATTACCCCAGAGATGATCGCAAACGTTGATAAGAGCAAATCGGGGGAAATCGTTTTTAAGAAATCAAAGAGTATTTTCTTCAAATCAATGAAAATTAGACGCATTTACGACCCTGAAAATCAAACGTTAATGTATTTGTCTTATTCTACAAAAGAAACATCAGGTAGCTTCAAACACAGCCTTTCGACAGTCCCACTATGGGGGACAAAAGCGTTTGTAGAACCAGCATCTGAGACGAACTAGATCTTACAACAGGTCAACAAAAGTGACTAACCCATATTCAATCGCGAAACGCTAATGGCGAGTCCAGTTATTGCGCCCCTCTAATAATTGAGCCATACCCCTCGATTTATTGTTTGATTGCTCCAACACAGCCTTAGTTGGAGCAACAAACTGTACAATCCTCTCTGCCATTTATTAGAGCAGGGTTTGTTTGTATTGCTAAAATGAATTTTCAACAACAATACAAACCTCATTTCACGTAAAACGCCTTGTCTTTATGCATTCAAATGACTATTTTTAATATTATTGTATTTGTTAAGGCAAATGTTGGATCGTTGCAAGAGAGAATAGAAAGTATTGCGTCGATACAAACCGCTTTTCCACTACATCGTTTACTTAACTCTAGTGACTTCGGATAGAGGCTGGTCACTAGCGTTGTTTGGAACTTAATCGCGCTTGTGTGCTCTACTAAGGTAAGGAGACACAGATGATTAACTTTACAGTACTCAGTGAATACATGGACAATGATGTCGATAAGCTGATAAGTGTTTTGTCTACTTATTTAGAGAATCATGGAGATGGTTCAGAACGTATTGCTCGATTAAATTCAGAACAAAACTGGCCAGAATTACATATACTCGTGCGTGAATTGAAAAACGAGTTGGAGAGCTTCGGTGAAGATACTGCCGTTGTTGCACTGCAAGGAATTGAAAATCACGCTCGAAACAACATAGAGCCGGATAACAAAGACATAAAGATAGTGAGTCGAGAACTTCTCACTATCAATCAACAAATTTTCGCTTACTTAGATAACCAGGCTTAACAAACCGTTTTATAACGGGGGATCGTAATAATGAATAATGATAATTTTCGAGAACTTATAGATTCTCTGCCAGATTTAACTGCGGTGCAAAAACGCTATTTGTTAAATCAAACTAAAATGTCACTTGATGACGAAGCTTCGATGCTAGTTACCAACGACTTACTCACTCGGGAAGAGTTGGACGCGCTACTTGCTCCGGTAGAAAGTCCAAAATAAAAATAACATCAATCCTCTGTGAAAGAATCTAAGTAAACTAATCTCGCTACTGACGGTAGTTCGTACGAGGTGTAATCATTGACTAGTGAACTGCGATTTTCTGTTCATCACAACATTCTTACTGACTCAGTACGCTTTTCATCGACTGTTCATCCCGAAATCTGCTGTAATCTTCCGCTAACAATTGATGCTGGTATCGAGTGTATGATAGTGCCTCATTAGAAACCACGATCTGATTTTCTTTCTCAAGAAGCTTTTCGGTTAAAGACTGTATTTGGTGTTTTTGTTGAACAATGTCCTCATACATCGCGACCAATCCAAATGTCGCGACAACTAATAAAGCGACGAGTACATTATTAATAACTTTGGCTTTTAAGCTCATAGTATTCCCCTTGTCCTTGAATTGCACATTCCGTGTTACAACGAACGACACATACACAGAGGCCATTGAGATAATACGAGTATAGAACAGCTATAAACAAATAGTATGACTTGGAAGGAGTTTGATTTAGTACGTCGAACATCCTTAAGTTTACTCAAAGGGATGAGCACAAGCAGTACATGACACGATCAATCAACGACTGCTTGCCTTGATTTATGCCTGCATTGCATCTCTAGCCGAAACTTGCTCGTACCATCGAGAGATATTTGGCGCTGTCGTCAATACATCAATCTTAAGCGCATTGATAGCAAACCCTATGAAGATGAAAGCGGTGATATCGACGATGGTATACCTGTCGGACGCAATAAATTTGCTTTCTTCTAAGCGTTTTTCTAATACTGGTAGGAAAGCGAGTACTCGTTGTTTCGACTCTTCACCCCACTCTTTAACGCACGTTTCTCTGTCTTTATAAATTGCGGTAATGTTTCTAAACGCCTGAAAAGCGGTGTACAGCCCTTGAAACTCGACGACACGGTGCCACATTTCAACCTGTGCCCTTTCTAGTTGATTTTTACCGAAAAGGTTTAGGTTGTTACTGAACTCTTCATCAAGAAAACGACAAATTGCGACGCTTTCACAAATTGTTGTACCGTCCTTTAGTTCCAACATGGGAACTTTTCCATTCACACTCTTTTTCCTGAAATCTTCCGAAAGATTGTCCCCTTCACGAACGTTTAGCGCGATACGTTCAACCTCACCGCCAATTTCATTTAAAAAAATGCTTACTCGTCTGCAACTCGGCGTCGCGGCGGTTTCATACAGTTTCATGTCAAGTCCTTTTTCTTTAACTAACCGATTGGTTAGGTTATAATGTAACGAGTTTATAAACGATCAGTCAAGAATTTAATCCTCAAACATCTGATCAATTCAGTTAGGAATCGCTTGTTTCAAATGAGTCGTTCTAGGTAGGTACGCTATGGCGAGAAAAGCCAACTTCAACCGAGATGAAAAACTGCTCGTCGCAATGGACGTGTTTTGGCGTAAGGGTTTTGCCAATACTTCAATATCCGATCTTACAGACGAGCTGAATATAAACCGTTTCAGCCTTTACAACACTTACGGTGATAAACAACAGCTCTATCATGAAGCCCTAGACACTTACCTAAAACACGTTTCGTTACCATCTCTAAAAAACCTAGAAAAGGATGGAGCTTCACTGCCAGAGCTTGAAGGTTTTTTGAAATCGTTCGCCGAACTACAAAATCAACGTAGTTGTGGCTGCTTTGTACAAAACGCGTTGGTTGAACATGCAGGAGAAGACAGTGATGTATTACGTAAAGGTCACTTCTTGTTTGATCACCTAATACATATCATTACAGACGCTATTCAAAATGCCCAAACAGAGACCCTCATCCCTAGGACATTGAAGCCGCGTGATTTGGCGCAATTTATTTTGAACAATATGCAAGGCATGCGTGTACTAGGCAAAGCGAAACGTTTTGAAGATATCGACGCAGCTTTAGCATGTTTGCTTATATTAATCAGGAAGTGACTTGAGCATATGTCAATAAACGTGATAGCAATAAGACTAACAAAAGGCGCAGACCTAAAACAGAGTCTCGCAAAAATCGTATCGGACTGTGATATTCAAGCAGGTAGCGTCGCGTCTTGCGTGGGGTGTATATCCGAGCTCAAAATACGCTTGGCTGGTGCCGAAACTGAACTGCACAAAGTTGAGTTATTTGAAATTGTATCAATGATGGCGACGCTTACACCTGACCATCAGCATGTACACATTTCTGTCTCTGACCACAATGGCAAAGTTTGGGGAGGACATTTGATGGAGGGGACGATGATTGATACCACAGCCGAATTAATCATCCATCACTACCCAGGTCTGTCATTTTATCGTGAAATGGATGAATCAACGGGTTACTCTGAACTTAAGATAAAATAACCGATTGAAAAACATCCGTAGACCAAAAAAACGATAAACCATCTACTTTCTTAGATTCAATTTAAAGGATAGTTATTTATCCCAACAGCCTCCTAAGAACAATAAGCCTGCCAATAAGAGAAAGCCTGCTCAAATGCCTTATCTCGATCTTGGATTTTGGCGAATAAAACCACAGTCATTGTAGCAAGAACGGTGTTCACCATTTGATTAAGGTCTTCTTCAGGGGTGTCAAACGGGCATCGCTTCGGCACGGGCACTTCGGATAACATTTGTTCTGTCCAATAGTGAGAGGAGACACCATTAGTCTGACTTAACCATACTGTTTGGCTGACCTTCGGGTTGTATTCGGATTCACCAGACTGGCCTTTAAACGACACCACAGCGTGACGTGTTTTTCCGATCTCATGCTCCACTTCTGCGTGTAACTGTTGAAAACCAGGATGAAAACTACCACGAATACCTATCGTTGCTTGCCCGGGGTTTAGCGCTCGCACCACCGTATTGATAGGCGTTCTTAATCCGTAACGGTTTTTCCAGCTAATCATCGTTTCGGCTTGGGGCGCAAATCCACTTAAAGGCAGATATACTATATTTTTCTCCGCCAAAAGACGTTTTGCTTCCTCTGCCGACTTAGCTGTTACGATACCAAACTCATCGAGATAATCTTCTGCATGCAATCGACCAGATTGACGATCATGGTAGCCATGCATGAGTACTTTATGACCGTTGTCGGCTAAAATCTTTGCAGCAAGTACGTGCCAAGGGTGTCCTGCTGATTTACGCTTCCCTGCATAGCATGGCCAATCAATATCTGCGCCTATCGCTGGCATACGCGATTGAAATGCTTTAACGAAACCCGCAATCTCTTGTTGTGTTTCATTCTGCACACGAATTAACATCAGCAACATCGCCATTTGATCGTCGTCAAACTCGCCGTTTAGGTATTCATCCATCACTCGATAAGCTTGTTCAAAATTGAGTGGCTTCCTACCTCGCTCTCCACGACCAACTGTTCTGATACAATCCAAAATGCTGCTCATATTTCCGTGTATTCCTTTAGGTATGTTATTAACGCAGTTTGACAACTTATCCCAACACAATCAACGCTAAGTTTTGGAAATGCGTAGACAAAAAAAACCTCTCTCGAACCGAGAGAGGTTGCACTGCTTAAAAGCCTTAAACGCTGTTAGTACAATCAAAGTAAGTAATACCCTACCCGCTCTTCGCCTGCTATGAAGAGCGGCACATCGAGTTAACGATGGACAATCGTAACAAAGCAAATTGGGGGCCAACTTTTTAAAACACCTTTTTACAATGGCTTAAGTTGCTACAAAATAATATTATTGGTATTAACTGCACTGTCAAAGTGCAAACACTACTCTTTATCGTGCAGTGTTACTTAATAAGTTCCATCACTAGTCTCGACTCTTCGTCACCGAAGTAATTCACCTCTTCCGATACGATCTCAAATCCTAACGATAGATACAAAGTTCGCGCAGCTTGGTTGTTAGGCTCAACGGTAAGGCTTACTTTAGCGCCTTTTGGAAGTGGCTCAATAGCACGACGGATTAACGACCTTGCAACGCCTTTACCTTGATGCTGAGTACTCACGGCAAGTGACATTATCCAATATTGGTTATGGTCAGAACTGGTCGTCAAAAGAAGGTAGCCTGCGACTTGATCGCAATCTTTCGCAACTAACAAGCTTTCACCCCAACAATCAAATGCTTGTCTAAAGAAAAATTGAGGATAGGCATGTTCGCCAAACAAGGTATTTTCTAGAGTAAAAACGGCAAATAAATCGTCTTTCGTTGCGGGCTGAATAGTGATCAATTCACTGCTCCTTTGTTCTGTGACTTTCTTGCAATATAAAGCAAATAGACAGTAAACCCAACCGAGGCAGAGTGCATTCATAATAGTGACGGAGATTTGTAGCAGCTGCCTGGAGTAAGCCTTTGTTTGAATGACGGCGACTAAGGTTAAGGTTGTTTTATTAGGACTAGAAAAGAGAAATGACAACTTGGGGAAGATTCTCCGGGGAATACCTTATAAGAATAAGGTAATTCCCTGAAGTTAACGTTGCTTTATGCGAGTCAGGAACGACCCTTAGCAGTCTTTATATTAGTATGAACACCCCTGCAATCATCAGTGCTGATACCATAAAAGAGCGGCCAATAATGCCAAAGCGTGAATGCTGAATCATTTCATTGTGCATAAGTAACCTCCAAATTTAAAGCTAAGAACCATTTTCAAAGCTTCGCTGTCACTATGCCAGAACCCTGCTTTTTAAGCAATCACATAAATATTACAATAATATTACAACTCGATATCAATTTAATGAACGCTTATGTTTAATCACAAACATTTAATACACATAGAGATCGGATGACATGAACAGTCCCCAATAATCGCTCGCCCAATAGTTGCTCGACCAATTCTCGGAGCTGTGCCAAACTGATGTCGTTGCTATTATTTTTCTCTATGCCAGCTCGGCGTTACCAATCCAATGATAGTGGTGATTAGCTTTCTTCCCAACTAACCCTTGCTCTGCTAATTGTCCAAATACATTGTCGACGTCTTCAGCAGATAACTTAAAGTGTTGAGCCACAGCCTTTTTAGTACACGTGATTTGTTTAGTTTTGAGCGCGTCACTCACTTGCTCCAACATACTTTTGGGCGGTTCGGGGTCTGATGATTCAAGCTCGACTTGTTCTACCTGCTCTTTGATATCCTCCGTGATATGAGGAAGATATCCAGCGGGTACTGGCTCTAAGTCCCGCCTGGTATCGATTGTGATGCCTTCCTGGCGTCGATAAAAGTGACGAAAACGCTGTTCTTCCCCTATCAGGCCAACAAAAAATGCGGCAAAAAAATCGAGTAAAATGGATAAAAAGACCACCAACCATAATTGCGCTTTTTGAGAACTAATACCAAACGCGTTTGCCAAACTGTCAATGAGTCCAATGACGGAGCCTTGCGTCACCGGAGGTAAGCTATCGCGCTTCATTGCCAAGCTTTGCTGTTCCTCACGAAGCTTTTTGTTTTGGTCCTGGATTCGGCTTACGCCCGTAGCGATACGTTCCATCTCGATGTATTTCTGCGCGGCCTTGTTGTTTAGCTCGATCTGTTTATCTATCGCTGCAATCTGACGATTAAATGCTTCTACTTTTGCCTGTTCTACAGAAATATGGCTCTGAGCGCTATTGGTTGCGCTATTGATACCACCAATACTTCCTCCGATTGAGATGATCGCCAGTACCATGTAAAACACTAAAGCGGTAATCGCACCGGAGTAGTTTCGGTGCGCTCGACGCTCACCATACTCATACCAAGCGTAAAACTTACCCGCTTCGAAGATGACGGCCAATCCACCAAATAAAGTTCGCATCATTGGATCTTCATCAATAGACAAAAATAGCAGAAGAGAAAATATGGTCGAAGCTAAAATCGCTGCCCCAGTGAATGTATAAACGCTCACCATGGCAAATCGACCTTTTGGGTAACGATATCCAATTTGTTGTTGGTACTTCATGTGAGAAATTACTTTAGATTTGGCAACCCGACAGGCGCTCAGGGGTATACAAAGGAGCGTGAGAATACCGTATCCTGTATTAAATTTCTGTCATAATTCCGTTAATGCAAAACAAGTGAAGAATAGATGGCCACTTTGTACTGAGATTCTGCAAATCTAGGATGTAAAACCATCATTCACCTTTGCCCGATGCACGAAACACAAGGTATTATCATCGTAGCTTTGATGCGGCTGACGACTATCATTCAAACCTAACAACAAAGTAGAATACACTTTTGTCACCATCTTTATATCTCGCCGTTACATTTGAGATGTGCATCTGTTAATATCCTTCGGCGAATCTAACCAAGTGCCAACATATGGAAAACAATCCTATACAACATACAAAGCAACGCGTAACCGCTTTAGCGATCATTATCGCGGTGTTGTTTCAGTTGTACCTTGCTTCCACTGCAGCACTTAACCCAACACAAGTACACAGCACAAACTGGCTCAACGACGTCCAAAATGAAAAGGTGTTGTTATGTACTGCCGACGGTTTTAAATGGGTAGATATCAACACCCTTATTGTCGCTAATACTCACGCGTCCTCAAGTTTTATTGAGAATCTGCATTTGCATGACACAATTCAATTTAAGTGTCCGTTGTTGCAAGCGGTTCAATTTTTTATATTTGTCGCCCTAGGACTCTATCTTGGCTCCATCCATTGGATACAACGCGCCAAAGACAGACCGACACCCTACCACTTTACTCAAAGTAATCAGTCAACTTACAAGTTTGTTGCGCCAAAGCACTCTCCACCTTTTGTTTTTCCTGCCTAGCGACTTTTTGCAAAGTCAGGTACATAAATAATCAAAACCTACCTCAGAGCTTTGCTCAAGGGTAATAAAATCATTCAAAAGGAAAAAACATGCTTAAACATATTAAAATTGTTGCTATCACTCTTGTCGCACTCATGGCCAGTTCAGTTGGCGTTGCTCACGAATACGAATCAGACGGAATTCACATTGGTCATCCATGGACTCGTGAAGCGCCACCGAACGCGCCTGTGATTGGCGGCTTCCTTCAACTAAATAACCACAGTGATTCAAACGATGCTCTGATTGCAGCAGAGAGCCCGATTGCCGGACATGTAGAACTGCATAATCACATAAGTGAAGATGGTGTAATGAAAATGGTTAAGGTTGACGAAATCCCGGTGCCTGCAAACGGTAGTGTGTCACTCGAACCAGGAAGCTTTCATTTGATGATTTTCAACCCGAAAAAATCACTAAAAGAAGGTGATCGTTTCCCTATGACACTGACGTTTAAGCATGCGGGCAAAGTGAACGTTGAAGTCGCAGTAGAAAATAAAGGCCATATGGAAAAACATATGAACCATTAAATATGCTTCAATAAACATACATAATTTATACAGCCCGATCATTTAGTCGGGCTGTTTTTTTAGTAAAGCTGACAACATTTAAGTGACGGCGTCACTAAAATGTTTACTTAAAGCAGACTTCTGCCCAACGCGCTAAACCAGCGGTCACCGAACCAAAGTAATTACCGCTCACGACAGGAATATCTGGCAATACAGTCTGCACTGCATCACGCAGAATTGGCGATCGAGCTGACCCACCCGTCATGAATATAGCATCCGGTTTTACACCGGCCTGTTCAACCGCTTCCGTGACCAATGCAGTCATCTTGTTCTTCGGTGACTCGATAGCAGCAATCATTTCGTCACGCTCAACATCCACTTCGATTAACTCTGACAGTAGGTTAATCCCTGCTCGGTATGATGCCTGATCTGAGAGCGCCACTTTTGCCTCTTCTGCGCGTCGAACAATGTTATAGCCCAAGGATTCGTGGTAAACCTCAAGCAAACGCGTGAGCTTGTCTGGCTCTTGCGCCTGCTTTTGAAGCAGTTTCAAAGCGGACAAGTTGTCACGCGAGTAGAAATCATTTTGCGCTTCGACATTATTAATAGCGATGGGATTCCAGAACTGGGTCTTGGGCATAACAATGCCCGACTCCATTTTACTTTCCATTCCAAATGGGAACATGAGTTGTTTAAATGCCAATGCAATATCGAGATCATTGCCACCTACACGCTGACCACTGTGCGCAAGTAGGCTTGCGGTTCTGTCTGATTTCCCTCGCCAAGATGGTCCCATTTTTATTAACGAGCAGTCCGTCGTACCGCCCCCAATATCGACAACAAGAACCGTCCTATCTTCGCTAAGCGTCGCTTCGTATTCTAGGCCCGCAGCCACCGGTTCATATTGAAATTCTATGTTTCTAAAGCCAGCACGTTTGGCAGCGTTTAATAAAATACCTTCAGCTTGTCGGTTTGCGATTTCACCACCGCGACCATGAAAGTTAACCGGACGACCAATGACTGCATCGGTTATGATTTCTTGTGCATCCTTTTCCGCTTGCGCTTTAATGTTATCCATCATTGCGCACACCAAATCTTCAAAAAAGCTTAACTGAACATCACGCAAACCAGATGCGCCCAAGAAAGATTTAGGTGATTTGACGTAATAAATATCGCGAGGATCTTCTAAGTACCGATCGAGAGCTGCCTGCCCAAAGACAATATCTTCAGGTTCAAGTTCGATGCTTTCTTCTCGATTTAAGTTTATGGCTCGACGCAACACCTGTTCACCAACCTGATCAATTGGTTTGATGTCACGATGACGAAATAAGTGCTCGGAGACTGACTCACGGGTCGGTGCCGCGAGAGTAGAAGGAATGTATGTGTAAGCCTCTTCAAGGTTGAGCAATTTAGGCTCACCAGATTCCATTTTTGCCACTGAACAGTTTGCTGTGCCATAGTCAAAGCCGATGTACATAATCCTTCCTACTCACGAAAAAAAGGCGGCAATGCTAACCCAATGTCCACAAAATGTATACACAGCAACGCCTTTGGTTACTGATTCTTTTTTACCTTACTCTTTGAGGCAGAAGGTAAAACAGCCATAACCAACAAGGCTATCAATAAAAACAATGGTGAAACCGTCAACCCATACCAAAACGAATAGCTTTCCTGAAAAAGCCAAAAAATACTGATGGTAAGCAGATAAGATAAATAACTACATAACACCAAGCTCATTGCTACAAAGCGGACACGAGTGATGATGACAAACCGAACTAAATATTGGCTAATGAACTCAGTACAATGTATCGCGATTTGCCAGTTAATAATAAACAAAGCCAGTGCGATAAAACCGGACGCGAGTAACGTATCATAGGTGTTGAGTATAAAGTAACTGCCATACCTACTGATTATGAGTGGATAATCGCCTTCATAAACTGTGGCCCACGAAATGCCGTTGGCAGCGGCAACAAAGTGCGCAAAATAAGCGATGGCGTAGAAAGTGGTTTGCGAGCTGAATGGTTTGAATACTGTAACATAGTAATCCCGCCACTCCTCGTGATCTTGGGTGGGCCCTATCGACGGGCGTATGCTTTGTGGATACCCCTCAGCAAGCACAGGCGTATTATTAAATAGTAGCCAAAATATATACAGTGCTAATCCAACTAGGAGTATCGTTAACATACCCTTTTCCTTCTTGGCCCAAACAGCCTTGGAAAGCCTAGTTAAGCTCTTGCCTTGAGTTTCGGTTAGGCGCTTTTAATTTAGAAGTTTAGATGACTATTTCCCGGTATCCAGTTTATCTTCAAAAATGCCCAACTCTCGCCCTAGCCAAATGGCTCTCTCAGTATGGTCGAGTAACTCATCTTCGCTAGCCGGATGAATGAGAACAGAAAAGTCTCCACGAATGTTATCTAACCAAGCCAAAAACTCTTCACTGAGTGATTCGAAATGAATTTCAAACATCGGCATCTTATGTGGTCCAACCAATCGTCCAACCAATGGGTACACACGCAATACATCTTGGCGCTCTTGACGAATGATCTCATTGATCGCCTGTGCTTTCTCTTGCTGTCTTAAAGGGAAATAAACGTGAGCGTGATACATAACTTCTCCATACAAACCTAACTCAACTCAGGGGTAAAACGTTCCAATACCCAACAAACTCGCAATATTTTTCTAGTACGTTGGTTTGGACTTATTTGCGAACATAGCGCGCGGTTACACTACCTTGATTCTTTTCTCATGGGAAGACATTTGCTTTTTGCCTCTCTTCACAATCAAAACGCTAAACCTCGCTCGCCATTTAATTACGCTTATTAAGCAAAGTCTAGTGATTACATTCATGCACTTTAAAGTCGTTCGTAAAAATTCAGAATATTACACTACTTCATCAGGGTGTAAGCAAAACTTTACTAACGGCTTATGGGATAATTACAGCACACTTTAACATTTTGTTTACACTTACTTTAGCGAGTGACAATAAAAATCAATCAACAGGTTGAGTATGACACCCTATGCGCTAACAACATGTTCACTGTGTTAACTGCTTTTGACTGTAGCGTTTTTACGTTTAAAAAGCTTTTTAAGTTAACGACAAAGTTTGAGTACCCATACGAGCTTTGTTTTTATAATGAGCAGCTGCAGTCCAAAAGACCAGCAGCGACAAAAGGAGCTTGAGATGAACGTTCAAGCATTACCCATGCACAGGTTTATCGACCATCATGGGAACCTAGTCTCCCCGCTACCCAATTGGGCAGACATCGAAACGATACTTGGTTTTTACCGTGATATGGTATTAACCCGGACCTATGACAGCAAAGCCGTTGCCCTGCAGCGGACAGGGAAATTGGGGACTTACCCCTCTCATCTTGGCGCGGAAGCGATCGGAATTGCGGTCGGGCGGGCGCTCAAAGCAAGTGATGTCTTCATACCTTACTATCGGGACATGCCTGCGATGTGGTGCCGCGGTATCGCTATGGAGAAAAACCTACAATACTGGGGAGGCGATGAACGTGGTAGCGACTTCGCGCCTGAAGGCAGTCCGGTTCCCAGCCGCGATCTCCCCTTTTGTGTACCTATCGCAACACAATGTACCCACGCAGTAGGCGTGGCTTCTGCGCTCAAAATCCAAGGTAACCATGAAGCTGCTCTGGTGATGTGTGGTGATGGTGGTACATCGAAAGGAGACTTTCTAGAATCCATTAACTGTGCTGGAGCTTGGAGCATCCCTCTGGTTTTCGTGGTGAATAACAACCAATGGGCGATTTCTGTTCCCCGCCGCTTACAGTGTGCTGCGGACTTCTTGTCAGAAAAAGCCCAAGGGGCAGGTATTCCTGGAGTGACGGTTGATGGTAATGACGTCGTGGCCGTTTACGATGCGACCATCACAGCACTTGAGCGAGCAAGGAAAGGGAAAGGCGCTACACTCATCGAAGCCGTCAGTTATCGACTCAGCGATCATACCACTGCGGATGATGCGACTCGTTATCGCAGCGAAGACGATGTACAAACTGCGTGGCAATTTGAGCCAATAGCTCGACTCAAGACCTTTTTGATCAATCAGGGCGCTTGGAGTGAACAACAAGAACTGCAATGGTTAGAACACTGCAAAGAAGACGTAGAATTAGCCGTGGAACGCTATCTCGGTCTGTCAGTACAAGCCCCCGAAAGCGGTTTCGATTACCTATACGAATCACTTCCTCAAGAGCTAAGGACTCAAAGAGATGAGCTCATCAACAAAGCGATGCGGATGCAGGGAGGCAAAAATGGCTGAATTAACGTTAGTTGAAGCAGTGAACCTCGCTTTGCATCATGAGATGGAACACGACAGGAATGTTGTTGTACTTGGTGAGGATGTGGGTGATAACGGTGGCGTTTTCCGCGCCACGGTTGGGTTAAAACAAAAATACGGCTTAAAACGAGTCATTGACACACCATTAGCTGAAGCGCTTATTGGTGGTGTTGCCGTTGGTATGGCAACACAAGGGTTACGTCCTGTAGCAGAATTTCAATTCCAAGGCTTTGTTTTCCCTGCTATGGAGCATTTGATGTGTCATGCAGCACGCATGCGAAACCGAACCCGAGGCCGCCTCACTTGCCCAGCGGTGTTCCGCGCTCCTTTCGGTGGCGGTATTCATGCGCCAGAACATCACTCAGAAAGTGTCGAAGCCCTGTTTGCTCATACTCCTGGGTTTAAAGTCGTCATCCCTTCTTCCCCTCAAAGGGCATACGGGTTACTGCTTGCCGCCATTCGCAGTAATGACCCCGTCATGTTTTTTGAACCAAAGCGTATATACAGAACCGTCAAATCCGAAGTTAACGATAACGGTCAAGCCTTACCACTGGACACGTGCTTTACGCTGCGTAAAGGTCGCGACATCACACTCGTTACTTGGGGAGCTTGTGTGGTTGAGTCACTGCAAGCCGCGCAAACGCTTTCGAGCCAAGGGATTGAGGTAGAAGTCATCGACTTAGCCAGTATCAAACCTATCGATACCACCACCATTTTCCGTTCTCTTGAAAGAACCGGGCGGTTGTTAGTGGTCCATGAAGCAAGTAGAACCTGTGGTGTGGGCTCTGAGCTTTTGGCCCGTACTGCAGAACACGCGATGTGTTTGTTAAAAGCCCCGCCCAAACGCGTTACCGGCATGGATACCATCATGCCTTATTACCGAAATGAAGAGTATTTCATGATACAGGAACAAGACATCGTACTCGCTGCTCGCGAACTCGTGGAGGATTGGAAATGAAGACGTTTAATCTACCCGATCTTGGCGAGGGTCTCGCTGAGTCAGAAATCGTTAAGTGGCATGTGGAGGTTGGAGATAACGTTCAGCTCGATCAAGTTATCCTAACCGTGGAAACCGCAAAGGCGACGGTCGATGTACCTGCGCCTTATTCAGGTAAGGTAATCAGCCGTCACGGTGAAGAAGGCGATATTATTGATATTGGCTCGCTGCTTATGGAAATTGACGATACCGGAAGTGGACAACAACCCGAAGAAGTCAGTAAGCAGAAGGCAGATGCTGCCACCGTCGTTGGATCAGTCTCCCATCAAGATCACAATGTCAATGTTGATGACTTCTGGGTTGGCGGTGACCACAATAACTCCGCAGACAAACTTGTGACCGCATTACCATCCGCGCGTTTACTGGCAAAAAAACTCGGTGTGGATCTCCATACCCTTTCAGGTAGTGGACCCAATGGTTTGATCATCGATGCGGACATATACGACGAAGCTGGAAAACAACGCCCCGGAACGGAGGTGTTAAAAGGAGCGCGTCGAACCATGGTCTCCAACATGTCGGAGTCACACCACAATGTTGCGGCTGTCACAATCACAGAAGAAGCAACGTTGGAAAATTGGCGTTCAGACGAAGATATCAGCATTCGCCTTGTTCAAGCGATTGTCCACGCATGTCAACAGGAACCGGCACTCAATGCGTGGTTTGACGCTGAAACCATGACTCGTTGTGTACACAATACGGTCAACCTTGGTATCGCGGTAGACAGTCGTCATGGATTATATGTGCCTGTTCTCCGTCATGCAGATGAATACGAACCTCAAGATGTTCGCCGCTGGATTGATCAAACAGTCAAAGGCATCAGAGATAGAAAGATTGGTCGTGAGCAACTTCAACATGCGACCGTTACATTGTCTAACTTCGGCGCTATAGCCGGAATTTTTGCGACACCGGTAGTCTCTCCTCCTCAAGTTGCGATTGTGGGCGCTGGCCGTATCGTTGAAAGAGTGATGATCAAAGATGGCGCTGCCACCTCGGTAAAAGTGATGCCGTTATCGATTACTTTCGACCACCGCGCTTGCACAGGGGGTGAAGCTGCTCGGTTCACTAAAGTTTTGGTACAGCACTTACAAAGACCCAGTGTATAGCAACGTTCGAGACATCAACGTTTTATACATTAACGTTTTGTACATCAACGCTTTATACAATAAAGTTCAATACAAACAAAAGGCTTCCCATGAGGAAGCCTTTCTGCGTCAACGATTTTCAGGTATGGCCACTAGTCACACTTTTTCCAACAGTTCCGGCATAAGTTCAAATAAATCTCCAACTAAGCCATAGTCCGCCACTTCAAAAATTGCTGCGTCTGGGTCATTATTTATTGCCACAATCACTTTGGAATCTTTCATACCCGCCAAATGCTGTATTGCCCCAGATATTCCCAAGGCGATATACAACTCCGGTGCAACAATTTTCCCCGTCTGACCAACTTGCAAATCATTGGAAACATACCCGGCATCAACTGCTGCGCGAGACGCACCAATCGCACCGCCCAGTTTGTCTGCCAGTTGCTCAACCAACGCGAAGCTTTCCTTGCTACCAAGACCACGTCCACCGGATACTACAACGCGTGCAGAGAGTAAATCTGGACGCTCCGTTTCTGGTTTCTGCTGAGAGACAAATACCGTATTTTCTGCTTTGCACACAGCATCTATCTGATTGACTTTATTAACAATTGGAGAAGGTGACAATGTCACTGAATCAAACGCTGTACCGCGCACCGTCATGACTTTCACACGGTCATCAGAACAAACCCGTGCTAATGCATTCCCCGCATAAATGGGACGTATTACCGTATCAAGAGATTCTATCATCATGACATCAGATAGCTGACCGACGTCCAGTAGCGCGGCTACACGTGGCATCAGGTTTTTACCGAACGTACTCGCCGGGGCTAGGATATGGGAAAAGTTTCCTCCGATTTGCACAGTTAATTCAGAAAGGTTTTCCGCTAATGAATGTTCATACACTTTATCGTCCACCCACAAAATTTCATCGACACCCTCTGCACATTTCAACGCTTCAAGAACTGACGAACACTGATAGCCAGCCAGTAAAACGGTGATAGGAAGCGCGTTCTGGTTATCCGCAATTTGCATCGCAGCTTGGATAGTACGTAAGGTATCGACACTAAGTTCGGTGTTATTATGCTCGGCGACAACCAGTGTTGCTAACGATTGATTATCCATCATGCCCCCTAAATGACCTTGGCTTCGTTTTTTAACTTATCCACCAGCTCATCGACACTGCCCACGATTTCTCCGGCTTTGCGGGCTGGTGGCACCATAACTTCAAGAATTCGTTGAGAGCATTGCACATTCACCCCAATCATTTCGGGCGTCATCACAGACAACGGCTTCTTCTTAGCTTTCATAATGTTAGGTAATGATGCATAACGAGGCTCGTTCAGCCGTAAATCGGTACTAATCACAGCAGGAAGATTTAGCTTTAACGTCTCTAAGCCGCCGTCGACTTCTCTTGTAACAATCACCGAATCCCCTTCCATGAGAACTTTAGAAGCAAATGTAGCCTGAGGGCGATGAGTTAAAGCAGCGAGCATTTGAGCGACTTGATTATTATCAGTATCAATCGATTGCTTACCTAACAACACGAGTTGAACCGATTCCTGCTCCATGACCGCTTTTAATAATTTGGCAACAGCAAGCGGCTCCGGAGGCTCTGCGACATCAATATGGATTGCCCTGTCCGCCCCGAGTGCTAAGGCGGTTCTCAACTGCTCTTGGCAGGAAGTATCGCCAATAGAGACGACTATTATTTCTTCTACCCCTCCGGCTTCTTTCATCCGAACGGCCTCCTCTACTGCGATTTCACAGAAAGGATTCATCGACATTTTGACATTAGTGCGTTCCACACCAGAGCCATCTGATTTAACTCTTACTTTTACGTAAGGATCAATGACTCTTTTAACCGCAACCAGTACCTTCACATTTCCTCCTCACAAACTGAAAGTTTGTAATACGAACATCGTCACTAGCGCATTTTCAGTATGTTGCCATTTCAGCTTAGTTTAGTTCACGTTTACGTCAACTGAGCTACAATTCTAACTAAGCTATCGTTTTCTCTGAGCCTAAGCTTTCTTTGAGGTGACGTTTTAACCCAGAGAAAACTATCAGAACTATCACCTACGAATAATGGAAGTGAGTATATGGAACGAGAATGCATGGAGTTTGACGTCGTGATCGTTGGAGCTGGACCCGCAGGTTTAAGCACAGCTTGTCGGTTAGCGCAGCTTCGTCAGGAGCATGGGCATGACCCACTTTCCATTTGCGTGATCGAAAAAGGCGCAGAAGTAGGCGCTCATATCCTATCAGGTGCTGTATTTGAGACCCGAGCTTTAGACGAGTTATTTCCTGACTGGAAGAACCAAAACGCACCACTTACCGCTCAGGTGAAAAGTAATGCTTTAGTCTATTTAACGACCTCTCTTAACCATGTAACTGTTCCCCATTTTCTTACGCCCAAACCAATGCATAATGATGGCAACAACTATGTGATGAGTCTTGCCAATTTATGCCGCTGGCTGGCAAAACAGGCCGAATCATTAGGCGTAGAAGTGTTTCCTGGCTTTGCGGCATCAAGTATCAATTATGATGATGTAGGCACTGTTACTGGGGTTAATACCAATGACATGGGGCTAGATAAACATGGAAAGCCAAAATCAAACTTTGAAGCAGGTATACAGCTCAAAGCAAAATACACCGTCTTTTCTGAAGGGTGCCGAGGTCACTTAGGCAAAGAGCTCATTCAACGATTTGGCTTGGATAAAGGAAGACAACCACAGCATTATGCTCTGGGGATAAAAGAGATTTGGCAACGACCAGACACGAACGATCCGGACGCAGGGGGTCGAGTCATACATACAGCAGGTTGGCCACTCAGTGAGACCAACACCAGTGGTGGAGGCTTCCTCTACCATATGGACGATAACCAAATTTCTGTTGGACTCATCATCGATCTGAATTACCAAAACCCATATTTGAGTCCATTTGATGAATTTCAGCGCTTTAAACATCACCCTGAGATTAAGCAACACTTAGAAGGGGCACACCGTATCGCTTATGGAGCCCGAGCCATTGCCAAAGGCGGAATATCTTCCCTACCGAAACAACAGTTCCCAGGGGGCGTTTTGATTGGCTGTGATGCAGGAACACTCAATGTAGCCAAAATTAAAGGGTGTCATACCGCGATGAAATCGGGTCTTATAGCAGCAGAAGCCATCCATGATGCAATACTGCAATCTACAGCGTCGCAATTCGTCTCTGAGCCCGATTATCGTTCTAGATTCAACGCATCATGGTTGCATGAAGAGCTAACAGAAAGCCGCAACTTTGGTTCGAATATCCATCGATTTGGCAATCTTATCGGTGGCGCGCTCTCAACTTTAGAACATAATGTATGGCTACCTTTGTTTAAGAAGCCACTTCCATGGACCATTTACGACAATAAGCTCGACCATGAGCAATTAAAGTCGATACAAGAATTCCACTCGATCGAATACCCCAAACCCGATGGCATCATTAGCTTCGATAAACCGTCATCGGTCTTTTTGTCTGGTACGCAACACGAAGAAAACCAACCATGTCACCTCGTTTTAACGTATCCTCATATTCCAATTGATGTCAATTTAGGGATATATGATGAACCAAGTCAGCGTTACTGCCCTGCAGGTGTCTATGAAGTGGTTGAGGAGGAAGGTATGAAAAGATTCCAGATCAATGCCACAAACTGTGTCCACTGTAAAACCTGCGACATCAAAGATCCTTCTCAGAACATTACTTGGAAAACGCCAGAAGGTGGCGGTGGTCCAAGCTATCAGAATATGTAATCAAACGTGTATCACTACGTGATCTGGCATCATGAGCCGATCCAGATAAATCAAAGGAAGATTCAATGCATAACAAACTCGTCCTTGGTCCCATTCTTGGTTTGGAGTCGGACCAACTCTACACCGTCGTGGTCGTCACCAAAAAATCAGCCGATTCTGTTCACGTTAGCTACCTAAACCATCAACCGGTACCAGCACAGCTAATAGGTGAAATCAGCGATGGTAAGGTTTGGCGCATGGAACTCAGTATTGATACGTCTGGTGCTGATGTCATTGACTACTCCTTACAACAAGATGGACTGACGCTGATTGACCAGCAGGGAAATCAAAGTTGGTCCTTTTATGTGCCCAGTGAAAAGGAAAAACCAAAATTTGCTTATGCATCGTGTAATGGTTTTTCTGATCTCACTCTAATGAACACTACCGACGAGCCCTTTAGACTCTGGAAAACCATGGCATCCGAGCACAAGCGCGAACCGTTTTCACTGCTTTTGATGGGAGGTGATCAGGTCTATGCTGACGCAATCTGGACTAAAATCTCTTTGCTTAAAAGTTGGAATGAACTGGACCGTAAAGAGAAAGTAAAACGCCGCGCCACAAAAAATATGGTCAAGCAGATAGACCGATTTTACAGTGAACTGTATGTAGACCGTTGGAACAGAGAGCCCATGGCAAGCATGCTAGCCTCCATCCCATCTATTATGATGTGGGATGATCATGACATCTTTGATGGCTGGGGTAGCTATCCAGAGGATATTCAAACCTGTGACGTTTACCAAGCAATTTTTCACTCGGCACGAAAGCACTTTGAACTGTTACAAGTTCGTGGCAAGCAAAACCGCTCTCTAATGCAGCTAAACACCCAGCCTATTGTTCACTATGGCGCGACATTAACCTTTCGCGACTACGATATTTTAGTGCTGGATAATCGTTCAGAGCGCAGCTTGTCTAAGGTAATGGGCTCAGAGCAATGGCAGTCGGTGAGTTCTTATTTAGCGCAGAATACGAGTCCGAATTTGCTTATATTGAGCGCAGTCCCTGTCGTGTATCGAGACTTTTCTTTTGCCGAGAGCGCTGTTGATGCCACACCTTGGGAGGAAGAGTTGACCGACGACCTGAAAGATCACTGGCGAGCCAAAGAACATGAAGGAGAACGCTCTCGCCTGATTATGCACTTACTCGAAAGTGGCAATCGACGCCAAGGACGTAGCGTCATTCTTTCCGGCGACGTACATGTTGGTGCCTTGGGTGTGATTCGAGATCAGCGCAGTGAGAACAACCGTCCGGTGCACCAGATTGTATCATCTGGAATTGTTCATCCAGCGCCAAGTTACATGCAGTGGCTAGGCATTTGTGCTATCACAAATGACCGCACCGAACACTTAGATGAAAACAACCAGATTGTTACGGATATGTTGAGGCCATTCGGCTCAGACAAATACATACGGTCACGAAATTTCGCTACACTTCTCGAAGGAAATGACAATAAGCTGTGGGTGAACTGGCTAACTGAGGCTAAAGATAAACCCAACTTCCCAATCCTTTAACTTTTTAAACCGGCGAACACAACCGACGCCAAAACAATTCATCTCAACTTAAAACATGTGAGCAACCAAGTAGAAAAAGGCACCTGACGGTGCTTTTTTCGAAGGTAAGTACAGAGCCATTAACATCAAACATTTCCAAGTTAGTCCATTCTAACTCAAGTGTTCCTGGAATTTAACGCTAGGCTAAACAGCAAGTCTCCCAAAACTTTACTTCGTAGAAAAAGATCACTAAAACCCAAAGAGCGCGGTTTCTTGCTCACTAGCCTACATTTACGATAATGAGTTCAACACCATGATGCTCCATTTGTTTTACGATATTCTCCGGAGGACGACGGTTTGTTACGACAAAGTCGATATCTGACCACAAACAGGATTGAAACATCAGTTGCGTATTGAACTTACTCTCTTCCGCGATACATATCACCTGCGTTGATTGGTTGGCCATCGCTAACTTTAGATTTGCATCAGATTCTAAATCGGTCGTAATTCCCGATTCAGATAAGGCACTGACACCAATAAAGGCTTTGTTTGCCTGATATCTCTTTATCTGCTGTGTTGTAATATCACCGAGTATGGCGTGAGAAAAATCATCAAATGTTCCACCAAGCACGCACTTCTTAACGTTCGGGCTTTCGCTGAGTGCATTTAGCCCTTCCAGAGAATTTGTTATTACGCTACACCGAACGTCAAGTTGCTCCGCAAGCGCCGCGCAAGTGGTTCCTGCATCCAAAAATACGATGTCGTGTTCTTTGACGAGCGATGCACCAAATGCAGAAAGCTTTTGTTTAATAGGATTGGTTTTGGAACGCTGACTAAATGAAAGAGTCACCTTTTTATCATCTAAAATAGCCCCGCCTCGAATACGTAAAATTCCAGGATGGTCAGACAGCTTGACCAGATCGCGCCGCGCAGAATCGTAAGAGATATCGTAACGCTGACAAATCGCGTCAATTGTAATTTTGCCGTGGGTTTTAATATGCGCTTCTATCTCTATCAAACGTTCTTCTTGAGTCATCGGTAATCACGCCTTACTTGAATTGCTCCTAGTGTAACGGATGAAACACTTGCATACACGTACTATCACTTAAAAAAGACACGCCAACCTCCTAAAAGTATCGCTTTAAAGCTTGATACTACGTATAAACACGTGCAATATTTGGTTTTTATAGTAAGTACTCGTTCGCATATATAAGCATACGTACGTGATGCGTAAGCGATCCGAATAGAGAAGTACAACAGATGGTGGGTTGATATTCCGCTATTCTTAATGATAGCCAGTCCAGACCACATGTGTTCTTTCGTACACCAATAAAGAGTTTGATCTTATGACGTTACCTCCAATAAAAACCGCCGTTATCGGTTACGGATTTTCAGCAAAAACCTTTCATATCCCTTTTGTCAGTTCGCTAGCAGAATTTGAACTTGTAGCCATCAGCACAAGCAATGGTGAGGCAGTCTCTAAAGAATGGCCAAGTGCTGAGCACTATGTATCAGCATCTGAGTTGCTGACTCAATCAGACGCCGAATTGGTAATCATCACGGCACCAAACGATGTGCATTTCAATTTAGCGAAACAAGCGCTTGAAAATGGCAAACATGTCATTATTGAAAAACCTTTTGTTACGCGTGTTGAAGATGGCGAAACGCTTATCACTCTTGCCAAAGAAAACAACCGAGTATTAAGTGTTTATCATAACCGTCGCTGGGATGGTGACTTCTTAACAGCCAAGAAGCTTATTGATGAGAAACATATCGGCGAGATCAAGCATTTTGAATCTCACTTTGACCGCTTCCGCCCAGAAGTGCGTCAGCGTTGGCGAGAACAAGCAACCGACGGCGGTGGCATTTTGTTCGATTTAGGCTCCCACTTAATAGACCAAGCGCTGGAACTCTTTGGCGTACCTGACGCAATCAGTGCAGTATGCGAAATGATGCGCGAAGGCTCTACTACTGTGGATTATTTTGATGTCGTGATGCACTACCCGAATCACGTAGCAATTGTCCACGGTGATCTATTTAGTGCTGGCCCGAATAAACGTTTTACACTTAAAGGAACCAAAGGTAGCTACGAAAAGTTAGGTTTAGATCCTCAAGAATCACGCTTAATTGAAGGTGTATTACCGAACGAGCCAAGCTGGGCAGATGAAACATCAGATAATTATGGGTGTTTATATGGTGCTGAACATGATGAAGTTGTCACCACAGTAAGAGGTGGCTATCAACACTATTTCTTGCAAATGGCGGAAGCGATTCGACACAACACGGTCCCACCCGTTAGAGCTGAAGATGCGCTGTGGAACATCAAGCTGATTGAACTCGCAATGGAAAGCAGTCGCTTAGGTCAAAAACTACCTGTAATCAAGGATGATAAATAAATGAGTGTCGATATTTTATCTGAATTATTGGAGCAAGAGTCTGACTTACAGTTAACCCAATTCAATCATGACATTGCGTGGGAATTAGGCTGTTCTCTGAAGGCCGCTGCTGAGGCACTATCTGCTTCAGTAACCATAGAAGTCTATGCGTTTGAACAAGTGCTATTTAGCTATGCCATGGCTGGCACCAGTAAAGACAATCAAGACTGGGCAAAGCGTAAGCGTCAATCCGTTCTGCGCTTTGGACACAGTTCTTACTATCTTGGCCATTACAATGCTTCTAAACAACGTGATTTTGACACTCTTCCGCATATTGATTCACGTGAATACTGTGCACACGGTGGTTCCTTCCCAATACGAATTAAAGATAGCGGACTTGTTGGTGCGATTACCGTATCGGGATTGCCAGCGGAGCAGGATCATAACTTGACGGTAGAGGCTCTTAGGAACCATTTACTCGGTTAGTTAAAAATGCCCCTTTTCAAAACAAGCTCGAAAAGGGGCATTTACAGAATGAGTTGGGTTACCCTGATATCTTTGGGTTACGCTGATATCTTTGGGTTACGCTAACATAAATAGTTTAAGTGGCTTCAAACGCCAGCGCTTTCTTTTCCACCTGGCGGAATACCAATGTAAGAATACCATTGACAGTCAAGTAAAATGCCCCAGCAACACCGAATACCGTCAATGTGTCATAGGTTTGAGCGTTGATACGCTGTGCATATCCCATTAAATCCATGATGGTAATCGTGCTTGCCAAAGAGGTACCTTTAAAGACTAAAATAACCTCATTGGAATAAGCAGGAATCGCGCGACGTATCGCGTAAGGGAGCAACACTTTTAATGTTGTCGCTTTATTCATACCAAGCGCTCGACATGCTTGCCATTGGCCTGATGGAATCGCGTTAAAGGCACCTTTAAATAACTGAGTGCTGTATGCCGCCGTGTTTAACGATAACGCTAGCATCGCACAAAACCAAGGTTGACTTAGCCACGTCCACAAAAAGCTATCTTTAATGGCATCAAATTGACCCGGACCATAATACACCAAGAAAATTTGCACTAATAAAGGCGTGCCCGTAAATAAAGTGATCAGCCCGCGACTCAGCCAATGCATGATAGGCGTTCGTAAAATTAACGTTAGTGTCATCATTAATGCGAGGACACATCCAACGACCAACGATGCAGCGGTTAATTGTAAGCTTGTACCTAGCCTTCAAGCAGTTGCCAAATGTGTTGTTCATTCATGCCGCTGTCTCCTGCCCCATGCTGATTCCTTGAACTGAGAATTTCTTATCAATTACTTTTACAGCACGTTGAGTCACTAACGTGATCACTAGATAAACCGCCGCTGCAGTTGCATACCAAGTAAACGCTTCGTGCGTTGCAGCAGAAGTTAGCTGCGCTTGCTTGAGTAGGTCAGTTACACCAATCAAAGAAACCAATGCCGTGTCTTTTAATAGGACTAACCATTGGTTCATTAAACCCGGTAGAGCGTGCCTCACGGCTTGGGGAAGCACAATACGTACAAAAGCATGTGCTTGGCTGATCCCCAATGCACTTGCTGCTTCCCGTTGGCCTTTGCCCACGGCTTTTAACGCGCCGCGTAATGTTTGGGAAGCATACGAAGCGAAGATCAACGACAACGCAATCACACCAGACAAAAACGGGCTCACTTCAATAAAGTCTCCGGTGACCAGAAACAGCACTTGGGTTGAACCAAAATAAATGAACAACACAACCAACAGTTCTGGCAAACCGCGTATGATCGTGACAATGCCAGTCGTGGGCCATTTAACCAACACTCGACGTGACATTTCACCACTGGCGAACAACACAGCCAGAACCAAACCGACTAATAGACTTACAAAGGCAAGCTGGACAGTCATCCAACTCGCTTGCACAAGTGATAAAGAGTAACCCGTTAAAACCATATTACTTACCGAAGTACTTATTAAAGATAACGTCGTAATTGCCGTTTTCTTTAACTGCTTTCAGGGCTGCATTCAGTTTGTTCACAAGCTCTTGGTTGTCTTTGTTGACGGCAATACCAAACCCATTACCAAAGTATTTAGGTTGGTAACATGATCGCCAACGTAAGTTAAGCCATCTTCTTTCTTAAACCACTCAGCAACCACCGCAGTGTCACCAAATACTGAGTCGATACGACCATTCTTCATGTCGATAAATGCATCTTGGTAGCTTGAATAAGGCACAGCAGTGACACCTGGTAGCTGATCAATCAAGTAGCTTTGGTGTGTCGAGCCATTTTGTACACCTACTCGCTTACCTTGCAACTCAGTCTTATCTGCGACTTTGCCTTTCACAGAGACAAACGCAGCAGAGTTTTCATAGTAAGGATGAGTGAAGCTCACTTGTTCCAAACGAGCATCGGTGATGTCCATTGCCGAAATAGCCGCATCATAGCGCTTGAATTTTAATGCTGGAATCAAGCTATCGAATGCTTGGTTATGAAAACTACACTTCGCTTCCATTTCTTTACAAAGCGCATTGGCCAAATCCACATCAAACCCTTGAATTTGGTTATTCTCGTCCATGTATTCAAATGGCGCGTAAGTGGCTTCCATTGCGAATTTAATTTCGTCTTGTGCTGCTGCATTCGCTGATACAAGACCGATTAGCGAAGCTAGTAGAATCTTTTTCATTGCAAAACTCCATGTGTATGTCTTGGGCTGACACTCGCAATGACAGCCGGTCATCTGTGATTGATTGTTTCTATTATTGATTTACTGAAAACTTAATGTTTTAAGTAATCCGCAAATTGATTCGTTTGAGGATGAATAAATGCGTCGTGCGTACCATGTTCAACGATGTGACCTTTTTCAAGGTACAAGACATGGCTTGCTATCTTCTTAGCAAATTCAACTTCGTGAGTGACCACAACTTGTGTAATACCAGTTTCACTTAAATCTTTAATGATTTTAACTACTTGATTGGTAATTTCAGGATCAAGGGCTGCTGTGGGTTCATCGAACAGAAGCACTTCAGGTTTCATCATTAACGCGCGTGCAATCGCAACACGTTGTTGCTGACCACCAGAAAGCTGCATAGGCCACGCATCTGCTTTATCTGATAGATGCAACGTTGACAAAATTTGCATAGCTTGCTGTCTTGCTTCACCTTTATCCAGTCCGGCCACTTTTACTGGTGCTTCGATTAAGTTTTCCATCACAGTCATATGTGGCCACAAATTATACTGCTGGAATACCATTCCAACCTTACGACGCAACGCTAACCCTTGTTTCTCTTTAATTTCATTCGAGAAGTCAAAAGCGTCACCTGTGATGTTTAACTTACCGTTATCGGCACCTTCTAGAAGGTTTAGGACACGCAGAAGAGAACTCTTCCCTGCTCCACTCGGGCCCAGCAATACCAGTGTTTCACCATTTTCACAGTTAAAACTGACATCGTGAAGAACCTTTGTGTCACCGTAGGATTTATTAACTCCGCTTACCTGAATACTCATGCTGCAATACCGCATTAATTGTCACTAGGCGGTAATTTTACCCACTGAAAGGTTTTATGCAATAAAAATGTATAATAATTTACGTCGATAAATTTTTGTATAGGAAACTAACTGCAATACAGTGGTTATGACTGGTTTAATGAGTGTGTCGAGCTGTGCGCATATTTCAACATGACATGTAGCGATGATTACTCGAAGAGGCACCCATTTTGCGTCAGAATCCTCTTACGGTAAGCTTTGATTCTTGTACAATAACTATGTCATGCGCAATCTTCGATTTGCTGATTCATCCAAGACAGAAAGGCTTGAAAACGCGGCCGTTGTTCTTGTCCTTTTGGACAGATTAGATCATAGCCTAGCCCCGAATTAATGGATTCAAAAGGTGCGACCAACTCGCCACTTTCTAAGTGCGGTTTGACGAGATGATACCTTCCCATCAACATGCCCATGGAATTTATCGCTGCCGAGATCGCTAGCGCTCCATGATTAAAAACATAATGATGCCCCAGGATATCCATATCCCGATTGGTCTGCTGTAACCATTGTTGCCACTCAGCTTGTGGAGACAAAAACTCCAGCGACTCAGTACAGTGGATAAAACAGGCGTCTTTCAATTGCTGATCACTTTTATAGAACCCCAACTGTTCGGCATATTCTTTGCTGCAGACCGGCAGCAATACCTCATCGAACAACCGCTGATGATAAAAGTCTGGATGAACATCGTCACCGTAGTAAATAGCTAGGTCGACAGGCTCAGTCTGGAAGTCTAGCTTACTTGCTTTCACGCGAACTTTTACGTTCAGAGTTGGATATCGCTTTTGAAAATCGGCGAGACGGGGCATCAACCATAAATGAGCGAAGGTTGGTGCAATCCCCATATAAAGCTCTCCGGTGAGCTCATTGAAACGTATATCCTCTATTTCGGAAAAGACATTATCGAAAGAGTTCGTTAGCGTCATCAGAATACGACGCCCCTCTTCGGTTAACTCTAGTCTGCGAGTAAGACGCACAAATAAGCTGAACCCCAGCTCCGCTTCAAGCTTTTTAATCCGCTGGCTTACCGCCCCTTGCGTCAAAAACAGCTCTTCTGACGCCTGAGTAAAGCTGAGCGATTTCGCGACAACACTAAACGTATACAGATTAGCAATCAACGACTGTTTATTATCCATAACTCTCCTATACATTAATTCAGCTAATCTATAAGCAACAAATTTTCGTTTGTTCAGCTAATTTATCTCATTATAAATTAAACAGAGTTATCTATGAACCACTACGCAATCGCTTGACGTGCGTTTTATAATTAAAAGGGTGAATCAGTTATGAGTGAATCAGGATTTCCAAAAGGCTTCTTATGGGGAGGTGCTGTCGCAGCACACCAAGTAGAAGGTGGCTGGAATGCTGGCGGCAAAGGACCAAGCATTGTTGATGTTTTGTCTAAAGGCGCACATGGCGTCGATCGTATTATTACCGACGGCGTGCAAGACAACGTTATGTACCCTAATCATGAAGCCGTTGATTTTTACCATCATTACAAACAAGACATTGCTCTATTTGCCGAGATGGGTTTCAAATGTTTCAGAACCTCGATCGCATGGACTCGTATATTTCCAAAAGGCGATGAAGCACAACCGAATGAAGCTGGTCTGAAGTTTTACGACGATCTATTTGATGAATTGTTGAAGTACAACATCGAGCCCGTGATAACTCTGTCTCACTTCGAAATGCCAAATCATCTGGTGACGCAATATGGTGGTTGGGCAAATCGTCAAGTGGTCGATTTCTTTGTCACGTTCAGTAAAGTTGTATTTGAACGTTATAAAGAGAAAGTAAAATACTGGATTACCTTCAACGAAATCAATAACCAACGTAACTGGACACACGACTTATTTGGATACTGCAATTCCGGTGTGATTTACCGCGAACATGAAAATCCAGAACAAACTCTGTATCAAGTCGCCCACCATCAGTTTGTTGCCAGCGCGTTAGCCGTGAAAGCAGGCCATGACATCAATCCTGACTTTCAAATTGGTAGTATGATTCACATGATGCCTCTTTACCCAGCAACATGTAAGCCAGAAGACATGATCCAGGCGCAGATTTCCATGAGAGAAAAGTACTTCTTTAGTGATGTACAAGTGAGAGGCCACTACCCACGTTATATCTTACGTGAATGGGAAAGAAAGAATATTCACGTAGACATGCTTCCGGGCGATGACGACATTCTAAAACAAGGCTGTGCCGACTATCTCGCCATCAGTTATTACATGACCAATATTGTCGACGCAGTGCCACCAGAAACGAAAGAACTCAACATATTTGGTAACAGCCGTCTAAATCCTAACCTCAAGGCATCTGAATGGGGCTGGCAGATAGACCCTGTCGGATTGCGCTACGCACTTTCTGAGTTGTACGAACGTTATGAGCTGCCAATATTTATCGTCGAAAATGGTTTTGGTGCAGCCGACGATGTTGAAAGCGATGGCTCAATCAATGATGACTACCGTATAGAATACTTAGCACAGCACATTAAAGAAGTGGAGAAAGCGATAGCGCAAGATGGTGTCGAAGTACTTGGTTATACGCCTTGGGGCTGTATCGACTGCGTTTCGTTCACAACCGGTGAATACAAAAAGCGTTACGGTTTTATCTATGTCGACCGTCATGACGACAATAGTGGTGACTTCTCACGCTCTAAGAAGAAGAGCTTTGATTGGTACAAAAACGTAATTGAGAGTAACGGACAAAATATATAGTCGCCAGTTAGTTTCGTTCCGAATGAGTAAAAACAAAGAGCCGCTGAACAGAAATGTCCAACTTTATGGAGTCACTTCAAATTCAGCGGCTTTTCCGATGCTTACGATCTACAACTCTCTTCTTTTCGCATTACACAGTTAACTTATTCTATTCGCACTTCTTGGGATTTCACGGACACCTTTGACCCAACTCTTGAAGGCTCGACGTCGATGCGCACAGCCATCTGCTCCTTAAGTTCCGACACATGGGAAATCACACCGATCATTCGCCCTGTTTGCTGCAAGTCCACCAGTGTTTGAATCGCAAGATCCAAAGATTCCGGATCTAAGCTGCCAAAGCCCTCGTCAATAAATAAGGTATCCAATCGAATGCCGCCACTATAGGATTGCACAACATCCGAAAGGCCGAGTGCTAGTGCCAAGGCCGCCATAAATGACTCCCCGCCTGATAAAGTCGCGACATCACGCATTTTTCCGGTGTAGCCATCTTCAACCATTAAATCGAGTCCACGACCAGCAGCACCTTTAAAACCATCGGTCTTACGAACAAGAACATAGCGCCCTTTACTCATCAAGCTTAATCGTTGTGAAGCTTGAATCAACACATCGTCTAACAACACACCAAGCACAAAACGGTGCAAGCTCACACGGCTACCCGTTTTACCACTGGCAACATCATAGAGCGTGCCGAAGACTCGATACTCTTGCTCCAACTTGGTATTTTGCTCATGTAACTTTCCGATGTCCGCATGGACTTTCTCCAAACATTCAAACAGTGATCGAACAGAGTCCAGTTGGTTCCTTGCTTCTAAGTATGCTTGCTGAGAGGTGTTTAATTTAACGTTAAGCACTTGTAAGTCTGGCTTTTTGACCTCTTTCAATGCGTTGTTCAAGTCTGCTAGGGTTTGCTCTAACTTGATTTGGGTTTGCTTAAAGACGTCCACGTCTTGCTGCCAAATCTGAACGTCCTGCTCAGTCGCCTTACTGTTAAGGAACTGTTCTTCATCAGCAAACGCACTTGCTTGCAATGCAGTTTCCCAGTCAGACTGCGCCTTGCTCAGAGTTTGATTGGCATCTAACAACCATTGTTGGTGGGACGTCAGCTTGCTTTCCGCATTCGACTTATCTACAACCGCTTGTTGTGATTGAGCTTGGGCGCTCTCTAATCCCTTATTCAAGTCCGCAATTTGCTTATCTATCTGGGCGATATCGTGTTCAAGCTTATCCAATGAAGTGTATTTGTCATCCAGAGAAGCAAGCAATTTTGTGCGCTGTTCTTGATGTGATTTTTGGGTTGATTCGTTGGCAGCGATCTGATTTTGGAGGTCATTGATCTTACCTTCCCCAACCACACAACGCTGATTTAACTCATTCACGTTTTGCTCAAGCTGAGCTAAGTTAATTGAGTTGAGTTGTTGTAAGCGTTCGTTGAGCTTTGCGATGGACGCTTGAAGCGAATCAATTTTCACGTTCGCGTTTTCTCCGAGCTCATCTAACACTTGTTTAATTTGTTGTTTGTACTGGATAATTGAATGGTTATGTTGGTCAAATTGATTTGTTAGCTTATTAAGCGCGACTTGAGCTTCACGCTCCTGATGACGAGCGTGCTGAACCTGCTCTTTCGTCACTTCCTCATCCACAAATTGAGCCGGATTTGGGTGTTCTGTGCTACCACACACAGGACACATTTCCCCCGTTTGTAGACGTAACGCAAGTACTGCAGCCTGCGCATTGTGCCACCTAAGCTCTATAGCATCAGCATCGCGCTGTAATTGTTCATACTTTGATTTTGCTTGACTCACCAACGCTTGTTTCGCTGAGGTTTGCTCATCTAACTTGGCAAGCTCTTTGTTCAAACTGTTTCGTTTTTGTAGATCTTGCATCAAACGCTGCTGTTGTTTGATCTCCGCGTCAACACTCCCGACACTCGCCACATCTACTCGCGCTTGATCTAACGCTTTTTGCCCTTCCTGAGCGTCTTGCGTAAGCTTTTCTTTCAGTGCAACGTATTTTTTGAGCGTTTCTTTGTATTCGCTGTGTTGTTGCAACCCAGCAGAGATCGCTTTATCCAGGTCAACCTTTTCAACCAACTTACTTTTCATGCTTTCAAGTCGGTATTGCTGCTCTGTCAGCTTAGGGACTTGTCCAGCCTGCTCTTTTGCATTTTTAAGTGCCGCGTCTTTCGTTTCTAACGCCGCTTTGGACGTGTTTAGATCCTCAGTGAGTGCGGCGACCTTTTTATCTAAATCCAGAACTTGTTTGATCGCATTTTGTAATGCGGCGTATGGAAGCTCAATTCGGCTCGCCATTTTGGCATTTTCTAATTGCTGTTGACGAACAGAAATCGCTTCTTTTTGTTTTAAATGCTGATTGAGTGCAATGCTCGCTTGTTCACGCTTGTTAAACTCATTATTTAACGCTTCTGCTTTTTGAATGTCGTTTTTCGCCGCATTCAATTGCGCCAATGAGCTTTGCTCTTGTTCCTGCGCTTGATGTAACTGCGTAGCTAGTGCTTCTCGCTGCGCGGTTAACTCGTTTTCTGATGCCACTCCTGCAACTTGCAATGCGCCTCGAATCTGGTTATCGAATTCGTTCTTGGCTTTACTGATGGCGCTGGCTTTGTCCTTGAGAGCAAACTCAATCTTTTTATAAATGTCGGTTTGGAATAGCTGACCAAAGATTTCTTCTCGCTCTTTGGAACTGGCGAGCAATAACTCTCTAAATTTACCCTGCGGCAACACCATCACTTGGCGAAACTGAGTTTCATTGAGACCAATAATGTTCGCTACTTCGGTTTTAACTTGCGTGGTTTTACTGGTGATGAGTTTATCTTCTTGGCCCAATTCATAAAGTGAAGCGCTGTGCTTACGCACCGTCATTCCTTCTCCGCGTGCTTTGGGGGTTTCTTGTTCTGGAGAGCGTGTCACTCGATACACTTTGCCATGTAAGGCAAATTCCAAAGTGACTTCCGTTGGTAAATCTTCAGCCGCTAAGTCACATCGCATTTGTATGCCCTGCCGCTCGTTACTCGTGGTCTCGCCATACAGAGCAAAACAAATTGCATCTAAAATGGATGTTTTTCCCGAGCCGGTAGGACCATTAATCAAAAACAGAGGATTACGCCCAAGCTTGTCAAAATCAATGGTCTCAGTGTTCGCAAACGGACCAAAGGCCTGCATTGTCAGTTTAATCGGTTTCATACCGGTCCCTACTGCTGTGAAAGTTGCTTGATGATGTCGCTAATAGCATGCTCTTGTTCTTTTGATAATTGGCTATCTTGCGCCTCAACAAAGAAATCTTTAAACATGTCAATCTCACTGCGCGCCAGTTTTGCTTGAGCTAACTCTTGCTCAACTCCAATTAACATTCCTGGTTTTTCCAAATGCAGCACGTTGGGATAAACGGAGCGAAGCTTTTCCATCGGGTTCAATATGGCGTGTTTATCCATTAAACGGACAAGCAAGTAATCTTCATTCTTTGGATCTGTTTTGCCTTGTTCAATGATCTGTTCGAGTTCGCCTTCAATAATGCGCATTTCGTGCGGAGCCCTGAGTTCTACATGTTCTGATTGAATAAACCCTTCTTGCCCGATTTCCACCAACGTGAAGCCTTTCTTTTGATTTTGCTCGCCAAAGCTGTATTTCATCAAGGAACCAGAATATCGGATGTAATCTTCACCCTTTTTCTGTGGTTGGTGTAAATGACCTAATGCAACATAATCGAAGTTTAAAAAGTGCTCATGGCTTACGCGGTCTGAGCCGCCAATGGAAAGTGGACGCTCTGAATCGGATGCGATAGCGCCATCAACGAAGCAATGGCTGATTAGAATATTTTTTTGCTCGGGGTTGAACTGCTCGGTGATTTTTTCAGCTAGGAGCTTATGCGCTTCGTCGTGTGTGGAAACGGGCTCTTTGTAAGCATAACGGACTAACTCGGGATCATTATATGGCATACCATAGAAAGCAACTTGGCCGGATTGAGGCGTTTCAATCACGACAGGGTTTAACATATCTTCAAAATTACTGATGATATGCAGACCAGCGCGCTTCATTTGCTCAGAGCCGAAACCCAATCGCTCGGCACCATCATGGTTGCCAGAAATCAGAATCATCGGTGTGTTTAGTTCCGTACAGATTCGCTTAACCACACGATTAAGTAACTCGATCGCGATCGTCGGCGGTACAGAGCGGTCGTAGATATCTCCCGCCACGACGACGGCGTCTACAGGATGGCTCTCGATGTACTGAATAAGCTGTTCTAGGACGGCTTGTTGATCTTCAATCAAGGAGACATTATGAAATTGTCGGCCAAGATGCCAATCTGAGGTATGGATAAACTTCATTCGAATTCACTTTCTACCATTAACATGGAATTTTTGATACCTGAACACAGGTTAGTTTGTACCTGTTAGGATATCGTGACTTCGACAGCTTTTCATGTGGTTTGTGGCGTGCGCTCACGCGAATTGATTAATTGGATACTTCGATCACCAAGTGGTTGTTTTTGATAACAAGGCTTGGGTTGGTTGACTCCTGAAGAATCGCTTGGACTGTTTTGCTATCAAGCTGATAGACAGGTTGATTAGACAACGCATAGCCAATCATTGAAGCGGCAGGTTGAAGTAAATTGAAGACTTCTGGTGGTAGAAGGTGATTTTCGTCCTCAAATTGCTCTAATCGAACAAATTGCAAGAAGATCTCGCCCGTTTTTGGGGAATATTTAGGAATCGCACTAAATTCAATGGATAATCCAAACGTCATGCTTGGTGCCATTAGCATTTGTACCTTGGCTTTGGTGTGTGCAAATATCGAAAGCCGTTCAGCGTCAGCACGACCAATCTTTACGTCAAGATCATCGACTGAAACTTGGGCGGACATAACATTCTCAACCCCAACGGATTGCTTGATCACTGCCTTAGACTCTAAATATTGATCCATGTCCTGTTCGGATATGCAATAACCCACACAGCTGTTCAAACTGGCACAACCATTGACGATCAAGACAACGACCGAGACAAAAAACGTTCTAAATATAGCTTTCACTCTGTATTGCATCATCGCTCATTCGCTCACAAATATCCGCTGCATAGTACATGCAGTCTATCATGCGCGAAACAGATCGTAATAGAACATTAAACCGTAATAGAACATTAAACGAAGTACGCGCGATCAACAAAAGGGTACGCTTACAAAGTGAGACCAGATAATAACTCCCTCCATTAGGGAGAAACTAGAGTTTGTTAACAACGAGGTTAAAAACAAGGCTAACGATGACGAACGTTAAATCTGCCCCATAACAGAATTATCAAATCTACAATGCTAAATACCCAGTTTGACCAGTAGTTGCCAAGAACATTCATACGCAGCGTGGCGGGCTTTGGATAAATCAAAGAAGCGGCGAGATGACAGGCAGCCTTCTGTCTGTAAGGCAAATGCGCCAACACTTTGAGCCATATTAATCCAGATTAAGCGACAAAGTTCATTACCATTAAATTGATAGCTGAGTATTGAGCTGCCAAGCTCATCGATCTCAAGGATTTCTTGAATTTGCATCATTGTTACTCCCCTCTCTCTTCACTAAAGACTCAGGTTAAAGATTTAAATTACTGATTCAGATTACAGCTGTGAATTCACGTATTCGATGTAGCTGCGTTTATATTTATCGCTACGAACCCACATGTCGTGGCATGAATATAAGGCACTTTCGTAATCCGCTTCGGTAATTTCGTTCGAATCAGCAACTTTCACTAAATTTGCAGTGTGAGCTAATTCACTGGCATGCAGTAAATAAGGGCGTTCCTTATGAAGCACATTCAATTCCGATTGGAATAGATGTTTAGTGCCGTGTTCCGCAACGTAATGAGCGGTAATATCTAGTGCATAGTTGTGAAAACTTTTAAGCCCTTTTCGCATCGCTTGTTGACTGGCAATATAAAACTCTTGCAAGGTCTCATTAGTACTTTGCTGAGTGTTATTGTAATGAGTGGAACCATCATATTGAGGGAATTCTTCTGTCTCATTAAAGCTATTGGCGTAAGCGGAGGAAATAAGTGGTAATTGAATGGCCGCAAAAATAATTAATATCGAAATTTTTAAATATTTCATAAATATGCGCTCTCGTTTAGGTTAAACTTGATTAAACATCGTCAGGAAAATAGCAAATAAAATCCAGCGAATAAAAAGTAGACATCCCTAAGTGGAGGTGCGTATTACTCCAATATTTATTGTTCCGTGAAGGTTGATAAAGTTTAAAGGTAAATTGATCAGGGTAGGTATATCACCTACCCTGAAAAAGTGACTTCACTGAGCGAAAGTCACTTTTAAAACGACTTGCTCTTATTGGACAAAGCGGTCTTCGTCGCCATTCTTATCAGTAATTACAATAAGACTACCACCTTTAAAGCCACTTTCAGCCTGAGAGTACACTATATTTTCTGCTGATGAACGGAATGTTTCAACGTCGTTGATATCCATGATGTTTTGTGCATCAAAAGTAACTTTTGCTTCTTTGGTATTCGCAAAGTCAGCAACGTCAATTTTTAGTTCATGCTTTAGCGAATCACCATCATTGGTATAAGTGGTTTGCAAGTTGTTATCAAATTGCCAGTACGCACCAGAAACTTTAGTATTAAGTGTGATTACTTGGTCAGCTTGATCATAAGTTACTTTAAGTTCTAGCTCAGAAAAGTTATCGATTTCTTCACCTTCAACTGTCTGATCATCACTAAAGTCGATAGCATTAACACCAGGCGTGTAGGTTTGACCAGCTATATCACAATCATCAAAGTTAGCGTTAGCTTCCAAAAATCCACATTGATCTAAAACGTCATTCACAATCACTGAAGTTGCATTCGCAACTTCAGCTGCTGCAGTGTCAGTTTCACCTGCATCTAAACTTGTTAGAAGTGCCTTTTCTACATCATCAGAGTTACAACCAGCTAAAACACCAGCCACTGCCGCCGCGAGAATGAATTTTTTCATAGCAATATTTTCCATTGTTATTTATCAATAATGTTGAGTGCAGCACTTAGTCAACATGATGCTAAAGCACTACCTCTTGTTCGTTGCCCCACTGGTAACACCACCTTTTTGTGGCTTAAGCGTCATCAGTAAGATCTCACACTCATAAACAAAAAGCCCATAAGTGTTTGTAAAGTGTAGCTCATTTGTTACGTAAGACCTAGTATTGTAATTGCATATCTTATCGTAAACGCTACTTTTAGTTCGGTGTTTGCCGAGACGTTGTTATTTGATTGACTACAAGTCTACCCATCACCATGCACAAAGTGGATTAATTAAAATTAATAATATAAAAAATGAACCAAAACAAAAGGTTACATTAAAACAGTGTGCAATTAATTTAGAAAAAAACAGATTAAAACCAAGATTCACTGCGAAAACAATTCACCTAAAACTGAGTGTGATAACGTCATTTCTTGTGTTTTTTTGTTCTGCCGTTGGTCTACATGCAACGTCAACGGACAGTATTCGTAATCTTCAATTGTTATCGTGTAGTCTCTGTCAAAATCACTGTAGACACACAGGGTGCCCCGTTCAACCACTATCTCTTTTGTCAGCATGACGGAATCATTGGCTGCGGAAGCTGGCGCAATAACGCCCAAAATTGTGGTTGCTACGATGCCGGGTAGAGCCTTCATTATCGTCGCTATGCTACAGCGCGACGTCAATAGTCAGCGGGCATTGCTCACTCACTTTTACAGTAACAGCATAGTCGGAGGCCATTACATTATAGTGACAGATCCGAAAACGACCGCCCACGCTCTCAAACTTGTAAAAGCCCGTGCTGGCCAAAGCTGGGGCAACTAGGCCTGCAAGTGCAAGTAAAACGAGTAGCTTTTTCATTTAATTCCTCATTTATCAACGAGAATAAATTGCGCGTCAATGATAGTCGCTTAAGCCTGAGCTTACGCTTACACACAATTTTGCGCTTTTTATCGAACGTTAAAGCTAGTTCTCATCCATAACAATGTACATTTATAAAATTTAATAACGATAACGGGACATCAGAGCAACCACGCCTTGTTAATTATCTACATAAAATAAGCGGGTAAATTATCTAAGAATCTGACCAAAACGACATTGAGAGCAGGTGTACATGTAAGATTTCCAACTATGTCTTACGCACAAAGAACCTCTTAACCACCTGATAAAACGATAATAATCTTCTCCACCCCATCTGGCCCGATTAAAAAACCATCAATCAAGTCAATTTTAATCGGTTAACCTGTCGTAGATCATTTGCGACGCGAATTTGACGTTACGGTAACAATCATAAGCTAGGATAATTTATGAAATTTATAGTATGATTTAATTGATTTATGCCCATGAATCCATGATAAAAATAGAAGAGACAGCATTAAAATGAGTGATAACTGCATTTATGTAAGCGTCAGTGAGGACGGTGGAAGCTACTTCATCATTGTTGATGAAGTAAAGTACAAGTGTTCTTACTCCGAATCTGCGATATTGAGTAATTTATTAGCTAATAAAGGCAAGTTCTATACGAAAGAAGAACTTGCGACCATTGGCTGGCCGAATAAGCTCGTTTCAAAAAATTCAGTACCCGTTGCGATTGCCAATGTCAGAAAAATCTTCAAGTCCCACACAAATCTAGACGTTATCACCAACGAAAAAAATAAAGGCTACACCGTATTAACGGACAAAGTCCAATTGACCGAAACTGGCATTGCGGTTGACGCTAAAGACAGCGTCCCACAAAGTGTATCCATCAGTGAGTCAGAACAAAATACGGCGAGTAAACAGACAGACGCGCAAAGTGCAGCAATAGAAAAAAAGTTTCAATTTGGCAGTGTGAAACGAATCGCACTATTAGGTTTGGGCTACCCTCTTCTTATTGTTAACATCGCACTTCTTATGTTGCTTATTTTTGGCGGAAGAACGCCCCCTAAGCCGGCTGTCGTTGATGTCATCGACAGTGACCATCACGTTGCAATTTACACCAAAGATAACCAGGCGTTTTCATCGTTAATTAGTACAGAGTCGGATAACGATAAGGTGGCAGTTAACACCAGTACGCTACAAATCATCATCGAGAAAGCCATTCACGATAATAAAAGCGTTGTGTTTGTTAATACCGTTTCCAATGGAGTTGTTGTTGACTGTTTACAAGATAAAGAGCTTTTTTCTTACTCCGGTAACGACCTAGAAGCAATTGTTGCCAATTTAAAAACTAAGGGCTGTAAAATATGAGTTATTTAAGACCTATTAACCTTCTCGTGTTTGTCGTCCTAATTATTTTGCTTGTTGCAACAAATTTAAATGAAGACATTCACTTTGATGGTTATTACAAGAGAACCGAATTTATTCTTTCACAAGATCAGGACACGATTAAGCTCACGACAAGTGCTGATTTTCTATCAGAAGAGCAAAAATACACCTCAATTGTGAAAATTATTGATGTAGAAAAAGATACGCAATACAGCACGTTTACTTTAGATGGCGACATTTATAATAAAGATGGTTTATTGATAGCTCGAACAAATAAAATTGAAGAAGTGGAAGATGTAAACAGGCCGGTAGTTTTTGAAGCATCAACGTCACCTATTGTCACCAAGATTCAAAAGTCATTTCTTGGTATCGACGTATACAAAGACCGAATGTATGAACGTATACTTGTCGACAATTTTTTGTGTTACTACGATCTTGATAAACACGTAGTCCGCTGCATGGAACAATGATGGGCCATAAGCGAAAGCTCGCTAACGAACCAATGAATCTTGATTAGGTATCGTCTTTATTGACTAACGAGAATAACATTTACAATTGACGCCTTTGTTACTTCCGCAACAAAGGCGTTTTTTATTGCTTGCTACTTTTTATAGCTTACTGCAGCTTAATTTAACTTAACCACATTATCGCAAGTCTTGTGTATTAAATCAGGATCATGACTGACAATAAGTAGCGCACATCCCTGCTCTTTTGCTAGGTTGACCAGTAACTCCGTCACCTCTTTCGCAATGATCGGATCAAGTCTGGATGTAGGTTCATCCGCAAATAAAAATATTGGGTCCAATAACAGTGCTCTCAGAATAGCAAATCTCTGTAGCTCGCCACCAGACACCTCTGTACTTCTTCTATTTAATAACTCTGGTGAGAGTTTTAACTTTGCCATCAGAGGGGCGATTCGATTTCTGTCCAACAGATGCAGTTGTATTAAATCTTCGAGCAAAACACCGAGTGTAACACTTGAGGAAAATGCGGCTGGTGGATCCTGAAATAACTTCAACCATTGGTAAGGCTTTGTATTAGAAGCCGTCTTCGTCACTTTTCCATCAAGTGGCGTCAATAAACCAAGTAACGTATCTCCTAATGTACTTTTTCCACAGCCGCTGTCTCCAACGACACCGATCACTTCTCCTTTGTGAACGGCAAAGTTTATCCCTTTCGATAGTGTGTGGCCATTTCTCCCAATCGCTAAGTCACGCACTTCGAGTACAGGTTGTTGCAGAGATAAAACCTTTTCTCTTGCCTGCCAACGTTTCGGATCTGCATTAATTAAAGCCTGTGTGTATTCGTGCTCTGGATTATTTAGCACCTGTTCTGCCGAGCCTTTTTCAACAACACTCCCCTCTTTCATAACAATGATGTCACCGCCAATTTGTCGTGCGACTTCGATATCATGTGTGATAGTCAGCAAACCACCGCCTTGCGAACATTGGATGAGCAGCTGAATGATGTCATCACGACGACTTACATCCAACCCTTTTGTTGCTCATCCGCCAGTATCAGCTTAGCACCGCCAGCGGTTGCAGAAACTACCGCCAGACGCTGCGCCATCCCTCCTGACAATTGCCCTGGTCGTTTAGACGCACTATGTTTTAGACCAATTTTATCCAGTTCACTAATGGCTCGATTGAAAGCTACCTCATTATTCAAACCATGAACACACTCATACACCTCAGCCACTTGTTGATAGGCAGGCATCAAGGGATCGAGTGCACGCCAAGGCTCTTGAGGTAGCATAACAAGCTCTTTGCCCCACAAATTGGTTAATGATCGTCGGTCATGGGTGTTGCCAAATACTTCAATTTGTCCTTTCTGTGTCAACTCACTTGGCAATAAACCGACGATTGCTTGTGCAAGCAGGCTTTTTCCTGATCCTGTCTGACCTAGGATCGTGACAGGTTGATCTTGATAGAGCGTCAACGATAGTGGCTCGAGAAGCTCGACTTCTTTTATTTTGATCGAGAGATCAGTCAGTTGTATTAAGAGACTCACGGCTCGCTCCTGCTAATAAATGAAAGCCTAAAACCAATAGCGCGACGACCATTAGTGGCTGAACCAAAACCCAAGGTGCGTCAACATAAAATGGGAACAATTCAACGCTCATCAAACCGAGTTCTGCTAAAGGAGGCTGAATTCCGACCGACACAAAACCGAGTGACGCCATCATCAAAATTGCATTTGCGCCACCAAAAGCCGCCATCGTAAAAACAGAAGGCGAAATCGCTGGCCAAATATGGCGTTTAAACTGATACCACTTGCCAAATCCCATCATCATTGATACTTGTCGCTCAGGGCTGTCGATGATCGTGCGGCTAATGGCACGAGTCACTCGGTAATACTCAACCCACTGAACCAAGGAAATAGCTAAATACATGACAAAGAAAGAGCCTGGCGCAATTGCTGACAGCAACAGGACGAGTACTAAGCCGGGTAACGCTAATAGAATATTAACGACGACTTCTAATCCTTGCTCTACCCGACCACCAGCCCATGCAGAGCACACTCCAAGCGTGACACCCAACACAGATGCACTGATGACACAAAGCACACTTAAGGAAAAGGAGAGACAAATCGCGCTAGCTAGGCGCGTCATCATATCTCGTCCAAAATGATCGGTTCCGAACCAATGCGCGTGACTGGGAGCGAGCAAACGAATGGATAGATCCTGCTCATCGATCGTATAAGGAGACAACCAGGTGACAAACAAAGAGAAAGAGAACAAGCCGAATAGGATAGCCAATCCAAGCTTTTGATTTAATGTTAAGTGTTTCATCATTTTTCTTGCTGTCCTCTTGGGTCAATCCAATAGCAAAGCACATCAATAATGCTATTTAGCAGCACAAAAAGAACTCCCATCGTCAGTGCACAGCCTTGAATAACAGGAATATCACGAGCAAAAATCGCGTGCGCTAACCCATGACCCACGCCTGGCCATGAAAATAGAGACTCGATCATAACGATGCCTTCAATGACACTGACCAGTTGAATCCCTATAAATGCAACGATAGGCACAGCCATGTTTCGTAAGCCATGACGGAAGAATGTCTGCTTTTCACTCAGTCCTTTAACACGTGAAAATGTATAGAAAGGAGAGCGCAACACGTTTTTTACGCTAATGTGTACAACGCGGTTTGAGACAGCAGCAAGACTGATTGCCAATGTAAGGCTAGGAAGAACCAAGTGTTGCCAACTGCCAAAGCCAGCAACAGGAAACCATTTCCATTCCATGGCAAAAATCAAGATCAAGACTAGGCCAAGAACAAACACCGGCATTGCTCGCGTAAAAGTGGAACACCACACCATCAGTGCATTGAAGCTCCCGCCTTTTTTCGCAGATAACGTGCCGAGTGGAAGCGCAATGAGAACCGACAAAGCGATACCACACCCGGCCAACAGCAGAGAGTGACCTAATTGATGCATTACCATCTCGCTAACAGGTAGTCCACTCACCATGGACTTACCCAAGTTGAGTTGCAGTAGATCAACAAGCCAACTGAGATAGCTGTTCAACCATCCCTGATCAAGGTTGAGCTCCTGACGCACCAACGCAGCGGCCGCAGAATCAACATTATCTTGACCATAACGACTTGCAGCGATTCGATACGCCATATCACCAGGTAAACTTCTCATAAGGATGAAGGTCAGCGTACCTACCCCCCAAGCAACTAAGATAAGCTGGTATAGGCGCTGTTTAACGTTTCGCCACAACATCAGTTAATTTCCATCTGGTTAATGAAGTAATTACGTTCAAACGGGTCAAACTTAAAGTGTTTTACCCGTTTATTTACTGAAGTATGTTGGCTATAGCTGGAAACAGGAATCACAGGCATCTCCCGATAAATAGCCCCAGCGACTTGCTGGCTGAGCTCGAGCGCACGTGTCGCGTCGGAATTATCAAGCAGCTTCGCTATCGCCTTGTTCACCGTCTCATTCTCCCAATTCATAGTGCCCCAATCACCTCCACCATTAGCAAAATCAGAGCTGATAATTGGAAGTGGATCGGCACTAAAACCAAAGTTGCGCGCGATCAAAGCCAGTTCTAGTGAACCGTCCTGATGACCAGCGGGGATCATACTTGAGTTCGTCACATCAACGTTTAAATCCACTCCGATCTTCGCCCATTGCGCCTGTATTGCAGTAGCAACTATGGTTAACTCTGGACGATCGGCGTAAGTGATCATCGTTAGTTTGAATGGCACACCATCGCGTTCAAGTACACCATTAGTCCTAGGCTTCCACCCTAAGTCAGCAAGCATTGAGCGCGCTTGCTCTACATTAAACTTATCAGCAGTAACACCTTCAATAAACCATTGAGACATAGAGCTAGGCATAAGCTGAGCCGTTTCTGCTCCTGGTGAGCCAAGGACATTTTTGGCGATTGATGAACGGTCTAAAGCCATGCTCAGCGCTCTTCGTGCTTTAATATCGTTTAGAAATGGGTGACCAGCATTCACTTTGATGAACATAGTTCTTGGAATTAAGTTGCTATGGACCGTCACCTCATCATGACTTTGGAGCTGAGCTAACATTGAGGGCTCCAAGGTGAATACAATATCGGCCTCGCCCGACTTCGCTTGAAGGATTCGGCTTTCTGCTCGGTGTCCTGTTAAATAGGTAGCAAAATGAATCTTCGCTTTTTCACCCCAGTAATGTTCAAACTTCTGAACCGTTAGTTTGTGTGGAGGAGCAAAACTCGCCATTTGATACGGTCCTGTACCATATAATGCATCTAATGCTCCGTTCGATTTAAACGACGCCGGAGATAAAATGGCATTCGAGTAGTTCGTTAATAGAGAAGCAAACGCAGCGTAAGGTTTAACGAGTTCGATTGTTATCTCGTTACTATTCACGGCAGAAATACGGCGAACATCTGCTTTATTCAGCGTTCCATGTTTACGCTGTGCGTTGGCTAGGCTGCGAACGACTGACTCTGCGTTCATTTTACTTCCATCATGAAATGTGACATTGTCACGCAAAGTCAAATGCCAAGTGAGTCCGTCTTCACTGCTGTGCCATTTTTTCGCCAATCCAGGTGTTATAGTCCCGGTTTCATCAACATTGAGTAGGGTTTCAATAACCTGCATTCGGGTCAAAATATAACCCTGTTTAGACGGGTCCAAGCTAGAAATTTCCCAAGGACCACTAATAGACAATGTATTGTCCTTGCTAGGCACAACCTGTTCTGATGATGTGTCTTGTTTACTTAATGTAATCGCAGCGCCAGCTGCAACGATAGTAGCCAAAATGAGGCCACGAACTAGCTTCTTCTTTCGTGAGATAGAAGCATAAGAAATGTCAGTCATAACAATCCCTAACGTATTTTTTGAATGCAATACCCCCTAATTAAGATCAACCGAGTACAGGCGAGTAAACTCACCTGGCCTTAGCTGAACCAATCAGATCGAGATACTGTAGGTATATAAATGTAAAATTAGGATTCTCTGAAACGAGAAAACGTTAAAGGATCGTAGGAGGAGAGCGTGTTCGAGGAAGCTCTGTCGAGACAAATGTTGAGAGTAGTAGTTCGAAGCACTGATAGCACTGTGATTTGTCGGTGTCGAGTTTCGGCGCGACCTGAGAGTGTAAAGCGTGACAAATGGCGTCATAGACTTCGCAACTGTGATGTTCGTGAACACTTTGATCCATCTCCATCGAGTGCGCAAGCGAAACGGTGCTTAGCCCCAAGGGAACAAGCAACATCGCTAAAAGCAGCAATCTATTCAGTTTGAGATGATGAAAGTAATGCACGGCACGAACAACAGCATAAATGATAATTGTTATAGTATAACAATTTGATTTAAATCAAAGTAATTTATGCCAGATTAATGCTCAAATGTTCAACTTTTAACCAAAAAGTATAGCCATAGAAAATCACGCCCTGCGCTCGCCCACTTCGATAAGCGCCTCTTCTGAGGTGACCAGCGTTTCAACATCATCCTGTTCGATTATCCGTGTTTTCTTCCAGCTTCCACGGGCATACCAAGCGATTGCGACGAGCGCAACCATGACATTGGTTATCGCAAAAGACCACCAAATTCCCTGCTCAGCTAAGTAAGTATGCTTCGATAATATGTACGCTAAAGGGAACTGGAATACCCATTGGGTCAGCAAAGACAACACCATACTGTTCGTCATATTCCCAGATGCTCTAAACGCAGACATAATAGAAAGCTGAATACCAATAAAGCCCCAAGATAAACACATTACTCTTAAGAACTGAGCACCTTGTTCAATCACTTGAGGGTTATCAGGATGAAGAATCGAATCACACTTGGGGCCATCAAAAACGCAAAAATACCGATCATCGTTAACATAACGAAGCTCCAAACAGAACCAATCACCGTTATTTTTGCTGCACGATCAACGCGGTTTGCCCCAAGGTTTTGCCCTACCAGAGTAGACACCGCCATAGACAGCCCCATCGCCGGAATGGTAATGAGCTGCAAAATATTCGAGCCGACACCATAAGAAGCGATCGTTACCGTGCCAAAGCTCGCCACCAAAAATGACATAGTAATCAGCCCAAGAGCTCGAGCAGACAACTCAACAGATCCGGGAGCTCCCAAGAAAAACGCTCGCTTGATGTATGTCCAGTCCGGCGATAAGTCTTTCCACTTAAGGTGAATGCCGTGACGCCCTTTTGAAAGAATGTAAAATCCCGCCAGTGCAGCCAGTGCCTGAGTCACCAACGTTGCCAGGGCAGCACCAGATACCCCAAGACCTTCAAATCTCCCCAAACCGAAGATAAAAAGAGGATCTAATACAAAGTTAAGTAACACCGTTCCGAGTACGATATATAGCGGAATTTTGACCTGGCCAATCCCCCTCATTAGTGCCTGAAACATATTGTAAACAAAGACAAAAATCACACTAATAAACGAGATATGCATAAAACTTAACGCGTTAGTGTAAACCGCTTTTTCAACCCCCAATAACGTTAAAAAATAGGGTGACAACAGATAACCGATAACGCCAAGAACCACCGAAGTAATAAACACCATCAGCATGGTTTGCCCGGCGACATGGTTTACCTTATCCATTTGTCCTGCGCCCATATACTGGGCAGTTAATGTCGCACCAGCCATGGCTAGGCCTGCACCTAATGCAATCACCAAAAATGTCACGGGCATGCTGACAGAAACCGCAGCGACTTCATCTGCGCCTAAGCGCCCGACCCAAAAGGCATCGGTTAGCTGATAAGCAGACTGTAATAATTGACCAAATACGATAGGAATGGCGAGAGACAGCAGCGCTTTATTGATTGGCCCCTCGATAAGATGCTGCGTTTTACTCATTCACGTCCCCATACATTATGACACTCATGCCATTCAGCATAGCCTGATATCGTATTGAAACAAATAAATAAGCGTGAAAATCAGAATGTTAAAAAGTGAAATTGAGGTTTGTTCTCCAACAAAAAGCCACTCAATCATTTGTAGATTTAGTGGCTGTATCGGTCGGGTTAAACGGCTGATTGGTACTTACTGCTGAAGCTTTTCTTTTGCTTCAACGACTTTAGAGAAATCTAAACCAAGCTCTTCCACCGCTTCTTTTATCAAACCAGGGTTTTGCATGACTTGCCCCATCAATGCCTGCAGTTGATCTTGCGGTAAACCTAGCTGGCTAAGTGTTGCCATCGCAGCTAGAGGGTTTTGAGTCAACGTTTGAAACAGCTCGTTGATTTGCTCATCGCTAATATTATTCTCTTTCAACATTGCTAGAATCGGGTTCATCACTTTACCTTTAAATACTATATAAAACAGAAGCGCAGTTTAGCACCGGATGTCAGGAGTTTACCACTCCCGCATTGCGTGCGTCATGTTCTTCTTTTAGAGCCAGTTTTTGTTTCTTTTTGGTTTCTTCCCAGCTGTTTCCCGACTCAATTGCAGACACGCGCTGTTGGTATTTATTGCAGGCTCTGTCAAGAACGCTGTGTAGATCAATCCCCTTTTCTCTTTCAAGCGCTTTTAACACATTGAGGTAGTTCCAGAGCACATCACCCAACTCATCTTCGAGATAACATAGCCGCTCTGCCGTAATCTCTTCACGTACTTCTTCGACTTCTTTCCCTATCGCATCCAAGTAGGTATCAACACCTTTGAACCAAGTGTTTGTCATATCAAACTCTGATTTCCGAGTAGCAATTTGCAGTAACTCATCAAACTTATTCATATCCGCTCCTTAGATTTGAACTTAGAATCATCTACCGTTAAAACTCATGGATTTACCCTTCAGGGTAAGTTCTAAAAATACATCTCTACTCTACAGTAAAAGCGATACAGTAAGACTGATTTTTTACCTAACGCCGCTGACATGAGGTGCATCCCCGACAAGCAGAACGAGTTGTTTTATCTAGCAAACTGCGTTGAACTTTGCAGTACGCGTTTTTTAGGGCGCGACGGGCTGAAAACCAGTCAGCGGGTTTGGAAAGGATTAAGTAGCCGTTAAAGCGTTTAACTAGCTCATTTCGATTGGTGTCTATAAACTTGCTATCGAATTCAATTTCGAAGTACGCTAACGCATCTTCTATGCAAGTAAAGCTAGCGATTTTTTCTTGGATAGCATTTTTAGTCATGAACGTAGCACTATGGTTGACTTATATCTCAGTCTAATCGCCGTTGCTGCGGATTTCTTTGATGTTTAACCACTAGACGACAAACTTGTTATTTAAAAATGCGAGGATCAAATGCGAACTCAAGCTTTTCGGCTTTCTTAAAAATGTCTTTCATCTTCGGGTGGTTCGGGTTTATGACGTAATTCTTATCTCGGGGCGAGATGGTCGATGGCACTTGCAAAGCAGCAAACTCAGGATGGGGATCGTTAAGAAACTGGTCGCCAATGTATTGGGTTGATTCACTGACCGGAATGGCACGCCAAGTGACGGGTAGATCGTCTTCATCCAATGTAGCCACTAAGTATTCAGGGATATCGATGCGATACAAATCGTACAACTTAGTAATGGCGGGATCATTATTTACGTGAACAAAAACCTCTAGTGCACACAAAGATTCCGATTCAGAAAAATACAGAGCTTCTGTACCCTTTGAATTCCACCGTCCACCAAACAGCCTTGCACCAATAGGGCTGAAAGGCGATTCGGCGAACTTCTTTTGCGTCAGTCGGTAGAGCTTCATCTACGAGAACACTCCGTGCTCCAGACGCCCGATAAGATCTTTCACTATTTCAAAATCGACAGTGGTAGACACCATGTCCAATGGCCTCTGTCCGCCTAAGCCGTAGACGTTCTCTCTCATCCATTGCTGCGCTCGCGCTTCATCGTCAAACAGTTCTGTGGCAAGCTTTAACAGCATAGCTAGGCGGTATATAGCGTCACTTTCTTGAGTATTAAAACGCTCATCGTTTTTTAAGCGGCGTTTAATTGTACTAACCGGAATAAGGGTAACATGCTGAAACTCACTCTGAGAGAGCTTTAATCGCTCAACGATGTTGCGATAAACCTGAGGCTCAAAACCTTTGTGAACCGCATCCGTACGACCAGTATCGGCATTCTCAATGCCCAACATAAACCAAAAACTGTTCTTGTTTGGCTGCTTTGGTTTAAAACTTTTTAATGCTGCACTTCCCATACGATGCCTTAATAGCTCATTTGACCTTTTTATTATGGTTCAAATGAGCTAAATATTCAATCTATCTGTAATAGAGTCAATCAACTGGGATCAAAAAGGCAGACACCTCGTCCGCCTTTGTATTTAAATCCGTTACCGACTATATAAACTTTGATCAACGTAGCCTATAGGTCAAAACGGTCCGCATTCATCACTTTAACCCACGCTGCAACAAAGTCATGAATGAACTTCTCTTGGTTATCATCTTGCGCATACACTTCTGCGTATGAACGTAGAATTGAGTTAGAGCCAAAGACAAGGTCAATTCTCGTTGCCGTCCATTTCACCGTATCAGTCTTACGATCGCGGATTTCATAATGGTTGGCACCGGTCGGTACCCATTTGTAGGCCATGTCGGTGAGGTTGACGAAAAAGTCATTCGACAACGTACCCACGCGGTCGGTAAATACACCGTCAGAACTTCCGCCATAGTTGGTGCCCAGCACGCGCATACCACCGACTAACACCGTCATTTCTGGCGCGGTCAGCCCCATTAGCTGTGTACGATCCAGCATCAACTCTTCTGGTTTAACCACATAATCTTTCTTCAACCAGTTTCTATACCCGTCAGCCAGTGGTTCGAGGACTTCAAAAGAGTCGACGTCGGTCATCTCTTGGGTCGCATCACCACGACCTGGCGAAAATGGTACAGAGATACTATGACCTGCCGCGCGAGCAGCCAACTCAACGCCCACGTTACCCGCGAGAACAATCGCATCTGCCACGCTGCATCCTGCCTCTGAAGAAATCTTCTCTAACACAGGTAATACTCGGCTTAATCTATCGGGCTCGTTGCTTGCCAGTCTTTTTGAGGCGCTAAACGAATGCGTGCACCATTTGCGCCACCGCGTCGGTCGGAGCCTCGGTAAGTTCTTGCACTATCCCAAGCCGTACTAACTAGGTCACCAATCGATAAGCCAGACGCTTCTATTTTCGCTTTGACTGAGTCAACATCATAACCTGTGTTTCCGGCTGGTGTTGGGTCTTGCCAAATCAAATCCTCACTGGGAACATCAGGGCCAAAGTAACAAGATTTTGGTCCTAAATCACGGTGTGTCAGCTTGAACCAGGCACGAGCAAACGCATCTTCAAACGCGGCCTGATCATTTTTGAATCGCTCGGCAATCTTACGATATTCAGGATCCATTTTTAATGCCATATCCGCATCGGTCATGATGGGGTTATATCGTTTACTATCGTCTTCAACGTCAACTGGTTTGTCTTGTTCATCAATATTGATTGGTTCCCACTGATGGCTCCCGCCGGACTCATTTTTTGTTCCCAATCGTATTTAAACAAAAGATGGAAGTATCCATTATCCCATTGTGTCGGATGAGTGGTCCACGCTCCTTCCAAACCACTAGTGACAGCGTCACGCCCAATACCGCGCGTTTTGTGGTTCATCCAACCTAGGCCTTGCTCTTCAAGTTCCGCAGCTTCAGGTTCCGGCCCAATATTTGCCGCATCACCATTACCATGACATTTACCGACAGTGTGGCCACCAGCGGTCAATGCAACGGTTTCTTCATCGTTCATTGCCATTCGAGCGAAGGTGACACGCATATCAGCGGCTGTTTTGAGCGGGTCTGGATTACCATCGACACCCTCAGGGTTAACGTAAATAAGCCCCATCATGACAGCGGCTAATGGGTTTTCGAGATCTCGCTCACCAGAGTAACGAGTCCCTTCACTGCCACTTGGCGCAAGCCATTCTTTTTCAGATCCCCAATAAGTGTCTTTTTCTGGGTGCCAGATGTCCTCTCGCCCAAAAGCGAAACCAAAGGTTTTAAAGCCCATTGACTCATACGCCATATTACCCGCGAGAAGAATCAGATCGGCCCAACTGAGTTTATTGCCATACTTTCTCTTAATTGGCCAAAGCAAACGACGTGCTTTATCGAGGTTCGCGTTATCAGGCCAAGAGTTGAGAGGTGCGAAACGTTGATTACCGGTTGAGCCACCACCTCGACCATCTGCGATTCGATAACTACCCGCGGCATGCCAAGCCATTCGAATCATCAAACCACCGTAGTGGCCCCAATCCGCTGGCCACCAGTCTTGGCTTTGTGTCATTAACGCTTTTAAGTCTTTCTTCAGAGCCTCAACATCTAGCTTCTTTAGTTCTTCTTTGTAATCAAAGCCCTGTCCAAAGGGGTTAGTTTTAACGTCATGTTGATGCAAGATGTCCAGATTTAGAGCATTAGGCCACCAATCCATCACGGATTTATCTGTGGATGTTTGCCCACCGTGCATCACTGGGCATTTACCCACCGATCCGCTACTCTTGTCGCTCATGTAGTACTCCCTATTCTCTTGGTATAGAAGTTTTGGTGAAGAAGTCACTAAATTTCATTTTTACTCATTACAATGAGTAAAAATACCTACCCATAACAGCGTAGTTCATGCTCTGCTCTTTGCTTAGGTTTACTGGTGTATTTCTAAACATTTCCAATTAATCTGAAAATCCTGAAAAAGAACCCATACGGGTATTTAGGTATATACTTTCTATGGGTCCCATATGTTTGGAGGCTTTATGACAATTGCAACCCGATTTGATGAATACCTGACTGCGCATAGTATTCACTTTCAAACAGTGAACCATAGTCACAGTCACAGCTCACTGCAAAGCGGAGTTTCGGCAGGTGTTCCACTCATGAACTTAGCGAAAGCGGTGATCCTTGAGGATCACGAAGGTCGTCATATGATGGCGGTGCTACCCGCTAACAACAAGATCAGTTTGTCGCGACTCAACGATGAATTTAACGCTACCTTCCACTTGGTCAAAGAGAGAATGGTTTATCACCTCTTTACCGATTGCGAACATGGTGCGATTCCACCGATTGGCAGTCCTTACCACATGATGACCGTGTGTGATGAACGGCTAACAGACTTAGATTATGTTTACTTGGAAGCGGGAGATCATGAAACCCTGATCAAACTCGATAGAAACGCATTTAAAGAGTTAATGAAGGACTGTAAATACTTCAGGTTTAGTAGTGAAGTTCTGCACTAGATTTCATGATAGAAAACGGAAACGGAATAAGACACCGAAGAAGGAGCTTACCAACGCTGGGCTTGGGCCTGGCTAAGCTCCTTACATAGTTGTTGAAAAATTGGTTTCATCTTTTCACTTATTGTTATCCCAGTGTTCGTCTTTGTGGGTGGTGCATGGTGGAAACTGCTCGGTCTCTGGTAAGTCCTCGGCCTCATTCGACCGAAAGAATACGGCCAAAGATGGCAGTATTCCTTAACCTTCTGTCAAAGGCAGCTCATAGATACCTAGCCTTTGAGCGCGATCCAACATATCAAAATCATGATCTACGTACTCTTTTAACTTTGCACCAGCTCGCTCAGCAATGTTGATACTTGCGATATTGTCTTCCATACAATGAAACTGTACTGCCTTGGCATTGCCTTTCTGTCTAATGAAAGGAATTAGCACTTCAAGAATTTGGTCAATGACGTTTTGACCGCGCCCATAAGGGGTCAGCCAGTAGCCGACTTCTATACATTTGGTTGTCTGGTTCACACCTTTTGTACCAACAACGCCAGTAAATTTGCCATTGAGAACTATCGCGAACCAATAAGAATCCACAGCTTTGCTACCAATCCGCTCTGAGATATAGCTAAGCGCACCATTTATGTTGGTGACCGACTCCGTCCAGGTAGATAGCCAGACAAACTATCACGATGCTGATTCACTGCCCCCAGCAGCACTTTGGCATGTCTGCGCGATAAAGGCTCAATTGAAATCCTTTCAGACACGGAGTAGCACTGCGTCAACGCGCTCACCATCGGCACTGCCATTTCACACTACGTTCTTTCATGATGACCTCGTTTAGTTAAGTATTTTTAGCTGTCTAATTTATATCGTGCTATCAGCAATAATATACTCAATGTTAAAGCAATAAATGGCTAATTTAACACCAGTATGTTTTCACTTTGTTGCTTATTTTGAATTATTAGTATGATAAAATGAGATCTCACGCAATAAATGAGTAACAGCATGTCCAATTCACTCAGCACCATGGTTCCTATTGGTGTGCGATTTATGATTCTTTCCGCTTTTGGCTTCGCGCTAATGTCGGCGACAGTAAAACACGTCAGTCAATACGGGATACCTGTATTTGAAATTGTCGCGGCTCGAGCTCTGGTATCATTGATAATCAGTTACTTAGATGTAAAGCGAAAGCGTATTTCTATTTGGGGAAACAATAAGAAATTGTTGCTCGCTCGCGGTGCGGTTGGGACGTTTTCACTCATGTGTGTCTACTATTCCGTTACTACGTTACCTTTGGCAGAAGCAACCATCTTCCAATACACTCACCCGGTATTTACCGCTATGCTAGCGCTTTTTCTGCTTAAAGAGCGTATTCAACCAGCAACGTTCATATGTATCTCATTTTGTTTGCTTGGTCTTTATACCATGTTGCGGCCAGAAGTCGGGGCATCTGCGGACCATGCGCTTCCGACTTTTAGTGTCATGATCGCACTGCTTGGTGCCTTTGGTAGCTCTATCGCCTATGTCATTGTCAGAAAGCTCAGTCAAACAGAAGACAGCTCGGTCATTATCTTCTACTTTCACTGGTTGCCCTTCCTTCTTCAATTATTTTGATGGGAAATAACTTTGTAATACCCGATCTCTATTTGACCTTCATGCTGATACTCGTCGGCGTATTTACTCAAATCGGGCAACTGGGAATGACGAAAGCGATGCAAACTCAACAAGCTGGTAAAGCGTCGGCATATTCGTATATACAAGTCGTATTCTCTGGACTTATTGGCGTCGTCATCTTCGAAGAAATTCCGTCGATATGGACTTACATTGGTGGAGGATTAATTATCACGGGTGCACTCATTAACGTTTTTGGACACCGCATAACAGGCCCATTTGTCCGTCGTCGAGTCTAATCTAATCGGTCGATGGCCATCTCTACTCCGTGGCCATCGATTATCTGAAGTAATTGCGTGAAGCAATCGTAGGCCCGCTACCACATTTTATCATAAGGGAGGAAGATCAGGTTCAGCACCACCAACGAGGCCATGATCAAAAAGGTGAGTTGCATGCCTTTTACTCTCCCTTTTAAGCGATCCTGTAGGATAGCTTTAGCATGCATAATCCGCCCAATAACAAAGATTACGCCCGTTAGGTGAATCCAAACCGGAGCGGCTCCATTGTATTCTAACAACGCCATTAAAATGAGCGTGATCGGTACATACTCACTGGCGTTACTTTGCGCACTTCTCGCGATGATGAGTGCGTCCACGCCTCCATCCGCATAAACCACCTTGTTCGCTCGTCGTTGTTTAATCACCTGAATCGCTAACCAGATAAGTAAACACGCTAAAATACAAGCATATAATGCTGTGATCATATCATTCCTTTTACAGTTTTAGTTGGTGACACTAACTATAGCCGAGATAAACGCAACTGAATATAATCAGGTAATACAGCACATAGGCAGAGAGTTAGCTTAGTCCTTGAATAACCGCTGTAATTCCGCTGACAAAACAAAGTAGCAACGCACTCAGGCGCACTTTTTCTTTTGGCAACGACTGCGTTGTTTTTATCGCCAACCAATATCCTAGCGCCGCGGCAGGTAATAGCGGAATCGTAATAATGATATGGTGCAGTTTAAAATAACCGGCGGGTATCTGTACCAACAATGAGAGGATTGAACTCGCAACAAAGAATGCCGACAAATTACCGCGTAACTTATTTGCATCTTGATGCTGAAGTAATAAAGCCATTGGAGGTCCCCCAATCGCGGCACTGGTACCAAATAAGCCCGAGAAAAAACCTGCAAATGTCATGCGCCTTGGTGTCGGCTCAATACGAAAAGGCAGAACACTCACGATCACGGCAAACAGGACAAGAAAACCAATCCACAAAGTCAACGCTTGCGTTGACACAAAAGACAAAATCAGTCCCCCAGCACTGAGCCTGGCACTCTACCAATCAATGCCATTTTTAAACCACCAATCTCTACACTACTGCGATGTTTCATCGCATTCAAAATAGAGATAAATAATGCGACCAAGCAAATAGGTGCAGGGACATACTCTGGAGCCCAAAGCATCAACAAAGGCGCAGCAACCACCGCTAAGCCAAAACCTATCGCGGTTTGGACGAATGACCCGAGGAAGATCAGTCCGATCGCGAGAAAATTTATGTAATCGAGAACCATTGACGTTATTCTTATTTTAAGTGTGTGAAGAAAAAGTACACTGCAAGCTGATATTTAACTGTATCCACTCTTTGCAAAGTCATGAGATCGTTGCAATGTCGACAAACAAAGCTATTTCCGCTTCATCAAGCCTATAAATGATATTTTGCTACAGTTTAACTCGAGTAGTTAAGACCAAAGTGAACAAAAACACAATGCATTTATCTGTTTATAATCACTCGTTTAGTTACATTGTCTTATTAGTTGGCTCTTCAACATTCTGAACTTTGAGTCAGACAAATCCTACAAAACAAAAATATCCTTAAATTTCATAACGTTAACATTTACCAAAAACAGTTCTAAACTTGACCAAACTATTCGTTTTTAACACTATTGATTGATGTATACAGTAGATGGTTTTTAACTGATGAATTCAATAACGACCCGCTATACCAAATGGTTACTCAACTTTCCCAAAGTCCAAAGAGTACAAATGGCTGACGTCTATATTGAAGCAATGGAAGCCGACGTTGCGTTGTTAACGGAAAACTTAGCAAACCTACCAAGTTTGTTACCTGTACTACATCGCTTGAAAGTTGGCGCAGCGCAAATAGGGATAGATTCTATTCATCGATCCGCTTTATTTGCAGAGGCAGCAGGCAAGTCTGGATCATCAAGCTATCAACAAACGGTGACGTCACTAATAGAAGAAGTCAAACAAAGTATCGTTGACGTGAAAACTTGGAAAAACAATACAACCAACACTAATTCATTTACAAAATTATACTCATACAAAGTTGAGCATCGCGCTCCCTTTTGCTTGCGAAATTGAACAACAACAGTATCAACCTATGAATATAACCCCTAATTTGTGTAAGGCCCTGGTCGCGGACGACTCAAGACTAGTAACGAGCAGTATCACGTTGATCCTGCGACAAGCTGGATTCAAAGACATCATATGTGCTTTTACTCCAATGGAAGTCGTTAGTTTATGTAAGCAAACTCACTATGACCTCATTATCTGCGACTATAATTTCCAAACACAGTTTAATGGATTCCAAATTTTAGAAGAGCTGCGACATCACAAAACCCTCCCTGCAAAAACCGCGTTCATTTTTCTCACAGGAGAAAATGATATGAGGATTGTACGCTCTATTATTGACAGTGAACCCGATGACTATTTATTAAAGCCGTTTAGCCAAGTCTTTTTTCGTGCACGGGTTCTGTCTGTTATCAGACGCCGAAGCGCACTCTTACAAATTTTTGAAAAGTTGCATGCAGTTGACTACGAAGGAGTCGTGCATGCTTGTGATGAGCTGCAACCGCTTCATCCAGAGTATTCGAAACTCATCCGAAAATACCGTGCCCACGCTTTGGTACAGAATAAACAGTTTACGAAAGCACGTGACGAATACGAATTGTTACTCAAAGAAGACAATTTTGACTGGATAAAAACGGCTCTCGCCAACACGCTAATAGAGAGTAACGATCTCGGCCAAGCACAGCAGTTATTAGAAACGTTACAAAGTAAAAAAGATAATCCTTTTTACCACGATGAAATGGCGAAATTAGCGGTACTTAACGAAGACTTACCCAAGGCTATTGAACATTTAAAAGAGTCGACAATGCTGCTTGATGCTGGTGCAGAGCGGGAACTGGTGATTGCGAACCTATCGTTAGCGGAATCCTCATTTGAAGATGCCGTTATTTATATAAAACGTTATTATGAAAAGAATAGAAACACCTTCAGAGGTGGCGTATTCACGAAACTCAACTACATTCGATGCTTCCTTTATCGCGAGCTTTTCAATCCTTCAAACAGTAATTTCGAAAATATCCTTTACGGGCTGAACCCGATGATCAGCGAAATAGAGAAAGTCGATCATCTCAAAACCCAGGCACTGCTCATTAAAACACATATTGCTTTGATCAAGGGAAATTTGAAAACCGCAATGTCTGCCGTACAACAAGCGCTGAAGTCGAATAACCTGACACATTTCTACGACCAATATCACTTCTGTCTGCTCCTTGAATACTGCTCATTCTTTAAAGATGTAAAAGCACTTCTCCCTCAAACCAGGGAGTCTATTGGAAAAACGCAGCATCCGAGTATTCTTCGTAGCCAAGTGCACATGTTCAAAAATTTAGAAAAAAATTTGTATGAATCGCATAAAAAGATCAGCGCACTACGACAGTTCCTTTCCACGAAAAAAAGCATCTCTACCTCAGAAGTAACCTCTCACTTTGACCGTTACTTTCAATTGCATGATCTGTTGCCAAATTCCACAAAAACTTGTCTTGCGATTCTTAAGTTGGCGTCAATGCGTCCATTGGATTACCAAGGTAACTATCATATTTTCAATAAATTAGAATCATGCGATTACGTTGTCAGGAGCTTATACAGCGACGAAGAATTACACCAGATGAACTACGATTCTATGTATCAGTCTGCGAAAAATAATATCAAGTTACACTCAGCAAACTGATTGATTTTTGATGCTCTACAAAGAACGCCAAACCGTTGGTCTTGGAACAGAATTTAATTTCGGTCTCCCGCGAGACCGGTGAATTTCATTTTTAGAAAATGTCATTTTCCTTCACTTGGACAAGATTTTTCCTACAATCCAAATAAATCCGAAGACAGGTAGTCGGACATCACAAATTATATTGAATAAAATGAGGTTCACTATGAATAACGTTCTTATTATTGATGCACAACCTTTGTACAGTGAGGCACTAGCAACCCTGATTAAAACCGCACTCAATGTAGCAAATGTACATCAATCAACAAACTGTGCAGAAGTAATGGACTTCGTTCGAAATCAACGGATTGATTTAATTCTTCTAGACGTTGTCATCGGTGATCGCGACGGTATGCGTCTAGCCAAAAACATTATGGCGACAGGATACCAAGGAAAAATACTGTTTGTTTCGTCGCGCGATTACTCCAGCCTATCAAAAGCGGCATACGAACTTGGCGCAAATGGCTTTATCAACAAGAGTGAAAGTAAACAAACCATTCTTGACGCAATTGTCAGTGTTTCTCGTGGTTACTCAATATTCAAATTAAAACACAAGCAATCAAAAGGTGCAGTAGCGTTATCGAAGCGAGAGGCCATGGTCTTCCACTACCTAACGCAAGGCTACACTAACAAGCGCATCTCTGAACAATTGTCATTGAGTGCCAAAACCATCAGTACTTATAAAACCCGAATTTTGAAAAAATATCATGCCACTTCGTTAATTGAGTTAATGCATACGATTTCAAATTCAGAAGACCGACTAGTTTGTGGATAACTCATCACGACTTTGTTATGTATTTTGTAATTGTACTGGTCAACAATTGGTACATTGCATCATGACGATGGCTTTGTTTAATTTGCAGTACGATTTTGGGCAAGCCATCAGGATAGAAAGAGTCAGAGATAGGGATAAACTGATAGCCGTCCATTCGAGACTGAAATTCATGTAGGACGGTTGCCGCTCCAAGCTCTTTAATGACTTTTAGTACTGCACTGACATTGTCAAAAGACGCAACGCGATTGATTTGCCAACCTTGCGCTTCCATTACTTGTTTTGCTAATTGCTCACGATCCTTCCAGCCAAGGATGCTCAGCATCACAAACGGTAATTGAGCCGCTTGTTCCAGAGTTGTAACGCCGATCTCTTCAGGAACCACAACACCAGTACGCGCATAACCAATAAACTGTTGGTGGATAGACTTAGGCAACTCATCGTTAAAATAGTGTAACTGAGCGTCAATTTTCCCTAGTAATATATCTTCGATACTATTGTCTGAGTGACTTGTCAGCGTAATATACGCCTTGGGAAACAGCGACATAAGTTCCATTGCTAGTAGATGTCCAAACGAATATTGCGCAACTTGGGGCAAGCATATCGTGATGTCCTTTTCATAGGTTTTTGGATCAAACTCTGTACCATTTACACTCATTTCCAATTGATCCAACGCAGCAGAGATCTTGGGTAACTGGCGAGTTAAATAGTCAGTCGGCTCTAAATGATGAGGATGCCGAATAAATAACTCGTCATTAAGTTGGAAACGCAAGCGAGCAAGATATTTACTTATCGAAGCTTCACTTTTCCCCAGCGTCTTAGCTACGGCTTAAGCTGACGATGTTTTTCTAATAGTACTAATATTTTTAGTAGATTGAGATCCAGCTCTTTTTTCACACGAGGTACCATTTTAAAAGGGTCTTACAAAAAAGCAGCCATAAAAACAAGCTGCTTTACTATATAAGGTCATAACTTACATTTAGTCAAGTTAATCATATAGTTACCTCCGTCATACGCGTTGCTGTTTCATTTTATATAACGCTTCATCTGCTCGCACGATGACATCTTCAACATTTTCATTAGTCTCACCAGAAGCCAAACCAACGCTGATACTGATTTCAATATCTAGCGTTTTTAATCGATTTTCTTTCACTGCTGCTTGTAACTTAGTCGCAAGTATAGAAGCCTGACTGCGACTGCATCCAGGTAGAATAGCCACAAACTCATCTCCACCAGTTCGAATAAGATAATCGCTGTTGCGAAATACTTTTTTCATTGTATTTGCAATGATAGAAATAACTTCGTCACCAACATGATGACCGTAACGATCGTTGATTCGTTTAATTCGATCACCATCTATAGCCAAAACAGAATAGCTCTCCGTGACCAAGCGACTTTGAAAAGTCTTGTCTTTATAGACTCGTCGGTTAAACAACCCAGTTAACTCATCTTTCGTAACATCAGTCAGCGCCGTGGCAAGCTTTAGGCGGCTTTGTTTCGACTCCTGAACTTTGACAAAATAAGCTAACGCAACAATAAAATAGATGACGTAAAGAAAGCTATAATCAATAATCACTTTGCTAAACGGATATTGATACACGATCAAATTGGTATTGTCTGCCATAAACGACTGAGTATAAGCAAACTTCTCCCAAGGATAATCCGAGAAATAAATAATGATCTGTTCACTGCCGTTCGTCGTTGTCGTGGTGATAGATTTCCCTTCACCGTACAATTGTTCTAGGTAAATTTGAGATCCAAACTCCCCCACTAACTCTCCTTTATAGTACACAGGACTCATGATGCTAAGTGCCATTTCATTGGATGATTTGCTTTTAAAAGGCAAAGAAATGAGGACGCGATCCACTAGCTGGCCTTTCCACGCTGCGACAAGACATGTCATCTCTTCTGCGCATAATGCCAAATCAAACGCATCTTTATCGTTTTTCAGTCCGTCAATAGGATATTCCAGTATTAACTTGTTGCCACTATAAGAGCGAAAATAGAGCACCGAAGAGCCCTGCTGATAGACACTGGACAAATACTGTTCCGCTTGGTGAAATACTTTACGAGCGACCGCTTCCACATAATTCAGAGAATCATTTGGCTTCAACGAATACACTGCATCTTGAAAAGAGTATTCGGTATTAGATTCCACCTCTTTTGCGCTCAAGTCACCGTTCTGTCTGAGCTCAGACTCTGCCAACAAGCCAAACAGTATAACCTTTTGCTTCACTCGCGACAGATATTCCACATAGGTATGAAACTGTTTCACTTCATACGAAATCAATACGGCACCTATAGCCGTCACTGATGTAACGAATAACAACGTCGCGATAAACAACGATAGAGAAATATTTTTAACCTTGGTGTTCACACCTGCCACCCCTTTACACTTTTCGCCCATTCACATCACGACACATGGTTAAATCCATCTCCTCACGTGCTTTTGTTTCGCAGCTAACCTCACACCGCTTCACTAACCTCGCCCGCAACCTTAGTTAACTCAACGATGTTTTTTACATTGTATTTGTCGAGTACGCGACGTTTATAGGTACTCACCGTCTTATCACTAATGGACAGAATTTCTGCAATATCACGGTTGGACTTGCCCTGCATTAAAAACTTCATGACAGCGGTTTCTCTGTTTGAGAGCATCGGGACATCCCGCACTTCGCTGGTGACTTGTTTAAATTTGAAAAAGGTATACCCTTTACTGACTGCTTCAATAGCATCTTTAAGAATGGCGTGATCCTCTGATTTACACACGTATCCATCCGCACCAGAGCGAAACGCCATTTGACTGTACATTTGGCTAGACTCAGCAGAAAAGAATATAATCTTACCGTCGTAGCCATGTGATTTAATTCGTTTATAGAAATCAAATCCGTCGCAATCCGCTAAGTTAACGTCCAAAATAATTAAGTCGATATCATGCTCTTTTATCGACTGCAGTGCTGATTTTGCAGAAGTAGCGCTCATCACCTCTTTAGTGATGTCAAGCCCCTCCAATAGTGATTTAATTGCGATACAAACAAGTGGGTGGTCATCAAAAATTAAACAGTTCATTGTATTCTTCTTATTTCAATTTATATTGCTTCTAATGGCATGGGCTTATCAAAATAAAAACCTTGGCAAAGGTCGATACCGAAACCGCGCAGGGTTCTTAACGTTATTTCATCCTCGATACCTTCGGCGACAACCTTAATGCCTAAGCTCTTGGCTAGTGCACAAATTGCAATGACAATATTTTGTTTTTTCAGATCACTGCTCACGCCAGTTACGAGTGAACGATCGATCTTGAGTTCATTAAAGGGTAGCTGGGCTAACTTTTCAAAACTTGAAAATCCCGTTCCGAAGTCGTCAATAGATACTGTGACTCTATTCAGCCTGAGCTTTAACAAATTTTTATAGATAACCGCATTAGCTTGGAACGCATCTCGCTCGGTTATCTCTATCGTGAGTCTCGACGGATCGGTGCCAAAGTCACGACAACGTTGCAGAAACCGGGTAGCAAAATGTCGGTCCGCTAAGTTGTTATGATCGACATTGATAGACACTCGACTGATCGAGCTGTGGCTTTGCATATCCGAAATGACACCACTAAAAACCGCTTCAAATAATTCTGAAGACAGTTGACAGCGTTCAACCGTGGATAAAAAGTAATAAGGGGTCAATACTCCAAAATCAGGGTGGATCCACCTTGCAAGAGCTTCATAACCTTCGGTTTCTCCGGTTTTCATATTAACAAGGGGTTGATAGTAATTTTTTACTTGGTCTTTCCCCAAGGCAAATAAAAAGTCTTGGTCTTGAATATCAACAGCAGGTGAAGATGACGCTATTCCTTCTGTTTCTTGCTTCATTTGGCGAATAATTTTAGCAATATCTGCGCTTTTGAAAGGCTTTTGCAGTTTTCCTATCACATCAAAACTAAATTCAGCACACATCGCCTGCAATGCAGAAATAATCGTGAGCTCCATTGCACTGACGAGCACCACTTTGCCCTTGTATTCGATCTGATGAAGCAATTCCATCATGTCAATACCGTCTTTGCCGGGCATCATGATGTCGCAAAATATCACATCGATATCACCGGCTGTGGCGCAAGTAATCGCATGGTCAACACTATTGAAGCGCATAACACTGGCACCGTGTTTACGTAGCGCATGGCTCAATAAAGTCGTTTGAAGAGGGTGATCATCAATCACCATCACATTGAGTATTTTATTCATGTATACATATCCACTTATTAATGCTCTCGACCTCCCGTTCGATACGTAATATTAATTCCCCGATACGTTTCTCAAATTCCATCCCAGCGGCTTGTTCGGCTTTATACATAAGTCCGCTAATGAATCTAGTCCTACTGCGCCTACCGCACCTTTGATGCCGTGTATAACTCGTTTTAATTCATTCTCTGTTGGTAGGGTTTTTAAGTTGTTAATATCAATTTCCATTGAGGTATTAAAAATTTTTGCAATTTCCATTGCTTCTATTTCGTTGTATTTTTCTATCCACTTTGATGTATGCGACACGTGCTCTTTAGCAATAAAAGGGAGTAATATGGTCCTCAAATCGTTTAAATCGTACGGCTTATACAGCACATCATCGATACCAATGTCCTTCGCCTTGTTATTGGCAAGGCGAGAGTCTTCGGCGGTAACACCAACAATAGGAATCGACTGGAACTGTGGACTGCTTTTCACTTTTTGAACCAACTCAAAACCATCCATTTCTGGCATATGAAAATCGGTCAAAATTAGTTCTACATCTTTTGCTTTATTGATGTATTCCCACGCCTCTCGTCCGTTATTTACGATAACAGGCTGTATGCCAAGCTTCTGCAATTGCATATGCACAACGCTTTGGTTGATTGGGTTATCTTCCGCCACTAATACCGTTCCAGATGCCCAGTGAATCGCTTCTATTTGAAGTTCTTGCAAATCGTCACCGTGTTGTACGTGTTGCTCTTGACTGAACAGACGGAACAATGCACACGGATATTGCAGCTCCTGCTTAGATAACGACGTTGTTGTCCTGTCACCAGCGTTAAACATAACGCCAATAAAATGTTCATTGTGGTCAAATTCTGCGACTAAATCTGGGTCAACACTCGCTGGTGCCATTCCCCACACTTCGCACCATTGGCGAATACTTAATGGCAGTGATTCACTGTAAGTCCAATTAAAATGACGTTTGGCGTGTGCTTCACAAGCTGTCACTGGTAGTCGAACGGTGATCGTGGTTCCAAGCCCATATTGTGAGTCAATCATCAGGTTGCCCCCCATACAATCCACCAACCGGTCAACGATACTAAGCCCTAACCCTGTGCCACCGAATTTGCGAGTAATGGTGTCGTCAGCTTGGACGAATGGGCTCAAGACGCCTTTGACTTGATTTTCTGACATCCCAATTCCGGTATCGGCGACTTTCAAGGTGAGTTGTTCATTCTGTACAACGATACTCGTCGCAATTTCACCCTCACTAGTAACTTCACCGCATTGGACAGCAAGTTCGTCATGATCTGAACCAGTCTCAAGGAGTCGACTTCAAAGACGGATTCGCTTATCGGTTTGATCGTAACTTTGAAATCTAATCCTTTATCACGCGCTTTTGGTTCAAAACCTTTTAATACATCGCATAGCACCGGCAGTAGATCCGTTTTTACCGGAACAATATTTAACTGACCCGCTTCTAACTTCGAGTAGTCCAATACCTCATCGACCAACGTATTTAAGTGGCGAAGTGCACGCATGGCCTGAGCAAGCAGCGCTCGGCTCGAAGGTTCTAGTACTTGGTGCTCTAAGAGATCGAGTATGCCATGCGTGGCTGATATTGGGGTTCTTAACTCGTGACTCATGGTCGCTAGAAAGTTTTCACGAGCACGAACCGCTGATTGGGCTTCTTTTTGGGCATCCATCAGAGCCTGTTCTCGCGCTTTTTGCTGCGTAATATCGTGGACTACCGTTAGTACAAACTTCTTTTTACCATTTGGAGCTGCAATCGTTTTACGCTCACGATGAATGTAACTTATCCCCATCACACAACCTGAAGCTGCCGTTTCTTCTGAAATTCTCTGGCCGCGAATCACACAGGCGAGTTCACCTTCGTTATCAACTAATGGGCGTGCTGTGTTAACACTTTGAAGAAAACACTGCTTACATTGACCACTTTGATAACGGGCACAGTTACTCATTTCAAGGTGGTTATCTTCGCTATGAATGAAAACAAGGCTATTGATCTCTTGGATAATATCCATCAACCACTGCTTTTCTTTCTCTTCATTATTTGCGTTCAACTCAGCCAAATTCACCTTAAGGCGTAAATGAGCCAATATGAAATAGGCAATAATCAAGAACACAGCAAAAACAGCGGCGCCAACAAAGGCCATTATTGTGATCTGCTTGTCGTTGTAGCCGTAAACCAGATTGAAATTTCTATATGAGCGCAGCAATTTTTCTATTTCATTTGAATCGATCGTTGCTATTACGCTGTCAAGCACATTTTTTAGTTGGGCATCATGATTGGCAACCGCAAAAGCAATAGAAAACGAAAGCGTATTGTTTTCACTGATCGTCAATCCGTCTACGTTGTCCTGCACAATCATGCTGTGAACGATATCGTCGGGTACGTATGCCACGTCAAGGGCACCCTGCTTCAAATCCGACAGCAACGCTTTGAGATCACTGTAGCGTTTAAAACGTTTTTCCTGCCAAGTATCGAGAGGGACCACACCTTGTTTATTAAAACTAAGGAGAATGCCAGCATTCGGTTTTTCAAAGGTTTCAACCTGACTCTTAGCTTGGACTGCAACAAACTTATCCTGCATAAATGGTTGAGTCAGTAACCAGTCAGACACAGGAACTTGGTCAACATAAGCAACTGGAACCAAGTCTGCATTGAACTCTGTTAACCCACTGTTTAGGCTGGATTTAGGTTTATTAAACTGAAATGATAAACCTGTTCGAGCTTGAATAAGCTCAATAAAGTCAGGCAAAAAACCGTCAACGTCACCTGACTCTGGGTTACTGGATAAGAATGGAAACGCCTGCTCACTGCTGCTATATGTGATGACGTGATCGCTACCATATGTTTTACGATAATCAATCAACATTTTGTCTGTAATATGGTAACGGTTTTGCGAGGCCACTGAACGGATGTTGCGACCTGATTGCTCCCACTCTAAGATTCGATTGATTTGGTCGATGAGTTCATTTTGCTTTAACGAAGCAATAAAGCTCACCTCCTCTTGATGCAACCAGTTAGGAATATCCACCACACCGTTAATGACATTATTCTTATCTAAGTACTGACTGATCGCAACATAGGTAGAAACTAAAGCATGAGCACGTCCGCTACGTACTTCATCGAACGCTTCAACGCGTGTTTTTACATAGTGAACATCGGATGCACCCAGAGCTTTAATTCCATCACAATAAACACTCCCCTCGACACAGACCCATTTCAGATTCTGAATTTCTCGATTTTTGGAGTTTTCATCGCGATACCACACGGCAATGGTGCTCGAGAAGAAGGGCTTAGAAAACAAGAAGTTTTTTTCTCTTTCGGGCGTTTTACTAAAGCCCACTGCGCCATCGATCACACCATTTTCTACATCATTAAGTAGAGGGACGATGTGTTTGTAAGCACGTAGTTCGAGCTTAAGGTTTAATACCTTGGTGATATTTGCAAGGTAATCAAGGTTAATACCATAAAAAGGGCCAATACTGTCTAAAATGGAATCGGCTGATTCGCGTTGAGTGATCACACCAACAACAATGGTTTGTTTGTCATCTTGGTTCGCAGATGCGCCGAATGAAACCGCAACACAAATCAACGCGGCGCTCAATAAGGAGATTTTTTTTAACGTACCGAACATAACCGATTCCTCTGACTGGGGAATCAGGGTAATCTGTGAAACTACAAAGTCAAATAACGCAGCTTCAAATAAATAAAATAAACAATTGATTTTAAATGACTTTGCGAAATTAAGTAAGAAAGTTCTGACGCTACTTTAAACCTACGACTACACCCAACATTCGACGTATATCTCGTTATCCATTGCTTTAGTAATGTAACCCAATATCAAAACGCGGATTTTTAGCGACCATTTTAACATTCGTCTTCTTGCCATCACTGATTCATGATGTAGATCAGCGAGTCGAGTCATCATTCATATATTATTTTAAATATTCAAATATTTTTTAGCATCAGAACATGAGCATTGATTATGATTGAAGATTCGATTCGCTTGACTGAATACAGTCATGGCGCGGGATGCGGCTGCAAAATATCCCCCGAAGTGCTTGCCACCATTCTTGCCTCTCAACAACCCAATTTTGTTGACCCTAACCTGTTAGTTGGCAACCAAAGCTGCGACGACGCGGCAGTCTATAAACTCGATGACAAAGTGGGTATTATCAGCACCACGGACTTCTTTATGCCTATCGTGGACGACCCATTTACCTTCGGCCGTATTGCTGCGACGAACGCCATTAGTGACATTTACGCCATGGGCGGCACTCCCATTATGGCAATTGCGATTCTTGGTTGGCCAATCAACAAATTGTCGGCCGACGTAGCGCAACAAGTGGTTGATGGGGGCCGTAAAGCATGTGCGGATGCCGGCATCTGTTTGGCGGGCGGTCATAGCATCGACTCACCTGAACCCATTTTTGGCTTGGCGGTGACCGGTCAAGTGGCGCTAGACCACATTAAGCGTAACGATCACGCGCGTGAAGGCGACGTCATTTACCTCACCAAACCGCTGGGGATTGGCATTCTGACCACCGCGCAGAAACAGAAAAAAAATTGCCGAAGGCGACACCGACATCGCGGTAAACGCCATGTGCCAACTAAACAAGATTGGTGAACAGATCGCGCGCCTTGACGGTGTGCATGCCATGACTGACGTGACAGGGTTTGGTCTCGCCGGCCACCTGCTTGAAATGTGTCGGGGCTCTAACCTAAACGCTACCATTCATACAGAAGAATTGCCATTGCTTCCCAAAGTGGATACGTATCTACAACAAGGTTGCGTACCGGGTGGCACCCACCGCAACTTCGCCAGTTACGGTGACAGCTTGCCAAAAATGACCGCACAACAAAAAGCCATTGTATGCGACCCACAAACCAGTGGTGGCCTGATGATTGCAGTTGATCCACAACACGTTGAACACTTGGAAACACTGCTGGCCGAGAGTAACCTGCCTCTGTTTAAAGTTGGTCAATTCTCAGCACACAACGGTGAGGTGTGCCGCATTCACTTCCTCTAACTCCCTCGCCCAAATAAACAAAGAGGCAACGTGCTGAAATTTAAGTCCATCACGTCGCCTCTTTATTCTCTTTCATGTCTACCGCTCATGCTGCAACGATAGATGTAATTCACCGCGAAAGTTAGAGTTTATTTCCCTGCCCATTGATACCAACCGCCGTCATAAACGCTGATATTTTCCCAGCCCATCACGTAAGCATCAAAAAAGACTTCAGAAGCACGCCAACCGGTACCGCAGAAAAACGATACTTGTTGCTGTGGCTCGATGTTGGATTCATGCCAGAACTGAGTGATTTCATTCGCGCTGCGCATGGTTTGGTCTGGGTTACGAAAATCTTCCAGATGGTACGCATCGCTGCCCGCGTGACCCCATTTTGCGCCCGGAATATGACCTTTGGACTGAATGTAATCGTAGCCGCTAGTTTCCCCGTTAAATTCGGCCAAGGAACGAATACTCACCAGCGATTGCTTGTCTTGTGGTAATGTCAGCAATGCTTTCGCTTCTGGCAGGTCAATAATGTAATTTTTATTGGCTGGAATGGTCTTACCAAAAGATGTGGTCGCCGAGACGTCTGGTGACGTCATTGCTGTTTTGTAACCACCATCTTCCCAAGATTGCCAGCCGCCGTTGAGCAGACGCACATCTTGCACCCCCACATACATCAGAATGTTGGCCAGTCGCGCTGCCGCCGTGTTATCGCGGCCGTACAAAATCACAGTGGTGTCGTATTTGATACCGAGATTGTTAACCAGAATTTCCAGCTGTTGGTCAGACACGCGGTTCCACCAAGGTTTCGATTCGATGTCGTTGGTATTGACATACTGAGCGCCCGGAATGTGCGCCCACAGGTACTTGGTTGCCGGACCCCATGCCACTTCCAGCACTTTGTAATCGTTACTTGGGGCATGTTGTACGGTCTCACCTTTGAGCACGTCATCCAACCACCAAGCTGGCACCAAGTTTTGGTAACGGGGCAATGCTACCAACTCGCCTTGGTATTGTTCCAGCGGCTGTTCAATGATCTCGACGGATTGAAAACCATGATTCAACAATGTTTTTTTCAATTGAGCTGCACTTTCAACGGCGCAGTAAAGAAAAGTAGGCTGATCTTTAACCAGCGACTTATTCTCGATGATCTGTTTTAGTTCATCGGTTGACATCATTTCGACCCAGCGCGAATCAAAGTTCACCGCCCCCGGAATATGACCGCCAGCCGTTTGGCCCATTTCTGGCCAGCCGTTGTAGAAGTTACTGTCGCGACAATCGACAATTTGCACCTTATCCTGTTGCGCTTGTTGGCTCTCCAAGACATCGGAGAAGGTAGCCGCGGCAGCGATAGAGCTAAGGCTGAAGCCGCAGAGAAGAAGAGACATTTGACTTAAACGCATGATCGAACCTTTTAACGAACGTTGCTTAAAATACACATGATGGGCGGAGTCGCCCAACATTCAGAACCACATGGCGATGACGTTATAGGCCCGAAATAGAACAGTTCACCACCGCGCGCTGCTCGGTCAGCCAATTGAGCCAAGCGTCGAATCCTTCACCAGTGGTCGCTGATAACTGAATCACCTGAATCGCTGGGTTCACTTTCTTGGCATTGTGAATGCAGTTCACCACGTCGAAATTCACGTACGGCAGTAAATCCGTTTTGTTGATGATCATCAGTTCAGATTCAGCAAACATGTTGGGGTATTTCAGAGGTTTGTCCTCTCCTTCGGTGACCGATAAAATCGCGACTTTGCAACGCTCGCCGAGATCAAAGCTGGCAGGACACACCAAGTTGCCCACGTTTTCGATGAAAAGCACACCGGACTCATCAAACGCTAATTGGTGATACGCGTGGTGAATCATATCGGCATCCAAATGGCAGCCTTTACCAGTGTTGACTTGCAAGGCTGGCACTTGCGTAGCGCGAATACGGTCGGCGTCGTTGCTGGTTTGTTGATCCCCTTCAATCACCGCACATGGCAAGCGATCTTTCAGACGATTTAAGGTTTCAACCAACAAGGTGGTTTTGCCTGAACCCGGGCTGGAGACAAGGTTGAGCACCAACTGACCAGCGGCAATGAAATGCGCGCGGTTGTGTTCTGCCACTTCGTTGTTTTTGCCCAAAATGTCTTGTTCCAGTGTGAGCAATTGACGTTGAGATACGCCCGCCACATGCACCTGCGCTTCGCCGCGACCAAAATGCATATCACCATTTGCATGCGTCTGCGCGTGATGCTCTGCGTGGTCGTGATCGTCTGAGTGAGCATGATGGGCGTGGTGGCTCTGTTCCGCATGACTGTGTTCATGGTGCGCATGGTCAGAGTGACTATGTTCATGGTGACTATGTTCATGATGTGCATGGTCAAGCTGGGCGTACTGCGGCGCTGATGCCGGAGTAAAGCCATGATAATGAACGTGATGATGAACATCGCCTTGGTGGGAGTAATGATGATGAATCACCAACGGTTGTTCGCTAGTGTGAGTGTGATACTCACCGTGATCGTGCGCATGGTCATGAGAATGCCCGTGCTCATGTGAATGTCCATGAGAATGGGGATGATCATGCTGATGACCGTGCTCAATTTGGCTATCACCGCAGCCACAAACAGTACACATATTATTCAACCTCGATGTGTTTGACCTGAAGTTCTTCGCCTTGCTGCACAGTCAATTGATAACTGTGGCACTGCGGACAACTGTCTTGATAATTCTGAATTGCAAACTGGTGACGACACCCTTGGCACACGGCAATCGCTGGCAGGGTTTCTATCACCACTTCGGCGTCCTGGGCGATCGTTTCGCGGCTGGCCATTTCTAACCCAGTTCGCAACGCTTCTGGCTCAATGCACGACAACACCCCAACGCTGAGCGTAATTTTGGTGACCTTGCGGTAGTGGTGCTTTTGAGCTTGCTCGACAACCAAATCGATGGTTTTCAAGCTAATGGAAAGTTCATGCATGGCGCTTCTCAACAAATTCGTGGCAGCAACTCGCCTGCCGGAAAGTCGAGGTAACGACGACTTCCCCAAGGGTTGCATAAAATGGGACGCGCTGGCGTTCCGGCTTGCACGGTGCCAATACACGCGGCGTTGGTATGATGTTGGCGCAGCGCGGCCAGTGCGGTGTCGCAATCTTTGGCGGGCACGGCCAGCACAAAAGTGCCTTCATTGGCCAAATCGTAAGGTTCGAACCCAAACAGTTCACACAACCCGCGCACAGCGTCGGTCACGGGCACACTTTGCTCATCAATCACCAACTGTACTTGGCTGGTTTGACACCATTCGTTGAGCACCGCAGACAAACCGCCGCGCGTGGCATCGCGCATGGCGTGAATCTCAATGTCGGCGTGCAAAAGCGCGTTAACCGCTGGCCACAACAGATCACAATCGCTCTCGATTTGCGTCTCTAGCGCCATCGATTCACGCTGCGCCAGCACACACGCACCGTGACAACCAATATCGCGTGACACTAAAATGCAATCGCCCGGTTGCAGGTTGTGCGCCGACACACCGTCACGCAGGATGGCGCCAATACCGGTTGTGTTGATAAAAACTTTATCGACACTGCCTTTAGGCACCACTTTGGTATCGCCACACACAATTTGCGCGTCGATGCGACTGAGCTCCCTGGCCATGGTGTCGACAATATCGGTCAGCTCACTCAGCGCCAGCCCCTCTTCAATCATGAAACCGCAACTCAGATATGTCGGTTTCGCCGCAGCCATCGCCAGATCGTTACAGGTGCCCGCAATCGCCAGCGAGCCGATATTGCCGCCTGGAAAAAATAGCGGTGAAACGGTGAAACTGTCGGTGGTCATCGCAATCGGGCCGCTGATCGACAAGCTCGCAGCGTCTTCGTCGCGTTTGAGAATTTCGTTGCCAAAGCGCGAGAAAAATAACTGGCGAATAAACTGGCCCATCTCTTGACCGCCGCCACCATGACTGATTTGCACGTGAGTCATCTCACTCATTTTCGTTCCCCCCGGTCAACGACACCGATTCAATGGCGCCGTAGCGATAATACGCATTGCAAGCCCCTTCGGAACTCACCATGCAGCTGCCCATTGGGCGCGTTGGCTTGCACGCGCGGCCAAACACTTTGCAGTCTGGCGGTGTAGCTAAGCCGCGTAAGATGTCGCCGCAGCGACACGCTTTATGATCGTCTTGATGATGGTGTGGCAGATGCGCCGCAAAACGTAATTCCGCATCGCGATGTGCGTACGTATCACGCAGTTGCAATGCCGAACTTGGAATATTGCCCAGCCCGCGCCACGTAAATGTGTCGCGCACCGCCAATACTTTGTCGACAAACGCTTGAGCCACCGTGTTCCCCTCCGATGTCACGACGCGAGAATATTGAGTTTCCAGCACCGCCTGATTCGAGACTGCTTGCTCAACCAGCATCAATACCGATTCCAGAACATCGACCGGCTCAAAGCCCGCCACAACCACCGGAATTTGGTGTTGTTCGACAATCGGTTGATAAATATGTGACCCGGTCACCGCACTCACGTGTGACGGGCCAATAAAAGCGTTCACCGGCGTGCGTTCGTCGGCCATCACCGCATTCATCGCTGGCGGCACCAACACATGATTAATGTGAAAGTAGAGATTGTTGATCTGCTGGCGCTCGGCCAAATCGACCAACACGGCCGTCATGGGTGTGGTGGTTTCAAATCCAATTGCAAAATAGACCACCTGCTTGGTTGGGTTCTCTCTGGCGATCTTCAACACGTCCATCGGATCATAAATCGGCACCACATGTCCACCTTCGGCTCGGCATTGCGCTAGAGACTGTCGCGAACCCGGCACGCGAATCATGTCGCCCAAACACACCAGCATTACATCCGGCAATTGTGCCAATGCAATCGCATGGTCGATACGCTCTTTTGGCATCACACACACCGGACACCCCGGGCCATGCACGAAGCTGAGCGATTCCGGCAACAACTGTTTCAAGCCATATTTCATGATGGTGTGAGTATGCCCACCGCACACTTCCATGATGTATAACGGCTGGTTAAGCTGCTCTGCGTGTTGGCGAATTTTATCCGCCAAGGCTACCACCACATCCGGGCGACGATAGGTTTGATACAGATTGGACGCAGCATTCATGAGAGCAACACCGCAACGTCTTCTTGTTCCATCTCAGCCAACAACGCTTCATACGTCGCTAGGTTGGTTGCCGCTTCCTGCTGGTTAATTTTGCTGATGGCGAACCCCACGTGAACAAGCAGATGGTCGCCGACGGCAACTGGGTCACTGATGAGATGTGTGCTGATCTCTTTGCATACACCCAAGGTGTCCACTTTGGCAGTCATCCCGTCTTCATCGACAGACAACACGCGGGAAGGAATACATAAACACATGGTGTTCTCACTTATTGATAATGAAGCCACGACGCCATTCGTCGCCGTAGCGTTATTCTTTAGGTTCGACTAAATGTCATAAGCCAATTGATGCCAGAGCTGACCCGCGGCGATTCCGGAATCATTGACCGGAATGTGACTTCCGGTGATAAACGGACACGCCGAATCGGGGAACAACGCGTCGATGGCATCCAGCAAGCAGCGATTTTGAAACACGCCGCCACTCAACACCAACGGTAAGTTAGCGTGTTGCTGTGCAATATCGACCACTGCCTGTGCCAACGCGCTGATAAAGGCGTCGCTACATATACACGCCCAACGTTCGGACGATAATTCGTGTTGCGCCAAACATTGCTGTAACGCCGGTGCCCAATCGAGTTGCTGATCACACCAAGGCAATGCCAGTGCAAACTGGTGCTCGCCAGCTTGACGCGCGGCATTCTCCATTTGCAGCCCGCTTTCGCCTTCGTAATCCGGTGTCATCACCAAGCCCAATAGGCATGCCCACGCATCAAACAGACGACCAACCGAGCTACACAGCGGAGAACGTTCCGCGTTGCGCCACAAGTGAAACAGGTTTTGGAAATGCGACGCAGACCACGACGCAAACGCTGGCAGATTTAGCTGCTGGATCTGTTCTGGCGTCATGATTTCAAGCAATAAGGCGTACAGCACGCGTTCAGGTTCACGGATCGCTTGTTCGCCCCCAATCAAACGAAAAGGTCGAAGGTGCGCGATGCGTTCATAACTGAGTCGGTCTGCGATCATCACTTCACCGCCCCATACCGTCCCGTCATCGCCCGCGCCAGTGCCGTCAAAACTTACCCCCAGAACAGGACCATTGAGTTGTGATTCAGCCATCACGGCTAAAATATGCGCGTAATGGTGCTGTACTTGTAGCGCTGAATCGGTTTGCTCATTAACCCACTGGGTTGAAAAATAACCCGGATGAGCGTCCGACACCCAACGCTCGGTCGATGCTTGGTAAAGATCAGGAAAATAACCAGTCGCATCGATAAAACGTTGCTGCGTATCGAGATCGTTGATATCCCCCAGGTAAGGCGACAAAAACCATTGATTGCGCACCGCAAATGCAACGGTCGATTTTTGTTGTGCGCCCACTGCTAGCGTGGCCGGTGCGTGATTCTCTAACGGAAAACTCAGAGGTCCATAACCACGCGCCATACGCAGCACACGCATGCTGCCAGCGGCCAACTGCACTAAGCTGTCGTCACAGGCATGAATGATTGGGCGATTGTGATCGAGCACGCTGTCGAGGGATGCCCCAAACATCGCAAACACCTGCTGCGCTTCGGTCGCTAATGGTAACCCCGACACATTAGCGCTGGTCATCACCAACGGCGCAAAACAGCCACGCAGTTGCAACGCCTCGATCAACAATAGGTGTAGTGGCGTGTAGGCCAGCATCACACCCAGGCAATCGACATTTGGGGCGACGTTGTCAGCGACAGACGTTCTGCCTCATCAGCACGCTCAGCCTTGCGCATCAATACTATAGGACTGGCTTGCGATTTCAGCGTTTGCCACTCCAACGCTTCACCCTGAACGTAATGCTTGGCTTGCGTCACATCGCTCACCATTACGGCCAACGGCTTTCTGGCGCGATGTTTTAACTCACGCAACCTCGCAACCGCTTGGTAAGACGTGGCATCACACACCAAATGAAATCCGCCAAGGCCTTTAAGCGCAATGATACCACCTGCGATAAGTTGCTCGGCTGCACGTTCAATCGCTTGGTGTTCTTTGGCGATACGTGTTTGTTGCGGGCTAAACAGAGCAACCGATGGGCCGCAGTGCGCGCAACTCACCGGTTGTGCATGATAACGGCGATCCATTGGATTTTGGTACGCGCGCGCGCAATCTGGGCAAAGCTTAAAACCCTTCATCGAGGTTTGATGACGGTCATATGGCAAGGCTTTGATGATGGTGTAACGCGGACCACAATGAGTGCAGTTGATAAATGGGTAGTGATAAAAGCGCGAGTTAGGATCAAACAGTTCCCGACGACAGTCCATACAAATCGCTTGGTCGGGCGGAACACTGACGCTAATTTCATTGTCCCCACGGCTCGGTAAAATGCGGAATTCTGTAAAATCTGCCAATGCCAATGGACGTAATTCTATATTATCAACACGCGCTAAGGGCGGTGTCTTAATCAATAGTTCACGATAAAATGCGTCAAATTGGCGCTGTTCACCTTGGACGTCAATCCGTACGCCCCGAGCATCATTGATCACCCAGCCTTTCAACTGGTGCTCAATGGCCAGACCGTACACAAAGGGCCGAAAACCAACCCCTTGTACCTGTCCTTTAATTTCAATCAGACAACGCATCATCGCTTCTATCCATTATGAAAACAGGAATGCGCCACCCAGCAGAGCAATCACCGCACCTGCCAGTTGATTCAAACGTTTGCTGGCTGCAAAACGCATTACCATTTCGCCTAACACGATACCTACAATGTGCAGACTGGCGGTGACAACGATAAAGCCAGAGAAGTAGCTGATCGCTTGACTGTTGATTGGCATTTCTGCACCGTGCGCCATACCGTGAAACACCGCAAACGCCATGATCAGCGTCGTCGCCATTTTTTGTGGCATGTTCGTACCGCGAAACAGCATGACGCCCATCATTATCACACTCAGCGCGATGAAGGTTTCGACACCTGGAACCACAAGCTAGAAATACCCATCACGCCACCAATCACCATAAAGGCGACAAAACTTAGGGGCATTGTCCAGCGGTTTTTACCCCCAAACAACGCCGCTAACAGACCCACACCAATCATGACAGTCAGGTGATCCAAGCCCGTCAACGGATGCATAAAGCCGCTTTCAAGCCCATGACTACCAAGGTGACCCGGGTGGGCAAACACCATTGGTGAGAAAAGAAGGCATAGACTGACGATTGCTGTATTTTTTTTACTCATAACGAAAAGCTCTTAAAAAATGAACGAGAAAATAAAAACTAAAAAGAAGACTCATAACTCTCGATATGCTGGGAACCCAGCAGCCATAAGCCTTACGACTAAATAACTCAACATGGTTAACTAACATCACGTTGGGCAGTACCCTGATAACGTACGCGCTCAGCGTGCGCGTAAACATTGAGGCGACCTTCGCGGCAATAGCCGCATAAGGTCACATTAAGACGGTCCGCCAACTCGACCGCCATTGAAGTGGGGCCCGATAGCGCAAGCAAAATTTCAAAACCGCACGCCGCCACTTTTTGCACCATTTCAAAGCTAGCGCGACTGGTCACCAACACCGCTCCGCCCTTCACTTGCTGGCGGCTCGCCCATCCAAGCAGTTTATCCAGCGCAATGTGGCGACCGACATCTTCAAACAACGCTTGAACTTCACCATGTTCATCAAGATAAGAAGCAGCATGCGTGGTACCAGTGAGTTGGTTCAAACGTTGGTACCGATTTAGCGACTCTAGCGAATGATCTAAATAGTCAAAGCAAAATTGCGCGGTGGTAGGTAAAGGCACCAGGCAACGCGTGATCTGATTGAGTTGTTCCGTGCCGCAAATCCCACATCCAGTGACGCCAGCCATTGAGCGGCGGCGCTCTTTCAAACGTGCAACGCAGCGATTGGCTAATTCAATCGACACTGTGCAGCCTTGCTCGTTGTGTGTGACCTCAATGTCGTGAACATCGCGAGGATGGGCGATGATGCCTTCACTGAGCGAGAACCCCAGCGCGAACGCTTCTAAATCTCGTGGAGTGCCCATCATGACGGTATAGGCGATGCCGTTGTATTCGAGCGCAATCGGCGTCTCTTCAATCAAAATATCATCTTGGCTCCACTGCCCGCGAGCCCGCTGATATTTGACGATACTTCTTGTTGTCACTTCGGAATGACAGACCATATGTTGTTCTTCGTACACCGTTAATACCTTTATTTGTTGTCTGTCGATTGAGCCAACCGCAATAAACGCGGCTTAGCATGCAGCAAGATAATCCTTACTGCTAATCTCCATTTTTTGCATACGTGACAACAGCGTTGTCCGTTTCAGCCCAAGTTTCACTGCCGCGCCTCTTGGCCCAGCCACAATGCCATTACTCTCTTTCAACGCTTGAATGATCGCTTCGCGAGAGATCGTTTCATCGTTCTTGTTAATCGATGCCGCGCTGGATTCAAGCGTCGACACTTGGCCCGGCAAGGGTTGTCCCATACCCACCAGTTCATGCACAGGGACATTCAGCACTTCACCACGGGTTAAAATCACTGAGCGTTCGATAAAGTTTTTCAACTGACGTACGTTGCCCGGCCATTGATATTCAGTCATGCAGCGCATCGACTCTTGGCTGATCGCGCGGATGTCTTTACCCATTTTTTTCGAAATCAGGCGCGCAAAATGTTTTACCAATAACGGAATGTCTTCCGCTCGTTCACGTAGAGGCGGCAACCGAATTGGGAAAATATTCATGCGGTAATACAGGTCGCTACGAAATTGCTTATCTTCCACCCGCGCGACCAAATCGACGTTGGTGGCCACTACCAGACGCACGTCTACATGAATCAACTGATTGTGACCCACCCGCTCTATTTCATGCTCTTGCAAAACCCGCAGTAGCTTAGGTTGCAGCTCCAGCGACAAATCGCCAATTTCATCCAAAAACAGCGTGCTTTGGTCTGCTAATTCAAAGCGACCCACTCGATTTTTTATCGCACCCGTAAACGCTCCTCGTTCGTGCCCAAACAGTTCACTTTCAAACAAACCATCCGGAATCGCCGCACAGTTCATTTTGATCATTTGACGATTGCAGCGACGGCTCATCTTGTGAATCGCTTGAGCAATCAGCTCTTTACCTGTGCCGGTCTCCCCTTCGATTAACACGGTGCTGTCACAGCTCGCAACCATGGCGACCTGATCCAACACGTGACTCATCACTTCACTTTGGCTTATGATGTCGTCAAAAATCTGGTAATGCTCGTACGTATCATCAATGAGGATGTCGGTGCTCTTTGGTAGCATCTGCGCACTGTGCTGACTTTCGCGTAAACTGTGCATGCTGAGCGCTACACGTGCAGCAATCTGTTGCAGCAGCGCAATATCAATCTCTTGCAACTGCACTACATCGCGCAACATATAAGCGATCCTTCCCACCAATCCCGACGGAAAATTAATGGGACTAGAATTAAACATTCAATATCATCTTCAATATTGAAATCTGTATGTTCCGCGCGTAATTGTTCTAGATCATGGCCAGTGACAATTTTGGTCTCTGGATAATAAATATCGAGTACGCTTCCAGAAATATCATTAAAGAAAAAACACTGTGTTTGAATATCATTTCCAACAATTCGTCCATCACGCTGAATACAGCGACCATTGTCCATATCGATAATAGACAACTCTTTGATTTTAAAATAAGGATGTAAACAGCTGAGTAATGATGTTAATAGATTTTCTTTACTGTTCTGACTAATAACGGCATTGGTGACATCCACCAGAATATGGTAATTATCTCTCTCATCACTAATATGTCGCGTTAATGTATTTGCATGTTGATGATCCAATACATGCGTAATAAAAGAAACCAACATACTATTAAATAGTTTAAATTGATTTTCCCCCCCATCTAATTGATCAAATTTCGGGTTAATCAGCTCAATAGCACCCAGTTGTTTATCTAAGGTATCCAGTGGAATCTTGTAATAACTGCGCACATTCTGGTAAGCCGGATGCTGAGCCAGTTTAGGGTGTGAATAGTAAAAATCGACGCCGTCAAGTCGATAAACGTGCTCTTCGTAACTTTGATGATAGTTATCAATATTATGATGGTATATCACATCACTTTGAATTTGCTGATTTGCATCAAGAAAATAAACGATTGCTTCACCTAGTCGTTCATCATTTAGAATGATATTTATTCTCTCTACATGTAAAAATTCGCACTCTTTTCCGTGAAGAAAAGTGAGCAGATCAGATATACCATGAATTAGCAGCATAGCCTTGGAAAATGCGGTTAATTCTTTCGCTGTTTTATTCATAATAGTAACAATAAATTATAGCCCTTCGTATTTGTCATCATTATAAACTCGGACGAAGGGCTATTGATTACCTAATTAAGCAAACTCAACTTGCGACTTTAATCGCGCTTTCATGTTGCTATATTCAGTTTGTACATAATTTTCAGCCCAAGCTTGATCGTCAATCTTTTCAACTTTCACGGCGCAATATTTAAACTCCGGCGTGCTTGAGATCGGATCCACGTGTTCAATAGTCAGCTCGTTACAGGCACCTATCCACCATTGGTAGGTCATGTACACCACACCTTTATTGGTACGCTCACTACAACTTGCACGAGAAATGACTTTGCCTCGGCGCGATGAAATCCAAACAAGTTGTTGATCTTTTATGCCTAATTTCTCTGCATCTTGCGGGTTCATCTGAACGTATCCTGGTTCATCAGCCAACGCTGACAATGCAGAACAGTTACCTGTCATTGAACGACAAGAGTAGTGGCCAACTTCACGCACGGTTGATAGTACCAATGGGTACTCTTCATCCGGTTGTTCTAGCGGCGCGCGCCACTCTGCTGCAATAAACTTCGCTTTACCTGATGGCGTAGAGAATTTATTGCCTTCAAACAAGAACGGTGTACCTGGGTGATCTTCGGTTGGACAAGGCCATTGTACCGACTTTAGATCCTCCATTTTCTCGTAAGTTGCCCCGGCGTAAAGCGGTGCTAATGAACGCAACTCATCCCAAATTTCTTGGGTATTATTGTAGTGCATTGGGTAACCCATGCGAGTCGCCAACAGACTGAAGATTTCCCAGTCAGGTTTCACGCCTTCTGGCGGGGTTACCGCTTTGTAGAAGCGCTGGAAACCACGGTCAGCGCTTGAGTACACACCTTCATGTTCGCCCCAACTGGTGGCTGGGAAGACCACATCGGCCATTTCAACCGTTTTGGTCATGAAGATGTCTTGTGCAATCACCAGTTCCATATTACGTAGCGTGTTACGCATTGCGTTCAGATCCGCTTCTGTCTGCGCAGGATCTTCACCGAAGATGTAGAAGGCTTTGCATTCGCCATCTTCTACTTTGTGTCCCACTTCAGTCAGGCGATAACCTGGCTTTGATGACAGTGATACGCCCCACGCTTTTTCAAATTTTGCACGTATCGCATCATCGGTCACATCCTGATAGCCTGGATATTGGTGAGGCAACATACCTAAGTCACAGGTACCTTGTACGTTGTTCTGACCACGTACCGGACCACAACCCACTCCACGACGTCCCCAGTTGCCGGTTAAGGTTGCTAGACCTGCCAAACCGCGAACAACGTCTACCGCTTGGCCGTATTGGGTCACACCCATGCCCCAAAGAATCATGGACTCTGGCGCTGTAGCATAAGTACGAGCCGCTAAACGAATCGATGCTGCGTCGAGACCAGTAATCGTTTCCACGGTTTCTGGCGCATAATTTTTAACGATGTCGTAAAACGCGTCGAACCCTTCTGTGTACTGTTTAACAAATGCCTTGTCGTACAGGTTTTCTTCGATAATGGTGTAAGCCAGTGCGTTCACCAGCGCCATGTTCGAACCGTTCTTCAGTGGTAACCACTGATCCGCAATACGCGCAGATTCGATCTTACGCGGATCACAAACGATGACTTTGGCACCATTCGCACGTGCTTTGATAATATGTCTTGCTACAACTGGGTGAGAATCCGCTGCGTTGTAACCGAAAATGAGCAAACATTTTGTTTCTTGAATTTCGGGAATGGCATTGCTCATAGCTCCATTACCTACTGTTGACTCCAGACCGGAGACTGATGGCGCGTGTCACACCCTAGCGCAGTGATCGACGTTATTGGTCCCAATGACCGCACGCGCCAACTTTTGCATAACAAAGTTAGCTTCGTTACCTGGTCCTCGAGCCGAACCCGTTGTCATGATGGCATCTGGGCCATATTTACTTTTAATTTCCATTAGCTTTTCAGCGGCGAAATCTAGTGCTTCATCCCAAGAGACCGCCTCCAATTTCGCGTCTTTAGTACGACGGATCATGGGTTTTTTAAGACGAGGAGTCAGCAAATTAGTATCGTTTAGGAAATCCCAACCGTAATAACCTTTCAGGCACAGTTGACCTTCATTAGTCCGGCCATCGGCCGGTTCTGCACCCACTACTTTGTTATTCTCAACAAGTAGCTTTAGTTTGCACCCCGTACCGCAGTACGGACAAACCACAATGGATTTTTTCATAGTTACCTTCTTAACTATTTCAAGAAATCAGACAGTAACAATCGCGATACGACTGGCAGCCGCTTCACGTTTGCTTTGACTGGTTTGATGAATTTCCTCTGGTTCAATCAGAGAAATCGCACCTGTCGGGCAAACTTCCACACACGCGGGGCCATTGGCGCGGTGAGAACATAAATCACATTTAATCGCTTGTGATTTAGGGACTTTTCGTGCGAACAAAGCACTACGTGATGTGTCTTCAACCATGGTTGTAACAACATTCATTGCTCCGTAAGGACAGGCAATGGCACAGGTTTTACAACCAATACATCGTGATTGAATTACTTTAATGTAACCGTCCTCGTGGACAATCGCGTTGTTAGGACACACTTGAGCACAAGGCGCATCGTCACATTGACGACACATCACCGGCGTGGTGACATGAGCATTTTTAATAACCTCGAATCGAGGTAGAAAACTCTCACGATCTTGCAGTGTCCCGATATCTTCATCTTGATGTGAAATCGCACAAGCCACTTCACACGTGCGACAACCAATACATTTATTAGCGTCCGCAAAGACAAATCGATTCATGGGATATCCTTCTGTGTCGATAGAACCGAGTCAACCACTCGACTCCTTATAAGCACAAGATGTGCCAATATGAAAAATAACAACAAAAATAATTTAACTTGTTGTTTTTAAATTACTAAAAATCCAAACCCAGTAAGAAAGATATTGAATAATTGCGGTGATTAAACTTATAGCTCAACAACGCCGACACTTGTGTCGACGGCTTCCGTCACAAGTGTCGACACTCAGAAAAATCACCGGTTAGCAGCTCTCGTAGCCTCCGTCTCCTTCCCATTCAGGAAGACGACGATGCAACTCAGTCACGGCATCGGTAACCATCTCGGTCATCGGAAAGGAGAACGCCACTATTGCAGGCTGAATGCCGACAAACTTGACTTCTGGGACGAACGTTTTCAGCTCATCAATCAGGAAATTGAGCGGTAAGCTGTGCGTTGATACCATGAACATATCAGCGATGGTATCGGACTCAATGATGCGCACTTCACCCGCCTTCTCTCCAAAATCGGCGGCATCCACAACTAATACGCGTTGTGGTTGAATTTTGCGAATCAAATGCAAGCTATCTTCTGGCATGGTGCCGCCTTCTATTACGCTCCATCCCACCGGTTCTCACGACACAGTTGCGCCAACAACGGGCCTGCGCCGTCATCCCCCATCATGTTGTTGCCAACGGTTAATAGTAGATTTTGGCTCATGCTCCACCCCGAATCATTAAGTACATGGTAGGCTCGTTATAGATCGCGTTCAAAATGGCGATCATGCCTTGCGTCAATTGTTGGCTTTTTTCTGATTGCGTAGCACTATCGATGCGGTCAAGCGCAATCGCCAGCATGTGTATGTGCTCGGGGAACACAGTGATCTCGCCAAACATCAGAAAACCTTTCAACTTGCGGTACGCTTCGCTGCTTTCATCAAGGCCGGAGATCCAAGTAAGATACTCTTGACCTGAACACTGCATTTCAGATTTCAGGCAATCGACAATGCCGAGATGATGGCCAATGGTCAGGCTGTAATACATGATCTGCTTCGCTTCCTCTGGTACATCGTATTTGTTGTCGACAAATTTACGGCTCAGACGGTAGAAGTAGACCTGACTATCCACATGACGTGATTCACTGACAGCCATGGCAAACCCCTTTCGGTTGATCGTTTCCGGTGATCTGCAGCATCACCGAACGCATCACGCTATTGACAATGTCGCTCAGGCGTGGGTCGTCATGTTCACCCAAGTAATGGCTAACATTGCTGTCGACATTGTCGCTCGTACTGTTTGCCAGTACATCCAGCAGTTCGTTGGCGATGCGTTTACCTTGACGGTAACCAGCCAACAGACGCGTTTCACGTTCCACTAACACACGAATATCCATCGGTATGCCAGTATGACGCAATGTGGCAGGAGTGGATTGCACATCATGTTGTTTGGCATGCATTTTTTGCTCAAGAAGACCAAGTGCGACCGCAAACCCGTAAAGCGTCGCCGCAGGCGTTGGAGGACAACCGGGAATATAAACATCGACAGGTACGATTTTGTCTGTCCCGCCCCACACGCAGTACAGGTCGTGGAAAATACCGCCGTCACAACCGCAAGCGCCGTAAGAGACCACGATTTTTGGATCCGGCGCCGCTTCATACGCACGTAGCGCAGGAGCGCGCATGGCACGCGTCACAGCACCAGTAAACAGCAGAATGTCGGCATGACGTGGCGACGCCACTACTTTGATACCAAAGCGTTCAGTATCGTATACCGGTGTGGTCGCGGCGAAGATTTCGATTTCGCAAGCGTTGCAACCGCCGCAGTCCACGCGGTAAACGTAAGCAGAACGTTTAATTTGGTTGATCAGCGTTTGTTTCAGTTTCTCATGCTGCGGAGAAACTTCGGCTGGCACGGCGGTGGTGTGTTTTTCACCAGAGAGTTGCTTGATACCTTTCACATATCCTCCGGGGTCATCAGGATTAAATCATTAGGACTGGTCATGTAGCGGTGTGTCGCCAGATTGGTGCCGTCCAACATGTTGTCTTCTCGGCGGCACGCCGGACAGGTTTCTAATTGACGGCGACGCATTGCTAACGCTTCACCGCGCAAGCCTGCTTGTTCCAGTGAATCCACTACGTAGTTGAGCAGTTTCTTCGCCACAAACGGACGACTGCAGCACGTGCAATTGGCCAACTCGAATTCTGCCCTTTCGTACAAATCTTCTTTTTTGGTCACGGCCAATTCGAACGCTTTGGAGAGTTCGATCGCGTGGGTTGGACACACCTCTTCACAGCGGCCGCAGTAAATGCATCGCGCCAGCGACAACTCCCAACAGCGGGTGCTGTTCTGCTCATCGTTTTCCATGATCAAGCATTTGCCGGACAGGCGCGCGTACACGCGCCGCACGAGATACATTGGCTCGCATTCAGCTCCGGTTTACCGCGAAAATCCTCGGCAACTTCAAATGGCGCAAAGGGATATTTCGCCGTAACGTCACCGGTTTTGAGAATGGTTTTGAGTAGTTTAATCATGACAGCCTCACAGTCCTTTCAGCGGCGAATTTTTGCGGCTCACGCTGTATTGTTCGATGGCTTTGTAGGGTACAGTTTGGCTGCGTTTTTTCTTGGTATCCACGATGGTCACACGGTCAGTACAAGAGTAACAAGGGTCCAAACTACCAATGATCAGCGGTGCATCGGCTACGGTATTACCACGCAACATGTAACGCAGCGTTGGCCAGTTGGCGTAAGTGGCCGCGCGGCAGCGCCAGCGAAATAGTTTTTGGTTATCGCCAGTCATACTCCAATGAACATTTTCGCCACGTGGCGCTTCGGTAAAGCCCAGCGCAAATTTGTTCGGTGTGTATTCGAAATCTTCCGTCAGGATTGCGCCAGCTGGCAGGCTATCCAAGCCATATTCAATGATGTTAAGAGAATCTAACACTTCTCGAATACGCACGATCACACGGGATTGGACGTCGCCGTTACCCATGTGTTGCAGTTCGATTGGCACATTCGCGTACGCTTCTAGCGATTGACCATGCACAACCCGTACATCACGCTCAAAACCGCTACCGCGGATCAGCGGACCAACTGGGCTGAAATCGCGCGCAATGTCTTTTGCCAACACGCCCACGCCTACCAAACGGCTATCAATGTTCGGTGTCGATAACAGCACTTCCACCAACTCTTGGAATGAATGGCGTACTTCACGTACCATCGCGATGCCTTTTTCGCGTTGCGTTTTCAAAAAGTCACGACGCACGCCACCGATTAGGTTCATGCCGTAAGTTTTACGTGCACCAGTCAATAGCTCAGCCAGCTCCATGGTTTTTTCGCGCACTCGGAAAAATTGCATGAAGCCCGAGTCAAAGCCCACAAAGTGGCTCGACAAACCAATGTTCAATAGGTGACTGTGCAGACGTTCCACTTCCAGCAAAATGGTACGAATCATTTTCGCGCGTAGTGGCACTTGTACATTCAGTGAGTTCTCAACGGTATTGGCGTACCCGACGCTGTGGGTGAAACCACAAATGCCGCACACTCGGTCTGCCAAGAAGCCCACTTCGTGATAACCCATGCGCGTTTCCGCCAGTTTTTCCATACCACGGTGAACGTAGAACATGCGGTAATCGGCATCCACGATATCTTCACCATCCACGAAAAGACGGAAGTGTCCAGGCTCATCAGAAGTAATGTGCATTGGGCCAACTGGTACGATGCGGTTTGAATCGTCTCCGCGCTCATTGATGAACGGATAAGTTTCAGTGTCTGTCGTTGGTTGTGGACGCTGACGGTAATCCATCGCATCTTTGCGCAGTGGGTGCAAATTTTCTGGCCAGTCATCGGGGAGGATCAAACGACGTTCATCAGGCAAGCCTACCGGGCGAAGACCATACATATCGCGAATTTCACGTTCGCCCCATACCGCTGCGGGAATGGTTGGCGTGATCGAAATAAACTCTTGGCTGTTGGCATCCACCAGCACTTTGACAGTAATCCAGCATTTCTCAACGCCTTCCATCGACAGCGCGTGGTACACTGCGAAGTGTCCATTAATACTTCGTTCGTCGTTACCAAACGACACGGTCAACCAGCCGCCTTGATCGTAGTAAAGCCATTGCATCACTTCGACCAACGAGGTCATTTTCACTGTAATGGTCACTTGGGTGTTGGTCTGCCACTCTTCCTCAAGGATGGCATTCGGGAACTTTTGCACCAACCCCGCCAGATAGTGTTTGCCTGTTTTAACCAAGGCATCGTTTTGTGTATTCATTATCATCATCTGTTACCAACCAAAAATAAAAAAGACCAACGCAAGAGCGGTGCCGCCAATTACGGGGAACACAGTTCGATGCATGTTGAGAAAGCGAATTCGCGCCATGCAGTTTTCGACGATGCCAGCTAACAAGAACACGACGAACAGTTTCACCAACAGGAGCAACGCAGCGCTCCATAGCTCAGCACCACCTAGATTCGCCGCGCGACCCCAAGGAATGAAAATGGCCAAAAACAGCTGCGCCACGACCAGTTGTTTCAAGCCCAAGCCCAGCTTTACCATCGCCAGACCCGCACCGGAATATTCCGTTGCAGGACCCTCTTGCAATTCTTGTTCAGCTTCAGCGCTGTCAAACGGCAGTTTGCCCATTTCCACAAACACCGCAAACGCGCACGCAATGCCTGCAAACAAGTAAGTAACAGGACGCACCCACTCGCCGCTTTGCACGACATGGCTGATCACACCCAGGTCGGTCGATCCTGCGCCCAGTGCCATTATGAAAATCGCGAGGATAAAGATCGGTTCAATCAAAATGCCCAGCGTTAACTCTCGGCTACTGCCCATACCGGCAAACATGCTGTTAGAGTCAATGCCCGACAATGAGAAGAAAAAACGGCCAATCGCCAACAGGTAGATGTCGGTGATCAGATCGCCCGACATAGGAAATGGCGACATGCTGGTGAAGGTTGGCAGCGACATACAGATCAGTAACAAGCTAGTTAGTAGCACCCATGGCATCATCCAAAACACAAAGCTGGCGTTGGCCGGCGCCACCGATTGGCGGCGTAACAACTTACCGATATCGCGATAGTCCTGCAGAATGCCAGGACCACGGCGAGAGTGAATTCTGGCTCGAATAACACGAGAAAAACCAGTCGCCAGCGGTGCCAAACATAACATCAGCAACGCTTGGAACACTGCAAAGATCACCCAGTTCAAGCTGGGAATTTCTAGTGAATACATTTAAATAACTCCAGAAATTAACGGGAAAAAGATCGTGCAAAGTACAACAAGGCCAATCCAGAACACCATGGTTCTGCGATACACCCCACGCGAGATTTCTTCCCCCACAGTCGGTTGTGAGCGTAAGAAACGCTCCGTCAAAGTGCGGTTAGGTCGAGATTGATAGATATAGCGGAACATGTGACGCATCGGCTGAGTGATGCCACCCGCAGAGACCGTCATTTTTTGTTCGTATTGGTAACCACACGCCCAAGGGTCACCTTGTTGTCGGTTAGCTAAGCGTTCACGTTTGTGGAAAGCCAGAATCGCCGTTGGCACCAACAGCAACAGTGTCAGTGCGCACAAAATCAGCGGCGTTGATAGGAGCGCCTGCATGTTGCTGGCAGGGAACAACGACATACCTTGCGCTACAGTGACTTCGCCCGTTTGTAGTGTTGCGCTGGCAATATCAGCGATGTACGGTGCAATCCATGGTGAAGCAATGCCCAACACCACACACAGCACAGATAGGCCAATGGTCGCATTCACCATCGCGTTGCCCACTTCGGTAGCACTTTCCGCAACTTCAGATTTCGGCGCGCCACCGAAACAGATGCCGTACACTTTGACAAAACACATGCACGCCAGTGCGCCGGTCAATGCCAGCATCACTGCACCAAACGGACCAAAGATTAGATGCGCCACACTACCTGTTTGGCTGATGGAAAATAAAGATTGGTAAATAAACCATTCACTGACAAAGCCGTTTAGCGGTGGCAGCGCAGAAATCGCCATGCTACCAATTAAAAAAGTCAGCGCGGTTTTGGGCATGCGTTTCGCCAAACCGCCCATTTTTTCCATGTCTTTGGTGTGCAGGCGGTAAACTAACGATCCCGACCCCAAACATAACAAGCCTTTGAACACTGCGTGGTTGAGCAAGTGATACAGCGCGCCCAGCAAGCCCAGCACTGCTATCACCATGTGATCGGTCGCAATGCCCATCATACTCACGCCCACGCCCATCAGGATGATCCCAATATTTTCAACGGAATGGTACGCCAACAGTTGTTTAATGTTGTGTTCAGCCAGCGCAAACATCACGCCCAAAACGGAAGACAGCGCACCAAAGATCAGCACGACCAAACCCCACCACCATTGAGTGGCACCAAGGAAAACAATGGCCACTTTCAACAAACCGTAAACGCCCAGTTTCACCATTACGCATGACATCAGCGTTGCACAATGTGACGGCGCCAATGGGTACGCTTTAGGCAGCCATTCGTGGAAGAAAATGCCAGCGGATTTAATGCCAAAACCAATTAACGCCAATACAAAGGTCAACGACGCTAATTCACCTTGAGGTGGTGTGGCAATCCAATCGCTAAACATCAGGCTGTTAGCGTGGTAAGCCAAAATTGCAAAGGTAGCGACGATAAACACGTTCGCCACATGGTCCATGACCAAGTAATGTAAACCTGCTTTACGGTGTGCAGCAGTGTTTCCTTGAATCACCAAAGCAAACGAGCTGATTGAGATGATTTCAACAATAATTAAGAACGCGATCGCTTGATTGGCTGCAACTAACGCAGTCATCGCACCAGCAAATAGGTTAAATAATACTGTAATGGAACCAGCACCTTTGCCTAGGTACTCATCAAGATAATTCATCGCGTATCCCGCTGCGGCGATGGAAACAATCGCAATCACCAGCAGCAACAACGCAGATAATTTATCCAATACAAATACATCGTAAAACAAGCTAAATTCGAGCGTATGACCCATCGGATGGACGATCACAGCCACAGCAGAAATCAGACTCAATATGCCCGCAAACATACTGATCACACTGGATAAACGCAGGTTTTCCCGCTCATGATTACGAGAGAACATGGCCACAAACGCCGCAGCGATATAACCACACAGCGATAACGCGGTAAGTACAAGAGGATTCATGGTTACGACTCCATTTTGACAACAGCGGAGACACTAGAGGCCGCTTCACGTTTCGCATCACGCGCTTGCAAAGCACTCGCTTCGTCCACCAGCACGATCGCGCCTGTTGGACACACTTCTATACACGCAGGGCCTTTATCGCGGAATCCGCACAAGTCACACTTCACGGCGATGCTTTTCACGCCCGGTTCCCAAGCCAAAAGATCATGGCCAAAGTTTTTTGGATTTGAAGTACAAGGATTACTAGAACGCGGCGTCGAAGGGATAAAGGTTTCGTAGCTATTTGACATCGCAACGGGGCGACTGCCATCTAGCGCGATCGCGCCAAACGGACACGCTACAGCACATAAGGTACAACCTATGCACAATGTTTCCTGTAAGAGGATGCGATCCTCTTCTTTTTTGATCGCGTTAACCGGACAAACCGTCGCACAAGGTGCGTCTTCACAATGTCGACACATAATCGGCGCAGTCGCGTCGTTATGCTTGACTACGGTTAAACGAGGATGACTTTGCAACCCTTGTTTCTTATGCACATCTGAACATGCTGCCATGCACGTTTGACAGCCAATGCATTTTGTTGGGTCGGCAACCACAAAGCTTTTCATAGTATACCCTGGTTGTTAATAGTACCCCTATTAAGCATAAAATATGCCAGGATAAAAAATCAAATTTAAACCATTTAAAAACAACAAGTTAACTAAAAGCAAAGTCTTATATTGTTCTCTATTTAAACGCATTATTTGGTGTCGACATCTCCCTCGACACTCCCAGTCGACACTTGTGACGACACGCACATTTTTCCGTCCAAAAAAATAAAACGGCAGAGGGGTTACCTCTGCGTTTTACTGTCCATGTTAATGTTATTTTATGATACGATTTAGCTTATTCTTCGGCGGATTTTAGGATTATTCGAACCTCATCATCTCGGCGGAACCAACCATCTTTTTCCATTCGATTCACAAACGGGATGAGGTATTTACGACTCAAATTCACGCGCTGTTTTATCTCTTGCAATGTAACTCGTTCGTAGGTTGATTGTCGCCAATAGCTTGGTTAACCAGCGCACGATACACGCCCATATCGAAGTAGATTTGCTCATCAATCGCAGTAATGTATTTCTGATGAGCGAGCTGCCGAAGCCACTTTTTATCATGACCAAGCGAAACTTTATTGAGCTCCAAACCCGCTTGTCCGGCTTCACGCGTAAGACGCAAAATGGTTTGCGCCACTTCGGGTAATTCATCTTCGCTTTGCCCGCTGCCTAACTGCCACTTAGCGTAACTGTAAAAAATACGTTCTTGCTGTTTTAGCTGTTGAGTCAGCACCTGCACGATTTCTGGTTCGATTTGCAGTGAACTCGACAGTTCACCCGGCCCCATCGCACGACCTTCAGACAATAGCTGAATGACGCGCGCTTGTGCCTCAGCCAGCCATTGCGGATCAAACACATATTGGCCTTCGACCACGCCTTGCGTCGCCGATTCACCACACAATAACTCAACCGAATAGTAGCCTTGCAGCTGCAGCAGCATATCCAGTTGCGCATGCGCCGTGAGCGTCTCGGGCAAGGTAGACAACGCTTGGTAGATCGCACGTTTACGCGCTTTCGCAATAAACGATGTCCACACCACATCCGCTTGAGCCAGCAATCCATGACCGCTGCTTTGAATAATCGCCAAACGCTGACCAAAGAACATCGGACGTGGCTCACGAAACAGCAAGCGCGCCAACTGGGTGTTGGGCAAAGGAATGCACTGCGCAAGGCCATGCCAGGTGCCCACCGCTACTTCCACTTCAGTTGCACGGGATAGACTCACATCGCTATAGCGATCGTTGAGCCGTACGATGCATGAGTCAGTGAGCGTCACAGGAGCCGAAGGCGCGCACAGCAAGTCACCTCGCTGCACCTGTTTTCGGCTTAAGCCTTTGATATTGAGCGCTACTCGACAAGTCGCCGTGACGTCGTTCACTTGTTGGTGATAACACTGAATCGAACGGATAGCGCCCACCGTGCCACAACTAGGGCTCAGTAATTTATCGCCAATGCTTACGGTGCCTTGGGCCAGAGTTCCGGTCACAATCGTGCCGACGCCATTGGCCACAAAAACGCGATCCACATACAGCAGCGGCGTGGCCGCATCACCCGGCATCACATCAGACAACTCAACTCGCGCAACCATCTCCAGCAAGGTTTGGCGCAATTTATCGACGTTGTGTCCCGTTAGCGCGCTGACGCACACCACTTCGGGCACGATGCCGGTAATGTCCATGATGCTTTCTAATGCTGACTCTTCAACTTCCGCCAGCACTTGATCACTGACGAGATCGCTTTTATTGATACACACCACGATGTCTTTAACGCCCATCGCGCGCGCCAATCGCATGTGAGCAAAGGTCATTGGCATGCATCCTTCAGTGGCGGAAATCACCAACAACAGAATATTGATATGCCAAACACCGGCCACCATGTTGCGCACATAACGCTCATGCCCCGGCACGTCGATGATGCCGATGGTGCGACCTTGTTCGTCCTCGAAATGTGCAAAGCCCAAATCCTGAGTCATACCCAGTTCTTGTTCATGCGGGCGAGCGGTCATCATGCCAGTCAGCGCTTTCACTAATGTGGTTTTACCGTGATCGACGTGCCCCGCCAAGCCAATCACCGTCTGTGGTAAGGTATTAACGCCGCTCATGAAAAGTCACCACGATCTAACTGGTGAAAAAAGGTATCCAAGCGGTCGACAAACGCAGCTTGATCTTCCTCAAGTACCGTGGTGAGATTCAGCACTACTTGATTATTGTGCAGATAACCTAAAATAGCGGGCGAACCAAGACGCAAATGGTCGAGCAGCGCTTGCGGTTTAAGCGGCGTGTTGAGCACTAAGCCGCATCCAGGGTACGTTTGAGCTGGTATGGTTCCACCGCCAACTTGGGTCGACAATTCGACAAATGTCACCCAATGATGCCAACGCTGCGCAAGCCCCTCACACCATTGACGTATATTCGACAAGTTGGCAAGCGTACGCTCTGCGATGCCCTGTCCGGAGGTTTCTTGATTGAGCTTGCGAACCAACAGCTCTTCTATCAGCGACAAAATGATGCGTCCACAACGAAATGCCCGCATCATCGGGTTACGACCCAAACGTTGGATGAGTTCGTCCCTGCCTGCGATCAGACCTGCTTGTGGACCGCCCAGAATTTTGTCCCCCGAAAAACAGACCAAATCCGCACCCATGTCTAAATAGGACGCCAGTTGCGTCTCATCCGGCGCAAAGCTTTCGTTCGACATACCTGACCCCTGATCAATCACCAAACTAACATGACTTGGCAAGCGACGTTTCACCTCGCGAATGTCGGGGGATTCTGTAAATCCACCGATAAAAAAGTTCGATTGATGCACCATCAAAACCAACGCCGTATCTTCGGTAATCGCGTTAATGTAGTCATCAGCCGTGGTAACGTTCGTCGTTCCCACTTCAACCAGTTTGCAGCCCGATAACATCAGAATATCAGGGATACGAAAGCCGCCACCGATTTGAACTTGCTCACCTCTAGATACAATCACCTCTTTGCCTTTCGCTAACTCCAGTAGCACCAAATACACCGACGCGGCATTGTTATTCACTAATAGTACGTTCTCTGCACCAAGCCAACTTCTTACTAAAGTAGGCAGTAGCCCATTTCGACCACCACGCTTGCCGTTTTCCAGCGTAATTTCCAAGTTGGTGTAACCAGTATTCACATCCGAGACCGCTTCCCATACGTTGGTGTGTAACGGAGAGCGGCCCAAATTAGTGTGTAGAACAATGCCGGTGGCATTAATGACTCGATGCTGGCGTTGCAATGTCACGCGCTCACAACGCTTTATAATGCGTAGATTGACATCAATGTCCTGAGTCCCTTTTTCCTTAAAATCTTCCGAACGACGAATGCTCTCAAGCTCAGTTCGAATAATATCGGTGACAACAGGACGGCTCAGTAGACCGATAAAAGGGGCAAGAATAGAGAGTTGTAGTAGTTGTTCGACTTGAGGAAGACGGTAATTGATGCGAGGAGCACTCACCTCTGAACGCTGCGGTGGCTGGGGTGATTGTGAGTTCAAAATGATTCCTTGTTATCTTATCAATGCAACAAGGTCACTACGAAGGCGATTGATATAGTGACAAAATTGGCGGAAGAGGCAGGAATCGAACCTACCAAAGCCTGTGCGGCTCACTTTGGTTTTGAAGACCAAGAGGGCCACCAGACCCCATCTCATTCCACAACGTTGTATAACAGTAAGTACATTCTTACACCAATTTCTTGATGCAAATCACTATTTATTAAGTTAATTCAATTTTTTTTAAATCTTTCAACTATTTTTGCATTTTATGCAAACGGTTAAATAGCGATTGCCAAATGTAGAGGTCGGAAAACGGTCATCAAGAACAATGCAAGTATTTGGAGTTTCGTTCTAGGTAATCACATTTTAGTACCAACAATAAAATGTTAAGATGTCCTCACCGATGCTGCTGTGGCAACAAGTGAATAGCAAAACACTCTGGTACCCTATGATGTTATTTGAATTTTTGGTACCCCACTTGATACCCCACCAGCTTAACCATAAAAACTAAAGGCATATTTTTCAAATGGTTAATAACTCAATCCAGTGGTTTCCGGGTCACATGCATAAAGCTCGTAAAGAGATCGAAGAAGCAATTCCACAAGTGGATGTGATCATTGAAGTACTGGATGCACGTATTCCTTTCAGCAGCGAAAACCCTTTGATCTCTCAAATTCGTGGCGATAAGCCCGTCGTCAAAGTATTAAATAAGCGTGACCTAGCTGATCCCGAGTTAACGCAACTATGGATCGAGCACCTTGAACAAGAGCAGCATGTCAAAGCAATGGCAATTACGACGTCAGAGCCTCAAGAAGTGCATAAGATCATGGAACTTTGTCGTAAACTTGCGCCGCATCGCGAAGAGATCGGTAAAAATATTCGTACCATGATCATGGGCATTCCAAACGTTGGGAAATCAACCATTATCAACACGCTTGCGGGTCGCACGATAGCCGTGACCGGGAACCAACCAGCAGTCACACGTCGTCAACAACGCATCAACTTGCAAAATGGCATCGTATTGTCTGATACGCCTGGAATTTTGTGGCCAAAGGTAGAAAATCCACATAGTGGTTTCCGCCTTGCAGCCACTGGTGCCGTAAAAGATACAGCGATGGAATATGACGAAGTGGCGTTCTATACCATTGAGTATTTAGCAGCAGAATATCCAGAAAAGATCAAAGACCGTTACCAAATTGAAGAGCTGCCAGAATCAGACATTGAAATTATGGAAGAAATTGGCCGTCGTCGTGGTGCATTGCGAGCAGGTGGCCGAGTCGACCTACACAAAGTATCCGAAATTCTTTTGCACGAGCTTCGTCAAGGTACACTAGGTCAAATTACCCTTGAACGTCCGGAAATGATCACACAAGAGTTGATCGAGGTTGAAGTGGAAACTGCTCGTAAAGAAGAAGAAAAAGCCAAGCGTAAAGAAGAGCGACGTAAACGTTATTTGCGTAATAAACGTTAACCAGTCTTTTTCTCAAAGGAACGGATAAAACGGCCAAGGCGCGGCAAAAATGTTCGCGCCTTTTTAGGCCTGTTTGTTCATGATTGATATTCATTCATAACCAATTTGATATTTTGTCGTAAAGACGATTCTTATCGGCCGGCTTTACAATAAAATCAGACATCCCCGACGCATTCACTTTATCCAAAGTCGGTGAAGAGCAATCTCCCGTATGAGCGATGATGGGAACACAAGAGTATGGCTTTTCAGAGTATCTGATCTGTTTTGATGCCTCTAGTCCATCCATGACCGGCATCTCCAGATCCATGAGTATCAAGTCGACTGACTCTGATTTTAACCAGTCCAGCGCTTGTCGCCCATTTGCTTTCTGAATCACGTCAAAGCCTAATTTTTCTAACAGTATAGCGGTATATTTTCGTACAGACTCATTATCATCCACCACCATAATACGACGTTTATCTGACATTTCTGACGGTAACACCTTACCGCTATACAATGAGTAATTAGGTTTGAACAGAAGTTGATCCATTACCTTTTCTGCGTCTGATAACCAGTGACGTGTTTTTATCCATATAGGTTGAAATCCATCCCTTTGGTTACTTTGGATGGTATTCCTGTCATATAGATAGACAATTCGAGCTTCGGTAAACGAGAATAAAACCACAATTCGAGCGAGCTCGTCACCTTGATCATCCAAACCGTCAATATCGAGATAAATTAAGTCAAACTCAAACTCATGTTCTTGCTTTTTAAGAACATCACGCGCATCAATCAGAGTCAACGAGAACCCCATTGCACGGCTCATTTCAACCATTTTATCAACCAGAGAACCTTGCTTGCTAACGAGTAACACTGTTTTTAACTTCGTTAATTCCGCTTTAATGTTCGTAACAGTATTAGAGTTTATCGGTGGGAATCTAAGTGTAAATTGAGACCAGGCGCCATGCTCGGACTGACACATGATATCGCCGCCAAAAGAACGCATCACTCGTTTACAAAATGGTAAACCGAGCCCATGTCGACCACGCTTTCCGGTAGTATAAAAGTCTTGAAAGACCTTTTCGATAACATCAGGACATATTCCCGACCCATTATCTGAGACAACAATTTGATTCACAAAATCATCGCTGTAGAGCGTTACTTGGATATGTAGTCCATCCGCTCGGCAATGTTGATAAGCGTTCTTAAACAAATTGTATAATGCATATTTAAGTAGCGTAGCACTACCTAAGAACTCAAAATCACGACGGACGTCCAGTGATATCACCTCTCGGTCTGTATGCCGATTGGCGCAAAAACTTGTAATTGCGTCTTCCACCACAAATTGAGCAGAGTGCCTTTTGAACGTAGAGCGAGATACGCGGTTTTCATCAATGGACGTCAAAAGTAGATCAATGGTCTCATTTCCTGAATGGATGAGCTTCATCGCGTCTTCACTCACTTCACGCAGTAAATTAATGTCGTCAACCGACATCATCACCGACGCTTTACTCGCGTTTTTTGTTGTCGGCAGCACGGATTGGATCACATCGATGGACGTACATAACGCACTGAGTGGATTGCGCATTTCATGTGCGATTCCTGCACCAAACGACTTTGCCAATGACACTTTGGCTTCATGCTCTATCTGGTTTCTAAAATAAAACAAATTGCCGAATATATAGATAAACACAAAAATGGGGATATGCGCCCATTCTATCGTTATGTCGAGTTTAAACCCGTTCGCTAACCATGCAAATAACGTCGCCAACGACAATCCTATGATGGTCTGGGCAAACATCACCCTAGTCACATGCGTCAATAATATCTGGAGAAAAATGGCGCTCATGAACGACATGACCCAAACGTTCGACCAATCATTCATTAGCAGCATATAAAAGAAGAAACAAGGCAAACACAAAGTAACGGTTACTAAATAGTAGATGTGCGCATACCGACGCAACCAGGTAGGAAACCGATTCCTGAAGATAATTCCAGCAAACAGCATTGAGCATAATAACCGTAATGGCAGGTTCTCGTAGCTTTGGGGGAATAAAAATTCCCATACCCAGTAGTAAAAGGGAAAACCGACCAACCCCATCCAGCCGACAATCGTTAGATTTGGCTCTGCATGTTGGTAGACTTTGCGTATCGCATCCATAAAAACTTACCACTTACTCCATGCCATCATATGAATTGATGAGCAACGGCTTATCATATTAACCTTATTGTTTGGGGTGGATTATATACCCAAATAACGTGAAGATGCAGAGTTGACAATTAAGGGCTTCATTACCCTTGTTTAAAACCTAAGATCTCTAAAAACCGAAAAGAGTAGCTAACGCTACTCTTTGTGAATGGTGAAAGTGCAATTAATCGTATACTACGAATAAATCACATGCTCTTCGATACCACTGACCAGTGATTCTGCATTTGGCCATAGGAACACTTTTTCCATGACCTCTGAACCGCCAGGAGCATGCCAAATTCGTTCTTGGCATTCCTGACCTCCTATATGTCTATAGAATTCAATAGCAGATGTGTTTTGTGAAACGACTTCAAGATACAACCCAGTATCTTTAAAATAATGTTGTACCCACTCAGCAACCGCAAGTAGCAGTTGTTTGCCAGTGCCACGTCCGCGATAGCTTTCGTCGACATGAAGCGACTCAATGAATGTACCACGCTCGAAATCGTGATTACCAAACACACACACGAAGCCAATCAGCAACCCACCCTCTTCGGCAAGCACGATATGTTGATTGAAAGGAGGGTTTGTGAGTCGAGTTTGCCAAATTAGTTGCTTGTCGTCAGCGGCCTGCTGATCTAGATACTCGTCGCTAAGAATTCCCCGATAATCTCGCTTCCAATTATCAGAGTGCAACTGCGCGATGCGCTCGTAGTCCTTATATTCTGCTAGTCGTAAATCCATTACGCATTCCTATTTAGTTATATCTTCTGCTTCTCTACACAGCATTGGCACTTTAAACCATATGTTCTGTAAATTTATGGCTAATTTTCCATTTTTAACGCCAAAGCCATGGTTTAATACTACCGATTATTTAATTAAAAGCAAAACCTCCGAATGATATTCCGATAGAAGTCAACAATACGTAAAGACAAAACCAAAATGACTTCAAGATTCTAAAATGAGTACTTTTCTACACCATTATCCAATCGTTACATAATACGAAACCAGACCAAATTTTCAGCATATAAAACCCGAGCGCAAACGATTGGCAAGATAAAAAGTCACCATTAAGGCCATTATTAAAAGTTATAATTTGTTTTAGATCATGCTAGTGCCAGATTGGTCTCGTGCCACAAGAAAGAATTCTGTACATTCCGTGTCATAATCTGAAACAGTTTTTTTCTTTTCTTTCATAACATCTGGAGACTTTATGTTAGAGCTATTAATTGGCTTGGTGGTAACCATCGCGGTTGGCTACTTCATTGTCAAAGGTTACAAGGCAGCAGGCGTTCTGCTAACTGCTGGTATTTCCTTATTACTACTAACTGGCGTTTTGGGCCATCAAGTTTTACCTGAACAGATCACCTCAACAGGCAGTATGGTGACGGATTCACTAGAATACGTGAAGTACATGCTTCAGTATCGCGGTGGTGGCTTAGGTATGCAAATCATGCTGCTATGTGGCTTTGCATCTTACATGACACACATCGGTGCAAATAACGTTGTCGTAAAACAGTTCTCAAAACCACTTTCTGTGATCAAGTCTCCCTACGTTTTACTAGTAGCTGCCTATATTGTTGCATGTTTGATGTCTCTAGCAGTAAGTTCAGCAACTGGTTTGGGTGTACTGTTAATGGCCACTCTATTCCCTATGATGGTAGCCATGGGTATTTCTCGTCCAGCAGCCGCAGCCGTGTGTGCATCACCTGCAGCAATCATTCTATCTCCTACGTCGGGAGATGTTGTTATTGCGGCAGAAAAGTCAGGTCTTGCTCTGGATGTTTTTGCTGTACAAACCGTACTTCCTGTTTCAATTAGCGCAATTATCGTCATGGCGGCAGCGGCTTTCTTCTGGAACAAATACCTAGATAAGAAACAAAATACGCCAATGGAAAAAATCGACGTTTCAGATATTGAAGCCGACGCACCCGCTTTCTACGCCGTGCTACCATTTTTGCCAATCTTCGGTGTTTTCTTATTCAATGGCCGTACGATTCCTGGTATCACGCTAGATATTTACACTATCGTTGTGCTTTCTATCTTTATTGGTGCGTTGATTCACTATGTCGTGAATAAATTTGATGGTAAGAAGTCACTAGAAGACTTGGATGCATGTTATGTGGGTATGGCAGATGCGTTTAAAGGCGTGGTTATGCTATTGGTCGCAGCTGGTGTATTTGCTCAAGGTCTTATGTCTATCGGCGCGATCGATAACCTACTTCATCTTGCAGACCAAGCGGGTGCCGGCGGTGTAGCACTAATGTTGCTGTTGACAGGTTTGACAGTTGCTGCAGCTATCGCAACAGGTTCTGGTAACGCGCCTTTCTATGCATTCGTAGAACTCGCTCCATCGCTAGCAGCGAAAATGGGGCTAAACCCTGCGTTCCTGATTATCCCAATGCTACAAGCATCTAACTTAGGTCGTACAATCTCTCCTGTATCTGGCGTTATCGTGGCAACATCCGGTATGGCAAACATCAGTCCTTTCGAAGTGGTTAAACGTACTTCGGTTCCTGTGATTGCAGGTTTGATTACTGTTATCTTCGGCACAATGGTACTGGTACCAATGACGCTATAAATTACGATTTTAAAGTCGCAATAAAAAGGCCGATAAGTGAAAACTCATCGGCCTTTTTTGAATCCTGTCTCGTCCTGAAATGTGTTTACACATTTACTTGGCAGTACCAAAACACTATAGATTATTTATGCTGTTTTCATACATTTAGGTACTGGAGTTATGCTTTGACGGTAACTGAACCACAAGTAAGTGACCGCCAGAGAGAAAAAGAAGTACGATAAGGCAAACACAATCGGAGACGTAATCACTTCAGCAGACATCCCCCACATCACGCCAGCAACGGTAATGCCCAACTTGGATAACATACCGCAGATCAGTAAAAGCAGCGCTAGCTGAGGAAAACGCGAGCTACGGAAAGCAAAAAAGTAGCAACTTCCCACCGCCAAAGACGCCACAGATAAACCGAGCATAAAGGAATGGAAATGATCGGCAGATGCAACACCCGCAGATACAGAAGCCATGAGCAATAAGAACATTTTCATAAGTCACCTCACAACAAATTTAAAAAAGCATCCCTTCATAAATGAAAACTCATTTTCCACTCCATTCTCGCTATCTAATGTCCAATTTCAAGTGCATTTTTTGCTCATTTTGTAACCAAAATCGACATTCCTTTTCTGTAATTACAACTAGTTAACATCTCAAATTCAAGAACTCCTTTGCATCCAGTAGTTAGCGTTCAGATAGGCCACTTCCATAAATCTATTTACAGATAGTTAACACAAAAAATAGCGTGATTATTTTTACTTAAAGTGTGAATTGGACACGCCCCCGCCAGTAGTGGATTGCAGTTGAGGTTGCTAAAGCTATAAACAAAGTTGCTATAGAAAAGCCTTATTCATTAAACAGTGAATGCCCTATCAGAAACACTTACGTTTACATCTTCAATTATTTTTTAAAATCGCAGCCAAAAAGAGATTCCAATCACATCTTTATCGGTTATAATCCGCGCCCATTGCGTTATATGTTGAAAAACGCAAACTAATTTTTAATAAATGAGTCTTTAAATAAACTTCCTTTTTGATAAGGCGTCCCAACTTTTGCGGCACTTTTTGCGAAGAAGGCACACTTATCCTTATCGAAAGCGACAATTGAGAATAGAAATGAGCAAGATTGATAAAGCAATGCGCATCCTGATTGCAGGGTTCTGCATCAACCTCTGCCTAGGCATCCTATACGCTTGGAGTGTGTTCAATAAAGCCTTGGTCACAGAATCCGGATGGAGCGCAGCAGAAGCCTCTGCCCCTTACGCAACAGCAACAATCACCTTTTCTATTTGCCTTCTTGTTGCTGGTATTCTCCAAGATCGAATGGGACCTCGATTAATTCTCATCTTGGGCACGGTATTAACTGGTCTGGGGATGATCGCTTCTAGCTTTGTGAGCACGCCTATGATGCTCAACGTGACGTTTGGCGTCATCACAGGTGCGGGCATTGGCTTCGGTTACGCTTGTCTATCTCCTTCCGCAATGAAATGGTTCCACTCCTCTAAGAAAGGCATGGTCAATGGCATTATTGCCGCAGGCTTTGGCTTGGCGGCTATTTATCTTGCTCCTGTCACAGCGTCTTTAATTGACAGTATGGGTATACAAACCAGCTTCTTAGTTCTTGGTGTTGGTATTTTGGCAATTGCGGTACCTCTGGCTGCAACCATCAATAACCCACCTGCTGACTACACTCCAGCAGCGCCAAAATTAAAACCTGGCCAAGAACCGCAAGCCGTTAAAAGCAGCGAAGATTTGAGCTGGAAAGCCATGCTAAAAACGCCTCAGTTTTACTCGCTTTGGATCATGTACGCGTTTGCAGCGTCGGTTGGCCTAATGATCATCGGTAACATCACGACCATAGCAAGCGTGCAAGCGAATCTGCCAAACGCGGTCTACCTCGCCTCTATTTTAGCCGTATTCAATTCGGGCGGTCGTGTGGCTGCGGGTATACTTGCCGACAAGATTGGCGGTGTGCGGACGTTGTTGCTGGCATTTGTTCTGCAAGGAATCAACATGGTTCTGTTCGCAACCTTTGACTCAGAGTTTACGCTGATCATCGGTACCGCGATCGCAGCGGTCGGATACGGTACCCTGCTTGCCGTCTTCCCGACACTGACTGCGGAGTTTTACGGACTGAAAAACTACGGCACAAACTATGGTGTACTTTACACAGCATGGGGAATTGGTGGTGCGATTGGCGCTGCTGTTGTTGGCTTCTCCATGACTAACGGAAATGCGTACAGTCTCGCCTATACTATTTCAGCAGCAATGATGGCCGTTTGTATTGTACTCGCGCTGATCACCAAACCACTTTCAGACGCAAAAGTCGCTGAATTGAAAAACGCCTAAGCGTATTAAGTTAGTCTGCGTACGTATTGAGTTGACGTGAGTACGGATTGAACGTAAGTATTAGTCAGTAAGCACGTTGATTTGTTGAAGAAAAAGCTTACCCTAACAAGGATAAGCTTTTTTAATTTTTGACGTATCAGATTATGGAACAAACCATCGACCTCGCTCCGGATTATTATCTGGATAACTTTTTCAAACTCATCCACCACGCAACAACGTGGTATAGTGATTTACTCTCTGAAGAAGAACATCAATGGCTTTCCGAGTTTCGTCAGCTAGACAAGAAGTCGCAGTGCTTGTTGGTGCGCTTATTCAGTCGGAAAGGACGCTGGTTCCGTAGTGATAAGCTCAACTATCCGGAAATCCCTTCTATTACAAGCGCACTCTCTACACTCAATACGTCTGGGTTTATTGAGCTCAACCCCACTATGACTCACCAAGAGTTAGCGGCACAATTGCTCACGAAACCCGAAATCTTAACTCTCTTTCCTGAACAGCAAAAATCTTTAAAAAAAAATGACTTAGTAGAACGCTTACCAAATACTGAGTTCGAACAGTACGCGGTACTTCAATTCGACATCGTCAAGCTAAATTCAGCACACATGATTGATGTATTGTTGACCCTGTTTTTTGCCAATACACACCAAGATCTCAGTCAGTTCGTCCTTGATGATCTCGGTTTACATCAGTTCGAGACATACCAACTTAGCAAAGAATGTCGGTTCTTTGAATCTCGTTCTCAAGTCGATCTCCTCATTGAATTGAGCCAGATATCCGCTTTGTATTGGCAGTTCGATAGAAAAGAAAAAGCAAATCTCGATCTCCTTATCGCAGCCCTACCCGCGGCAACAGACCATGATTATGTCAATCGCAAACGTGAGCACATCATCAACGATATCGCTCGAGACTATGAACGTATCAATGAACTCAGTATTGCACTCACCCTTTTTGAACAAACCAAGCTAGCACCTAGCAGAGAACGTCGAGCGCGCATTTACGACAAGCTCGAACAAAACGATTTCTTTAGTGACACTGTCACCGAAATACTCACCACGCCATTGAATATTTCTGAGTTTGAAGTCGGACAGAAACTAGAACAACGCGTTAAACGTAAGCTAGGGGAAAAAGTCCCCAGAATACCCAAGCCAAAATGCAATGAGTATCACCTTGAACTGGATTTATCCCACCAGCGGGTCGAACTCGCTACCAAAACGTACTTTGAGCGCCTTGGGTGGACAGTATTCTACGCAGAAAATACATTACTCAACGCACTATTAGGGCTGACGATATGGGATGCTATTTTTGCCCCTATTGAAGGCGCCTTCATTAATGCTTATCAGCACCGCCCTCTAGATTTGTACCACTCGGATTTCGTAGATAAACGCAAGACATTGATTGATGAAGCAATGCAGCAATTGGTTCATGACCACACCACTCTACTCACTCGATATGACGACAAATACGGTATCAGTAATCCCTTAGTTCAATGGTCCTATGTGAGTAAAGAATTAGTGAGCATGTCACTCACGACTATTCCAATCTCACTGTTACTGTCACTGTTCAAAGTACAGTTGAGCGACCTAAAGTTGTATCGTAATGGAATGCCAGATCTGATTATGTTTAAAGATGAGCAATTTGAGTGGATTGAAGTGAAAGGGCCCGGCGATAAACTCCAAGACAATCAGTGGCGTTGGATAAAAGAATTTCATCGCTTAAACGTGCCCTTTTCTGTGTGTTATATCAATCACAAGGCATCGCGCTAGCTGGTTAGGAGTAAACCAGAAAAGTACGCAAATCATGTTACTGATCAATTGGGTATGCCAACATTCTCTTCTGCTTTGACTAAACTTTATGTATCAAACCATATAGTGGAGTCTACCCATGGCGCAAAGACAGTTGCAAGTTGTGGTGACAGGTGGTCCGGGTGGAGGAAAAACCACCGCATTGGATTTATTTCGTCGAGAGCTCAAAGACCAAATCGTCGTCGTTCCCGAAGCTGCGACTTTGCTGTTCTCTGGTGGTGTCATGAGGTCAGGTACCGAGCCAGCGACAAAAATGGTGCAAAAAACCATTTTCCAGCTACAAAAAAATTTAGAAGACATTCATAGAATTCAATATCCCGATCGGTTACTGGTGTGTGACCGAGGTTCGTTAGACGGTCTCGCATACTGGCCTAACTCAGAAGAAGACTTTTTCGAACAAGTCAATTCAACCTTCGAAACCGAAATGTCACGCTATGATGCCGTGATATTTTTTGAAACGGCAGCGTCTTCTGGGCAAGACATCAGCAGTAATAACCCAACTAGAAACGAGACGTTAGCACAGGCAGCGGATCTGGATAAAAAACTGCAAAAAATATGGTCAAGACATCCTCATTTTTACTTTGTTGGCAGTTCTGAGTCGTTTGTAAGAAAGATAATGTTTGGAATTATGACATTGGAAAACGTCATAAACCGTTACCCTGTTCCTTAAGGGCAGTGGTTTTTCGTCATGAAGCGTAATGTTAATCCTGAGCAGTATTATTAATCCCGAGCAGTATTGCTAATCACGGATAACCTCGGTCGTGAAGGTGTAAAGCTTGATATGGTTATGCCAATACGATTGCGGCCATCCACCCTTTTGCTTTAATGCAGTTACAAATTGCTCTGCTGTCGGCAATACTTCCCAAACCGAAGGCAAAAACACGGCATGGTGAAACTCGTCCTCGAGCAAAAGTCCATCTTTACTTGGACGAAGCTTCGCCAATAACGCGGGTTCACCCTCATTTTTCATCGGGATAAGATCAGACAGTATAGAAATATCCAAGCTCAAACCAGCACGATCCTCCGCAGAGAGGGGTAAAAAGCGCCGATCCCGAAATCCACTCGAGTAAGTGTTATGACATACGTTTAACCACAAAGGTTCGGTTGCCTCCAGGGATCCAATACAGCCCCGAAGTTGCCCATTTTGGTGTAATGTCACAAAGCACGCGGCAGGAACGAGTAACTGTGGCTCTGTGGGCTCTGGCGGCAACTGGAGCCCATGGCCTTGCAGCGCGTTATCCAGCACTCGCCAAGCCATTTCTAACAATGAGCGACGAGCTTGTTCATTTAACTTAATACAAGACAAAACTGGCATACCCAACCACTTGATCTAACGGTGAAGGCGCACGATTTTCATGGTGAGCCATCACGTCCCCGGAATTCGTGTACTCTACACAATCAATCAGCCACTGTTGCGTCTTAGCGTAGTCAAGCAGCCCATTAATCGCATGGCAACCACATGCTTGATTTGGGTGAATATGGCTATCAAACGCTAAAGCATGTTTGATGGTGTCCGCGTCAATATTGTTTGCCTCTTTATATGGGTGGTAATGGCTAAGGTCGCTGCTAACCACAATCAACGTGTCGGGATCTTGAACGATGGTTGCGAATATTTGGCTCACGTTACCGGGCTGAACTTGCCCGACTACGATCGGCAACAATGTGAAATCATCTAGGCAATATTGCAAAAAGGGGAGCTGAACTTCTAATGAGTGCTCCCAATGGTGCGCCCGATCCGACTCGATGACTAAGCCGAGTGACACCAGAGCATCCACACTCTGACGATCAATAGCAACCTCTCCCATCGGGGTAACAAACACATCGCTAGTTGGAACGGCACAACCATTAAGAGCAACACAATGGCTTGGACCGAGCAACACGACGTGTGAACACCGATGCTGGCTATGGCTTAGTATCCGATATGCCTTGGCTGCTACTTCTCCAGAATAAAAATAGCCTGCGTGAGGCACAATCAGTGCCTTTGGTGTCACAGAGAAAAGAGATTGCTGAGAAAAATAGCTGGCCAGTTGGCTTCTAAGCTCATTATCTGTTGCGGGATAAAATTTTCCAGCCACCGCGGGTTCTCGATATTTCATAACACACCTACAGTACCAACTATACTTTCAGTGTAGGTCATTCGAGGACGAATTCACTATGCGAACTACACCTCCGGATTATTTTCCAACTCAGTACTGGCACGCTCTTGCAGACGGCCGTGTTTGCTGCGATGTATGCCCACGCAAATGCACTCTTCGAGAAGGCAAGCGTGGAGCGTGTTTTGTTCGCATGCATAAGGAAGGAGAGATTGTACTCACCAGCTACGGTCGGTCGTCGGGTTTTTGTATTGATCCAATAGAAAAGAAGCCTCTCAACCATTTTTTCCCTGGCTCCAGTGTACTGAGCTTTGGTACCGCAGGGTGCAATCTAAGCTGCCAATTCTGCCAGAACTGGGATATCAGTAAATCTCGTGAGTTTGATACCTTATGTGACACAGCCATGCCAGAAGAATTAGCGAATACAGCACTCAAATATGGCTGTAAAAGTTTGGCCTTTACCTACAACGACCCCGTTGTATTTATGGAGTACGCTGTCGATACAGCAGTCGCGGCCCATGCACTGGGGTTAAAGAGCGTTGCAGTGAGTGCTGGTTATATATGTGATGAGCCAAGAGAAGCATTCTACCGACATATGGATGCGGCAAACATCGACTTAAAAGGGTTTACTGAGCACTTCTACCACAAAATTTGCCATGGTCACTTACAACCCGTGCTTGATACCTTACTGTACGTGAAGCATGAAACGGATGTTTGGTTGGAGCTCACCACGCTGCTCATTCCCGGTGAAAACGACAGTGATGAAGAGCTCAACGCCATGTGTCAGTGGGTATTTGACAACTTAGGACCCGATGTTCCTATGCATTTCAGCGCCTTTCACCCTGACTTCAAAATGCTTAATAAAGAAAGAACACCGTTAAGCACATTGCATCGAGCACGCCACATAGCATGCTCGCACGGCATACATTTTGTGTACTGTGGTAATGTTCATGATCCTGATTCTGACGCCACATACTGCCCAAATTGCGGTAGCCAAGTTATTGAGAGAGACTGGTATCAGCTTGGTGAGTATGCCCTGAATGAAGCCGGACAGTGCATACATTGTGGCCATAAAATTCCGGGACGATTCGCTAGCTCAAAAGAAAACTTTGGCGCTCGACGGATTCCCGTGTCGATACATCGTAGCTAACCACCCCTATGTCTGATTGGACCATACTGATTGAGATTATTTGGGTATAGTTGTCTAGCTTGTAGTATGTTAAAAATACACCAGAGATACCGTATCTCTTTAAAGGACAGCCTCTTTGTATATGAGTGAAAAGTAAATGCAGGCAACACCGCCATCAGCCACACAATCGACCCAACCTCCAATTAGAATCGGTTTTATTCTTCAGCCGCACTTCTCCTTAATGGCTTTCACTGCGGCGATGGATGTACTGATTACCGCAAATCTAGTGCATGAAACAGAATTGTTTCATATCCAAACTTTTGGTATTGATTCCCGTAAGGTGCTTAGCGATATCGGAATAGATATCGCAACCGATGCAACCGTTGCATCTTTGAATCTGCACAATAGGGGCGCTCTAGATTGGTTATTTGTTTGTGGAGGTTATCGTTGCAGCACTTCACCGTCTGCAGACTTGAGCGATTGTTTATCTTCTGCCCATAAGCAACAGGTCAGCTTAGGAAGCATTTGGAACGGAACAGTTGCCTTAGCACATGCGGGGGTAATTGAAGATAAGACTGCTTGTGCCGTCCACCCAAACAGCCACCAGTTCATCCATACCACATTTCCCACATTGTCCCTGTCGACACACACTTATGAGGTCACAAACCAGAGTGCAAGTTGCGCGGGTCCAAACAGTGCCATGGAAATGATGCTCACCATTATTGAAGATCAATTTGATAAGACATTAGTACGTGCGGTAAGAGAAATTCTAAGCTGCGATCAAGCCTCCGAAGGGAGACAGGCGATTTTGCACAGTAAGACGAGTAACAAGCGAACAATGGATGCGTTGGCTCGGCCAGAAGCGTTAGAAGACGCAATATCTCTGATGGAGGCGAATATTGAAGAACCCCTGACTCCAGATGAGCTCGCGCGTTTTTTAAATATGTCGCGAAGACAGTTAGAGCGGCTGTTCCAAACCCATTTAGACATTTCACCTTCACGGTATTATTTGAAGCTGCGTCTGCTGTTTGCCCATACCGAATTAGAAGAAAAAAGAGAGCCTATTATCCAGGTGGGCCTGAGCTGTGGCTTTGTCAGCAGCAGCCACTTTAGCAACTGTTTTAAAGACTATTTTGGTTATACGCCAAGTCAACTGCGTCAAAATATCAAGAATAATCCAGCGCACCATTTCTCTCGCAGCTAAAAGAACAGCAGTTACACTAAAAGAGCACGCACGCTAAAAGAGCTCAAGCCGTTAGTAAAACACAAACGCTGAGCAAAAAAGATGAAGGCACAGATCACTCTGTGCCTTCTTGGCTTATCCCCGATTAAAGAATTGATATCTAGGGTCTGTTGATGTTTCGTGGTTAAATTTCGTTCGAGATAAAAGCGTTTTAATCGCGGCGAGAGGTTTGTAGCCTAGTCATTCTAAGCAAAACACCTCTCAACAAAGAGTAAAACGCTTTTAGCCGAACCCTTCGGGCAGCGTTTGTGGCTCCTTTCTACTGCGTTATCGGCTTATCAGGTAGGGCAACTACATTTCAAAGCCTCTGCCTTGTATAAAGAACCCACAAACTGCTGCAAAAATCATCTCGAAACGTCAACAGACCCTAAGACGAGAGAAAGATATCAACACTCGATCACATTAACAGCTAAGCCACCTGTTGATGTTTCTTTGTATTTGTCTTGCATATCAAGACCAGTATCACGCATGGTTTTGATCACTTTATCAAGAGAGACGAAATGTTCTCCATCACCTCTCAACGCCATCTGAGCCGCGTTAATGGCTTTCATTGCAGCAATCGCATTACGTTCGATGCAAGGCACTTGTACTAGCCCACCAACTGGGTCACAAGTTAATCCAAGGTTATGTTCCAATCCGATTTCTGCCGCATTTTCGATTTGCAGTGGATTACCACCAAGCACAGCACAAACACCCGCTGCCGCCATCGCGCAAGCGGAGCCAACTTCCCCCTGACACCCTACTTCAGCGCCTGAGATAGAGGCATTTTTCTTACACAAAATACCAATGGCAGCCGCCGTCAGCAAAAAGTCGACGACTTGTTCGTCAGAGCAATCAGGGGTAAATTCTTTAAAATACATTAATACCGCTGGAATGATCCCAGCAGCTCCATTTGTAGGAGCCGTAACCATACGACCACCAGCGGCATTTTCTTCATTAACCGCTAATGCGTATAAGTTCACCCAATCCATACCACTTAACGTCGAGCTGATGACGTTTGGGTTTTGGCAATAAACCAAAGAATCGAATAATTTCTTTGCCCGCCTCTTCACATTGAGCCCACCAGGCAATACGCCTTCAGCACTCAGTCCATTGGAAATACAAGACTTCATCGCATGCCAAATAGTCAGCAAGCCATCTCTGATTTCTTGCTCTGTTCGCCATACTTTTTCGTTCTCCAACATCAATTCACTGATACTTAATTGATGTTGTTTGCACAACTCAAGCAGCTCTTCGCCACTATTAAAGTCATAAGGAAGTAACGCTTCCTCAGAAGTTAAACTCTCCGAATTGGCTTCTTTCTTATCGAGAATGAATCCACCACCTACCGAGAAGTAAATATTTCTATATAGCGTTTTACCTGCATCACCGATGGCTATTATTTCCATCGCATTTGGGTGATAAGGATGAACTTCACGTAAAAACTTCATGTCATTTTCCCAATCGAAGTGCACAAGTTTTTTACGTTTTAGCCACAGGTCACCACCTTGTTTTAACTCTTTGGTGATCACCGGTATCATCGTGGTATCAACAGTGTCAGGGAGCTCTCCCATCAGCCCTACCACCACTGCAGAATCAGTTCCATGGCCGATGCCTGTCGCGCTCAGTGACCCCATTAACTTGACGACAACTCGCTGCGTTTGATCGATAAGATCTAACTCATCAAGCTCATCAGAAAAACGTTTAGCTGCGACCATAGGTCCAACGGTATGAGAACTCGATGGCCCTACGCCAATTTTAAACAAATCAAAAACACTGATAGACATCCTTATCACTCCTATCAATGACTAAGAATAATAGTGCGAGTACCGGATAAAAATACCCGTTTCTCCACATGGTGTTTGACCGCATTAAACAAGGTAATACGCTCAACATCTTGGCCTTTTGCAATCAAGTCTTCTGGATAGTGGGCATGCCCTACTTCTTGAAGACCCTGTGAAATGATCGGTCCTTCATCCAAATCATTGTTCACATAATGAGCCGTCGCACCGACCATCTTCACGCCTTTTTCCCAAGCCTGATGATAAGGACGCGCACCTTTAAAGCCAGGCAACAACGAATGGTGAATGTTAATCGCACGTCCGCTTAATCGCTCGCATAACCACGGAGACAGAATTTGCATGTAACGAGCGAGAACAACCAATTCGATGTCATACTCTTCGAGTAGGCGAACGATTTCCGCTTCTTGATCCGCCTTCGTTTCGGGCGTAATCGGCAAATGATGGTAAGGAATGCCATGCCACTTAGCCAACTCTTCTAAATCTGGGTGATTTGAGATGATTACAGGAACTTCGACATTCAACTGTCCTGTACGAAAGCGATAAAGTAAATCGTTCAAACAGTGATCGTATTTTGAAACCAAAATTGCCATGCGCATGCGGTGTCCGGATGCGGTGAGGTTCCATTCCATCGCAAAATCTTTCGCTCTGACACCAAACTCTGAATCAAATTGCTGAGGGTCAAAATCAGGTTCAGCAGGAATAAACTCAATACGAATAAAAAACTGCCCCGTAGCGCGATCATCAAATGATTGAATCTCATTGATATAGTGACCAACACTCGCCAGATAGCGCGTAACAACGTCTACCGTACCAGCGACACTTGGACAATGTGCGGTAAGGATCCAAGTTTGAGTTGAATTTTCCATAGTTCCCTCTACTCATGGTGTAGCCGGTACTTACCGTACCGGCTCGATAACAACCTAGTTAGGTTCAGTTTGCTTTCAGTTAGCATTAGCCAGTTGGCTATTTAGCAACGTCTATTTAGCGATGGACAAACCAAACTCTAAACTTGCATCTTGAATCCACAGCCATAAGTAGTCTGCAAAGCTACGGCGGACAACCAGCTCGAACTTGTCTTCTTCCAAGCGACGAATGATCGCGCCACTTTTCGCAAAGATAGTGGAAACCACTTTACCGACTGGGAACTCGTCGAGATGGACATCAATCGGTGTTGACTTTTTAAGTACATCAACAGCATGAGCGCCGGATAACTCTAAAATTGTCGAGCCACCACTGCCGTTAACCAACGAATAATGCCCTTTTACTTGCTCACGGAACGCAGTTTCCACATCAAATGCGGCTAGACCAGGCACGGTAATAAGCCATTCATCCGGAGATAACCAACGTGCGGTATACTCACCTTTTGACGTTGATGTTAATGGCTCCAATGGCAGCGAGAAACCTAGAATAGAAGACACCGTATCGATAATATCTTTGTTTTCTGGATTACAACGCAAAGTTAGGTGTCCCATCAGCTTGACTTCTTTCAAAATCACACCTTGGCGATCCGGTGGCATGCTTGCCAGTTTATCGAGATCAGCGTGATGCAAAGGAGACTCACCAAAAATCTCACCACCAGGGATTTGGTTCATCAGATCAACCAATGGTTGTGCATTTTCTTGTTCAATCAAAGTTGTATCAGACATGTTGGCGCTCTCCCTTTGGATCCAAAAATACAGTGCTGCAAATTTCCGCTTCAATCACGCTACCATCCGCTTGTGGATAGAAGACCTTCTCTCCCATTCGGTCCAAGCCACCTTTAACAAAGCCCATTGCAATACTGCGATTTAGGTTTGCACTCCAGTAACTTGAAGTAATGTGACCAACCATTGGTACAGGAATCGGCGCATTCGGATCAATCACACCCTGTGAGCCTTCTGGGATGACAACATTAGGGTCAATTGTTTTAAGGCCAACCAGCTGTTTACGGTTTTCTCTTACACAATCTTCACGAGCCATACCACGCTTACCAATGAAGCTAAATGGTTTGCTGTTCGCAACACACCAACCCATACCTAGGTCGTACGGATGGACACTGCCATCGGTATCTTGACCAGCAATGATGAAACCTTTTTCTGCACGTAATATATGCATCGTTTCTGTGCCGTACGGCGTAAGATCGAATTTAGCGCCATGTTCGAACAGTTTTTTCCAAACATGTAAGCCGTAGTTAGCTTGCACATTGATTTCGAAAGACAGTTCACCTGTGAATGAAATTCGGAATATACGAGCTGGTACACCAGCAACCGTCGCTTGTTTCCAATCCATAAACGCAAAGTTTTCTTTGCTTAAGTCACAATCGGTCAGCTCTTGAAGCAGTTTGCGGCTGTTTGGTCCAGAAATTGTCGCGGTTGCCCAGTGATCCGTCACTGATGTGAAATACACTTCAAGCTCTGGCCACTCTGTTTGATGGTACAGTTCCAACCACTCAAGAACACGGGCTGCACCACCTGTTGTGGTTGTCATCAGGAAGTGGTTCTCTGCGAGACAAGACGTTACGCCATCGTCGAATACCATTCCGTCTTCGCCACACATTAAGCCGTAGCGACACTTACCGACTGCAAGTTTGGCCCAAGCATTACTGTAGATACGACCTAAGAATTCACGAGCGTCTTTACCTTGAATATCAATCTTACCGAGCGTTGAGGCATCAAGAATACCGACAGAATTACGTACCGCCAGACATTCACGATCCAGGGTCTGTTGCATGGTTTCGCCAGATTTAGGGAAGTACCATGGACGTTTCCATTGACCTACATCTTCAAACTCTGCGCCATTGTCTAAATGCCACTGGTGCATTGCAGTGTAACGCTTAGGATCGAACAGCTCTTGACAGTGACGTCCCGCTATTGCACCGAAAGTAACCGGCGTGTAGTTCGGACGGAAGATCGTTGTGCCTGTTTCAGGAATCGACTTATTCAACGCGTTCGCAGCGATTGCCATACCGTTGATGTTGCCTAGTTTACCTTGGTCAGTACCAAAGCCCATGGCGGTATAACGCTTAACATGCTCGATAGACTCAAAACCTTCACGACAAGCTAACTCGATACCTGCAGCGGTTACATCGTTTTGGAAATCAACAAATTGTTTTGGTGCTTTCGATGTCTTTTTCGGATGTGGAATATGGAACAATGCCATTGGTTTTGCTACCGAAACGTCATCAGTCGTTGGCAACGTAACATCCACTGCACTTAGGCCAAGCTCTTGAATCGCTTTGTTGCCCGCTTCGATACCCTCTTGCATTGCGCCTTTGGTTGTAAAGTTGCCATTGATTGCACCAGCGATAAGCTGCTTCTGCTTCGTTTCGCCTGGAACAAAACCAATCACTTCTTCGTTCCATACTGGGCGGCTGCCTGTATGACAAGAAAGGTGCACGGCTGGGCTGTAGCCACCAGACGTTGCAACAGTATCGACTTGTAATGTCTCGCTCGAACCTTCGACTTTCTTGCCGCTTGCATCAAGCTTATTGATACGTACACCAGTCACGCGCTTGCTGCCTGTTGCTTCAATAATCGCAGCGCCTTTGATGACACGAATCCCTGCTTTAATCACACGCTGAATGAGTTCGCTGTCTGCATTTACACGTGTATCCACAACCGCACTCACCGTACGTCCAGCTTCGTGCCAATCCAGCGCTGTCTGATAACCGCTGTCATTAGTTGTCATTACAGCAAGCTTTTCGCCCGGAACGACAGCGTAACGGTTAATGTACGTAGATACTGCACTACATAGCATGCTGCCTGGCAAATCATTGTTACCAAAGACAAGTGGACGCTCATGCGACCCTGAGGCCAATACAACCCACTTAGCTCGAACTCGGTGAAGACGCTGACGAGCAGTATGTTTTGGAGCTAAATCCATAATGTGATCAGTGCAACGCTCATGAATCGTCAAGAAGTTATGATCGTGGTAACCGTTCACGGTTGAACGTGGTAAAAGCATCACTTCTGGACATGATTTTAGCTCAGTGAGAACCTCTTTCACCCACTCTGTTGCAGGCTGATTATCAACTTTTTCCTTAGTGTTGAGTAGGTTACCACCCATCTCGCTCTGCTCATCGGCAAGAATAACGCGTGCACCACTGCGTGCAGCAGTCAATGCAGCCATTAAACCAGCAGGGCCGGCACCAACAACAAGTACATCGCAATGCTGGTTAAGGTTTTCGTAACGGTCTGGGTCGTTCTCTAATGGTGAACGGCCTAAGCCCGCAGCACTACGAATGTATTTTTCGTAGGTTTCCCACATGGATTTAGGGTACATAAAGGTTTTGTAGTAAAACCCTGGCGGCATCATCGAACCACCGACTTTACCGACCAGTCCCATGAAGTCGTTATCAACGTTCGGCCAGCCGTTAGTTGATTGACACACTAGCCCGTCATAGAGCTCTTGTTGAGTCGCACGGATGTTAGGAACTTGAGTTGCTTCTGTCGCACCAAGCTGGAAGATTGCATTCGGCTCTTCTGCCCCTGCCGCGATGATGCCGCGTGGACGGCTATATTTAAAACTACGACCAACAACATCCACGCCGTTTGCGAGTAGTGCTGAAGCCAGTGTGTCACCAGTGTGACCTTGGTATGACTTACCATTGAATTCAAAAGTGATCGACTTGGACTGATCGACTCGACTTTGTGATGAAATACGATTTACTTGTGTCATCCTTAACACTCCTTACTCTGCAGCCAGTGAAGGTTGCTCTCCGATCTTGTAGACTTCTTTAATTTCGTAAGTCTGTGTGTCGCGTGTCATATTAAAGAACTTGCGACACCCCGCTGAGTGCACCCACATCTCATGGTGAAGACCACGTGGGTTTTTACGGAAGAATAAGTATTGGCCCCATTCTTCATCAGTACAGCTGTCTGCATCTACCGGACGTGTAATGTGAGCCTGTCCTTTGGCATGAAATTCTTCTTCTTCGCGATACTCACAGCAGTGAGGGCAATAAATCAGAAACATAATTCTTCTCCTGTTAGTGCGCTACGCCCGCAGCACCGTGTTCATCGATCAATGCACCATTGTTGAAACGGAACATTGAGAAAGGTGCTGCAAGTTCGTGCATTTCACCTTTAGCCAAGCTCGCAGCAAATACATTGCCAGATCCAGGGGTTGCTTTAAATCCACCGGTACCCCAACCACAGTTGAAGAATAAGTTTTCAACTGGTGTTTTCGTCATAATCGGACATGCATCAGCAGTGGTGTCAACGATACCGCCCCATTGACGGTTCATGCGTACTCGAGAGAAAATTGGGAACATCTCAACGATCGCCTGTACCGTATGTTCGATAGTGGAATAAGAGCCACGTTGACCGTAACCGTTATAACCATCGATACCAGCACCAATAACCAAATCACCTTTGTCTGATTGACTCACGTAACCGTGTACGTGGTTTGACATGACGACCGTATCTAGAATTGGTTTAATTGGCTCAGATACCAACGCTTGCAGAGGGTGAGATTCCAATGGCATTTCAAAACCCGCCATTTTTGCTAACACGCCAGAGTTACCTGCAACCACACAACCTACTTTGTCAGCCTTGATTTCACCGTAGCGGTTCGTTTTCACACCAACAATAGCACCGTCTTCGATGATCATGTCGACCACTTCAGTTTGTTGGATAAGGTCAACACCCATGCTGTCAGCGCCACGAGCGAAGCCCCACGCTACCGCATCGTGTCGAGCGACCCCTGCGTTTGCCTGCCAAGATGCACCAAGAATTGGGTAACGAGTGTTCGCAGAACAGTCCATGTGCGGAACCAGTTCTTTTACTTGTTGTGTGTCAAGCACTTCACCTTGGATGCCATTTAGACGGTTCGCTGCAACGCGACGCTCGATGTCACGCATGTCTTGTAACGTGTGGCCTAAGTTGAGACAGCCACGTCGAGAGAACATCACGTTGTAGTTGAGGTCTTGTGACAAGCCATCCCACAACTTCAGTGAATGTTCATACAGAAATGCAGCTTCATCCCATAAATAGTTAGAACGAACGATGGTTGTATTACGAGCTGTATTACCGCCACCTAAATAACCTTTTTCAATAACCGCAACGTTAGTAATCCCGTGCTCTTTCGCTAGATAGTAAGCCGTCGCCAAACCGTGACCGCCACCACCAATGATGATCACATCATATTTCTTTTTCGGAGTAGGATTGCGCCAAACACTTTGCCAGTTTTCATGGTGAGATAATGAGTGTTTAAGTAGACCAAAACCAGAATAATGCTGCATTTGTCTGTTCCTTCATTTCAGCTAAAACAAAATATCTTCTGCTATTTTTAGTACGCAGGTGATTGTTAGTACCCAGGTTATTGGTATGCAGGGAAATCACGACAGAGTGACTTAACCTTGCCTCCTACTAGTTCAATCGTACTTGCTAGCGCTTGAGGGTCATCAAGTACATCAAGAATGTCGGCAATCCAACCAGCTAACATTTCACACTCAGACTCACCAAAGTTACGTGTAGTAATTACGGGCGTACCGATACGTAGGCCTGAAGTGACGAATGGCGATTGTGGATCATCCGGTACCGCATTTTTGTTCACGGTAATGCCAGCCAAACCCAGTGCTGCATCAGCTGCTTTACCCGTCAGTTTTTGGCGAATTAGCTAAGCAAAAATAGGTGGTTGTCTGTACCGCCAGAGACAACATCAAAACCACGCTCAATAAAGACTTTTGCCATTGCTTGTGCGTTAACCACGACTTGTTTCTGATATTCAGCAAATTCTGGCTCTAACGCCTCTTTAAACGCCACTGCTTTTGCTGCAATTACGTGCATCAGTGGGCCACCTTGACCACCAGGGAAAACAGCAGAATTGATCTTTTTCTCTAGCTCTGCGTCGCGAGAAACAATCAAACCACCGCGAGGACCGCGTAGAGTTTTATGAGTCGTTGTGGTTACGACATCCGCAAAAGGGACTGGGCTTGGGTAAACGCCTGCAGCAACCAAACCTGCGACGTGTGCCATATCAACAAATAGGTAAGCTCCAACTTTGTCGGCGATATCGCGGAAACGTTGCCAATCAACCACTCGAGAGTATGCCGAGAAACCAGCGACAATCATTTTTGGTTTGTGCTCTAGCGCCAATTGTTCTACTTGCTCGTAGTCAATTTCACCCGTTTCAGCATTTAGACCATACTGAACCGCGTTATAAATTTTTCCTGAAAAGTTAACATGGGAACCATGCGTCAAGTGACCACCGTGAGCAAGACTCATACCTAACACAGTGTCACCCGGTTCACATAAAGCCATGTAAACGGCAGCGTTTGCTTGAGAGCCAGAGTGTGGCTGTACGTTGGCATATTCCGCACCAAACAGCTGTTTTGCTCGTTCGATCGCCAGAACTTCCACATCATCAACGTATTTACAGCCGCCGTAGTAGCGTTTTGCTGGGTAGCCTTCCGCATACTTGTTGGTTAATTTTGTGCCTTGCGCTTGCATAACGCGAGGGCTGGTGTAGTTCTCAGACGCAATCAACTCGATGTGATCTTCTTGTCTCTCTTCTTCTTTTACAATCGCCGCCCACAACTCATTGTCGTACGTTTCGATATTTTGGTTTTTGTTAAACATATCTTCTCCTTGAAACTTATTTCCCTTGAAGGTTTACGGCACGACAACGAATTTAAATCGTTACGAATGAAACCTAATCGACAACTCAATAGTAATTAATTTGCAATATCGCGCTTGCGTAAATACGACAAAATCTGCGGATTTGCGACATCATTAAATTTATTATTAAACAAAAAAAAGCAGGCTTGCGCCCTGCTAAAATCCCGATATAAATCAATATCTAATACATTTAACAACATACCCAAACCTCATCAATATTACGAAGGTTTTTGGTATATTTATTACAAATCATTCTGCATTACATGCATTAATATTACAGAAGTTCATATTTCCAATGTAATTACATGACGGAAAGTTTAACACTCAATAACGACATTTCCGTTCGGTACACTACAGCAAGAAAGAATATATCCTTCAGCGACATCTTCATCGGTAATTCCTCCGTTATGACTCATTTCGACATCACCTTTTACTTTCTTCACTTTACATGTACCACAAATACCCATACCGCATGCTTTGGGTATTGTCAGCCCAGCTTTGGCGGCTGCGGCATGGACTGTTTCACCCGGAGCAACCTGGACTTGTTTGTCACTTTCGGTGAACATCACTTCGATAAGATCGCTATCCTGTAATAGATCCGCTTCTTCTGCTGCAATTTCTGCATCTTGAACCGCTTGTTCTTCTACCCCAGCAGGTGCTTCACCGAACGCTTCCTCATGGTAACGTTCCATGTTAAAACCAAGTTTCACCAAGATGTTTTTCACCGCGCGCATATACGGCGTTGGTCCACAACAGAAAATTTCGCGCTCATGCAAATCTGGGGTGATCATCAAAAGCTTAATATCATCTAAGTAACCGCGATATCCCGACCAATTTTGTCCGGATTCCAAACGCTCACAGATGAGATGAAGTTGGAAGTTCGCGATGCGCGAAGACATGAACTCCAGTTCGCGATGGAAGATGATGTCTCTTGGTGTACGCGCACTATGGACAAAGGTTACATCGACATCACTATTGGTGTCATAAATCCAGCGTGCCATTGACATCAGTGGCGTGACGCCGACTCCTCCTGACAACAAAAGTACCTTTTCAGAAGGGAAGTCAATACTATTGAAGTTCCCTACCGGTCCATGAACTGCAAGCTCGGAGCCTTCATCTAAATTATCGTGAATCCAGTTTGAGACAAAACCTCCTGGTACACGCTTCACGGTAATTGAAAAACTGTAAGGCACAGAAGGTGAGCTAGAGATAGTGTAAGAACGGAACACTTGTTCGCCTTCAATATCCAGTTCAAGCGTGACAAATTGTCCAGGTTTGAAGAAAAACATCGTCGGCTGATCGGCCATGAAACAAAATGTTTTGGTGTCCCAAGTCTCTTGAATGGTTTTTACGCAGCGAACAGCATGACGACCATTATCCCAAATTTGAGTTTCTACAGGTATAAAAGAGCCACTGGTGGCTAGAGAGTTAGTTGGGGTATTCATATCCGGCTTCTCCGCAACGGTTCATTTTCAAGCACTTCCAACATTGACCTAGTCGTTCTTGCTGGCACTGGTAGTATTGGGTTCCCTCCATGGGTTGTGCTTATTTTGATTAAAATGACCCTTGCTAATTGTCTATTAACGACACGGCCTTATCCAAAACAGTCACCTCAAATAAAATATATGATTCGGTGTCTTAAATAGGCATAGTCAGTGTCGCATTTAGACCACTTCTTAACCTACCAATAATGGCAGGATATCTCCGAGCCAGCCATCGACCTACTATTAGTAAGGCTGTTAGCCAAAACTAATAATAAGGCTGTTGTCCCAAACGCATGGAAGCCCCTAGTCGGGCATATCGTCCACATTTTCTGGAAGAAGATAGACAATGACACAAAACGATATTCTCAACATAAGCTACTCGAGCATCGAAGTCGCTCGAGAAGAAATGAAAAAAATGCTCAGTGAGCGACGTCCAGATTATTCACTACCGCGTCCACTGTACAATGACCCACTGCTGTTCAAAATTGATGTGGAAGAGATCTTCCAGAAAGAGTGGCTATTTGTCGGTATGACAAGTGAAGTGCCAACCAAAGGTGATTACTTTACGGTAGAAATCGCGCAGAACCCTGTGTTGATTGTCCGCGATGCCGAAGGCCAAGTGAACGCATTTCACAATGCTTGTCGTCACCGTGGCTCTCGTATTTGTTTAGAGCACAGAGGTAAAGTGGCCAACTTAGTTTGTCCTTATCACCAATGGACTTACGACACCAAAGGTAACTTATTGTTTGCCGGTACTGAAATGGGCGATGAGTTTGATATGCAAAAACATAAACTCAAACCAGTTCATTGTAAGACCGCTGGTGGCTTTATTTTTGTTTGCCTTGGTGACAATCCACCAGAATCAGACTTTGATGAGTTTCTCGCTACATTAGAAGAGTACATGGAACCGTACGACGTCGAAAACACCAAGATTGCCGTCGAGTCGAATATGTATGAAAAAGCTAACTGGAAGCTAGTTCTTGAAAACAACCGTGAATGTTATCACTGCAACGGTAGCCACCCTGAACTGCTCAATACGCTTCTGGAATGGGACGACACCAACGACCCTCGCGCAACAGAAGAATTCTTAAAATACTACGAACGTATGGCGGCGGAATGGGACGCAGAGTCGATCCCGCACGAACACAAAAAGTATGGCAGCAGAAACCGTCTTGTGCGTATGCCTCTGAAAGAAGGTAGCTCGGTCATGACGATCGATGGCGCACCGAGCTCTAAAAAGATGCTAGGTCGCATTAAAAACGACAAGTTGGGTTCACTACGTATTTTGCACCTGCCGAATTCTTGGAACCATATGCAAAGCGACCATTTTATCGTTTTCCGCGTGCTGCCAATCTCAGCTCAGGAATCTATGGTTACCACCAAATGGTTCGTTCACAAAGATGCGATTGAAGGCGTGGATTACGATCCTGAAAATCTTCGTCGTGTATGGGATGCAACTAACGAACAAGACCGTCGATTAGGTGAAGAGAACCAACGTGGGATCAACTCTCTCAGCTACGAACCTGGACCTTATTCGAAAACTTACGAGTTTGGTGTCATTGATTTCGTTAACTGGTACTCAGACAGAATTCAAGAAAAGCTGTAGTTAACGATCTATCGCTAACCATCTATCGTTAGCAATCTATCGTCAATAAACTGCAGCTCAGCAATGCTCCACACCCACCAAAGCCCTATCACTCTGATGATAGGGCTTTTTTCATCTCTCTGCAGTGAAACGGGACCACCGTAAGTTTTATCCCCAGAAGTGGAAAATTAAGAAAGCGCTAACGGATATCAAACAACCACACTTTTACTGTCATTCAGCGCAATTCATTTCGTTTTTTGCATACTTGAGCTCTATTAATACGAATCGATTACCATGTAGCGATTCTACACTGTTGCTTCTTTCGCTTGCAGTTGAACCTCTGACGACTCTTGTTGTGCTTCTTTGCCTTTTAGTTGCATCATTAACTGCTTCACCAAAATGGCGTAAATGAACATCATTGGCAGTCCCGCGACAACACATAACGATTTTATGGTATTTATGCCGCCGCCACTCAAAAAGACACTGAAACTGATCAGGGCTATGGCGCCAGCCACAATAGTTTGACCTTGTTATCGGGATCACCGCTCAACGAAAGCTGGTTAGTTGTGAGCATGGAAGTCGCCACACTTGCACTCGACATGGTCGTCAGCATTAAGAAAAACTGAATCACCAAGAAAACCGTAAGAATTACACCATTGGCTGGCAGCGTTTTAATGAGTGACACCACGGCAAAAGTCAGTCCACCGTCACTCATCCATTCCTGCACTGGGTATCCACCAATAAGCTGCGCCCAAATGGCATACCCACCAAAAATAGAAATAAAGAACGCGCAACCCAGAGAGCCCATCGAGATGGTGTACAAAATCACTTCGCGAATCGTTCGACCCCGTGATATGCGGGTGATAAATAACCCCATCATGATGAGGTACGCGTAGTACCAAAACCAGTAATATTGCGTCCAGCCCTGAGGGAAACCACTCTGCTGAACTGGGTCAGTCCAAAGTGACATACGGAAAAAGCTATCCAGCATGACTCCCAAAGAGTCCGTGAAATTGTTCAGAATAAATGGTGTGTTTGTCGTAAATAACACAAACAAGGCAAAACCAATCGCCGAAATTACAGTGTAGTCCGAGACCTTATTGATCCCTTTATTGAAACCCACCAACGTAACCACAAACAAAACCGCGACAAACAGGAAGATAATCCCGCCTTGCAGCATCAAAGTATTTTCAATACCCAATAACTCAGATACACCCGTACTTAACAACGTTACCGTTAAGGCAAGCGAACTCGCAAACGCCGCCAGGGTGCCAAAGATAGCAACCAGATCAATACACTTTGCCAGTATCGGGTTGTTCCCTACCACAGGCTCACAGAGCGTAGACAGCTTTAGTGTCCGTTTCTTTTGCACATAGAAAGCATAAGCAAATGGAATGGCAGGGAAGCAATAAATCGCCCAGCCAGTAATGCCCCAATGGAAAATAGAATATGTGACTGACCATGCTGCGGCAGCATAGCTGTTTGCTTCAGCAAATAAGGGAGGAGACTGTAAGTAATACATAGGCTCTCCAATCCCCCAATAGATCAACGAAGCGCCTACCCCGCAGTAAAGATCATCCCGCCGTAGGAGAAGTTTGAGTATTCAGGCTCGTCATCACTTAAACGGATATCACCGTATTTCGAAAACGCCAGCCAGAATAGAAAGCCCACTAAAGCTAAACTCGCTAACTGCACTAACCAACCAAACCAATGGTTTACGAAGGCCATTGCATTACCAGCCATTGCCTGAGATTGTTCAGGGAGCATGGAAGAAACGAACAATAAAAGGATCACTAACACTATCGCGGGGATAGTAAGGCCAAAATTAAGATTCTTCATCCGTATTCCCCCACTCTGCCAACACTTTTATGTGAGCGGGTTCAATACCACAGCACCCACCAATAATGGACGCTCCGAGTTGATGCCATGTTTTTGCAAACTCTAGATATTCTTGTGGTGAGAAGGTTCTCATCTCTTGAATGGTATCATTGGCTTGGTGACCACTTTTGATAGGTGCAAAGCTGTTAGCAAAAACGCCAATAGTCAGAGTTTTTCCTGTGCGATCAAGTATTTGGTTTACATCTTTAATGGCTTGCTCAATCACCTCAGGGACCGAACAGTTAAAGAAAACACCCGCCGCATTGGTATCTAAAAGTGCTTCAACGGCACTCGTCACCGGTTCTCCAGAACGAAGACACGACGCACTTTCCGCATCATCTTTTAAAGTGAATGAAATATAACAAGGCTTATCTGTTTTATCTAACACCGACGCGATCACCTCAGCTTCAGCAAGACTCGCTACCGTTTCGGCAAGCCAGACATCCACATATTGGTCTTGAGCATCAAACAACTCCGCACTGATTTCACGCGCTTTTTCGGCTTCAAACAGATCTGGGCGATATGAGCCAAAGGCTGGAGGAAGCGAACCTGCGACCCAGACTTCTTGCTGAGATTCTGCCGCCACTTCACGGGCAATCTTCGCAGCACTTTGCGCAAGTTCGAACCCACGCTCAGCATACAACTCATCTCCTAAATGAAAAGGGACACAGGCGTAGCTGTTGACAGTGATAATTTGTGCGCCTGCATCAATAAAACCTTGATGAGCTTGCTTCACAAACTGAGGAGATTCGATCAGTGCCTGAGCACTCCATAGTGGTTGAGAAAAAGGGGCGCCAATACGTTTGAGTTCGCGCCCCATGCCACCATCCAAAATTATTACCTTTGCCATTGTAGACTTCTGTACTGCTAAATAATCAGACTGCTATTGAATCACAATCTGCAATAAGCAAAAGTGATTCTTGCTCATTATCAACATGAAGAAAATTCATCTTAAGCCACTATCCGGAACGCAAAGCAGACTGCATCGAAAAAGACCTCCTAATCTTGTTCATGCACAGGACCTTAGCGTAAACGTCCCTTTTAAACATGATGAGCTTTTGCATGAAAAATGTGCCTTACTATTTTGGCTGTCAGATTGTTCATTAACGCTGCAATAATGATGAGTGCAATCCCTATCAGCTGATAGTTAGAAAATTTCTCATCAAAAAACAGGATCTGCCATACCGCCGTAAACAACAGATTGGTAAATATTAGCGATGCAAGCTGGGAATTGCTTTCTGCCAATGTGTATGCTTTTGAACGTAAGAGTTGATTGGCTACTACGCACAACGATAGTCCTGACAAACATACCCACACCAATGTGTTGTCTTTGGGGTGTAGCATTATCTGCATGTCCAGTTCAGGCAAGCCTGAGATAAACAACAACGGCAGTACGCTTATAGCGGCGATAAGAAATGTCCAACTATTAAGCACAGAAGGCTTCACGTCATCTTTGCTGGCACGAAACAAACTCACTTGTGAACCAGCACTAAAAAAGCCTGAGGCTAAACCGATCAAAAGTTCCGGCCGAAACTGAATACCTGAGACATCCCCAGTTAACATCAAAACGCCAACAAAAGTAGCCACTAAACTAAATTTCGTTTCAACCTTAATCCTTATCTTAAAAAGTAACTTTTCTAAAACGGCAATAAAGATCGGTCCCGTTGCAAAAAGTACCGAACTTTCCACCAGTGTGAGCGAATTCAATGATGCAATAAAGCAGAGTTGGCATGCAGCAATACAAAGTGCTCGAATCACAATTGGCTTGACTACTTTGCGAGACGGTAGTGGATGCTTTGCAGCCAGCACGATCGCAAACAGTAATAGTGCTGGAATGATTAAACGCAGAAACGTAAGAAGCTCCATACTCATCATTTCAGTTAGTTTTTTTAAAAGAAGACCTATCAACGACAGACTGAACGTTGAAGCAAGCATATAAGGTACAGCGTGGTTCTTAAACAAGATGATATCCTCCCTATTGGCAGGCTCATACTAGTTCAATGACAATGACGAAAAAAACGAATATATTTAAACAAACCTGTTAGAAAAGCTTACACATGAACAGAAGACCACCTTTGAAGTCTCTTTACGCGTTCGTCGCTGTTGCAGAGACCGGAAGTATGACCGAAGCCGCCAACTTACTTAGCGTAAGCCACTCGGCAATCAGCCAAGCGATAAAAAGTCTTGAGTCACTCATCGACCAACCATTGTTTCAACGCGTTGGCAGACATGTTCAGTTAAACGCCACTGGCCAGAAGTACTACAATGACATTGCCCCTGCATTGAAAACGATTGTCACTGCAACTGAAGCCGTAACTCATCAGCCTCAATCAAATCGAATTACACTTAATATGGTCAATTCACTGGCAATACATTGGTGGGTACCAAGAGTCGATAGCTTCCAACGTTACGCACCCGATGTGGATATTCGTCTCTCAAACTTAATCGGTTCTTTTGACCTAAACCAAGAAGGCATAGACGTTGCTATCATTCACGGGACAACTGACGAATGGGAAGACTACTATTGCGAAAAGCTCGGAGACGATGAACTGTTGCTAGTGTGCAATCCAGATTTATTGGATGACTTTCAGGAAGCTCCTTCCGCGGCTAAGTTATTACAACATTACCCCGCGATTTATGCGGAAAACCTTCGCAGAAAAGATGATTGGAATGTCTGGTGTCAGGGCAACTCACTCCCAGTCCCTAAGCAGCATAATTATTTGAGTTTTACCGCATCAATCCATGCGGTTCAGGCAGCAATTCGCAAATTGGGCGTTTTTGTCACGCACCGCCTATTCGTTCGCGATGAAATTAAACATGGCTTGCTAATAGAATTAGGAACTTCAGTTAAAAATCCTCACCAGGAATTTTTCTTTGTGTGCAAACCTGAGAAGCTTCGCAACAAAAATGTTCTCGCTCTAAAATCTTGGTTAAGCCGTGAGTTTAATGACGACGTTAGCCCTACTTGAGATAACCGTCAGCAACCAGGGTCTTGCTTTATCGCCATTACGCTAGAAATTGCAGCTGTCAATGAGTCAGTTGTGCGCCAACATGCGAGTTATCCGAAATCCGAAAATTGACTAAGGTAGGTAATTTACCAACAGAGCGACACCGAAACAAATCAGAACGACCCCCGCACTTCTTTCTATTATGTGTATACCTTGCTTTAGGTATGTTTGTACGCGAGGTTGTCCAATTGTGGTAGCAATCAATAAATTCCAAAGCAAAACGACAAGGAACATCCATACACCACAAGATATTTGCTGAGTTAGCGTAACTTCATTTCCTAGAATGACTGCCATAATACTCATATAAAACAATGCATTTTTTGGATTCAACAGTGCTGAATTGAGCCCCAATATCAGTTGATTCATCGCTGAGGGGACTTTCTTTTGTTCTGCATCCAAAAGAGAGTTATTTCTTTTACTTTTTAATAGCTTTGTACCAATCCACAAAAGGTAAATAGCCCCAAATATCTCAACCACTGAAAAGACGACTTGATTGTCACGAATACTCGTCCAACCCAGTATCGCTATCGCAATATAGATTGCATTTCCTAACGCAACACCAAGGCAGATATAACGACTTCCGTACAACCTGTGTCGAATTGAATGAGCTACAATTAGGAAAAAATCTTGCCCAGGACTCAATAACGCAACGAAATGCGCCAAGGCTAGCACTGGGAATGCGACGGGGAAAAGGGTTGAGAACAGCATTAATGGTTACCTATAATCAAATTGTTCTCAGACTATAGTTTTTTACGTTTACGAATTATTGTCGAAAATTGACGTAATCTGCTGATATTGTCTTGGTGTAGAAGCCGTATAGTTAACAAAAGCGCGATGAAGTTGGCTTTGATCTGAAAAGCCAACTTCAGTGGCAACATCAACGATGTTCATACCGCATTTCAATAAAAACTTTGCCTTTTCAACACGGTTGTTATTTAGAAATGACTTAGGGGTTATACCAAAACGGCTCTTGAAATTACGGATTAGTGATTCCTTTGGTCGCCCGAATTCTTGAGAAATAATGTCTAGTGAGGAAGGTTGGGCTATGTCCCTCAATAAGCGATTTCTCACCTTATAAGCCAATTCATAGTCGCTTTCTTGATTGCGTTGCGGAGAACAGTAATGACTCAACAGATTGAACAAATGACTATTTATTTCTGCAGCCAGCTCTTGAGACCCGCATTCTATTAGTCTGCAGATTAAACCTGATAAATGAGAGTCACTTTCTACGTCAGAGAGCAGGTTTTGGTCACAAGTAAATTGAGTAACCTTATATCCATATAAGGTTGACAGCACTTCACAGCACCACTCGTTATCGACATAAAGCATATGATAACTGCGAGGCTTACCGTCAACAGGATTGCAGGCATGAACCATATTAGGCTCGATGAGAACAATATCCCCCTCATGTAGGACAATCTGCTCCTTTGGCATAGATAAGCGAGTCACGCCCGCCTCAATGATCCCAATTGACAGTTCCGTGTGGCTGTGAGCTTTGTAACCCTGAACGCTGTTATATGTGGTGCGGATAGTCAGATGTGGAAGCGCTTTGTTGAGCCAAAAATGCTGATTAATGTCACGAACAGTATTACCCACAGTAATCTCCAAATTTAACAGTTCAGTTATCGTATTTCACAGGGTCACTTTGCGCAATGGTGGAAGTGCGAATAAAGATGCAAAAATGAAGTAAAGAGTTTCGTGACACAACGAACGCCTTTTGGTAAAAACCCATCAATATGTGATGTATGGGTTTGCGTAATGGAAGGTTAGGTTACTTTCTGATGTTAAAACCCTCACCCTGTTGTACAAACTCGTTTTTAGCCAAATTCAATTAATACTGTTTTGAGCAATTTAGTTAATTGCGTTATGCTTTAAGCCTTTATTAATAGTCTTATATTATATGGTTGAATCGGAATTTAATAATTTACTCGCAGAATCTATATCCTCTCTGAAATCACCGAGTTTTACGTCTAAGTTAATCGCTTTACTCGCTTCGATAGTCAGTCATGACTGTTCCGTGATCCTCGGTCTACGTAAAGGCAAACACCCTATTTACCTTTACGATTCTATTGAAAATAACCGTGAATTGCTTTTCGACCGATACCTCACTTCCGCATTTCAAGATGACCCATTCTACAAAATGCTCACCATTGATGAGCAACAAGGTGTTTTTTCACTAAAAGACGTAGTCAAACGAGATATGGATTATCAAACATACTGTAACCAATTTTACCTACAAACTGGATGGAAAGATGAAGTAAGTATTCTGATTAAAGTTGAATCAGATCGCTGGGTAGTTATCTATTTAGGTTGCACCCATACAAGCAATTCATTTTCGCGATCAAACGTTGAGACATTAAAATCATACTTCGCAATCATTCAATCACTATGTCAGCAACACTGGAAACAAACAGAATTCCTTCTTGCAGAACCGGTCTTTTCTCCTGAATCCTACTCAGAAAAAAGACGCGAGTTCATAGAGGATAGCCTTGATTCTTTTGGCAGAGATTTGCTTTCAACTAGAGAAAAGCAAGTCGTCCGTTTAATCTTACAAGGGCTTGATACTAAAGAAATAGCCAAACAGTTAAACATTACTGAAGGAACGGTAAAAAATCACCGAAAGCGTATCTATGCTCAACTACGGGTGGCATCCCTCAGTGAACTTTTCCAAATTTTCCTCAACCATATTATTACCCACTAAATTAACCTATTATCCCTTTAGGGATATATCGCACATCAGTTTCTATTCTTAATCTGTATATCACATTATTCATACAGATAAGACGCTATAGATGACATTCATTCAGGAACTACAGGCGCGCGGTTTGATTGCACAAGCCAGTGATTTAGACCAAATACAGCAACAACTTAACCAGCCTCAAACGGTTTACTGCGGTTTCGATCCTACCGCAGGCAGCCTTCATATTGGACATTTAGTTCCACTCATCATGCTCAAACGTTTTCAAGACGCTGGACATCAAGCCTTAGCGCTTATTGGTGGCGCGACGGGTATGATTGGCGACCCCAGTTTTAAAGCCGTCGAGCGCAGTTTGAATACTGAAGAAACTGTAGCTGGTTGGGTCAAAGATCTTACCGTTCAAATTGAGCAATTATTGAAACCTCATTTAAACCACCCCATGACCATCGTCAATAACGCCGACTGGATGAAAGATATTAATGTCGTTGATTTTTTCCGAGATGTCGGTAAGTATTTTTCGGTCAACAATATGATCAATCGTGAGTCGGTAAAGCAACGATTACAAAGGGCTGAACAAGGCATTTCATTTACAGAGTTTAGTTACAGCTTACTCCAGTCTTATGACTTTGCAGTGCTTAATCGAAACCATGGTTGCAGCTTACAAATTGGTGGCAATGACCAATGGGGGAATATCGTCAGCGGTATTGATTTAACACGTCGTCAGAATGGCGAACAAGTGTTTGGTTTAACCCTACCTTTGATAACTAAATCTGACGGTTCTAAATTTGGTAAAACAGAAGGTGGAGCAGTTTGGCTCGATTCGGAAAAAACATCGCCATATATGTTTTATCAGTTCTGGTTATCCACAGAGGATTCTGATGTTTATAACCTTCTTCGATACTACACATTCTTATCATGTGAGGAAATCGATCAGATAGAAGCTCTGGATAAGACCAATAAAGGTAAACCCAAGGCACAAAGAATTTTGGCACAAAATATGACTCGTTTTGTTCATGGCGAATCAGGGCTACTCAGCGCAGAGCGTATTACGCAAGCTTTGTTCACAGGCAGTGTCGACAATCTGAGTTCTAATGAACTCAAACAGCTAGAGTTAGATGGTATTCCAAGCATCGAAAGCACTCAGCAGGACATTGTAGAATTGTTGATCGAATCAGGATTAGCGAAATCAAAACGCATCGCCAGAGAGCTAATCGAAGATAGTGCGATTAGTGTAAATGGTGAAAAAATAGCACCTGACAACTCACAGTTAGGTTTTCCACTATTTGATCAATACTGGTTAATTCAACGCGGTAAGAAGCATTTTTGCTTAATTAAACGCATATAAAGTAGAAAATGTAGTGCGCTCAGCTCTATCGTATGAGGGTGGAACGCATTACTTTAACTATCTCAATATTTGACTGCGTAACAACTAATTGAAGAATCCTGAAAAAGAAATGGGGGCACTTCTGAGCCAGATGTACCCGCCGTTAGGTTTTTTTTGGATGCAAGTAAGCCAGCATGTCACGTTGGCTTATAGTCGCATTAAGCAAACACTCGCAAGCGATGCCCATCAGGATCTAATGCAACAAAGTTGATACCATATACAGACTCTTCGCGCTCTTGAGCAAAGATCACGCCTTGTTGTTTCCATTTTTCAAATAGCTTATCCAGATCAACGCGATTAGTTGCAGGAATAGAAAGCTCTGTTCCTCCACCTCGAATTGGGCTAGCTGGTGTTAACGCGTCAGCTTGTTTTAGGGTGATTTTTACGTTTTTAGCAAACTCGACCACAGCGAAAGTCGGCGATAAAAGCTTGGAGTCACACTCAAATGCTCGCGTATAAAAAGCCATGCTAAGTTGAACGTTTTCTACATAAAGAACAATGGAATCAATAGTTAACATAGTTATAAATCTTCACTTTCAAATTGGATGAATTAAGTGTAACCATAAGTACTGACAGTTTTTGTCAGTAGCGAAAACGTTTGTGTTCAATTCCTTCCAGGGATTCCCACTCAGAAAGTAAAGCATGACGAGAACGCGTGTATTTAGATTCAAGTTGCGAAAATGATTGGATTCTATCGAGACGGAAATTACGGTAATCGTTTCGTGTTTCGCACCATGCAACCAAAATATTGTGTTGCTCAAACATACCTATAAGTATGGGCCACACAACCCTTTTGCTTATAAGTCCTTTTGCATCTTCGTAATGTATTTCTGCTTTATGTCCTTTCTGTATCGTTGTTTTCAACTCGGCTAGCTTAACTGTCAGTCTGGTACTTTGAAAGCTGAAGCAACTCTAATGACACTCTCAGTATGCTTAGCTTCATGCTCAGGAGGCAAAACGGCTGAAATTTTAGCAAGAGCATTTATAGCGGCTTCACTAAACTCTCCGTTTGCTTGCTTTACCACCCATTCCGCTCCTAATCTAAGGGCTTCAAGCTCTTCTAAGCTAAACATCATCGGTGGTAAATCAAAGCTCGGCTTTAAAATATAGCCAAGCCCAGCTTCTCCCTCGATCTCTGCGCCTTGTGCTTGCAAAGTTGCGACATCTCGATAGATTGTTCTAACGCTCACATCTAGCCTATTAGCTAGCTCCTCAGCTGAAACTGGATATCTATAGCGTCGAAGTAGTTGGAGTAAATCTAGTAGGCGTTGGCTTCGGGACATAACAAAATCCATAAAATAACGAATACATATAATGCACTAAGAATCAATCCGCCGGTCTGTTCAATAATACTTTGTGTGAGCGACCCATTGATTTGAGTCATTCACTTACTTGAATCTCGAAACATACAATGGGGTATTTTCGAATTACAAACCACCAGTTAAATCCAAATAGTTGCCCGTTGAAAATGTCGATTTATCAGAAGCTAACCAATAAATTGCATCGGCGACCTCTTCAGGTGAGCTCCGCGCTGAAGTGGAATTTTGTTTTTTAGCCTCTCAATCCGGTCAGGTTCTCCACCGTCAGCATGCATATCTGTGTAAATTGGTTTCAGAAAGGAATCATCATGGGGCATTGTTTAGCTATAAATATAACTCATAAAAGAAAGGCTCCCAACGAACTACGTGAGGAGCCCTTACGCGTTATGCTATTGCCACTGTTAAACGTGGTACTGGCTTGTCATTGATTGGAAGATGAATCAACGCAGCAATAAACGCCAGGACAGCCGCTGACCACCAAATTGGATCATAAGACCCATAATAATCATAGATACGACCACCAATCCAGGCCCCCAAAAAGCTGCCGACTTGGTGAGTGAAAAACACCAAACCATATAGCGTCGACAGGTAACGAGCTCCAAAGATTTGACGGACTAAACCAGATGTCAGTGGCACCGTTCCTAACCAGCAAAAACCGATGGCAGCACCGAAGATAAGAGCAGTTTGCTCGGTAATAGGCAGTGCGAGAAAAGCGCCGATCACCACCGAGCGCATCACATACAACGCAAACATCATGTAACACTTGCTAAAGCGATCTGCCATTACACCCCAGAAATATGAGCCAAGGATGTTAAATATACCAACGTAAGCCAACGCCAGTGCCGCGGTTGATGCCGGTAGGTTTTTGTCCGCCAAATAACTAGGAAGATGAGTTGCGATAAACATCACATGAAAACCACATACAAAAAAACCAGCATGAATCAACCAGTACCCTTTGTGTGCAAACGCTTCTTTTAAAGCCTCTTTTAACGTTTGCTTGCCTTCATGAACATGATTGTTAGCTGTGCTTGAATTCCGCTTTGCCGTATTCATGAATAATGCAAACAACACCATAAAACTGCACAGTAGCGCAAAGATTTGCATTGAACTTTGCCAACCAGAAGCACTCAACAATGCTTGTGCACCCGGAATCATAGCAAACATGCCGAATGACCCCGCGGCCGTAGTCAAACCGAAAGCTTTAGCTGCATGTTGCGCTGGTACCACTTTCGCCACGGCACCCAGTACGATAACGTAGCTAGTAGCACTTAAGCCAAGACCAACCAGCACACCTAACGAAAGGTACACCATAGTCGACTCAGCGGTGATAGAAGTTAAGTACAGACCTAGGGCGTAAGAGATAGCCCCTAAAATAATGATACGTTTCGCCCCCCAACGGTCGGCAGCCATACCGACAAATGGCTGGAACGCTCCAAACAGTAAGTTTTGCAATGCGATAGCAAAGCTGAAGAACTCTCGTCCGGTTTGAAAGTAGTCGGATATTGGTGTCATGAAGATACCAAAGGATTGTCTGATCCCTAGACTGGTAATCAAAATACCAATACCTAGCCAAACAAGAAGTGGAAATCGAAAAATAATCATAAATCGCTCTTATTAATAAGTGTGGTGCTGAGAATGGCATTCCTTGCCACTCATGGATTCGAGACCACCACAGGTAGTAGACTTCACTGTCACTATTGCCAATAACCTTGAAGAGTTATAGGCAAAGATTAATAACAGTCACAAAATGTTATCCTCAGGTAACAAATTCATCCAGACTGTAAAGCGGATTATGTAGTGACACAAATGATTAAAAGTGAATTTATTTATGCAAGTTATGCATAAATATCTAAGCGTCGAGAAAGTAGCATCCGTAGGATAGATAGGATATAGAATTATGCTTCATTCCAACTTTTTGCGTGGTGAATTTACCCACCTCATATTCAGTTGTTATTCACTTTTTTCATCTAGCGTTCAAAACGATGCATTATTTAAACACCATCTTCGCCTAACAACTCCTACGCTTTTACCAAGTAATACAATAACCACCGCTCCAAGGAGAACCGGAGTAACCAAAAATCCCCAACTTTGCCCTGATAGCATGATTAGCAATGGATTTGCGCCTGCGGGTGGATGAGTCGTTTTAGTGACGAGCATCAGGCTAACGGCGATTCCTGTTGCTATGGCTAAATATATAGGCGTCACACCAATAAACTGAACAAAGAATACGCCAACGAAAGCCGTTAACAAGTGCCCCAGTATTACGTTTTTCGGCTGAGCTAGTGGACTATCCGGTACACCAAACACGAGCACTGTCGTGGCTCCAAACGGTGCCATCAATAGCGCTAAATCATAAAAAGTATGATCTAAGTAAGACAGTGTCCCAATAGCAATGCTTGCTCCAATCCCAGCAATAAGCGACAAAATAATATTGTTCATATTTACTCTTCTCTCCATAAAAGTAGACCACTCTGTCTACTTTGCAATGGTAGACAGAGTGGTCTACTTGTGTCAACATAATTTTATAGGAGAACGCATATGAGTAAAAAACGTCAGATTTTAATCGATACAGCGTTAGCGCTTTTTTATCAAAACGGAATTAATTCCATCGGTATTAATGAAATTCTGAAATCTTCGGGAGTAGCAAAAAGAACGTTGTATACGGACTTTGATAGTAAAGAGGCCTTGATCTTGGCGGCGTTACATCAACGTCATACGCATTTTATCGACTGGTTAGAAAGTAAGTTATTGGGCTCTGAGTCTGACAGCGACTTAATTAAAAATTTATTCAATGGGTTAGAGAGCTGGTTTAACAGTAAAGAAACGATGCTGGGCGATTTTAGAGGGTGTTTTTTCATCAACACATCTGCAGAGTTTAGTGATACCGATAGCGAAATTTCTCGTTTTTGTAACCAACATAAACAACACGTACGTCGAGTTATTCAAAAACACCTTTGTAGTAAAGACCCTTTATTATTGGAGTCGATATGTGTGCTAAAGGAAGGCGCTATTACAACGGCCTATATGACTGGGGACAGCCATACTGTAGTAACGCATTGTCTTGAAATACTAAAAGTGCTTCAGGAAGGTATGCGGCAGCGTAAAGGCAAATGAAGCGCCGATAATGCTTATACTCAAGTGACATCAAGATGTAAGATTCAGAGCTTCATCAACGAGTTCAGTTCGCGCTAAATAACGGTAGGAATGGTGATTCCCTTGCAACATTATTTAGTACAGAAATGGGCTCGATGAAGAGCTCCCAAAGGGCGAGCTCCTTACTTCGCAGTTCAATTAGGCGCTCTTATGCTGTGCTACTGCTTTCTACGTACGTAGAATGACTATGTATTCAAATCAGTGCCTTGCCTAAGAGCGAATAAAATCTCGCTGAACACGCATTTTGAAGTTACTGAATATCTCTACCTAAACGACTGGTTGTTTTTAAATGATGCTTAGACCGGCGATGCAACTAACGGCGAAAATTACGATTGCGTGAAGAACGTTCTTTATGCGCAGAGGCGGCTTTGGCTTGTGACTTCAAGATGGAGTCAACCGTCAGTTCCAGTGGCTCTTTTGGTTTTAAACCATGAGGAAACGTACGAGCACGAGGTGGTAAGTCATACTCTTCGCTAGAGGCGCGTGGCATACGCTTAAAACGATATAAGTAAAAGTTCTCCAGTTTTTCTCTCGCCCAATCGGTTTTCTTCAAATACTTCACACTACTCGCAATTGATGGATTGGTATGAAAGCAGTTAAAACGCATTGCGGTATCTAAAATGTCCCATCCATAAAAATCAACCAGCTCTTGCAGCATAGTTTCTAGCCCAAGCCCGTGTAATGGATTATTTTTTTGTAATTCTATTCTTTCTTCATCAGTCATCATAACGAGTTCCTAATAAGCTAACTAACCGAGTGCTTGGGTTGTAGGGATTCTGATCTTAACCCAGTATTACTTTATACCGAAAATCAACAGGGTGCGGATTCTAACAGAAGTAAGTTTGTTTCCCTAATTTGAAATAGTGTAGCTGAAATCGGAACTATAATTTCGCCATTTGTCTTCCTTACACTATTGCTCTCAACGCTCTCAACGCTCTCAACGCTGTTTAGCATGACTAAAACCATAGTAGAACAAAGTCTTATACGTAGCGCGGGGTTGTAAAATTGATTCCGGTTCGTTACGGTCACTTTACTGTAGTCAGAAATAAGGTGACCCACGAATGGATACTGTAGACAATGAGTTAGACGTCGATATAGGAAAAAAGCACATCGTTGTGCAACGTCGCTATGAAGCGTTAGGCGCATTCAATGATTTATTGATCGCTATTTGGTTTTTGATCGGCAGTTTTTTCTTTTTAAATGATTCGTTAATAGAGAGTGGGACTTGGTTATTTATTGTTGGGAGTGCGCAACTCATTATTAAACCACTACTCAAGCTCTCCAGTCTCATCCATGTTGGAAGACTTATCGCGCATCCAGACAAATAAGGGGGCGCACTATTTTGAGTTCTGAGGTAAAGATGATCCCAGTCGACACGTCCTTTGTTTCGGGCGTCGCAATATCTGAAATCTATGGTGAAAAAAAGATTCTGCTAATGAAGCGCGTGAAAGGTGGTTATTGGTGCCATGTAGCAGGCTCAATAGAGCAAGGTGAAACAGGGGTCGAAGCGATTGTTCGAGAGTTTTACGAAGAAACTCAAATTCAGGTCACCAACCTATACAATGCGCAATTTATCGATCAGTTCTTCGAGCCTCACGTGAATGTCATAGAGCTTATTCCTGTTTTTGTCGTGATGTGCCCTCCAAACCAAAAAGTGGTTCTGAACGAGGAGCATACCGACTATAAGTGGTGCTCTCTTGAAGAAGCTCTAGAACTTGCGCCTTTTCCCAATCAACATGCAGTATTTAAGCATGTGTGGTCATACTTTGTTGAAAGAGCAATACATCCCCTCTATCGAGTTAGTATTGACCAGCTTAATTCGTCTGCCTTTGGCGCAGAGTAACATCTCTTAGATAACAAACCACACCATCCCACACAAAATGGGAATACTCAATGACGAAGGAGAAATGGTGGAAGTTTGGTAATAACCGCTATTTCTGTGTATGCCCTATTCGGTTTATATTTCAAACATTAGTTTTGCAAACTTCAGATGGCCAAACGCCTTAACCTGCGACTACCCATTATGAGAAGACAAATTGACAACTGACTGCAATTATATGAAAGTAGCTGTATGAAATTTAATCCGATGCCACTTAACCAACGAATTATCATCATTCCTTAGGAATGGTGGGATGTGTTGTGCTTTGGATAAATCAACCCCACCCTAGAAGGTGGGTTTTCTTTTTCTGCCTTTTGGGAATTAGACTCTTGGAGGGATTTAAATGAAAAAGGTAGCAGTTTTTGGAAAACCGGGTAGCGGAAAATCGACAGTAAGCAAAGCACTAGCGTCAACTATGGGTTTACCGCTTCATCAACTAGATTCCATCGTTTACAAACCCAACGGTGAACTTGTAGATCGAGAAGAGTTTGATTTTGCCCACAACGAAATCATTCGATCAGATGCTTGGATCATCGATGGTTTTGGTCCCATAAGTTCCTTTTATGAACGTCTGGCGGCCGCAGATACGCTCGTTTACATAGACCTACCATACTCGGTAAGTTATTGGTTTGTAACTAAGCGCTTTCTTAAAGGGCTCTTTATAAAGCCAGAGGGTTGGCCTGATGGAAGCTCAGTATTCAAAGGGACACTTAATAGTTATAAGACCCTTAAGTTGTGCCCTAGGTTCTGGAACGATGACTTCACATCTCAACTTATCGAATACTCTAGTAGTAAAAATGTCTACATAATCAAAACCGTGTCTGAATTGAATGATTTTACTCTCACGCAGTGAATAATGCGTATTCAAAGCATTCTAAAGGCACTTAGAAAACATAACGTTTTTGATATGTGTCAGGTTAAATAACGACGATTGAAAGGTTTGTTGTAAGTGACGTGCGAAAAATCGGTCATTTGAATGAGATAAGGGTAGAGAGTACGACACCATTCTTTACGGTAAATAGAACGACTCTCCCCCGTCCTTCAATAATATATGTCGATGTTTTGGTCATTGGGGTAAGCGTTGAGCTCCCCAATGAACGACATTTTCAATATCTGGTAACAAAATACCTTTTTGCTCCATAGAAAAGATGAGCTTCGAAAAACGATCGCGTTGAATGCTATCGACCGACTCTAACCACTTATCAATGCTATTTTTTACACTATCAACATCATGACCAGTACACTCAATCCCAATTTGGTCAAGATCAGTGATTAAATCATCCATATCGACTAGATCTACATGCATCATAACTCTATTCTCCTACCTAAATAAGGGGGGATTCCCTCCCCCCAACAAAACAATATGGCTGTGATCCTAGATTCCGTCACAGCGCATATTCGCTCATAACGTATTGTGCTCAAGAAGCATTGCATTTAAAAAACATTGTTTTCAAGAAAATTGTGTTCGCAACTTACTCATTTTGAAAACGTTGCAATTACGCTTTTCTGTAAAGGTGGCTTTCTGATTTAAGCCCCTTATATAAGCTCCAGCACATTAATACCAATACAAGAGTAAACGGTAAACCGGTCGTAATCGCACCCGCTTGCAATGCCGTTAATGCCTCTGAGCCACCGCCAAGTAACAGTGCGATGGCAATCAGACCTTCAACCACAGCCCAAAATACGCGCTGACCCACTGGCACATCTTCTTTACCACCCGCTGTGATACTATCGATTACTAGAGAACCAGAGTCCGATGATGTAACAAAGAAGACCAGCACAAGCAAGATACCAACAACCGACAACAGTGTTGAGAACGGCAAGTTATCAAACATTTGGAACATCGCTAGGGATACATCACTGATACCGTTTGCAAGCTCACCTACACCACTTGTCGTTTGTTCCAGTGCCGTACCACCCATAACACTTAACCACACCATAGTGACGAGTGTTGGGATGAGCAAAACAGCAGTCACAAATTCACGAACGGTACGCCCTTTTGACACTCTGGCGATAAACATACCAACAAATGGTGACCAAGATACCCACCAAGCCCAGTAGAACACTGTCCAGCCATGGAACCAATCAGAATCTTCTCGACCGATCCAATTTGATAACGGAATAAAGTTACCGACATAGCCCGAAGCAATATCGCCAAAGGTATTGGCGATCGATAACGTTGGACCAACAACCACAAGCAATGCAACTAAGCCAGCTGCAATCAGCATATTAATGTTACTCAGTATTTTCACACCACCATCAAGGCCACGTGCAACTGATACCACGGCGATACCAGTTACAGCAACGACAAACGCAATTTGGGTAGAAATACCGCTAGAGACACCAAATAAATGGCTAAGACCAGCTGCGGCTTGTTGAGCACCAAACCCTAAAGAGGTGGCAAGACCAAAAATGGTGGCGAGAACCGCAAGAATATCGATGAAATTACCAATCGTACCCCAACAGCGTTCACCCAAAAGAGGGAAAAAGGCGGAGCGAATGGTCAATGGTAATCCCTTGTTATGGGCAAAGAAGGCCAACGCTAGTCCAACAACGGCATAGATGGCCCAAGGATGGAGACCCCAGTGATAGATCGTCGCACTTAGCGCCATTTTTCTCGCTTCTTCGGTGCTTGCTTCCACATTAAGAGGCGTGCCATACCAGTCGGTATAATAAGCAACAGGTTCCGCAACACTCCAGAACATGAGCCCGATGCCCATACCTGCTGCAAACAGCATACTAAACCATGAAAGTCGAGAAAACTCTGGTGCAGCACCTACACCACCTAAACGTATTTTACCCAGTGGTGAGACCAGTAAAAACAAACAGAAAACGACAAAGATGTTACAGCCAACGATGAAGAACCAGTCAAAGTTGGTGATAGACCAAGTTCTTGCCGCCATCAACGCATCTTTTGACCCTGCAGGAAACAAAAGAGTCAAAATGATGAATAATAAAATTAACGTAGCACTGATACCAAACACAGGGTTGTGTATGTCCATCCCCCACAGTTTGACATTGTCTTGCCCTGCACAATAATCTGTTTCATATTTTACATCATTGACGGGTTTATATTTTCGTCGACTACTGACTATGCTTTTCATACGATCCCTCTTTAAAAATTAGTACCAATTCCAGGCATTCAACTATCAGGAATACGCAGAAAAAACGGCTTCTGGCGAGAAGAAATGTTCCATAACTGATCGATTTAGTTAGAAACATCCACACCCTGCTTGATGCTATTTTTTACCAGCAAAAACGATGAAGTCATGGCTGGAATTGGTAGAACATATACCCACACAACTTGAATATGCAGCGTGTTACTACGACTGCACACCTGGTCTGTTTTGGTTAACCAACTGCCTCAAGTAAACCAGGCATGCTGAGCCAATTTGGGTATAATCCGTTTCAGTAAATCCTTTCTCTGAACCGTTTTGTCATCAGTTACTTTGTCTAGACATCAACCATTACCTTAAAATGTGAGTGTCAAAGGCTACCTTGGTAACTAATGTGGTCATAAACCTATTACCTCAATTACTTCTGTATTACTCCTTCCTCTAGAAGCAAATCAAAGACCAACTGCGCCATTTCACTTACTGGCTGATCCTTAAGCACTTTGCCGCCTGTCGATTCAGCTTTCGCGGTCGCAGCTTTAAAGCGATCGGCTGCACTTTTTGCTTTGACTACTTTTAATCGTTTTGCTTTAGGTTTAGCAATGCTGACTTCCCAAGTCATTCGGTCTTGGTCAAGTTGCTTGCCATCAACCTCTTCAGTAACAAAATCACAGCGACGTGCTCGACCGAATGCACTCTGTCTTGGCTCTTGCGCAGCAAGGTCCACACTGGCAATAAACGGAAGAGATACATTCAGGGCTCTACGCTGCCCTCTTGGTAACGCTTGTAAAACTCGCGCGGTTCCATTTTCCACTGAAAGAATCTCTGCGATGCCCATCACTACGGGACACCCCAACTCTTGAGCGAGAAAGAAAGGCAATGTGCCCGAGGATTCACCGTTTTCACTGCGCATCCCCGTCAGCACGATATCTGGCATCTCATTACGAAAGTAAGATGACAAGGTATGAATCGCATCATCTTGTTCGTCCTGGGACAACACTCGGATTTGCGAAAGCCCCATGCCGCTGTAGTAGGCCAGTGCAGGTTCCTGTGGATTACCAGCATGCAACACTTCCAGTTCACAGCTTTCTAAGTTCATTGCCAACTCAACCGCACGAGCGTCAGTCGCCGAGCGACGAGCACGTCCCGTATCTGGGTGAGCACCGATGGAAACTAAAGTACTGACACGTAGCGTGTCACTTTGATTATGCTGCATCCTTCAGCTCCTTTGATTGGTGGTGTTGAATCAAAGAAATCAATTCCTTTAACAACTCATTACTGTCCGCAATAACACTCAAATCAGCACGTTTGACCATGTCACAACCTGCGTCCGTATTGACGGCAATGACTTTGTCACACCCGCCAATACCCTGTAAGTGCTGAATCGCACCTGAGATACCAACTGCGATATAGACTCGAGCCGTCACCCAGCTGCCGGTTGCACCAACCTGTCGGTGTCGAGGCATAAAGCCATCATCAACTGCGACACGGCTTGCACCCTCCGTCGCCCCCAAGATATTGGCTGCCGCATGGAACTGATCCCAGTCATGAATACCGTTACCAGCCGACAAAATAAACTCGGCTTCAGTCAGCGGTATTGCCTGAGGGTCGACGGCAACTGGGCCCAGGTCTTGAATGCGAGAGTCTGTGTTCACATCCCCCGCAAATTCTACGCTCAAGGCTTCATGCTTCGTCTCATCTATCGGCAGTGCACATTCTTCCGCGAGCAACAGCACTCGTGGTGTTGCACGTTTGATATCTTGGCGACCACCTGAAGCGCGGCACACAGCCTGCTCGCTATTAACTTGCCAAGCTTGAGTTGCCGGACGCTCTTTAATCGCTGCTGAGAGTCTGACGCCAATCTCGAAACCGCCTTGTATGCTATCTGGGAATAGCCAATGCTTCGGTTTGTAGTTAGCTTCGATACTGGCAAGAACCTCGACACGCTGCTCAGGACTGTAATGATCAAACACTTCGTCTGGAACAGCGAGTAAACGGTCGACACCCGCAAGACCAAACTGCTCTTCTTTATGCGTTCCAAAGACAACGGCCATGACCGCGCCTTCCTGATCCGACTGTTTAACCAATTGATGCGCTTGTCCTAAGACATCTTTATCATGACTGCTTAAACGGCCACCCGGCATATCCGGTACCACAACGATGTAAAAGTCTGGTGACTCCACTTTGTGCAGTGGCAGTTCAACGCTCGCTTGACTGTTCTGACGTGCGCCCATCATTGATGTCGCTGCGTTACTATTTAATCGGTCAATGCGTTTAATACCATTTGGTCCGATGAACCCGACTCGATGCGGATAACGCCTAGTTAACCCGCTCGGGCCAATTTCTTCAATCGGCTGTACCATCAAGCTTTCATGCTGAGGGTGCAGGCGATTACGTCTAATCCATTCGACACGAGGGTCACGGCGTAAAATAAAATCTCCCATGCTTTTCTCCTACACACCGACGGTTTCAGACTCAGGTGTCCATACGTCCACCTTCTCGTCGCTAACCTCAACCAACATATCAGCGACAAGCTCTGCAATGTCTTTCACTTCTGGTCTTGGTTCTACAACACCTTCCAGCATCGCAGTACATTGCTGACAACCTACCGCCACTAAATCGGCACCTGTTTCTCGAATGTCATCCATACGCATGTCTGCAATACGACGTTCGCCTGGGATATCGGTAATCGGTGCAGCACCACCACCACCACAACAGCGTGAACGGAAACCAGAGCGCTCCATTTCAGCGATCTCAATGCCAAGGTGTTTAAGAACAGAACGAGGCGATTCATATTCACCGTTGTAGCGTCCTAGGTAACATGGATCGTGGTATGTGACTTTGCCAACTGCCAATTCTTTTAGCGCGATCAACCCTTTTTCTACCAATTGATTGATAAAGGTTGTGTGGTGCCAAACTTGGTAGTTAGGTTTTTCATTCTCAGGGTAGAAGTCCGGGTACTCGTTCTTCAAACAGTGGAATGCGTGAGGGTCGGTGGTCACGATGCAATCAAAGTCGTACTTCATCAACGTTTGGATATTACGCTTCGCTAAACGTTGGTACGTTACGTCGTCACCTAATCGGCGGGCAACATCACCACAATCCAGCTCTTCGTCTCCCAAAATAGCCACGTCGACTTTGGCCGCTTTCAGAATTTTCACCATCGACTTAAGAATGCGTTGGCTACGCATATCAAAAGCACCATCAGAAACCCAGAACAATACGTCGGCACGTTTGACTTCAGACATCAGTTTGAGATCCTGGTCAGCAGCCCAGTTAGAACGCTTGTTCGGGTTATGGCCATTCGGGTTGTCAGTGAAGATGATATTCTCTAAAACTTCCGCGCCTTTATTTGGTGTTTCACCCTTTTCAAGCGTCAAGAAGCGGCGCATATCGACAATCGCATCCACATGCTCGATCATCATCGGACACTCTTCAACACAAGCTCGACAAGTTGTACAAGACCAGAGTGTTTCTGAGTTCAACACTCCACCCACAATAGGTTTGTGCGGGTCGCCTTTTGCACATCCGGTTTCTTTACCCGGGTAAGGGCTACCCGCGTATTTTTTGTCCGTTGTACCCGCAAGACCTACCACCATATCCTGGATAAGTTTTTTCGGGTTCAACGGCTGACCTGCTGCGAACGCAGGACAAACGGCTTCACAGCGACCACACTGAACACAGGCGTCAAAACCTAACAGCTGATTCCATTTAAAGTCACTTGGGTTTTCTACACCCAGTTTTTGTGCATTAAGGTCAATGGGTTTTAACCCTGTGGAACGGCCACCGCCAAAACGTTCTGGACGACGGTGAAATGCTAGATGTAATGCGCCCGCAAACGCGTGCTTCATTGGTCCGCCCCAGCCCATACCGAGGAACATCTCACCGACACCCCAAACAATGGCGGCAAGCAGAACAACAGCAGCGACCACGTTAAACACGTCACCAACGAGTTGCGTTGCAGGCAATGTCACAAGAAAGAAACTGACCGAGAACATGATTAAGCTTTTCGGCAGTCTCATCCAAGGGCCTTTTGACAGGCGCGATGGCGGATTAAGACGACGCTTTACGACAAATAAAGTACCGCAAAACATTAAGCCCAGTGAACCCAGCAAGACCCAAGACAAAATCTGTGGTTGTAGGTTAAACACGTGAACCGCGAAAATAAGGACAACAGACAATACGAAACCACCCGCTGTCGCCACGTGCGTGTTAGACATAACTTTGTCGCGAGCAACCACGTGGTGCAAGTCCACGAGGTAACGACGCGGCATCGCAGCTAACCCTGAAAAGAGGGCAACACTTTCGGCTTGCCCTCTCCGCCACATCATAATGCGGCGGAGCATCCCTATAACAGCCAGAGCTCCGGCTGTTATAAGTAGGATAGGAAGTAATGACTCTAGGAACATACGCCCCCCTTAAAGATCTTTACATAGACGTAGTGCGTCGTAGAGTGCAGCATGAGTATTACGTTGTGAAACACAGTCACCCAAGCGCCATAGGATCATGCCGTCATTGTCTTGAGACAAGACGGGTTGCGCCTGTGATGCAAACAACGTTTCAACGTCGATTTGACCTTTGTTGACTGACTCTGCTTTCAGCTCATAGTAAAGCGCTTCGTTTGGACGAATACCGTTCTCTACGACCACTTGGTCTACAACGCGCTCTTCTTTCGCACCCGTATATTCGTTCTCTAGTAGAGCGATCAGGTTGTCACCTTCACGGTACACTTTTAGCAATGCCAAATCAGATGTCATGATGACGTCTTTCTCATACAAACTACGGTAGTAAGTCGGGAAAGTTGTACCGCCGATACCAACACCCGGTTTGATGTCATCTGTAACAAGTTCAACTTGAGAACCTTTTGACGTTAAGTAGTCGGCTGCTGACATGCCCGAGAATTCACAGATGGTGTCGTAAACCAGAACATTCTTACCTGGTTCAACCGTACCATTCAGGATATCCCAAGAAGAGACGACTAATCCCTCTTCTGCACCCCAGTCTGGGTTCTGTTCAATGAATGGAGTACCACCAGTCGCAAGGATACAAACTTCTGGTTTCAGCTCACGGATCATATCTGCGTTAGCAGCAGTATCCAGAATAACCTCGACACCTAAACGATCGAGTTCCATCGCTAGCCAGCGAGTAATACCCGCCATCTGGTCACGTTGAGGAGCTTTTGCTGCGATGGTGATTTGTCCACCGAGTTCGCTTCCTTTCTCAATCAATGTGACTTTGTGACCACGTTCAGCTGCAACACGAGCGGCCTCCATACCACCAGGGCCACCACCAACCACAACAACGTTACGGATAGGTCCTGCTGTTTTTTCGATCAGGTGAGGCATACCCATGTGCTCACGGGATGTCGCCGCATTTTGGATACACAATACATCTAGACCCATGTACTGACGGTCGATACAGTAGTTCGCGCCAACACATTGGCGAATTTGGTCGGTTTGGCCCAGTTTGATTTTGGTGATCAAATGCGGATCCGCAATGTGTGCGCGAGTCATACCAACAAAATCAACGTAACCTGCTTCAAGGATTCGCTTAGCTTGGTTTGGATCTTTGATGTTTTGCGCGTGGATAACCGGTACCGAAACCACTTCTTTAATACCAGCAGCCAAGTGAAGGAATGGCTCGGGCGGGTAGCTCATATTAGGGATAACGTTCGCGAGTGTATTGTGCGTATCACAGCCAGAACCAACAACGCCGAAGTAATCGACCATCTTAGTTGCATCGTAGTACGCCGCGATTTCTTTCATATCATCATGGTTCAAGCCATCAGGATGGAACTCGTCACCAGTAATACGCATACCTACAACAAAGTCAGGTCCTACCGCCTCACGAACGGCTTTCAAAACTTCCATACCAAAGCGCATGCGGTTTTCAAAACTTCCGCCCCACTTGTCCGTACGCTTGTTAACACGAGGAGACCAGAATTGGTCAATCATATGCTGGTGAACCGCTGATAGTTCAACGCCATCCAAGCCGCCTTCTTTCGCACGAACAGCTGCTTTTGCGAAGTCATCAATAATGCGCAAGATTTCTTCTTCTTCAATGGTCTTACATGTTGCGCGGTGAACAGGTTCACGTATACCAGACGGGGACATTAGGTTTGGCCAGTGTTCACCATCCCAACGAGAACGACGTCCCATGTGAGTAATTTGGATCATGATTTTGCCGCCATGCTTATGCACAGCATCGGCTAGATTTTGAAAATGAGGAATGATGCGATCTGTTGAAAGGTTAACTGAACTCCACCAACTTTGCGGGCTATCAATCGATACCACGCTAGAGCCACCACAGATACATAGACCGCAGCCACCTTTCGCCTTTTCTTCATAATACTTCACGTAGCGATCGGTCGTCATACCACCATCGGTGGCGTAAACTTCAGCGTGCGCGGTACTGACCACTCGGTTACGAATGGTCGTTTTGTTGATTTTTAATGGTTGGAATAGAATATCGAACTGAGACATGATTTACCCCTGTACCAGCCTTACTTGTGAATAAATAAGGCTGCCTTCCTTGACTGACTTACGAATTGATTGACGTTGGTGCTTAATCGATTGGTGTGACTTCAAACACGCCGTAATCGCACCCTTCCTCAGCACCGCTTTGCGTTTGCACTGCTTTGGTTTTAACTGACAGTCCAAGACTTTCAGCAATTTGGTCGATTGCGCCAGCGAACCAGCCAGTAAACATGTAATCGACTTTGCGGTTCACTTTTCCGTACTGGTAAACAAAACAAGAGTTTTCCAGACGTACTCGAGCTTCACCTTTTTCAATATCTAGGTGCTCAGTGACAAAGAAACCCCAGCCGCGCTGAGATAAGCGCTTCATGTAATGTTCAAAGACAGCATCACCACTAAGACCGTGTTCTTCTGCTTCCTTTTCACACCAGTAGTAAGCTGATTTGTAGCCCGCTTTGTACAGAATGTCTGCGTAACGTTCAGCACCGATCTCTTCTTCAATTCCCATGTGGTTATTAACGAAGAAGTGACGCGGAACATACAACATTGGTAAGGCATCCGTTGTCCATACCCCTGTTTCGTCATCAACCAAGATTGGCATTTCAGGTGCGTGTGTACTCATATCGTATTCTTCCTTTTATACAATTAACTTTTTATATCGTTATATTTATATTGAAGCGTTCTTTATATTGAACAGCTGTTATTCGCCCCAGACTTCACCGAGTACGCGAAGCCAGTTTTCACCCATAATTTTTCGAACTTGAGTCTCACTAAAGCCATGTCTTAATAACGCTTCTGTCAAGTTAGGGAAATCGCCTAGTTTACGGATACCTTCAGGGTTAATGATTTCACCAAAGTTAGTCAGGCGGCGTGCGTAACCTTTATCATGCGTTAACCACTCAAAGAACGGCTGGCCATGACCCTGAGTGAAATCAGTACCGATACCAATTTGATCTTCTCCAACGAGATCGAAGATGTAGGCAATCGCTTCTACGTAATCGTCAATGGTTGAATGGATGCCGTTTTTCAGGAATGGTGCAAACATGGTTACGCCAACAAAGCCGCCATGGTCTGCAATAAATTTAATGTCTTCATCTGATTTGTTGCGAGGGTGATCTTTCAAGCCACTTGGTAAGCAGTGTGAGTAACAAACTGGTTTTTCAGAAGCTAGGATGACTTCTTTAGACGTTTTTGCGCCAACATGGGATAAGTCACACATGATGCCGACTTTATTCATTTCGGCAACGATTTCATGACCAAAGCCAGACAAACCGCCATCGCGCTCGTAACAGCCAGTACCAACCAAGTTCTGTGTGTTGTAACACATTTGAACAACACCAACGCCAAGGTCTTTGAACACTTGAACATAGCCAAGTTGATCTTCAAATGCATGGGCGTTTTGGAAACCCATCATGATGCCAGTTTTACCCTGCTGTTTCGCTTTACGGATATCATCTGTAGTGCGAACCTTCATCACCAGGTCGTTGTTTTGTTCTAAAAGGTTGTTCATCTCAACGATGTTATTCACCGTATTCTGAAAGCCTTCCCAAACCGAAACCGTACAGTTTGCAGCAGTAATGCCACCTTTGCGCATATCTTCAAACAGTTCACGATCCCACTTAGCGATAACCAAGCCGTCAATCACGATTGAATCATCATGCAAGTCCGTTGCGTTCATTTTGATACCTATTCTTCCCTTTCCTCGTTAGCCTCCAGAATAAGTATTAAGGTCGATCAAAAGTGTTCTAAAAACGGCATTCCAAATCCCTTTTACGTAACTATTCGCGACAAAATAAACAAACGATAAGCGATAAAATAAACATACAAAAACGCACCCTACTGAGGGTGGCGTCGTCTTTGCTCACGCGGACTTATATTGAAACCGAGCCATAGGTCGCTCATGCTGAGCCTCAAATAACACCTTCGCAGATCGAAGCGGTGTATCAAATTGCATCAAATCAACCACACTGTCTAATTCCATCGATGGTGGAGTCACATTTACATTCGTCACGGTAGCGGAATGCGTACCCAATCGTTCCGCCTTTGGAGAAATACCGATGTGTACACGGTAACATTTACTAAAGTGAGGTGAAGAGACAAAGCCACATGCTGTCGCTATTTCAATGATAGACATCGATGTTTGTCTCAACAATTGTCTCGCACGATTCAGTCTCAACTTGAGGTAGTATTTCGATGGTGAACAATGTAAGTATTTTTGGAACAGGCGTTCTAATTGGCGACGCGATAGTCCAACGTATAGCGCCAATTCATCCAACTCTATGGTTTCTTCAATATTCGCTTCCATCAAAATAATCGCCTCAACCAATTTAGGCTGAGCAGTACCAATGGTGTGTTTGAGTGGAATGCGTTGAGTATCATTTTCACCGCGAATATTGTCGCAAATGAACATTTCAGAAATACTTGAACTCAGCTCACGGCCGTAATCTTTTTGGATCATCGTAATCATCATGTCCATCGGAACAGATCCACCGCTGCAAGTCATGCGATCACGGTCGATGACAAACAAGTGGTTGAGACAGTTTACTCGAGGATGGCGTTCTTGAAGCGTCGCCAAACACTCCCAGTGCACACAGCACTGGTAACCATTTAGCAACCCAGCTTCAGCCAGTACATAAGCGCCCGTACACACACCACCTAAGCGAATGTGTTTACGTGCTAAAGACTGCAACCAGGAAATTTGTCTGCGCGTGTAACTGCGAGTAATGTTTACCCCACCGACCACAATAAGTGTGTCGAGTTGTGGCGCATCCGCCATTGAGCAATCTGGTTTAACGGTAATTCCGTCGCTTGCCGTTACATCTTCTCCGTCTTCTGAAATGATGTACCAATCGTACAGCTCTTTTCCGGTAAGTTGATTTGCCATACGCATCGGATCAACAGCCGATGAGAGCGCAAGCATTGTAAAATTATCGAGCAGCAAAAAGCCAATTCGGCTTACTTCCTTGTTCGACGAACCGCCGAACTTATTCATTGAAACTGACATAGCGAACTCCAGAGTAATAAGGAGATTTATTTTTATCGGAAGCACTAGCTGTTTTTATGTTTTTGGCTAGCACACCGCGTTGAGCATTTGTATAAGAGCAATAACCATGCCTCAAGGTATTTATAGCTATTTTGTTTCAAATTTGTTGAATTATTCTCAATAATGATACTTTTATCACACTGAATTAATTAGTAATTATCGACCTTATGTTAAATTTTCATCTTTATAATCAGGAGTTTCATTGTTTAAACTCATTGAAATAAAAACTAAAAATGCACCAAAACAAGGCAGCACGTGACCCAACGATGAGCTTTACACTATGTAACAATTGCACGATTTATTGTGGCACAAATCACTAAAAATTCGTGACTAGAAGATCTTTAGTAGTTATTTCATCATCTGGTATTTTTCACTACCCAATATTTGCTCAAGCTCAGCGTCTAACTCATAGGCGATATATCGAAATATTGGACGAAGTTTGCACCATATGGATCCAATATCGATGTCTAGCTCACCATTCTGGCCACAACGAACGCTTTAAGCCCGCTTACAATGCAACGACAATCTGACACCTTCCGCTCTGATACATTGGAAAAGAAGCTTTAAACTTAGCTTGGTGGCCTTTGCAGATAACTGGCACGATTCTGGCTATAATTAATCTGCTTTTAATGGTTTTCGGTTGTTACATATGCTCATATATCGTGTATGGGTATACACTCTATTGACAAGGGCTTACTCGGATAAGTCAAAAACCATGGGTATCAAACATATTCAATGGAGTGACTTATGAACAACGACTCGATCGGTGATGTAACGCATCCCGACAAACAGACCTTGCCAAACACCTCAACAGGTGATGCAGTTATACGTGCAAGCCTGCTGCACTTTTTTGACGATCCTGCGAAGCTTTCCGATCCATCCGACGCATACCAATACTTTGCTGATGGTTTGCTCGTTGTCAAAGATGGATTAGTCAAATCAATCAGTGAGTACAACGAGACTGACGCACATCAATATTCAGACATCATCGACTATCGAGGTAAACTTATTGTGCCGGGTTTTATAGATACTCATATCCATTATCCTCAAACTCAAATGATCGCGTCATATGGGGAGCAACTACTGGAATGGCTAGAAACCTACACTTTTCCGACTGAAAAACAGTTTGAAGACGAAACTCACGCTCAGTTTATCTCCCAATTCTTTATCAATGAGTTATTGAAGAACGGAACCACCAGCGCGATGGTCTTTGGCACCGTCCATCCACAATCCGTAGGCGCGTTGTTTAAAGAGGCATTAAAGAAAAATATGCGTCTCATAGCCGGTAAAGTGTTGATGGATCGTAATGCGCCCGATGATTTATGTGACACGCCAGAATCAGGGTATTGCGAGAGTAAAGCATTGATAGAAAAATGGCATAATCAAGCAAGATTACAATACGCCATTACGCCTCGATTCGCACCCACATCCTCACCAGAGCAATTAGCCGCAGCAGGTAAACTCAAAGCGGAATACCCTGATGTGTATGTGCACACACATTTGTCTGAAAATAAAAATGAAATCGAGTACGTTGCGGCGCTTTATCCTGAACGCAAAGATTACTTTGACGTGTATGAGCATTATGGATTAACGGGTGAGCGCTCTGTCTTCGCACATGGCGTTCATCTCAGCGATCGCGAATGGCATGCCGTCGAACGCACAAATTCCGCCCTTTCATTCTGCCCTACCTCCAACCTATTTCTTGGTAGTGGGTTATTCAACCTTAATGAAGCAGAGAAGCGAGATATACGCGTCGGTCTGGGAACGGATGTCGGAGCTGGCACCAGCTTTTCTCAACTGCAGACTCTCAATGAAGCCTATAAAGTGATGCAGTTGCAAGGTAAAAAGCTCTCGGTCTTTAAAGGGTTGTATCTCGCAACACTGGGTGGCGCGAGCGCACTCAGCATTGATGATAAAGTCGGTAACTTTGAAGCAGGGAAAGAAGCCGATTTTGTCGTTTTAGATTGGGCTGTATCGGATTTGCAAGTATTGCGTCAACAGTATTCACAAAACTTAGAAGACCAGCTTTTCGCACTTATGATGCTGGGTGATGAGCGAAATGTGCACGCAACCTACGTAGCAGGTAAGCTCGCCTACTCTTCATAAACATCATCTCGATGGATTGCAGAGAGCAAAAAAAAACGGTCACTGCGCAAAACAGTGACCATTTAATGGTTAACCTTTCATTCGAACTCTACACCGCTAACTCTCTTGCCGTTTTGATGTAAATCTCGCGTAAGTTTAGTGCTATTGGGCCAGGAGCCCCTTCTCCAATAGGCTTATCATCAATTCTGACCACTGGCCAGACAAACGTAGTGGCAGAGCTAATAAATGCCTCTTTCGCTTGATAAGCTTCATTAATGGTGAAGTAACGCTCTTCGATAGACAAATTCAACTCTTCGGCTAGTTTCATCAAGGATGCACGCGTAATGCCGTGCAAAATATCGTTGCTCAGAGGACGGGTCACTAACACATCATCTTGAGTCACAATATAAGCATTACTAGAGCCACCTTCCGTCACGTAGCCATCTTCAATTAGCCAAACATCCTCGGCACCCGCAGCGTGTGCAGCATGTTTCGCCATGCACGCAGGCAGCAAACTGGTGGTCTTAATATCACGTCTGCCCCAGCGAATGTCTTCAAACGAAATGACTTTGATGCCCGTTTGAGTTTTAGGACTGTTGATCAGATTGCGAGACTGAGTAAATAGAACCAAGGTAGGCTCAATCGCTTCACTGTATGAAAAATCTCGGTCACCTTCGTCACCGCGCGTTAACTGAAGATAAATACCGCCTTCTACTAAGCCATTTCTCGCAATCAGTTCTCGCTGAATATGAATAAGCTCTTCAGAAGTGACTGGCATCTTTATTCCAAGTTCCTTAGAAGAACGCTCTAAACGAGCGAGGTGACCTTCAAGGTCGATTTGTTTGCCATCTAATACCGCAGTGACTTCATACACTGCATCGGCGAAAAGAAACCCTCTATCGAATACTGAAACTTTCGCTTCACTTTCAACAATATAGTCTCCATTGAGATATACGATACGTTCCATTGTCGTTCCCCTATCCCCACAATTCACTGCGGAAAGGCAGCATAGAATTGTTGTCAAATTCAAAGCCGTGCTCAATGTCTTCACTCAGCAATAGCGGGCCATCTAAATCCACAACCTCGGCCCCTTGAGCCACAACAAATGCGGGAGCCATGCTCAATGACGATGCCACCATACAGCCGACCATAACACGTAACCCCGCCGCTTCGGCCTTCGCTTTAAGCGCCAAAGCTTCTGTCAAACCACCGGTTTTATCGAGCTTGATGTTAATCATGTCGTATCGACCAATAACATGTTTAAGGCTTGCTTGATCATGGCACGATTCATCGGCACAAATGGTAATTGGCCGTTCTAATCCATCAAGTACATGGTGTTCATCTGCATGGAAAGGCTGTTCAATCATAGAGACGTTTAGCGTCAAAAGCTCTGGAATTAACCGCTGATAAGTCTCGACCGTCCACGCCTCATTGGCATCCAGAATAATCTCTGAATTGGGAGCGCCACGACGCACTGCCTGTACTCGCGCCAAATCTTCCGGACCACCTAACTTCAACTTAAGCAGTGGTCGATGCGAGTGTTTTATGGCGGCTTTTTCCATGCTTTCTGGCGTGTCTAGGGAAAGCGTATACGCCGTCGTTAAGGTTTGGGGGTCCAAACCGGTTTTGTTCCAGATGGATTCACCACTTAGTTTGCAATCTAGGTCCCATAGAGCACAATCCACCGCATTCCGTGCCGCACCAGAAGGGAGTAAAGACTGTAAAGCCTCCCGGCTTATACCCACTTCGATTGCTGTCACTACACCTTGAATCTGTTCTAAAACACTATTTATTGATTCACCATATCGACCATAGGGAACGCACTCACCTCGTCCTTTAACGCCATGATGCTCAATTTCCACGATAATCGTCTCAGCGTGAGTTTTACTGCCTCGGGAAATCGTAAAACTTCCGCGAATAGGCCAACTTTTGGTATAGAGATTAACCTTCATTATATCTCCGTTAATTTATCGACAATACGCGCCACACCTTGACGGAAAGGATCGACCACAGGTAAACCGAGCTCTGACTCGACTTTATCCATGTATTCCATCGCTTCATTTTCGCCTAAGCCAGATGTATTTATAGATACCCCAACAAACTGAACGCTCGGGTTGGTGAGCTTAGCTGTTGCAATATTGGCGTCGATACATGTTTTAAGATCGGGCAATGGATAGCTTGGTAAGCCGCGCATATGAGTACGGGTTGGCTCGTGACATAAAACTAGCGCATCGGCTTGGGCGCCATGAATCAAACCCGTGGTAACACCCGCAAACGAGGCGTGAAAAAGAGAACCTTGGCCTTCAACTACATCCCAATGCTGCGGATCGTTTTCTGGTGTAATGGTTTCGATTGCCCCAGCAATAAAGTCAGCTACAACACAGTCCGCGCTAACCCCCGTCCCAGTAATTAAAATTCCGGTCTGGCCCGTTGCACGAAAATCGACGTCCATCCCGCGCGCTTTCATTTCTTTTTCTATCGCAAGAGACGTATACATTTTACCCACAGAACAGTCCGTTCCAACGGTCAGTAATCGTTTACCAGAACGTTTGACACCGTTAGCGACAGGATAAACCTGTGTTGGATATCGCACATCAAAAAGTCGACGACCGTGTTGGTTCGCGCACTCTACCAGTTCAGGGATGTCATTCAGCTTATTATGTAACCCAGCGGCGATATCCATTCCTAATTCTAGTGCTTCAATAAGCACGGAAACCCACTTCTCAGAAATAACACCACCTCGGTTAGCAACACCGATAACTAACGTTTTAGCACCTGCTTCGACCGCTTGTGCGACATTCAAATCATCAAGGCCCACATCGGCATTACAACCTTCAAGGCGCAATTGACCAACGCAGTATTCGGGACGCCATGCCTGTATACCTTGCGCAACTTTTGCTGCTAAAGCGTCTGCGGCATCCCCTAAAAATAATAAATATGGCTGTCTCAGTTCCATCTTGCTTTTACTCCTTAAATGTATATCCAGCTATTAATATTAGCGTCACATTAAATTACAGTGCAAAATTCGTGACAACTTGTTAGCACTTTATGGAAAGAATAATCAAAATTACTTTATATTTGCGAAATTTGAGCCCATCAGGCTTTAAAATCAACTAAAAAACTCGACAGATCAGCCATAAGACAAAAAAGTCAAATAGTCCAATAAATACAGGGATTACAATATTTATAACAAATCTAAAATAGGACATTCGATAGATTGTGTTACCGTATCGGTAATTACAAACCTTAACAAAAACACGCTCACGCCGACAGATTGGTCATTTGCTTCAAAAAAAACCATCTATATAGTGATTATCACCATTTACACTTCAACCAAATTTATTAGCCAGTTTTCGTCTCACTTTGATCAAAAAGTGATTTCAACGACCTTTATTGCACAACTTTAAATCAAAACACCCCATTTTAGTGCAAAATATTAACGAAAATCTAATGCCTGTGAAGAAAAACAGGTAACAACGCCCAAGTTCAAAAAAAACAAAGAAGATTAAAATTCTATAAAAAGAAAAATATTTAGAATATAAATTCGCAAAAATAAGAAAGTATTCCTGACCAAACCTACGAAATCCAAAACAAAAGATTAAACCATATTTGGAAGTAATTCATCGCAAAATATCCAGTGCCGTTATTAAATTCCATATGGTATATATATTGCTGAAGGGAATAAGCACACATATATCTGGAAAACTAAATATGGAAAATTTGCAACAGTTTACGAGTCAATCTCCGCTTTGTGAGCACTCTAGAAAGGATTCTATGATCACGGCAGAAGCAGTGATTAATTTAAATGCTCTAAGCAAGAATTACGATGTACTTAAAAGCAAGTCTAATGATAAATCCGTAATTGCTGTTATAAAGGGGGATGCTTACGGCCACAATGCCGTTAAAACAGCGCAGTCACTCCCTCAAGCGGATATGTTTGCGGTTGCTCGAATCGACGAAGCACTTGAACTGAAAAACGTAGGCATCCAACAACCCATTTTGCTGCTTGAAGGCTGCTTTTGTAAGTCGGACCTTGAACTAGCTGCTCGTGAAGGCTTCCATACTGTCATTCATTGTGAAGAACAACTTGACGATCTCAAGCACGCAGAGATTAGCAAAGGGATTGCCGTTTGGTTAAAGATCGATACCGGTATGCACCGAATCGGCATTCAGCCAGAAGAGCTTCAAAACTATGTGGCGAAGCTAGACGCAACAGGAAAAATATTAGGGCCAGTGGGTTTTATGAGCCACTTTAGTAATGCGGATGATCTTTCATCTAATTCAACCCCTAAACAGATAGATCTATTTCTTACCCAAACCGAGAAATACTCTGGTCCCAAAACGTTGGCAAATTCAGCAGGTCTTTTGTATTGGCCAGACTCGCACTTGGATTATGTAAGGACAGGCATCTCACTCTACGGCATCTGCCCTAACGAAAATGAGACAGGCCAACAACACGGTTTGCAGCCTGCCATGACGCTGAAATCAAAACTAATAGCGGTTCGTAAACATAAGGCAAACCAACCCGTCGGATATAGTGAAGCATGGACGTCACAGCGAGATACTTATATCGGTGTTATCGCGATGGGCTATGGTGACGGTTTCCCCAGAAGTGCCCCCGAGGGAACGCCTGTTTATATTAATGGGAGAACGGTTCCGATTGCTGGTCGGGTTTCTATGGATATGATTACCGTAGACTTAGGTCCGGAGGCTCAGGATAAAGTCGGTGATGCTGTCGAGTTTTGGGGTGAAAACTTGCCCATTGAGCGGGTTGCCAGGCACATAAACACCATCCCTTACGAGCTCATCATTAAACTCACTAAACGTGTCTTCAAAACCTATCTGCCTACAATTTGATGCGCTGAGATAGATAGTACATGCCCGAATAGCCACTCTAACGCCTGTCTTTCTTTATGCACTATGGGTGATTGGTGCCAAATCGCCCATAGTGAAATTCTGTTTCTTATCTTTATCTAACCAGCATAAAAAACCATAATAATCACAACAAAACGAGATAGACACCTATCTAGATATAATTAAATAGAGAAAGAAAGGTTTTACTATGAAAAAGTTAGCTTTATTGACTGCAAGCATCATTATGACTTCGTCTGCATTTGCTTCAAACATCACACTTACAGAGCAAAAAAATGTGGACTTAGGTACATTCCAGAGTAAAGAGCAAGCGTTAGATGCGGGCTTTAATCTATCAGAATCACTACAAAATATGTCGAGTTCAGAGCTAAGAGCCAAGCTGGGCCTATTTACCTATACGAATGTTCATGATGTCAATATTGACGATAGCAACGTTGTGATTGAAGAAGTTGCTTATGCTCGTGACGATATTCAATATCGAGCAATTCTGAATGTCGATTACCACTTTGATGCAATGAGATCTAACGACTAAGATATCTGCATTTTAAGGAATAAATCTGGGGGGAATGGATCGCCCCTATACCCACCGCTTAAAAAATACTCATCAACATTTTATGTCGTATAGCTTTCCCAAATAGCTGGACTGCCAATAGTTTGCTCTACAGTTTCAATAAACAACTTGACTAATGGTGGGGGATTGCGATGTGGATAGAGCGCATATAGACCACCGGAGTAAGCAATTTTGTAATCAGGCAATAACCTGATTAAGCCCATTTCATCAATACTTTTGGTGAGCATAAGTTGACCGACAATAGCATAGCCCAACCCAGATTGCGCTCCATGCATTAATAGTTCAACTTCGTTAACGTGATAACGTCCTTTCGCTGTAATCGTAACGGTCTCTTCATCCCTATCCTCATTATCATGAATCGGTGATAGCCGGACTTTGTTCATTTGATAAGAACTATTCGAATAAATCACCGCTGGTAATGCAGCGAGATCTTCAGGCGTTTCTGGATAACCGTAATTAGCAACAAACTCTTTTGATGCGAGTAGTAGTAACTGATGATTTGCAAGTTTTTTTGCGACTAAATTAGAATCCTTCGGACTGCCAATCCTAAATGCAACGTCATAGCGCTCACCAATCAAATCGACGTTTCGGCCTTCCAGAACTATTTCTACCGTAACTTGCGGGTATTTTTTAAGAAAATTAACAGCACAATCTTTAAGATACCTTCTTCCAAAAAGTGTTGTGCAGGAGATTTTAAGGTTACCTCGGGGCGTATCGCTGAAAGTATCAGCCAACTGACGAGTTTTGTCTAACGCATCTCTTACGTGCTGAGCTTGCTTGACGATCTCCTCTCCCGCAGGCGTCAGTGATAAGGAACGAGTTGAGCGATTCAATAATCTAACACCCAACGATTCTTCAAGCTTTCTAATCTGCTTAGAAAGTACAGAGCGGTCAATACCACGCTTATCCGCTGCTTGAGCAAAAGAGCCCTGTTGTGAAACTTCTAGCAACAACTCGAGTCTACTCGCAAGATCCATTGGTTACCTAAGTAAGTGCTTCTATTAGACGGGTAAATATACTCAAATGGCGAATTGAAGCAAGCATTTTGCGGCTATACCCAAATGACCAGTATTACGTGGCCATTTGGGTACTTTATTCCAATTAAGACTTGAACTCACCATGCGGATCAATAACAAATTTCTTCGCTGCACCACCATCAAAGTCGGCATAACCTTGCGGCGCTTGATCAAGCGAAATCATTTGAACATTAACCGCATCTGCAATTTTCACTTTATCAAACAAGATGGATTGCATCAGTCCGCGGTGGTACTTCATCACTGGACACTGGCCCGTGTGGAAGGAGTGCGATTTAGCCCAGCCAAGACCAAAGCGCATGCTCAGAGCACCGACTTTCGCTGCTTCATCTTCTGCACCTGGATCGTCGGTTACATAAAGGCCAGGGATACCGATAGAACCACCAGCACGTGTTACTTGCATCGCCGAGTTTAGTACGGTTGCTGGTGCCTCTTTCGTGTGTCCGCCACACCCACAGCCGTGCGCTTCAAAACCAACACAATCAACAAAACAATCGACTTCTCGCTCATTTAGAATCGCTTCAATCTTGTCTTCCATGCTGCCGTCTTCACGTAGGTCAATCGTTTCACAACCAAAACTACGTGCTTGCTCTAACCGATCTGGAATCATATCACCAACGATGACACACGCTGCGCCTAGAAGCTGTGCCGATACTGCTGCAGCCAAACCAACGGGACCAGCTCCCGCAATGTATACTGTTGAACCCGGGCCAACGCCTGCGGTAACACAACCGTGAAATCCAGTTGGGAAGATATCTGACAACAAAGTCAAATCTTGTATTTTCTCTCTCGCTTGATCTGGGTCTGGGAATTTAAGAAGGTTAAAGTCTGCGTATGGCACCATCACGTACTCAGACTGGCCACCGACCCACCCGCCCATGTCAACATAGCCGTATGCGGCACCTGGACGTGCTGGGTTTACATTCAAGCAAATTCCCGTCATACCAGATTTACAGTTACGACAACGACCACAAGCAATGTTAAATGGCACCGAAACAATATCGCCGACATCAACAAATTCAACGTCACGACCTTTTTCTAAGATAATGCCCGTAATTTCGTGGCCGAGTACGAGACCTTCTTCTGCCGTCGTACGCCCACGAACCATATGCTGATCACTACCACAGATGTTTGTGGTGAGTACTTTCAGAATAACACCGTGCTCACACTTACGGTTGCCCAACGCCAGTTCCGGATAAGGGATAGACTCGACAGCAACTTTGCCCGGGCCTTTGTAAACAACGGCGCGGTTCGATTTTTCGTAGGACATAACGTCTCCTTGTTGAGGCTTATTATAGTTTTGGTGGTTCCATGACCAATCAAATCAACAATGGTAGTTTAATGTGGTAAAAAGTCTCATCCTCAGCTAAATAAAGAATATCTTTTTTAACAACAACTTAAACCAAACCAACAGCGACTAACTGGTGTGTTTTTGTATGGCTTTCCTGTCGGAGAATAACGCTCAAGTAATGCACACATATGCAGCATTGCGCCACATACTTGTGCATTTGCGACAAAACGAAGATCAATAACGTGATGCTGAGACTAAGCTCACAAAGAGGAAAGAAAGGAAGCGGAATCTTATAACTAGGTCTAACTAGACGCACAAAAATAGTGCACAGGCATGCCAAAGAAGGCAGAGGAACTTTGATAATAAACCCATCCGTTCATAAAAAATCCCTCGATTTCAACGTCGAGGGATTGTTCAAAACATTGGAACTGGCTATTTGTCTTAGCGAGACACGGCTCTTGGCTATAAACCAGACGTCATGTGCAAACTATAAAATAATCCACGACCAATTAACTCCGAAGCGATAATCAGTACCAATGCGACGGTTAAGTTAATCGGATTGACAGCGGTTTTGTTGATCATTGGAAGCACCCAAATGAGCAGCCCCGCCAACAGCAACAACACTTGAACACTGAGATAACTTCCAAGGCCATCAACCAAATCAGAGGCTTTAACGATCGAGCTTTGAATATCACCAACAAGGTTCATTTTACCCACTGTCACCGCCAGACTGATTGCAACGGCGACAACTGCGAACATGATGATGTTACGATCTACCGCGAAACGGCTGTCATTTGCAGCAACAATAACCAACTGTGATAACAATAAGCCACACACAGCCATTGTCATAACAAAGCTTAACGGCGTGTAAATATTGAACCACGTAGGGACAGTATTAATCATGTAGACGTTAACCATCGCATACATAAAGATACACCCCAGAACCATCGCCACAACCATCAATGCTTTTTGGATAGCAGTTCCGCCCACTTTCAATACAGAAAGCAGCCACTGTAAGCCACCAACCGCAAAGAAAGCAGCCCCAAAGAACACTTCATTGGATAGCCACGCCGAACCCAGTTGATTAAACGAGTTAAATGCACGTAAAGGAGAACCCAGATGCGTGATAGAAAACAGAAAGCCAATACCCATGATTGCCCATAATGCAAACATCGGCACTTTATAGCTGTTAATTTTCTTGTCATCGAACCCGAGTGCCAAAGACCGCGCACTCACGAGCAGATATGCACCAACAGCCGTTTGCGCCAGTACAGTGAAGAAGATTAAGGAATACTCATGAAAAATCATCTTACACCTCCTGAGGGTTCGCCAAGTAACCACTGGTATCACCCGTTGGTTTGGCATTTTTGTTCAATTTAATCACGATATTTGGGAACGTAAGATGTGATGATGGCAACGGTGCAACGTCTGCTGTCGAACCATATTTCTCACGTAGAACGTGGATTTCACCAAATTCCAATGCACGTAACGGGCAAGATTCCACACACATCGGCTGTTTACCTTCAGCCACGCGTTGATAACAACCGTCGCATTTTGTCATGTGCCCTTTTTCCTTATCGAACTGAGGCGCACCATAAGGACACGCGTTAGCGCAGTGCTGACAACCGATACAAACGTCTTCCGCAACCACAACAAGACCGTCTTCTTTGCGTTTATGCATCGCACCCGACGGGCATACTTTGACACACGCAGGATCAGCGCAGTGATTACACGCTATGGATAAATAATAAGAGAACACATCATTTTGAATCCATGTGTCGCCATCTTGCACAAAACCACCGCCTGCGTATTCATACACACGGCGATAGTTTCGCTTCACATCCAAGTCCCGATAATCTTTACAAGCAAGCTGGCAAGTCTTACAACCTGTGCATTTACTTGAATCGATGTAAAAGCCATATTGTTTCATTCCAACCTACCTTATGCCTTATTTGCCAGTTTAATTTCCACCAAGTTGGTGTGTTGAGGGTTGCCTTTCGCTAGTGGGCTCGGACGCTGCGTGGTTAATACATTGATAGACCCTGCATGATCGATTTTCTGACCATCTGGGGAATACCATGCTCCCTCTCCTAATGCGACAACATGCGGTAATATACGTGGCGTGACTTTGGCAGGAATATGCACTTCCCCACGATCGTTGAAGATGCTCACCATATCGCCATTTTTAATGCCTCGGGCTTGCGCATCAATCGGGTTAATCCAGACTTCCTGACGTGCCGCAGCTTTAAGCAAAGCAACGTTGCCGTAGGTTGAGTGACAACGTGCTTTGAAGTGGAAGCCCGTCAGTTGTAATGGATACTTGTCGGTCAATGGGTCATTGTGTCCTTCAAACGAATCAACATAGACTGGTAATGGGTGAATCACTTCATCTTCTTTAAGTGTCCACTCTTGCGCCCGTCTAGCCAGTTCTTCTGAGTAGATTTCTATCTTGCCGCTTGGTGTTGTCAGCGGGTTAGCTTCTGGGTCTTTGCGGAAATCTTCGTAAGCAACATAATCACGTTGATACTGACGCTTATAGATCCCTAACTCTTTCATTTTTTCAAAGGTTGGTAGTGACGGATCGAGCTTGCGGGTCTCCGCATACAAGTGTTCTATCCACTCATGTTGCGTGCGGCCCTCAGTAAAGGCTTCACCCACGCCCATTCGTTTGGCGATTTGCGAACACATTTCATAAATGCTTTTCGCTTCGAACTGTGGCTCGATAGCTTGTTGTGCATAGATAAAGTAAGGCGCATTAGATGCTTTACCGTCCATTGCCCAATCTTCTTGCTCAGACGTCGTCAAATCAGGCAAGATGATGTCTGCGTATTTCGCTGATGAGGTCATGTGGTTGTCGATCACCACAATCATTTCACACGCTTTATCGTCTTGTAAGATTTCGTGCGTGCGGTTGATCTGCGCATGTTGGTTAATCAGACAGTTACCTGCGTAGTTCCAAATCATTTTGATTGGATTCGCCAAACGTTCGGCACCGCGAACACCATCAGTTTTATCCGTCATTTCGTGATGGCGATAGATCGCATCTGTCCACAAGAACATCGAAATCGAGGTTTTAACTGGGTTAGGCACGGTGGGAAAGCGCACGAACGGAATATTGATATCACTTTCACGCGCACCAGTCGAACCACCAGACACGCCGACGGAACCTGTGAGCAGTGACAACATTGCGATTGCACGTGACGCTAATTCACCGTTTGCCGTACGCTGCAATCCCCAGCCTTGGTGAATGGCACACGGTTTGTTCGCGCCCATTTCTCGGCCAAGCTTGATGATCGTGTCGACTGGAATACCAGTGATCTTTGATGCCCATGCAGGAGTTTTCTCTACGCCATCTTCGCCAAGTCCTAAGATGTAAGACTTATAGTCACTGTTTTTAGGTGCTGAAGCAGGCAGTGTTTTTTCATCGTACCCAACACAATATTTGTCTAAGAAAGCTTGGTCTACATAATCCTCTGTGATTAACACATGTGCCAAACCCGCGACCAACGCAGCGTCGGTAGATGGACGAATAGGAATCCATTGATCTTCACGTCCACCCGCGGTGTCGGTGTAACGAGGATCAATAATGATAGTGCGAACATTGGATTTATTTTTGCTTTCGACATAATGGTGAATCAAACCACCACCCGACATCCGCGTTTCCGCTGGGTTATTACCAAACTGGATATTCAGCTTCGCGTTTGCTAGATCGGAGAAGGAGTTATTCAGCGCCCAACCACCATACGTGTGGCTTAAGCCTTCGGCGATTTGTGCGGTTGAATAGTCTCCATAGTGATTTAAGTAGCCACCGCATAAATTCATCATACGGGCAATCAATGTGGACGCAGGCGGCCAAGACTTAGTCACTGTACCACCCAGCGTCCCTGTACCGTAGTTTAGGTAGATCGAATCATTACCATAGTCTTTAATAAGACGCTGCATCGTGGTTGCGATTTCATCGTACGCTTCATCCCAGCTAATGCGCTTGAACTTGCCTTCACCGCGTTTACCTACTCGCTTCATTGGGTATTTTAGTCGATCAGGATTATAGACTCGGCGACGCATTGAACGCCCACGCAGACAGGCTCTTACTTGTGGACTGTCACCAAAGACATCGTCACCAGTATTATCGGTTTCCACGTATTTGATTTCGCCATTTTGTACATGCATCCGCAGTGGGCAGCGAGATCCACAGTTTACGGTACATGCACTCCAAATCACTTTTTCTTCACTTTGAGTAGGTTCAGCAGCACTGACCGAATTGGACTTGAATGGTAAGCTAATGCCGCTGGCTAACGCTGCTACGCTCGCCACCGAGGAACTCGCTTTGATGAAACCACGACGAGTCAGGTTCAATAGCTCCGATTGTTGTTTGCTCTTTGTCATAATTGTATGCCTTAACATTGCTTGCACATAACACTTTAGGGTTAAAACTCCAATTTGAAAATCGCGACTCAATTCACTATTGATTCCAATCAAATCAACACCAAATTTAGTTGTAATTCGGCAATTTTTAGATGCATTTTGTGTCGTGTATGAAACAATCATTTTATTATTCGACAATGCTAATTTATTGAAATGATAATGATTATCCATACGTTAAAATTATTAGGCACACTGTTTTACGAAAAACGAAGCAAAACAGAATCGATTGAAATTGTGAGCGCATTGACCGAAGAAAACGTCCTTCGCCCGCTCACACTTGACGCTCTAGTTTCTTTAGCGCCTGAGCAACTTGAGCACGACTTTAGCGTGCTATTCGAAGGGATCGGAACCATGCCAGTCCCACCTTGGGGATCGGTCTACTTAGACAAAGAGCAGGTGCTATTTGGGGAATCTAATGTTCAATATCGACTCTTTCTTCAGGCACATGGTTTATGTTTAGACTCAGGTCAAAGAGAGCCAGAAGATCAGTTTGGGCTCATGCTATTAGCCTGTGCTTATTTGTTGGAACAGGGCAACAAAGACGCCGCTTTTGAATTGATTGGTGAGCATTTGATGCCTTGGGCCAATGCCTATCTTGAACAGTTACAGCAGCAGGCACCGAATACGTTTTATCAACATCTCGCAAACGACGCGTCAACTTGGCTACAAAACGTGGTTAAACAAAACGGCATTAACGTCACAGAGAAAAAACTCTATACCCAGCGATAAATGACAAGATGAATGAACAGATAGACAGCAGTCGACGCGGTTTTTTGGGTCGATTTAGACAACCAGTCAAAGATCTGCAACAGCAGGAAGTGACGCCTCGCTCAGTCGCACGTCCACCTCGTGCGGTCGACGAGGTGCTGTTTATTCGCCTTTGTGATGGCTGTGGAGAATGTGTCAAAGCTTGCTCGAATAGCGTGATTGAGCTGTCTGATCATCTAGCTCAACTCAATCTGGATTATAATGAGTGCAGTTTATGTGGCGAATGTATTGATGCTTGTCCCACCGATGCACTTAACGCATGCGTAGAATTGGATATTAATTTGCGTCCGCACTTTGCACAAGACTGTAACAATTACCTTCAAATGGAATGCCAGCAATGCGCGGCGTCCTGTCCTCAATCGGCCATTACGATTCAAACCGACGAACTTCCAGAAATTAACAATGAATTATGCAATGGTTGCGGGCAGTGCCGTCCCCAATGTTATGTCAGCGCTATCACTATGCAGTTGTATAACAAACAAAACTAATCTGACGACTTTCTTAACAATAACTCTATCGTCCAAGTAGCCAGTCAAGTATCGACGACACCATTAATCTTTTCAATAAGACTAGCGAATATTGCTCGCCCTACCGGAGTGAGTTCATCAGGAAAATCATAATCCGGGTTGTGTAACTGCGGGCTATTCTGACCCGAGCCGAGAACAAACATCGCGCCTTGCTTCGCCACAGCGGTAAACTGCCCAAAATCTTCTGACCAACGCATCGGCTCATCGAGTATCGTGCAAGGCGTGTTAGTATCCTGGCAGGCTTGTACAACCAGTTCACAGCCTAACTCTGAATTCACACTAGCTTGGAAAACATCCTGCCACTCAAGATCCCAACTCAAACCATGACGTTCTGCGCTTTCTTTCGCTAAAGCGGTTGCAGCTTCAACCAAGGTTTCCATTGCACCGTTACTTTCGCTTCGCAGTGTTGCCATCACCACCGCCTCTCCAGGTGCGGTACCAAACGCCACTTCACCCAATTTGGCATGAATGACGGTGACCCAGCACCGCTCATCGAGAGTGCCCGGCAACACATTCAATTCCTTAATAATATCGCACATTGCTATAGCAGGGCTGATGCCGTTTTCTGGATGTGCAGCGTGGGAGGTTTTGCCCATCAAACGAATGACCAGTCCACGAGAAGCGCAATTGAAAGGGCCTGCTTTAACGGCTACATGCCCCAAGGGCAAACTAGGGTAATTGTGCAGAGCAAAAGCGAAATCAGGCATAAGTTCAGAGAACTCGGGGGCATTCACCATATTAATTGCCCCTTCACCAGTCTCTTCAGCAGGCTGAAAAGCAAGTACAACCCGCCCTTTTTCTGGTCGCTGCGTACTCAGAAACTCCCCCAACGATGATACAATCGCCATATGTCCATCGTGCCCACATTTATGTGATACTCCTTGGTGGACAGAGCGATGAGCGAAAGTATTTGTTTCTTCGATGGGTAAAGCATCAAGCTCACATCGAATTAATGTGGTCGGGCCCGGACTCATGCCTTGATAAACGAATGCAATACCATGCCCACCGAGCCCAGTCATCACCCTATCTGGAGAGAATTGAGAAAATTGCTCAACGATACGTTGCGCGGTTGCACACTCTTGATTAGACAACTCAGGAAATTGATGCAGCGTTTGACGAAAATCATTCCAGCATATATTAGCCATAAACTAGGGCCCTCTGTACTCATTTCGGATCTGGAACTCGGGTGACATCACCGTTATCCAACTGAATGTATGTTCAAGGACTATCATACTACCTGTCTTTAGAAGTTGAAATCCAGTGTCGACTAGCGATGTTCTAGTTTCTACATATTACAGCGATTTGGGTATATACTACCCAGTATACAGCCGTAATGGTTAATCAACTTTACTCTATGCTTATCAATACCTTCTTTTTATACGCGCATTCCTTTGTTAAGCGATTGACGCTATGTGCTTTTATACTCGGCCCCGTATTCACGACGATAGCCGTAGCAGAAGAGTCAAGCCACAAAGAGCGAATCTGTGCGATTTATCCTCACTTAAAAGACTCATATTGGTTATCCGTTAACTATGGAATGGTGACGGAAGCAAAAAAGCACAATGTTAGCTTGAGAGTCTTAGAATCTGGTGGTTACCCAAACAAAGCTCGACAAGAAAAGCAGCTCGCAACCTGTGTTGAGTGGGGAGCAGATGCTATTATTCTCGGTACGGTCGATCCTGACGCTTATCAGCATAACTTGGATCATTGGGTAGGTGAGACGCCCGTTTTTGCGCTAGTAAACCAACTCAACCTAGACGAAAAGCAAGCGCATCTGCTCAAAGGAACGGTAGGCGTTGATTGGTATTGGATGGGGTTTGAAGCTGGTAAGTATTTGGCTAATAAACACCCAAAAGGTTCAGGAGAAACCAATGTCGCTTTACTCCTCGGCCCTCGAACTCGCGGTGGAACTAAGCCGGTTGCAGCCGGCCTTTATGCCGCACTAAAGGGCAGCGACGTTCATATCGTTGAGTCCTACTGGGCAGACAATGATAAAGAGTTACAACGTAATCTAGTCCAACGCGTCATTGATTCAGGCAATGCTCAATATATTGTAGGCAGCGCTGTTGCTATAGAAGCCGCTATCAGCGAGGTTCGTCATGCGAACAAGAGCAATCAGCTTGGACTGGTGTCCGTTTACCTGAGTCATGGTGTTTACCGTGGATTATTGCGAAAAAAAGTGCTTTTCGCTGCGACAGACAAGATGGTTCTACAAGGTCGCCTCGTAGTAACTCAGGCGATGCATTATTTGCGCAGCCAACCCTATGATAAAAAAGCGGTCCCCAAGATTTCTCCGCTAACACCAAATACTCTTCACACCGACACGATTGAAGAATCGTTATCTCCATCCGCATATCGACCAACTTTCAGCGTAAATCCTGTTGATTGATGAAGAAAAAAAGTGTTTGATAACTTCAGATAAAAACGAATAACTGGAAATAACTTGATGCAAAAAACAACTCGTACCATGCCTGCAAATAAACACATCGCGTTAGTCGCCCACGACAACTATAAACCGGAGCTACTTCGTTGGGTGAAAGAGAACAAAGAAAAGCTTCAGGGGCATTTTTTGTACGCGACAGGGACAACTGGTCACATGCTAAGCAAAGAGACAGGCTTGGCGATAAAAAGCATGATCAGTGGCCCAATGGGCGGCGACCAACAACTTGGCGCTCTGATCTCTGAAGGAAAAATTGACGTGCTTATCTTTTTCTGGGATCCACTCAATGCCGTTCCTCATGATCCAGACGTAAAAGCCCTACTTCGTATTGCGAGCGTATGGAATATTCCAGTCGCGACTAACCGCGCAACCGCCAAGTTCTTGTTTAACTCACCATTGATCCAACAAGAAGTCGATATTGAAGTGCCGGATTACGAAGCCTACTTAGCGGAAAGAACATAGAACAGTAAAGGTTTAGGATCCTAGGTTTTAGGGTCCTAAAAACTTTTTAGTCGACGGAATCCAAAACAACAAGCGTCAAACTTTTCAGTCAAACACTATCATTTCCCCCCCTAACGTCTTAGTTTTAGAAGCTCGGGGAGCTTCTATACTTCTTACTGATGACGGAGCTGAATTTCGTTCAGTTCAATGAAGATGCCCTCTTGCGCCATACTCTCTCGTATATTGACTTTATAAGGAAGATGGTCAACTCCGTATAAGCTCAATAGGTATTGTCCTTCAGGAACCATATCAAGCTCAAACTGACCAAAATCATCAGTATAGAAAGGGTAAGCTTCATTACTTGATGGGGAAGATAGCTCGCCGACGACATCAATTAATGGTTGTGACTTATCGTTGACTAACAGCCCTGTCACGAAGAAGCCAGACAATTTATCAAGAACAATCTCTGAACCTTGTCGTAGACCAGAAGATGCTGAATACCTCTGCGCTTTGAGCTCTTCATTGAAGTCTAGGTTCTCTGAATTGACTTTTATTAAACGTTGCGAATTGTTGTACACAGGAACAAGTATCGTGCTTGAAGAAGCTTCTTCCTTGGGAACGATTTTGACTCTGTTGTATTTGTCTCTTGTCAACGCATAGTTTTCAAATTCTTCTGATAAACTGACCAATGCAAAACCACTGTTGACAGGAGATGTGACGGTAACATTGCTTCCAGCCCAAGCGATGCCTGTTTCTACACCAACCTCCATTGTTCTGAGCGGGTCACCTGAGGTTTCCCTACTGGATGTCAATCTAACAGTCGAGTTAGCTCTAGGATGTCGATTTCGATACGACAGGGAAGCACTATCGTATTCTTTATCAACAAAGTTGACTGAAGCGCGCCAATAGTTGTCGATATCATAACGACTTGCCGAAAGTGAAGATTCTATTTCGTCTTCTTCTGTGTTGTAGCGTGTCGTATAGTCGACGCTATAGTCGCTGGAGCCAAGCGGCATCGAAAATGAAAGATAGGCGCTATACTGATTGGGTTCATCATCCGAGTCTTCCCAACGAAGGTTGAGACTTGCACGCAACGAACTGAATAAACGGTAACTGGAATTTATCGATGCATAAGTGCGCTGGTGTGCGTTTCCTCGCCAACGAATCCCCGAGCTAAATGATAAATACCCAAAATCCGATGGCGTGTAAATGGCTGTTGAAAACCCGAGGTTTTGGTCCGTCGTGGCTCCTCCATTTGACCAATAATATTGGTTATAACTATGAGAAAGGTTTATGTCTTTCAAAAATCCAAATAAAACGTCGGGATAGTAAAGGGAAGTCAGAGCTTTATACGAGTCGGAGTTCATATTTTGGGTTGTACTGAGATCCAAAGTGACAAAACTGTTACCTAGTGCCACGTTTTGTAGCAAACCAAACTGTTGCTCTTCTTCTAACCACTCTCCCCAAAGAGATGCGGTCCAATATTGATTTAGTCCATACGCAACCATTCCTTGTGCTGCGGGCTGCTCTTTATAAATTTCTTTAGCTCCATCAACATATTCTTGTTCTACCCCTGCTACAACTTGGGCTTCAACGTCGCCTGAATAAAGCAGTTCTGGTCGGTTTACCACATTAAGATATCGCTCAGTCGAAATACCATTTTGGTCGACAAACTCGACCTTAATTTCATTGGTTCCACTATCAACGGGTAAATCACGAAGGTTATATTGGCCGGGTGCAAGCCGTAATGTACGGTATTCTTCGCCGTTAATACTCACCCTAACCAAAGACGGAGTTTCAAGAGAAATCGGTACGCTATTTCCACGCCTAGAACCGTTAAGATAGCTGGGCTGACGTGAATAGGCGAGACCAAATATATCACCCGAACCGAGACTAACGATTTCGCTTTGGCTAATGTAATCACCAAGCTGAAATAAGCTATTTTTATCTTCTGTCTGGTACATAATGCGCGTCGCGTCGCGCTGGAATCCCGGGGTACTACCTTGGCTACTATAGAAATAACTGTGGCCATCCTCAAAGACCACGCTACCAAATGTCATAGCGGTTCTGAGCGCAATACTGTCGGTAAATTCATCCAGTTTATTGATATTTTGCGTATGTGTTGCGTAAACATTCATGACACCACTAAAAAAGCTCGGTTGTACTTGCGTATAGCCATCAGGTGGTTGGGATGAATACTGGGGTGTAAAGTGAATATCTTGTGCTTTAGTGGCATCAAGCGGAATATCTAAGGTCACCACAAGATTGTCTAAATCGTAATGGCTTTTCCACCCCACTTGCTCAATGAGATCTGACGTAACCTTATTATTTTCAAAGTAAGGTACGATAAAATCATGAACCGTTTTCTCCAAGATGGGATGCGTTTTTTCTAATAGGTCATTGCCATCTAACGCCCAATAGTTTTCGTCCTCAACCGATACAAACCCTTTGACATTGAGCGTTTTCCCCAAAATGGAAACATCCGTTGGTATTGGAAATTCATCTGCAATAGCAAATGGAATGCAAAGCAGCCCGCTAACCAAGGCAATGAGAAAGCTGCGAACCATCATTTCGCTCCTCAATGTTACTTATCAATAATACTGATACTATTGAGCGCTCCACTTTCAAGCTTTTTGTTGATCGGCAGATAAACATGGGTGTTGGCTAGAACGTTCACGGCGGGCATGCTAACGGTATTACTGTCTGAGCCCCCGAGTGCGAGTTTCCAGTCATTTAAAATATGATGTTTAGTGCCTGTGTTTTGCAGATAGAGCAGCCACTGACCGTTCTTCTTCACGACTTCGGTTTCTAGCTTGGAGGATATGTTTTTTGGCTGAATATACAGTGAAGTGAAAAATTCAAAACGCACGTTGAGGTTATTACTTTGCTCTTGGCTCACGTCTTTGTCGTCTTGAATAAAATTAACCCGATAAGGTTTTTCAGAGGAGATATCTCGCTTGCCTAAGTACATCACCTTGATTCTTTTTTTCTTACCTGCTTCAACGATAACTTTAGAAGGAAAAGCACGTAAGTCTTTAGTGTCGAGCAATACTTCTTCACCACTAGGCAGCAATTGTCGTTCAAATACTTGAATATCATAGGCTGCCCGTACATCGGTCCTATTCTCAATCGTATAGCTGACGACTTTTGTCTTGACGCTGGTTTCTACTTGTGTTGGAGAGACGACAAAGTTAGCGAACACTATATTGGAAAAGGTCAATAACATTATTGAATAAAAGCGAGTGAGCATAATTAACTCCCTTTAGTTAAAAGTATAAGTCCTTTTTAAAAATAAAGGGGAAGACTGACCTTCCCCCCAGATGACTATTGAATTACATTGTAGTCACACGATAAGTGACTTTTTCTGAATAGTGTCCAGCGATACCACCTTGAGAGTCATCAAATCCATTCATTTTCAACTGAAAATTTACGGTATCATTAGTCGCAGAATTTGAACCAACAAGAAATTCACTAGTCTCATATTTATAATCACCACCTGTGCCTGGAAGAGCTCTAGATCCAATATCGTCCAGATTAGTACTACCAAAAGTTAGATTATAATCAATATGATAAACATCATTAGTAGTGTTAACTAGTGCTCCATTTTCGAGTTTAGCAAGTATTTTAAATCCACCAGGAGAGTTACATTCCGCATAACCTGTTAGTAATTGTACTTTACCACCATTTAGATCATTAATTTCACCGTCAACGACGTTATTACCAAGGTCTGTCGCACCAACACCTGCTTCTTCTCCTCCAGCACCAAATACGACACCGATATTACATTTTTCTTCCACAACGCTGAATACATCTACCGTAGCGGTCGGGTCTGCCGCCATCGCTGATGAAGAAAAGATGAGAGACATACCAATGCCTAGCGATAATTTAGAAAGTTTCATATTGTTTCCCTTATCAATCTGAATTGTAAAATATAACGCTCAAGTACGGCATTCACTTGAATCAAGACAACTATATATGACATAGGCCTGACAATAGGGAGTAAACTAGGTAGTAGTGATAAAACTACTTAAGTATTATTTAGATGAATTTCATTATTTTTGTTTTATTTTATAAATAAATTCAAAACCTTACACAAAAAATTACTAAATAATTTTAGATAGAAAGTCATTTCACATTGGAGATGAGAAGAGATTAAATATGACATTTATCACATTTCAGGCCTTTGATTTGTGAGTTTCTACCAAAATATAGAAGTTGGTCTAGTATGAAAGTTAAGTTTTAAAATGGAATTTGAAAAACCCATGATGCATCGATTCAAAATATTCTTTGTTTCTGATTCAAATCACAAGGAATTAGCGAATAATATAGAAACCAAGACGTCTCACAATATTAATGTAACTAAAGATCTTGATGTGTTCTTTTATAACAAAACATCTGAACATATTTTGATATTTGCCAATTACAGATATTTGGAAGAAGATTTTGATCAACTTCTTTCTGTTAATTATGATAGAGTGCATTTGGTGCTTTTTAACGTTCCTGAAGAGTTTTCTGAAGGTTCTCCTTTTATTTTTAGCAAAGTGGAAGGTATTCTTTATGAAGGTTCGAGTGATTTGAGCTTTATTCGTTGTATAGAAGAACTGTCTAATGGTGGCATGTGGTTGCCAAGAAAGATAGCTCATCAAATACTCATTCACTATCGCTGTAATAAAAATTTAAGTAGCAACTGTCATTTGTCTGAATTATCAACCAGAGAACGCCAGGTTATATTTCTAGTCACAAATGGAAATTCAAACAAAGAAGTCTCAGAGAAATTATTTCTTGCTAACTCAACCGTAAAAAAACACCTATCAAATATATATAGGAAACTCAATGTAAACAGTAGGGAAGAATTAATCACCTATATTGAGAATAGAGAAGGTGTTTAATTTTCTGGACTCTATGCGCCTGTAACCTAGGATCTTTTCCCTCTAGGCCCTTCTCTGTATTCTGTATTCTGTATTCTGTATTCTGTATTCTGTATTCTGTATTCTGTATTCTGTAAGCGAAGCGCTCCATAATCCAAAACACAAATACAAACCTAACGTTAAACGCACAAGTATCAGCAAACTCCTCTAGGACCTAGGATCCTATAACCTAGGACCTTTTTTCTCCTAGGACCTTTGTTCCCCTACCGCGACGTAACAATGGGATAATCCCCATCCACCAGCTCTTGTACAAACGCGGAGCCCGCCCCAGTGTGAGTCACCCACACTTTTTCTTTAGCTCGCGTAATGGCGACATAGAACAAACGACGTTCCTCAGCGTGTGGGTATTCATCTTTCGACTCCGTTAGCGCGCCATCGATGTGAACTTGTTTCTTCTTCGCAGGGAACTGCCCTTCATCCACTGACAGAATAATCACAAAGTCTGCCTCACGACCTTTACTCGCATGGCAAGTCATGAATCGAATATCCAGATTAGGGAAGCGTCGCACCCAATCGTCGTATAGATCCGGTTTATGGTAATGATTACGTCCCAGCAACAACACTGACTTGGTTTTCTTCGCTTGTTGATTAAGCTGATCGAGAATTTTTTCGACCTGATTGCTTGGCGCAGTATGTACACTCTTCTGCTTACGCTGTTTGTGGCTATTCAGGGTCTTCGCTATCTGAGCAGGGTTCTGCTGTACGAACGTATTGGCGACATCACCAATCTGATTGTTAAAACGGTAGGTCGTATCAAGATGATGCACCGTCGAGTGTGCAAAACGCTGCTTAAAGCCCGTAGTTAAATCCACGTCAGCCCCTGCAAACTGATAAATCGCTTGCCAATCATCGCCCACAGCAAACAGGGTTGCGCCTTTTTGCTTCTGCGTAGAAGCAGACAGAGCTTCAACCAACGCTAATCGGTCTGGAGAGATATCTTGGTATTCATCCACCATGATAAATCGCCAAGGCGAGATAAACTTACCTTTGACCACATATTCTGTGGCGCGGCTGATCATGGTTGGAAAATCAACGTGATTGCTCTCTTTGAGCATTTTTTGCCACGCAGTAAAACATGGCCAACAAAGTGCTAACTCACTATTCAAACGCGTATAGTCTGGATGATCGACCAGCTTTTCTTGTACCTGTTTTTTGGTTAAACCTATCGCTGCGAGCTGTGATAGTTGTGAATCTAACCACGCAATCAGTTTTGGGTTTTCAGAATGGCTACCGAGTTCGTCGTCGCCTTTCAAATAAGCAATTGGCCATTTATCTAGGTGTTTTTGCCAACGTTTGAAGTTAGTTGGTGTCATCCAGTGTTTTTTCAGCCAATCAATACACCACGCCGAACGTTGATTATCATCCAGCGCCAATGGCGTAATTTCAACTGGTTGTGATTCAACTTGATTTAATATGTACAAACCAAGCTGATGGAAGGTATTTATTCGCGTACCATCCGCTGCCATCCCTACCTTGTTGATTAAACGCTCTTTCATTTCTGCAGCCGCATCACGCCCAAACGCTAGCATCAATAACTCTTCGGCCTGAGCTTGGTGACTTTGTAATAAATACGCCACGCGCGCAGTGAGAACGCTAGTTTTACCCGATCCCGCGCCAGCCAAAACCAAGTTGTGATCATCGTTAAGTAGAACCGCGTACTGTTGAGAAACGTTGAGTGGAGACGATTCAATTTGATTGAAGAGCACCTCCCAATTCGGGCGCTCATTTTCTAACCATTCCTGATTACGTACATCCAACGCCTGCGAGGTATCCACCAGCCAAGGTTCAATTTCTGCCATACGATTCGGCATGCGCATTTTAGCTTCTTCTAAACTGGTTTTTATCTCAACTAATTCGTCGTTAACCCGCTCGACCCAAGACAAAACCTGAGAATGCGAAAGGTAGGTCGGCACATGTTTTAGTTGATGAAGGTCCGCTTCCCACTTCGGTAAATACTCCGCCAATTTTCGGCACTGATTGTTGTGCCACTCTTGATATTGACGTACCGCCTCAACAGCAAAGTTTCGACACTGAGGCCAAGGTAAACCTTGAACTAGCCAACTTTGCTGTTTACCTTCTTGTTCGTGAGCGAAAAATTGCAGTGCGCTCCAAACCAGTCCGCGTTTCACCTTCACGTTTCCATTCCACACCGTAAATGGTATGTGCTCTTCACTACCAATAGAGCTTAATAAAACACTGTTCTCTTTTATCTCGACATGATGGTATTCATTTTGAATAAAAAATTGTGCTTTGCTGGTGGCAGTGAGCTGCATGAAACGTGTGCCTTTTTGATTGGAAGTTATCGGTTTATATCATTTTGAGGCGTTAAATTGTAGCGATGGAATGTCCCAAAATCTGCATCGGTATACATTCTTTTTAAAAATTCACATTACTGCTGATTTTGTGAACAGAATAATCCCCTGGGACTATAAGGATTTGGTTCAACGTCAATAGCTTGCTAATATTCGTCTGTTTTCATTAAAAATACACGCCATCCGGACTCGCGTGAAAAACGAAAGGCTTAACGTGCAAGCAGCTTCCAAATTTAGGCTCTATTGGGCTAATAAAACCGTCAATTACAGCATTCTCATACTGATAACACTTCTTGGGGTTGTGATTCCTGCGTGGTATTACGGGCAGAATACGCTTATCACTCCCCTAATCCTTGGAGTTATTGCTGCCGCTCTGGCAGAAAGTGATGACAGCTTCACCGGACGGCTCAAAGCACTGGTTCTCACGTTTCTCTGTTTCGCACTCGCGGCATTTTCTATAGAGATACTGTTCAATACCCCTTGGCTGTTTGCTGCTGGGCTTTTTATTTCGACTTTCGGGTTTATCATGCTTGGAGCAATAGGCCCTAAATACGCCAGTATTGCGTTTGGCTCCCTACTGATTGCTATTTACACCATGCTCGGCGCGCACGAAAGCACTAATATTTGGTTCCAACCGGTCTTGTTGTTAACCGGAGCGGCATGGTATTACTTGATGTCGATGATTTGGCAAATGTTTTGGCCTTTACAACCAGTCCAACAAAGCTTAGCAACGGTATTCTTTCAGCTCGCTAATTATTTGGATGCAAAAGCGAAGCTGTTTCACCCCGTGACAAACTTAACACCACAACCGATGCGCATAGAAGCTGCGAAACTGAATGCTGCGACTGTCACTGCGCTTAATGCATGTAAAGCCACGCTGGTGAACCGTTCCAAACGAGGTCACGTTGATGGCCCGAGTGATCGGTTTCTCAATATTTACTTTATTGCGCAGGACATTCATGAGCGAGTCAGCTCCAGTCATTACCGCTATCAAGATTTATCCTCCGAATTTGAACGGTCAGACGTTCTATTTCGTTTTAAAGATCTTCTCGAATCACAGGCCAAAGCCTGCCGAGATATCGCTCAAGCGATTCAACTTGGTACCGAATACTCACACACCTCAGAGTCGATTTTAGCCTTGGCGGAGCTGCAAAACTCCCTCGCCTATCTAGAAGAACAAAACCAAGGGCACTGGAAGCGTCTGCTCATGCAGCTGACCTATTTATTCAATAACTTAGCGACCGTTGAAAAACAGCTCAATAATATCAACAATCCAGATGCTGAAGGCCTAGAGGAAGATGTGTTGGCGGACAACAACCCACACACATTAAAGGCGATGTGGCAAAGTATCTCAGCTAATCTACATAAGGACTCAATGCTGTTTCGACACGCGCTGCGTATGTCGATCACATTAACATTAGGCTACGGGATCATTCAGTTTTTCAACATTGACCGTGGCTACTGGATTTTATTAACGACGCTGTTTGTTTGTCAGCCAAATTACAGTGCAACACGTCAAAAACTGACGTTGAGAGTCATTGGTACGATTGTCGGTTTACTTGTTGGGGTACCGCTGCTGACTTTCTTCCCTTCTCAAGAGAGCCAACTGGTGTTTATCGTGATTTCTGGTGTGATGTTTTTTGCCTTTAGGATGAACAATTACGCTTATGCAACTGGATTTATCACCCTATTGGTGCTGTTCTTATTCAATCAACTTGGAGAAGCTACGCCGTGGTACTTCCACGCTTGGCTGATACCCTTATTGGTTGTGTATTAGCCGTGGCAGCCGTGACACTTATTTTACCAGACTGGCAATCGAGAAGACTTCATAAAGTGATGTCCGACGCGATTGATGCCAACAAGCAGTATCTTGCTCAGATCATTGCTCAATATCGAGTTGGGAAAAAGGATGACCTAAGTTATCGAGTTGCTCGTCGTCAGGCCCACAATAGTGACGCTAGCCTTTCGGCCGCCATCAGTACAATGCTTGTCGAGCCGGGCAAATACCGAGCCGCAATAGATGAAAGCTTCCGTTTTTTAACGCTCAACCATGCCATGTTGAATTACATCTCGGCACTTGGTGCGCACCGTACCCGCCTAGACGATGAGTCAACTCATAAACTGATTTTGGACTCACACCGTTGTATCCACCAACATTTAGACGTACTGCATCAACAATTACATCAACATAGTGAAACCTGTGATTTATCAAGCATAGACGACGCGGGATTGGAACAACGCTTAAATGAATGGCGGGAGGAAGACGATAGTTCTGCCAGAATGGTATTACAGCAACTTCACCTTATTTATCGGATGCTGCCAGAGCTTCATTCGTTGGCGAACAAGTTTGCCTCTAGGGTTAAATAAAACATAGGAGAAAACTCACAAGCTATTTAACATAAGCTGACAAAGCTCGGACATTAAAAAACCGTCTAATTACTATCCTATTTCTATAAGATTAGTTGCGTAACATGTGACAAGTTGCGACAGCTTCAATTGGCTTAAAACTGGGAATAGATATGATGACAACTCAGCAATTTAATGACCTAAAGAGCAAACTGAGCGATCTAACAACCAACCAGCTCAAATCTCTGCAAGGGGCGATCAATTCTACGTTGAACGAAAAGCAAGAACCCGTTCTGTCTGCAGAAGAGCGCGACATGCTGGCTCAGCTGTTTGTCTAATGTTTACCTAACGGCCTAAATTACGTTTAGCTGACCGTCTTTTTCTTTACTCAAGTCTTTTATCAAGCACTTGCATGTTTTATATTCACTTCCTATGCTAACAAGTAGGTTCGAACGGAGTGAATGACATGCCAGTATCAGGGCTACAATCTGGACATCAACTGATTCAATTGTCGCAGCAAATGGCAGATAAAGCATCAGAACAGATTAATCATAACGCCAGTAAACCCTCACAAGATCTCGCTTTCAATAAAGTTGAGTCAATGCCCGAGCAAGACTCAGGCCTTTCATCGTCTGGCATTCAACCCGCTTACAATTCTCATTCTTCACTCACAGAACCGCTACTCAACCTCACCCAAGCGGCCAGTTATAACCGTATTGGTGCTTCTGTTGTTGATAAAAACAACGAGGTCATTGGCACTCTGCTCGATATTCATGTTTAACATTTTTATATTTGAATATCTTGTCTACATTTAAACAGCGAATCAAACCTAGTATTTATGAAAAACCAGATTAGCAATGATGCCAATCTGGTTCTTTAAAGGTCAGTCCTTGCCGATCTCAGTATTATCCGTGGTCAATGACCCCATGATTTAACAACGACTCCACAATCGCATCAGAGCTTAATCCAACAAGCGCACCATTATCGAATGGGGCTGCCTCACCTAAGTGCTCGAGCACGATCGTTTGATGAACGTTTGAGTCAGTAGTTATGTTGATTGACACATTTTCCGTATTAGCGTCGTAATTTGCCTGAATGTGATCCAACAAATCATCCATAGGCGCATTGGGGTCATTTAAATCCGCGATGACATCCTTTAAATCGATGGTGTCATGCGTAACGGTAAAGTCAGTAATCGTATCGGTTGCCCCCTCATCTACCGTATCTTCCGTCCATTTAAAGACATCATGTCCATCCCCGCCAGTAAGAATGTCGGAGCCTAGACCGCCATCAAGGAGGTCGTCACCACTCCCACCAAACAAGGTGTCATCACCATCTCCACCAAACAAGGTATCATCACCATTGCCACCAAACAGAGTGTCATTACCACTGCCGCCAAGAATAGTATCGTCGCCATCACCTCCGGTCATCGAAATACCCAAATGACCGGCAATCAGTAAACTGTCTTGCGTTTCACCAGAGATGTCTATGTCTTGGCTATTGGATGTCACGGTTAAACTAATATCGATAGGAGCGGAATAAGCCTCGTCTCCGTTCGACTCAGTAGAGACAGCGGTTAAGGTAATGTCATGCTGACCTTGACGCGCATTATCGATGTACAGCGTATCAATTTCATCTGCTGGCACTGTCCAAGTCGTACCATCAAAACTGATATTTGATGAGGACGAGTCACTTTTAACTGATGCCCCATTAGGTACGCCCGTTAACTCTAGAGCCAGAACTTCATTTACATCAGTCAATGCCGCAACAATGCCAACCAGAGCGATTCCCTGACGGCTTGCGGTTTTCGCCGCAGTAATTCGCTGAACGTGATTAAAGTCAGGATCAAGCGATAGTGTCGGCGCATCGGCTACAGGCGTGACATTAATATCAAATTGTTCTGTCGTTTGCAGAGATGTCCCTGAGTTGTTGTAGTAAACGCCATTATCATCAGCCGTCACTGTCAAGGTGATTTCTGGGCTATTCACATCACTAGCATCAACAAAAATGCCGACTTTCGGATCATTCGAAGTCAGAACTGCATTGAGATCTGATAATGTTCCCATCAACTCTAAATTGCCTGCGATACCCGTACCTTGTGACACTTGAACACTAGGGGGTATGACAGCGAAAAGATCTCCATCTGTGACGCTCAGCGATATCGTCATGGTTTCATCTGCGTGGACACCTGAGAAATCCACATCAGTAATTTCGATACCTGAGATCTTTTGATCCGATGACTCCGCAATCGTACTTGTGACCATTGAGCCATCAATCTCTGGCGCATCGTTGATGGCGTTAACTGTCATTACGGCAGATCCAACCACAGATTGTGGATCAGAGACACCATTAGTCGTTCCATCATCGGTAATGTCGTAATTAAAGCTTACATCCCCGTTGAAATCAGGGGCGGGTTCAAAGGTCCACTCCGTTGAGCTCACTTGAGTCAGTGTGCCAGAAGTAGAATCGACTAACGCGACATTATCGACGATCAAGTTGTTCGACTCAGGATCACTTGCGTTGCTTAGCAGATCGGTAACCGTAATGGTTACCGCACCACCATCTTCATCAATACTATTTAGCGTTACCTCAGATGTCACCGGTGCATCATTAACCTCAGAGACTTCAAAGGTTGCCGACCCTGATACCGTTTGAGGATCAGAAACACCGTTCGTTGCGCCGTCATCGGTAATGTCGTAAGTCAGATCCACCTTGCCGTTGTAACCCGCCGCAGGCGTAAATGACCAAGTACCGGACGCGTTATCGAAATCTAATATACCGCTGCTAGAGTCGACCAACTGAACATTACTCACCGTCAACGTGTCGTTCTCAATATCAGAGGCATTCGCCAATAAATCGGCTTGCGTAATTTCAACCGCCGCACTGTCTTCTGCGATATCAGAGAGCGTCACTTCAGACGTTGTTGGTGCATCATTCACTTCCGTTACATTGAACGAAGCACTACCATTGACAGATTTCGGATCGGATACTCCATTCGTCGTACCGTCATCGGTAATAGTGTACGTGATTTCAACTGGGCCATTGTAATCGAGTGCTGGGGTAAATTCCCACTCTCCCGTGCCACTGTTGAAAGTAATGCTGCCCGAATTCGGATCTGTTAACTGAACATTGCTAACCGTGAGATTATCGTTCTCTACGTCTGTCGCATTCGCAATAAGATCCGCTTCAGAGATGGAGAACACACCACTGTCTTCTTCAATATTCGGTAGCGTCACTGGCGTAGTTTCTGGGGTATCGTTCACCGCTGTCACTTCAATATTGAAGCTGCTGCTGTTGGTATTTAGGGTGTCATCAACTCCACCAATCACGATACCTTCGTTGCCTTGGTCATCCACAGTCACATCGACTTGAACATTACCAAAGAAGTTAAGATCTGGATTGAACTCAACCAAACCGTCTGAAATGGCATTGTTAAGATCAGCAACGGTTCCTTTCAGTTCAACAGAGTCTGTACCATCACCGGTCACTGTTAAGTTGTAGTTGGTCACGAGCGTCGTGTTAAGTTCCAAGGTACCACTGTCGACGTTAATATTAAGCAAGTACTCAGCGTTCGGATCATCCAGCACAGCGTCAACGTCCGTAATGCTGAAGCCATCAAGCATCAATGGTGTATCTTCTGGTGTTTCTACATCAACGGTGTTGACAAACTCTGGACGGTCGTTAACGGCTTCAACATCAACGTTTACGTCAAACTCCTCTGCGGAACCTAAACTTTGGCTACCATCGAGCCCCGTATCAACAGCTTGAACTTTGAAATGCAGTAACTCATCCCATGAGTTATCGTTGCGGTCACCAGAATTAAAGACGACTTGATCCAAATCTTGAGCATTGACCTCCAATACGAAAACGCCATTGCCTTGATCAATAAATGCCGTTCCATCCGTCAGTGACAAACTCGCACCATCTGGCACATTTGAAATCTCGACTCTTAGCGTCTCTGGATTGTTTTCGTGATACGTTGCACCATCCCCGATAGACTCTTTGTTATCAACCACCAACGCATTGACGTTGATCACAATGTCTTCGCCCTCATTACCTGCGGCTGAAGTGTCGGGATTTATATCAACGTCATCGCCAATAGGGTTCACAACAAGCGTAAAGTTATTGGTTCGCTCGGTTGGAACTTGTAACAATTCTTCTTGGATAAAGACTGTAATACCAATCTCCGCATCACCACTGAAATTTTTCGGTGGATTGATTTGGATGTCACTCAGATCAATGGATGTCTGAGTGAGGTCTTTTAGTTGAATACTCCATTCGCCCCCACCGTTGTTCTTAACAACATAATCAGAGGAATTAGATTGAACAACAAAGTCATCAGGAATCCCTGTTAACTTGAGTGAAACGAAACTCTCAGAGCCGTCATTGTCGTTTAGACTGATCGATACCCCAGCGCCCGATTGATTTAACGAAATTGAGGTATCTTCGTCACCAATCACTGTAATTGGCTGCGTAGGATCGGCACCTGTAATCGTAATATCGTCCACCACAGGCGTAACTTCAAATGTCACGTCATCAGTGAAGGTTCTTATGTCGATATTATCGCCAGGATTGTTCAAAGTAGACTGATCAAACAAAGCCGCGTCCGTGATCTCTCCTTCGATGTTAATCTTAACGGTATTTTGCCCACCACCTACGGGATAATTTTCTTTTGGCTTAAACAGAACATTATCAAGCGCACCCGCTAAAATCTCAGCTTCATTAAACTCAATACTTGTCCCTAAACTCTGTCCATTGGCGTCAACAAACTCACCCAATGTTGTATCATCGAGCTCTAACTTGATATTCGTTAGCGTTTCCTTACCACCTTGGATATTGTTATAACGGTCGGCAAAATCAACATTAAGATTAAGCTGGATTAAACCATCTTCATAACCAACACCATCCGCAGTTGGTACATCGTTATTTAGGTCATTAACAGGTTGTTTGTTCGCATCTAAACCGAGAGTACCTGTGATATCCACTGTCACATTTGGTGTGACATCACTATCTAGTGGTTGATCGCCCGTCGAGCTCGGAACATCTGCAATCGGTAAAACCTGGACAGGAATGCGCACGTTGCTTTCTTTTTCGTCGCCAGAGTCTGTGTCTTTGGTGACAAACTTTATAGGCAACTCGAAATCACCAGCGTAATCTTCTGCCAAGTGCATTGTTAAACCGTCCAAACCTGTGATATTACCACTCGCGTCGATATCTGCTTGGAAAACGTATTTACCATTGACAAAATCGATGTGGGTGCCTGTTATCACCAAACCTGGAGGAATACCGGGGGCGGATGGATCAATGACAACCGTCAAAACATCTTCCACACCATCGGCATTAATCGCATCAACTTTCGACGTCAACTGAGTGCCAAGGTCGACAGCATTGTCTTCCGATGCTTCTATTTGAACGTCATCAGCCACCTGAATTTCAGCAGCAATACTCATTTGTGGGGTGAGAACCGTCGGAAACTCAAGTGTTACGTCAGTTTGTCTCACCACTGTTGCATCTTTTTCAACGGCATCCTCACCTAAATCGTTTACCTCAGCATAAATGGTTAAACCAATTTGAGATAAACCGCCGTTGTCACCATCATCGCTGTCATCGTTTGGTGTTAAATCAAGACCAGAAGGCGCTTTAATCGAGAAGTTTTCTTCATCAATTACTGTCCAGCGACCCCCGCCTTCGTTCAATGCGCCTATGATGACCAATTGATTGAGGATCTCAGGATCAACATTGTCAAACTGAATAACAAGCTGAGTCACGACCTCATCTGAAGACGCATCAAACTCTTGATATTTAATGATATTAGCGCCAGACTCGCCACCCGCTGAAGTATTGATGGTAAAATCAATGTTACCTTGAGCGTCTGACTTAACGATATCAGTTGCAACACCTGTGCTTCCCGTAACAAGCAGACGTGTCTGGTCGTCTAGCGCTCCAGTGGTATCTTCTGGCTCTACGATTGGGTTAACTTGGACATGCACCATGCCATTGATGACTTTTTCTGCAATGCCCTGTCCAGGGTTAGAAACGTTGACGTACTCATGGTCAATCTCTTTCACCGTAACCGTGGTATGCAAATCAAAGTCGGTACTGGAGTCTTTCTCTAGCTGTACTTGGACATAGCCGCTTTGAGAGATTCGAGCAGAGAAGTCTTGCTCCGACTCGTTCGCTAGTGGCGAGAACGTTAACGTTCCGGAAACTAATGTTTGTGCGACGCCATCGACATAAACCGTACTACCAGGAGGGAAGCCTGATATCGTCACATCACTAAAGAATTCATCGGTATCTGGGGCTTGAACGAGCGTTGGCTTCCAGTCAATATTGAAACGTGTATCTTCATCACCTTGTGATTGAACCGTGTAGCTATCTTGCGCATCAATCACAGGAGCGACAATGATTCGAATCTCACCCGACGACGTACGACTGTGACCATCATTCTCCGTCACAATTGTCGTAGCTGTAATATGAATGTTTTCTGTCGAAGAAGCTTCCGGTTTAATAACTATTCCAGAATTAATATTCGCCGTGGTGATGTTGGCTTCATAGATTGGCTGATTTTGCGCGTCATAACCTACAAATGTCAGATCGACGGATGCACCATCGCTATCGAACACCTCGACACCTGCAGGTATATTCGACAGCAGAACGGTAACCGACTCTGAATGATCATTTGGGTTATCCGGTAACTCACCAGAAATTACACTAAACGCAAGGTCGACCTGACCATTTTCATCGATATGGGTCTCAATACCTCTGACATTTCCGTCATTAAACTCGTGCCAAATTCCTGACTTATCGTTGAGTTCAATAAATGGTATGTCTGCGACACCTTTCACACCGACGATGACCGTTTTGCTGCCCAATGACAGAACATCTTCTGCTGTCCCGGTAGACAACGATGCCGTGTCTTTCACGATACCTTCAACATTGAAAGTAAAGTCATCATTACTATGCAACGGAGGAAGGACTTCTACATTAGCTAACTCTGATTCTGGCACTTCGTAATAGAGCACCGTGCCGCTTGCATCTGTCACTTCCGAGATTTGGCTTGGGTTTGCTGAATCAAGCCACACTAACGTAACACCATCAATTGAGAAGTCAGAAATACGCACAAACAGTGCTTCAGAACCATCTAAATCCGCAGACGGTTTCATGGTGATCACTTCACTTAACTGAAGTGGATCATGATCAGCGATAGGGTCGATGGTATCTTGAGTTCGAGCGTTATCTTCAAAGACATTGATTCGGTTAACGGTAAAACTACCAGGGTCCGCATCAGGCTTTACATCAATCACAATTTCTTCGGTTACAGAGCGAGCCGTTTCTTTACCTACTAGAGGGTTATTCTGTTCAGTCGTAATAGCCGTGACATCAATCTTGATTTCGCCCGAGAAATTATCGATTGGGTCAATTTGAACTTCATCAATTCGGCTTGCATCCACCAGATAAACACCACCAGATTTTGGTATCGCACTACCATCTGAATAGACTAACTCTGCGTTACCTTCTCCTTGTGTAAAGACGAGCTCGTACACTATGCCCTCAGGATTACTAATATCCTGAGTTTCAGCCGTGATATTAAGTGCGACATTGCTTCCATCCTCATCAACGGAGTAGTTGAATTCACTGCTAGCATTCCACGTTGCGATATCTGCAACAGCATCAACTTCAATATCTAAACGACCATTAATCTTATGGTCTGGCGTACCATTGTTAAGAATTTCTATACGGATACGAGGATAGATACCAGAGGCATCCGTTGATGAATGACGGTCTGGAACAAAGTACAAGTTATCTAACGTAACAAATTCGCCATTGAATGACTGATCGACATTTGATGCGTCGAGAACAACCGTATCTCCTACTGGCGTCAATTCAATGTAGTTACCGCTGCCATCTTTGTAGTAGAAGGTGCCATTGTGCGTACTCGCATCTCGAATGGTGATATCGCCTAAACTCTCGTTACGGTCGATATCATTCAGATTAATAACCAAGTCGACTTTCGCTGGCGTCACATCCAAAGTCGATAAGTTATCTTGAGGATTTGCTGAATCAATGCCTGAGACTACACCACCGCGACCTTGGTCCTCAAACGCAAGTACAGTCGATGTTTTAATTTGTGCATTTTTATCGGTTATTGAAATATCAACAACCGCAGTGCTGGTATCTAGATCGCCATCGGTTGCAGTAACCTGTATCGTAAAATCGATCGAATCTGAATTAGCGTGGTCTAGGTTATCATTTGGATTAAAGCTTACCTTACCGTCAGGATTTACTACCAAGCGACCAATTTCAGTATCAGTGCCATTCAATTCTTTGTAGACACTTACGGTTTGCTTAACACCGTTAAGGTCAATGTCACTAACATCGCTTCCATTGACTTTAAAGTAGATCCCTGAGTTATCGGCACTGAACGAAGTTAGCTCACTACCGTCAGCACCATAATTCAAATCTCCTTCGACAGGATCAGTAAACAACTGAACGCTTTTACTCCCCTGACCCTCGACACGCGTTATTGAAGCATCATGCAGAGTTGGTATGTCATCGACGATCGTCACGGGTAAATTAATACCTGCTGTATCGCCATCGACATCAGTCGCGAAGACTGGAAGATCGAGTATCAGTTTATCTTCACCTTGCGCAGAGTGGTCTAAAACGCCTTCCAGAGTAAACTTGTAAGAACCATCGGCGTTTAATACTAAAGTAAAGACTGGGGTACCATCGGGTGTTTGGCCCTGATACGTATAGTTATTGTTGCTTGCACCAGTTTGTATCAGAGTGACCGCTTCGCCCCCTGAGGTGATGCCAGTGATTGGATTACTACTTAAATCGAGTTGATAAGAAACAACGGTATCGGCCCCTTCCACGGTATCAAAATGACCCGTTGCTTCTAAGCTATCTTTTGCGAGTTCTGAGCCAGATAACAGGTCATCTTCATCAAGCGACAATGGTATAGCGGAAATGATTTCCGGTATATCATCCACAATAGTGATTGGGAGATTCAATGAGGAAGACGTATCACCGTCATAATCAGTAACGGAAATTGGAATATCAAGGATCAGGTTATTTTCACCCTGAATCGCGTCATGGTCGATTGGTCCCAACAACTCAAATTGGTAACTGTCGTTGTTAGCATCGAGAGACAGCGTAAAGATCTTGGTTGAGGTACCAGTAATCACCGCTTCATAGCTGGTTATACCGCCCGCTGAACTCACTAAGTTAAGTTCAACATTTTGCCCGTTAGACGTTAAACCAGAAACCACTGAATTCAAATCTGAGACTTGATAGTTGGCTATCTCATCTGCTCCGTCTACTACCTCAAATCCACCAGTTAACACGGTTGAATCGCCACTGGCTGTGTCAGAACCGCCAGTAAGATCATCTTCATCGACCGTTTGTTGGCTAGAGTCGGTAACTTTCACAATCGCAGGAACATCGTCCACAACCGTAATGGGCAATGTGATGTTGTTTGACACGTCACCGTCAAAATCGGTCGCATTGACCGGGAAATTGATGACTAACGAGTTTTCATCATTACCTGCTGGATGATCGAGTGCGCCCAACAGTTCAAATTCATAGCTATCTGTCGAACCATTCAACGTCAGTTTAAAGACGGTATCCGTTGTACCTTGAACGTAAGCGCGGTATTCAATCACGCCATTTGAATTTGAGAACTCAACCAATTCAAGAGTTTTTCCACCTGAAGTGAGCCCAGAGACTGGCGACGTTAAGCTATCCAACTGGAAGCTAACAATGGAGTCTGCACCATCGGTAACATCAAAGTAGCCATCAATAATATTAGATTCTGGCGTGTCATCCGAACCTAGGCTTGGAATATCATCCTCATCCACAGATAAGGTGATATCTGGTCGAATAGGATCAATGTTTGGTTTGTCATCAACAATGGTCACTGGCAACGTTGCAGTGATGGTATCGTTATCGCCATCCGTGATCGTAACAGGTAGATTCAATAAGATTTCATCAGAATTAACTGCGTGATCCAGTTGACCGGATAGCTCAAAGTCGTACTTACCGTCTTGATGAAGTGTCAGAGTAAAGACTGTTACGCCACCCGGGGTTTGTCCCACATAGACCAATGCATCTGTAGTCGAAGCACTAACGTCTTGAGAAAGCGTGACCTCTTCCCCGCCCGATTTCACATTCGGGATAGGTTCGAGCTCAGATCCAATTTGAAAGAGTCAATACCATCTGCACTGGTGACTTCAAACTCACCAGAGACAGTCAATGGTTCTTTACTGTCATCGGAACCAAGCGGTAAGTCATCCTCAGCAACTTGTAGGTTATCGACGTGCGTAACAAGGGGAATGTCGTCAACAACTTTGATCTCTAAGTCAAAGGCAGAAGAAATATCACCATCGTTATCCGTCGTCGTCACAGGAAGGTTAATCACAACCTCGTTTTGCTGATTACCATCTGGATGGTCGAGTGGCTTCTGTAAGTCGAATTTGTATGTGTTGTTCGTTACATCCAACGTCAGTTCGAACACTACTTCGGCAGGATTACCCGCCACACCTTGGTATACATTCACATCGGTGGTGCTAGAAGCCAGTACCAGCGTGATCGCTTCGCCATCCGACGTCAATGAAGCAACAGGAGTTGTCAGGTCACTAAGTTGGATAGAGGCTACTTGATCAGCACCTTCGGTGATATCGAAGATACCTGATATGACGGTGTCTTCAGGGCTTGCAGCATCTGTACCTGTAGGTAAATCATTTTCATCAACGGCTTGCTCGCTGCCTAGGACAACACCGTTGATGGTTGGTACATCATCAATAACCGTAATTGGCAAGGAGATGATATTTGACACGTCACCGTCAAAGTCGGTGGCATTGACTGGTAAATGGATATCCAGATCATTCTGTCCATCTCCATCAGCGTGATCTAATGGAGCAAGCAGGTCGAACTTGTAACTGTCATCAGTGGCATCAAGAGTCACACGGAATACTGGTGTCGTCGAGCCATCAATACGCGCTTCGTAAACTGAAACGCCACCTGTGTTTGATACTTCAACCATAACCAGTGATTGACCACCAGAGGTCAGGCCTTGTACTGGTGTCGTTAAGTCAGAAACACCGTATTCCACAATGCCATCAGAGCCATCAGTCGCGATGAAGTTACCCTCAATACTGTTCGATTGTGCACCGTCAGAGCCTATGGTTAGAATATCGTCCTCGTCAACCGGTTGCACAATTGTCGCTTCGATGCCACCGAGTGTCGGTTTGTCATCAACAATCTTGACAGGTATCGTCTCAGCTGAGGTGTCACCATCAAGGTCTCTCGCGATAATTGGGAAATTTAGCGTTAGTTCATCGCTACCTACCGCATGGTCGATTGGACCTTCAAGAGTAAAGTTATAGCTACCATCGGTATTCACCTTCAGCGTAAAGACCGACTCAGTGCCTGCTGTTGCTTGGTAAGTGAAACTACCATCGCCGTTTACTGTCTCAGCCAGCGTTACGGCCACACCGTGAGATGTTAAGCCGTCGACTGGTGTCGCAGCGCTATCAAGTTGATAACTCACTACACGGTCAGAGCCTTGTGTGGTGGTGAAACTACCATCGATTGAAATTGGATCATTTTGATCCGAACCAATCGTGGCTAAATCATCTTCATCAACGGTAATAGCATTTACATCAGTAATGGTTGGCTTATCATCCACGATGGTAATTGGGATCGTTTCTATGGTGGTGTCACCATCAAAATCTCTTGCGATGATTGGGAAGCTCAGCGTCAGCTCATCACTATTTGTC
>NZ_JXOK01000009.1 GCF_000830505.1 Vibrio mytili | reverse complement strand
CATATCGTTTAAGGCTTATACGTACGCAAAGGAAAAAGATAAGCCGAAGGTTGAGGTAGACATGAACTATTGCTTTGTGAGTGTTCCTAGTGGTAAAGGTTTAGCTTTAGCCTTAAATGTTAAAAATATTGGTTTGAGACAAGTAACAATCAGCTCATATGGATGGAAATATACACTCCCTAGATCTCTACCAGTTTCCATTGCTACCTTTCATATGCAAAATGAACTAAACGCGTTATCATCCCCTTTGCCAGTCAAGTTAGAAGGAGGTGAAAAAGCAGTTTTTCTTAATAAATATGATGTTTTGAGTAGTGGAGGCTTCTTAAATGATCATAATAAATTTCAAGCATGGCTTGCTGTACAAAGAATGAAAGTCCGAATTGATTGCACAACTTTTGAATATGAAACTCCATTATCTAAACCACAAAAACGAGATCTGTGGAGAGCTTACTTGGAAGCAAAAAAAATATAACAAATTGTTCAAGAGTGATTCGGCACGCGTGGCATTTTTACTATGCGTTGGTTTTAGTGGTTAAGGTGTTATGCGGGAGCATTGGTGTTGCGTGCCTCACACCTTAACAAAGCGTTATGTGCATAGGAGGGTACTTGCAAAATAAATATGAAAAATTGAACCTTTCAGTTAATATTATTTCTATGCTTTTCATAGGATTAGCATCTGTTTTAGTTTCTTATGCATCAATGAAAGTAGCAGAAAATCAAAATAAAATTGCTTCAACAGAATATCAGCCATTTTTCTATGTTTCTTATGACTACGAAATGAAGAACCAACGACTGGTTCAAAAGAGTATCAATGTTTACAACATTGGAGCTCCTATTGCTAATGCTAGGGTTCAAATCAAAGAGTTCCTTGCTGTAAAACAAATGAGGAATGGGAAAGATGTTAAGGATATCTTTCCCATTGTTGGGTACTATTTTGTTCGGAACCCGACGGGTCAACCTAAAGGTAAATTACTCACTGCTTGGGCTCATGAGAATGTGAGGTTTGAGTCCTTGTTATATGACTCAGTATCAACGAAAGAGTTTCAAGAAGAATTTGGTTACACGGGACTGGAAATTGTAGCGGCAATTAAAATTGAGTATCAAAATCGCTTAGGGCTATCCGAAACGCAATATTTCTTGAACGACCAGTTAGTTGATTCTAAGGAGTATCAGTTATTTGTTTCTAGTCCGGCTGACAGTTTTTCAAAAGACATATCAAAACTCAGTGTTAGTGAGTTATTACGTAATCTTTCAGTGCGCACATAACAAACAGCTAAAGTGGGATTCAAGAGGTAATATGGCGGATATAGCAGTAATTAGCGCAGCTCTCGGCAGTATAAAAACTGCGCATGAACTAGCAAAAGTGATTAAGACCAGTAGTGAGAGCTTAGAAAAGGCAGAAGTAAAATTCCAACTGGCAGAATTAATCTCTGCATTAGCTGAAACGAAGATGGAGTTAGCCGAAATCCAATCCACAATTATCCAAAAAGATGAACAAATCAAAGAGCTTCAATCCCAACTTAGTGAGCGTGGCAAACTTAAATATGAAGCACCTTATTATTGGCGTGTCGATGGTAATACGAAAGACGGACCATTTTGCCAAAAATGTAGGGATGTTGATAACCTACTCGTAAGGTTGCAATCTACCAGAACGCTAGGCTACTGGAGCTGCAAGAGCTGTGGCAAAGATTATATGGATAGTAACTACAAGCCTGTTAAACGTAGACGTACTTCTTCCGGTTTGTATTAGGTGTCAAAAATCCCATACATGCGTTTAAGGTTTAAAGATACTTTTTCTCATCTGAAAAGCCGAACCCCATCGCTAGTAAGGTTCGGCTTTGTTTTGGCTTCGATTTTGGAAAGAAAAATGTCAATTTTACGGTGAAGCCCGTCGAGGTCAATCGACACGCTCACGGTATCGACTCCCTACTCGCTGTGTAAATCGTCATTAGTGGCGTTTCGACGTTGTTCGAAGTTATTCGCGTCATGTTTCATCGTTTCTTTGGCGGTGCAAAGCGGTGAATAATGTTACTTACTGGTCTACATCGATGATGCGACTGACCATCCCATGAAACTCAGATTTAAAGCCAAACAACAACGTTCGGCTTTCACCTATTAATCAGCAAGATATACGATCAAAAGATCGGCTTCAACAGCGTTGGCGACTTTGGGAATTGATGAAAATATGCGGCTCAACAAGCTATGGTGATGGCCACAAACGACCAGATCTATTTCTTGTTCCTTAACTAGACCAGACAGTTTCATATGCAGATCCCCTATTACGATTTGGCAATCAGAAACCGGATAATCAGCTTGGTCAGCTAGTAATTGCAGTCTTTGGGATAGTTTTTGTTCGACTTCATGCTCGAGAACGACGCTATCAACATCCACATAGACAAATGAGAGTTTACAGTTTGAGTCTTTTGCTTGAGCAATCGCTTTATTAATGACAACTTGACTGGCTTCGGATAAATCAACCGCGACTAATATATGCTTGTAGCTCATTACATGTCTCCAATTCGTTTTCAGATACTTCCCACAAATAAGTCTAGTCTACCGAGAACAATTACGTTGATTTTCAAGTAAAAAAGTTGCTTTAACTTTGGCATTTTCCTGCCTAACGCTTCGATACGAAGCCTCAAAGTGTGTATTCATCCCTCACGAACGTCACACTGTCACTTGTGCTATTGCCAATGACCAGTACGGTTTTGGTGGTTATGGGTAACGCTAGCTCAATGAAAACCACCACCTTAATGCACCGCAAATTTCTGACCACTTGCTAAAAGCGTCAAGTCTGAATCGACTGGCGACTATTTGGGCTATCTCATTAGTCATGTCTAACTGTACTTGTTAGTTGTATGCCAGCACTTACTGTCTTTGAAGCCTAGTAATTTAGTTAGGTTATAATCTAAAAAAAAATGTGACACTGTATCTTTTATCAAAATTCAGCATATTACACTGCCTGAAATTCACATTAAAACTCACCCTGTAATTTAATTACATGCAAAAGTGTATGCAGGGGGCTTTCAGCATTAAAATCCAAATTAACACATTGTAAATAAAGAGATTTTTCCGGTCTAGGGTCTGTTGTCGCTTAATTTGTGGGTGGATGCTTTAAAAGCAAAAAATCATATTAGTAAAATTTTACCGATAAGGTTGCGCTAAAAACTATCGTCGCTCCCCAACCAAAAACCATAATGATTGTGACGGGGTAACGCATTTAAGTTTAGGTTAACAAGTTTGGCGTGGCTGGAGATTTTGTGGAGGGCATAAAAAAAGCAGGTGTCCCCTGCTCTTTGAATCGGTTGTTTTAATTATCTTGTTGTTTAGCAGCGTACTCAGCACGAATTTTCTCAGCCACAATTTTGATGCTTCTGCGGTACTCGTTCCTTTCGCCATCAACTCTTGAATTTGCTCTACGGCTTGTTGTTGCTCTTGATGTGATAGAGGCGGTAAATCGTCAAACATAAAAAAGCTCCTCTGAATGAGGAGCTGACTATAACGATTCACTTAATATGTAGCAAGGAATTAGTAGGTAGCAAGGAAATTAATGGAAGCGCCCATCGCGTTTTCATTCGTATATCGCGCTGCAATATCAAGCTCGATCAAGTTGAGCGGTGATAACCCAATACCTGCGGTAATGGTGCCATCATCATCACTACGCGATAGGTTTTTCATGTAACCAGCTCGCAGTGCCATTTGCCTTAAGATGTCCAGTTCAACCCCTGCTCTCAGCATCTGGGTGTTGTCATCAAAATCAGAGAAGCGTTTTTCTTCATTTAAGTCGTAATCAACACTCACCGTAAAGTAATCAGCTACGATACCTGCACCTACGGTGTAGACTGGTCTCATACTGTATTTATAAGATTGGATATTGTTGGTGTTGTATTGAAACGCTTTTGTTTCTACGTCTCTGCCGATCAAGTTTTTGGCTGAAATACCAAGTCTGTATTGACCAAAAAACCAAAGGGCACCGGCATCAAGGTTAAACATTGTTTCTGCGGTTTCATTCTCTCTGAGGTCTTTCGTATCAAAATTGTTAAGACTCGTTGCGTAAGAATAGGTGTATATGCGCTGAAGTTTAGGTGTAATACCAAACGATAAATGTTGGTTCAGATAATTGGTATATTTGGCTAATGATACCCCAGCCTCCGCGACACCAATACTCACACCTTGAACATAGCTGTCATTGCGCGGGTCCATACCCGTTGTGTTTATCGTTGGTTGTACAAATGATTCGGTATATAGTTTTCCATACGCAGTTGCAGACAAAAACTTGTTTGGGATACCAATTGCGATCACGCCCCCAAGATTAAAGTCCGCTTTCTTGTTATTAATCTCATTTAACGAATTTATAATTTCCGTGCTATCCGTCAGTTTGCTGATACGGTCTATTTCATCAATGAGATCGTACTGGTCGTCGTAATTGAAACCAAAACTTGGAACTATCATTCCTGCGTCATCATTGCGACGATAAATCGCGGTTAGCGCAGGGTTAAAGAAAGGGGCAGTAAGATATGATGCAGACACCGTACCTACACCACCCATCGCATCACTGCGAGCTTCAATTGCGTAGGTCGCGGCAAATGCAACGTTGGTAATAAGGGCTGCTGTAACCGAGGTGGCAATAACTTTAAATGGAATGTTCATAGTACACTTGCAATGTTGTTCGTCCTAAGACTTATATCGGCACAAACGTACTTTCTTTAGCTATTTATAGTTCTTTTCCTTGAGTTATTTATCACTTCTTTCACTATTCATCTTGAGAGAAATCATAAGTACGGCTAATTGTCTGAGCTTGCTCAACAATAATATCTCCCTGCCAACGTCGACTATTGATACTTACCGCAAGAACGTAACGGTCGTTTGGAACATCAGCGAGTTCAAGCGAACTTGGATAGTTAGACTCGTAGGTTTTTTTCCAAATCTGTTCATATTGCCCTTCTATGTAATCGTAGAGCCCGACTTCCAATTGAGGTAAAGGACAGTGAGGATTTCTGAGCGCGCTTTTTTCTACTTTCCAGTCTTCTTTCGATGTCCACCTTACATATTGGGCTGAATTAGAGTCACCTAAAATAACCCATGTTGCGTAGGTTTTTTTGTTTTTGGCTGTAATAGATAAATGATACAAGCCCGCTTCAAGACGGCCTGTTAAATTGTAACGTTTTAAATAGCTTCGTTCGTTTGCGATCTCGGCACTTTCAGTGTGTGGTTCCACATTTAATGAACTGTCTGCTGAGATTGTGTCGTCGACCCAACGATGAAACGTGATATCTTCGATATCTGTTGTTGCTCTTAGTCTCACCACTAAACGAAACGTATCACGACCTGGGCTTTGAATCGTTTGACGAATAACGTTGATGCCACTAATCCAGTCAGGCAAAGTCACATCTGTTAGCGCTTTGCCACAATCTTTTGAAAGAGATTGTGCTAACAGTTTATTCAAATGTGGAGTAAGGTTTTTTGTCGGTTCGCTTTGCCATAATTCAACTAACGAATTAAACATACCAGCAAGATCATCTTCTAATAAATGCTGATGTGCTTGTGTGAGCGGCGTGTTAGTTTGAAACCAGTCCTCTGCAAGGACTGGTTTTACTAGTGCTAGTGACAGAGCAACAGAAATAAGTGCTTTCATTATGCTCTAAGCTTTCATCTTGTATCCAACACCACGCAGTGTTTCTATCTCAAGCCCTGGTAGTTTTTGGCGAAGTTGGAGCACATGTGTATCGACTGTGCGGGTGGTTGGGAAGTGATTATAACCCCATACGTGATCAAGTAATTCATCACGTGTGAATACTCGTCCAAGGTTTGATGCCAAAAACAGCAGCAAATCAAACTCTGTACGTGTTAACGTAATAAATTCATCTTTATATTTTACTTCACGCGTCGCACGGTCAATTTCCAAGTCTTTTGTTAGTACTTTATCGGTACTTTCCTGTTCAGAGGCGTCAGGAGCACGCAATTGAGCTCGAATACGGGCAAACAGTTCCGCTTCAGCGAAAGGTTTAGTCAAATAATCGTTCGCCCCAGAATCCAATCCCGCAACTTTATCTTTTACTGTTACTAGCGCTGTTAACAAGATAACAGGTACATCTTTAATTTTTTTCCATTCTGCAAGGCTTTGAACAGAATCACCATCTGGCAGTTGGCGATCTAGAATCACTAAGTCCGCTTTTTTCCATTGCGGTTCAACGTCTGCAATACGCTCGACATGTAAACACTCATATCCTGCTTGTTCCAGGCTCACTAACAGGCCATCAGCCAAGTTTTTATCGTCCTCAACGAGAAGCAGTGTCTGTTTCACAAGGTATCTCCAATATAAAGGTTGTCGGTGGTCCCATCAGGGAAAGTTTGCCGCCCATGCGCCCCACCATAGATTCAACAATGGTTAATCCAAGTCCCAATCCGCTTTTACTTACGAATGGTTTTCTCAAGTTTGCCCAATCTTTAGACGTCAGGTTGCCAGAATCTCGGACTTGGAAGATGATTTTTCCTACACTGGTTTGTATGTTCAACTCAACTGGTGGTTCACCATATTTCAGTGCATTTCGAAGTAAGTTGTCAATACATGTACCGAGCCAGTACACATTAACTTTAGCAGCCACATCTTCATTTATGTTGAGGTGGACTTCATTTTCGAATTCTTCTTCAATTTTATATTCTAACCATTCTGCAACCGATGGTACCCAGTCTGTTGCAAGCATTTGGTTATCAGATTGCAAATAATCCTTGCTTGCCTCCGCAAGTTGACGTAACCGTCTTGTATCTTCGCATAATCTTCTAAATTCGTCATACACACTTTCAGGTAAATGCTCAAACTCTCGACGAAACCCTTCAACGGTCATTGAAAGTGAAGCGATCGGAGTTCTTAGTTCATGAGTTAATATCTGCAAAACGAGCATGCGGCTGCGTAATTCTTCACGTTTGCTATTCCAACGATACACCGCCCAACCAATCACTAATAAGATGTTCGCTATTACCAGTATGATCATGCTGATACGTAGAATTTGTGAGTGATCTTCTACGTCCCAACAAATGTTGCCGCGCTTTACAAAACAACTCTGACTTTGTGCTGCTAGCGTATATGAGAGCCCTGCTGTTTCGACATTTTTATGCCAAATATCTTTTGAAAAAACAAAGTAACGATCACCACGACGTAACCAGATTTCGTCCTCTTCAATAAACATGCTCGCCCCAGCGATTAGCGCGTTAATCGCATCATCTGTCATGTTTTGTAAACTAGCGAGAAGCTCGTCTCCATCGACGTTATCACGCTCTTTGATGTGCATATATTGAGAGAGTTTAGACTTAAGATCCGGATATTTTGCAACATAACGAGCCGCGTAAGTGCCACCGCCGGGGTGGATCAATCCACTCCGAGAAAACCAACGTGAGGTCAGTTGGGTTCCTTTACAAATTGCACGTGTAAACACTAAAGGCTCAGTAATCAAGGGGCTGAGTGGCAGTTTTCCCCGACATGTTAGTGCAAGACTGTACAGCTGTTGAATGTCTTTCAGTGGGTAGTCTGATGTTTGTGGCAGCAGCGAGTCCGGTGCAAGCAACTTTGTAGGGTAATTTGATTGCAGAATGCGAATATCGTACGACTTAAGAGCCGATTCATAATTAAATAGCTCAGTAAACGTATCTATCTTTCTGGTAGCGAATCGGCAAACGCAGTTGCTGAAAAAAGCGACAGCATCGATGCGAAAGCAAGCAAAATCTGTTTAATCAAACTCTTACCGTTACTTGTGATATTAAATGAGACTATACCTCATTCAACAAACAAATAACATCCGTCCGTTTTAGGATTTGCATTACTATTACATTGATGATTTCGAAACGATGAGCATGCACTGAGAGCAAAACCCGCAATACTAACAAACGCAATACAAACGTGAAGGGATTACAAAAAAGGCCAGCGATTGGCTGACCTTTTATAATTTTAAATCAAAAGCTTATTACAACGCTTTATAGATGCTCTCGACACTTTCTTTCGCATCGCCAAATAGCATTGAGGTGTTTTCTTTAAAGAACAATGGGTTCTGAACGCCAGCATATCCCGTATTCATTGAGCGCTTGAATACAATAACATTTTTCGCGTTCCAAACTTCCAATACAGGCATACCTGCAATTGGGCTGTTTGGATCTTCAAGTGCCGCTGGGTTTACGGTGTCGTTTGCACCGATAACAAGAACCGTGTCGGTTTCTGAGAAATCATCGTTGATCTCATCCATTTCCAAAACGATGTCATAAGGCACTTTTGCTTCCGCGAGCAATACATTCATATGGCCAGGCAAGCGCCCTGCTACTGGGTGGATACCAAAGCGAACTTCGATACCTTGAGCACGGAGTGCATCAGTGATTTCATGGACTGGGTATTGTGCTTGCGCTACTGCCATACCGTATCCTGGAGTGATTATCACCGATTTAGAGTTCTTCAGCATTTCTGCCACTTCTTCCGCCGTAGTTTCACGGTGCTCCCCCTGCTCTTCATTACTTGAGATCACCACTTCTTGACCAAAGCCACCGGCAATAACACTAATGAACGAACGGTTCATTGCTTTACACATGATGTAAGACAGAATGGCACCTGAAGAACCCACCAACGCACCTGTTACGATTAACAGATCGTTTGCGAGCATGAAACCTGCCGCTGCCGCCGCCCAACCAGAGTACGAGTTAAGCATTGAAACAACTACTGGCATATCCGCACCACCGATGGATGCCACGAGGTGGTAGCCGAAAGCAAATGCAATCAACGTCATTACAATCAGAGCGAACATGCTGCCGTCTGCTTTAACGAAATAAATCATTAGAAGCGTAGAAACAACAATCGCTGCCAGGTTCATTTTGTGTTTATGAGGAAGGTTAAGCGGAGAGGATGAAATCACGCCACGCAGTTTTCCAAATGCAACGATAGAGCCCGTGAAGGTTACAGCACCGATAAACACACCAAGGAAAACTTCCACAAGGTGAATAACGTGCTCGGCGTGAGTCGCAGCTTGAGGAGCGTCTAGATAGCTATTGTAACCAACCAGAACCGCAGCCAGACCAACAAAACTGTGTAGAATGGCAACCAGTTCAGGCATCTCGGTCATTTCTACTTTCTTAGCGTAGAAAATACCGATCGCGCCACCGACCGCCATCGCAACAATGATCCAGCCAAAGCCTTGAGCATCCGGCTAAAGATCGTCGCGATCAGCGCGATCGCCATACCCGCGATACCGTAGTAGTTACCATTACGCGCAGACTCTTGTTTAGACAGCCCAGCTAAACTCTTAATGAAAAATAATGCAGCTACAATGTAAGCTGCTTGTACTAATCCTGCAGACATCGTAACCCCTTATTTATCTTTACGGAACATTTCAAGCATACGCTTGGTGACGGTGAAACCACCGAAGATGTTGATACTCGCAATCAACACAGCGATAAAGGACAGGAATGAAACCACACCATTACCTTGCCCTATTTGTAATAATGCGCCCACAACAATAATTCCTGAGATGGCGTTAGTAACCGACATCAACGGTGTATGCAGTGCATGGGTTACGTTCCAAACGACATAGTAACCAACGACACAAGCTAGAACGAATACCGTAAAGTGGGTCAGGAATGCTGCAGGTGCCACAGAGGCAATCCAAGCAAAAGCACCAACACCGATGACCAAAGCTGCAAGCTTTTTGGTTGGCGAAGTCGGCTCTTCAACTTTTGGCTCTTTTTTAGGCGCAGGCTCTTGTTTAGCCTGAGGTTGAGCAGACACTTGAATTGGTGGTGCAGGCCAAGTGATTTCACCTTCTTTCACGACGGTAACGCCACGTAAAACCACATCTTCAAAGTCAATATTGATGTTGCCATCTTTCTCTTTGCATAGAAGTTTTAGAAGGTTAACAAGGTTTGTTGCATAGAGTTGAGAAGATTGAGTTGGCAAACGACCGACCATGTCAGTGTAGCGACGATTTTCACACCATTTTTAGTTGTAATAACTTGATCTTTCACGGTGTATTCACAGTTACCACCGTTAGCAGCAGCCAAGTCAACAATCACACTGCCCGCTTTCATGCTGTCGACCATTTCTTTGGTGATCAATGTCGGAGCTGGTTTACCTGGGATCAATGCTGTTGTCACAATGATATCAACGTCTTTTGCTTGCTCAGCATAAAGCTCAGCCGCTTTCTTGTTGAAATCATCTGACATTTCTTTCGCGTAACCATCACCTGAGCCTGAGTCTTCTTGGAAATCCACTGTTAGGAATTCTGCCCCCATCGACTCAACTTGCTCTTTTACTTCCGGACGTACGTCAAATGCACGAACGATTGCACCTAAACTGCCCGCAGCGCCAATTGCCGCTAGACCAGCAACACCAGCGCCAGCGACAAGTACTTTAGCTGGTGGAACTTTACCAGCAGCGGTAATTTGGCCGGTAAAGAAACGCCCGAATTCGTGAGCCGCTTCCACTACAGCACGGTAACCTGCGATATTGGCCATCGAAGACAGTGCATCCAATGCTTGAGCACGTGAAATTCGTGGGACAGAATCCATTGCAAGTACGTTAATATTTTTGCTTGAAAGCTGCTTCATCAACTCTTCATTTTGCGCTGGCCAGATAAAACTAATTAGCGTCGCGCCATCTTGTAGCAATGCAATTTCGTCAATGCCCTTCTCTTCATCCACGTGTGGTGCATTTACTTTCAGGATCAGGCCTGATAACCAGACTTCTTCACTAGAAACGACCTTCGCACCTGCTGCTTCATAAGCGGCATCATCGAAACTCGCTAGCACCCCAGCGTGAGTTTCGATGGCGACATCGAAACCCAACTTAATCAACTGCTCAACCGATTTTGGTGATGCAGCCACTCGCGTTTCTCCCGCAAGTATCTCTCTAGGTACACCGATTTGCAAAACGCATACTCCTTGTATACATATCTATAATTAGTCCCAAATAAGCGTAAAGCGTAAACCCTTGACGCTCACTCTTCTATTTTTATCTGGTCAACACTCAAGGTGAGTGAAAACATCTGTCGACGGCGCTTGGGACCACCTACTTAACATTGACACCTTTGACATACCGTGCCTCTTGTTATTCTGTTTTAATCTAACGAGCACTTCGAACACAAGTTTTTTGTCATATAAATACTAACTTTCATTACTTATAACGTTAGGTAATGAAAATGACGCTATTTGCCCCTCGAAAGCTTTACCTTGAGAAAAAACAGCACATAGGCTCCATGCTTGAGGTCCAACCAGTGGCTGTTAATCGCTTCATTAACAGTAAGTTAAGCCAAGAGTCTTTAAAAATAGTAAAAGCCATCAGCATATACACTAATGGCTCTAATTTAGATGATTCGAATCAAATTGTCGTGATTTGTTAATCAAAGATTTTGTCGCCCATTTGGTCAATGAACATTTGCGATTTTTTGAGCATCAATTCGTTAGCGTCTTGTTCTGAGCCAAGTACGTCAGAACGAATAAAGCGGTGTGACTTTACTTCACCATCGATCTCTTTTTCAATGCGGCCAGCAATACGATATTGGCCGCCCTCAGCAATGCTTTCCTGATAAATGAGAAAACCATTATATTCTACGGGATCAACCGTTTTTACTTCAGCAGTATTTTGACTGCCGCCAAACAAGCGCGAAAAAAAGCCCACAGTTCCTCCTAAGGTTTGCCTAAGTTCAAATCGCCATCCCAAGACAGTAATGTTGCCGACATTAGCCTGCAGTTGAGTTATGTTTCGTGATATTTAAGATTGGCTTCTCAAACCATTCCAATTGGCTGTCTCCATCATAACGGGTATGAGAAAGAATAACAGGCACATCACGGTTACGGTCTTGACGTCTGTCATCTTGTATCATAACTGCGGCGTTTTCTACTGCTATTTCAGCACTTTGCTTAAATTGAGAGAGTTTTTCTTCGGGAAGCGATGATAAAAAGTCGATGTCATGACGAATGTATACCGGCTTTAGTTGGATCAAAGCTAAACAAGCAATATCGGCCAGTTGTTCATGGTCAAACTGAACGATGTACTTGTCTAAGTTCAACACTTGACCGACCAAGGTTTCCATATAATTGTGTACTTCAGAGCTGATGTGCATTGCAGATTATCCCCATAATACTGTTGTATGGCTAACGTGACTCCGACAGACATGATTCAGAGCGATACCAAACCTGAAACTCGGAAGCTTTCGCTAGACCGAACGTTCTGAGTTAACTTGAATATAATTATAGCAACTAGTTGCTATTAACAACTCTTTGATTGCTCTTAATTTAATCAATCTATGTGTTTTTATTGGGATACAGACTAAAAAGCTTGGGTTAATGACAAGTTACACTTATTCTTGACTGTCGTTGACGCCTTGTGTGCTGTTAACGCTTAAACGATTGTTGACTCACTAATATTTCGTACTCTGCAATGTAGCACTCTACACTAACAATATGAGCAACAAGCTGAATAACATTCATAGACATAATTAACAAGTTACAGGTTACGGATAAACATGTCCCCATCTTTAATGACGTCATCTGGTTTCAAGTTTTTCTTTCCAATAATGCTTTTGGGATTAGTGATCGCCAGTATGAAAAGCATCATACAAATGACGGAGTCAAATTGGGGTATAGCGATCAACTTACCTTACATATTGTTCTGCGGAGCACTTATTATGTGCTATGCATTTAAGCAAGGGCGAGAGTCAATGGTGTGTTTGGCGATGCTCGTAGCTTATTTTGTCATTCAACACCGGCTTCAGGTACCGCTTCAATCTGGTACAACACTCATCGAACTCAGTATTTTAACGACATTATTGCCTGTATCTTTTCTTGCAGTATTTCTATTCAATAAAGACGGTGGCGATTCAAAATCTTTGCTCGTCTACATTTTAATGTTGTCGTTGTTTTTTATCTGGTCGTATATCACGCTGACATTTCATATTGAGGGTGGGTTTCGGGAGTGGACTAGCGGTATCTTATTTATCGAGCCCAGTATATCTAAGCTTCCTCTGATATTAGTTTTATATTGTATTGGCATTGTTTGCTTTCTTGGCATTCTGGTTCTTAAAACCAATCAGATTATTCATGGTATGACGTATTCGGCCATGATACTTGCGTCAGCAACATTCATTTTTTTTGATGTTCAATATATATCAAGCACGATGTTCACTTTAGCCGGTCTACTTATGATCATCTATTCTATGACTGCCAGTCATCAACTGGCATTTACCGACAGCTTAACGCAGCTCCCTAGTCGTCGAGCCCTTGATATTGATCTCAAACACTTAGGAACCAAATACACTATCGCCATGTTGGATGTCGACCATTTCAAGAAATTCAACGACAAATATGGTCATGATACTGGCGACGATGTTCTTAAGATGGTCGCCTCTCGCATGAATAAGGTTCATGGTGGTGCAAAAGTATATCGCTTTGGCGGCGAAGAGTTCACCATTATCTACAAGGGAAAATATATTGATGAATGTCATGACTCGTTAGAGGCACTGCGAGAATCGATTGCAAACTATCAAATGGTCCTACGAAATGACGCTTCTCGACCTGATGATCATAAACAAGGGCAATTGCAACGTGGTAAACAAGACAACCCAAAAAGAAAAACAGTATCGGTGACAGTAAGCTTCGGCGTAGCGGATAGTCACAGTATTTTAGACCCTGAGGAAGTCATTGCTTTAGCGGATGAAGCGCTCTATAAAGCGAAAAAAGCCGGTCGAAACTGTATCAAGTACAATCATTAACCGTTCTGACTCACTGTTGATTAAAAAACAAAGAAATACTCCCTCCTTTGAGTGCACTGCCGTAATTTATAGTCAGACCGATGCCTACGTTATCGATCCAATCACTGTCGAATGGAGGCGTCATCAGCCATCCTAAGCTTGCTTCATAATAATTGGTTGCATTGATTGGCTCACGAGTATCAGCACCTATATCAACCCGGTTTATACTGGCGTAAAGAGTCTGTATGGTATTTTCAAAGTTTGCAAAATCATAAAAGGCTTTAATGCCATTAACCCAATACCATCCTTCCGGTTCACCCAATTCTCCATAGTTCGCGTCCCCCCATGATGTACCATAAAAGTAATGTGGCGAAGACCAGACATACCATCTCCCCCAGTTCTTATCTTGTTGATATTTAAACGTAGCGTTAACTTCACCAACAAGCGCCCAAGCGTCCGTATTAAAATAGACACCTTCAAATAAGTCACGATACTCGTCAAGCGCATCACTTCGGTAGGAATAGTTATTCTTGTAGTAAATTAAGTGGGTACCGATGGCTCCCGACAAGGAAATTCGTTCCGTAATCTGCTGCTCTTGCTCGATTTCAACATAACCTCCATATACTTGCTCTTTATTTTTATCCGGCGTTTTTGTTGGATCGAGAGAGACTTCTTGTTCATTACCAAGTAGGTAAAATCGACCATTGAAGTAATAACTCGCTTGACCATCTTCCAGTTCTGTCAGGTCGATGCTGTACGGTAAAATATAAGCTGTCACTCGTTTTCTAAGATCGATTGAGTCTCTAGAGCCAATATCTTCATTCTCTATATTGAATGCTTCGTTCGGGTCAAAATGATTAAAACCAAGAGTCAATACATCACTATCCGACAGAACAATCGAGCTAGCAAAACTTTGTTCAAACTCTTTTTTCAGTTGCTGCCTGACTGACTCTGCGTTAGTGATAAACGACGGTAGTGACAGCGTAACCAAGGCAAGAATTGATTTAATACATTTATTTTTCATTAACTTACCTCCTCCTCCCTTACATAGATATATGGAGTCATAAACATGCTCTAAGTAAAAAGAGAAAAGTTGCAATTCACGTCGTTGGTTCATCACGATAATCCATTTCCATCCATTTACTTGGCGACTAATGAGTGACACCGTCACCTAGGTAAGGATGTGTCCCTACTCTTTAATCATATATCAGGCCTAGCCAGACGCCCGAATAACATCACAGTCAAAATACGAAGCGTGCTTTTCCTGAACGTCGTCAATACCCGATGGGACAATGAAGGTAACGAGGATACGGCTATCAGGAAGTAGCACAAGACTTAGAAATACGCGTGGTTTCATTGGTCTAATGTTACGAAAAATAAAGTCGTAGTATAGATATTTGCTAAGTTTGGTATTACTATGCCCGGCTTTTGTTACCAGCAACACAATGTCACTGTCGCGTTGTATGCATTTAATCCAAACTCGGGTTACTATGATGCGTCGGAAGTACAAGGCAAAGAACGGCCCGATCTAAGAAGAGATACTCTATGTCAGAAGCAATGACCAACGAAAGTAAAAAAATCGATCTTGATACTATTTCTCCAGAATTGCGTAAAGTCATCGAATTTGATGAAGTTCCAGAGCAAATGTTTGAAATGGTCATCTCGATCCACGAAGTGTCTGAAGAAGCGGTCCGCGAATCTTGGGATGAAATGCCAGCAAGCGCACAAAACATTCTGGATAACTTCGAGCAATTTCATGCTCTAGTCTCTGTCGGTCAAGCATTTGCGGGAATTAATGTTATGGAAGAGTTTCCTACGTTAGACCTTCCAGCCAGCATGACAGATGAAGACAAAGAAGAATATCGTGCTCAGTTGCTTGATAATGTCCTTCACAACTGTGTTAAAGATATGGTCAAGCAAATGAAAAAAGCACGTCGTGACCCACTGTTAAAACGTGAATTCAAAGAAGTGTTTTTAAAATAACAGTATTCTTTTAACGTTTTAGAGACGTAAACGCGTAAAAAGGCCACGAATGTGGCCTTTTTGTTTAATTTTTAATGCGGTGCAGACACGATATCGCGCTGCGTTACACTGACGCCTTTGATTTGTGCGAATACTCGATCCCCTACTTTTAAGTCGAGATCATCCAACGCCCAGGGGGTTATCGTCGCCCACAAATAGCACTGCTCATCGAGTTTTAATGACAATGTAATGCTGTGTTTATCTTCGCCAGCTTTAAATTCTTCGATCGATGCAATAGTGGCTGGCAGAACGTTACGAATTGACGACAATACAGGCTGCTCTAAAACTATCGAAACATCATTAGCACGAACCTGCAAGCGAACGGGTGTATCGGGCTCCCCAACTATCTTCTGCACCATAAATGGGATTTGGGCGCAAGCCTAACATTCGTTAAGGCGTACTTAGGGTGATGATGAGTGATTCTACCCTCAAATAAACTGCTATGATCTGAAAAAGATTGCCATGGTCTCATCGCATGCGATGCCCAGACTTCTTCAAGTTTACCAGACGTGATAACTCTCCCTCGATCAATAATAGTTAGGTGCTGGGCAAGTCGTAAAATCTCTTGCAAACTGTGTGTTACGTACACAATAGGAATATTAACCTTGCTTGAAAGCTCCTCAAGAAACGGCATTACTTCACGCTTACGTGGCATATCAAGTGACGCCAGCGGCTCATCCATCAGCAAGAGCTGAGGCTTGGATAGTAAGGCCCTTGCTATCGCTACTCGCTGTTTCTCTCCGCCAGATAATGAATTAGGGTAACGGTTTAACAAAGATTGAATTGACAGTAGTTCTATCACCTTATCAAAGTACGCATTGTCGTTTTTAGTTACACCATAAAGCAAGTTTCCACGTACAGAGTAATGCGGAAACAAGCGCGCATCTTGAAACACATAACCAATTTTTCGTTGGTAAGCCGGTAAATTAATTCCTTTTTTACTGTCAAACAAAACATGATGACCAATGGTCACTTTGCCTTGTTTAGGAGTTAGCAATCCACTGATTACATTAATTAAGGTGGTTTTTCCTGCACCAGAACGGCCAAACAGCGCACTTATTCCGTGACGCGGTAACTCAAGGTTAATATCAAAATCCGTATCTCCAAGTGTCTGTTTTATTTGTATATTTATGCTCATGCCTTGGTCCCCAGACGATGTGAGGATTTACGATTTAGCCACTCGGATACCATTAATGTCGATAGCGCAAGTACGATAGAAATAATACAAAGACGCGCTGCCTCCATTTCTGCACCGGGCGTTTCAATGAAGTTAAACATGGCTAAAGGGATCGTTTGCGTCTCACCGGGTATGTTTGATACAAAGCTGATTGTTGCACCAAACTCCCCTAAACTGCGGGCAAATGACAACATAGTCCCCGTAATAATACCTGGGATAGTGAGCGGCAATGTTATGGTTAAAAAGACTTTAAGTGGTGACGCACCCAGTGTCGATGCTGCATGTTCTAATTTAGGATCGACATTATCTAAACTTAAACGAATTGAGCGAACCATGAGTGGAAGCGCGACCACAACGCAAGCCACAACTGCGCCTTTCCAGTTGAAACTGAAGACTAAACCAAGGTGTTCATATAGCCAGCGACCTAAAAAGCCCTGACGCCCAAGACTTATAAGGAGTAAATAGCCAATCACAACGGGCGGTAAAACCAAAGGTAGGTGAATCAGACTGTCTAGTATCGATTTACCAAAGAACTCTTTTCGCGATAGTAGCCAAGCGAGGCTCACACCTAACGGAATAAGCCAAAGCACCGCATAAGCACCTACTTTAAGACTTAATATTAGCGCTTGATACTCAAGTTCTGTCACATACTTCCCTTATTATTGAAAACCATACTGTACAAATACTTTGTTGGCTTCACTCGACTGTAAATATTCTAGAAATTGTCGCGAGTTGGGAGAATCTTTTACGAGTGCAACTGGATAGACAATATCAGTGTGCATTTCGTTGGAAAATTCGCCGACAATTCTAACTTTAGCGCTGAGTAGTGCATCTGTCTTATAGACGACACCGAGTGGCGACTCTCCGCGTTCAACAAATGCCAAAGCAAGTCGAACGTTCTTAGCTGGAGCCACCTTTCTTTTCAGCTTATCCCAGAGACCAAGTGTCGTTAATGACTCTTTGGCATACATCCCTGCGGGAACGGATGCAGGGTTCCCCAAAGACAAACGGCTATCATCTAAAATTGAGTTCCACGCGTTGAGATCTGATATGTCTAAACGCTGAATTTTGGAATCCTTTGGCGCAATGATAACGAGGCTATTTCGCACCAAATTAGTGACACTGTCACCATCAACTTGTTTAGAGTCGACGAGATATTTCATCCATTTCGTATTCGCTGATATAAATACATCGGCAGGTGCGCCATTTATGATTTGTCGCGCAATCGACGAGGAGCCACCATAGACCGGCGTCACAGCAATACCGTACTTATCTTCAAATGCTTGTGCTATGTCATCGATAGCATTGGTCATTGAAGATGCCGCATATACTTTAATATCGGCTGCCGCAGTCGCTGAAAATACAAGCGTTAAAATTGCCATAAGGCAAGCATGTGTTTTCCATACTTTCATAGTTTGCTCCGTCGCAATGCATTTGTTATTTGTTATTTGTTATTTGTTATTTGTTATTTTCGCGAAACAGAAAATCAAGGTTTAGATGTTGCTCGATTGCATCTGCAATACGATTAATCCCCTGTTCTTTTTGGGCCGCATAGTCTTGCTGTTTTACTTGGGTGCCGTTTACCCATTCGGTAATTAGATTCAACCCTTCAGTTTCATCGAGAAAACCATGCAAATAGGTACCAAGAATCTGGCCACATTCGCTCAAGGCACCATCATGTTCACCTGAACTAAGCGTAATCGGCTGCTTTTCATAGACATCGGTTCGACCTACGTGAATCTCATAACCTTTCACTTTGGCGTTTTGATCATTGAGATTAAGGACGGCTTCTTCGATGGTGAGTTGCTTACTATTGGTTAATACCGTATGTATATCAAGCAAGCCCAATCCGGTACTTTCTCCTGGCTTACCTTCAACGCCGTCGGGGTCATGAATGGTTTTGCCCAACATCTGATAACCGCCGCAAATACCAATGACTTTTCCTCCGAGGCGTAAATGCCGCAGAATATCCTTGTCCCACCCTTGGCTGCGCAAATAGGCAAGATCGTCTCTGACAGATTTGGTACCAGGTAAAATTACCAAATCTGCTTTATCGATTTTCTCACCTTGACCAACATATCGGAGGTTGATATCTGGGTTCAGTCGCAGCGCATCAAAGTCGGTATGATTACTAATACGAGTTAAGACAGGGACGACAATGTTTAGCTTAACGTCGTTATTCAATTCTTGCTGCGTGGTGATAGCATCTTCTGCTTCTAAATTAAATCCATGGAGATATGGCAACACACCCAAGACCGGTTTACCCGTTTTTTCTTCCAACCAGTCTAAACCAGGCTGTAGCAAGCGGATATCACCACGAAATCGATTAATAACAAAGCCTTGTACACGCGCTTGCTCTGACTCAGAGAGCAAGGCTAAAGTTCCGAACAAGTGAGCAAACACGCCACCACGGTCGATATCAGCAACGATGATGACCGGAACATCAGCCGCCTCGGCAAATCCCATGTTCGCAATATCGCCCTCACGCAAATTAATCTCTGCGGGACTGCCTGCACCTTCAATCATGATGGATTGATATTCTTGGCTTAAACGAGAAAAAGAGTCTAAGACCGTGTCCATCGCGACCTTTTTATAGTCATGAAATCCTGCCGCGTCCATATCGCTAATTGCTTTGCCTTGTAAGATGATCTGAGCACCGGTATCACTATTTGGCTTAATCAGCACTGGATTCATGTGCACAGTTGGCTCTATACCGCAGGCTTGAGCCTGTACCGCTTGCGCACGGCCTATCTCACCACCATCTTTTGTGACCGCGCTATTCAACGCCATATTTTGCGGCTTAAATGGCGCAACATGAATCCCTTGTCTTTGTAAGACGCGGCAAAGGCCAGCCACAAGTACACTCTTGCCGGCATCCGATGTGGTGCCTTGAACCATTAAAGATGGGATTGCTGATTTCATGATGTTACGTATGACAAAAAATAAGATGACCAATCATAACGTTATCGTCATACCTATGCCAAGGAGAATAGCTATTGCCAGGAGCTTCAATTCCCCCGCTGAGACGAACACCTTGTGGCGTTTGGCAATACTGAATGATTAGAGAGATAAAAATGGCTTCCTATTGGGAAGCCATTAAATGAAAATGTCTGTAGCTAGCTTTGATTACTTCTTGCTTGGCTTATTTTGAATGTATTTTTTGGATACATCCACGACGGCAATGTCTCGGAAAAAACTGCGTCCTAACAAAACAGGAAATGTCATATGCCCACGTTCAGCCAGTGTGAATTCTGTTTTTTCTTTGTAATCCCCCACTTGGATATACGCTAAAACCACTGGCCGTTTATCCACGTCGTCTGAAGACGATTGTTTTACCTTAGCCCAACGCGCTACGGGTACTTTGAACTCTTTACTCGTTTTACCATCAAAGTCGATTTTAAACTGTACCCAATCTTTACCATCACGTTCAAACGGAACAATGTCCGTTGCACTAATAGATGACGTTGTGGCACCAGTGTCTACCCGAGCTTTAAACGTTTGATCAATGTCAGGAATATATACCCATTCTTCAGAGCCTAATACCAACATTCCGTCAGGTGTTTTCTGAACCTTCGCTGGCTTTTCAGGTTTCGGTTTCGGCTTTTCCTCTGATTTTTTCTTTGGCTTTGGTTCCGGTTTCGTCTCAGGTTTAACGACTGGCTCAACCTTTGGCGTGACGTCTACTGCCACTTCAGGCTTCTCCGGCACTGGTTCCTTGACTTCTGGAGTCGTAGGTTCAACCGTTGCGGTTTGTGTTGAGGTACAAGCCATCAAAGTACCGCTCAGTACAAGCGGTAGAATCAGTTTCCAGTTGCTCATCTACACTCCGAGTTAAAGTTTAGACACTTTTTTAATTGCATCCGCGACATACGGGATATGGTTCTCGGTCAGTCCTGCGATGTTAATTCGTCCATCACCGACACCGTAAATACCATAATCTTCACGAAGTTGCGTCATTTGGTTTTCACTAAATCCTAGCACAGTAAACATACCTTTGTGGCTTTCAATGAAATTGAATTGATCAGTATTATGGTTATTTCTCAATTCGTTACATAAGCTTTGACGTAGGTTTAATAAACGTTGTTGCATTTCACTGAGCTCTTGCTTCCAGATAGAAGTCAACGCTGTGTCCTGTAGGATCGTTTTGACCAATGCAGCACCGTGATCTGGCGGCATCGTATACGTCGCCCGAGCCAGTGTCAGTAGTTTGCCTTTTGCATTGGCAACATCTTGTGCGTTTTTGCCCACAACAATCGCTGCACCTGTGCGCTCACGGTACAAACCAAAGTTCTTTGAGCATGACGTCGTAATAAGCATCTCATCGACATTATTCGCCATAAAACGCAGACCTTTCGCGTCTTCTTCAAGGCCATCACCGAATCCTTGGTAAGCAATATCAACAAACGGCGTAAACCCATTCTTCTGTGCAAGTTCTGTTATCGCTTGCCAAGCAGAATAATCAATATCGGCACCCGTCGGGTTATGGCAACAACCATGAAGTAACACCACATCTGAAGGTCCAGCTTTTGACAAGTCGTCAAGCATTTTGGCTGTATCCACTTGCTTCGTTTCTGGAGAGAAATAATGATAATACTTGACCGTGAGTCCAGCCGCTTCCATTACTGGTTTATGATTGACATAGCTTGGGTTTGATATCCAAACCGTCGTATCTGGTTGAGCGACTTTCATTAAGTCACCCAACATACGCAGCGCGCCACTCGCACCTGGCGTTTGAATAGCAGCCACACGGCCGATAGCAGACGTACCTGAAAGTAAAAGGTCAACCATGCTTTGGTTAAACTCTTCACACCCCGCCAGGCCAACATAAGCTTTTGTTTTTTGTGTATTTACAACAACATCTTGGGCCATTTGAACGGCTTTCATGATGGGCGTTTCGCCTGCGCTGTTTTTGTATACGCCAATACCAAGGTCTACCTTGTTTGGACGTTCATCGTTACGGTAAGCAACGGATAAAGATAAAATAGGATCTAATACAGGAGTTGGTAGATTAGAAAACATGAAAGTCATAACCCTTTGAAATTCAAGTGTTGAGCCTCAAGGTAACATTTCCACCTAAAATGGCGAAATGATTTTTGATGTAATCGCTTAATTATATACTCAATGTGTACCAATACACTGGCATTAGTCTACTTTAAGGGCAAAGTCACACTACTTGTGTAGCGTAACTACCGCGATCACTTTTAAGTTTGAGTTTGGAGAAGTTTCGGTTAAAAGGTATTGAATCGATGGATAACTTGGTTGGAGCTACCACGCCATTCCAAATTCAGATCTTTTTTGTCTTGCTCAAACTTACCGTCAATCAGAACGTCAATATACTCGATAATTTCCTTTTGAGGTGCGTTCAGCTCTGCCAAGGTGTACCCCGTCCAAACCCAAATGTCTTTGTTCGGACACTCTTCTCTGACACGTTTTACCAATTTAAGTATCTGAGGCACGTTAGCCGGATGAAGTGGATCGCCGCCAGACAAAGATAACCCTCGACGTTTGATTCGAGTATCGTTTAAATCAGCAATGATCTTGTCTTCTGCTTCTTGAGTAAAGAACACGCCTGAATCTAAGCGTTGCGTGGATTGATTGTAGCAGCCACGACATTGATGAACACAACCCGACACAAACAGTGTACAGCGTGTCCCTGGTCCGTTAACGACATCGATTGGATAGTATTGATGATAGTTCATGGTCACATCGCTTGGCTTTTGAGAAAAACGAAAATCAACCCATCATGAGTTGATTTCGATATATGGATTTATGCTATGTTTAGAGGTGCTTCACTCGGCGTTTAACTTCTTCTTGCTTACCGAAGTTAAACGGACGTGCATCAGGACTGCCAAGGTAACCACATACACGTCGCGTTACCGATACTTTCGTTGAGTCGTGGTTGCCGCAACTTGGGCAAGTGAAGCCTTTACTCGTACATTCAAATTCACCGGTGTAGCCACATTCATAACACTCATCGATTGGCGTATTTGTTCCGTAATACGGCACGCGTGTGTAGCTGTAGTCCCACACGTTCTCCAGTGCTTCAATATTGCGTTGCATATTCGGAAATTCACCGTAGCAGATAAAACCGCCACTTGAGATTTCAGGGTATGGCATCTCAAAATCGATTTTATCGTATGGGTTAACCGTCTTCTCTACATCAAGGTGAAAGCTGTTCGTGTAGTAACCTTTATCCGTCACGCCTTCGATGATGCCAAACTCTTTCGTATCGATGCGACAGAAACGACTGCATAGGTTTTCACTTGGCGTTGCATACAAGCTAAACCCGTAACCGGTATCCTCTGCCCATTGCTCTATCGCTCGTTTAAGATGCTTAACGATCTTAACCGCTTTTTCTCGCAGTACAGCATCATCATAAACATGAACTTCATTGCCAAACAGTGCGTTCACCGTCTCATGCACACCAATGTACCCAAGTGAGATCGAAGCACGTCCGTTTTTGAAAATCTCAGCGATAGCGTCATCAGCTTTAAGGCGAACGCCACATGCGCCTTCCATATATAAGATTGGCGCAACACGGGCCTTGACGTTTTCGAGTCGAGTAATACGCGTTTCCAACGCTCTACGAGCGAGACGTAGTCGATCATCTAACAATTCGTAGAACTTCGCTTCACTGCCTTTCGCGCGAATCGCGATACGAGGAAGGTTTAAGCTCACCACGCCAAGGTTGTTACGGCCTTCATGAACCAGTTCACCGTTTTCTTCATATGTCCCTAAGAAGCTGCGACAGCCCATCGGGGTTTTAAATGAGCCTGTAACTTCCACGACTTTGTCGTAGTTAAGAATGTCTGGATACATTCGCTTGGAAGCACACTCCAACGCGAGCTGCTTTATGTCATAATTTGGATCATCAGATTTGTGGTTGAGGCCATCTTTAATACCAAACACCAGCTTTGGAAATACTGCCGTTTTGCGGTTCTTACCCAAGCCAGCGATACGATTCTTCAAAATGGATTGCTGGATAAGGCGAGATGCCCAACTCGTGCCTAGGCCGAAACCAAAAGTAACGAACGGGGTTTGTCCATTCGCAGTGTGTAGCGTGTTTACTTCGTACTCTAGCGACTGAAAAGCGTCATAACATTCTTTTTCTGTACGGGCTTTTGCGAACGCTTCAGGCTCCGCAATATCCCACTCCTTCGCAATCTCTAGGTGCTTTTCATAGCTTGTCATGACATAAGGAGCCAGCACCTCGTCGATACGGTTGATGGTTGTGCCCCCGTATATATGACTGGCAACCTGTGCGATAATTTGTGCAGTGACAGCGGTGGCTGTCGAGATGGATTTTGGCGTATCGATCTCTGCATTGCCCATTTTAAACCCATGAGTAAGCATGCCTTTTAAGTCGATCAGCATACAGTTAAACATTGGGAAAAAGGGTGCGTAGTCCAAATCGTGGTAGTGAATGTCCCCGACTTCATGCGCCTGAACAACATCACGCGGTAAGATGTGTGTCTTCGCGTAGTGCTTAGCAACAATACCCGCCAACAAGTCGCGTTGCGTTGGAATTACTTTGCCATCTTTATTCGCATTTTCGTTGATAAGGTCAAGATTGCTTTCTTCAATCAAGCCTTCAATTTCGCGAGTCAGTGCACTTTGCTTTTCACGTGCAATATCTCGATCATGACGATACTCAATGTAGGAACGCGCAAGGGATTTGTATGGTCCTTGCATCAATTCATTCTCGACACGATCCTGAATCTCATGGATGTGAACTTCATCGTGATCTTTAAGCTGTAATTCGACCGCGAGTGCAACGTTAAGTGCGTAGATAGCGACATCTTTGTCTTTGTTTTCTGCTGCAGCTTCGACTGCCGCCTGAATGCGATCCCGATTAAACGGAGCTCTCGAGCCGTCACGCTTGATTACGATTGGTTTCACTTTTTCTCCTTACCCCAACATACTCACAGAGTTATCCACAAACACACTATATGGGGTTGTTTTTTATTCTGATGACACAATATATTGTGGCGTATTTAACGAAAAGCACCAATTGAAAACATTGACCTCGATCAATAAAGATCGGCTGTAGAACAATAAGAAATCGATATTCAAGGGATGATCAAACTTATTAAGAAAACAATGAAAACTCGAAATTTTCATTTAAATAGACTTGCTTTTTTCTCAAGTCTTGTAGAATAAAGGTTGGAAGGGAATACGATAAAATAACGGAGTGAGAGCAACCAAAATGCGATCTTTTTTTGCTATACCATTGTTACTGTTTTGTTCAGCGTCATTTGCTCAAGATTCAGTCAAACTTACCAGCTGGAACATCGAGTGGCTTTCATCCGATGGCGGAAAAATATCCCGAAATCGGGACGATTTTAAAAAACTCCACGACTATGTGGATAACTTCCAAGCTGATGTCTTGGCTTTTCAAGAAGTCGATAGTAAAGACGCAATTCAAAAGGTCGTCGGCAATGACTATGTGATTTATATGTCTGACCGCTCGGCGTCACACAACAAGTCTTTGCAATTCTCAGATACCAACCAATATACTGGTTTTGCGGTCCGCAAAGGGATTAAAGTGTCTGATCCCACCGACTTCAGGATCACACCCAACAGTAGCAAACTGCGTTTCGCTAGCTACATTGTTATGAATCCCAATACCAAAAATGAAACCCACCTTCTCTCAGTTCACCTTAAAGCCGGGTGCAGCGGCGCATACAAAAACAGCCGAGAATGCAAGACGCTTACAAAGCAGGGACAAGCGTTAGCCAAATGGATGAATGCGCGTGAAGCCAATCAACAACACTATGTGGTGTTAGGAGATTTTAATCATAACTTGGCCTATCAAGGTGATTGGCTGTGGGAAGTAATGACAAACGGCAATCGAGCTCGACTTGCCACACACAAAACACAAGCAGAGTGTAAAGTTCGCTCTAATCGAAATGCCAACAAGACCCATCAGTTCCGCTCTTTGATTGATCACATTGTGGTTAGCTCAAACTTAGACGCAGCTTTGGTTAAACAAACCGTCTTCACATCGCGAGATGTATTAAATTACAAGCTGAGTGATCACTGCCCGATCAATGCTGAAATTAGCATTCATTAACTAACGCTTTGTTATTAACTAACGCTTTGCTAAATGCAGCCTTAGTATTAATGACTAAGGCTGCACGTTCAAAGCGATAATACATCTCTTGGATCTAACAGAACCACGTCGCCCTGCTTTAAGCCGGTTCTGACTCTTCCATCATCCCCGAGCTGAATTAACCGCGTTTCCACGTTTCCGCTTTCTTGAACAACCTTGACGTAATCCAACTGCCCGACTTTGTACACCGCGTTTGCTGGAATTCTTAATACCACATCTTCAGTCAGTGCCAATGCCACTTTCGCGAATGAGCCCGGATACACTTTACCCGGTGAATCAAACTGCAACTTGACCTTGTAACTGCGAGAGTTTGCGTCAGCTGAAGGCGTAACTTCCTTGATTTTGGCTACAACACTTAAGTCATACGACGGCAAAGTCACTTGGACGGTTTTATCGTAACTGACATAAGGCATCACAGACTCAGCAAAGTTAACTTCTATTTCAAGTGACTCGGGGTTATACATGGAAAAGAGCAACGCGCTTGGTGTTGCGGTATCGCCTTTATTTATCGGCTTTTGAGTAACCAGCCCGTCAAAAGGCGCAGTGATGATACTATAGCCAAACGTTGTCTCAGCCTCAGAAACGGCCGCCTGTGCCCGGTTAAAGTTTGCTTGGGCCGTTTTGAGTGAGCTTTCTGCTTGGTCAAATTGAGACTGAGGAATCAGTTTTCGATTTAACAACGTTCGAACGCGGGTGAACTCTTTTCTCGCTGCATTGAGTTGAGCTTGAGCAGACGACAGCGCTTCTTCACTCTGACGAACACGTGCATCAAGGTCATCACTTTCTAATCGCGCCAATACATCGCCTTTCTTTACCTTGTCACCAACGTTGACCAACACTTCCATGACCGATGCCGTGAGCCGAGCCGCAATGTTTGCATGCTGTTCAGCAACCACCACTCCAGGAAATTCGCGTACAACCGGCTCACTTGTCAGTATCAATTCATGAGTTTTTACGACGCTATCATCCAGTGAATTGATGTTAGCCGAGCGCTCAGTCGGCAGTTTTTCCGTAAAAAAGCCAGCCATGTAAAGGAAAAGAAGTACAAGTACGACAAATAAAATGACGCCTAACCATTTACTATCTAATTTCATTGTTCTTCCTCCACTTGAGGCAATCCATGTCCTTGAGTATTTTGATAAGCCAAGTTGTAAACCACTGGAACGACAAGCAGAGTAAACACCGTTGATGCGGTAATGCCAAAGATGATAGCCCACGCTAAACCGTTAAAAATCGGGTCGAGCGTGATAATGACGTTACCCAGTAACGTTGTTCCTGCTGTTAGTAAAATTGGCCTCATACGCACCACACCCGATTCAATCAGCGCGTCATGTAAACTGCTACCCGCTTGCAAAGATTGTTGAACAAACTCAATAAGAACCAGAGAGTTACGCACGACGATTCCGGCCAGCGCTATCATGCCAATCATCGCTGTTGCCGTGAACAAAGCAGGATTCGGATAGCTCCCAATATCAATGCTCAATACGTTCAATAGCCAGAACCCTGGCATAATCCCGATCACGGTAAGTGGAATGGCTAACATAATAATGCCGGATACCGCAGGTAAACCCGTTTGAAGCAACATAACAACAAATACCCCAAGCAAAGCAGCACCATAAGCAATACCAAGGTCACGAAATACATCGACCGTGATCTTCCACTCGCCCTCACCGCTCCAGACGACGTTGACATTCTCCGGCACACTCCAGGAGACACCCGCACCATTGTTCAAGTATGAACGCTCTTGCCAGTGAAGTTGTGTATCTTCATCCTCGCTCGTTGTCGTCCTATTTTGATCTGCGAGGATGTCGGCCACAATCTCCCCAGGTACTCGACCAACGACTTCAGCATAAACATAAACGACCGGTTGAAGGTTTTTGTGGAATATTGGTTTATCTGCTGGTCGGTTTACAAAATGTCCAACCTCAGAAAGTTGAACCATCGGCTGCGGAGCATCCACAACGGCGCCACCAACCTCGACTTTTGCAATGCCTACTCGTCCACGTACATAGAGCTGTTTGAGTTGGTTGAGATCATCCCGGTTTTCTCGTCGAAGTTGAACTTCAATTGGTAGCGGCTCCACTTCTCTTGGATCCGCAAGATGGCCTAGTACTTTCGCACTCCCAGCAGTGATTAGCGTATTGTTGATGTCTGCAACGGAGACACCAGACAGAGCCGCTTTTTCTTGATCAACGACAAACTGCCATGTTTCCAGTGGACCTTGAATACTGGTGTCGACTTCCGAAACCAACTGCTCTTGTCGTAATCGATTTGCAACAGTTTCAGCGTGATACATTAACTCATCATAGGAGGTGGTTTCATCACCGTAGACTTCCGCGGTTATAGTAGCAATAACAGGAGGGCCCGGCGGCACCTCTACAAGCTGAATATCCGCATGATAGTGCTGCGCTATTTTTTCCAAATCACCCCGTAATCGAGTCACGATTTCGTGGGATTGCATCGAACGTTGATGTTTCTCAGCAAGGACTATGCGTAGTTCCCCTTGATAAGGTTCATTTCTCATAAAATAGTGGCGCACCATGCCATTAAAATCCATTGGTGATGCCGTACCAGCAAAACCGGAAACACTCGTAACTTCAGGGACAGTCATTAGATAATCAGCAAAGTTGGATAGTGCATTAGACGTCTCCACAAAACTTGATGATTCTGGCATATTCAATACGAGTTGGAACTCGTTCTTGTTGTCGTACGGTAGGAGTTTAAGTGGCACCAATCGCATAACAGGTAACAACGCAGCTAGCACAAACAACAACGCGACCAAGCCTAAGAATAGCTTCGATTTTCGACGGTTTTCCAATAGAGGGGTCAGGATTCTGCGGTATAGTCGATACATGGTCGAAGATTGAAGATCATAATGATCATTGTCTGCAGCACTTTTCAGAATTTTTTTTGCTAGCCACGGTGTGATCATAAAAGCAACGACTGTACTAAAAACCACACTGATCGGAACGTTAAATGCTAATGGTGCCATATATGGACCCATCATACCGGTAATGAAAAACATCGGTGTAAAGACAATCACGATCGCGACAGTCGACATCAGTAACGCACTGCGTATCTCCGCCATTGCCAATACAATAGCCTTAGTTCTGCCTAATTCTTTTCGCTTTAAATATCGTTCAATGTTATCGATACTCGCAATAGGATCATCAACGATCAGACCCAATGCTAAAATAAGGGCAAATAGCGTCACGCGATTAATCGAATAACCGAACAGTAAGTCCATCCCCAGCGCGGCACCATAGCTGATTGGAATAGCAATTCCGACGACTAATGCACTTCTCCAGTTCAAGAACAACCCAACAAATACGACAACGGTTAAAATAGAGACCCCAAGGCTAGAAACTAAACTCGTCACTTTGGCATTCGCGGTTTCGCCATAGTCACGAATAATGGCTACCTGAACTTGAGGTGGAAACTGCGCTGACTGAAGTTGTGCGAGTTTCGCTCTTACGGCTTGTGCGACGTTGACAGCGTTTGATCCTTTCTGTTTGGCAACAGAGATAAAAACCGCTGGAAACGCTTGTCCACTCGTTTTGTCTCGATACCAAGTGTCCGACGTTGCTTCCGATGCGCCGTCATAGATATGAGCGACATCTTTTAAGTAAACAGGTTTACCATTCAACACCGCAATGACAAGATCCCCGACCTCTTGTGCTGTTTTTAGTAACTGACCAGACTCTAACGTATAGTTTTGCCCCGAAACTCGTACATTTCCCCCTTGAGTTTTGTTATGACTGAGCTGGATTGCCTGCTCCAAGTCATCGATGGTCACTTTAAAATTGGCCATCGCGACCGCGTCGAGTTCAATTTGAATTTTTCTTGGCTCACCACCAATAACGCCAACTTTGTTTGTCGCGTCAAGCGACTTGATGCCTAACGTAGCTTGATCCGCAATGCGGCGAAGCTGGTGGCGATCAAGCAAATCGGGGTTGTTTGTATAGATGGCAGCGACAACGATAGGAACGTCGTCAATCTCAACCGGCTTAACAAGCCAACTGGTGACGGAAGGTGGGACTTTGTCTTGGTTGGAATACAGTTTATTGTAGAGTTTGACTAACGCATCTTCACGGTTTTCACCCACAAAAAATCGGACGATAACCTGCGCTGCGCCCTCCAGCGAAGAAGAGTACACGTACTCAACACCATCAATTTGGCTAACGAGTTTTTCGAGCGGCTCTGTAATTTGATTTTCGACTTGTGACGCACTAAGCCCAGGCGCAGTGATTAAAACGTCCGCCATCGGTACAACGATTTGCGGGTCTTCCTCTTTGGGTGTTAGCCACAATGCGGCTGCCCCGACTAGAATAGCGAGAATGATCATGATAGGAGGGAAAAAACTGTTCATTACAGACTGAACAATGCTGCGTTTTTGTATGTCGGGCATCCTTCCCCTCCTAATCTTACTCACATGAGTCTAAACTTTAGCCGTTCTCATCTTACTTGCATCTTGATTGCTCAAAACAATTTTCATGAGCAAAGAACCCGCTAACATAGAAAGAAAAAACAGTACGATAGAAACATTACCCAACGCCAAACTTGCTAACGCCGGTCCCGGGCAAATACCTGCGAGTCCCCATCCTAATCCAAAAATCGCAGCGCCAGACAACAACCGAACGTCAATATTCGACTTAGACGGAATACAATACTCCTCACCGCTAACCGATTGTTTTCTTGGCTTGATAACAAAAAAATAGCTTGGCATAAACACCGCAAGTGCGCCGCCCATCACAAAAGCCAAGCTTGGATCCCATTGACCAGTAATATCTAAAAAGCCAATGACTTTGGCGGGATCAATCATGCCTGAAACCGCCATACCCATACCGAATAGCACACCGCTCAGTAACGCGGACATACGAAAAACTGTTTTGTTCATGTTCTCTCTCTTATGATAGTTCTTATACCAAGTGAAGTCGGACAAACACGGTGAAACCTGCAACCATCATAAATACACAGGTTGCAACGATTGAACGTTTCGACAAGCGTCCAATACCACAAATACCGTGTCCGCTGGTACATCCGTTACCTAACCGTGTCCCCATCCCCACCAGTAAACCGGCAGCTAACACTAACCCCATCGAAAGGTTCGCAGTGCTAGGTACTACAACACCGAGCATTAAAACGCTGATTAAACCACCAAAGAGCATTCCAACAACAAACAAAAGTCGCCATGAGTAGTCTCCTTTTCTAGGAGACATCATGCCATTCAAAATTCCACTAATTCCGGCAATTTTTCCGTTAACAAATAACAACACCGTGGCGGAGATTCCTAATAAGACTCCCCCGAACAACGATCCCCAAGGAACAACGTCTACCATTCTTTACCTCGTTCTTATTAACTTAATTCTTACTAACTTAAACACGTTTTTTTATTGACAAAACACGCCATGAAGCGCTTTTATCAATGACTCAACTCTTGGTTCTGATAAAGAGTAGAAAACCTGTTGCGATGCCTTCCGAGCACGGATCAAGTGATGCTTTCTCAACACAGTTAAATGTTGAGAGAACGCAGATTGACTTAAAAAAGAGTGCTTCTGTAATTCTCCAACGCCTACCTCACCTTGCGTGAGTTGGCACAAGACCATTAACCGTTCAGGATGCGCCATAATTTTAAGCAGGTCCGCAGCTTCATTCGCATTCCCTTTCATTTCTGCTACATCTTTTGCTGAATAGCTCATCGGTCACCTCTGTGAAAAAAACAACTACATTAGATATTACTAAAACACATTTATTAGTCAACACTAATTTAGTTTCATTAACTTTAGACAATTTAATATTAGACAAACCTAAATTAGTTAATTATAGTAATCTCATCGATAGAGTTGTTCTGAATTCAAAAGGAGAAGAACGATGACATTAGAAAACGCAGTTAGAGTGTTTGCTGGCACTATGATATTGATTTCTGTTTTACTCACTGTCTTCGTCCACAGCAATTTCATTTGGTTTACTGTCTTCATAGGCGCTAATCTTATTCAGAGTGCCTATACAGGAATCTGTCCCGCCGCTTATATATTAAAAAAACTTGGTTTTAGCTAGTCGATGACAAAACGTCGACTTGCACAATCTTTAAAAATGACATGCAGGCGGTACTCTACTATTGCCTGCAAAACAAATCTTGGAGTGAATAATGACTAAAATCCTAATCGTCGGTGGTGTAGCAGGTGGTGCATCTGCAGCTGCACGTGCTCGTCGTCTTAGTGAAGATGCGGAAATCATCATGTTTGAGCGCGGCCCTTTCGTCTCATTTGCCAACTGCGGCTTGCCATATCATATTGGTGGCGACATCACCGAGCGCAGTAAGTTGTTATTACAAACACCAGAAAGTTTTTTAGCGCGTTTCAACGTAGACGTACGCGTGATGAACGAAGTGGTATCGATAAACCGTCAAGACAAAACAGTGACAGTAAAGAATCTTATTGATGGCTCTGAATACGAAGAAACATACGACTTCCTGTTACTTAGCCCAGGTGCAGGCCCGATCGTTCCACCGATCCCTGGACTAGATAATCCGTTGACTCACTCACTGCGTAATATCCCTGACATGGATCGAATTATTGAAACGATCCAGATGAACAAGCCAGAGCACGCCACCGTTGTCGGCGGTGGTTTTATTGGCTTAGAAATGATGGAAGCTTTCCATCAGCTAGGCATCAAGACTTCGCTCATTGAAATGGCTGACCAAGTCATGACGCCTGTTGACCGCGAAATGGCCGGTTTTGCTCACGCCGAAATCCGTGATAAAGGCATTGACCTGAAATTGGGCGTTGCTCTTGAGTCTGTCCAATTTGTTCCAAATGAACATGTGGCCAGCGTAGACGCAGGTGAGAGTGAAAAACATCAACACTTAGAAGGTGAATTGGCGCTTACGCTTAACAATGGTGAAAAACTAACCACCGATATCCTGATTATGGCTATTGGTGTTCGCCCAGAAACCAAATTAGCAAAAGAAGCGGGATTAGAAATTGGTTCTCTTGGTGGTATTTATACCAATGAATACATGCAAACCAGCGATCCTTCCATTTACGCTGTGGGTGATGCCGTTGAAGAAAAAGATTTTGTGACTGGCGAGCCAACATTAGTTCCTCTAGCGGGTCCTGCCAATCGTCAAGGTCGTATGGCTGCCGATAACATGCTTGGTCGCAGAGAAACTTACCAAGGTACACAAGGTACGGCGATTTGTAAGATATTCGACCTTGCGGTGGCTTCAACAGGTAAAAATGAGAAACAGCTAAAACGTGCGGGCATGGATTACGAAAAAGTCTACGTCCACACCGCAAGCCATGCAAGCTACTATCCTGGCGCTGAAGTCGTGTCATTCAAGATGTTGTTCGATCCAAAGACTGGCAAAATCTTAGGTGCACAAGCGGTTGGTAAAGACGGCATTGATAAGCGAATCGACGTAATGGCTGTCGCACAACGTGCTGGCATGACGGTCGAACAACTACAACATCTGGAATTGACTTACGCGCCTCCTTACGGCAGTGCAAAAGACGTCATCAACCAAGCGGCATTTGTGGCCAACAACATCATCAAAGGTGATGCTACAGCAATTCACTATGATGAAATGGATTCCTTAACCGAAGACCAAGTGCTACTCGATGTACGTAACCCAGGTGAGCTTGAAAATGTTGGCTTTATAAAGGATGCGATCAATATCTCTGTCGATCAATTGCGTCATCGTATGGACGAGCTGCCAAAAGACAAAGAGATCATTATCTATTGCCAAGTTGGGTTACGCGGTAACGTTGCCTATCGTCAGCTTGTAAACAATGGCTTTAAAGCACGTAACCTCATTGGTGGTTATCGTACTTACAAGTTTGCCAAAGCGTGAATTTACTAGCGGACTAGCTCTTAGAAACCAAAAACGTAGAAACCAAAAACGGCTGATAACAGCCGTTTTTTAATGATTATGCGTTCGATTCAACTAACGCTATCTTGTCCGATGTCGACTTTTCCAACTTAATCGCGATGAACTTAGAAGTTGGCGTAAAGGTCCGGTCTCCATAACTGTCCAAAGGTACCAGTGGATTGGTTTCTGGATAATAAGCGGCAGCTTGCCCTGAAGGAACGTCATACGCCACCAGAGTAAAACCGCTCACTCTGCGCTCTACACCGTCTTCCCACAAAGAAACCATATCCACTTTATCGCCCGGCTCGAAGCCGAGTTTTCGGATGTCTGCCTCATTAATAAACAGCACTTCACGCATACCAAATACGCCTCGATAACGGTCATTTAGACCATATAACGTGGTATTGTACTGGTCATGTGAACGCATGGTTTGCAGGATTAAATCTGGTTTGTCACCTTTTGCTAATAGAGCCTCACTGATGAGCTGCTTAGGCAGTTCGCTTGAACTAAACTGTGCCTTACCGCTTGAGGTATTCCATCTTCTTTCCGCAGCAGGGTTAATGAGATGGAAACCACCCGGATTTTTTAACTTTTGGTTAAAGTCAGTGAAACCAGGAATGGTATCGGCTATCAAGTCACGTATGCGATCGTAATCCTCAATGGCCCAATTCCAGTCGATAGGATGAGCGCCAAGTGTCGCGTTTGCCATACCCGCGATAATGGCTGGCTCTGAACGTAAATGTTCAGAGCGAGGTTCTAGTTGACCATAAGAAATATGCACCATACTGAAGGTATCTTCTACTGTGACACCCTGAGGACCATTTGTTTGAACGTCTACCTCAGTGCGCCCCAAGCATGGCAAAATCAGCGCATCTTTGCCGGTGACTAAATGCGATCGGTTTAGCTTCGTTGAAATGTGCACGGTGAGTTGGCAATTGCGCATCGCCTCGTGTGTGCGTTCTGTGTCCGGCGTCGCTTGGGCAAAGTTACCGCCTAAACCGATAAACACTTTCGATTGCCCTTCTTCCATCGCTTTAATCGCTTGGACAGTGTTGTGCCCAACACCACGAGGCACTTCAAATTGGAACCGACGCTCAATGCTGTCTAATAACATATCAGTTGGCTTTTCATCGATCCCCATCGTTCGGTCTCCTTGGACATTGCTATGCCCACGTACTGGCGAAAGCCCAGCACCTGGCTTACCTACGTTACCTCGTAACATCTGCACATTGGCCACTTCTTTGATTGTTGGCACCGAATGACGATGCTGGGTCAAGCCCATCGCCCAACACATGATCACTCGTTCAGCACGCAGGTACATGCGAGCAACCGTTTCTATTTCGCTCAATGGTAACCCTGACTGCTCTTCAATGTGTTCCCATGATGTGTTATCTAACTCTGAGAGGTAATCATCAACTCCGATTGTGTGCTGCTGAATAAACTCGCGATCGAACACCGCTTTACCGCCTGTCTTTAATGCTTCACGCTCCCACTCTAATAAGTACTTGGCGATACCACGAAATACCGCCATGTCCCCGCCAAGCGCAGGGCGTAAATACGCGGTATTGGTTGGCTCAGAACCATTACTGAGCATTTCAATTGGCATCTGCGGATTTTGAAAACGCTCCAATCCGCGCTCTTTTAAAGGATTAAAGCATATGACCTGCGCCCCACGTTTGACCGCTTCGCGCAAAGGTTCAAGCATACGCGGGTGATTCGTCCCCGGGTTTTGACCGATGACAAAAATCGCATCGGCTTCTTCAAAGTCATCAAAAATTACCGTTCCTTTCCCGACACCAATCGTATCTTTCATGCCAATTGCACTGGCCTCATGACACATGTTTGAACAGTCTGGAAAATTATTCGTACCAAATGCACGAACGAACAATTGATAGAGAAAAGCCGCTTCATTACTCGCTCTGCCCGATGTGTAAAATTCGGCTTGATGAGGAGAATCAAGTTGGTTGAGGTGTTTTGCAACCAGTTCAAAAGCCTCGTCCCACGAGACAGGAAGATAATGATCCGACGTGGAGTCATATTTCATTGGGTGGGTGATTCGGCCTTGGTATTCTAGCCAGTAGTCTGTTTGATTGGATAATGAAGAAACGCTATGGCGAGAGAAAAATTCAGGGTCGACTAATCGATTTGTTGCTTCCCAGTTGACCGCTTTCGCGCCGTTCTCACAAAAGTTCACTTTCCCCGGCTTCGGAGACTCACCCCACGCACACCCCGGGCAATCGAAACCACCGTTTTGGTTGGTCTTCATCATGGTGCGAATATTCTTAACCGCGTTCTCACTTCCCCACCAGCTTCTGGTGACAGATTTGAGCGCTCCCCAGCCTCCCGCAGGTCCGTTGTATTTTTTTATTTGTTCTTTTTGGCTCACGTCTTTACTCCTCGATACTCAGTCTAGTCAACAGATCGAGTTAATCTAAATAAGTAAAGACTCTACGACGTGCCGAGTATTTACTTGTCGAGATTAAAATCTTCCCTGCTCACTATTTACAGATTCAGCGCCCGTCACAATAGTCACCGCTGCATCTTGATCTAAATCAAGGTTAAGTCGTTATTTTGCCCTCGTCTAATTGATATGCCTTACCGAGCAATAAACAAAATCTATCACCAACTTTAAGTCTGACATTGATCACAATTTTGATAGCAGATTCCTATCATTGATATTCGTTTTATCTACTCGAAAGCGTCAAAATCGATGACGACCTGTTACCAGGCCAAAGCATTACGATGATAGACAATATCTATCACACTATAGATAGTTTGAATTTGACCCTAATGAAAATCAGGAATAGCCTTGATTTGGATCAATTTAATGCGAGTTTTAATATTTGACTCTCGCGGGCAATTAACCGCGGACAGTTAACGAGGCAACGATGAGTTGTTCATTAACAGCCCAGTGACTTTTGTAATCAAGGTGGAAGACACACCAGCATGGATATCAAGCAGCTTAAATACCTCATCGCTCTCGAACAAACCAAACACTTTGGTCAAGCTGCGGCACTGTGCAACATTACCCAGCCGACACTTTCCATGCGTATTCGAGGTTTAGAAGAAGAGTTAGACCTAGAGTTAATTCACAGAAGTCAGCGCTTTGAAGGATTTACTGAAGCGGGTGAACGAATTTTAGCGTGGGCAAAAACGGTATTGGCCGCACATGATGGTTTACAAGCTGAAGCCGCAAATTGCAGAGGTCAACTTGTGGGTTCTCTGCGACTCGGTATCGTGCCGCTCGCCAGTCAAAACCCGATGGAACTGCTTAAACCACTCGCTCAAGCTTTCCCCGAACTTAGATTTCAAGTTTTGTCGATGACGACAGAACAGATCATCGACCAGCTCAATCGAAATCAGCTCGATTTAGGAATGTGTTACGTCGACCAAGTGAGTACCGCATATTTTGATGTCATAGAGCTGAATCCAACCAAACTTGGGGTGCTTTTTGATGAACGCCACTTTGACTTTGCGGAATCAAAAGTCACATGGTCATCACTCGATGACATACCGCTTGGTTTACTTTCTAAAGGCATGCATTACCGACATTCCATCGATGTCAGTTTTATTAGCAAAGGACTGGTACCTCAAACCATCATCGAAAGCAATTCCACCTTTCACTTGGTTCAAGCAGTAACCAGCGGGCTATGTTGCGCCGTTATGCCTCTAAACTCTGGGCTTGAAGAAATGAATACAACGTTGCGCATTGTCCCTATCGAAGATGCATCAGTTAATGCCCCACTAGGTTTGCTCAAGCGTAAGCAAGCACCCTTCTCAGCGTTGACGGATCAATGTTTCGCTGAAGCCAAAAGCATACTCAGTCCAAATGCCACGCTGGCCTAGTCTGGTACAAACAAGGGATAACAGGTGATTTCATGAGATGTACAACTCAATCTTATTTTCAATCAACAGATTTTAACCAAGCCCCACCCCAGCCTAAAACATTTACGTTCCGAGAACTTGATGGGGAGCGAATGCAAAAGCAAACGTCTCTAGCGAGTGAGTCAGCGATTGCCATTAGCTACAACGGTATTAGCCAAGCCGTTATGATGGTGACACCAGGGCATCTTGATGATTTTGTTCGGGGATTTAGCTTAAGTACTGGCATTGTGAATCATTTTAAAGAAATCAAAAACATTGAGATCGGGGGTGATCTCGATGCCTATTACGCTGAGGTTGAAATCACCAACCGAGCATTTTGGGCATTAAAAACACAAAGAAGAAACCTAGCAGGAACCACCGGTTGCGGAATATGCGGCGTTGAAGCTCTGGAGCAAGCATTGCCAGAACTCACAGCTCTAACGCCAACGATACCTCCACGAGCAGAAGCGTTTGTTGGGTTAAGAGAAAAAGTCTCGCAACAGCAAGAGGCCGCTCGTGAGTCCGGAGCTCTACATGCGGCACTGTTTTCCGACTTAGAAGGAAACATCGTCGCATGCAGAGAAGATATTGGACGGCACAATGCACTAGACAAACTCATTGGCGCATTAGCCAACAGTCAGATTAACCCGCAGCATGGTTTTGCTATCGTTACCAGCCGTTGTAGCCTTGAACTTATTCACAAAACCGTTCGAGCCTCTATCCCTACTCTTGTTTGCTTATCTGCCCCAACCGCGCTCACTGTTGAATGGGCAATCAAACATCACCTTAATCTGATTCATCTACCCAAAAACGGGGTACCTAGGCTGTATAGCCCCGCTTAGTTATGAATCGTTCCATTTAGCTAACACTTATAAAAGAAATGCCCAACTCGGAAAAAGAGCAAAAGTGGTTAAGAAAATAGGCGCTAGCCAGACAATCCAGCTACATAAGCGAGACTATTTGTTGCAAAACGTATAATGGTCATTGTAATCAAAGCCACAATCACTACAATCTCTGATTCGATTTTTCAGTGACTGTTTTTATGCCGAAATTAAACCTAGATAATACCGCTCAAAACTCTACCTTATCCGATAGTGAGGCCAGCAATAAGTTACAATCGGCATTAGAACCCAAATTTCACCAACCAGATTCGCGCCTTTGCTTGAGCCCTGGGCTGAGTGATAAGCACCTAGCCAAACGATGGGAAGTGTTGGAGAAAGTCACAGATAAAGATCTGTTGCTTGATCCTTTTACTCAGTCTCATTGCCAATCCTATACCAACAATATTGAGCACTTTATTGGTACCGTAAATGTCCCGGTCGGCATTGCTGGGCCTCTTCGTGTCAACGGATTGCACGCCAACAACGATTACTTCGTTCCACTCGCAACCACAGAAGCCGCTTTGGTCGCGTCATACAATCGAGGCGCAAACCTGATTACTGCCGCAGGTGGTGCCAGTGCTTTGTTGTTGAGTGAAGGTGTCAGCCGTACTCCTGTGTTTGCTTTTAATAATTTGGCGGAAGCAGGACAGTTTGTCAGTTGGGTTGTCACTCAGTTTGAGTCTTTTCGCCATATTGCTGAATCCACAACATCGCATGGCAAGCTCAAAGACATCAATGTCAATATTGAAGGCAACCATGTTTACCTCGTATTTGAGTATGTCACAGGCGATGCATCTGGCCAAAACATGGTGACTATCGCGACACATAAAGTGTTTCACCATATCTTAGCGATAAGTCCAATAAAACCAACAGAAGCATTTTTGGATGGCAACCTGTCTGGAGATAAGAAAGCCAACGCTCATGCACTGCGCTCAGTACGTGGCAAGAAGGTGTCTGCAGAGGTCACGATCCCCAAGCAGTTAGTTGAAAAATACCTCCATACGACACCTGAATCCATGATGCAGTTTACCAACATGTCAACGGTTGGCGGCCTACTCAGTGGCACCATCGGTGTGAATGCACATTATGCTAACGCACTTGCAGCGCTGTACATTGCCTGTGGTCAGGATGCAGCATGTGTGGCGGAATCAGCCGTCGGTGTGACTCGTATTGAGGTCAATAACGATGGCGATCTTTACGCATCGGTCACCTTACCAAATATCATGGTTGGTACTGTGGGTGGCGGTACTGGATTACCCACTCAAAAAGCCTGTTTAGATATCCTTGGTCTGCATGGGAACGGTAATGCAAAAGCACTTTCAGAAGTCGCTGCTTCGCTATGTTTAGCTGGCGAGCTTTCTATTATTGGGGCATTTTGTGCTGATCACTTCTCTCGTGCTCACCATAAATTGGCGAGAAAGTAGCGTCATTTAAACAGATACCATACCAGTCTATTTATTCTGAGGAGAGTTGTTCCAAGGTCAGTACAAGGACAACTCACCTCTCTCATCCTCATGCAAATTACCCAAAATAGTACCAATTTTGTGAACGACGTTTTCTGTGGCACGTACCTAACCTTTATACTCGCCATACAATTAACATTTTTGAAGCTCATACTTCTATACTCACAGTGACCTCAAGAAGCAGGATTCAAAGCTGCATCAACGAGTTCAGTTCAAGATAAATAACGGTAGGAATGGGATTCCCTTTCGACGTTATTTAGAACAGAAATGGGCTCGTTGATGAGCTCCATAGGGGCAAGTTTTATTCGCTCTTGAGCTGCGTTACTGCTTTTTACGTAGAATAACTATGTATTCAAATCAGCGACGTGGTTAAGAGCAAATACATTCTCGCTGAACAAGCATCTTGAAGTTACTTGAGTATATTAAATGGATTTAAGTCCCTTCTTTGGATAAGCGAGTCAACAATGAGACATGAGATACAGAGCCGAGTTTTTTATCGGATTTTAGGAGTATTCGTCATATTACTGTGGCATATAAAGCCATCTTTTGCGGATGACGACGTCGCTCGCCTTCTTTATCAAACGACATTTGGCCCCACCCCTACGCTGATTAATCAAGTTGAAAAAGTCGGCAAAACGAAATGGATAAACCAACAAATTCTTCTCACTCCAACTTACCATCAGCCTCTTTACAACACGCCCTTTTCTAAAGGTGACCAAGCCAATCGAGAGAACGCTTGGTACCAAATCGCCATGACAGCGGATGACCAACTTAGACAGCGCATGGCGTATGCCCTAAGTCAAATCGTTGTGGTTTCTCAATACGGAGGTTCACTGTCAGGGAAAGCAGCAGGATTAGCAAATTATTACGATATGTTGGTTAAAAATGCGTTTGGTAATTACAAAGATTTGCTTTATGACGTGACAACGCATCCTGTTATGGGTAACTACTTATCAATGATGGGAAGTGCAAAAGCAGATTCTGACACAGGCGCATTGCCCGATGAGAACTTTGCGCGCGAAGTGATGCAACTGTTTACTTTAGGTCTTTATCAACTCAATATCGATGGCAGTAAAATACTTGATGATGCAACTGGTAAACCGATGCCGACGTACACACAAAATGATGTTCAAGAGTTGGCACGAGCATTAACTGGATGGGTCAAGTCAGATAATGACTTCGTAACGCCAATGACTGCGGTAGCTGAACTTCACGATTCTGGGGAGAAAACGATCCTAGGTTCGACAATTCCTGCAGGGCTTACTGCACAAGAAGAGCTTTCACGCGTAATCGATATTTTTATGTCGCACCCGAATATGGCTCCTTTCATATCAAAGCGTTTAATACAGCGATTCGTCACATCAAATCCAAGTCCGGGTTATATCTCCAGAGTTGCGAAAGTGTTCAATAACAACGGTAAAGGCAAAAAAGGCGATTTAAGTGCTGTAATCAAAGCCGTATTACTTGATGCAGAAGCTCGCGGACGCACTGATACTAAACCGATAAAAGTCAAAGAACCGATTCTGGTGTTGACTAACTTCCACCGTGCCGCTGGCTTTTCTTTAAATGGGACTCGCTTTGATGCTGCAGTGACAGCATTTAATACGGCCAATCAGGGACCACTACGCTCTCCTTCGGTGTTCAATTTCTATTCTCCGAATTATCAACCTTCCAATGCCTTTATGGATGAAAATATGGTGTCGCCAGAATACCAAATTTTAAATTGGGCAGTTTATACGGAGTTGGTCAATTATATGCTCAATAGTACTCGCCGAGGCGGCGACGATACGTACAGTCTCGATTTTAACGAGTTCTATGCGCAACTTGATAACCACCAAGCTCTAGTAAACCTAGTCGATCAACATTTTTTTGCTGGTACGGCGTCAGAGACACTTAAGCAAACCATGTTGGATGTATTAGATGACTACAAAACCAATTATGTACCTACCACAAAACTGTCATTAGTTATTTTTGCAGCCATCTCAGATGATGAGTTTTACATCCAAGATTAGGAGTGAAGAATGGATATCTCACGACGCGACTTTCTAAAAAGTTCACTTTCATTGGGAGCCGTTACGTCCCTCGGCCTTCCTAGTTATACTCTCGCAGCACCCTCGAACGATTTTCGAGCGTTAATCTGTGTCTATCTCGAAGGTGGCAACGACGCGCTTAACACGGTGCTTCCAATGTCAAACGCACACTATAATCAGTATGCCAATGTTAGAAGAGAGTTGGCGGTTGCGAAAGACGAGATCGTGCCTACTGGACTAAAAGCCGTCGATGGCCAAAATAAGACAGTCCCCCTCGGTTTACACCCTCAACTTGAACCACTACTGCCCTTATTTCAACAAGGCAACGCAAACATCGTGCTAAACAGTGGCATATTGGATCAACCGTTAACCAAAAAAGATATTGAGCAGGAAAAACTTCCCCTCCCAGAGCAACTGTTTTCACACAATTCTCAAACGGAGTCTTGGCTACGCGGAGGAATGGAAGAAAGTAAAAACCTAGGCTGGGCAGGAAGGATGCTTGATGTACTGTCATCAAACGCAGAGATCACACCGCTTTATAGCGTGCACGGTGAGTCGCTCTGGTTAAGAGCAATGGAGTACCGACAAACCATACTGAAAAAAGACCGAGCCGTGCAATTGAGCGCACTAAACAACAACATGTATAACGATGTTTATGCAAAACTGCTGGAGAATAAAAAAGACAGCTTGTTTAGCGGGCATTTCCATTTGATGGTCAATGAGTCGATGACCATGAGTCATATTCTGTCGGAGCAATTGGAACAAATTAAGGATGCAGAGTCATTTACTTCTTCAACACTTGGGCAGCAACTACAAACTGTGTACAAGCTCATCGCCAGCCAAAGTAATTTGAACCAGCAGCGTCAAGTATTCTTTGTCAAGCACACGGGTTATGACTTACATGATGCTCAACTAGCCAGACACCCGGGGTTGCTCGAAGATTTGGCAACCAACTTATCAGCTTTGTATCGTGAGCTGGATACCATCAACATGATGAACCAAGTTACAACGTTTACGATGTCTGATTTTGGTCGAAGAATGATCAATAATGGCAATGGCACCGATCATGGGTGGGGGGGACATCAACTGTTGTTAGGAGGAGCGTTATCTGGCGATACGCCGATTGGTCGCTGGCCGCAATTGGTGTTAGATGGGGATGACGATTATTCTAAAGGTCGATTGATTCCACAAATTGGCGCTGATCAAGTGGGGGCAACGTTAGCCCAGTGGATGGGGGTAAGTAATAACGCTGCACTTGAATACGTTTTCCCCAATATTCGTAACTTTCCTGTGTCTAACCTAGGTTTTATTTCTTAACGTAGACTGCATGGGCAATTAAAACAGGGAGCAACAAATGCTCCCTGTTTTGATTACTTTTCTGATTCACTTAACTCTGTTGGCGACGTTGATTACATAGTATTACGTTGATTACATAGGGTAATTGCACGTTCCAAGAGCACCAAAGCAGAGTGCTCACATTCAGGCAGTGTGGCGTCACTTTCTCCGATTGGCGTAACGCGCTCTCCCCACTTAAGTACAGCAGCCCCCCAAGTTAACCCAGCACCAAATGCCGCAAGTAGCATATTATCGCCAGGGTTAACACGGCCTTGCTCTAACGCTTCACACAGAGCGATAGGAACCGTGGCCGCAGAGGTATTGCCGTAATTTTGTATGTTCACAAACGCTTTTTCTTGAGGTATACCAGAAAGATCACACAAGGTCTGGATGATTCGGATATTCGCTTGATGTGGAATCACAACATCAATTTGCTCTGTACTTAATTGGGAGTCTTTCAGCACAGTTTTAGCTGCGAGCCCCATTCCTTTAACCGCACGTTTGAATATTTCTTGTCCGACGAAATTGAAGTCCCAAAAGCCATTGTCTTCTGCAAAGCGATCCATGCTACTACCAAACGCAGGCACAGCCAGAATATCTCGACCTTTTGCATCACAACCGATTTGCGACTGAATTAACCCGGTTTCTTTCTCAGTTTTTGATAGCACGACGGCACCTGCTCCATCTCCAAACAGAACCGCGGTATCCCGCATCGCCCAGTCAATATAAAAAGAAAGGCGTTCAGCGCCGATAATAATGGCATGACGGTAGTTGCCCGACTGAATCAAACGCGTTCCCGTTTCTAATCCATAAACAAATCCCGTGCAGGCAGCGTTTAAATCAAAGGCCGCCGCAGAGCGAATCCCTAAGTTTTGTTGTACCTTCGACGCAATGTTTGGAATCAGCGAATCAGGAGAACAGGTCGCAACAATAATAAGGTCAATCTCACTCGCTTCGATTCCTGCCCTTGCAAGTGCATGCTTTGCTGCAACGGTTGCCAAATCAGAAGTATCGACATGGCTAATACGACGATTTTCTATTCCAGTACGGGTACGAATCCATTCATCAGAAGTATCAAGGAACGTGCTAAGATCATGGTTAGAAAGCTCAGCTGGGGGTAAACATTTCCCCCAACCAGTAATTTCAGCGTAGTAATTTGTCATCTTAGACCTATTTATTGTTGTATTTTAATAAGATATCTTAAGGCTAGGTTTGCCGCTAAGAAAAACTTGTGTTGAGAGCACTAGCACAAAACAACGCAAGTAAAAACAAATTATACGCATTATGAGGCTGACTGGTAAGTCCAGTTTTCATCAGTTCGTCACAAAGGAAGAAATCATGTCGTCGTTTAAAACTCCGCAGCTCATCCTGTGTGAATTTCCATCAGTATCGTAGCCACTTTAACGTTACCCCAATTAGGTCAATTTATGACAAAATATATGTGTCCTGACTCTTAGGTTAGAACGATTTGGTCGAGTAGACGACACCTGTTACCAAGTGCCGCCCCTCTAAGAACCCAAACGTGCAACTTTCACTGCACTAAGCTCAAGCATCCACGAAGGCATCGTTTGATACCCAGCAACTTATAAAGCAGTGAGAGCAGGTTCGTTCCAAGAATTACGAGCTCGCCGTTTGGACTTTCTCTTAGCCAAGTATTCTTGGTATTGAGGGTCAAATGGTATAGCTGCACTTCGGATCTTCGCATGCCTCTCTATCGGCACTTTGGCTATTTGGAACAGGTTGAGTTGACAATTCATATCCATGATCTTCTGCCAACCGTGAAATTGCCATTGGCCTTTTCGGTTGATGAAGTATTTAAGGGCTACCCATGTCTTAGATTTTGTCGGGTGGCGCCTTACTGCCCAATGCCATAATGCCTTAATGCATAGAATAGCTTGTACCAAACATATCCGGATACCTGTTTAGCAACGCAATGGCGATAATAGTTAGCCCATCCCCGTAGTTTTGGATTTATCAGTTTGATAAGATCGTTCACGGGGACTGTAGCGTGCTTTTTGATGAGTTCGCGCAGGTTACTCATGAACAACAATGTATTGGATTTGCTCGGTTTAATGAGCAATTTCCCCTTGTACTTTCTATGATTGAATCCTAGGAAGTCAAAGCCATTTTCGATATGTGTAACGTGCGTTTTCTCTCCGGATAATGTTAAGCCTCTTTCCGCTAAGAAGTCTGCGATCAACGGTTTGATATCGTTATCTAACACTTCCTTTGAAGCGCAAGTGACGACGAAATCGTCGGCGTATCCAATAAAGTTGGCTCTTGCACCCTTTTTGAGTGCAGTAGACTTTATTTGCTGCTCAAGCCCAGCAAGAGTCATTAGCATCAAGGTCGGGGATATAACCCCTCCTTGCCCTTGCGGCGTGCCCTCGTCAGTGCGATAAAACAGCCCTTTATCCATAAAGCCAGACTTTAACCATTGTTCCAACATACGTTTATCAACAGCGATATTGCTTATGAGCCATTGATGCCCGATTTGTTACACTGTATCAACTACTCAACCGTAACCGCTTTGGCCAAATTACGAGGCTGGTCAACATCCGTTCCTTTGATAAGGGCTACGTGGTAAGCCAACAGCTGCATCGGAATGGTATAAAACACTGGCGCGGTTAAGTCACTCACATGCGGCATGGAGATAATTTTCATATGTTCATCCTCTTCAAAGCCGGACTCCTCATCAGCGAACACGTACAACAATCCACCTCTCGCACGTACCTCTTCAACATTGGATTTCAGTTTTTCCAGCAGCTCATTGCTAGGCGCAATAACCACCACCGGCATATCAGCATCGATCAAAGCCAACGGACCGTGTTTTAATTCTCCAGCGGCATAGGCTTCCGCATGAATGTAAGAAATCTCTTTCAGTTTCAATGCGGCCTCCATCGCAATCGGATAGTATTCTCCTCGACCGAGAAACAACGTGTGTTGCTTGTCTGCAAAATCTTCTGCCAATAGTTGTATCTGTTTCTCAAATGCTAATGCGTTCTCAACATCGATCGGCAGCGCGTGTATTGCTTCAACTATTCGGGCTTCTTTAGCACTATTGATGCTTCCTTGCTCTTTACCAATAGCAGTAACCAGCATTAATAACGATACCAGTTGAGTAGTAAACGCTTTGGTGGAAGCAACACCAATCTCGGTTCCCGCCCGAGTCATAAAAGCAATATCAGCTTCACGGACCATTGATGAACCAGACACATTACAGATAGTCATGATGGCCATGTAACCACGCTCTTTGGCGAGGCGCATTGCAGCCAGTGTATCGGCAGTTTCCCCGGATTGAGACAAAGTAATCAAAAGGCTATTAGAGCGAGTCACAAAGTTTCGGTAGCGAAATTCGGAGGCGATTTCTACATCACAACTGACTCCACCAATACCTTCAAACCAATAGCGTGCCACTAGGCCTGCATTGTAAGAGGTCCCACAGGCGATGATCTGAACATGTTCGACTCTGCTCAAGATTTCAACCGCGTTAACACCAATACTTTCTGTTACAACAGAATCTATATTGATGCGGCCTTCCATGGTGCTAGTCAGTGCTTTAGGCTGCTCAAAAATCTCTTTCTGCATAAAGTGTCGGTAACCGTTTTTTTCACCGGCATCTTGTTCAACCTTAGATTCAATAACTTCGCGTTCGACAGGGTTGCCCTTGGCATCATAGATTTGCACGTCTCGACGGGTAACCTCAGCGACATCCCCCTCTTCCAGGTAAATAAAACGACGAGTCACATTTAGCAAAGCTAACTGGTCAGAGGCTAAGAAATTTTCTCCCACACCCAGACCAATGACAATTGGACTGCCTGAACGTGCTACTAATAAACGTGATGGATCATTACGGTCAATCACTACCGTGCCGTACGCCCCTTCCAATTGACCCGCTGTCTTTTGTACTGCTTCAAGCAAAGAGCTTGCTCCGCGCAACTCCCATTCTATTAGGTGAGCAATGACTTCCGTATCAGTCTGGGATTCAAATCGGTAACCACGATCAAGTAAACGCTCGCGCAGGATTTCGTGGTTTTCAATTATACCGTTGTGTACAACAGCAATATCACTTGACATATGAGGGTGTGCATTAGCTTCAGATGGCTCGCCATGGGTAGCCCAACGGGTGTGAGCAATACCAGTACCACCAAACACTTGCTCCGCTTCTACAGCATGTGCCAACTCCTGTACTTTACCTAAACGACGAACCCGAGTCAGTTTATGCTCGTTGTTTACCACTACTATACCGGCGGAATCATAACCCCGGTATTCCAGACGACGTAAACCTTCTACAAGAATTTCTGCGACATCTCTTTGTGCTACAGCTCCTACTATTCCACACATAATATTTACTCCGTTAATTTTATAGCGTTGAAAAGCAATGCGTATACGGCACAAACAATGCTTTGCTGTGTTTATAAATAAACAGTTTGTTGAAAAAAAACCCCGAAAGACGAATGCTTTCGGGGTTTTATTAAATTGATAAAACTAACCTTACGACACTCTAATCAAGTGAGCGGTTAACGGTAAATACCTGACCGTTTTCATCCACTGTAGCTTTCACTTGATATTGGCCGCCATAATTGTCGCTGCTCTCTAGGCCTGTCATTCGTACTGTTACAGGACTATCGGCAGTAACGGTAACGGTATTAGCATTTCGATCCCATACCCCTCTTACATTGGCTTCGCTTGCGAGCAGTTTTTCTTTACTCATTTCACCGTTACTTAAGTAATCAATATTTATTATTGGCAATTGCATATAGGAATTGTATTTATTCACGACAGCATTTAGCCAATCATAGACCAGTGTATCTCCACCGCCATAATTACGAAGATTAGCGCTATGGAAGTAATGAGGCCATGGTTTGAACGACAGCATATGACGTAATGTTGTTTCTGCTTCAGCTGCTAATATTTCGCCATAGTTACGAGGCTCGCAAATAGATCCTGGGTACTCATCACAAGGTCTCCCTTCTACATAAAGTGGAGAAGTAGGATCTTCTTTATACCGTTCATAAAATATATAGTTATACTCATCTGTTAACTCTGCTGGCGTCGTTACATTGTAAAACACCGATGTAGGATAACGTGGTAATAACATCACATTACTTTTTGGCGCGGACGCTAGATCCTCGCAAGTATCAACCGGTACTGATGGTAAAAACTGCACACTGTTTTGACATTCGCGAGACGAGTCAGATGCAAGATATTCTACGCCCAGATATTCCAATACATCAACAAACGCCATATTCAACCCCAGAGGATACGGAGTTACCAAGTCAGGCGAATATTCCCCATCTGAGTTTTCGGCATCTTCGAGTCCAGAGTGGTTTCCGGTTACCAGTACTTTTGAATCATTTATATAATTGGGGAAATTTAACTCCTCCGAAACATTATAATTTTCGTGTATTTCATCAAACGCGATACCGAAAGTCGCACCAGCACTAGCATACATATCTCGGTGAGTCAGCGTATGGTTAATAAAGCGGAAATGATCTTTATTATCTACTATCGTATCAGTCAAAGGCTGAGAATCAGGCAAATATTCTATATATAGTTTTGGACGATAATTTTCATTATTTGCTTCTCGAGTATAAAGCTCAACCCAAGTATTTTTCTTCGCTCTGACAAGAAATCCATAATTATTAGTTCCATCAGACTCTTTCCACTGATTTACAATCGAAGTGACATCAGCTTCGATAATACCTTTAGTATCTGCGCCAGCGCTCGGCTTATAGGTGTAAGGAACACACGATCCTGTCCGTAATCTGTCTCGCCAGTTGGCTGACTCATCCCAGGCTCTATCTACCATGCATACATGTCCACTAGGTGAACGTGAGCTAACATTATTTGCGGTAGTAATAGTGAGTATCGCTCTTGCCGCCTCGGGATTACTATCAATTCCCGAGGGCAATTGGACACTACCAAAATCGAACAGCGCGTGTTCCCTATATATTTTGAAAATGTTTGATGAATAAGCGGTTTCTTGAGATCCGTTGTCAGCACGTCGATAAAAAGAACTGATATAAGTATCCTGCTGAGATTGTAAAGGCGCTCTTGCCGCTCCTATTCCGTTGTAAACAAAATCTAGCTTGAACTCAGATACGATGCCGAGGTGAGAACTCACAAACTGACCATTGGCATCAACGATATTGTTTATATCTGTTGGTGTTGTACGATAACTCAAACTGCCCGGAGTCGTATTCGAAACAGGATCCCATATTTCATCTGCGATAAAGATGTCATCAATATGAGCTGCCAGATAGACTTTACGCGAACCAATAAATACTCCTTGAGTTGCAAAGTTTAGGAACTCGTAATTCAATACTTGGGAGTTGATTAGGTACCAAGAGTTTGTCACGGTTGAAAGCAGTACTTCTCGCCCATCAGGATACTCAACCCTAGATATTAGAGCTTTGCCTGAAGCTTGATCAATTAACAGCGGTGTAGCGGTCGCATCAAGTATCACGTCTGCGTTACAGTAGAGAGCACTGTCTCTTGGAGTAGCCAGAAACTTTTCTCCTATCAACGCTACAGGCTGGTTTCTATTAACATATTCAAATACTTCTTTATCATTGGTAGAACCAGAGGGAATATTCCAACTAGCTGTTAAATCATCATAAGTAAGCTCTACTCCCTGATAGTGCATACCGTAATCCAGATCTAAATCTTGTTTAGCCCAGCACCATGGTATCGGATCTCCAGACATCACTGATTCGCGCACTTTATATTGCCGCTCATAATCATGAAGTAACTGCCACTCTTCCAACGTAAAGGCAGAGCTCCATGGGTTGCCTTCGTCTGGGTAATAAAGAAATGAATTAGTTAGAATGATGCCATTATAGTTACCCTGACCGTTAGTGACCAGTTTATCCCAGTCTAGAACTTCAGTACTGGCATCAAGAACATCGTATGGCACTCCCATCTCATCCAGAATATCGTCGATTGCATCCAGTCCGCGCGCATAATTTGGATTCAGTTCGCCATATGAAGTGGTTTCATTAGTGTCTGCCGTCGGCGAAATAATCAGTACCTTTAGGGCAACATTAGGAATTGAGGCTTCCGAAAACGAAAATGCGGAAAACGACAACATCGAGCATAAAAGAAGTATCTGCTTAATGGATATCTTTTCACCAATGCATCTAGATAACATAATTGCTTATCCTTAAGAAAGTGTTTGGCTTCGACTTAAGCCGCTTTAACCTCAGACCATCCGCTGTACAACTGCATCAGAGTTTTTTTAATTTCTTACGACATCGGCCTCATTATGCCAACGCTCAGATAACTCGGGTATGTCAATGTCTGAAATGAGCCCTGTTTGATCAGTTCAAGTGTAGTAAGCGTCACACTTTTAGCAAATACTAAAAATAATATTATCAATATCGAATTTTTTTCGCATTACAACCGTGACAACGTGACAAATCACATCAGAACGTTGTGGTGGACAGTGTACGACTCCTTTTCCGACGTGGGTTTCAAAAGGGGCGGCAACTCACTCATTGGCATTAAAATCTAATGCTATGCCTATACTTTTTGCTTAATAGCCCTGCAATGTAGAGCTTTGGCAGTAACACGTCGAGCGATTTTTCTAGGTGGGTTGAATTAGAAGGTAGAGTTCAATGTCACATAAAAAGTCGACCATCTTTGGAAATATAAAAGAGACAGTAGATGACCAAATATTAAGTTTTAAAATTAACTCATTATATAAATCAATTAGATAATTGACCCAATATTTCGCAGTCTATTAAGTACGAATTTTTCTCAGTCTAAAGTGAGAGCATTTTGTTACTTACTTGCCGACAAATGAATTCAGAGCTTTCTCATAGTTGAGACATTTAATTAAAAATTTCGAGCCAAGTGTGTTTTTTGCAATATGTCTAGAACAGATACACACTTTATCTACATCACATATAAAACTATGGTGTTGCATGCGATCTTCGATAATGATTTGTCTTTTAATAGGAAGTTTCAATGCTCCCGCTTTTGGGAGTATCCCCCCCTCTATTGCGTTCTATTACAATCAAGTCGATTCAGTACGTGAGTTAATGAATTATGATCGAGTGGTGGTCAATCCAACGCTGATAAGCCCAGAGCAAATAGCAACGCTTCAAACTTCTGGGACATTGGTGTTCGCCTATCTTAGTGTCGGAGAATATGGCGGAGCAACACTGCCTGATTCACTGCGTACAGCCTCTCCATTCAAAAATGGCAATTGGAATAGTCATGTGATGGACCTAACTTCATCTAATTGGCAATCATACTTACTTAACCAAGCCAGTTCTCTGACCAATCAGCACTTCGATGGCTTGTTCCTAGATACCTTAGATAGTTACACGCTACTGAGTCAAAGTGACTACGATTTGTCTGCACAACAAAGTGCTCTGACTGATATCTTGACGGCATTAAGCGACGCATCCAATAAACCTAAATTGATGTTTAATCGTGGGTTTGAACTACTGAATTCCTTGTCTTTCAAACCTTATGCCGTGGTCGCAGAATCGCTATATCATAAATATGACCCTGTGAGTCAGGAATACAGTGAAACTTCGGCCAATGATTACAAGTGGCTCAACAACCAGCTCGATCTTGTCAAAGCCAAAGGGATAGAAACCATTGTCATTGACTATATTCCTGCTTCACGAAGAGCCGATCAAAAACGGGCTGCTCAGCGCCTCATTGATGAGAAAAGCACGCCTTATATCAGTGACGGGTTACTGTATGAATTTGGCATAAGTAGCGTCGAGCCAATTGCCCGACGGATATTAGGACTCTATGAAAGTCCGGAAATGAATCCTGCGGCCTCTTCATGTCATCGTAACCTAGCGATGCCAATTGAATATCTAGGGTATGTCCCTGAATGTGTTGATATCAAGTCTGTTTCTTTAAATAACTTGGACATTAGTCGCTATGCCGGTGTCATTATCTGGTTAGATGAGGGAGGGTTTCAGAAGTTTCCAGCAGTACAAAGCTGGCTATATCAACTGATCGGTTCCGTTCCGGTTTTATTTATTAACGCCCTGCCCACCGATCCAAAATTTCTGGCCAAGCTCGGAATTCAAGCTAGAGAGAAACTTGCGGGAAATATAGAGCAGCGAAAGGGCAAAGATTGGACGGCGAGATACTACCCGGTATCATTCAGCGAGTTTGACTCCTCTCCTGCGTGGCAGTCTAACAATTCCGATATCAAAACCTTGGTGTCTTTCGTTGATGAGTCTGGCAGAGAATCGACGCTCTTGTTTAGCGCCCTTTGGGGCGGGGCGGCGTTAAGTCCAATGCCAATGAATTACCTTGCCAATGGACAACAATCCTGGGCCGTTGATCCATTCCGCCTGATCACAGAAACACTGAGTCTTCCAGTGATTCCAGCGGCCGATATCACCACTGAATCAGGCCAACGTATTTTGACCAGCCATATTGATGGTGATGGTTTCGGATCCAAAACCTGGCTGCCAGGAACCCCCATTGCCGGGGACGTCATTTATCAGCAAATACTGCGCAAATACACGCTTCCTGTTACAGTTTCTGTGGTTGTCGGAGACATAACCAACCGCGAGATAACAGAGTCAAAAAGGTATGCACTTACCCAGAGCGCCCAAAAAATTTTTAGCGAAAGCAATGTAGAAATTGCCTCGCATACCTATAGTCACCCAGAATATTGGTACCCTGATTCTGGCGTTCAAAATGCCAAACAGATGGCTTCTTCAACAAACGTCCGAGATGAGATAGTAAAGAGTACGGCGTACATTAATGCTCACCTCGCCCCTGCGAGTAAAAAAGTCAAATTGATACTTTGGTCTGGTCAGTCTGACCCGGATCAACAAGCGCTAATGGTGGCCACTAATGCGCATTTGTTAAATGTAAATGGCGGCAACAGCTATGCCGTAAACGGTGCGGATGACTTGTCACGAGTGTCTGCTGCCATTCAATGGTATCCCAATGCTGTACAAGTCTACGCCCCCATAGCTAATGAACTAAGCTATACGCGTCAGTGGACTGCGAACTATGATGGTTACCGTCGTGTGCTAGAGACTTTTGACATTCTGGGCGAACCTCGTCGCTTAAAACCCATCAGTATCTATTTCAACATGTATTCTGCACAGTACCCTGCCTCACTCCAAGCTCTGAAAACCGTCTATGACTGGGTACTCTCTCAAGCGACAACACCACTTTTTCTCAGTGAGTATGCCTTGCGAGCCAAAAGTCTATACGAAACGGGAATCGCAAAAACTTTAGATGGCCGCTGGCAGATCACCTCTTCCGGCGTCAAAAGCATTCGACTGGCCGATAGGCTTGGTTATCCAACAGGGGTGGATTTGGCAGGTTGGAATCAAGCTAAAGATGGTAAGTTCCTAATTCTTAAACAACCTCGAACAGTGTTTTCAACTCACCAAAACGATCCAAAAACAGTACGATTACAGAGTGCCAATGGTGTTCTGCTTAAATGGCAGAAGAGCGGAAGTATGATCAATTGGTCAATACAGTCTCACCAGCCATTAGAACTGACAATCTATGGCACTCAAGATTGCCAGTCACTTACAGGAGAACCTCTTCGCAAGCGCGTTATCTCAAATGATTCCATCCATTTCCATTCATCGAAAAGCGGAGTTCTGTCCGGAACGCTTCGCTGTGTACCTCTACGGTAATTAGAATATGAGTAATTCACGCGTCAACCCACCAGAGCAATCTTACATAGCGAAGAGTAGACCAAAAACTCATCTAATCAATAAGTCTACTCTTGTTCTTATCGCCGTTTTTTCGCTCGGCACCATGTGGTTTGTCGCTCCAACCAAGCTTATGTTAATTCAGCTTATTGAGCAGTCCGCCTCACCTCAGATATCCCTAGCTTTTCTGAATCAGTTGTATAAATTCGACCCAGAAAATCGTGATATCGTGAAGAAAATAGCCGATAAATACATCGAACTTGGTCAACTTGACGATGCCAGTCGTCTGCTGGAAACAATGTTGATTGACAATAATGGAGAGCGAGATTGGCAGGCAACTGAATCTTATTTGTCGGTGCTGCTTGCCAGTTACTACAAAGCAACACCAGAACAACAGCTACAAGCTGAAGAGAAGTTAACCGCATTTTTTGACCTAATTGATGCTATCCCTGATGACGCTCTTGCCCGTCGTTTTGCCGATGCCGCCATTGGGTTTAACCTGCCTTTAAAGGGGCTGGATTATTTGTATTCGCACGTTGCAAGTGATGTCACCGACTACGACGAGCTAATCTCTCTAGCATTACAGGGTGAAAACTACGATTCTGCCTTAACGCTGAGCAAAGAAGCATTCCAACATTCTGAAGATATGCCACATGCGAACGACCTGTTTGATGTGTTTGCTGCCGTGAATCAACCACAACTAAGTAAAGAATTCATCGAACAGTATCAAGCACCCTCGCCAATACCCCTGATTACCTAAAAGCATCAAGTGACCACTCAGAAAAAGTTGGCAATTTGGATGTTGCTCTCGAGCAACTCAACAAGCTGGTTAAAGTCGAGCCGAAAGCGAGCCACTATCGACATAGTGCTGAAATTGCCGTCGCTTTAGAAGAATTAGCAGTAGCAACAGACGCATTACACCAAGCAATTGAACTTGAGGGAGATATACAAGATTATCAGGCATTGCACCAAATTTATCGATGGCAGGATGATATCAAAAATGCTCAGGCGGTCAGCATTGCCCTCTTGCCACTCTCACCAACGGAAGAGCAGCTTCGTAATGGTCTAGAAGACTCTCAGGCATTAAGTGATATCTACTATATTGGGGTTTTTCTGTCTGCCTTGGCCAAACAGAATCGGCTTCGTCAGGACGAATATTCACAATGGGTAGATGCAATTGAAAAGTCTCAGGGGACCGATGCAGCATTAAAAAGCGTTATCGAGCTAGCACAAACTCACCCTAACGATTCGCAACTAATCAGCCATAAAATGCGTCTTTATAGCTATCAGAATAATAGCCAGGCAGCTATCTCACAGTGGCGTGATCTGCGTCGACTTCGCTCTCCGACTCAAAAAGAAGCGTTAACAGCCTTAGATATGTTTTTAATGCAGCACCAACCCCAACAAGCCTTAAATGCTCTTATCGCCCCCGAAAACTGGCTGGAAGCAGAGAACCTCTATCTAAAAAGGGTCGCAGCGCTCGCATGGGAAACCAGTAACCGAGCTGTGGCGATAAAAAGTTTTAACCAACTCGCTACTCGCCAGAGTGACCAACTCGACATTTATCGCTACGTAAAAGTACTTTCGCCCCTTGATAGAGACAGTAGTGCAATGCTAGTTGCGCTTTATAGACAGACGGATAACGATCAAATTCTACTGTTGTTAATCTCTGAAAGCCAACAACGTGGCGATAGTGACAGACTGAAACAGTTAGTTGATCTGGCAGCAAGTGACCCGTCTCTCGTCCGTAATTTGGACGTGTTAAATATCCGGGTTGAGCTTTCTTTACAAGAGGGGAAAACTGATCAGGCCGCAGAACTGCTTAAGACTATTTTAGAAATTTCTCCGGCTGACCCGACCGCTATAAACAGCTTAATGTGGATAGCAATTGAAACCAAAGATCATCATCACCTGTCAGAACTCTATGACCGCTATAAACTGGTATTAGCGGATGATCAGAATTTATGGCTGGCTTTTGCTACCGCCAATCAACAACTGGGCAACTGGGCTGAAGCCGCAATTTGGTACAAACAGTTATTACTCAACAATGACGCTCCCGACGTGTCCATCCTGCTCAATTACGCGACATTGCTAGAAAAAACCGGCCAGTTAGATAAAGCGTACGAGCTGCGCAAATTTGTTCTCTACCAAAGGAAACAAGAACTACTGGCCAGTCAAGGGGGGGATTCTAGCTACCGGTCTCTCATCGCCCTGTTTACCAGCCCTACTTTTGCACAATCGATGATTGAATTTGAAGCGACGACGGCACCGAGCCCGGAACGTACCGCCGAGCTTTACAGACATTACCTAGCCAACAATCAAACCGATCGCTTGTTGTATTGGCAACAGAATACCGCGCTAGGCCAGTACCCTTTGCCTGACTGGCAGAAACTTTCCCTAGCGATGAAGCAGAACGATAAAGATGCTGTAGAACGTCTGCTGGCAAATTCAGTTAATTTACCGGTTACCGACAAGTATGCCGCGCTGAAAAAAGTTGGTCAGCAGCAAGCGGCTTGGGATGAAGGTGAAAATCTGCTCGGCACCATGCAAGATAAAGACTCGGAAGCGCAATTACTTAAAATGCATGCGCAGCAGAATCCGGATAAAAATCGCAGTCTACGCGGCCAAGTTTTATCGATTAGTTCATGGGATATCACCCGTTACAGCCTGGATTTCTATGCTCCGCACTCTTCTGGCTTCTGGCGACTTGGTAACGACTACCAGCAAACAAGCACAATAGACAATCTTCAGAGTAGTGATCTTAGGAACGAACATCGCTTGAGAGGTTCGTACCACCAGCAATTTTCTGATAGCAGTGCCGAAATTGGCTTTGATATCGCAGACGGTATTGGCGACCAACGGCTCGGGCTAATAGGACACTATCAGTTTGCCATTAATGACGATTGGCAGGCTAAATTCAGCTTAAGCCTGAATTCACACATAGAAGCGAGCAAACTATTAACCGTTGCTGGTCAAGACAATACCCTAGGCTTTAGCACCCATTATAGACTGACCAACCGGGAATCCCTCTCTTTGCGGCTCAACTATCATGATTTAAAAACGCGATTTGACGACAATATTGGCCAAGGCTGGGACATGAATCTGCGCGTAACAGAACAACTGTTTATTAACGATCCTGCCTGGCAGGCATACGCCGATATTTCAACACACAATATCAAACACGACAGCTCGCCCTTAACCGGGTTCAATCAGTGGTACCAGGGTAATACGCCTATCACAAGCAGCGATTTCATAGCAAACAGATACCAGAGGCTGTCTATTGGTCAACGTCTGTATCACGGAACACCAGGTCTACCGGGCCCTACAGTACCCTCCCCCCGATATTGGCTTGATACTTCACTCGGCTACAACACGGTTACTTCAAAGCCGGATCTTACTCTCAGTGCCGGGCTGGGCTGGGAAATTCTCGGCAGTGATGAGCTTTACCTGACGACTAGTTGGCAAAGCCAGGATCGAAACGGTACTGACTCATTACAACTGTCACTGGGCTACTACTACAGCTTCTAAAAGGACAATAAGATGAAGAATATCTTACTGATAACATTGAGCATGATCCTGTTCTCATGCAGCAATTACCAAATACCGGATAGCCCAACTTTTAGTGCGGCAAGCTCATGGGCCATCATGCCAATGATCAACAATGCCAATACTCCTATGGCGGCAGAAAAAGCGGAACAATTGGTCGCAACGCAGCTTTATGCAAAAGGCATCAGAACGATTCGGTACCCTGCGACAAACAACACTGATCTCCGCAGTGTGCTTGATTCAAGCGTGAAACAACAAAACGCCCAGGCATGGTTGGCAAACCAATCGGTAGATTATGTTATTACCGGCTCTATCGAAGAGTGGCATTACAAAAGCGGATTAGATGGCGAGCCTGCGGTGGGTTTAACGTTAGAAATTCAATCCGCCAAAACGGGTGAGGTGCGCTGGCGGGCGTCGGGCAGTCGAGTCGGCTGGGGACGCGAGAGCATTACTGGCACTGGTCAGGTAGTAATTGAAAAATTGCTCGATGGCATTGTGGTAACGCAACCATAGTGGACAGTTTTCGCTCGACAAAAAACATTAAGACTCAATGGTGTTATATGAGTAAACGGAACTTTAGACAGATAGTAAAAGGAAATCAAAGCAACGGCATCGCGTGGCTCGAGACGTCTGTTGTCACGCTAATCGTTATTTATATCTGGACTAAATCGGAATTACTGACACCGCCATTTGTTGAGCAGAGCTTTTTCTGGCCATTGATTGGTCCAATACTGATCGCATTGCGTTATGGACTCGCCAAGGGATTAACCTGCGCGGTCGTAACCAACATTGTCATCGCCTATATCATGCAGATAGACGGTCATCTTCAACAGTTTCCTCTCTCTCACGGGATCGGTATTGTCTTCACCACCTTGCTGGCTGGTGAATTTCAAAACCACTGGAACAGTACCAGCCGTCGTCTGTCGATGGAGCATCAGTACATGCGTGATAAATTGGCTCTATTCAGCAAAAACTACCACTTGCTTAAAGTTTCACATGACCAGCTCGAACAGCGCACGGCTAGCCAGAGCAGCAGTCTTCGATCAAGCGTTAAAGCCCTGAGCAATATTGCATACCAACACATTGAGCAGCGTCAGGAAAACCTTGCTGAACCGATCCTCAATTTAATGGCTGAAATTGCAGGGATTGAAGTTGCCGGATTTTACCAAGTTAATGGGAAAAATATTACCCCTAACGCACTATCGGTACGAGGTGAACAGCACCTATTAGACCTCACAGACCCAATGCTGCAAGAAATGCTGAAGGAGCAACAACTGCTTTCCGCTGCCAAATTGTCTGAGCAACAGGAGCATAAGTCTCGTTACCAACTCTGTATTCCGCTGGTTAATACTCATGGTGACATCCAGGCCGCTGTTCTGGCGGAAAGCACCAAGTTTTTCATGCTGAATCCGACCAATATTGCATTGCTCTCCGTTGTTGCTAACTATTCTGCAGACCTGCTGACTGACGAGTTCATGACTCCGACTCTACAGCAGAATCAGAAGTCGCTGTTTATCGACTATCTGGACAGGGCCAAAAATAACAATAAGCACTACGGAACAGACAGTTGTGTGATTGTCTTTATCGATATCAAAAACAAGTATCAACGAGCACTCAACTCTGCAATCGAGCATCATCGTGGGGCCGATATTTACTGGTGCTGTCAAACCGTCAACGGACAGCAAGCACTTACCGTTTTGCTGCCGATGACAACCTTGTATGGAGCGCAGCAGTTTGCTAATCGCCTCAACGCAATGATTCCGGTAGAAATACCGTCCCTTAACGCTGATTTCAAAATCATTGGCCCGCTGTCAGTAGAAAAGGATTGGGATAAAATTCAACAAGTTATTGTGCAGCTAGGAGACTTCTATGAAAATATGGCTGCTTCTTAGTGCTTTGGTGCTCGAGAGCATCAGTATAAATATGCTAATCCAGCACTCTGATACAATTCATGTTGAACTATACGCACTGGCTTACCACACTTTGGCCTGCGTCAGTTTGAGTGCCGCCTGCTGGCTAATGATGCCAACTAACTATAAATACCCACTAGGAAGTTCGATGGGTTTTCTTTTTATTTTTAACTGGTTACTTCCGGTTATCGGCATATTGGGAACACTCGGTTCGCTGCTGTTCGCCCTACACCTACCACGCAAAGTAAACAACGTCACTTGGCGATCTTATGAAGAAAGTCCGTTGCCGGTGAATCCGAAAAATATTCCCGTCGAACATTTAGGTATTGGTGCTTTGCGTGAGATTCTACTGTATGACAACGATCCAGAAAGGCATTTACTCGCTATCTCGGCGATTCGTAACCTACCCAATAAATACGCCGTGTCCATGTTACAACTTGCAAGAAGAGATCTGTCCGACGATGTAAGGTTGCAGGCCTATGCATCTCTGGAGCGAATAGAGACAGAAATAAATGAATCAATAAGCTTATTCAAAAAGCAATTTGAGCATAGGCCAACAGCGCATAAAGCGTATGAGCTAGCTCAACAATACTGGGAACTCTGCTATCTTGCATTGCCGAAGGCGTTCTAATCCAACTCTACTTAGAACAGGCCGAACAGTACCTGATTCATGCAAATAAAATCCAAGAGTCTGCATCATCTAACCTTTTATTAGGAAGAGTTTTTCTCAAGCAGAAGCGCCCATTAGACGCCACCCGTGTACTAAACAGAGCCCTAAATCAAGGAGCAATCATCAAGCTAGTTGCTCCCTATCTGGCGGAAGCAGCTTATATGATTGGCAATTACCGCGATGTACGACATTTCATTACTTACTTCCCAGACCAACATAACGAGTTAACTAGCCAGATAAAAGAGTATTGGAGATGAAATTCTTTAGTCGGAAGCAGTCCAAGGAACCTGTTGACGTTTGCCTACTACTTGAGGGCACATACCCGTATGTAAGAGGCGGTGTTTCTAGTTGGGTACACCAGATCATTCTAGGCCTGCCTGAACTGAAGTTTTATCTTATTTTTCTCGGTGGTCATCCGGACCTGTACAAAGAACCGGCCTATCAGTTACCAGGCAACGTTGTCGGATTTGAGGTTCACTTCCTATTACCAGATGCCAAAAAATACAACCCCCGAACCTGCTCAGGCAACGAGACACATTTTGCGACATTACGTGCTTTCCTGTCTTATTTTAATCACAGTTCGACGCCTATTCCGGGTGAACTGCTTCTCAGTGTTTCCAAAATACTTGGTAAACACGGTTCTCTGACAATGGAGGACTTTCTTTACAGTCGCTCCTCTTGGGAAATGTTGACCGATCAGTATACCTCTTATGCAGATACCGAATCGTTTGTCGACTACTTTTGGACGTATCGGAATATTTATCAACCGTTGTTCATTTTATCGAAAATATCTCAAAACCTGCCGGATGCGAAAGTATTTCACAGTGTTTCAACTGGTTACGCTGGATTTCTTGGTGCGCTATGCCACCAAATCACAGGAAGACCTCTGCTGCTTACCGAACACGGCATCTATACCAAGGAACGAAAAATAGATCTCTCGCAGGCTGAGTGGGCCAATAACCACCACGCTGCACTGGATATCTCTATGTATAAAGGGATAGATCTAATGAGAAAGACTTGGGTGCAATTTTTTGAGCAGCTCGGTCTCACCGCTTATCACCAGGCTAATAAAATCATCGCACTATTTGAAGGCAACCGACAACGGCAACACCAAGATGGCGCTCCGGATGACCGCACTCTAGTGATAGTCAATGGCATCGACGTCGATCGTTTTGAACGAGCCTATCAACAAAGACCTTTACATCCACCTTTAGTTGTAGGTTTAGTGGGCCGAGTGGTACCGATCAAAGACATCAAAACCTTTATTCGTACCATACGAATGGCGGTGGAGGAGCTGCCAGATCTGGAAGGCTGGATCATCGGCCCAACAGAAGAGGATCCAGACTACGTCTACGAATGCGATCTGCTGATCAAAAGCTTGGACATGAGTGACAATATCAAAATGCTTGGAAGTCAGAACGTGGCGGAAATCATTCCGAAAATTGGCGTAATGATGCTGACCTCTATCAGCGAGGCGCAGCCACTTGTGCTACTGGAGGCAATGGCTTCGGGTATTCCTTGTATTGCAACTGAGGTGGGTGCCTGCCGTGAGATGATAAAAGGTGCCAAGGGAGAAGATGCCGCGCTTGGTTCCGCAGGAGAAGTCATTCCTATAGCCAGCCCTCAGGAAGGGGTCAAAGCGATTACCAAAATTCTAGCCGATTCTGAAACGTGGCGAAAAGCCGGTGATATCGGCAAGAAACGAGTGCTTCGCTATTACAACGAAACCAGAATGTATGGTGCTTATCATAAGCTGTATCAGGAGGCCATTAATGGCGGGGATTGGATTTGAAATAAGAAAGATCCTGAAAAAAAACACGCTGCTATCAATCATAGAAGCTTATGGTCTAGCAGGGATTATCAGTTCAGGCCCCTGGATATTGACTATCCTTGCCATGCTGATTATCGGTCTAGTAACGCTTGGCATGAGCTTTCCGACCGAAGTCGTGATTCAGTTTTTGGTGATTGTCACCTACTTGATGGCAGGATCGCTTATCATCAGCGGACTACTCCAACTCTTAATTACCCGCTATATTTCCGACCTTGTCTCCATCAGGCAAGAACATCGCATTTTACCGAACCTACTCGGTGCTATGCTGATTATCAGCGTGTTGGCAGCTACCGTCGGCGTTGCGGTATTAAACTTTGCAGGTACTCTCGAACTAACGCTGAAGATTGTTATCTTTACCACGCTCATTCTGCTGAGTAATCAATGGCTAGCTATAATAATGTTGAGTGGTATGAAAAAGTACTATCGCATTTTGATCACGATGGCAATCAGTTACAGTTTGATGCTAGGCCTCAGTTTTTCTCTGCCACCTTCCGGTCTGCTAGGGCTGATGCTGATCTTTTGTTTCTGTCAGGGCATCCTCACGTTTGCATTCTTATATGACATTATCCGAGAGTTTCCTGCTGAACGATTGATTTCATTTGAATTTCTTAATCCCAAAAAGGCATTTTATTCACTGGTATTCTGTGGAGTTTTTTATAACCTGGGAGTATGGTTAGATAAGTTTGTGTTTTGGTTCAACACAGGAACCTCTCACCAAGTCATCGATATATTCCGAGCTTCTTATATATATGACCTGCCGATTTTCATCGCTTATTTGTCGGTCGTACCTGGTATGGCGGTATTTATGCTCCATATGGAAACAGAATTTGCTGATGCGTGCGTTCGTTTTTATGACGCTTTACGTAAAGGGGCAACTCTGACTAAAATTCATTCTCTAAAAGAGAATATGGTTTCAGCCTGCCAGAAAAGTCTGTATGAGATATTTAAAGTTCAAGGAATGACACTGTTACTTTTAATTTTATGGGCAGAAGATATTCTGGCATTATTAAATATTGACTTAACCTACTTACATCTATTTTACATAGACTTGGTCGGTGTTAGCTTACAAGTATTATTTATGGCCATACTGAATGTGATGTATTACCTAGACAAAAGAATGTCAGCACTATGGCTGATAGTGTTAATGGCAATTGGAAACGTTACACTATCCTCTATCACCATCATACTTGGACCGGTTTTCTATGGCTATGGATTCACCATCACTATGTTTATAGTATCAGTTATTGGCATGATAACTCTAGACAAGCAATTTGAAGACCTAGAATATCAAACATTTATGCTGCAACGCCCTTAGCAAGTAAGTAAACCAAATTTAGCTATCATGGATTACATGTGACCACCCCTACACCATCTAGATCGTAGGTCATTTTCCACAGCGATGAAATTTTTACACTGATAAAATACGGGCAAGCCAAATTTTTGTATGTATCCAGATCAGTTTCACCGACTTTACCGCTGGTATAATATTCCTGATTAAATACCGCCTTATTATTATTTAAAAATGTAACTTCATAGGATTGGCACTCATTACCATAAGCATAACATTGCTCACTAATCGCAAAGTCAAACGAAAATACCAGAACATTTAATTGGTCAATATCATTCTTTAATGCAATACTTAAGTTCCTAGCATGGGCTTCTTTGGCAAGCCACTTATTATAACTTAATTGGTGCTCTGGAGTAATTAATCCATGGGTTTCTTCAGTATTCTCAAATCCATCAACGTTATCCGGTTCCACCGCATCACAGCCATTATTTTTGGCTAAATCGAGTCTAGCAGACATTATAGGCTTGATAATATCGTTTAACGCCTGCTCATTGCCAATATTCAACCAGGTTTCACCTGGCCAGTCTTGCATGTCTCCATCAGCAATGACGGAATCGGGTGTGAATCGGTCTGCATCGGGACGCCAATTTTCTCGCGTTCCAGCGCTAAAGTAACATATGACTTTTTTACCAGCATTTTTAAGAGTCATAATTGGGCTATTGGTGCCACCCTTTACTCCGTCGAAAAGATCAATATCGTAAATACCAATATTGGGATCAATCATCAAGTCATCATAGTTTTGCAGTTGCCACATCCATCTAGATCCTGGGGTAGGAATCCACATTTCCGGAGATTCAACCAAAGGTGGTTCTATAGATGGTGGGTCAACAACAGGGAGCTTTTCAGAACCTGAAGTTTCTGTGTCATTTTTGCTTGAATCACATGCAGTTAACAAAGACAGACTGATAACAGCAGCGAAAATTATGTCTTTACTAGACAGCTTGATTATTTTCATTGTCTTCCTCTACTTATTATGAACAGCACAATTTATCATTCACAACCTAACAGAAAGATCATGGGTAAATAGATGCATAATATTTAAACTGAACACCATACTATTAATATATCAGTATTCAACGCTACAATTTAAAATATAGACAATGACAAATTGCCAAATGTCATTATTAACGTTTATCTCAATTGTTGAACGAATTTTTCTGCAGAAGATGAAGCTTTCAGAACGAGAGTTAAGAACTAACCCCCTGATTAAGTTATGATCTTAATGTCTCCTCTCCGTATTCCTCAATAACATTATAGTTGCGACATACCTGAATTTATATAATGTCACGGATGCAGAATTTCTTCCTAATTTACACGCTGATAACTCATCGAGATACCTTTCGATGGTGCTTGTGACACAAGGTATTGCCATGATGCCATAAGGAGCAAGCGAGCCGTTGCTAGGTGGGATTTTACGCCTGACAAAGTACAATGCCAGGTTAGAGAAACTTAAGACATGATTAAAGCGATGAACAAACTGACAGGGCTTAAGATACCCGAAACACAGTATGTTATTTAACAATTATTCAATTACTGGAAATTTGGTGGTCTGTTCAATTTACGCAAAAAAATAACGATTAGTAATTGTTTTCCTTAGTATTAGCTAGTTTGTTAGACTAAATCCAATATGCGATTAGTTTTAGACAAATATCGTTTATATAGTCTTTAAACCGTAAAGTTCAAAAATAATATGTGTGACTACACATATAGTTCACAAATCCAGAATATATCACTATGTTTTCTCTATCAAAAACCAACTTGACTGTAAATTGACCAACTTTTGTTTGAGTTTTAAATAACTTTACTGGTAAGATTATTCCACCTCATGAATTAGTGCGCTTTATATATCTATTAAATAGTATACGTTAGCTCATAAGTAATATCATGTTAACTTAATCAATACTTTAACCTACTCCTTTTAGATAATTGTATGAATTATTTTCTACTTGGCGAATTTTTTCGTCACGGGAAGTTATTTTTATAATTTACTCTTTAACTCAATTTTTATAGGCATTAAGTTGGAAAAATTAAAATCTACTCGTCCTGGAAATAAAAAGAACAAATTCACTACACTTCGCGTAGCCGCTTTAGTCCCTTTTTATCTACTAGCAAATCCAGGAATATCTATTGCGGCAACAGACAATTTACTCGCCGTAAATGACTACGTTGAAATCACAGAAATAGGCGCGACGACTATCAACATACTGGGCAACGATACCTATGCTATAAAGCCAAGCATCACTGTTACTAAGCCTTCTCGCGGAAGAGTTCGTATCAAAAATAATGGTAAGGTAAGGTATCGACCTAACAGAAAGTTTGAAACAACAGACTTCTTTACCTATACCATCAGTGACGGTGTTAATAGTTCCACCGCGACGGTTAATATCTCTCTAGTTTCAGATGAAATCATTATTGATAACGGTACTGATAACACTACCGACGGTACAGATAGCACTGATAATGCTGGTAACGCTACCGACGGTTCGGGCTCTAGCAACGACAGATGGATTCCTGCGCCGGGTACAACTTGGACGTGGCAACTTGAAAACTACAACAACCTGACCATTGACCCAGAAGTAGAAGTTTACGGCGTCGATCTTTTTGACGGTATCGACGAAGGTGTTATTTCAAACCTCAAAAAACAAGGTAAAAAAGTAATCTGTTACTTTAGCGCGGGTACGCGTGAAGATTGGCGACCAGATGCAGGCGACTTTTCTGCGGATTCTGTTATTGCAAACGGCGGAATGCAAGACTGGGCTGGTGAAGTATGGCTAGACATCAGCAACCAAAAGGCATTAAACGACAGTATCAAACCAATTATGGCTGCACGTTTAGAACTTGCTGCGCAAAATGGATGTGACGGTGTAGAACCAGACAACGTTGACGCATTTGAAAACACTGAAGAAACTCAAGGTTACATCAACTCAGATGACCAGCTAAGCTACAACAAATGGCTAGCGACCGTTGCACACGAGAAAGGCTTAAGTATCGGCCTTAAGAATGATGTTGGCCAAACGGACGAACTCGTCGACTATTTTGATTATGCAATCAATGAACAATGTTTTGCTTACGGAAATGAATGTACTACCTACGAAGACAACTTCCTAAAACAAAATAAAGCGGTATTTAACCAGGAATATTACACTCGTGGTAGAGGTGGCGAAATTGACAAATATACATTCCAATATACAGCATGCCCTTACTTTAAAGATGTGAAAATTTCTTCAAACTGGAAAGTTGGCTACGCATTAGATGGCTCAGATATTGTTCGTTGTGAATAAATAGTACTTCTTTAACTAACCTCTTACTACTCGACCAGCAAGTCTATGCTGGTCGACGTTTATTAGATAGAAATGAATCTAATTACATACTACTTTCAGCTTGACCAGTTTCTAGCCCGACTGGCTTTTGCTCTCGAAACTTCTGCGTTGAGTATTCATGTTGGATTAACTAAGCGCATTGCTTAACTCATTAACGGATTATTAGCACAATTTGCGATTCGTAGTATCCCTACTGTCATGGTGTTCAAAGATGCTCAACGTGTCGACATGATCAACGGGGCGCTGTCTAAAAGCCAATTTGATCAGTGGTTAAATCAAGCGATTCATAAATAATCCCGTGTTGCCAGCCTCAGTGTAGGGCTGGCTATCTCACTGTCTTTTTTGATAATTTTCCTCTCCAGCCCATTCGCTAATTCACTCCAATTAACGATAAATAGTATTTGTCGTAACGAAAGGTTTAATTCGTTTTACTTGCTTCGTTATTGGCTGCATATTCGCGCCAAAATACCTAAGAACACTCCCATACAACTTCAAGAAACGTGTTGCGAATGCAAAAATGACGTAGAAAGTGCCTGCTAAGCTACTTCGTCGTTTTTCAACAATTCGCGCCAGTAACTATGCTCGTTATCGAGCTTCTTGTCGTTGTATCAGAGTTACTAAAATATCAAATGATCGATAGGCACAAACAGTGGACACTAACGTATTACAACGCACATTACCGCAAGTCAAAGTACCCGTCATCGCGCTATCATTGTACGCGGTGGCTTCGGGTTATTTAATGAGCCTGATCCCGCTAATGCTAAGCGAATATGGTATACCGTCTGAATTTGCCAGTTGGTTAGCAAGTAGCTTTTATGCTGGGTTACTGATTGGTGCACTGTTTATTGAGCGTATGGTGCGTCAAATGGGGCACCGAAAAGCGTTTGTCACTTGTCTGAGTGCGTTTACTCTGACCATTCTTGTCATGCCTGCATTTGCTGATGGGTTCGTATGGCTCATCGCTCGATTTATCGCAGGTATCACGGTGGCTGGGATCTTTGTGATCGTTGAATCTTGGTTAATGTCAGGAGATGAAACATCTCGTGCAAAACGTCTTAGCTTTTACATGCTGTCGTTATACGGTGGTTCTGCTCTAGGACAATTAGGGATTGGAGTGATTGGTATCAGCGGTGCAGTCCCGTTTATTGCGATCACAACGTTGATCTTAATGGCGGTGCTTGTGTTGATGTTTATCGATTGTGAACAACCAAATAGTCACGAGTCGACCGCTTTGTCATTCAAACAAATCATGCGATTAAACCACGCTGCTATTATTGGCTGCATGGTCTCGGGATTAACACTAGGTGCAATTTACGGACTGATGCCTGTTGAGTTAACTAACCGAAAAATAAACCATCAGGATATTGGAACTTTGATGGCATTGGTTATTTTGGGCGGTATGTTGGTGCAACCAACGGTAACGGCACTCAATCGTTACATGAGCCGCACCGTACTAATGGCACTATTCTGTATTGTAGGCATGTTCGCTATCGGCATGACTTTTGTTTCGACATCTGCAGTGGTATTAGCCGCTTCGCTCTGTCTTTTGGGCGCTGCTACTTTTGCGTTATACCCTATTGCTATTAACCTAGGATGCGATGGGCTTGATGAGCGTTTTATCGTCTCAGCGACGCAAGTAATGCTTTTTAGTTACAGTGTTGGGTCAGTATTTGGTCCTGTGGTTGCCGACCGATTTATGGGGCAAGAGCATGGATTGCTGGGCTACCTATTCGCCACTTTGGTTGCAACTGGCATCTACATGCTGTTGGCCGCGAGTAAATCAAAGCAACAGATTGCAACGGGTATGTAATCTGTCATTCTTCAGTCGACTAACGAGGGCCATTCGCCCTCGTTTCTGCACACCAGAATGTTATGCACTTTTGCGTTTATGGCGGTTAGAAGCATTCTCGGTTGGCTTCTTGGGGATCTCACCCCGTTCATGAATTAAATGGCGCACAGCAATATAGGATGCTTGAGTAACATCCTCGGACCAGAATATCGCATCACAAAGCGCATTTGTTCTTTTTGCTCGGGTTTATAACAGTGAATAGGACATTTGTTGCAGGTTGGCTTTTCCTCACCGTAAGGGCAACGATCAAGCCTCATTTGTGCATACCTCACCAAAGTTCGACATTCCGAGCATATCTCAGATTGACTGCCGTGGTGAGCTCGGCAATATACTTCAACCATTGCTTTGACGGTTTTGAATTCAGTGGCAAGTTTGCCAATTAACACTTCGCTCATTCTCACGCTCAACTTTTCGGCTTATACACATTCAATTCTGAGTAATACCGTATCACTCGTTCTGCCGTCGCCGCACGACTCTTTTAGAGTAAGGTTACATCCACTCACATAAAGTTGTAAGTTAGCAAAAAAGACACTATTCTGCCCAGCTAAATGAAAGGACGTGTCCCATGAATCGTAAAAAAAAGATCAATCAAATCCTAAAATCAAAGCAGAAAAAGCAAAACGCGAAACTGCACAAGAGCAACAAACCGCGCTACATTTCTAAAGCAGAGCGGGCTAAAATGGAAGCAGAAGAGCAAAACGCTGAGCTCTTTGATGCATCAGCGAATAATGAAGACGGGATTCAAGCAGAATAATCAGCCGCAAAGTACTCAGCCGTAAAGCGGTACTTATCGGTGGTTTCGCCTTCTCATAGGTACTCGTTTATGCCAATTGGAGCATTACAACTCATACTCGCTTCGACATGATTTCACGGTTTTTATTCAGTCTTGGGCAATCTTGACATAGTTTGCCCTGCTCTCGTTTATACACTAAGCAACAACTTTTCCTTACCAATTGTACAGGTTGATCGATCTGCATCTGGTATAGAGAGCTAACGTTGTCTTGCTCTAGGTCCATGGCTTGCAACCACAGCGACGCATGTTCTTTGATTATCGAGCTATTTAGATTGGGAAAGAAATTTTGTAATCGTACTAGTCCCGCTAACATACCATCAGACATCAATTGCTGCGTAAATCCTGGACGAATACGCGTCCATTCATTCATCTCATTCTGATAGAAATCGAATAGAGCTCGGAGCTGCGGTCCCGCTTCTCTAATCAACGTTGTCTCATCACCGACAGTACATTGCTTATTAGCAAAACGATACCCGGTTACAAAGCAAGGTTTCACGTATTGCGCCATCTGGTATAGATTCGGCAACGTTTGAAAACCATAAATTGATATAAACGCGATATAAACAGGCTGCCAGCAGAGCAGATCCCACGTTCTTGTTAACCAATAGGCTCGTCCTGCTTCTGGATAGGTTTCTTCGAGCTGACGGTATAAGCCTTTAATGATCGGGTTAATATTGTTGTCAATGTGAATCGCATCTTGGCTTATCTCGCCAATATCTCCGTGAAGATAGGCTGTCATTGAGCTTGATGACTGAAACAGTTTGTAAAAGAATGAGTCGGACATAGCTGCGCGTATTAATGTTTTCGCTTTCTTGTCTTTATACGCAAGCAGAAACAGTAATGCAAACTATTATCTTTTAGATTTTTAAATGACTACCATTACTTCATAAGACTCGATAACAAGCAACTACTCTCGTCACTTTGCTTGCGTTTTACCTTATCGACGTAGACCGTGTAAATGAACAAAACGTTAAGTTCACCAGAACCTGTCGATACTTTCTTATAAACACGCCACACTCTAAAAACACCTTGATAATCCTCTGTTAACACATCCCAGATATAACGTGAGTTATTGCTAAATATTGCATATTGCTTTTTGACCTCAACCAAAGTGTGACCAAGCCAAGATATTTTTCTCATGAATATCGGAACAATGTAACTAGTTGTATCAAATAAGGAAATTATCATGTTGTATCTAGAGTTTCTGTTCTTACTCATGATGCTCTACATCGGTTCACGCTATGGTGGTATCGGCTTAGGTGTCGTTTCTGGCATCGGCTTAGTTATCGAAGTATTTGTATTCAAAATGCCACCGACTTCACCACCCGTCACGGTAATGTTGATCATTCTTGCTGTGGTGACTTGCGCGTCGATCTTAGAAGCCGCTGGTGGACTGAAATACATGTTGCAAGTTGCAGAGCGATTGCTGCGTAAGAATCCCAAACGCGTTACATTGATTGCCCCATTTGTGACGTATTTTATGACCTTTTTGCTTGGTACAGGCCATGCGGTTTACTCCATCATGCCAATCATTGGCGATGTGGCATTGAAAAATGGCATCCGTCCTGAGCGTCCGATGGCGGCGGCGTCCGTTGCTTCGCAAATCGGTATTACTGCGTCGCCTATTTCTGCCGCCGTTGTGTACTACCTTGCTCAGTTGTCTGACATCCAACATGAAATCACGCTGCTATCAATTTTACTGGTTACTGTTCCAGCAACGTTATTTGGTACATTGCTTATGTCCCTTTACAGCTTAAAACGTGGTAAAGAGCTCGAAGACGATGAAGAGTACCAAACGCGCTTAAAAGACCCAGTTTGGCGTGAAAAAATCCTTTCTACTACCGCAACCTCTCTCGATGAAAAACTACCAACCAGTGCTCGTAACTCGGTACTCATGTTCATTTCATCCATTTTAATCATCGTTGTGATTGCGATGTGGCCAGACATTCGTACCATTGTGGATGGTGAAAAACCAATCAGCATGGCTGTGGTCATTCAGATGATGATGCTCTGTTTTGGCGGTATCATTCTGCTTGCAACCAAAACGGACCCACGAAACGTGCCTAATGGTGTGGTATTCAAATCCGGTATGGTGGCTGCAATTGCGATCTTTGGTATTGCGTGGATGTCAGATACTTACTTCCAATACGCCATGCCACAGTTTCGATCTGGCATCGTAGAAATGGTAACCAACTACCCATGGACATTCGCGCTGGCATTGTTCATTGTGTCTGTCGTAGTCAACTCACAAGCCGCTACCGCACGTATGATGTTACCTGTTGGTCTGGGGCTTGGGCTGGATCCTGCGTTACTGATTGGTTTGATGCCAGCGGTCTACGGGTACTTCTTTATTCCGAATTATCCATCAGACATCGCAACCGTAAACTTTGATACCTCAGGTACAACGAAGATTGGTAAGTGGTACTTTAACCACTCATTTATGTCGGTCGGTTTGATTGGTGTGATTGGTGCTTGCTGCATGGGTTATGTCCTCGCACAAATGATCATACCTTCGTAGCCAATTGGAGCACAACGTCACTAGACGTATGTGACATTTCGTTTAGGGAGAGTCACTTGGTACATTGTCGTACTGCCTGAAGTGATTCTCCCTTTTTATAAGATTGTCGATATCTAAAGTAAGAAATGGTCATCAATGGCGACAAAAATATCGGCACAATCGATCAAGGTTTGGGAGGTTAAACGCGGTACGCCATAAACAATGACTTTCTTGTTATAACGCTGCTGAATTCGCTCAACTAACACGCTGAAATCTCCATCGCCCGAGACCAACACTACCTCGTCCACGTCTGGTGCTATTTCTATGGCATCCAAGGTAATACCCACATCCCAGTCCCCTTTTGCGCTGCCGTCACGACGTTGAATATAAGGCTTGAGCATCACCTCAAAACCAACACCACGCAAAATGTGATGAAACTGACGCTGTTTCGGATCATTACTTGCGATGGCGTAAGCTCTTGCGCTAACAACCTCTTTGCCTTGCGTGGCAACGTACCAGAATTGGTTGTAATCAAAGTTGCTACGGTACGCTTCTCGACAGGTGTAATACACATTCTGCACATCAACTAGGATTGCGATTTTTTGATTGCTTTCTGAAGTCATCGATTTCTACATTTTGTTCGTTTGATGCTTACCCTAAGCCAGTTTGCTCCAAAGCACAATCTTTACCCCAAAGCATAATCTTTACCGCGAAGCGTATTGAACCAATTCCACTAAACTTAGCGTATAAACAGTTATTGTCGTTTTCAGGGGGCTAATTATGACTAAACTACTCTTCATAGCATTGCTTTGCTGGCTTTTATCGCCTATCGCAATGAGTTACCCCACTTACGCACAATACTGGCCCCATAGAAGCGTTCTTTATTTTGCACCTGAGAACGACGCCCACGTAAAACAATTCTTACTAGAAACACTAATGAATGAGTGTGAACTGGAAGATCGAGATATGGTGATTCTTGTCATGACCGAGGACGGTTTCACCTACCCGGACTGGTTAAAAGAGGAAATAGACCCTCAGCAGTTAGCAGAACAGTACCGAGTCATTAAAGGTGAGCACACCGCAATTCTACTTGGCAAAGATGGTCAAGAAAAATACCGTTGGGGAACAGAGACGGATTGGCAATTCATCAATGAGTTGGTTGACGGCATGCCAATGCGCAAACAAGAAATGCAGAGACAGCGCAGTCCTTGCACGATTTAATTAACAACATTTAAGTCATAACAGCCGAGTTAACAGAACGCAACCTAGCCAACAAACCAGTCGAGCTTTTGATGTAACTGTGTGACACTGCCCACGACAATAATAGCGGGGCTGAAGGCTTTCTGTGCCATATCTGCTAGCTCGACGAGCTTACCCTGCAAAACACGTTGCTCGGGGCGCGTACCGTTTTCAATGATGGCGCATGGCATGTCTCGGTCAAGCCCATGACTTATCAGCTTGTCCATTATATGACCGCTCTGTTTTAACCCCATATAGAACACTAAGGTGTTATTCGATTGTGCCAATGATTGCCACTCAATATCGCGCCCATCTTTTTGCACATGACCAGTAATAAATTGGACACTTTGCGCGTGATCTCGATGCGTTAGGGGAATACCGGCATAAGCCGTAGCTCCTGCTGCGGCAGTAATGCCAGGCACCACTTCGTAGTTAACCCCAGACTCTGCCAACGTCTCCAACTCTTCACCACCACGCCCAAACATGAACGGGTCTCCGCCTTTCAAGCGCACAACACGCTTACCTTCTTGCGCCTTTTGAACCAAAATTTGATTAATTTGCTCTTGAGGAACACAGTGGAAGTCGAGCTTTTTGCCTACATAAATCATCTCAGCAGTTTCAGCCGCCAAAGCCAAAATGGCTCTCGAAACTAATCGGTCATATACCACCACTTCTGCGGCTTGAATGGCTTTAAAGCCCTTAACAGTCAGTAAGTCAGGGTCACCTGGCCCCGCTCCAACCAAAGATACGAAACCGGTGTTTAAAGAAGTGGTATTGGTCATCATAGCAATGCCTATTAGGAAATTTAGAGATAATAAGTCACACTCACAAGGTCTCATAGCGTGAAAAACTGTACACAAACAAGTAGCTACTTTTTATCGCCAAACCGCTAGCTGTTAGCTGTTAGCTAAATAAATTATGTGGTCCCAGTATTACAACGTGAGACCACATCGTACCGTTTATTTAGCGATTGCAGGTTTAGCTTCTATGCCTGATTCTGCATTCAAAGACGGTGCTGTTTTCGCATGAGTAATGTAAAGCGGCAAGGTCGCCATGACTAAACCGCCAACAATATTACCAAGAATCGTTGGGATAAGGTTAAAGTTCAACCATGTTGCAACGCCAAAATCCGCGCCTAACATCATGCCTAATGGGAAGAGGAACATGTTTACTACCGTGTGCTCGAATACGAGTGCAAAGAAGATGAAGATCGGAAACCACATCATCGCTACACGACCAGAGACTGAACGCGCCGTCATGTTTCCGATAACACCTAGACACACCATGAGGTTACAGAAAATACCACGTACAAAACACGTAATCCATCCGTCCATACCCATGTTTTCAAAACCAAGGCTACGCGCCGTAGAAACTGCCACAAACTTCTTCGCGACGGCATTGAGATCTAACGAAAAGTTACCCGTCAATGATATTGCAACCAAGTAAGCAACCAGCAAAGAACCAATGAGGTTCCCTAATCCAACGATTCCCCAACAGCGCATCACTCGTCCCCAAGTAATACCAGGACGATTAGCCAACTTGGCCAAAGGTGCAACACCAAATACCCCCGTTACGAGGTCATAACCCATTACACTCAGAATCACAAAGCCCACTGGGAAAACCAGTGCGCCCACAACGCCAATGCCGGTTTGAACAATCGCTGTAATCGCCACGACAACCGCTAAAGAAAGAATAACCCCCGCCATCGTACTGCGAATAAGCAGGTCTCGAGTGCTAGTATTTACCTTTGCTTCACCAACATTAATCATGGTTTGCACGAACTCAGCCGGTTTATAATCTGTAGACATGAATAAGTCCTTATTCAAAAATGAAAGTTAAAAGTTAAAGATTGAATAGAGAAAAGCTCCCTAAAGCACTACCCGTGGGCGTTTGAGTCATTTCCTACTAAAGGCCTTGGAAAGAAACTGGCCTTGGAAAAATACTGACCGAGGAAAAATACGGACCGCGGTCATAATGGTCAGAAAGCGTTTACCTATTAAATCTAAAGACATTCCCTCCCCCTATTAGAGGAGGGAACAAGACTTAAGCTGAGATCTCAACCTCGCCGTTTATCACACGCGCAGCGTAAGCTTTGACGTTAAATTGCTCATTTTCCATACAGACCCCAGTCTTTAAGTTAAAACGCTGTTTTTTAAGCGGACTGGCGACCCAAAGCTCACCTTGGTGCTCACAAATCAAACCACGAGATAATACGTTTGATTGAAAAAACGGGTCGGTATTGCTGATCGCCAGAACCTCTTCGTCTTCGGTTGGACGAAATACCGCGATCTGCTGGCCACCAACAAGAGCGCAAACGCCTGTACCAGGGATGATATCGTTAATTTGGCAGATTTTTTCAAATGACATAGTCGACCTTCCCTTATGCTTCTGTGAGTGCTACGTGTAGGATGTCGCCTTTTGCTTCCGGATGTTTCTCCGTAAAGGTCGCCGGGCGATGTTGTTCACGTTCAGGTACAAACTGCACATTTTCATCACGTTTGTCTGAGTTAATGAAATGCGCAAAACGCGTTAGCTGTGATTCATCATTGATGGTTGCCGTCCACTCACACTCGTACTCATCAACAAGTTTCGCAACATCAGTTTCTAGTTGAGCGTTAATGCCGAGCTTGTCATTGACGATGACTTCACGTAGGTAGTCCACACCACCTTCCAGATTTTCCATCCATACTGAAGTGCGTTGCAGTGGTGCCGCCGTACGGATGTAGAACATCATGAATCGGTCGATATATTTGATCAGAGTTTCTTTGTCTAAGTCGCTCGCTAACAAATCGGCGTGACGAGGTTTCATACCGCCGTTGCCGCATACGTACATGTTCCAGCCCGCATCAGTGGCAATGATACCAAGATCTTTACCTTGTGCTTCTGCACATTCACGCGTGCAGCCCGATACACCAAACTTCATCTTATGCGGGGTACGGATGCCTTTGTAGCGGTTCTCGATAAATGAACCAAGACCAACCGAATCTTGAACACCGTAGCGACACCAAGTCGAACCAACACAAGTCTTCGCCATGCGCAGTGCTTTAGCGTACGCTTGGCCTGTTTCAAAACCAGCATCAATCAGTTTGCCCCAGATGACCGGAAGGTCGTCTTTTTGTGCACCAAACAGGCCGATACGCTGAGCGCCAGTCACTTTGGTATATAGGTTATATTCTTCCGCAACCGCAGCTAACGCACCAAGCGCTTGAGGCGTAACTTCCCCACCCGCCATTCGTGGAATTACCGAGTAAGTCCCATCTTTCTGAATATTGCCTAGGAAGTTGTCATTGGTGTCATGCAACTTCACCAATTGCGGCTTAAGGATGTGCTCACCCCAGCATGATGCCAATATGGAACCAACCAGCGGTTTACACACTTCGCAGCCATAGCCTTTGCCATACTTTTGTAGCAGCTCATCGAAGCTTTTTATCTCTTCAATACGAATTAGGTGGAAGAGCTCTTGACGCGAGTAAGCGAAATGCTCACAAACATCGTTTTTCACTTCGATACCGGACTTGGCAAGCTCTGCGTTCAAAACTGAAGTGACAAGAGGAATACAGCCACCACAGCCTGTGCCCGCTCCTGTGACAGCTTTGATGTCACCCAGTGTATGATGACCATCAGCGACGGCTTGTGCGATCTTACCTTTTGTCACATCAAAGCAAGAACAGATAACGGCACTTTCTGGCAGAGCATCCGCGCCTAACGCTGGCTTTTCCGCGCCTGCATGAGCAGGAAGGATCAAAGCATCAGGGTTGTCTGGAAGATCGATTTCATTCAACATGAGTTGAAGCAGATCACCGTAATCAGAGGTATCACCGACCATCACCGCACCAAGCAGTTTCTTATTGTCTTTTGATACGATCAGACGTTTGTAAACTTCTTGCTCTTCATTTTGATAGACATAGCTCTTACATCCCTCGGTGCGGCCGTTTGCGTCGCCGATGGAACCTACTTTTACGCCAAGCAGTTTCAGTTTCGCCGACATATCAGCGCCCTGGAATTTACTTTCTGTGTTACCCAGTAGGTGATCAACGGCAACCGTCGCCATCTTGTAACCAGGAGCGACTAGACCATAGAACATGTTGTTCCAAGAAGCGCACTCCCCGATGGCATAAATATCTTTATCAGACGTCTGACAATGGTCATTGATTGCTACGCCACCTCGAACACCAATTTCGAGATCCATTTGACGAGCTAGTTTATCTTGAGGACGTATACCTGCAGAGAACACAATGAAGTCCGTTTCTAGCTCAGTATCATCGGCAAAGCGCATGACATTACGTGCATGTTTGCCTTCTGGCGCAATCTCAAGGGTATTTTTACTGGTATGAACGTTAACACCCATGCGCTCGATTTTTTGACGAAGTTGGTTACCACCAGCGAGATCCAGTTGCTCTGCCATCAGTTTTGGCGCGAACTCAACAACATGCGTTTCTACCCCTAATGCTTTGAGCGCACCAGCGGCTTCAAGACCAAGTAAACCTCCGCCAACAACCACACCTGATTTGCTGTTCTTTGCGCATGCTTCGATAGATTTAAGATCTTCGATTGTCCGATAAACAAAGCAATCTTTGCTTTCATGCCCTTTAATAGGTGGAACAAATGGGTATGAGCCGGTAGCCAGAATCAGTTTGTCATAATGAACTTCACGACCGGTACTTGAATAAACAATACGATTTTCACGATTGATGTTGATCGCGCGCTCGCCAATCAACATGTTGATGCCGTTTTTCTCGTAAAAACCTTGTTTAACCAACGACAGTTCGTCGGCAGTATGGTGAGAAAAGTAAGAGGAAAGATGCACACGATCGTACGCAACACGAGGTTCTTCGCAGAAAACGGTGATATCCAGTTCAGAGACATCCGTTTTATCAACTAAGTCTTCAATGTAGCGGTGACCGACCATCCCGTTACCGATGACTACTAGCTTCAACTTGCTCATTATAATTCCTAAGGGTTAGGTTCTTATCACTGAGCTCATTGTTATTTGTGAAAGAAAATTAATACATGATGTAAATCAATTACAGTTTCAAACTACCCTAAAGGGGTAGAAGCCAAAGAATGCGGCGTAATTATGTAATTAAATACCAACTCTGCTTGGCTAGTTTTAACATTCATTCATGTCTACCCCCGTCTCAACATTGGTGGTGAAGGAAAGACGACTTTAAATGAAATAAATTACTGCGACGATAGAAACATTTTACTGGAAGGTCACGCCAATAAAGGCTAGTATCAGTCCTTAAATATGGAACTAAACCCATATAAAAAATCAAAGAGCAATCAATAAAATACCGCCCATTTTTATGTGGCGGTCTTTTTTTTGGAGTCAATAAATGCAAAACAACGACCCTATCTATATTTCCAATATCGATATAAATCGAATCACAGCAATGCTTGAGAAGCTGCCGAGTGTTTCAGAAGAACTGATGAAGCTTGAAGAAGAGCTTGATCGAGCGACGGTGTTAGAACCGGAAGACGTGCCAGAGAACGTGGTAAGAATGAACTCAATCGTAGAGTTTCAGTTCTTAGGCGAAGACAAAGTTTTAACCAGACGATTGGTTTATCCTCAAGACTTAAAAAACAGTGATGATATCTCGATTTTTGCTCCAGTTGGCAGCGCGCTGATTGGTCTGTCTGTTGGGCAAAAGCTTGAATGGCCGTTGCCAAATAAGCGCGTTAAAACGATTGAAATTATCAATGTTACTTACCAAGCTGAAAGTAATACCGCACTAAACTAGCCTCAATAGTCCCGGTGCAAAGCACACCATAGTACTTTGCACCAGGAGCGTTGTTTTATCTAATTCGGCCCCACCTAAGCAGCCCCATAAAAAGCCCTCAACTCTTATTTAAACGCTAAGCACTATTCATTCACTTTTTATCCTGAGCACATGAAACTGGATAGAAGTTTAGTGAGATGTTTCGTATAGTTACCTGACTAAGGTATCGAGTGTTTAGAAAATGGAAGAGCTTTTAAAGCGACTAAAGCAGCTAGAAAAAGACAATGAAGAACTCACACGTCAAAATGCTCGCCTGCAAGAAAAACTGAACGCAGCACTTGATAACAATGGCCTTTGCCTGTGGGAACAACATATCCCATCTGGTACATTGACGATATTCAACATGCAGTGGGGAAAAATGCTGGGCTATCAGTCTCACGAACTCACTGCAACCATCGAGACATGGAAAAATAACCTTCATCCAGATGATTACGACCTTGCTGTTAGCGCATTTGAAGACCACCTGGCAGGCAAAACCGATCTTTATCAAGTCGTCCATCGTATGCTTCACAAAGACGGAACGGATAGTTGGGTATCTGATCGGGGTCGAATTGTAGAGTATGCACCTGACGGCACCCCATTACGCATGATGGGAACCCACATCGACATCACTCAAGAAAAACGCTATGAACAGCAACTGGCTAAACTGGCCAACAGTGATGCTCTTACTGGTTTGCTCAATAGAAATGCAATTGAACATCGATTCAATTGCATGAGTAACAACCCCCAGTCACAAAAGTTAGCTCTAATATTTTTTGACGTGGATAATTTCAAAACCGTTAACGATGAATTAGGGCACCATGCTGGTGATCGTTTACTGATTCGTATTTCAAACGACTTGATTAAGCTCACGCCTCACGATGCGCAAGTTGCTCGAATTGGGGGTGATGAGTTTGTCGTCTTATGTAAAGAAAAATCACCTGAAGAATTATCTGAGCTCTGTGACAAACTGTTAACCAGCATCCCTCCAAGTATTCAAACTTCGCTAAAGACGGAACATAAGCAGAACTTCAACATTGGATTAAGTATTGGCGTATGTATTTTCAACAGTGGTGCAAACAACTTTGCAGACATTTATCAAAAAGCCGATGCCGCTATGTATGAGATAAAGAAGAATGGCAAGAATGGTGCTGCATTTATCGAGCTCACCTGATTTATCAGGAGCCTAAACGCTTATAACAGACCAAAGACTGGTCATCGGATATAAGCAACCGCCATAACGAGTACTTATAGAGAGTTGGCTGATTCCCCCCATATTCTAATTTCCTATATTAGATGATAAAACACCCTTTGCCCTGAACTTAATTATCAGTTTTTGTATATCCTTTGGGGCTAAACGCAAGACTTTCACACACTCAACAATGCAGGCCTAACTAGTCCGACCTACATAAATTAAACACGTTTATAAACCTGTAAACCAACTGTACACCTGTCCACTTCAGTACACCTACTTTTTGTAATGCTTTAGCTCTACCCCAACCTCATGATCTTGCATGGTATTGTTGTTCTTTTATCAATAACAACCACAACACCTGGTTAACAAGGTGTTCACCCATTCGTAAGAATACACTTCAAAAAAATATACATGTCATTATATTTCAACAACTTATCATCTGGTTTGATTCTTGCTTTGTAACTTGCAAACGACAGATGTTTCCAGATGTAACATGTACCACTCGGGAACAGTGTCTAAGGACAGGGGCACAAAAACTTGGGTGTCCAATGGTGCCGGATCCAGTGTTGGCATCATTGGGTATCCACAACCCCCTTTATCAACTTTCGAAAATAAAAAGAAGGTAGATGATGGAACATTTAATACATAGCCGACATAAAAGATTGCTCAGCGCCCTGCTCATAAGCGCCGCAACTCTTTATGGGCCAGCAGCATTGGCTCAAGATCCTGGCATACAAGACTCTTGTATGGAGGATCTATACGGTAAAAATTTAAACTGTACAGCAAACGATATTAATATTGCAGAAGCGAATAATATTGTGGTTACTGAAATCGATGGTCAACCTGTTGGCCCTGGTACAGATGTCTGTGTAGCCGGTAAGGAGGTTACTTTTGAAGCAGACTTTAACGTAGTATCTACTGCTAGTGATCGTTATGACATCGGGCTATATTTCCAGAACAATGGAGGCCCAGACGCTCTTAATGGCAGTTGTAATATTTATACTTTAAGTGATGAATATTCTGTAAACGCAAGTAACACAGATGGTGACTCTTGTTGGGACGTAGAACAAGCACAAGTCGTTGTTCACTCAGCAGAAATTACCACACTTTGTCAAGATACTGATGGCGATGGACAACTCAACCTGCCAAACTGTGTAAGCTGGCGTCAACCGGGTAAAAATGAAGTGTGTGGTTACCCAACTGATGCATTTCCAGGCGCTCCATCAAAATTATCGTTTGTCAGTTTATTGGACTTCCAACACAAGTTTTTATCATCGTAGATCTAACCTTTATTCCGACAAACTTGCCTTGATTACACATGATTTAAACAACTTATCCCTTCAAACATCAATTATGCAACCAATTGATTTATGGCGTTTAAAAAATCAACCATAACTGTATATTTATTAGGTTATGAACATCATATTGTGCTAATGTTCACCCTATATCTAACTTTTGCCCTTCTTACGCAACTCGACACTCATGACAAAACCAGCAACAAGGACATACTTACCAAATAAATCATTGATACAAATGATAATGTGGCTGCTTTTCGTTATGGTTGTTACCGTTTTCTGCTGCCTGGCGTACTTTCTGAGTTCACTGGATAGCCTCGCCGCTGATCAACTTTCGCATCGAGTGTTTTTAGCAAAAGACTTGGAAACTCGTTCGAGTAAGGATCTACTTGAAGAATATACCTTTTGGGATGAGGCCTACGAACATGTCGTTAAGAAGACTGATAAGGAATGGATAAAAGGTAACTCAGGCGATTACTTACTAAGCAAGAGGGATTTTGATTTTAGTGTTGCTGTAGTCAATGGCGATCAAAAAGCTATTTAGTGACACACCCAGACGCCCAAAACTTACAATATGAAGACATTAAGGCCCCCCTTTTAGAATTAATACAAGCGTCAGAACAGATGACCACAGTCACCAAACTTGCTCATGGTATATTTAAGATCAATGGCGATGTTTATTATATTGTTGGTGGTCCGTTTGTCGATGAAATGTCAGAACTTCCTCATGAAGGTACTTATTTAGCACTAGGGAAAAAATTTGACCCTGAGTACCTCATTCAATTAGCGAGTGACTACCAGTTATACGATCTAAGACTGTCAGATACATCTCAAGGGCTCGAATACTTCATGGCCTTACATACAGCGTCAGGAGAAACGGTAGGATTTCTGTCTTGGCAACCTGATGTTCCAAGTAAAGCGATTATTCCTACAATTACGCTGATCATCATTATTTTTTCAGTAATCATCGCGAGCATCATTACTTATATTTTGAAAAAACAACAACTGAGCCGTGATGAATACGAAAGCCGGTTATTTCAAGAGGCAACTACAGATTCTCTAACTAAAGTAAAAAATAGACGCTACGTGATGATGATGGGCAACTCGGAATACAACACGTTCAGTCAATTAGAAAGCCAGCTTCTCTCCATATTAGTCATAGATATTGATCACTTTAAAGCAATTAATGATAAATACGGTCATAAGGTTGGTGATAAAGCCTTGGTACACTTTACGGAACTGTGTCTTGCTGGGCTGCGTAAAACCGATATTTTAGGTCGAATCGGTGGTGAGGAGTTCGCGATCATTCTACCTAATACTGATGAACAAAAAGCTCAAGATATCGCGAACCGTATACGAATCTTGGTTTCAGAAACACCATTTTACTCTGACGGTATCATTATCAATCTAACTATTAGTGTAGGCGTATCAGTACTCCACACCCAAGAGAGCTTTGAGACCTTGTTAGAGGAAGCCGACAAAGCCTTGTATGAGGCCAAGCGAAGTGGCAGAAATAAAGTAATGCTTTATAATCAATCTAACCACAATGATGTTTAAGGGACGACATTCGCAAGCTCAACACCCTACAGTAATTGCTCGTTGAAACCAATGTAAGCTCCCTCTCTACTCTGTTTGCGAGGTGCTCAGTGCTTGATAAATCTACGTCTCACCTTTCGCTATACCGTGACTCTGACTTACATCAGGTCTTTACTCAGTTTCTTATTGCTCAACTTGAGTTTGCAACATCATTAGAAGCCGGGCTGATTATCGGTAATGATCCCGAATACAACCATCAGTATCGAGTCACAATAAGGCGCACCCGATCTTTGTGTCTGTTACTTCACGATCTCATACCAAAGTCAGAACTATCTCTGATCAAACCAAAGCTAAGAGTCTTAATGAAGAAGACAAATCGCTTGAGAGATTTAGATGTATTCATTATTGATAAAGCAAAATATTTCAACTTATTACCTGCAGAGCATTCGTCGCTTGAAGAACTCTTCGCAATTATTGAAAAACATCAGATTGCCCAACAAAACATTGTCTCGGCATGGTTGTTATCTAATGAATATACTCAAACCAAGACGCTAATAAAAAACAGCCTTAAGCGTACAGCACTGTATGAGCCCAAATTTAAGCCTATAATACCCACTCGGTTTGCGAATACCCAAATATTAGCACAACTAAAAAAAGTCAAAAAAGCAAGTCGTAATATATCAGAACAAAGCCAAGATAATGTTATTCACTCATTGCGAATTAAATGTAAAGCACTGCGTTATCTACTCGAATGCTTTTCGACACTCTATTCATCACCACAACATAGAGAAAACATAAAACAGATCAAGCATCTGCAGGATAAACTCGGTGATTTCAACGACACATCCAACCAAATTACATTTTTTAATACAATGAGAAAAAAAGAAGTTAAGAATAAAAAAGGCCAAAAGGCACTCAAGCAACTCATTAAAATAATAAAACAACAACATGAATTGTCCCGTTATTCAGTTTGCTCTCATCTACGCCAAATAAATGATGGCCTGTTGACCAACCAATCAGCGCTGGAAACTTATTATCAGTAACGGTAAGTATCTAAGCAAACTTTCATTTATTCGTCATACTTTGTTTCTAAATTGGTGTGTGGACAACAGTAAGTAGAATAACGTGAAACCATTAAAACGATACCAGTATGAGCGCTACGCTGTGCTGTGTAACCTCGCCTACCCTAGGGTCTTTAAGCAAACTCGTTACGGATTTGATCCTAATGGCCAGCGAGTGATAAAAAATAAACACGGCAAAATCATGATACGAGTCCTATGGAGTGAAAAGCATGAAGAAGCTGTTGTTGTGATTAAAGGTTCTCATAGCCCCC
>NZ_JXOK01000008.1 GCF_000830505.1 Vibrio mytili | reverse complement strand
GGTTACACAGTCTACACATTAGTAACGTGATTCAATCAAGGAGATTTTAATCGATGATAACTTTATAACCTGATGATTGATAAAGTTAATTCTAAAATCTCATATTTGATTTGTTGCAGATGTCGTCCATACTCTAAGTTAGTGTTTCTTTATGGTTCTAATTATGACACCGATAATCTATATTCAAGTTGGTAGCGTTAAGTGGGCAATACTAAGCGATGGTTCTTGGGTTGAAGTGTTGCCAACAGACCAAAACGTTCCGGGTGTTGAGACTCTGGTCATAAATACAGAGAGTCTAGACTTAGAACCCGATTCAGATTCCATTGATGTGGACTTTAAACAAATCGCGGCCCAAATAACCAGTGAGGCTTCATCGGCTTTTTCAGAGGATAATTCGGACTTTACTGAGTCGTCTGAAGGCGCGAGTTTTGTCAGTCATATCTTGGCTGTTCTGCCCGAGAAATTGGTTGAGGCCGGCTTTGATACCCGAGGTATAGCGTTATTCGATAACAAGAACGAGCAAGAGTTTTCTCATACAGTTGAAGGGTTGAGAAAAGATGCTGAGCTGACGGTCGACATATTAGACGGTGGTGATGGTTACGAAAACCAATTTGAAGTGCCTAGCGTGACCATTCAAGGTGGCGCGCTTGAGGTGAATGACGATTGGGTTGTTCAGATTACGATTACCGATAGCCTTGGCCAAACGGTCAACGTTAGTGCCATAGTAAAAAATGAGTCTTACCAAGTTACAGGTATTGATCTGACGTCTCTGGAGGAAGGTCCGTTAACCGTCACTGCAGTGATAACCGACACGTATGGCGAGAGTATTAGCGCCAATGATACGACGATAAAAGATACGCTGGCAGACATAGCGGTCGATTTTGAAGGAAATGGCGATCGGTATTTAAATCAATTTGAGATTGAAAGTACACGCATTGAAGGCAAAGTTGAGAATGTCGAGGATGGACAATCTATTTCTATTTCCGTCACCGACGAGAATGGTACAAGCGTATCTTTCAATACCACCGTAAACGGTGGCAGTTGGTCTCTCGATGAGGTCGATCTTTCTAGTATGGAGGATGGCGTTTTAACTGTTGTTGCCAGTTCTGAGGATATCGCGGGCAATCCAACTACTGCCCAAAATACCATTGTTAAAGACACGCAAGCGCTCATTACTATTGATGTAGAAGATGGTGGTGATGGCTATCTTAACAGTGCAGAACGTCACTCAGTGACTCTTTTCGGTCAGGTGACGGGGGTGGAAGATGGTCAAACTGTTGATGTTGTGGTCACGGATTCCGAAGGGACTAAGCAAACACTGACGGCGGTTGTTTCTAGTGGTGAGTGGCGTGTAGAAAATCAGGATTTGACGGCTCTTGCTGATGGTGCGTTAACCGTAACGGCGTCGACTTCAGATATTGCTGGTAACCCTGCGACATCGTTAGATAGCGCAACGGTCATAGATTCTACGTTTCCTACCATTGATATTGATACGTCCTTTTACTCACAAGGTGGTTTAGACGTAGAGAGCTTTAGGCAGGGCACTGTTACTGAAATGCGCGGCTCAACATCGGGTGTGGAACCTGGTCTGGACGTGGTTATACGAGTCAGTGATGGGCAAAGTGATCTGACGTTTACTGGTAAAGTTGACGCTTCGGGGAACTGGCGTGTGGACGACATTAATGTTGACGCGCTGGATCAGAACGCAACTTGGACGATAGAAGCTGAAGTGTGGGATATCGCTGGGAACTCAGTGCTTGACGATATGCCGACGATTGTCCTTCCGGATGCGACGTCGTTTTCTGAAAATATCATTTACTTGAACGGTCAACACAGTGGCGATGCAAATATCAATATTGAAAATGCGCAAGCCACATTCCATTCCGATCAATTTCTCATCGCCAACTTGACTTCAGTCGGGCAACCCATTGAGACGCTTATATCCAATGGCGGCAAAACCTTACTGGTACGTCGGCAGACAATCGCGTGGTATTTACGGCACAAATCAACGATAACGGAACGGTTGATATCACGTTTTTTGAAGTCGTCGATCAAGCTCCGGGGGAAGATTACCTTATAACGGCGTTACTGATTGATGATACGCAAATAGACGCCGATGGTACTTCGGAAACGGTGGTTGCCAAACTCCCCATAACCATCTATGACTCCGATCCTTTAGTAAGAGATGAATCTTACACGGTGACAGAAGGGGAAACCGTCACAGGCAACGTATTAGATAACGATGTTGATTTGGACGGTCAACTTCATGTACGAGTTGTGGAAGTTAATGGGCAGCAGCAGCGTGTGCCTGATGAAGGTTCGGTCACTTTCAATCTCGACAAAGGCGTGCTAACCGTGCATTCCAATGGTGATTGGGAACTGGTCGCGAGTCGAAATCTAGATAATACCATTGAGCAAACGGTGACATTCCGGTATGCAGCAGGGGATTTGTCTGATGACTACGGGTTAGCGACCACGACCATCAATGTATTAGATGGTGAGCCAGGCAGTATAGAAGAGAGCGTGGCTGTGACCAAAGAAACCTCACTTTCTGACTCGCTATTAAGGGCGACGAGCCACACCAACGTTTTGGCAGGCTCGGACAACCCAGACCCAGACTCGCTGATTTTTGATGCGGCGTCTTTGGCGAAACTCCAAGCGTTAGAGTTGACCAGTTCTGTCGCGGATGCGCCTCTTGAATATGCCTTAAGTACAGACGCCAAACAGATCACCGCTTCGGTCAACGGAGTCACCGTGTTTACTTTGTTGCTAAGCGGTACTGCAAACGGCAATGACGTCATTGCGTCCATTGATTTAGAACTGAATTATCCTTTGGATCAAGTACTGGTTGGCGATTTTATTGAGCTTCCATTGGTGATTGAAGGTCAGGATCTTGACTCGTCGTCATTGGGAAGTAACAACGTCACGTTTGTTATTCAAGATGGCGTGGATCCAGCTCTAACCAATACGACACAACTCAATGTCAACGAAGTGGATTTATTGGGCGGAGATATCCTGTCGGGTGGAAGCTTCAGTTTAGATATTGGCAGCGACTACGTCGATGAGCTTGTATTAAGCACAACAAACCTATCGCTTATAACCAGCGGAGGTAAAGACGTTCTCTATCAAATTGCAGATGATGGCTTATCTGTACGTGGGTATATCTTAGACAGTGATGGCAGCACACAAGTTGATGTGTTTAAAGTCGTGCTTGATGTGGTGTTGCCTATAGAAACGAGTGGCGATATCAGTTATCGCTTCGAATTGTATCGTGCACTGGACCAACTTGAAGGCGATCCTCTTAATATTCCCTTGGTAGTCATTGCAACGGATTCTGATTCTGATACGACTTCAATCCCATTAGATATTAACGTTTATGACAATGATAATGGTGAGATTGTTATTCCCAATAACACGGTGGAGCTAACAGAAAACCCGAAAGATCCAGCTGTCGCGCCTGATGGCGTTTCAGCCACCGCCAATGTTCAAGTCACGGGACTCACGTCGCTGGACCCAATTGTATTTTTGGGTTTAACGGTGGAGACAGGTGACACCGTGGTGAACTCTGATGGTGGTCCCGTAACATACAATGGCGCAGTCTTGACTTGGCGAGATAATGGCGATGGTAGCTATGACGCCGTGACACAAAATGATGAGACCGTCTTTGAGGTGCTGTTGCCCGGTGATTTTTCATTAGTGGAATCAGGCACCGCTGATATTTCTGTTCAAGTAAATTTGTATCGAGAGGTCGATCACGTTGTTGGTGATGGCACCCAAGTACTCATTCCTGTTCCCATCGTTACTCGGGATTCTGATGGAACGGAAATCTCAGCGGAATCAAACATCAGAATCTATGATGGTTTATCGCCAGAAATCGTTGTAAATAGTGGAGTGACGACAAACGAGAATGGGTTAGTGGACGATGGTCAAGAGCCGGGAAGCGAAAGCAGTACACCGTCATTAACATTTATTCGTGGCTCCGATGATGTCGTACGTATTGATGTCGATACCGATGCTTTTAATGCCTTAAATTATAAAACCAGCACGGGTAGTCTGATCACGTTGAATAGCTCGGATTCTGAGGGTTGGCTCTATGCGATAGATGAGAGCTCGCAACATGTATTCAGAATACGATTCAATTTAGATGGCACGGTTGAGTTTGACCTTTATCAGGCGATGGAGCACGCGCCTCCTAGCGGTGTTCTGTTTGACGAAAATGAGCTGCTCGTCAATTTTTCTATCTCTGTCACTGATAACGACGGAGATAGCTCTCCAGCGGAAACCTATTCGGTTTCAGTCACTGATGATATTCCCGATGCGATTTCGAATGCACTCGAGTTGACCGAGGGTGATGAATACATAGGCAACTGGTTTACCAACAATAGTGATCCCGTTGGGGCTGATGGTGCCGTCATCTCTAGCATCACTTATCAAGGCGTCACTTATGACGAGAATAGCGGAAATTATTCTAATGGTAGCTGGGTCATTGACTTGCTCAATGCCGATGACGGCAACAACCTATACGGCACTCTGGTTATCGCTGAAAACGGTGATTTTGAGTTAAATACCGCGTTCAACGTTACCACACCTGTCGGTGGACTATTCGACAATTTAACGCTGACAGTCATGGATTCGGATGGTGATCAGGTTGACAGTAATATACTACTGACTCTGAATGACTCTCAAGGGTTTATACGCTTAACGGCGGTCGATACTTTAGAAGATAATGGCGCGAATAATGGTAGGCCTGTTGATGCAGTTCAGCTTCCGATCCGTGTATTTGCTGGTGATAACGATAATAACGAGCGAGTTGAAGAAATCCGGATATCGGTTTCATCTTTGCAGGGAGGGACTCTGTATCTGGATGATGTGGAACTTAATGACGACGACAATGATGGATTTGTTAGTCTGAGATATTCAGATGGTCAACTGCGCGAAGTGGGGAGCTTTGCCGTACCAAAAGGGACGCTAATATTCGAACCCGCTTTGAATGTGTCAGATAATACGTTATCTGTTTCGCTAGAAATCTCGTCAGTTATTACCTCAGACATTAATCCAGATGGTGTTGTTTTGGATGCTTCAGGCACGCTCGACGTCAATGTACTACCAGTAGCGGATGCTCCAGAGTGGGCGCCATCGTCTGTGTTTGAATACCAAACGGTTGAAGACTCAAATACGCCAACCGTTTTGGATATTGTGGCGAACCTATTTGATTTGGATGGGTCTGAAACACTTCAATATAAAATTTCTAATATTCCAGATGGTTTAGAGATCACTCGCAATGGCTCTTTGATCGTTGAAGGCAAAGCTTATAATCAAAACCAACTCAATCAAATGCAAATTACCTCAGATCGAAATGTGGCGGGTAAATTTACTTTTGATATCAAGGCAATAAGTACCGAAGCCGGGAATGTCTTTGCTGACAATAGCGATAAAACAGCAGAAATTTCACATCAAGTTATTGTGAATGTATCACCCGATGCAGATACGCCGTCTCTTAGTGTGAAAAACATTAAAGGCTTGGAAGATCAACTTATCGATCTTAAAAATTATGTATCGGGAAGCCTTTCCGATACGGATGGTTCAGAAACGCTAGCGTTTCGAATTGAAGTTCAAGATGGCTGGACATTGCCCATAGGTGCGGGAATTACGCTTATCGCTGCGAATACCTACATGGTGTCGGCACAAGCGCTAGCAAGTTCAAATGCTCTATTGACGCCTAAAGAGGACATCAGTTCTTATACCGAATCTCTGTCCATCCAGGTGACAGCAATGTCGACTGAATCGACAGTTGACGGTCTGGCCCCAATTAATGAAACCGCTGAAAGTGGTACAAAAACGGTAGCCATAAGTCTTAAAGGGGTGGTGGATGAACCTGTTGTTTCCGACGCAGGTCAAGGCCACTGGCAATATGATGGTGGAAGTAAAATCATCAGCAACGCTTCACCGCTGAACGAAGATGCTTTGATTCAACTGGACTTTATCATTCAGACCTCTGATGACGATGTCTCTGAGGAGATAAACGTGTTGCTTGGGAATATCCCGCAAGGGACATCGCTGGTGGACGTGAATGGTGACCCAGTCACGCTGCCCATTGCTTATGTGGATGCGTTAACCGGCCCAGTTTATCAGGTTTCTAACACGATACTATCGAAGACCTATCTCAAACCCGCTCAAGATTTCAGCGGATTACTCACTCTTGATGTGACAGTAGTGTCCACCGAGCCAGATGGGGATTCCGCTGAGTTCCCTCTCACCGTCGAGATGGATGTATCTCCAGTCGTGGACCAGAAGGATGGGCAATCCGTCCAGACGAGTGGTGTTGAAGACAGGAGTATTACACTTCATTTGGAGCCAGTGGTGGATCAAGACATCGATGAGAGTGAGTCACTTACTGGCTATTCGATAGACTCGATTCCTGCAGGTTTAACACTGTACTTTGATGGCGCAGTGATTGAGTCGACGGATTTGCCTTTAGATTTAAATGCGTTAATCGATACTAATTCTTCTTTAATTGAGCTGTTAAACAGCGGCCGCTTTACTGTTATCGCAGACGAAGATTTAAGCGGTGCGTTTAGCATTGACGTGACATATGAAGTGACCGATGTATCACCTACAGGGAAAACAGATACCAAAGATATCTCGGGTACTTTGGATATTGCTGTCGCGGGTAAAGTTGATATTGGTAGCGAAGACGTACACAAAACACGACTTGAAGGCACAAGTGAAGTGCTGACCAGTACCGATGGCTCTGCGATTGATATAAGTGGAGCGATTACCTTTACCGAAGAGGATCTCGATGGCTCCGAGTATTTGGATTACATCGTAGTTCAATTTAACGGTGAAGAGAATTTAGTGATCTCTCACCCAAACGGTGTATCACAAGATGCTAACGGGAACTGGCTGATCCCAATGGGTGATATCACCAGCGACAGTGTTGTCGAGACGGCCAAAGATCTTCTGGCGGGCGCAACGATATTCAGCCCCGTGAATACCGGTGTGCTAGATATTGTGGTTAAAGGGTTCGTCAAAGATGGCACGGATTCTCAGTATATTAGTGGTCAGTTTCAAATTCAGGTTACCGGGCACTCCGGCGGGACGGGGGGAGGATGTGAAGCGCCAGGAGAGCCCGGAAGTGTGCAGAGCGGAGATATTGTTGCGTCTGAAGGGGAAAACATCAATCTAGGGCAATACCTCAATCCAGACGTTGCTAGCAGCGACAGCAACTCCGTTTCTTTTTTCGTGCCAGCAGCGTCATTACCAGATGGTGTTGAGTTTGAGGGCGAAGGCGTAACTCCGGCCTTTGACACGTCAGGAAACTTGTTGGGGTACTCGATCACCGCTTCTGGGCTCGAAACCTTAATGATCACAGGAATCGATGAAGACTTTGCGGGATGTATCAGCTTTAGTATGGAAGTGACCGAAACCGCCCCTTGTGATGGTGAAACCAAAACAACATCACAAACGATTACCGTGCAAATTGCCCCGGTTGTTGATGACATAAACGTTGAGCCGAACATTATATCTGTACAAGAAGACACTCGAACGACTCTTGGTCTCGACCTAGTACTCGGAGATAGTGTTGAAGCAGGCCAAACGATCAGCGGTGAGGGGAATACGGCAACAGGATTAGAAACAGTAAACTGGATTAGGATTTCAGTGTCAGATGATGCAGTACTTTTGGCGCAGGATAACAGCTTATTGGTCGACAACGGAGACGGAACCTGGACAATAACGGATGCCGAGCGGTTAAACGAGGTTCAACTTCTCCCTCCGGAAAACTACAGTGGAGAGCTCGTGTTAACGGTTGATGTGAATATCACAGATGAAGTGACTGATAGTTGCCTGTCCAGCGAAAACGCCGTTGACACCCAAACTAAAACCACATCTGTTTCAGTGATGGTAGAGCCTGTTGTTGATAAGGCAATATTAACTTCCCAAGACGTGGTTGGTAATGAAGATAACTATATATCTCTAGGCAACTTGTCTGCCTCACTGGTTGACCAAGATGGTTCTGAGTCTATGTCACTCATTGTTACAGGCGTACCGAAAGATGCTGTGCTTGTCTGGAACAACAACGGTAATTTTGAGTTATTGCCAAACAATGGTTCAACTAATGGTACTAGCACGGAGTGGCAAGTCTCTGAGCAACAATTGAGCAATATTTATTTGTTACCACCGCCAGATTTTAGTGGAGACATTCCACTGACTTTGGAGGCCATAACTCAAGAAAAAGGCACAACCAGCTACAACAATTCATCCGCTACCTTTAACGTGGCTGTATTACCTATTGGCGATAATACGGATTTGGACGTCTCGTCCGACTTTGTTTCGGGAAGAGAAAACAACACGATTCATTTAGACTTTGAGGCAAGTAGCACTGAAACCAGCAGTAATGAATATCTAGAAGTCTCAATGATCATTAACTCTAGCTCCGACGCGAGTTCGTTAGAAGGTCTGGGGCGTATTCGCATTGGTAATCAATTTGCGTTGTTTAATCTTGATGACAACGGCAATGCTGTGGCGACCATTTTAGTTCGTGCAAATGAAGTCGACGGATTAGATTTTATTCCCAAAAATGCCTTTGGTTCAATGGACGTAACGCTTAGTGTCCGTACGTACGATAAAGCCATCGTTTCTGGCGTGCTCGAAAGTGATTATGGTGATCCAGAAACCCAAGATCTTACCATTCGAATCACCCCTGAACCTGATGAGCCAATGTTGACAGCTGAGTATAACTCTATCGTGTCCGAGGCATCGGGTGAGATTCCTTTAGGGTTAGAGATGACATTAGTTGCGCCAGCATCAAATGAAACTGGAAGTGTGATGATTAGCGGGTTACCAGCTGGATTAGAGCTCAATTATGGCACGTACTCTGACGGCGTATATAAAGTTGATTACGACAACGTATCTGATCTTTCTATCATCGGTGGCTATAGCGGAGCAGAGCAGTTTGAACTAACCATCACTCCAGAAGCATCCATTGACGACCAATCAGCATTAGGACTTCCGCAAGTTGTATCGGTATCGCTCGTTGAGGTTGGCGATTCGATATTGATGGCGACTGCCGACAACGACTTGCTTATCGGTGGTGATGGTAATGATACCTTCGTGTTTGATAGCTCTGGTGTAGGGACATTACTGTCGCCATCTCGAGATGTTATCAGCGATTTTCAAACCCATTTCTTACTTGGTGATAACGACACCGTTGATGTTTCGGCAATTGTAAGCGCACTGACGATTAATGGTTTAGATAACAAAATTGACCTCGCTGAAGATAGTCAAGGTGTGACGCTCAGCCTAAAACCGGAAGGTGCAGGAACCAAACAAGAGATCTTACTAGCTGGCACAACCATAGATGACCTGTATCGCGGAGATTCGACGGGAGTATCTGAAGCCGATGTGTTACAGAAAATGATCGATGATAACAATTTGGTCGTAGGTGGTCTGTCATGATTGAACATACTCAAAGTACTTCAGCCACTGACAACCAACAGGATGCTTGGATGTCAGTTGTTGTTTGGCTCTTACGTCACTTTGAACTGCGCCATCATCCAAAGAAGATACTGTCCGGCTTGCCTCTAACAGAAGGCAAATTAGACAGTGAACTGTTTGTTAGGGCTTGCGAGCATGCGGATTTAGAACTGACTTTAGTTAACATTAAAGATATTCCAATGCTTTCCTTTCCTGTCGTTGCCATTGAAAAAGGCAGTCAAAAGCCAGTTATTATCTCCGCTAAAAAAGACAATGTTTATCACGTTCTTTCTCCAAATAGTGAACGGTGGGAAAAACTCGAACTCACAAAGAGTGAGCTTCAACGTCAGTATGAAGTAAAGGGGTGGCAAATCGCTGTTCAGCCTAGCTTTGATCATCGCGTGGACTCGCTGCAGCCACGGCGCAGTGATAACTGGTTGTTTTCCGTTGTTAAAGAGATGACACCTTGGTACCGCGATCTGATTATTGCCTCTTTGTTGATTAATGTGCTGGCCTTAGTGGTGCCCCTATTCACAATGAATGTTTACGATCGTGTTGTCCCAAACCAAGCGTTTAATACTCTTTGGGTATTAGTTGGGGGCGTCACTGTGGTGGTTTTGTTTGATTGGTTACTACGTAAAGCCAGGGGAGTGGTCACTGATACTGCTGGAAAATATATAGATAACAAGCTGTCTTCGATATTGTTTTCTAAGGTCATGGGAATGAAGCTGGAACATCGCCCAGCTTCTGTTGGAGCGTTTGCTCGCCAGCTACAAGACTTTGATAGCGTCAGAGACTTTTTTACTTCCGTGTCATTAGTCACGATTGTCGATTTGCCGTTCACTTTGCTGTTTTTAGCGCTTATTGGCTGGCTGGGGGGACCAATGATGTTTATCCCTGTCGTAGTGATGCTCACCTTGCTGATTCTGGGCTGTTTCGTTAAATCAAAGATTGAAAAGTCGCATAATGAGAGCTCGGCACTGTCTATGAAACGCCAAGCACATTTATACGATTGTCTGTCATCGATCACTGAAATCAAACAGCATAATGCAACCGGCGAATCGCAGAAACGTTGGGAGCAAACTATTTCCGCCTTGTCAGATTGGCAGAACCAGTCTCGACATTACTCAAATATCGTGTCGTATTCGATTCAATCGAGCCAACAAGTGATCACGATTGCGTTGATTGTGACTGGGGTATACCGAATATCGGAAGGTCTGCTCAGTATGGGTGGGTTGATCGCGATTGTGATGCTGAGTGGTCGCGCAGCCAGTGCAGTGAATCAGCTCGCAATGTTAATACTGCGCTACCAGCAAACCAAAACCGCGATTGAGGGGTTGAACTCGATAATGTCTCTACCGCAAGAGACGCAACACAACCAAGTGATCACCTCGGGTGAATTTACCGGAGAGGTTCGTCTAGAAAATGTTAGTTTTCGTTACCCAGATGTCGATATGCCTTGTCTTCAGGGAGTCGATATCGCGATTAAGCCGGGAGAGCGAATTGGCATTATTGGGGCTGCGGGTGCTGGAAAGTCGACATTAATGTCCTTGATCACCAGCCAACTTGTTCCCTCTGAGGAAACCTATACTTTGATAACGTGGATAGTCAGTTGTGGCCAATCTCATTACTGCGCGACAAAACAGGGTGGGTTGGTCAGCAAGTACAGCTAGTCTATGGTTCTGTGATGGAAAACATCGTCTTAGGCCACGATACGGTGGATCAGGAAAAGCTCAGCAAGTCGATTGAATTGTCCGGGCTTAATTACTACATGAGTCGATTACCCCATGGATTAGAAACTCAGGTTGGCGAGGGCGGCCGTTTCCTTTCTGGTGGGCAGAGGCAAGCGGTTGCGATTGCCCGTGCACTCTATCGTGAACCCGCCTTGTTAGTTATGGATGAACCAACCAGTTCTTTAGACCGAAATGCAGAAGCTGCATTGTTTAACTCCTTACAGTTGTTACCACGTCACGTAACAATGGTAATTAGCTCGCATAAACACACATTCCTTTCTCTTTGCGACCGAATCGTTGTGCTCGATAAAGGTGTCGTGATCGCGCAAGGTTCACCTAAAGAGATATTGAGTGCGCAAGAAAAAAACACTCGCACTAATCGGGTTCGTGCCGTTTCTATCGTTCGTGAAGGAGGTAAAGCATGAGTGGAGTTCGTTGGAGCAACGCACACCTTGCCTATCGTTCTCGTACACTGATTTGGTTATCGTTGACGCTGGTTGTTTGTGTGATTGTGTGGGCGTCTTGGGCGAAATTGGATGAGGTTGTGGTGGGTGAGGGAAAAGTGGTTCCTACGCTTTCTGTTCAAACCATTCAAAGCCTTGAAGGGGGCATATTAAAAGAACTGTTGGTGTCCCCAGGTGAAGCCGTTAAACAAGGTCAAATCATTGCGGTTTTAGATGACACTCGATTTAAATCGAACTACTCCGAAACGACTGAGCAAGTCGAGTCGTTGTTAGCACAAAAGCAACGCTTACAAGCAGAACTACAAACGGTAAAAGTGAAAGGCTCTGAGCTAGATTGGAAGGATCAAGTTGTGATTGAGCCACAAGACTTCGAATTGACGGATAAAAGCCACTTCGCCTACCTGAATGCCAAAGCAAACTACCTTGAACGAGTGGGTGAGTTGGAGTCGGAGTTAGAAGAAGCCAAGCTGCGCATTGAGCAGCAGGCTCAAGCTTACGCTGATACGCTTAACACGATAAGAACCTTAAAAAGTAGTCGTGCGATTGTCGCGAAAGAACGGAACATGTTGCGAGAAGTAGTGGCTAGCGGGGCCGTAGCTGAAGTGGAATTGCTCAAGTTAAACCGGGATTTGATTAAGCTTGAAGGTGACATTGCCAGTTCTCAGGCGGCGGCTCAAAAGCAGAAGGCAGTATATTCAGAGTCGATTGCTGATTATCGGAGTCTGGCACTGTCGTTTCGTGCCGAGTCTCAAGGTCAACTAAACGAAGTCATATCGAGGTTGGCCCAGTTGAATGAGAGTCGATACGCGATTGCTGACCAATTAAATCGAACTCAAATGTTGTCACCCGTAGATGGCACGATTAAAGACGTCTTTCTAAGAACGATTGGTGGTGTCGTCAAGCCGGGTGAACCGATAATGGAAATCGTGCCTCGAAACAGTGCACTGATCGTAGAGGCTCGAATTTCGCCCCAAAACATTGCGTTTATAAAAAAGGGACTGGATGCCACCGTTAAGTTTTCAGCGTATGACTTTGTTATTTATGGAGGCTTAAAAGGAAAAGTCAGCTATGTCAGTGCGGATGCTCTCCAGACTGAAGATGGTAAGGCCTACTATCGCGCAAACATAACGTTTGAAGGTGAAGACAAGTTTTCGATCATTCCGGGGATGCAAGTCGTCGTCGATATTATGACTGGAGAAAAAACGGTTCTTAATTATTGGTTAAAACCTATCTTACGCGCTAAAGAAAATGCTCTGAGAGAGCGATAAATATAAGGATATGTCATGCATCTTAGAATAACGATTATGGCTTTTTTACTGCTGTCGTCGCCGTTAAAAGCGATGACTTTGGAGGAGTCGGTCGCGCAGTCGTTAGACAACTCACCGCTGTTAGTCTCAAGGTACTCGCGTTATCAGTCGATGGTTAAGGATCAAAGTGCGGTGAGTGGTGCTTTTTTACCACAGGTTAACGTTTATGCGGCTGCAGGGTACGAAGGGACTCGGTATAACAATGGTAATTATATCGATAGCGAAGACAGAATACTCGATAGAACCGAGATGGGCGTAAAAATATCGCAGCTACTTTTCGATGGATTTAGAACGAGCTCTGATGTGGATAGGTTATCTTTTGAGGCCGATGCAGAGCGTTTGAGCTTACTTTCCGCAGCAGAAAACGTCGCCCTCGACACGGTGAAAGCATATATTGACGTACTGCATGCGACGGAGTTGCTCAGTTTAACGGAACGCAACCTTCGTGAGCACAATGAAATATACCGCTTTATCCTAGATAAGAAGGAGAAAGGGTTAACCAGTAACTCGGATCTTGCACAAGTTTCTGCGCGGGTAGCGACAACGCAATCTTCAGTTATCGCATCGCAAAATAACCTCTATGATGCAAAAACGAAATTTCTACGTTTAGTCGGGCAATCACCAAAAGATCTTATCGAGCCAGTTTTTCCTGATGAATTGATCCCCTCTACGCTCGATGAGGCAAGATCGTACGCAATTAAAAATCACCCGACGATAAAGTCTTCGATGAAGGATCTCGAAGCCGCAAGAAAAGAAGTTGATCGTGAAAAAGGGGGATATTACCCAGAGTTAAAGTTAGAGCTCTCTGCGAGTAAAACCGACAATGTTGACAACATAGAAGGTATTAACGAAGACGCGAGAGTGATGTTGTCTCTTAACTACGATATTTTCAATGGCTTTTCCACCAACTCCCGTGTTGAGTCTTCTGCGTGGCGAGTTGAAGAGGCAAGGGCGGTGAGAGCCAGCGCTGAATTGGACGCGAGTGAGGGCGTGCAACTTGCGTGGAACGCACATGATTTACTTCAGCAACAATTGGATGTGTTGAAAGTCAACGTTGATGCCGCAAAAGTGACAGAACTTGGGTACATACAACAGTTCAATGTTGGACGGCGTAGCTTGCTTGATGTTCTTGATGCAAAAGTTGAGACGTTTGTGGCACGACGAAATTACTTAAAAACTAAATACGACCGTACCTATGCCGCCTATCGATTGTTTAACGCTATGGGAACGCTTACGTATGCATTAAGAGTCGATTATCCAGAAGAATGGAAGGGAAAAAATGATGACTAAGATCGCTATTATTACGGTTCTTCCTCTCTTTCTCATGATTGGATGTGCGGAACAAATCAATACTCAGGTGACCCGTTATCAATTTGATGACTTACGAGATGCGGATGGGGATGGTGTGATTAATCAAAGAGATGTCTGTGCGAATACGCCTAACAAAGCGGCAGTGGATAGTCAGGGATGTGCACACTGGTATCAAAATCCAGATGTTGATCTTGTCAGCTTTTTCTTTGAAATGGATAAATACGCGATTAAGCCAGAGCATGAACGCCCATTAACTGAAGTGGTTACCTTGCTAAAAGAAAATCCCGACTCTAAGGTTATCTTAGTCGGTGACACCAGTCCGGAAGCATCACTCAATTACAATATCGCCTTAGCGAAGCGAAGAACGCGCGAAGTGAGACAGCGATTGGTAGAAAAAGGGGTTGATCCCGCACGTATAGAAGAGCAGGAGTTTAGTCAACACACATCGCTGACTAATCAGCTACAAGCGCGCAAAAGAAGAGCGATAGCCGTTATCGAAGTTCAGACGAAAGGTACTAAGCCTCGTTGGACTATTTTTAGCTCGGACACCTCGCTCACATCAAACTCAAAAGTGGAGGTCAACGATGGAAATTAAGCGCTTGGTATTATTAACACTTCTGCTTGCTCCCCATGTTACGTTTGCAGCTCAAGATGAGCAAAGCGATCGAATGTTAGTAGGTGTGGAGTCGTCGTTGGTTCCTATTGTTGAAGATTTAACTCAACACTCAAATGATCCCTTAAGCTATGTTGTTAGTGATTCGATTCCCGCAGATATGATTAAGGGAAATATGCAGGTTGCAATTATGTCCAGAAAGTGGACAGATGAAGAGATATCTCAGTTTTATATTGCCAAGGGATACAGGCCGGTTCGGCTGTTCTTTATGGCTGATGCTGGGGTCTTAGTGAGTCACAGTGACAGTGTGGCTGAAACCATCAGCTTTCAGAATGACGCAACTAGGAGCCTGTACTGCATCTCTAATCTGCATGCGTTAAAAAACACCGTGATAACTGATAATGTTTCCAGCCTAAGCCGTTGTGAAAACACGATGGATTTTTTAGACAGGCAAGCACTAAAAGGGAAACTCGATAGCGATAAGTCGGCAAAAGCGTACATCAAGTACGCTGAGGCGGTATATTCTGGGAATTGGGACGAATATAAAACACTGTCTGTTCAAACCAGCGGTAATAAGGCATTTGCGCCAACAGCTGAGAATATATATTCGGGCAGATACCCATTTTCTAATCTCTACTATTTGTATCTGGACAATGTCACAACTGCAACAGAGGGGTTGCACAATACCAAGTTGTTAAAACTGGTGACATCGGAGCAAAATGAGAGCGAAATCAGAGACAATGGCTATATTTCTTTGCCAGTTACGTTACTTGAGAGAAATCAAGTAACGTTAGGTTTGAAGCCAGCCAGTATCCTTCATGGTTACAAATAAAGGGGGCAAAACGTGAACAGAACCATAAGCAGTGAAAAGTAAGTTATCTAAAGGATGGAAGGGATAGATGCCAAGCTTTGATCGCTAACTTTTTTGATTGTGAACCAGAAAAAGCGGATTGGAATTGTTGCAAACACCAAGGCTAAACAATCAACATCAATTTATAGGGTTCACAAAAAGTTGCGCATAGATTTTAGTGCACCAGTGGCGTTTCATACCAATTAGGATTTATACTAGTTAATGATAACAAGTACTTAATTGGTGTCTTTACGACCTTATTGAGTATGTCAAAAACAATAGGAGCCTTAAATGAGCAGTGATAATGGCGGTATTCCCAAGCACAGTGGGAAAGCCAACCCCATAGATACCGATTACCAAGTCGGGCAGACAATGTCGTATTGTCCGTAGGGCCTTTTGGGCTAGACATACATAACCGTGTGTTTGTTATTTCGGGGTTAGCAATTGTGATTTTCGTCTTTGCTACCTTGATTTTTAGAGAGCAAGTTGAGCCTCTTTTTGTTCACATGCGTTCTTGGCTAACTTCCAGTCTTGACTGGTTTTTCATCCTTTCCGGAAACATTTTTGTCGTGGTATGTCTAGGACTCGCGATTTCTCCTTTGGGTAAGGTCAGAATAGGCGGTACGGAAGCGTTACCCGACTATAGTTATGCTGGTTGGTTAGCAATGCTTTTCGCCGCGGGTATGGGTATTGGTCTAGTATTCTTCGGCGTATCTGAGCCAATGTCTCACTTTAGTACCGCGCTTGGCGGGACCGTCGTTGAGAATGGTGTGCGCACAGACTGGGCACCCTTAGCGGGAGCGATGGGCGATGTTGAAGCGGCTCAATCATTGGGTATGGCAGCAACCATTTACCATTGGGCTTTGCATCCTTGGGCGATTTACGCCTTGTTAGCTTTGGGGCTGGCAATCTTTTCGTTTAATAAAGGTTTGCCTTTAACCATGCGCTCGGTATTTTATCCAGTGTTCGGTGAGCGTATATGGGGATGGCCAGGACATATCATCGATATCCTAGCTGTGGTTGCGACCGTATTTGGTTTGGCCACATCGCTCGGTTACGGTGCTTCGCAAGCAGCGACGGGTTTAAACTTTCTATTCGATGTTCCGTTTAACGATACCACTCAGATTATTTTGATTATCGTTATTACTGCTTTTGCGTTGATATCCGTGCTTGCAGGGCTTGACGGGGGCGTTAAACGTCTTTCTGAAATCAACATGGTATTAGCAGCAGTGTTGTTGTTTTTTATCGTGATAGTTGGACCAACCATCGCAATCTTAACTGGCTTCTTCGATAATCTCTTATCTTATGCTGAAAACTTCCCAGCGCTGTCGATGCCATTTAATCGTGAAGACATCAACTACTCTCAAGGCTGGACGTCATTCTACTGGGCATGGTGGATTTCATGGTCCCCATTCGTTGGTATGTTCATCGCACGTGTATCTCGTGGTCGTACAGTACGTGAATTTATTTTCTGTGTACTGATCGTTCCATCAACGGTATGTGTGTTCTGGATGACGGCGTTTGGCGGTACAGCAATCAGCCAGTTTGTTAATGATGGTTATGAAGCCGTTAAAGATGCAGAGCTACCACTCAAACTGTTTGAAATGCTAGAAGTACTGCCGCTGCACGAAATCACATCGTTTGTTGGTATCATCCTGGTTGTTGTCTTCTTTATCACGTCATCTGACTCTGGGTCGTTAGTTATCGACACGATTGCGGCTGGTGGTAAAGTCGATGCACCAACTCCGCAGCGTGTATTCTGGTGTACGTTTGAAGGCTTAGTTGCGATTGCATTACTGTTGGGTGGTGGTTTAGCTGCTGCTCAAGCAATGGCGGTGACGACAGGTTTCCCATTTACCATTGTCCTATTGATCGCAACCTTCTCGCTGATTTTGGGTCTAATGAGTGAGCCAAGGGGCAAGAGCACGGCGAAAGCTAACAAATAATGGAAGAAACAAAAATCCGCCTTTTGGGGCGGATTTTTACTTAAGTGTATTAATGAGTCCGACAGGCTAAGATATCTTTCTCTATTCGTGACCGATCTAAGTCTCGTTCGCTGATAATTTCGATGCGAGTATCTCGTCGATAGGCAACTTTATCCAAGTCGTGCTCGTCTTTAATTCGGTTGAAGTATCCCCAAGCGCTACCAATCCTTATAACTCCTTTAATACGACTCACGTCGGGTAAGTAGGTTAAGACCTTTTCAAGTTCCCAGTAATCAAAGCAATCATGAAATTAGTTAAACTCATGTGAAGGGTACTTTGATTTTTCGGCCTAGAATATTGCTAGTTCTCTGTTGTGTCATTGCTTGTAACCATTTTGAAAGGGGATTAGTGAGGCCCGAACTCAACTGCTAAGCGCGAACGATAATAAATTACCCTCGGCGTGGTCCCGAAAGTGCAAGTAAGTATGATATGCTACAGCTATATTTATTATCGCGAGACTTATGCGGTAAACATCCATGCATGTCATTGCAATCGAAACTTAATTAGAATGATAAGTGACTGATAGAATGACTCAGAGTTTCGGTTTCAACTTTTGTGCGAGTAAAGATAATATATGAAGAAAGCTATCTCCTTGGTAGTCGCGTTGATGGGGCTATCTGCATGTGTGACATCACCTACCAATAATCCCGTCTTATCCGACGCACACATAGCAAAATGTCAGGCTCTTGCAGGACTCGTCGTGACTCAAGATAACGACTTTAAACCAGCGCTTTCCATCTCTTCACTAATTTCAAATCAACCGCCAGTCGCAGCTGAAGATTTTAAAAATGGTGTATTAACATGCAGCATTGAGGGTGCGTCTGATACCGGATACGCCATCGCTTACGATGAGAGTTCTGAAATCTATCTATATGATAAATTTAACAGTGCGAGTAAAAAATCTGTGTTTCAACAGCTTATCGATAAAATTTCGGCTGAAGAACAAAGACTACAAGATTTGGAACAAGTAAAACAACAGCAACCAGTCAGCACGAAACGTGAATCTGCTAAAGATAAGCAAATTCAGTTCTGCCTTGATTTTGGCGCTAGGTATGCAGACATTTTGAAGACGCATGGAATGACCATTACTGACATCTCAGTCCACGACTCTTGGGACAGTGGAAGCTCTGTGACGTGTGTAAACAATTATAAGGGTCACTGGACTGATGAATTGAATGACGGTGAAATGGAACCAATGCGAGAGCAACATATCGTTGATAAAACTTCCGGAGAGTATCAAACGATTTTTCGCTGATTAATACCGAGTTCCGGCAGTTCTTGAAGACGAATAGATTCATGCCTATGGTGAAAGTACACATTATACCAATCACAGTAAATAAGTGATCAGAAATAGCGCAGGAAAAATGCTTGAGAACAAGGCGCAACTTTTTGATAAGTAGTTATTCTACAATCAAAAATTGTAACGAAGTCATCGAGTATTTTAACAAGCTAGAATGACCAGTTATTTACTACGATTGGTATTACACCACGATACCTTTAATGGATGTGGCTTTTGAAAGGCGGTGAAAAGGAATAACCATGGAACAGATAAAAAATAGAAGTCTTCTTTCGTTCATGGTAGCGAGTGAAGCGCAGGGTACAGCAGTCACCAATCCAGCAACTGGTGAGATTATTGGGTATGCGCCAGTCATAACAGAGAACGACATTCATGATGGTATCGAACGCGCGAGTGCTGCGCAAAAAGAGTGGGCGGCACGACCAGCAAAAGCGCGTTCTGAAATGCTCAATCGTTGGTACCAACTAATTATCGAGAATAAAGAAGATCTCGGCCGTCTGATGACCTTAGAGCAAGGTAAGCCATTAGCAGAAGCTCAGGGTGAAGTACTTTACGCTGCAAGTTTTATCGAATGGTTTGCTGAAGAAGCAAAACGGACTTATGGTGACACTATTCCAGCACCGAGTGCGGATAAACGTATTGTAACTATCAAACAACCAATCGGAGTCGCTTGTGCAATAACGCCTTGGAATTTCCCCATTGCGATGATAACGCGCAAAGCTGGCCCAGCTTTGGCTGCGGGTTGCAGCTTTGTTGTTAAACCTTCAGAAGCTACCCCTTTTTCTGCATTTGCAGTAGCAGAGCTCGCTTATCAAGCGGGGATTCCTCGCGATGTGCTGCAAGTCGTTTTGGGTGAAAGCTCACGTCAAGTTGGTGCTATTTTTACGTCGCATCCACTGATTCGTAAGCTGTCTTTCACTGGTTCTACTCAGGTTGGTAGAGTTCTGATGCAGCAAAGCGCGGGTGACATAAAACGGACATCAATGGAATTAGGTGGTAACGCACCGTTTATTGTATTTGATGATGCCGATATCGATGCGGCTGTGACAGGTGCTATCGCTTCTAAATTCCGCAACGCAGGCCAAACATGTGTCTGTGCTAACCGTTTCTACGTACATAACAAAGTATATGACGAGTTTGTTGCTAAGTTTGATGCGGCTGTTCAACAGCTTAAAGTCGGCAATGGTCTGGAAGAGGGCGTGAATATTGGTCCTGTGATCAACGAATCAGCAAAGCAAGGTATTCAAGCTCTCATTGATGGCGCAATAGAGCAAGGCGCTAAACCAGTGTCTGAGATAAAAGAACTGGATGGCCTGTTCATGCAGCCTGTGGTGCTGAAAAATGTCACTCACGACATGAAGATTGTTTCTGAGGAAATCTTCGGCCCTGTTGCCCCCGTGATTCGCTTTGATAGCGATGAACAGCTTATCGAAATGGCGAACGACACCATCTACGGTCTTGCTTCTTACTTCTACAGCCAAAATATTCATCGGGTTTGGAAGATTGCTGAGGCACTTGAATACGGAATGGTAGGTATTAATGAAGGCCTCATTTCTACTGAAGTGGCTCCTTTTGGTGGGGTTAAACAGTCCGGTATCGGACGTGAAGGGGCAAAACAAGGTATCGATGAGTACATGGACGTAAAATATCTCTGCTTTGGTGGTAATTAAATAAGTTACTTGAGAGTTAGCCTAATACGCGACTTGACGTGACTAAAGAAAGGGGAAGTGACCGATTGGTCGCTTCCCCTTTTCTCTATGTATCGTGTGACATCATGAGTTTTCGCTATGATTTAGAAAACTTCATCACAATCTGAGGAAGAAGCGAAGTCACGATCATCCCTAACATCAAGCTGTATTGGAATGGGGTAAAGGTTTCACCGAGGAGCAGCAATCCCGATAAAATACCGGCAATTGGGTTGATAATGTTGCCAAAGGTGAAGTCAACGACCGACATTCTTTGCAGCAACCACACATACATGGTGTAGCCTAACGCTGTGTTAAGGACGATGATCCAAAGTAGCCCCAATATATTAACGACGGAAGTATTGCTTAGTGCGCTTAGATAGGGATCAGGATTTAGACTCGCTAAGATACCGGATAAGATAGAAAGTAACACACCGCCAATGAGCAGTTGCCACGTGAGCACGGTCCACCAATGCATTCTTGTTCCCAGCGCTTTGGTTACGCTACTACCAATCACGATACACATGATGGCCGAAAACATCGCGATCAAGCCAACTGGATTGAGAGTCATTGTTTTCGGATTAAATAAGAGCCAGGCAAGTATGACTAAGGCAAGTCCTCGACATGCTTGCAACGCGGTTGGTTGGCGTTTATACACAATCCAACTATAGAGCATGGCGAATACGGGCAACGAAACCATTCCTACACCGGAAATTGCGGCGGGCAAGGTGAGAGCCATCACAAAAATAAGACAAAAGAAAAAGGCGATGTTGATGGTGCCCAGTGCAAATAGTGCTTTCCATTCATGCTTTTTGGGTAAGGTCGGCTTTATTGCAAGCAAGATTAGACCAGCCGGAAGCGCCCGCAGTGCCCCAAGTAAAATGGGTGGCCAATCTGGTACGGTAAACTGCGTGACGGCATAGGTTGTCCCCCAAAAAAAGGCAGGGATCATCGCAAGTAATATATTCATGTAAAATATCTTTATGTTAAGATAATTAAGTGCAAAGATACGCTCTAGGTTACTTTTTGTAAAGTAACTAAGGCTATTTGAGTATATAAAGTCGTGAGTAACTGATGTCGCTTTGGAGAAATATAAGTAATGGACGCAATAGACAGGCTTGTCGAGCAATGGGACAAAGAATTGCCTACTCTCGATACTGAACCAATGGCGATCATGGGGCGTTTGCTAAGGATTGCAAAACATATGGAGAATCGTGTTGCAGAACTTCATAAGCAGTACGATTTAAAAATGGGGGAGTTTGATGTTTTGGCCACGTTGCGTCGTGCAGGCACACCTTATCGTCTGACCCCTTCGGCGTTGATCGAGTCAATGATGCTTACTTCAGGCGCGATGACTAACCGTTTGGATAAACTGGAGAAGAAAGGCTTCATTTCTAGAGAGCATAGTAAAGAAGATCGGCGCAGCGTTACTGTCGAATTAACCAAACATGGCGTACAGTTAATCGATAAGTTGATTTTGGAGCATGTTGAAGTTCAGCGCGGTTTTGTCTGCGATTTGTCTGATGAGGAAAAGAGCAGGCTTAATGATGCGTTGAAGCTTTTGCTACCTCAGTTCGAATAAATCCAAATAGGCTACGTTAATGAAAACCAAAGAATTAGAGAAGTATCTAGATACATTTAATTGCGCTGAAAGTGACTTTCCTTTTGGCCCAGAAGCGCTGGTTTTTAAGGTAAAAGGTAAAATGTTCGCGTTGCTCTCGCATCGTAATGGTCGTGATTATGTCAGTGTAAAAGTAAAGCCTGAAGATGGTGAAGTTCTCTCCGCGCAATTCGAGGATATTACGCCCGGTTACCATCTGAATAAACGCCACTGGATTACCGTGTATTTCAACGGTGATGTGGAAGATGGACTCATTCAGGATCTATGCCTGCGTTCATACCAACTTGTTGTCGCAAAGTTAACTAAGGCACAGCGCACCGCTTTGGGTTATTGACTCGTACTTTTACCTAACCCACAACAGCTAAATTTAAATGAGTGCTTTAGCTGGTGAAAAACTCGCACCTTTCCAAACTTAGGGCTATACAGAAAGTATCAGGGCGGAATAGGGGAATGGTATGAGATCGTTATCTGATTGGCTCAAAGCCTATGGCGAAAGTCATCAACACCCAGTCAATCGAAAAATCCATACGATTGCCGTTCCAGGCATCTATCTTTCCGTTGTCGGGTTGATTTGGTCTATTCCGCAACTGCCTATTGCTGGCTATCAAATCAATTGGGTATGGTTAGCGGTTATACCGGCATGGGTTTTTTATTATCGTCTTTCTTTGAGCGTGTTCATGATGATGTTGGGCTACACTCTCGCATGCATCGGTCTCATTTGGTCGCTAGAGGTTTTACAGCTTCCTGTTCTTTATATTTCTCTTATTTTGTTTAGTCTGTTATGGATGCTGCAATTCATCGGCCATAAAATTGAAGGGACTAAACCTTCCTTTTATGAAGATCTCCAATTCTTGCTCATTGGGCCCATTTGGGTGTTTAGAAAGCAATAGCGTGAAACGAAATAATCCAACTCTATTCCCAATAAGGGAGACATCCTTCATTGGGGATGGCTTGGAGGCATGAAATTTATTCCAAATCACACTATGCTTAACGGAGTGAACATGCTGTGAAATTGGGTGACTATAAATTTGTGGTGACCCCTTTTTGACACGGTCACGTATTGGTGATCAAAAGCGGAGGCCCTATGTATAACCGCGAGCGCAAATACGCTTATTGGCGAGAAGAGCGTAAGAAAGGTAAATGGAATTACATCTTTAAGTCTTTCTTTATGATTTGCTGCGCGTTGTTACTAGGGAAACTTATTGGGTTATTGGTTTTCGGGCCGTTACGTTCGTTATCGGATATTTGGATTCAGCTGCCTGCTGACCTGTTCATCATGATGTTAGTTGGGTTTCCGATCAGCGTGATAGGGTGGTATCACGAGGAGTCTAAATTTTTCCGAGCAATAAAACGAAAAGAAAAGCAGCAAAGAATTATGCGGAATCATAGCAAGCAAAGGACAGACTATCGATAAGTCGTCTGTGATGCTTCGCTCCAATGACGCTCTTGTTGTTATTGTAACGGTGTTTTCCTGCTATCCTCGCATAAGATCAAATTGTTTCTGATACTTTTGCTCTAGCGTTACGTTACCCGCTGCACGTTCAAGTTTAATCATCAATTGTAAGGAAGGCTTTTTAATGCCATAGGTTTGATTGAAGCGCATTAAACGGATTCTTGCTTCGGTATATTGGCCATCGTCTATTTCTAATTTAGCCAGTTGTAAAATCGATTTTGGTCTGTGTGGATCGTGATCAATCGCCCGAGCAAAATAGTATTTCGCTTTTTCAGTATCTTTTGCTTTCAGAGCACAAAACGCAGCGTTTTCATAACTCGCTGGGATCAGAAAATAGTAGGGCTGTTCTATTGCTCGATTAAACATCTGATCTGCTTCATCGTAGTCGCCTCGTTTGCACAGAAAAGTACCGTAGTTATTAAGCACGTTACCGTTTTTGGCATGTTGGCGTAGGGAAAGTTTGTACATCTTTTCTGCTTTTTCCTCTTCTCCAACGGTTTCGTAATAGTGTGCCATTGAAAGTTGAGCGCGATAGTACTGCGGAGCATGGGTGAGGGCTTGTTGCAAATTATCGTGTGCGCGAATCATGTTTCCACCGTCTAGATAGCCAAGGCCGAGCGCAATTCGAGATTCCGCCATCGTGACTGGGTCGGTTTTGGTGACGGCGTGGCCATCCTGATTTACGGTGACACAACCTACTAGTGCAAACTGACCCATCAATAGGAGTAACCCTAACGTTAATGTTTTCATTCTTCGCCCTTATATCCGTAAATCAAGCATTTGAGGTTATGGGCGTATAATAGGTATAACTTAGAAAAAACCTAATGAGGAAAAATCACTATGCGATCAGGTTTGCAAACTGGTATGAAAAAGCCGCCAGTTGGCGGCTTGGTTCACAAGTGCTATTCGGTTCACAAGTACTATTCTGTGAAAAATCAATCGTCTTTTGTAAACGCTGACTCGCTGAAATGATCGAGATCGTAAGGCGTTTGTTGGTAGACACAATAGTTCAGCCAGTTTAAAAAAAGTAAATGTCCATGGCTTCTCCAACTCGCTCTCGGTGGGTTATCCGGATTATTATTGGGATAGTAGTTTACGGGGATCGCAGGCTCCATTCCTTCGCTTAAATCGCGAATGTATTCATTGTGTAAAGTATGTGAATCGTACTCAGGATGTCCCGTTACAAATACATTCCGCTTGTCTTTGGTGGTCGCTAAGTACACGCCAGCTACGTCTGATGTGGCTAGAATGTCGAGATCGGTATGTTCTTCTAGAAAATGAGGTGAGAAATCTGCATACCGTGAATGAGGGGCAAGGAAAGTATCATCGAAACCACGAAGTATCGGATGGAACTGATTGTGGATCTCGTGATGATAAACACCAGAGAGCTTCTCTTTGCGTGTTCGCTTTGGTAAGTCGTACAGTAATTTTAACCCTGCTTGTGCTGCCCAACAGACATATAGTGTTGAAGTGACGTGATCGGTTGCCCATTCCATGATGGTTTTTAGGTGATCCCAATAAACAACATCTTCAAACTGGACTAAGCCCAATGGTGCACCAGTAATAATCAAGCCATCAAAGTTCCTGTCTTTGATGGTTTCAAACTGACGATAGAACGTATCTAAATGCTCGGTAGGTGTATTTTTGCTTGGGCGATTGTCAATGCGCAGTAACTCTACATTGACTTGCAATGGGCTGTTGGAAAGTAGACGTAGAAACTGAGTTTCAGTCTCTATTTTTTTTGGCATTAAATTCAGGATCAGTACCCTTAGAGGACGTATCTCTTGGCTTGCGGCACGAGTTTCGCTCATTACAAAGATGTTCTCATGACGAAGTACATCTGAAGCTGGTAGTTGATCTGGAATTCTAATTGGCACGACTCTTTCTCCCTAAACTTGGTCATCTAGACGTCTATACATCTAAAGCTAACCTAATTTGATTTGGATGTCGATACAAAATGTGACATTAAACGTGTTTGTATCTCTTAATATATCTAAATAACCAAAAGACGTATGTGTTTTAACGTGAATGAGTTATTTATTACGGCTGATATGGGTTTTAGTTCTTTGCCTTGTGTTGTTTTGAGTGGATTTAACTAAAAAGCGATTCAGAATAGTCCATTTGTCCAACTTTTACTCGTCTGAGCGGTACTACATGATGTCGTTGGCAATGATGTAAACACGGTTGTCTCGACGTTATTTAAATATAGCGTCAGTGATTGAACTCGGTATAATGCGCGGGAAAATTTATGATATGTCGTTGGTTATCATTTTTTAGTGAGCGTTGATGCCTTATGTTTAAAATGCTTGTTTCTATGCCTCCGTTGCTCGCTTTGTCTATTGCGATCGTCTGCGAGGTGATTGCGACCTCTTACATTCCCAAAACCGAGCAGTTCACTAAATTAATGCCGAGCACCATTGTGTTAATTGGGTACGGCATCGCATTCTTCTTGTTATCTGTCACGGTCAAAACAATGCCAGTCGGTGTGGTGTACGCCATATGGAGTGGGGCAGGTATCGTATTAGTAGCGACAGTAGGATATTTCCTTTACGGACAGAAGCTCGATTTGGCCGCTTTCATTGGAATCGGCTTTATTTTAACCGGCGTTTTGATTGTAAACCTATTGTCGAAAACGGTAGGTGTCAGTTAAGTACGGTAATCATAATCTATGGATGGTAGAGAGATGTATATTAATAAAATTAAGCTATCAGTAACGATTGCGATATTACCTTTGTCGGTGACAGCGATTGCACAAGAAATTTCACCTCAAATTATCAATGGTACTCCAACGAATTCGGTGGCTTGGCCTTCTATCGCTGCGCTTTACTATGATGCTGTTGAATATACTGGGCTTTATGGACAGTATTGTACGGCAACGATCTTAGACCAGCAGCACGTGCTTACTGCGGCGCATTGTTTTTATGCTGAGGATGCCGATAAGCTCAATAGAGAAAATCTTTATTACACCTCTATCGTTCTCCAAATGAGTAACGATTCGCAGTTCCTATCAGGCTCAGCCGTTACGGTGCGACCTTCTGAGTTTTACGTTCACAGCGGTTATGTGAATTCCGCCTCAGCACAAGGAGTCCCGTATCCAAACGACATCGCCATAATCAAATTGGAACAGCCGTTGAATATTGACGACAGAGATTTTGTGACTCGCGCAACGAGCATAGAGTCTGGTGTTTATCGCAACACCAGTGAGGAATTCGTTGCTGTGGGATACGGCCTGACTAATCTTACTAGACAAAATGCAACGTCAGATGAGGATGAGTTATTACAAACGTCTTTGTCTTACGTACCAAAGAATCAATGTGAGCTTTCGGTTGGTGATTCTCAGCTTTGTATGTCGGGTGAGTTGAACCCACAAACTGAAGTGCGAAATTCTACGTGTAACGGCGATTCTGGTGGACCACTCTATTGGTTTAATGGCAGTAAATACGTTCAGACCGGTATCACCAGTTATGGCTGGGAAGGGTGTTTGGTTAGCGCGACAGATAACTTAACCGCGACGTCCGCGTTCACAGAGGTGGCAGATTATCAAGGTTGGATTGATAGTGTATTAGCAGGTAGTGAGCAACCGATTTTTACGGTTAGCGACGAAACCCGCGATCAATATTATCAGGGAGATGAAGCGTCGGATGATGGAACAGAGACGGACAACTCTCAAGGTACCGATGATTCTGCGTCATGGGATGAATCAATCAGTCTATCCAGCAACGTATCTTCAGGTGGTAGTACGTCATTTGGTATGCTCAGTTTGTTAGCTTTGTTGGGCGTAATGCGAAGAAAGACGCATAAAGTGATCGGAAAACTCTAAATATTTGAAAAGCAGTCAAAGTGAGTGGATTCATTGCTCTAATTAGTGATAACGTGCGCACTTATACTTTGTCGCTTTTACATATCTTTTATATTCCTGTAATGGTTTTACTGTGTAGTGTGTCGAAGAACCATAAAACTCGAGCGCTGTAGCTTTTGTAAAGCGCAATCGATGAACAATGTCTGAAGCCATTATCGTCGATTTCTAATCACTTATTTCTAGGCACACTTTACGACCTCTTATGACCAAATATAACGACCCGAAATTCAAAGCGGCACTTTTGCATCCTCGTTACTGGGGAACACTCTTTCTTATAGGGTTGATGTTCTTACTCAGCCTTCTTCCCTCAAAAGTTCAACGTTTCATGGGGCGCAGCATCGGGCGCTTGGCAATGTGCATTATGAAAAAACGTCAGGTAACCATTAGGCGAAACCTTGAGCTGTGTTTTCCAACCATGGATGAGGTACGACGTGAAGCTATCTTGAAAGCGAACATCGACAATACCGGCATCGCCTTGTTCGAAACCGCCATGGCGTGGTTCTGGTCAGATAATAGAGTAAACAGCCAGGTAACCATCAAAGGAATGGAGCATATCGAAGCGCTAGAAAAGTCTGGCAAAGGCGTGCTCATGCTGGCGGTTCATTCCATGAACCTAGAGTTAGGCGCCCGTGCATTTGGTATTAAGAAATCTGGTATGGGCGTATATCGACCAAATAACAATCCGTGTTTTGACTACTTTCAATATAAAGGGCGTTCGCGTTCCAATCGTACTTTGATTGATCGAAAAAACGTCAAAGGGATGTTATCTGCATTAAACTCAGGAAGTCGGGTTTGGTATGCTCCCGATCATGACTACGGTAGCAGACGCTCTACTTTCGCACCTTTATTTGCTGTTGAAAGTGCCTGCACAACGACTGGTACGAGCTTGCTTGCTGATGCAACAGATTGTGCAATTGTACCATTCACGATGGTAAGGGAAGAGAACGGTCAATATACTTTAACGATTCGCAAACCGGTCGATGGTTTTCCAAAAGATGATCCTACTAATGCGGCGATTTTCATCAATAAAATCGTTGAAGAGTCGATAATGGCCAGCCCTAGCCAGTACATGTGGTTACACCGTCGTTTTAAGACTCGACCTTTGGGTGAACAATGTTTGTATAAACCACGCTTAGTCCCTTTGAGTTAACGGGTAACTCAACTCGATATCTATTTACCAGGTTTTTTTGCCGACTCAAGATATGGGCGACAATAAACACTGGTAATCGAATCCTCAACACTTAGAATAACGAGTCTGAAATTTGTTACCAAACTAGAGTGATTTTATGAGTCGCGATTACACCTTCGATTGTCTTGTCACCATGCCTCGTCATGAACTGGAAGAGTTCAGTGCCAGAATGATCAGCAAAATGGTGCCAGAAGACGTGATGAATGAGCTGTTTACTTTTGATCAAGAAGAAGTGGATAGTGAAGACCGTATGTTGTCGGCGCGCCTTGATGCAATGCTGCGCATGACAGCCATTGCATTGAGTGAAATTCAACAGGCTTTTGATGATTCAGAGCACGCGACACAAAACAGCCAGCGAATGACTCGTTTAGTCCTGTGGCACTTTTACGCGATCTCATTTCGTTTGGAAGAGGTGATTACGCTTGAAACGCATTGTGAGCAAGTCGAAAAGCTGCTTGAAAACACGCCAACGGATGTTTTTGCTTGGGTTAAAGCACTTACCGATCTTTTACATACTTACGCAGATATGCATTCAAAATAAACAACAAAGCCTGCTTTCGCGGGCTTTGTTGTATTTAAGAAGCAAGTTGTGAGCTTAATCCTATAAGTATCTCTGAGCCAGGTGCTTTTTAAAGTAACTGGCATTCAAAGTTTCCCCGGTTGCCGCCTTAACCAACTCGTCAGTGGTTAATAAGCTGCCTTTGCTCCAGATGTTGTCTGACAACCACGTAAAGATAGGTGATAGATCACCACTTTGAATCGCAGCGTCAACATCAACCGTTTGCTTCATTGCCGCCATAAACTGTGCAGCATACATTGCGCCTAATGTGTAGCTTGGGAAGTAACCGAATGCGCCGTCTGTCCAGTGAATGTCTTGCATGCAGCTATTTTTAAAATTGCCTTTGGTAGACAATCCTAAATAGGTTTGCATCTTCTGATCCCAAAGCTCCGGTACATCAGTATGTTTGATAACGCCATTCATTAAGTCACGCTCAATCTCGTAACGCAAAATAATGTGCGCAGGGTAGGTGAGCTCATCGGCATCAACGCGGATAAAGTCTTTCTGCACTCGGGTATAAAGTTTCTGGAAATTCTCTTGTGAGAATAACCGAGTGTCGTGCGCAGAAAAGTGTGTTCCTGCAAGACGTGCCAAATGTTCAATAAAAGCGTTACTACGACCAATTTGCATTTCGAAGAACAGTGATTGGGACTCGTGAATTCCCATTGAGCGAGCTTGGCCAGAAGGCAATCCTGCTAGTGCCTTTGGTAGGCCTTGTTCGTATCGGGCATGACCTGTCTCATGGACGATGCCCATTAGCGATTGCACAAACTCAGTCTCATCGTAACGAGTTGTTATGCGAACATCACTAGGTACGCCACCGCAGAAAGGATGAACACTTTCGTCTAGTCGGCCGTGTTCAAAATCGAATTGAAGCAGTTTCATTACATCTATACCGAGCGCTTTTTGTGTTTCGCTGGAGAAGGTGCCTTGTGGCTTAATGAACTGCTCTGAAGACTGCTTTTCGATGGCTTGGTTGATCATGTCTGGCAGCCAAGTTTTGACATCACTAAACAGAACATCTAAGGACGCGGTGGTTGTGCCAGGTTCGTAAACATTAAGCATCGCGTCATAAGGCGATACGCCTGTAACTTCCGCTCTTATTTGTGCCTCTTCTTGAGACAGTTTGACCACTTCTGCCCAGTTTTTTTCGAAACCTGCCCAATCATTTTCACCACGTTGGGTGCGCCATGCATGTTCACACTTTGAACCCGCTAGGGACTTTGCTTGTACTAAATCTTCAGGCAGAACGTTGGCTTGCTGCCAGCTTTGCTTGAGCTCTCGTAATGTCGCTTTGTCTTGCGCGTCCAATGTTTCTTGTTCTGCTTCTGCAAACCAGTCTTCTAATTGCGGTTGGGTTTGCAGGCTGTGCATGTGGACGTAGAGTTCTGCCATCGCTTCTGAACGAGCTTGGTTGCCTCCAGCGGGCATAACGGTTGCTTGATCCCAGCCACAAATCGCTGCGAGATGTTGAAAGTGGGAGAGTTTATGTGAATGTGCTTTTAGTTTTTCGAATGCGCTCATGTGTCTTTCCGTGACTATAAAAAACAAAATTCTAACAAGCATCTTAGGGCTTACCAAGCAGTTCGCATACAAAGCGAGAGCTGATACCGCGATGTGACGAGAACGTTTAACTTTGTACAGAATTTTTAACCGACCTCATGATGACTATGTTTTAGGCGAATCAAAAAATTTAATTGAAATAGATGCATAAATATGACAATAAGAGAACAGTATTATTTCTTAGCTAGGTGGATGTAAGCTTGATACAAAATTTTGAAGCGTTTTTAATCGCTATAACCATACTGACGCTCACCCCAGGGTTGGATACAGCGTTGGTTATTCGTAACTCGTCGCGTGGTGGTTTTACTGATGGTGCGGTCACCAGTTTAGGTATATGCCTAGGTTTGTTTGTTCATGCTACGTTCTCGGCGGTGGGCATTTCAGCCATTCTTGCGCAATCAGCCGAATTGTTCCATTTGGTTAAGATGGTCGGGGCGGCTTATCTGATCTATTTAGGATTCACAACACTGAAGAGCTTATGGCGCAATAACGAAGCACCGCAAGCCTCGGCGGGGCCCGTCACACGTCACGAGTTTCGTTTTTCCCGTTCACTACGTGAAGGCTTTTTATCAAACGTATTGAATCCAAAAACCGCGGTCTTTTATCTCGCGTTCTTACCGCAGTTTATTAACCCGGAAGGTTCTGCATTCCTACAGTCGACCTTTATGGCAGCAATCCACTTTGTGATCGCGATGGTTTGGCAATGTGGGTTAGCCGCCGCACTAACTTCAGCGAAAAACTTGCTTAAAAGCGCACGCTTTATGAACTGGATGGAAGGCACCACAGGTGTTGTGCTGGTAGGATTGGGCGTCAAATTGATGTTAGAAGATAAATAGTAACGCACTATTTTTGAATCAAAAGAGCGACGCAATGGTCGCTCTTTTTGCTTGTGGTATTCATACAGTTGGTTTACCGCTCGTTTTTGATCTCTGCCAGCAGCTCGTAAGAACGCAGTTTTTTGTCGTGATCAAAGATAATCGAATGAGCAATGATCTCATCGGCCTGGGTACGCTCGATGAGTGACTTTATCTTCTCCCTCACCAAAGCCTTATCACCGTGAATAGACTCTCTTAGCTGGTGTGTCACTTGGTGCTTTTCATGTGGTAGCCAGAGTGTGTCCATGTCGTCGACGGGCGCAGGGATCTTTCCTTGTCCGCCTCGAATTAATTGGAGAAATTTTTGATACTCCGTTGTGGCTAGGTAATTTGCCTCTTCAGTCGTTTCGGCAACGGCGACATTTACACCAATCATCACATAGGGCTTATCCAATTGTTCTGAAGGCTGAAAATTGGAGCGATATATTTCTAATGCTCGCATCATTGCATCGGGTGCAAAGTGCGCCGCGAACGCAAAAGGCAACCCTTTAACGGCTGCGAGGTGTGCGCTATAGGTACTCGAACCCAATAGCCAAATTGGAACTTGGGAGTCAGCCCCTGGACACGCTTTAACGGGTTGGGCTTTGGAAACCGGACCCATAAAAAACTGCAACTCTTCCAGTAGATCAGAAAACTCCGGATCCATTCTCTCTGGGTCGCGTCGCAGTGCGTGCATGGTCGGGTAATCTGTCCCTGGAGCGCGTCCAAGTCCGAGATCTATACGTCCTGGATAGAGAGCGTCTAAGGTGCCAAACTGCTCGGCAATAACGAGCGGTGCATGGTTAGGAAGCATGACACCACCAGAGCCCAAACGTATTGTTTTTGTGTGCGCACCGATATGGCTGATGAGTACCGACGTGGCTGCGCTAGCGATGTCTGGCATGTTGTGATGTTCCGCTAACCAAAAGCGGTGATATCCCAGATTTTCTGCGTGTTGGGCGAGGGAAACTGATTTTTGGTAGGTTTCGGTATAGTTGGAACCTTCTGCAACAGGTGCAAGATCTAAGATGGATATTCGTGGAAATGGCATAAGGCCTCAGAGTTTGGTTGTTCCTCTAAATTATGTGGAGGCTAACTGACACGAAATAAACCCCTAGCGCTTCAATGAGTAGAATGAGCCAGTCAATCTGGTGCAGGAGTGGTTGCCGTGTGTTCCACCTTTATCAGCCAAGCGAGAAGGTGCTGGCAAAGTACTTGCGGTTCAGCTAATGGTAAGTCATGCGCCTCACTCTCAAAGCGGCATAGTTCTACTTTCCAGCTTTCGCTATCGCTTCTCCACATCGGTTATCTACGAGCTTGTCTCCTGCGCTGACGATGATTTGAGTAGGGCAAGTCGGTGGTGTGCTTTGGCCTTTAAACCTAGCAGCGGCACAAAGTTGACGTATAGCATTGTACGCACTGACTGGGTGCTGTTGAGCGAGATAGTGATGGTGCGCTAAGACTTCAGGATGGCCTAGACTTGTTGGACTGGTCCATTTAATAATCGATTTTTGGAATGCCTCACTTCCCTTTATACTGGATATGGCGATGCTTAACAGTGCGTGGATATTGATTCTGCGCCAAAACGGGCTGTAACGAGAAAAGCTCGGGTTAATCAGTGTTAAGCTGGCAACTTGATTGGGTAAAGTGTGTGCCCAGTGGCTAGCAAGCATCGACCCCATTGAAATCGCGACCAGGTGATAGTGATGACAATTTGTGGGGAGCTGTTCAAGCATGGCTGGCAGCATATCTTCGATGGTGAGTGGGCTGAATTCACCAAACTTTTCGCCGTTACCAGGAACATTCGGGGTAATGGTGATAATGTCTGGCGAGGATCGTGTTAGCGCGTCAAGCATACTTTGCCAATGACCGCTTTCTCTTAATAATCCTCTCACTAACACTATCGGTACCATAGCTTGTTTGCCTTCTCCAAATACTTTTCTTCCACACTCAAATCCATGCTGGCAATCAAGTCATTGTTCAGCACTTGAATCAAGTAGTTCAAAAAAGTGCTATGGCGACGTTGAACGCGTTTAATACGGTGGGTTTTGGTTGGATGAAAAAGCTGACTAAATCGCAGCAGTTGGATTGGATTTTTTTTGACCCACAACCATGAGCCTAGCTCTAAAGTCAGCGGCAAGAAAGGATGTTCTGACTGCGCTTGATGTTCGTTTAACATCCAATCCCAGAAGTCGCCATGTGTTGTGTAATGATGCCATTGAGGCTCAAACTGATAAAGCTCATAGTGCGGATAACTTTTACGAAACAAACGATACAACAAGTAATATTGAGCTAAGTTGTTGGGAGGCGTAGTTTGATGGGCATAGGGAAACCACAGTCGGTCGCGAGTACCAAACCCACTATGCAGATCCAATACAATGGTCGTGCGAGCTTGTTTGGCGTAACCTAAAATGTAGTGCGACAACACTTGCAGCTCTTGCTCCATTTTGCTTGGATTGCCTCGGTACCAAGGTAGGTGAGAACTAAAGTTTTGCCCAGCATGAAGGTGATAAATAGGGTTGTTACTATTGACTGGCGCATTGCGCATCAAATCCACACCGTTGTGATTTGAACGCCTTTTTAGTGCCACTCCCCACGGGTTAACAACAGGTACGGTAACAATTTGCAAGTTGTTAAGAGACGCTTTAAATTGCTGATCCCACTCCAATCTTCTCAACAGGCTCTTTATAAAAGCGAGAATGATCTGACTTCCAATACGTTCTACACCGTGAATCGCACCTGTAAAAACTAGGCATGGGGCATCGTTGTCAGTCGATCCAAGTTCAAGCGAATACAAAGGGAGTGCATTCCCTTTATGAGCAATGTCAGCAAGGAAGCCTAAACGTAAATGTCGTGGGTATTGTTTTGCTAGTTGTTCTATGTGCTGTATTTCACGAGGAATGTGTAAGGTCATCTTGATGCTCAGATTGAGGGCAAAACAGTTCCGATAAGTGAATGATTCATAATAAAACGACCAGCTTATCTCACTTATCTAGGTTCGAATAAGTGTAGAACGACTGCGTGGAGGTGAGATGAAGTATTTGTTGCAGTGAGCGTTATTTGAGGTAAAAAAATGCGAAGCAGTTACGCTTCGCATTAAATTGTGTGTTTCTTGCTTGAGGGCTAAGCTGTCACTTTATCGTCACAGAGACTTGAAGTGGCCTGTGCAAAATAATGCTTCGTTTCTTCTACAACAACATGACGCAGAGCAATCAAACCAATGAGGTTAGGCACTGCCATTAGACCGTTAACAATATCGGCAATAATCCAAATCATATCCAGATGTAAAAACGCACCAGACGCAACTAAGCCGACGAAAATCAATTTGTAAGGAAGGACTGCTTTAGTTCCAAACAAAAAGACAACACAGCGTTCACCGTAATAATTCCAACCGAGGATAGTGGTAAAGGCGAAAAACATTAGACCAATAGATACAAGCATTGGACCAAACGTTTCTGCATTTAAACCGATTGCAAAGGCGTGTGTTGTCATCGCTGCTCCTGAGAAGTCACTCTGCCACGCACCTGTTAAGATCAACGCAAGACCTGTCATGGTACAAATGATGATAGTGTCGATAAAAGTACCCGTCATTGAAATCAGACCTTGTTTAACACAAGAGTCCGTTTTCGCCGCCGCCGCAGCCATTGGTGCACTACCAAGTCCGGATTCATTTGAGAATACACCACGTGCAATACCTGACTGGATAGCAAGCATGATACTCGCTCCCAAAAATCCGCCGGTTGCAGCCGTTGACGTGAAGGCAGAAACCAACACCAGTTCAATCGCATCCACCAATTGGTCAGCATTCATGATGATGACGCTTAAACATGCCAACACATAAAACACCGCCATAGTCGGAACCACTTTACCTGCAACACTGGCGATAGACTTGATGCCACCTAACGTTACAAACGCGACCAAAAGCGTTAGCACAGAAGCAGACACTTCACGATCAACACCAAGAGAAATCTCAGAGGCGTCTAAAATCGCGTTAACTTGTGGGAAGGTACCGATGCCAAAACAGGCTACACCGAGTGCAAAGACTGCGAACATGATCGCAAGCGCTTTTGAACCAACGCCATCTTGGAGGTAGTACATTGGCCCCCCAATCATTTGGCCTTTGTCGTCGACGCGACGGTATTTTACTGCGAGCAAACACTCAGCGTATTTGGTTGCCATACCAAAGAGTGCAGCAAGCCACATCCAGAACAGTGCGCCGGGACCACCGAGTTTGATTGCGGTAGCCACCCCAACAATATTCCCAGTACCGATAGTGGCAGACAGTGCTGTACAAAGTGCGGCAAAGCTAGAAACGTCACCCTCTTTTTTATCGGATGACTTATCTTTACGAAAGACCATGCTAACGCGGTTGGCAGGTGTTTAAATTGGATTAAGCCAAGGCTAAAAGTGAAGTAAACCCCCGTGCCCACAAGCAATAGTAGCAGTGGTGGACCCCAGACGAAGTTATCGATAGTTTGCAGTAAAGATTGTAGGTCGTTCATGATTTCCCCTTAATAAAACAACTAATAAGGAGAAGAGGGAAAGGGCGAGATCCATGATCTCTAATTGAACATAGCTATTTAATAAAGGCTAGAGGCCAAAATAGTTAGGTTTTACTTTCCACTCCTCTGTCCTTTTGCCTGAGAGTTTCACCCTGCGTAAACGCAAGATTTGCTCCTTCGGCGACCGATTTAACGGTTCTCTCCAGAGGTTCCTCCAACTACAGTCCCCGCTACCAAGGTAGCACCTGAAATAGTTAATTCTTCGGCGAGTTATGCTAACCAAATGTTAAAGTTTGGTTAATAACTACTCTCCTGCAGTCTTCATCGGAACAATTGCCCAATAAACTGAGCAAAGGTTAGTCAATGATGCTGGTCATCAATGACGCAAGAACTTTATCATGTTTTTGGGTCATTTCAAGGCTCAAAGGGAATAAATATTCAATATCTTTCTGAGCTAGGTGACCAATCATCACTCTCGATTCTCAACGGTGTAACCCTGAATAATGATGAGAATAAGATGAGAGAACGATAATTGAACAAACCATCACGTTAAGTCATTCAATTAAGAGCACAAAATTGGACAAAATAAACACACTCAAGCCAAAATGTACGCTATGTTGACCTTAAGAAACAGAGAAATGGGTTACAATAAACTTTTGTGGATGGCTTTGTGTTACTGAGAAGATTTCACAATTGGACAAGGAGGCTGTATGACAAGATTGTTAGCCATTGCGGTGTTGATAGCGTTAGCGTTTGTACTGTTTCGCTATCGGACCAATGAAAAAGTCCAAAAAGCGACCGTCATTACCTTGATTGGCGCATTCCTGATTTATACCGCATCACTCGTGGTGGCGGAATTGATTCGCTAGCCAAGCTAAATAGCATAGGCTTTTGGAGTAATATACGGTGAGTTCTCAGAAAAATATTGAAGAACAAGACGATGTAGTCGTCATTGAAGAGCGTGATAAACGTACTCATATCTATATCGCGATTGCGGCGGTACTCGGCTTGGCATTTGGTGGATTAGCGGGATCAGTGATCACGGTAAACAAATGGGAGTCGACCTACCAAGTCTTGGAAGAAAAATACCAAGCGCTTGCACAAGATAAGACACAGTTGGTGTCTCAGTTCAAAGGTCGGGAAGAGGGACTGCAGCAAGAGATTGATACGAAAGTTGCAGAACTGGTTGCAGCTAAGGATGCTGCGCATAAAAAAGAGCTAAAACAGTTACAACAACAGTTGACTGAAGTAGAAAAGGTGAACTTGTCACTTGAGTCTCAATTGAAACAACAGGCTGCCAAGATCAATGCAACTCACTCAGAAAATGAAAAGCTGAATCGCCAGGCAAATATGCAAGCGACCATGTTTGAGCGTTCTCGTGAAGTCTTCCAAAAAGAGCTCAAAATATCTCAAGCTTTAGAAGCGTTAGAGAAAGAACGACAAAGTTTACTTCCAAAGATTGAAAAACTGAAAAAGCAATGTGATGTGTTTTTAGAAGGTAAATCCTGGGATGTGAAATCTGACGCGTGTGACAAGCACGACGCGGCTAACTCGCGCTTAAGTCAAATTGATCAAATGATCGAAGTGCATAAGATGGACTTAAAGCAAATCAAACAAATCAGTGAAGAGATAGGGTTGTAATTTTCAGCTGAATGGTATTGCCATTTGGCTGAGAAAGTAAGCAAATGCTTTCTGGCTTTGTTTGTTTCAGGAGACTTTGTTTCGTTTCAGGAGAAAGGATGGCTCGAATATACTTATTCGATTGGGGTGATACTCTTATGGTGGATTTACCCAATCAGCAAGGAAAAATGTGTGATTGGGAATACGTATATGCCGTCGATGGTGCTATCGAAATATTGGCAGAACTTTCAAAAAAACATGCCATCTATATCGCCACGAATGCGGCAGATTCAAGCGAGGCAGATATTCAATCTGCGTTTGCACGCGTTGGCTTAGCGCGCTATATCAAAGGCTATTTCTGCAAATCCAACTTGGGTATTGGTAAAGGCACTCCCGCATTCTTTTATAAAATCATAGAGAGGCTTGGCGTGAATCCGGAATCATTACTTATGGTCGGAGATAGCTATCAAAATGATATAGCGCCTGCGATTAAAGCTGGTGTGGATGCTATTTGGTTTAACCCGACCCAGCGCTCAAACGATACTTGCTTTCCTATCAGACAAATTCAGAAACTGACAGACTTATGTGAGCAGCAACTTTAGCCCTCGGTCTGGAAACATTCACGGTAACTTGAGCAGGTTTCACAACTTGGTGAGCGCCAAACATAATCTCCGCGGCTTTCATACAATTGGCGATAGAGAAAACGCGTCAAGACCGATATCAATGAGATATTGAAGATTAGAGATGAAGTTGAAGATTAGCGATGAAAACGGTCCGCTGGGGAATGCGGACCTTTTTATTTTATCAAGAGCAAATACGTTATCTTTCAGGGGTTTCGAGCAGTCGAATTGTTCTATCAACTACGCTTTCAATGATGGCGCTGTTTTCGAGCTTGCCAGAACTAGCCGGTCCAAGCGCACTATTGTATAGCGCCAGTTGTTTCTCAAAAGGTAAATCTAATTGATCGTACAGATTCTGTCTTGTCTCAGCATGTTGTTCTGGCTCTTGATTTCTAAGTCGAACAATAGTGTCATGAATCAGAGATTTCACGTTTATTCCTTTTCTCATTGCGGGGGACGCCGAGATTGTATTCGATTGCATAAGTTAAATCTTAAGCGTCAATCACAGAATAACGGTTCGTTATTGATAGATTGTCAATACCAAAAGGTGAGAACTCAATCGAGATTGTTTGGCACCTCTCTCAAGCTCGATACTATTATTGCGTTACTTATGTTTTACGCTGGATGGTTCTCAATCCAGTGCCTTGCGATGTCTTCTCGGGTCGCTACCCAAACGGCATCGTGCGATTGAATATAATCTAAGAAGCGCTTCAGCGCTTTAAATCGACCTGGCTTTCCAATTACGCGGCAGTGCAAGCCAACCGACATCATTTTAGGCGTTTCCGTGCCTTCTTCGTACAGACAATCAAAGGAATCTTTCAGATACTCAAAAAATTCGTCGCCGTGGCTGAACCCGTAAGGCGAAGAGAAACGCATATCATTGGTGTCGAGCGTATAAGGCACAATCAGATGAGGTCTTGTACTGCCTTCATTGTGTTTGTCTGGGACTTGCATCCAAAATGGCAGGTCGTCACCGTAATAATCTGAGTCATATAGCAACCCATCTTGTTCGGCAACAAGCTCACGCGTATTTGGGGAATCACGACCCGTATACCAACCAATTGGACGTGTGCCAGTCAGAGACTCAATGATATCGAGAGCTTGTTGCATGTGCTCACGCTCAACGTCTATCGGCGCATTCTGATAGTGCAGCCACTTCAATCCATGACAGGCGATTTCGTGACCCTCTTCGATGATCGCTTTGGTCACTTCAGGGTTTCTTTGTAGCGCTGTCGCCACGCCAAATACGGTGAGCGGAAGACCACGCTTTTTGAATTCGTTTAAAATACGCCAGACACCCACACGGGAACCATATTCATAAAGCGATTCCATGCTCATGTGTCTGTCTTTATAGGCTTCCGCACCTGCGATTTCAGATAAGAATGTTTCTGAATGCTCGTCACCGTGGAGCACGCAGTTTTCGCCACCTTCTTCATAATTGAGTACGAATTGTACCGCGATTTTTGCTTTGTTCGGCCAGTTAGCATAGGGAAGGTTGTTGCGTCCATAGCCGATATAATCTCGAGGATTATTATTGTCTTGAAGAGAGAGGCCGTGAGGGTTATTTTCGTCCATAAAGTAAACCTTGGTATAAAATAGTTGTAAAAAATCGGGGTGGTTATGTGTCGACCCAAACCTTGATCAAAGCTGAGCGTAAACTTTGAAGTCTGCTCGGTATTATCGATTCCAGTGGTTGAACATGCCGTGAATAGGCTTCACTAATGGTGCCGCATATTGGCCGCTTTTCGATGTTGTCAGTTTGAGCTGGTGGAGTGACTCCGCCAATTTCACGGCTGCTGTAACGCCATCAATAACGGGAACATTCAATTCGTCTGAAAGCTCATTGGCTAGATCAGACATGCCTGCGCAACCAAGAACAATCGCTTCGGCGCCATCTTCTTTGATTGCTTTGCGACATTCATCGGCAAGGAGCTGATAGGTTTGCATGCTCAAAGACTCTAGCTCTAAAACAGGAATATCGGTTGCGCGTACTCCACTGCATAGGTGCTCATAGCCGTATCGCTGAAGCAAATGTGCACTTGCAGGCAGCGTTCTTGTCATTGTGGTCACAACACCAAAACGGTAAGACACCAAGCTCGCTAATTGGAATGCAGCGCCAGCGATACCAATCACGGGCTTCGTGGCAATTTCTCGAGCAGCATCTAAAGCAGGGTCACCAAAGCAAGCGATGATATGTGCATCAACCCCTTGTTCTTCGCCCGAACGGATCACATCAAGCAGGGCTGCGGCTGCGAGTGTTTCGTCGAATGCACACTCTATACTTTCGGGACCATGCTGTGGTGAAGAGGCGATAATTTGCGTCGTCGGCAGCGCGATACTGTTAGCACTGATAGCGATTTTATCCGTCATACCTTGGCAAGTATTCGGGTTGATTAAGTTGATCTTCATTTACGAGTCCACCTCAGAAAAAAGCTTTTGAAAATTAATCGGTTCTTTTGGTGAGGTATCAAGATCTAGCGACGATTTAATCATCGTTAAGTGATGCCTCATCCATTGTTCTGCTTGTTGGTGTTGACCATCATCGAGCAGTTCAATCAGGTCAGAATGGGAGCCACAATCACAGCTCACACTATGCTTTGACCCAAAAGCTGCGATGACGAGTGATGAGCGGTAACACAGTTGTTCGATGAACGAAGCCAATACAGAGTTTCCTGATTGCTTAGCCAGTTCATAATGAAACTTCGCGGTGAGCTGAATTGACTCAGCTAAGTCGCCATGCTCTTCCGCTTTTTGTTCTTGGCTGACGATAGAGCGTAAATGGTGCGACTGCTCTTCATCCCAACCGCGCACGATGTCTGTAATAAGAAGCGGCTCTAGTAGGATACGACTATTTAACACTTCTTCGGCTTCAGCTTTGCTCGGTTTATTCACGTGCGCGCCTTTATTAGGTTGAATAACCACAAACTTTTCCAATGACAGGCGTTGCAGTACCTTTCTAATGCCTGTTCTGCTGACACCGAAAGCTTCAGACAGTTTATCTTCAGGAAGTCGCTCTCCTGGCTTAAGTTTGTGTTCAACAATAGCCTTTAATATTTGCTGATAGATTCTTTCATCATTTGACATAGTTATTTGAACCATATTTTTCATCTTTTGTATTCAAGCAATATATATACCATGAAACAACCACGATCATAATATTGTATACAATGTGGGCCTGGAACTGTGTGGAGTATAGCTTTGACTGCAAATGTTTGTGTACGCATATCTCACTGAACTGCGCGTTAGTTTGTCACACAAAGGGTAAGCAAGCACCAAAAAGAGGCGTTACGCGCGAATGTAGTGCATGTTTTTTGTGATATTTACGATCAAAATCGATAAACCCCTTGAGTGGCGGGTGTTTCCATTATTGGCATGCAAATTGTATTTAGCATTGTATACAATGTAATAAGGAAATATGATTATGAAAAAGGAATTGCCAGTTAGCCCACGGCTAAGCAACGCAGATTTAGCGCCAGAGAAAGATCAAAAGTGGGGATGGTATAGCATCTTTGCTTTTTGGATGTCTGATGTACACAGTGTAGGAGGGTATGTATTTGCAGCCAGTTTATTCGCACTTGGATTAAATGGCATTCAGGTGTTTATCAGTTTATTAGCAGGTATCTCCATTGTTTTAGTTTTTGCTAACTTGATGGGTAAGCCGGGGCAAAAAGCAGGTGTCCCATTCCCTGTGGTTGCACGTATGTCCTTCGGTGTATTTGGTGCCAATATCCCCGCTGTAATTCGAGGTATTATCGCAGTGGTGTGGTACGGTATTCAAACCTATTTGGCGTCAAGCTCGTTTATTATTCTGTTGCTGTACTTTTTCCCGTCGATGGAAAGCTTAGCGAATGATTCGTTTATAGGTTTATCCTACTTAGGTTGGGTTGGTTTCAGCTCAATGTGGATCCTGCAAGCGATAGTGTTTATGTTTGGTATGGACATGATTCGTAAAGTGATTGATTGGTCAGGCCCTGCAATTTACATCGCGATGTTTGCGCTATGTGCTTATATGATCAACTTAGCCGGTTGGGATAACATCAGCTTTAACTTGGGTAAAGAGACATTGGTGGGTAGCGATGCAATCGTACAAATGGTTATTGCGACGGCATTGGTAGCAGGTTACTTTGCGGGACCAACACTTAACTTCAGTGACTTCTCGCGTTACTGTACAAGCTACAAGGATCTGAAATTCGGTAATTTATTAGGTCTACCAGTTAACTTTATCGTTTTCTCTTTGTTTAGCGTTGTCATCGTGTCTGCTTCAATCCCGGTGTTTGGTGAGATGATTGTTGACCCCGTTGAAACAGTAAAACGTCTTGATTCAGGCCTAATTACGGTACTTGGTGCATTAACCTTTATCTTTGCAACTGTGGGTATCAATATCGTAGCTAACTTTGTGGCACCAGCGTTCGATTTTTCGAATGTTTCACCACAAAAAATTAGCTTCAAAATGGGTGGCTTTGTGGCGGCATTCGGTTCAATCTTGCTAACACCATGGAACCTGTTTAACAACCCTGAGGTGATTCACTACACGGTTGATGTACTGGCCGCGATGATTGGTCCACTATATGGCATCATCATTGTTGATTACTTCATTGTGAAGAAGGGCGATATTCATGTTCCTTCTCTTTACACTGAATCTCCGCAAGGTCAGTACTGGTACAAAAATGGCGTTAATATGAACAGTGTCTATGCGCTAGTTATCGCAAGTATTGCGGCTATCATTGCAACCTTCTTTGTTACTGAGCTTGCAAATTACGCACTATTTATTGGTGGTCTGGTTTCTGCAATAGTGTACAAACTGCTCATGGAAAAACGTTTGTCTTGGGTATCTAAAGCTGCGTTAGCAAAACAATGAGTTCATAGAAGAACCAAGTAAGACAATGATAATAAGAACTGCTTTATGTCTGGTATTAAATTGATTTAAACCACCAGCGTAAAGACTAAAGCAAGCGAGTAACGCTGCTATTACTTGCTTGCTTACTTCAAAGGAATGAAAGATGGAAATCGATACACGTATTTATTGTACTCAAGGACCTAAAACGTTAGCGGCCTTGCAACAAGGCGCATTAAACGGTTTGCGTTTTGTTTTCAAAGATCTGTTTGACGTACAAGGGTTCAGAACCGGTGCGGGAAACCCGAAATGGCTAGAAACGCACGATAAAGCAGAAAGTACATCCCCGTTAATTCTTTCACTTTTAAACAATGGCGCAGAATGTCATGGTCGAGTTCAAACCGATGAACTTGCATACAGTTTAAATGGTATCAATGTTCATTACGGCACGCCTGTTAATCCTTTAGCTCCTGACTGTTTACCAGGTGGTTCTTCAAGTGGCAGTGCGGTTGCGGTCGCAAAAGGAGATGTTGACTTCTCTATCGGAACGGATACTGGCGGCTCGGTTCGTGTTCCTGCTAGCTACTGCGGATTATTCGGTCTTCGCCCGACATTAGGACAATTGCCCTTGGAGCATAGCTTTACGTTAGCGGAAAGTTTCGATACCGCGGGTGTGTTCAGCAAAAACTTAACCATACTTAATAAGGTATTTTCTTGCCTAAGTCCGAATAAACGTCGCCACACAGTCGCAACAACTTTGATGCTTGATGAGAGCTTAACAAAGACCCTCGGCTCAGAACGCCAGGCTGAGTTGGAACGGTGGGCGAAGCGTGCAGGTATTCAACTGGAATATCGCAATGCATTACAAGAGGCTGGTTATGAACTCGGTGACTTGAGTGCTTTATTCCGAACCGTTCAAGGCTATGAAATCATTGCTCGCCACGGCTCATGGTTGGATGATTACGGACATACGCTGGCTCCTGCGATTCAAGAACGAGTCGAATGGGCTCGTACCATTTCGAAGCAAGACTACCTCAATGCAAAAGAGCAGCAAACGAAATTCACGCAGTGGTTAGCGGGCCAACTGACCAGTAGTGATGTGTTATGGGTATTACCTACCACACCAGGAAAACCACCTAAGCTTACGACTGCGGATGCAGACTTAGCTCAATACCGTTCAGACCTAATGGGATTAACGAGTCTCGCGGGTTTAAGTGGCTTCCCTCAACTTCATATCCCAATGACGAACATTGCCAACGGACCTTGTGGTGTTTCGCTATTGGGTTCAGCAAACCGAGAATATGATTTAATTGCAACCGCATCGTCGTTAATCCTAGGAGAAGCTTAATGGTGTTTCAAACCGCATTTACCGCCCCACATTACAAAGCCACCGAGGTGGGAAAACAAATTTTAGAACAAGGCGGAACCGCGTCAGAAGCGATGGTCGCAGCGGCATCAATGGTCGCGGTACAATACCCACACATGAATGGTATTGGCGGAGACGGTTTTTGGCTGATCAGTAAAGCGGGAGAAGCGCCCGTTGCGATTGACGCGTGCGGAGCAGCAGCATTATCCATTGACCCAGATCATTACCGAACGTTGGGTGACGAATTACCTGAAAAGGGCGGAGAAGCGTCAATTACCATGGCTGGCACGGTGGCGGGCTGGCAAAAAGCATTGGAAATCAACGGTGGATCGCTGTCACTCAGCACACTCTTACAACCTTCGATTGATGCCGCGAGAAACGGCATTGAAGTGACGCAAAGCCTTGTTGATGCGAGCGTAAAAACCTTTGATCGCTTAAAAGATCTTCCTGAATTTAGCCGTTTATTTCTTGATGATGGAAACACGCTAAAACTTGGCGCGACGATTGTAAACCCAGCATTGGCAAAAACGCTCGAGAGATTAGCAGAAGTTGGTTTGGATGACTTCTACCGTGGTGAGATTGCAGAGCAGGCGGCAAAAGAGCTGCAAGAAGCAGGAAGCCCTTTAACGCTTGAAGATTTCCACCAGCACCAAGCCTTGGTGACTCAGCCTTTGAACGTTGAGACATCAAAAGGTCAGCTGTTCAATCTAGGTGCTCCAACGCAAGGATTGGCATCGCTATTGATTTTAGCGATATACGATCGCTTAGCGGAACAGGCAACCACGGAGCTTGACCACATACATTTGTTGGTTGAAGCGACAAAACAGGCGTTCATTATCCGCGATAAAGTGGTGACAGATGAACGCTATTTAGACAAACCGCTGCAAGAATACCTAGATGACAGTGTCGTCACTCAATGCGCTGAACGTATTTCTTTAACCCAAGCGCAGCCATGGCCTTATCAGGCGAAACCAGGCGATACCATTTGGATGGGTGCGACGGATCAATATGGCTCCATGGTGAGCTTTATCCAAAGTGTGTACTGGGAGTTTGGCTCTGGCTTAGTCCTTCCGTCGAGCGGAATCATGTGGAATGTTAGAGGCAAAAGCTTCTCATTGGACACTGAACATCACAATACATTAGTGGCGGGGAAAAAACCGTTCCATACCTTAAATCCTGCTTATGCGGAATTAAAGGATGGTCGCCGCATGGTTTATGGAACCATGGGCGGAGAGGGGCAACCACAAACTCAAGCGTGCTTATTCAGCCGCCACATTTATCAAAACATGTCGCTGCAACAAGCCGTGTCGATGCCGCGTTGGTTATTGGGGCGGACATGGGGTGACACGACAAACAATTTACGTCTTGAAGAAGACCTACATACAGAATACGCGCAAACATTAACGCAAATGGGCCACGAGGTAACTCAGGTTGAAAACTTGAGTGAACTGATGGGACATGCGGGAGCGATAACCCTAGATCTGCAAGGAAAGGCAGACGCTACGAGCGACCCTCGCAGCAATGGCGACATATTTTTAGGAGAGAGATAATGACAACTCAAACGCTATTTGAAACTTTGAACCCACCACAACGTTTGTTGATGGGTCCTGGCCCAATTAACGCCTATCCACGTGTTCATCAAGCGATTTCTCAGGCTCTAATTGGCCAGTATGACCCTGTTATGACGGGGTACATGACTCAAGTTCAGTCTCTGTATCGCGGTGTATTCGAAACACAAAACCAACAAACCATGCTGGTTGATGGCACAGCTCGATCAGGTATTGAAGCTGTACTGGTTTCAGTCATCAAACCCGGCGACAAAGTTCTGATTCCTATTATTGGTCGTTTCGGCCATCTACTTTGCGAAATTGCAGACCGTGTTGGGGCAAAGGTACAAACCATCAATGTTGAATGGGGTGAAGTGTGCTCACCAGAGCAAGTAGAAAAAGCGATTAAAGAGTTTCAACCAAAACTCCTCGCCACCGTACAAGGTGATACTTCGACGACGATGAATCAGCCTTTGGCCGAATTTGGCGAAATCTGTAAACGTCACGGTGTGTTGTTCTACTGTGATGCAACGGCGTCGATTGCGGGTAACGATCTTAAAGTTGACGAATGGAACCTAGATGCGGTTTCTGCGGGACTACAAAAGTGTTTAGGCGGTCCTTCGGGCAGTGCGCCAATCACATTAAGCGACCAGTGCGCTGAGCTAATCAACCGTCGTAAGCATGTTGAAGCGGGTATCCGAGCGGACCACCACCAAGCAGGTGAAGACGAAGTAATTCGTTCTAACTACTTCGATTTGTCGATGATCATGGATTATTGGGGACCTGAGCGTCTAAACCATCACACTGAAGCAACAAGCATGCTGTATGCAGCGCGTGAATGTGCACGTATTTACCTAGAAGAAGGCGCAGACAACGTGATTGCTCGCCACAAGCAAGCGGGTGATGCGATGGCAAGTGGCCTTAGAGCAATGGGTTTGGAGCTGTTCGGCAATCAGAAATACAAAATGAACAACGTTGTGGGTGTGTATATCCCAAAAGAAGTGGATGGCAACAAAGTGCGCCAAGAATTGCTTCATAGCTTCGGTATCGAGATTGGCACTTCATTTGGTCCGCTAGATGGCAAAATCTGGCGCATTGGCACAATGGGTTATAACGCGCGCCAAGAAGCGGTGCTGACTACGCTTGCCGCGTTGGAAGCGATTCTTGTGCGCAATAAAGCGAAAATTGTCCCAGGCGAAGCCGTGATTGCAGCAATGGAACACTACGTTTAATCCCCCAAATAGAGAGTGATTCAAGGATGAAGAATATCAATGCCGAAACGGTAATGAAGCGTGCTGATATACTCGCGACTTTCACATCATTGGAAGGTGGATTGGAGCGTACGTATTTATCTAACGAGCACAAACAAGCTCACGCCCAGCTCGCTGTGTGGATGGAACAAGCCGGTCTAGAAACCTGGCAAGACAGCGTTGGAAACCAATGGGGAAGAAAAGTCGCGACCAATCCAACCCAACCGACGCTGATCATTGGCTCACATAGTGACACTGTCACCAATGCGGGAAAATATGACGGCAACTTAGGTATTTTACTCGGAATCTCTGCGTTAGAGCTGCTTAAGAGTGTCGAGTTGCCATTTCATGTTGATGTGGTCGCGTTCGCTGATGAAGAAGGCACACGTTTTAACAGCACCTTGATTGGCTCTAGTGCGGTTGCGGGTGTATTTGACACAAACTGGTTGTCACTCAAAGATCAAGATAGCACGTCAATGTCAGAAGCGATGGTTGCCTTTGGTTTATGTCCAGACTCGGTTGGGGAAGATCGCCGTGTTGCAGAGGAAGTTAAATCCTACTTAGAAGTGCATATTGAGCAAGGGCCAGTCCTAGAAGCTGAGAACCAACCGGTTGGAGTAGTAACCGGAATCGCAGGAGCAAAACGCTTTCAATTTAATGTCAAAGGCTTAGCGGGGCACTCTGGTACTGTGCCTATGGGGATGCGTATGGATGCTTTGTGCGCGGTGGCAGAAATGATCACGACGATCGAACAATATGCGACTGAAAACAACGTTGTCGCAACCGTCGGTAAGTGTGAAGTCGCTCCTGGCTCTGTCAATGTGATTCCTGGTGAGGTTAACTTTACCTTGGATATTCGCAGCCTTGAGCAAACGGATCTAGAACTCGGCTGTGACGACCTACTGACTGAACTTAACGTGATCGCTCGGCGTCGCCAAGTGACTTTCTCCGAAACCTTGTTGTACCAAGCAGATGCCGTGCCTTGCGATGCCTCATTGCAGCATCAGTGGGGGGATATCGTGGCGCGAGTGACGGGAGCAGATCCAGTTTACCTGCCAAGCGGTGCCGGACATGATGCATTGGCTATGGTCCATTTGACTAAAGTTGGCATGTTGTTTGTCCGTTGTGATAAAGGCATCAGTCATAACCCGCTGGAAAGCGTGCTGGAAGGTGATGTGGGTGTTGCGCTGGAGTGTTTAACGCAAATGATCCTCGCGCAACAGGAGCTTGCTAATTAATGGCTAATGAACACGCGATGACAACGCCAGTTGTGTTTGGAATTGCAGGCAACTCACCGGGCTACTTAGCGCAGACTGGTGAGATCGCTGCGTTTAGCGAACAGGCAAAAGCGGAATTGCAAGCCGCTCAGCGACCTCGTGCGCTGTTCCCGATGTTTGCTTGCAAAAGTGAACATCGCTACCTGGAACAGATGCCTTTTAGTGCATCGAGTTTGATTCTTCCTGAGGACGAAGACGCGGTCGTACAAATTGAGCCTGAGCTTGCGTTTAAATGTGATGTGTCGTATTCAGAGCAAGGCAACGTCACCGATTTAAAGCCGCATGCACTGACGCTCATTAATGACGCGACGTACCGAAATAAAGCGGTATCGAAGTTAGCAGAGAAGAAAAACTGGGGGGCGAGCAGTAAAGGACTGGCTGAACAACAATTGAACATTGATTCTTTTTTGGAAGGAAGTTTACTCGATCATCTTCGATTGTGTGGGTTTCATGCTCGAAATGGCGAGTGGCAGCTATGCAGTCAAGACGTCTCCGTTACGGAATATAACGTCTTTTATCAGTCTTTGATCGACTGGTTAATTGAGACGATTAATCAGCAGGGTGACAGTGGCGCGATGCATGATATTCATTCTGTGCTTAAACAAGCCAATCAGCCTAACCAAATTACGATCGCGATTGGTGCGCCATGCTACACCTCCTACGGAGAAAACCATCAGTTAGCTGTTGGTGACCAGACGTTTGTTTGTGTTTACGATGACAGGCATTTTGAATTAAGCGATATAGAGACCATGCTCGCAGAGCCCAAAGAGAGTTGGATCGTGAGTCCACATATAATATGGCTAGAGCAGACGGTATATTAATATATACCCAAACAAATTATAAACGGGCTAATCCAACCATTAACCTGTTAATTTTTAAGGATAGAGGCAAAAATGAGTAAGCAGTTAGACCTCGCCAGTGCATTTTTTCGTATTGGCTTGTTTGGATTTGGTGGCGGCCCCACGATGATCCCTTTGGTCCACAAAGAAGTGGTCGACAACTATAAGTGGATGGAAGACGATGAGTTTGCCAATGTGCTCGCGATTGGTAACACCTTGCCAGGGCCTATCGCAACCAAAATGGCGGGTTACATTGGTTATAAAGTGGGTGGCACTATAGGGTGTATAAACGCTGTCATAATGACCATTATTCCTCTCATCATCGTCATGATTGCGGGTTTAGGGCTGCTTAATGAATACCGTGATAAGCCATGGGTTGCTGGTATGGCACAAGGCGTTTTGCCGGTTGTTTCTTGGATGATGGCAAAACTCACGTATGACTTTTTGATCAAAGGCTACAAGGCCCTTGGCATGATCGCCACTGGAGTCGGTATTGCGCTGTCATTGTTGTTTATCGTGGTGCTGAATGTACATCCAGGGCTGGTGGTAGCTGCAGTGCTATTAGCAGTATTGGTGAAACCAGCCCCAAAGCCTAAAACAGCAAACACTTTGAATCCAGAGAATAAAAAGGGATAAACATGCAACTTTATATCGACATCTTTTTGGCCTTTTTTATTCCTAACATCGTTGGTTACGGCGGTGGTCCTGCGATCATCCCGCTGATTGAAGCACAGGTCGTTGGTCAGTATGGGTGGATGGACGCCAGTCAATTCGCCGAAGTGCTTGCTTTGGGTAACGCACTTCCAAGTCCAATCGCGACTAAAATGGCGGGGTACATTGGTTACGAAGTAGGGGGTACGTTAGGGGCTTGTATTGCCGTGCTTGCAACCGTTGCGCCAACCATCATCATTATGATTGTGGCAATGAGTGTGTTGTACAAATATCGTAATTCACCAAAAGTGAAAGCGCTAGGTGCGTGGGTATTACCGATCATCTTCACGCTGATGCTGTTACTGAGTTACAAACTGGTGATGTCTGGTGGCGAAGCCGGTTGGGGACATTTTGCGTTGCTATTTGTGGTCGCGGGTCTGTGCTTGGAAAAATTCAAAGTGCATCCGACGTATGTGATCTGCGCAAGCCTCGTCTATGGTGCGTTTTTGCTTTAAGTGATGCGACCTCTATAAAAACCGAGCCAGTAAGACGCACTGGCTCGGTTTTTTTGTTTCTTTGCGGGTATTCTTAGCAGTTGTACCTGTCGGAGGTCATTAAAGTTTGAAACTCATTTTTGGACAAAAGCTTCTTAGCTCAAATTATGTAGTGGCATCATTTCAGATAAGAAAAAGTATCTTGAAACCTTAGTCGTTTGTTATATGCCTGACCACTCTGTAGACAGAACTGACATTAGGACTTTATCGACAAATTCACCATTACGAAAACCTGATTGTCGCATCACACCCTCATGTTTATAACCTGCATTTTCATAAGCCTTAATTGCACCGTAATTAAGAGAACTTGCTGTAAGCTGAACTCTGTGTAAACCAAGAGTTCGTATAGCGTAATCTGTTACAATTTTTGTTACTGATGTACCAATCCCCTTACCCCAATAACTTTTTTCTCCAATAAGAATGAAGTATTCACCACTACGATTTAGAGTACTGATCCCAGATATACCAGCATATCCAAGTAGCTGATCATTCTCGTTACTACATATACCAAAAGAGACATTTTTAGGGTTTGAATTTATGGATAAAAGCCATTTTTCGATATCTGATTTGGATTGAGGGTACGCGTATGAAGAAAGACTATAAAGTGTAACTTCACGGTCACGTGACCACTTGTAAAATGCTTCCTTATCTTCCACATCCAGTGAACGAAGATAGTAACCATCTAGTTCCAATTGCATGATTTTCCTTATAATCCCCGATTGGCATATAACGCCGCGTTAAGTAGTGAGCAACGCTACCACTAAACCTAACCTAAGGCACTGTAAACACAAAACTCAATTTAAACTGAGAATGCCACGCGTTGCGAATCTGCCTTAAACGCTTTGTTATGCCTAATATCTATTTGGGAAATGCTTTTTTCCAGCAAGCCATAAATAAATATCAATTTCTCTTAAGCTGAACTCTTCCAAAGAGTAGTACCGACTAAATGCCTTAATTATTTGAACGAATATGCGATAGTTTTTAAGATCATCTTTTTTAAACTGACAAAAGGAATCCCGCCTCTTGAAATGCATGAGCATTTTTTCTACATATGAATCATAAATTGGGTAATCATTGGGTTTATGGTGACTACAATACTTAGTAGCAAAAGAATAGAATCTTCGGGTTTTACCTTTGATTTCAATAGGTGCAACTTCATCAACCAAACCTAGACAACCTTGGTTAAGCTTCTCATCAATGCTCAAACCAAGTATATGCTTTGAAACTGAGTAAGTATCGTAGATATTAGTACTATAAAAGTCATTGAGAGCACTAACCTTTAGCAATACATCTTCTATTTTGTCGTTCTGAGGACAAAATTTTTTAAACAGGTTTTCCAACGACTTTTCTTGAAGAGTGTAACTATCCAATGTGTGCCAAAGCTCCAAGTAGCCCTTTACAATATCAATACTTGGGTTTTCTGGGAATGTCACCAATATCTCCTTAGGCATAACGCTTTCTATACGGCTTTTAGCCGTCTTTTATCGTTCAATAATGCGGTCGTTCTTATCGTAACTCAATTGATAATCAGCATGTTAGCTAGAAGCATGGAAGATTATACTGCAAAATGGCGCATAATTTTAGAATGTCTAACATTTAGACTTCATCGAATAAATTTTAGTAAGCCAAACGCACATTGGCAGAATGTGTATTGGATTCGATGCTACAACAGAAAGGGGCAGAAATAATTCACGAAACAGGTTGTTTCGCAATTGTGCAAGACCCTCTTGCACAATTGGATACTAGAGTTTGTCCAACAGCCTGTTGGACATTTGATGAAGCAGGCAATTTCCTATTTGTGCAGCAAGCTGCTGCACAAATTAATCTCATGATGGTTTCATGTGTTCTAAACACTGAATGGGGCAAATACGGGTTAGTACACCTTAGTGAACAAACTGACGGATACAAATAAGCCTCGCATTGGCGAGGCTTGATAATGTTTACTTGTAGTATTGGTGACGCCTTTTCGAATTATGCTTCCAACACTTAGCAACGTCATATACGTGTGCAGGGTAATCATCCCACGGATTAGCCAGTGATTTTCCTCTAGCTGCTCGCAGCTTGATTGGATATTCACGACACTCAACTTTGTGGAGAAAATAGTAGCTCTTCTCCTGCTTGGTTGAAAAATGCTTGTGAGTTCCACTACGTACGCTAGGATACACATCCCATAGATAAGCCCCTTGCGCTTTGACATGACTTCGGTACTGTTGCTTTAGTTTTTTCATTTACCCTCCAGGTTTACATTACCTAGAAGGGGTCCTCTGCAAAGTAGTTCATTCGGCCACCATGATGTGCTCTTTACCTAAGTCTAGCAAATTCTAGTTAGGGCCTAAAAGTATTACCAAAACTTATCAAGCAAACCATGCATCTTAAAACACTTCGGGGCAAAACCTTGTTAGAGCAAAAGGCAAACTACGTAAAAAGCCTCGAACTTTAATTTCCACCGACAGTCCCTTTCTCTGCCTTCATTGGCTTCTCGTTCAAGCTAGCTTGCCCGCTCTAAAATTCTGATCGATATGCTTGCAGCAGCTGTACGGTTATCGACGTCCAGTTTTTTGTATACCTGCTCAAGATGCTTATGCACAGTGCGTGGGCTCATTTCTAATATCTGGGCGATTTCCCAGTTCGTTTTAGCAAAAGAGAGCCAATACAGCACCTGAGATTCGCGTTTTGTTAGACCCAAATGCGTTTGCAGATCTTTCTCTGAACCATTTTGTTTTGGGGTAGAAATCCGGACAAGCGAGTGAATGCCATTGTAGTCCCCAGCGTAGCTTGCTTCTAAGCTCGGGGTAAACTGAGTTAATGGCAACGAAGAGTCCGCGGGAGATTGCATTAGCCAAATGGCGATATCTTGCTGGATTTTTTGCCAGGTTTCAGACAAATCATCACCTAGGTCGCACAACAGCTCTTGAGCATGGGGCGTTGCCCATTCCAGATTTCCGTTATTGGAGACACAGAATATGTATTGTCCTGCGTAGTCTAGGGCGGCTTGAGCCGACTTTGCAAGACGAGCAGACTGACTGTGCACCTTAATTCGAGCCAACACTTCGTCAGGAACGACGGGTTTAGTGATGTAATCTGTGCCGCCAGATTCAAATCCTTGTATGACATGTTTGGAGTCATTCAATCCGGTCATAAAAATAATCGGTGTTGAAGGGAGGGATTCCTTAAGTTTGACACAAGTATCAAACCCGTCCATTTCAGGCATGATGGCATCTAGTAAGATAACATCTGGTTGTACTTTTTCGATGATGGTAAGTGCCTGAAACCCGCTCGTCGCGACAAGAACGGTAAGCCCCGCTTGATTTAGCGTCGCATTTAACATCCCAAGTGATTCCGGTGAGTCATCGACGACTAATACGATGATGTTATTGGTTGTTATAATGCTCATTTATCAGTCCATCTATTTGCGCGATAATATTGTTAAAATTACATTCTTGTAGATTTTGTTTTAGTTCAGACAACCAATCATCACTCGCGGCGTGCATTTGAATCATGGTTTCTAGCTCATTGCTTACTGCTGACAAAAAACCAATTGCGGCGTACTCCCGCATACGTACTAATTGTTGGTAGCTCGGAGTCGGATTGGTTTGCGCTGCCTCTGGGTCATCTAGAGCCTCTGGGTTTTTCTCTTCCGGTGCGACTTCTTCTTCATAGAGCCATTCGATATCCAGTAAACGATACAATTTAGCAAGCAACATCGGAACCGAAACTGGCTTTGTTAAATAGTCATTATGATAACGGGCAAGTTGGTTGTGTATTTCCAGTTCTTGTATGTTAGCTGAAAGCATCATAATCGGTTGTCGGTAATGCTCTTTTCTTAGCTGAATGGCTAATTGCCAGCCATTCATTTGTGGCATAAAGATATCAAGTAAGAACAAATCAATATGATGTGTTTTGACCATTTTTAAGGCTTGCGGTGCGTTTTCTGCAGTGAGCACGTTAAAACCCAATGGTTGAAGAATGCGAGCAATTAATTGTCGTTGATCGTCGATATCGTCCACCACTAAGATGGTCTGACGTTTTCCAGAGTAGCCAATAATAGTGTCATCCAATACCTCAGGCTCAACCGTACCTTCTAGGACTTCAGGAAGCATCAACTTCAACACAAAGGCACTGCCGTAATTGACTTGGCTGGTGCAGGATATTTCTCCGCCCATCAGTTCCGCTAGGGCGTTTGAGATAGTGAGCCCCAGTCCAGAGCCATTGATTGCCATCGTTTTTTGGTTCTTTATTCGTTCAAAGGGTTTGAAAATCAGCTCCAAATCCTGTTCAGATAAACCAATACCCGTGTCCTGAACACTGAAGTGAACCACTTGATTACGATAACGAACTTTGAAGGTGATTTTGCCTTGCTCGGTATATTTTACCGCATTGCCTAGCAGGTTGATCAAGATTTGGCGCAAGCGTTGTTTATCTGCAGCAACAAACTTGGGTAGATAGCCAGACACTTCGTATTCAAACTCAAGTCCTTTGCGTTTTGCTTGCATCGAGAACATATCAACGAGTTGGTCGAGCAGGGCGGTTAGGGAGAACTCATCACGATGTAACTCTAATCTTCCTGCTTCAATTTTAGAGATTTCTAGTAGGCCCTCAATCATATCGGAAAGATGTTTACCGTTACGTTTTAACACGTCAGCATAATCGCGGGTTTGTTGATTAGATGTTTGATCTGTACGCAATAGCTGTGCGTAGCCGAGTAGGATGTTAAGCGGTGTCCTCAACTCATGACTTAAGCTCGCCAAATACCGACTTTTTGCATTGTTTGCGGTTTCCGCAGAGCGTTTGGCTTGCTCCAATGCGAGAGAGGTTTTCTGGTGTGCGTTGATTTCTGTGGTCAACAATGTTGTGTGTGATTGTAACTCCATTAACGCGGTTCTGCTGCTTGTTCGAGCTAAGACCAGCAACCAGCTGATGACACCAATGGGAATCAACAATAACGCGAACGATTTGATTAAGCCTCCAGAAATTACATCCATGTCGCTTGTTCAAGCCCGGGAATTTGTGAATACGCCAATGTAAGAATACAGCCCATTGCGACGGTCACGATAAGCATCACGACGACAAACTGCGCCAGAGTAGAAGACACACTGTTTACCCAGTTGGCTGGCAAATAGGGTGAAAGTAAGTCTTTTACTTGTGCACTAAACGTCGCTTGTGGTCGGCATTGGTCATGACAGCGGACATCAAGTGAGCAGCACAGTGAGCAAATATGGCCACCGTAAGCGGGGCAGAGCGCCATGTCTTCTTTTTCAAACGTCAGCTCGCAAACCGTGCACTGATGGGTTTCTTCTGAGCTGGTTACGATCACGTTATTTTCAACCAGGTAATAGCGACTGCGAGTAAGTAGTGCAATGAGCGGAGCCGTAATAAATGGTAATGCAAATGCTATATAGGATGCGAAAGCGTTGATCATCTCACCATAAAAATTGAGATGAGCCGTAATTCCAACCACCGATGCAATCAACATAGAGCCGACACCAACCGGATTAATGTCATACAGTTTTGAGCGTTTAAACTCGATGGTTTTAGGACTTAGCCCTAGAGGTTTGTTCACAACTAAATCTGCGACAACGGAGCCAACCCACGCAAGAACGAGTACAGAATAGATCTGTAAGGTTTTTTCAAGCAGTTGATAGACGCCAAGCTCCATCAACAGTAATGCGATAAAGACATTAAACACAACCCAGACAACGCGACCTGGGTGGTGGTGAGTCAGGCGAGAGAAAAAGTTAGACCAAGCGAGTGAGCCGGCGTAGGCGTTGGCAACGTTGATTTTCAACTGAGAAATAATCACGAATAAGCCGGCGGCCAATAATGCCAGTTGGGTGTTATCGGTCGTAAAAGTAAACACATTAAAGTACATGTGAGCAGGGTCGGCTGCGAGATTGGGTAACACGCCTTGGCTAATGGCAAACCACGCTAGAAAACTCCCAAGCACGAGCTTCATTGAGCCAAAAATCATCCAGCCAGGACCACCGAGTAGCATTGCACTCCACCATTTGAGTTTGCCGCACTTTTCTTTCTCGGGCAGGAAACGTAAAAAGTCGACTTGTTCACCTATTTGTGCAACCACAGACAGGAGAACGGCTGAGGCTGAGCCAAATAGTAACCAATTGAAATCGGTACTTGCATCATTGACACCCGCATAGCTCAACCATTCACTGATGTTAGCGTCTTGATGGGTAAATAAATAGATAAGAGGGGTGATCTGTAAGGCTAGCCAAATCGGTTGGGACCACATTTGAAAGCGGCCGATATTGGTAATCCCCAATACGACGAGCGGAATGACGATGACCGCACTGATCACATAAGCAATGGCAATGGGAATGCCAAACAGAAGCTCGATAGCCATGGACATGATGGAGGCTTCTAAGGCGAAAAAAATAAAGGTAAACGATGCGTAAATCAAAGAGACGATCGTTGAGCCGATATAGCCAAACCCAGCCCCACGACTGAGCAAATCAATATCAACGCCGTGTTTGGCGGCGTAGTAGCAGATAGGAATACCGGAAAAAATTACCACTAGCGCTACGGCTAAAATCGCCCAAAGCGAATTGATAACCCCGTAGTTGAGTGTGATGGTGCCACCAAGCGCTTCAAGGACTAAAAACGACACAATGCCTAACGCAGTATTCGCAATCCAACTCGCTGACCATTTACGTGCGCGCTTTGCCGTAAATCGCAACGCGAAATCTTCCAGTAACTCGTTACCAACCAGTTTATTGTATCGACGTCGAGTGATGGGAACTTGTTGTGTGTTAATAACTCTCTTTCCTTGAGATATACAGTACTACTTGCCTTCAAGTGACGTATAACGTGATGTCATACAGGTGGCAGGCATATCCGTTATTTTCATACTATGTTACGCACATCCTGTGCTCCACAAATATAGCTCTTTTTATTACATCTCTCCATGCGTAATTGTGCGTAGTTTTGCTGCGCTAACTGCGCATATTCAAATGATTCAATCTGGCTGATACTGAACCTCGTTCATTCCGACATCACGATTTCAATCACTTGGTTATCGTCATGTCTTCAAGGGCATTGAATGAACCAGATTTACAACGTTTTAATTTTTTGCAAATTTACTTTAAGGAAGAAGACGAATGAAACGGAATTTCTTAGCGACTTCAGTACTAGCAGCGTCACTCTTTAGTGGATACGTAATGGCAGATGAAGACACCATTAAAGTTGGTGTTCTGCACTCACTATCCGGCACGATGGCAATCAGCGAAACCACTCTTAAAGACACTATGTTAATGCTGATTGATGAGCAGAACAAAAAAGGTGGCTTGTTAGGTAAGAAACTTGAAGCGGTCGTTGTTGACCCTGCCTCTAACTGGCCAATGTTTGCTGAAAAAGCACGTGAGCTGATCTCGAAAGACAAAGTGGATGCGGTCTTTGGCTGTTGGACATCAGTATCCCGTAAATCGGTATTGCCCGTTTTTGAAGAGCTCGACAGCTTACTTTTCTACCCAGTGCAATATGAGGGTGAAGAATCGTCTAAAAATGTTTTTTACACCGGCGCTGCGCCAAACCAGCAAGCTATTCCAGCCGTTGACTACTTGTTAGAGCAAGGTGTTAAGCGTTGGGTGCTGGCTGGAACCGACTACGTTTACCCGCGCACGACTAATAAAATCCTAGAAGCGTATTTGAAAGAGAAGGGTGTGACGGATGCTGACATCATGATCAACTACACACCGTTTGGTCACTCTGATTGGCAGTCCATTGTGTCAGATATCAAAAAGTTTGGTTCCGCAGGTAAGAAAACCGCTGTGGTATCAACCATCAACGGCGATGCAAATGTTCCGTTCTACAAAGAGTTGGGTAACCAAGGTATTTCAGCCAGCGATATCCCTGTCGTTGCATTCTCCGTAGGTGAAGAAGAACTTTCTGGTATGGATACGTCTTCGTTGGTTGGCCACTTGGCAGCTTGGAACTACTTCATGAGCGTTGAATCTGACGCGAACGACGAGTTCATTGAGCAGTGGCATAAATTCATTAAAGACGATGAACGTGTCACCAATGACCCAATGGAAGCGCATTATATCGGTTTCAACATGTGGGTTGAGGCCGTGAAAAAAGCCGGTACAACGGATCCTTCTGTGGTCGGTGATGCCTTGATCGGGGTGACGGTACCAAACTTGACTGGTGGTTACTCAGCAATGATGCCTAACCACCACATCACTAAGCCAGTACTGTTGGGCGAGATTCAGGATGATGGTCAATTTGAAACCGTATGGCAAACGTCTGGCCTAGTTGCTGGTGATGCATGGTCGGATTTCTTACCAGGCTCAAAAGACCTTATCTCTGATTGGCGTCAACCGTTGTCATGCGGTAACTACAACATCAAAACAGGCAAATGTTCTGGTCAAAACTACTAACGGGTTTTTAGAACGACTCCTGTCATAGAGTCCAGTTCTTCATGTTTATTTCAGCGTTACTTGATATGTACTCACTAAGTTGACAGTAACGCTGTCATCCAATTGGACTTACATTTTACTCATTCTCTCTGAGATGCGTATTCTACTTAACAGAGGCTCTCAAATGATATTTCATGCATTTGTTATGCAACGATTTAGCCGTTTGTTTGGTTGTCTTTCTAAAGGTGGCCTTGGTATTTTCGTTGCACTCTCTAGCATATTCTTAACGGCTCAAACCTTCGCTTCTGCTACTAATTTCGAGAGTGAACTGCAACGACTCACCACCCGAGATTATGATCAAGTCAGCATCGCTGTCGCAAACATTGGTGATAGTGGTGATGAGCGTGCAGTTGACGTTTTAAATTTACTATTAGCGGGCGACATTTACTTTGATAAAGATTCCAAGCAGCTGGTCAAAATCGTCGAGAAACAAGGCTCCAAATATTTAGTCACTCCACTTTTCGCCGCAGAATCGACACCAGCACAACAAGTAAAACGCCGCTCAGTCAAAAAAGTGGGCATTAACAACCAACTCCGTGGGGAGATCAAGCTTCAGTTGGCGGCACTTAATATTCGCCATCCTGATGAACATAAGAGAATTGATGCCGTTACCCAACTGATGGGTGAGCTTGACGCTCAAAGTTACGCGATGTTGCAACAGGCGCGGAGTACAGAAACCGATTCGGACGTACAGCAAGTATTGGACACCGCGTTGGCGATTTATCAACTGGAACACAGCAGTACACAAGATGAACAGTTGGCCGCTATTGCAACTCTGGGTGACAGCTATCAACCAACGGCTCGTAATGCGCTCACTCAGTTTTTGTCCACTGAGCCAAACCAAACGTTAACCGAAGCAACAAATAAAGCGCTTGGGTTAATAGAGCAGCGCGTCAGTATGGCGCAGTTTGGTGAAACTTTGTTCTTTGGCCTAAGTCTGGGTTCTGTTCTTGTGTTGGCAGCGATTGGTTTGGCGATTACCTTTGGTGTTATGGGCATCATCAACATGGCCCATGGCGAACTGATCATGCTGGGTGCGTACACGACGTATGTCATTCAAACGCTGATGCCAAATCATATTGGTTGGTCGATTATTGTTTCAATACCTGTGGCATTTTTGGTGTCCGGTGCTGTCGGGGTTTTAATTGAACGGACTGTAATTCGTCACTTGTACGGACGTCCATTGGAAACGTTACTGGCGACATTTGGTATCAGTTTGGTGCTTCAACAAGCCGTGCGTACCATCTTCTCACCTCTGAACCGTTCTGTTTCTACCCCAGAATGGATGCAAGGTGTCATTGAAATTAACCCACTACTGAGTCTGACGCTTAACCGTTTCTACATCATTATTTTCTGCTTAATCGTCTTTGCCATGTTGTTCGCTGTATTACGTTATACCCGACTCGGTATTGAAGTTCGTGCTGTGTCTCAAAACCGCAATATGGCACGTTCAATGGGTGTGAAATCCGAGTGGGTTGATGCCATGACGTTCGGCTTAGGTTCGGGTATCGCAGGCATTGCAGGTGTAGCACTCAGCCAATTAACTAACGTCGGTCCTAACTTAGGGCAAGCGTACATTATCGACTCTTTTATGGTCGTGGTGTTTGGTGGTGTCGGTAATTTGTGGGGTACTTTGGTGGCAGGTATGTCGCTTGGTATTGCTAACAAAGTGATGGAGCCTTGGGCTGGTGCCGTTCTGGCGAAAATCCTAGTACTGGTATTCATCATTCTCTTTATTCAGAAGAAACCCCGAGGCTTGTTCCCTCAGAAGGGTCGCTCGGCGGAGGGTTAATCATGGATCTTCAATCAAAATTGTTCGATCGTTCTACACTGCTGTTTTTGATTGTTTTGGGTGCCGCGCTGTGTGTCATTCCATCAATGAACTTGTTCTTTGCCGAAGGCTCGGCATTGCACATGTCCACCTACACAATCACGCTCATGGGTAAATACCTCACTTATGCATTATTGGCCGTTGCCGTGGATTTAGTGTGGGGCTATTTAGGGATTTTAAGCCTGGGTCATGCCGCATTTTTTGCACTCGGTGGTTATGCCATGGGGATGTATTTAATGCGCCAGATTGGAGACCGAGGTGTGTATGGTAACGCAGAGTTACCGGATTTTATGGTTTTCCTTAACTGGCAAGAGTTGCCATGGTTTTGGCACGGTTTTGACCAGTTCTGGTTTGCGATGCTGATGGTCGTGCTTGCTCCTGGAATACTTGCATTCGTATTTGGTTGGTTTGCGTTTCGCTCTCGTGTTACTGGGGTGTATCTATCGATTATTACTCAAGCGCTGACTTATGCCTTACTACTTGCATTTTTCCGTAACGAAATGGGCTTTGGCGGTAACAATGGACTAACTGACTTTAAGGACATCTTGGGGTTTGACCTCCAAGCAGACTCGACCCGACTGACTCTGTTCATGTTGTCCGGCATTGCTTTGGGTTTAGGCTATTTGGCATGTCGCTTTATTGTCGTCAGTCGTCTAGGCCGTGTTGCAATGGCGGTGCGAGACGCAGAAGCAAGAACTCGTTTTACTGGTTACAAAGTCGAATACGTCAAGCTGGCTATCTTCACATTTTCTGCCGTGCTTGCCGGTATTGCTGGGGCGTTATATGTCCCTCAAGTTGGCATTATCAACCCCTCTGAGTTTTCACCTCTGAATTCTATAGAGCTAGTGGTATGGGTGGCGCTAGGCGGTCGTGCAACCTTATACGGAGCCGTAGTCGGGGCGCTTGCTGTTAATTATGCCAAAACCTACCTGACCGCAGCACTGCCTGAAGTATGGCTGTTTAGTTTGGGGGCGATGTTTGTCCTTGTGACGTTGTTCCTTCCAAAAGGAGTAACTGGGCTTATCAAACGTAAAGAGGTGCAATCATGAGCGTCCTTAAATATGTAAAAGCACTGACTGATCGTGACCAAGTCTATGACTTTATGATGCCACAAGTGAATCCGATGCTTAACGTGGGACATGGCTGCTTGTTGTATCTAGAAGGAATCAGCGTTGCGTTTGACGGCTTTAAAGCGATTAATGACTTAAACCTGTATATCAAAGAAGGCGAGTTACGATGCATTATTGGTCCAAATGGTGCGGGAAAAACCACCATGATGGATATTATTACTGGTAAAACGCGCCCTGATAGCGGCACGGCCTGGTTTGGTCAAAACATTAACTTGCTCGACATGAGTGAGCCAGAGATTGCACAAGCTGGTATCGGCCGTAAGTTTCAAAAGCCGACTGTGTTCGAATCTCAATCAGTCTTTCACAACTTGGAATTGGCCATGGCGGGCCCTAAAACGGTGCTGTCGAGTCTCTTTGCTACGCTGACGCCAAGCCAAGTGGATCACATTGATCACGTATTGAAACAAATCGGTTTATACGAGAATCGCAGTCTATTGGCAGGCGCTTTGTCCCACGGACAAAAGCAGTGGTTAGAAATCGGCATGCTGCTTATGCAGAACCCGAAGTTGCTTTTGGTCGATGAGCCAGTTGCGGGTATGACCCACCAAGAAATGGACCGAACCGGTGAACTGCTTACCTCTTTAGCGGGTGAACGCACCATTGTGCTGGTTGAGCACGATATGGACTTTGTCCGTTCGGTTGCCCGTGATGTCACGGTGCTTCACCAAGGCAGTGTGTTGGCTGAAGGCACTATGGATAAAGTGCAAAGCAACCCGAAAGTTGTGGAAGTCTACCTTGGAGAAGAAGCATGATTGAGATTAAAGGACTAAACCAATTTTATGGTCAGAGCCACACGTTGTGGGATCTCGATATGCATATTCCTGAAGGAAAGTGCACGGTACTTATGGGACGAAATGGGGTCGGAAAAACCACGTTGTTGCAATGCATTATGGGATTGTTGCCGACCAAAAGTGGTGAAATTAACTTCCTTGGCCAAGACATTACCAAATTGGCAGCGGAGAAACGCGCACCGATTGGTATCGGTTATGTACCGCAAGGGCGGCAAATTTTTCCATTACTCACCGTCGAAGAGAATTTGCGCATTGGATTGCCAATGCGAGGTGATGGTGCGAAGCAAGTGCCAGACTTTATTTATGAGCTTTTTCCTGTGTTGAAGGAGATGCTTCACCGTCGAGGCGGGGATTTATCGGGTGGACAACAACAGCAGTTGGCTATTGGGCGTGCTTTGGTGATTAACCCCAAACTACTGATTTTGGATGAACCAACGGAAGGGATTCAACCGAATGTCGTAGCGGAAATCGGCGACATTATTCGTCGACTGAACAAAGAAATCGGCCTCACGGTGTTACTCGTCGAGCAGAAACTGCCTTTCGCCCGCAAAGTGGCAGATAACTTTTGCATTATTGACCGTGGTCGACAGGTTGCGATGGGCGACATGGACGCCCTAAACGACGAATTGGTTAAGAAATATCTCACGGTGTGATGTGTTATGAACAGTGTCTTTAATATGTCGACTCAAACTAAACGTCATTGGCCCGCTTATTTGGCATTGGGGTTTAGCAAGTCGGGTGACAGAACACAAATGAAACGGATGGAGTTTCAAGGTCCGCTGCGCGTTCAAAGACCGTTCTATCCAGAGCAAGACGTTTGCCACGTTTACCTACTGCATCCACCAGGTGGATTGGTATCCGGTGATGATTTGAGCATTCAGATTCATTGCCAAAGTGGTAGTCATGCACTGGTCACGACACCTTCAGCGGGCAAAATTTATAAGGCAGATAGCCACAATATCGAGCAAAAGCAGCATGTGGATATCGAAGTCGATAATGCCTCTTGTGAGTGGTTGCCAATGGAAACCATCGTTTTTAATGGCGCACATGGCAAGTTAACCACCAGCGTTAACCTACACGGAAGCGCAAAATTTGTCGGTATGGATGTGTTTTGTTTAGGTCGACCGAAGAGTCACTTGCCCTTTACTCAAGGCAGTGTTGAGCAGCGTTTGTCGATCTATCAGGACGGTAAGCCATTGTTGCTTGAGCGCCAATACTTAGCAGCGGACGATCCATTACTTACCGCCGTTAGTGGGTTCAATGGACACCTAGTGTCTGGCATGTTGACGGTGGTTGGCCTAGATGATGCGGCTTCGATGGTCGAAGCGTTACGCGACCACTTTTCGGCGGACACACAAGGGACGCTCAGTATCACTTATCGACTCAATGTTTTACTGGTGCGTTATCTGGGTGATTGCAGTGAGCAAGCACAACACCAGTTACGTACTTGTTGGGCAATAATTCGTCCACAATTGATGCAAAGACAAGCCAGTGCACCACGAATCTGGAACACCTAGTGACATTGTTTGCGCGGCATATAACGATTAGAGATACAAAAAATAAGTGACAATGTCACTCATAATGTAGAGGATTTACTGATGGAACTATCTCCAAGAGACAAGGACAAGTTACTGCTGTTTACCGCCGCCTTAGTCGCAGAACGCAGACTTGCACGTGGCGTCAAACTTAACTACCCAGAGGCATCAGCCTACATATCCGCGGCGATTATGGAAGGTGCGCGTGACGGAAAAAGCGTCGCGCAGTTGATGAGTGATGGGAGAACGCTTCTGACAAAAGACGACGTGATGGAGGGTATACCGGAGTTGTTGGAGGAAGTGCAAGTCGAAGCTACTTTCCCCGATGGAACCAAACTCGTTACCGTCCATAACCCAATTCAATAGGAGTAGGAGGCATCATGAACCCTGGTGAATACATATTAAGCGATACCCCTATTGAGTTGAACAGAGGGCGTCGAACTGAACAATTAGCGGTGATCAACCACGGTGATCGTCCAATCCAAGTAGGGAGTCATTACCACTTTTTTGAAACTAATCCGGCACTGGATTTTGAACGAGAGAAAGCCAAAGGCATGCGTCTAAATATTGCTGCAGGGACGGCAGTTCGTTTTGAACCTGGCCAGACACGTAATATCGAATTGGTTGAAATTGACGGTTCAAAAACGGTGTATGGCTTCCGCGGTGAAGTGATGGGTAAGGTTTAAGAACTATTCACCCAATGGATTAATAGAACGGGTTAAAGAAACGCGTTAAAAAATAAGGGTTAGGGAGAACAATAATGGCAGAACTATCTCGTCAAGCCTATGCCGATATGTACGGACCAACCGTTGGCGATAAGGTTCGTCTCGCGGACACCGAGCTGTTTATACAGGTTGAAGAAGATTACACCGTGTATGGCGATGAAGTGAAATTTGGCGGAGGTAAAGTCATCCGCGATGGGATGGGACAAGGGCAACTATGTCGCGCAGATGTGGTGGATTGTGTGATCACTAATGCGTTGATTCTCGATCATTGGGGGATCGTGAAAGCAGACATTGGGATTAAAGATGGCAATATTGTTGCGATTGGGAAAGCCGGTAACAAAGACATCCAACCTGACGTAACGATTAATATCGGTGCCAGTACAGAAGTTATCGCTGGAGAGGGACACATTGTCACAGCAGGCGCAATTGATGCACACATCCACTTTATTTGTCCGCAACAAATAGAAGAAGCGTTAATGGCTGGCACGACAACCATGATAGGTGGTGGTACTGGTCCGGCAACCGGCACCAATGCGACCACCTGTACTCCTGGGGCTTGGAACATGGTACAAATGCTGCTGAGCACTGACCAAATGCCGATGAACTTTGGATTTTTAGGCAAAGGTAACGCCAGCTTGCCAGAGCCGATCGCTGAACAAATTGAAGCAGGCGTTTGTGGGTTAAAGTTGCATGAAGATTGGGGCACGACACCAGCTTCTATCGACAATTGTTTATCGGTGGCAGAAAAATACGATGTTCAGGTCGCAATTCATACCGACACATTGAATGAATCGGGTTTTGTTGAAGACACGCTTGCTGCTTTCAAAGGTCGCACCATTCATACCTATCACACTGAAGGAGCGGGTGGCGGCCACGCACCGGATATTATTGTCGCGTGCGGTCACCCGAACGTATTGCCGTCATCGACCAACCCTACACGTCCGTACACGGTGAATACGGTTGATGAACATTTGGATATGTTGATGGTCTGTCATCACCTTGACCCAAATATTCCAGAAGATGTCGCGTTTGCCGATTCCCGCATTCGAAAAGAAACCATTGCGGCTGAAGATATCCTTCATGACCTCGGTGCATTTTCAATGATTGCGTCTGATTCACAAGCCATGGGGCGAGTTGGCGAAGTGATTACGCGTACTTGGCAAACTGCCCACAAAATGAAAGTTCAGCGCGGATACTTGGAACAAGACAAAGAGATTCAAGCGGATAACTTCCGTGCGAAACGTTACATCGCGAAATACACCATTAATCCGGCCATTGCCCATGGTGTGGACCATACCGTCGGCTCAATTGAAGTTGGAAAACTGGCTGACATCGTTTTATGGAAACCCGCGTTTTTTGGCATTAAACCATCGTTGATCATTAAAGGCGGTTTTATTGCTGCTGCTCCAATGGGCGATGCTAACGCTTCTATTCCGACCCCTCAGCCAGTCCATTATCGCTATATGTTTGGTGGCTTTGGTCGAGCTGCCTCTGCGACGTCAGTGACATTTACCAGCAAGGCTGCAACGGAAAATGGGCTAAAGGAAAAACTAGGCTTACACCGTGATCTTGTGGCTTGTAAAAATTGTCGCAGCGTTACCAAGCGAGACATGGTGTTGAACGATTACATGCCTACGGTAACTGTAGATCCACAGACTTATGAAGTTCGTGCAGACGGTGAATTGCTGACGTGCGACCCAGCAACCGAACTTCCCCTAGCACAGCGTTATACGTTGTTTTAACTGCTCAGTTTAGAAGGAAAGAACTATGTTTCGAGTGATTAGCCGTTCGGACCATCATCACGGTGAGATTGATGACGCTATCGTGCTGCCTTATGAAATGCGTCAGCGCGGACGCTTTCGCGTATCGAGTAAAACGGGCTTAGATGTGGGGGTGTTCTTACCTCGTGGTGACGTACTGAAAAATGGCGACTGTTTGTTTACCGAATGTGGCAAGGTATTCCGAGTCGAAGCGCAAGAAGAAGAGGTCGTCACCGCAGAAGCGAAAGATTGGCTGACTTTCGCCAAGGCTTGCTATCACATGGGCAATCGACACGTACCGATGGAAATTGGTGAGCGATGGTTACGATTCCAACCCGATCATGTTTTGCAAGAAATGGTGGAACTGTTTGGTTTGGAGTGTCAGCAACATCAAGCGATGTTCAACCCAGAATCTGGGGCTTACCACGGCGGGGGCCACAGTCATGGCCATTCGCATGATGAGCATCACCACAGTCATGGGGAGCACAGCCACTGATGAATATTCAGTCATTACTCTCTCTTTTGCACCTCAGCAGCCCAAGCCTACCCATTGGTGCTTTTGCATATAGCCAAGGGTTAGAAACGGCGGTGGATTTAGAATGGGTACGTGACGAGTCAACATTGCAGACCTGGCTAGAGCCGATTCTTAATCACGCTCAAGCTAACTTAGAATTGCCTCTACTTGTTCGTTGCTATCAGGCTTGGCACCAAAACGACATTGCTGCCCTAGAGCACTGGCAGGCCGTATTACTGGCAAACCGAGAAACGGCTGAACTCGTGATGGAAGAGCAAAAACTAGGACAAACGCTGTATCGTTTGTTGGTCAGTTTGAATGTGGAACTGCCCACGCAAGCAAAGCAGATGACGTATCTGCCGTTGTTTGCAAAAGCGTGTCAGCACTTTGGCGTTTCTTTAGAGCAAGCGGCGACAGGATGGCTGTGGTCATGGCTCGAAAACCAAATTACCGTGGCATGTAAAACCGTACCGCTAGGACAAACATCGGCTCAGCGGGTTCTGATTGCAATGATGCCACAAATAGAAAAAGCGATTAACACAGGGTTAAAGGTAGAGGATGAGTCTATCGGTCTAACGCTACCTAACTTTGCCATGGCCTGCGCATGGCACGAAACCCAATATTCAAGATTATTTAGGAGTTAACGATGAGTACACAATGTTTGCGAATTGGTGTCGGTGGCCCGGTTGGTTCAGGGAAAACGGCACTGTTGCGTCAGTTATGTTTAGCCATGCGTCAGCATTATGATCTTGCGGTCGTTACCAACGATATATACACCAAAGAGGATGCCGAATTCCTTTTACGCAACGAAGCATTAGAGTCCGATCGTATTATGGGGGTAGAAACGGGTGGCTGCCCACATACGGCAATTCGTGAAGATGCGTCGATGAACTTGGCGGCGATTGATGAACTGCAAGAGCGTCATGAAAATCTAGAGTTTGTTTTGGTTGAAAGTGGTGGCGATAACCTCAGTGCAACGTTTAGCCAGAGCTTTCAGATTTGACTCTCTATGTCATCGATGTGTGTGCCGGAGACAAAATCCCTCGTAAAGGGGGGCCAGGTATTACAAAGTCGGACCTTTTGATCATCAACAAAACGGATCTGGCTCCTATGGTGAATGCCTCACTTGAAGTCATGGATCGCGACGCCAAGAAAATGCGCGGTGAAAAACCATTTGTATTTACTAATTTGATTCGTGGCGATGGATTACAAGAAGTGATCGATTTTATTGTTGAGCGCGGCATGCTGGCAAAGCGTGACGTAAAAATTGAAGTGACAGAAGCATAAGGAATAGTGAAAATGAAAGGATTAATAAAAGGATTCAGCGCAAGTTTAGCATTCGCCAGTGCCAGCAGTTTTGCCCATACTGGCCACCACATGGAAGCCAGTTTTTCTGAAGGCTTCCTTCACCCGTTAACTGGCTGGGATCATCTCATCGCTCTTGCTCTCATTGGTTTGTTTCTCTCAGCCTTTGCGTTACGACGTGCAAGTCAAATTTCAGCCGTCATTATGGCTGCCATTGCAGGCGGCTATGCGATTGGTTTGGAATGGGCGGGCGCAACATCTGTTGAAGCGCTAGTGGTGAGCTCTCTTATCGGTTTGCCTCTTGCGCTCATCGCGTTAAAGAAAGGTGGAGCAAAGAGTTTAGTGGCAGCTGCGGCTATTATTTTATTTAGCGTATCGCATGGTTTGGTTCAGGGGGCGGAAGCTCATGGTTCGGCAGGTCAGTTTGGTTTAGGTGTGATGCTTGCTAGCGCTTTGGTTATTAGTGCGACGTATCTAATAGCACGTCAGGCAGCGCAACTTAAAGCACGCATGGCGAGCCAATAAGTGACTTAACGTCCAACATCACTAACATGATCTACTAATTAGCCATTCTTTCTATAATGCCGACGCTTGTCGGCATTTTTTATTCTTAAGCTCTCCCAATATTGTCAATTCCTCCGCCCAAGTGAAGTCTACGTTTAATCAATACCTCTGAGTAGATAACGTACAGACAGTGGTTACCTTGTCTACAGTGTTCATTTAGTGAGCTCGAACACATTCGTGAAATGTTTTTTCATGTGAATCCGCGTTCATTGATCTAAAACCAACTCTTTGTTTTTAAACAATGCGCATAATTTCCTATCGGAGTCACTAACTGACACGTTATGTCTTTTCACCTTGGATAAGCTCAGGTTTTTATCGCTCCAGTTTATGCGGTTAGATTGAACGGCAAATAAAAGACAGCGTGATGTGAGAGATGGCTAGTGACACTCCTAATGAATGAATCTCAGGAAGAGTAGTTGTACTATGCGCCCTTATCTTAAATACATCATCCCAACGGTCATCCCGTTACTTATTTGGCTAATGCCTTTATCCGCGTTCCCGTTTGATGGCATTACAATCGTACAACAACGGGTTGTCGCGATATTTTTACTTGCCGCTCTATGCTGGGTGTTTGAACCGATCCCAATTTATGCGACGTCTGTGGTAATTATCGTTCTGGAGCTATTACTGGTTTCTGATAAGAGTATTGTCCTTTTTCGAGGGCAAGAAGGGCAACCTCATTTTGGTGAACTTTTAAAATATCATGAGATCATGCAACGTTTGCCAGTCCAATTATCATGTTGTTCTTGGGTGGGTTCTTTCTAGCCATGGCAGCAACGAAATACCGTTTAGATGTCAACTTAGCGCGTGTGTTACTAAAACCATTTGGGCAAAACCCCAAGTTCGTTATGTTGGGGTTGATGTTGATTACTGCGATTTTTTCTATGTTTATGTCTAACACGGCAACTACCGCGATGATGTTGTCTATTTTGACTCCTGTTATCGCCGTGTTCGGACCTAAAGATCCGGGTCGTATTGCGTTTGCGCTATGTATTCCGGTCGCAGCGAACATCGGTGGAATCGGTACCCCAATTGGTACACCTCCCAACGCAATCGCACTGAAGTATTTAGTCGGGGATAACCTCATCACCTTCGGCGAGTGGATGATGTTTGGAGTGCCGTTTGTGGTCATTATGATGGCACTTGCCTGGACATTTATCGGATACCTATACAAAGCTGAGCAGACTACTATAGACCTAAATATCAAAAGTAAATTTTTAAAAACGCCCAAGGCTATGGTTGTCTATATCACGTTTGCGGGCACCATTATTTTGTGGTTAATGGGCTCAGCGCACGGCATGAATTCGTATACTGTTGCTTTAATCCCAGTCGCGGTTTTCTCATTAACAGGCATAATTAATAAAGAAGATCTCAAGCGAATATCTTGGGATGTTCTATGGTTGGTGTCTGGTGGTATAGCATTAGGCTTGGCTTTGGATAAAACCGGTTTAGCCAAATTGATGGTCCACAGTATTCCGTTTGATCAATTTTCACCGTATGTGGTTTTATTTGGCGCCGCATTCTTATGTTTGCTAATGGCGAATTTTATGTCTCATACCGCAACGGCAAACTTGCTGATGCCGATCATGGCTGCACTAGGGACTTCGATGACGTCACTGACACCGTTGGGTGGTGAAGTGACACTGATTTTAGTCGTCACTTTTGCTGCCTCGCTTGGTATGTCGTTGCCGATCAGTACACCTCCGAACGCACTTGCTCATGCGACGGGCAATGTGCAAAGCAGTCAAATGGCTCGGATTGGTGCGGTGCTTGGTATCATCGGGGTGTTATTAAGCTTTGTAATGGTTTGGATACTACATTCGGTAGGGCATATTGGATAACCCCATGTACGAAAATAAACTGCACGCATTAGTAGAGCGTTATTTTAATCACATTGAACGCCGATTAACCGTTTTGGGTGGTTCGGTGCTGATTGAGCAAGCGGGTTACAACGATCGACTTTATTATGTCTTATCTGGTGAGTTAGCGGGATATTATTCGGAAGACGATAAAAAGCCCATTCAGGTATTCTCTGCCTCTGAAGGTGCGTTTATCGGCGTACATAGTTTTTTCTCGGGAACTAGAATTGCCTCATCGACGGTTATCGCCCAAACCGATGCAGAGCTTGCTTGGATAGAGCGTGACACTCCTGCGGTAGACGAAGATAAATACGGTCCACTGACTACGCAGTTTATGCCCGTGATGATGGATGAATTATCGCGTCGCCAACGTCGTGCCATGCAAGAATCAGTTGCCAGAGAAAAAGCGGTACAAAAGCTACATACCGCAGAGCAAATGACGACATTGGGTCAATTGGCGGCGGGTATTGCGCACGAGCTCAACAACGCGATTGGAGTCGTGAGTAGTAAATCCGAGCGCCTAGAGCATGTGATCATGCTTTTATTAGAAGAGGTGCATCCAGAAGCCAGCTTGTTTTTTGATTTTGGTTTACTTCATGGCCAGAAGGTGTCATCTAGAGAAGTAAGAGCAAAAGGGCGGCATTTTGAAAAATACTATAGTTTGCCAAAAGGTTTAGCGCGAGATCTGGCTCGTGCGGTGCCAACCAACTATCTGAGCAGCTATTGGCTAGAAAAACCACAAGAGGCAATCCGTTATTGGCAAATGGGACGAGATTTGCACGATTTACGTCTCGCATCCAAACATACCGTTGGCATTGTCCGCTCAGTGAAACAGTTAGGTAGAACAGATATTGACCGTGAAGATGCGGTAAAAATTAACGAGTCGATTAATGGTGCACTGGCGTTATTACAAAGTGACTTAAGGCGCGTAACGGTTCGTTTTAGCCCAGCCGAATTACCCCCCTTTATCGGATCACAGACTGAATTAGCACAGGTTTGGGTCAACATATTAAAAAATGCTTGTGATGCGCTGGTGAATGTTGAGTCACCTGTAATTGAAATATACACACGGATCAGTAAAGGAAAAGTTCTCGTGACGTTTTCTAACAATGGTCCAGAAATTGATGAAGCGACGCGGCGTAAAATTTTTCAACCAAATTTTTCGACAAAAAAAGGTGGGTTATCATTTGGTCTTGGTTTGGGGTTGTCCATCGTTAAGCGAATCGTGGCGGGTTACGGTGGCTCGATAGCGGTGAAAAGTAGCCGTGATAAGACGATTTTTAGAATCAAATTACCGTTAGAGGGTGTACATGGAGAAGCTTAATTTAATTTGCGTTGATGACCAACGAGAAGTGTTAAGTGCAGTTTTACTCGATCTCGAACCGTTGAGTCAGTGGATCAATATTGAAGACTGTGAATCGGCAGATGAAGTACTCGAACTTATGGACGAGCTGGATGCAGGTGGTGAGCGAATTGCGGTGGTCATTTCTGATCACGTGATGCCGGGAAAGACAGGTGTCGAATTACTTACCGATATTTCGCAAGACAGCCGTTTTGTTCAAACACGAAAAGTCCTACTGACTGGTCAAGCAACACATTCAGATACGATAGCGGCGATTAATTCTGCTGGCATTGATCGTTATTTTGAAAAGCCTTGGGATGCAAATCAGTTAGTAGAATGTGTTAAAAAACTCGCGACTCAATATATTTTTGATGTTGGGTTGGATTACACTGATTATCACCAATACTTGGATCAAAGAGTCGTTTTAGAGAATTTACGCTAATCACTTACAGCTCCCACTATCAGCCTGATTGTATTACTAATCAGGTGGTAGTCAGGGAGCCGACTATGGTCAAGAAGGTTTTATACTATTCAAGATAAGTACTTGCTCACTCTAGCTGGTTAAAGTCGCTGATAGCTTCGTTATAGATTTTGTAATTAGAATAACGAGTTACTGCAATCTATGCCTTGCTCTAAGCGACTCACCTTGTAAAGTAAGTCCTGCGCGATAATTTGACCATTTACTTATCCAGAATGGTATTATTTTAACGTATAGCGGCTAGCACTCGCGACGGATAAGGGTTTTGAAAACCAGTAGCCTTGTAAGTAATCAACACCCATGTCAGCAAAAAAGTCTCGCATTCTTGCGTCTTCAATGCCTTCGATAACCACTTCAATATTATTTTCGTGACACATATTAATCAGAAATTTAAGGTACTCTTTCGAAGAACGATTAGTCAGTGTTTTCCATGCCATCACTTTATCGATTTTAATTTGTGTCATCGGCAGATCGAAAAAGCAGTTCAGTGAGCTATAACCGGAACCAAAGTCATCAAGAGAAAGTGCAAAGCCGAGCTGGCTCAGAGTGTTTAATGGTGCGATAGCCGCTTGATTGTTATCCAGAACAAACGTCTCAGTCAGCTCTAACACAATAGACTGAGGTTTTACGCCAGCTTCATCTGCCATCGCCTTAATCTTGGTTGGGAACTCAGTATTCAGTAGCTGAAGTACGGAAACATTGACGTTAACTCGAACATCATTCTGATATCGGTCACGATATTGTTTAATAAATTGACACGCTTTGGCAAATACTTGATAGCCGAGTTCCACGATCAATCCTTTGTTTTCTGCAACAGGGATAAACTCATCGGGAAATATTTCACCAAATTCTTTACTGCGCCAGCGAACTAAAGATTCGAAGCTCACAACGGTGGACTCTTTCGTATCGACGATTGGTTGAAATTTAACGCTTAGCGTTTTCGCCTCTAAAGCGTGTTTGAGGCCTTGTTCAATAAAGAAATAACGGTCAACGACTTTCTGTGTAGACTGGCTGTATATTGCTATACGGTTTTCGTTTTGTTCGTGCGCGTACTGACAGGTTCTGGCAGCAATTCGCAGTATTTCTTCTTCTGACTGGATAGGGTCAATGCAAGGGTAGATCCCAATACTGATATAGTTCCCTAAATATTGTCCCTCTTGAGTGACGGCTTTATGGTAAGTCTGCTTTATCGTTTTGGCATAAGATTGGAGTTTGTCTACTGAGCATTCACCTTTAATGAGCAGTGCAAAATCATCATCATGAACACGATAGACTTTACTCTTGATGGAAGGCAGGTGGTTCAACGCCTGTAGTAAATTGTCGACCAAGCCATCGACCAAGTCGTTTCCGTAGTGATTGAGGTAGGATTTAATGTCTTCTATTTGAATGTAGAAAATAGAAACATCCGCACCATTAGATATCACGATATCACGAATGTCGTGAAGAAGGTGAGCACGGTTGGCCATACCTGACTTGCTGTCATAAAATGCCGCTTGATGAATGTAACTTTCCATCAACTTACGTTCAGAGATATCTCGGTGGCTACCGACCATGTAGTGACCCTGTGAGCTTTCTTTGGTCATCGCGACGCCTTCGATCCAAACATATTGACCGCTCGGTTTACGTAATCGATAAATGGTTGTGACGCGAGTGTTATTCGTCACTATATGGTTCTTTATGCTTTTTTCTAGTCGCTCCCGATCTAGCGGATGGACCAAGCTTAGCCATAGCTCAAGGGTGATCTGGCCAGTGCTAAGGCCAAACTGTCCGTAAAAATCTTGGTTATAAAATACCATGTCGCCTTGTTCATCCATGTAGAACAGGCCTTGGCTAAACACATCAAAGATGTGTATGAAGCGTTCTTCTACTAGCTTTAGAAAGTCGTGATCTTGCTCGGTAGCGAACGGTTCTAAAATATCACTCAAGACGTTTGCTCCTTGCATCACCTAACAACGCAGCAGGTAATAAGCACAAGTGTGCATTTAGGTTTAGATAACTTACCAATGTTTTGTGGATGTGCATAATTGTGCCATAAGCGTTCATTTACGTTGATCTACTATCGTGCGATTTGACCAATAGGTTTAGAGTACCTCATCATCAATGTATATATCAATTAATCAATAGATAACATTTCCATGCTCAGTGTGTCGGCAAACCAGAAATAATGTTTAGCGATATTTTTATTGTTTGTCGTTACTGGCGGGTCAAACTGGAAGTGTTTAAGTTATCAGTTGCTAATTTCCAGTTTGGAAAAGTGACGTGTTGATTTTTTCAGTAGTTGTTACTTAATGTTGTCGCTAAAATTCATTCTAGTTCAGATGGTTAACGTCAATTTTTTAACTCGTCATCTGATGCATTTATTCGACACTGTTCCGAATCGTGAACAACGTTGTTTGGCTTAAAGAAATGCCCCCATTGCGAGCATTATAAAGTGTCATTTTGGTACAAATAAAAACAAATGGCTTACTGACACTTTCGGCTCGATTTGATACATAGACATTACGGTTTTGACACCTGTGGTATCCAGTGGGGAAGCATTTTACTTCTATAACGCTCATGTTTAGCGTTTGCTTGTACGTTCTCTATTTGCCACTAAATCCTTATAACTCATCAAGTCAATTACTGATAATGATCAGCAAGATCTACGACATTTGATTTTTGTATTCAATGACTTCACAAGCTGAGATTAATTGTTCTTGTAGCCATCGTAATGCCGGGTCATTTAAGCTTGATCGGCTCCAGATCAGGCTATAAGCCACTTCTCCATAATCAAATGGCAGTTCACGTTGTACCAACCCTTGTGCTTGCAATGCACGATTTGCCCAAAGTTTAGAACAAGTAAACAGATAGTTAGACTGCTGACACATTACTGCTGCTGCACCAAAATCTGCCACACGCATGGCAATGTTTCTTTTAAGTTGTTTTTGCTTCAAGTGTTGTTCGAAGTATGGTTTTGCAAGATCTTTATCGTGTATTCCTATATGGCGGGCGCAGAGATATTTTTCTAAAGAAAGCTGACTCTCAGCTAATGGGTTTGACTCACTCATCAAGCAGACCATTTCATCTTTAAATATGGTTTGCCATACGAGGTCCTTGTTCTGGGTGGGGGGCTGACTTAGATCGTGTGGAAGTAGTAACAAGTCGATTTGTCCCCTTAACAATGCTTCAAAACTCATTTCTTCTTTTGCGTACACATTGATATGAGCTTGATTTCCTAGTTGCAGAGAGAGCTGGTGCAGTATCGGTGCAAACAATTCAAATGAACTCTCACGCATGGCTAATGCGAAGCTATTTTGATAATACGCGGGATTAAATTCACCCTTATGCAAAAGTCCATGAGTACTTGAAAGAATACCGTGTACGGATGGGCCAATATACAGAGCATAGGGTGTCGGAACCAAATGCGAACCATCACGATAAAATAGCTCATCTTTAAGTAGATCACGTAATTGGCTGAGTGTTTTACTCACACTTGAGGGAGTAACACAAAGGCACTCAGCCGCTTGGGTGACACTATGGGTAGTCAGTAGTATATGTAGCACCGTGAGGTGCTTGAGGCTAATGCGCGACAGGGCGAGGTAGTCCATGTTTAACTTGGTGTTATTTTTGTTTGTTTAATCATATCAGTAACATGGCATTATACTCAAGTATCAGAATTATATAGGATATAAACCTTTATTAATCGGTTATTACCAAAATAAATTGTTGCTTTCAGTCGGCATTATTTAACGTGGTCACTGTCGCTTAACCGGGTCTATTTACGTTTTGTTAGCTCGACCAGTTCATTTGTCGTTGCGACAAAAAATCGCATTTGCCGCAGTGGCTTGGATTACGTATACCAACGCTCCAACTCAAACGATTAAACAAACAAGATGAACGAACTGATCGACGCTCTAGCGACTCATGGATTTTATATTTGGGATGATTTCTTATCTGAAAATGACGTTGCTCGTTTAAGGGGATGTCTCCCTGAGGATTGGAGTAAAGCACGTATTGGTCGAAAAGAAGATGCCACTCGAATCGCTTCTATTCGAAGTGATAAAATTCAGTGGTTGACGCCACAAATGGGCGCTCCGGTTGAGGATTACTTAACCAAGATGGAAGAACTCCGTAATGAGGTTAACCGTCATCTGTTCTTGGGCTTGTTTGAATATGAAGCGCACTTTGCGAAATACGAAGCAGGGGATTTCTATAAAAAGCACCTTGACAGTTTTAAAGGCAATGAAAATCGTCGTTTAACCACAGTTTTTTATCTTAATGAAGCGTGGAACGAAGAAGATGCGGGTGAACTGGTCGTTTATGATCTAGCGGATAAACTGATTGCCAAGGTGCCGCCTAAAGGTGGTCGTCTTTTGGTGTTTCTCTCTGAACAATTTCCGCATGAAGTTCTTGCCACAAATGCTGAGCGATACAGTGTCGCGGGTTGGTTTCGTATTAATGGTGTCCGAGACAATGTATTAGACATTGCCAGCTAAAATTCCCGGCTAATGCTCCTACTCTAAAGAGATATATGTCAGTGTAAACTATACGTTACATTTATGGTTTTTTATCCTTACAGTTTGCTTGATCTTACTATTAAGATCCTACAAAATTCACCCGAATAAACATATGGTATTAAATAGAGGTAATCGTGCCTAATTTGATGCTGACAATAATTAATTTGGTTGTAAAGATAAATATACATGAGTCGATCTAAAGTGTTTGGTAGTACCCTCATTATTGCAGGAACTACAATTGGAGCCGGTATGTTGGCTCTTCCTCTGGCCTCTGCGGGCATTGGTTTTTCTACCTCCCTCGCCATTATGTTTAGCTTATGGGCATTAATGGCGTTTACCGCTCTTCTTATGCTTGAGCTACACCAGTATGCAGATAGCAGTGCGACATTACATACCTTGGCTAAGCAAATTTTGGGGAAAAAAGGAAAGTGGGTAGCCAGTTTCGCGATGCTATTTCTTTTTTATTCTCTGTGTGCCGCATACATTGCTGGTGGCGGGGCGCAATTTGGTGACCGTTTGTTAGAATGGTTTGCATTTGATATCTCCGGGCCTACAGCGACGATAATTTTTACTCTGCTCGTGACGTTGGTCGTGACGATTGGGACGGGTACGGTAGATAAAGTGAATCGCGTGCTCTTTGCGATGAAACTTGCCGCGATGGTCGCCGTCTTGTTTTTCTTAGCACCCAACGTAACAGAGTCCTACCTATTAAGCATGCCTATTGAACAAGGCTTAATCGTTGCCTCTATCCCTGTTATTTTTACATCCTTCGGCTTTCATGGAAGCATTCCTGCAATCGTTAATTATTTAGATGGTGATACATCATCTTTACGAAAAGCCGTTATTGTCGGCTCTACGATTCCACTCGTCATTTATATCTTTTGGCAGATTGTTACTTTAGGCGTAGTTAGCCAAAACACGTTGATCGAAAACGGTGGTTTAAGTGCGCTGATTGGTCAGCTATCGCAAACGGTGCATCAATCGAACCTTGGAAGTATTGTTGGTGTGTTTGCTGATTTGGCACTATTGACGTCTTTCCTCGGTGTGAGTCTAGGTTTATTCGAGTTTTTGGGCGATACGATTAAAGGTAAAAATGAAAAACCAAATCGCGTATTGGCGGCTTTGATTACCTTCACACCGCCGTTGGGGTTTGCCCTGTTTTACCCTCAAGGGTTCATTATGGCATTAGGTTATGCAGCGATAGCGTTGGCAATCCTGGCGATTTTTCTGCCCTTAGTCATGGTGGTCAAAGTCCGACGTTCAAATGAGTTTGAGGCTGAGTATCGTGTTGCTGGTGGACATGGGGCGCTGATTCTTACCGGTATCGCTGGTATAGGCATTGTTATGGCACAGGTGCTAATAACTCTAGGAGTGTTACCTGCTTTAGGTTGATGAGGTTAATGGTCAACGCCAGTTAACATTGAAAGCCAACGAGTTCTGCTCGTTGGCTTTTTTTTACTCAGAATTTTGCTTATTGTTTTGTAAGAAATTAGCGGAATTCTTATTTTGTTCATATACTTATGTTGTAAGTTAAGAAAAATAAAGCAGAGAATGGTGGCTCTATTAACGTCGGTATTTCTAACCTGTTTAAGATAGCGTTTTTTCATTAGTACAAAGATTGAGCGAATAAGTTGACGTGGAGGAATCTTCAAATAATACTGTTGTTATATACAGTGCTATATCAATGAAGTTTGGAGGTGATGTATGTTGTGGGAAACCCTTGAGAGAGTAAACCGCTTACGCCAACAAGCGCTTGCGAATTCAGAGTTTGTTCAATCTGCAAAAGAGCACGAACAAGCATTGGAAGAGCAAGAATATCATTATCAACCTAAGAAGACGCGTACAGCTAAAGATAAGAAGAAATCACTAGCGGATATCTATAAAGACAGTGAGTTTGGTGTGGACGCTCGACATTAATATTGGATTGTTAGGCTCCTAACTCACTCATGGAGCCTATATCAACTCGGACCGCTTACGCTTTGGGAAAAGTTGGTATCTAAAAGCTTATGTATATAGAGGCTTCTGCGATGAAAGTTAGAAGTCGGCTTTGCGAACGTAGTGGGGGTTTTTGTATTTCTTTTGTGGACCAAATGCGGATACCACAAGTTTATTCCACAGTGTTTTATCAAATTCGCCTTTTTCAATCGAAGGGTAAAGCGTTTCCTCTTCTTCTCTGGCTAAGTTCAAAAACTGCTTTTTCTTTATTTGGTTGTATTTTTTCGCGATCTGATTATGTTTACGTACCCATTCCTGCTTGTAGCTATGAAGTACTTTTTCGCCTTGTTCTTCATTCATACGAGAAAGAAAAAGTCGTTTATAGGATACTTTTCTGTCTAGCATTGTACGCATGACAGTTTGGATGTATTTGCCATGATGGGTAATGGTAATATCTTTTTCATCAATGGGTTTAATACACCAGCCCTTAGGAAGGAAGTCTGGTTTCTTAAATTGTTTGTTACGCTCCATCAACGCCTGATGCAAAACTAAATCAGAGGTGCCGCGAAACGTTTTTTGCCACTTGCCGATGCGTATTTGAATTGAGCCAGGCAAACGGTAGATGTTAGTAAACTTATCTTTATCCATGGACTTTGTTCATGAGATTAATATGCAGTATCAGGTAATCAGCTCATGAGAATATAGTAGGCGTTGAGCTGAAGTTCGATGTGATTCTACAACGACCTTGGGCTAGATAGCGAGGGATTATATCAATAAATGTTGAGAAAACACCCGCAATGTGACTTGCAGGTGTTCGTCTGTGCGAATGGGTAGATTAAACGGCTTCTTCTAACGGCTTTGTCTCTGACTCTAGTTGCCTTAGTTGTCTATTTGCTTGCTGCAATTGGTACATTTGGGCATATCGCCCATTTTGTTGCAGTAGCGTTTTATGCGTGCCTTTCTCAACTAAATCACCATGATGGAGCACCACGATTTGGTCTGCATCTAATATTGTTGAGAGACGATGAGCGATAACGACTAAGGTCATGTTTTGGCGAAGTACTTTAAGACTACTCTGAATTAAAGCTTCTGTCCCAGAGTCAATATTCGCGGTCGCTTCATCCAGAATTAAGATCTTCGGTTTCGCAACCAAAACGCGAGCGAGAGCCAGTAGTTGCTTCTGGCCAGATGAAAGGTTGGTTTCACCCTGACCTAACTGAGTGTCTAAGCCATTTGGATAACGGCGTATTTGCTCAGACAACCCCACCTTATCTAACGCATCCCAAACTTGTGAATCGTTGACATCTCGGTTTAACGAGACGTTTTCTCGTACTGATGTTGGAAGGATGTGAGGATCCTGCTGGACCATGGCGACATCTTTACGCAGAACCTCTTTACTCAGCATATTTATCGGGCGGTCATCAATCTTTAACACACCCGTTTTCGTTGGATAGAAACCCATTAACAGCGACGCTAAGGTGCTTTTCCCGCTACCTGTGTGTCCGACTAAAGCAATAAAGTCCTGATGGTTTGCCGACAAGGATAGGTTGTTGAGGACGTTCTGTTTACCGTCATAACTAAAGGTGAGGTTATTGATTTCTATACGTCCTGTTTGCAACGGCTGAGCGTCTTGACCATAGGTTTGTTCGTTTGCGTCGATAAGTTCGAATACTCGCTCACTAGAAACTAAAGCTTGCTGGAGTAGGGCGAGTTGTTGCGTCATTTCGATCAAAGGTTCGGTTACACGGGCTAGGTAGCTGATAAAGGCGTATAGCACACCCACACCAATCAACTCGACCCCGTTGAAGCCAAAAATTGCGACCAAACAAAGCAGCGCAATTCCTGCAAGTAGATCCATTAGCGGTCGCAGTAAATAGCCGTTCAAACGAATCACTTGCTTGGAAGCGACTAAATGCTCTGCTGTCAGATCGTTAAACTGCTTATTAAAACGCTCTTCCTGCCGCATTAACTGAATCACACTCATACCTTGAATAGATTCGCTTAAGTTGGCGTTAATGTCGGTGAGTAAATCCCGCATTTTTCGATAACTTTGGGTACTTAATATTTTGAATAGGCACATAAAGCCGATAACGACTGGAAGCAACGCAAGAACAACAAGCGTGAGTTTCCAGCTCATCAGGGACATCACACCCAGCATAACTAAAATCATCACGGTGTTTTTTACCACAGTGGCAATGAGTAACTCATAAAACTGTTGAAGGGACTCGGTATCGTTGGTGATTCGAGAAACAAGCTTGCCCGCAGGGGTATAATCAAAAGCCGACAGCGGCTGTTTGATGACACCGGAGAAAACCTGCTTACGAATCATTTTTATCGTATTTGCCGCTACAATACTAAACTGTAATGATTGAAGATATTGAAATACGGCGGCAATGATTTGAAGGAGCAGATAGCCAGCAACCAGAGGAATCAATACATTTTGCCCGTATTCGCCTTTCGCGATGTGTTCATCGATAAAATATTGAATCAGCCATGGACCACTGGCACTTGCTAACGCAGCGATAAACAGTAAGCAAAACCCTTTAAACATGGGTTTGGGTTGTGACAATGGATAAGAAAGTAACCGCTTAAATGTGCTGCTTTGTTTCATCTATTACTCCTCCATTGCCTGTTCAAGTTTCTGGTATTGGAACATTTCTGCATACCAACCTTGGTGGGCAAGTAATGAATAATGAGGGCCACGTTCGATGACATTTCCTTGATTCAACACAATGATTTCATCTGCCGCTTCTAATGCCGTTAATCGGTGTGCAATAACGATTAACGCTTGATCGCGATAATGAGTTTCAAGGTTTTGCAAAATTTGGTGTTCCGTTCTCCCATCTACTGCTGACAGAGCATCGTCCAGAACCAGAATTTGAGCATTAAGTAACATTGCTCGTGCTATTGCAATTCTCTGCTTTTGACCACCGGAGAGTGTGATACCTTTTTCACCAACTTCAGTTTGATAACCTTCTGGAAATTTCTCGATATCTTCATGAACGCATGCCAGTTTTGCTGCCTCATAAACTTGCTCTTTGTTGGCGCTCGGATTGCCTAGTGCGATATTGTCGAAAATAGACGTAGAAAAGAGAAATGGTGTCTGATTGACCACCGCAAAGCGTTGTCGCCACTCAGTCAGCTTAGCTTCTTTGATATCAACATCGCCAAGTTTTATATTACCTTTCTCTAATTCATGTTGCCTTAAAAGCAGTGTGAGTAAGGTGGATTTACCACTCCCAACAGGTCCGGCTATTCCCAACATCTGTCCCGGTTCTAAGCAGATATCGACATCGACAAGGGCGGGTGGTAAATCCTTTGACCAATGAAATTCATCAATGTTGATGTTGAGGGGAAGTGGTTTACTTTCTAATGGTATATCACCACTGACAATTTCTGGCTTCTCATCAAAAATCTCTTGTAGGCGGTTCCATGCTGCTGAACCTCGCTCGAGAATGTTGAACAAGAAGGCGAACGCGAGCATGGGCCAAATCATTAACCCGAGGTACATATTAAATGCCGTTAAATCGCCTAGCGTTATTTCTCCTTTATCAACAAGATAGGCTCCCGAAGCGATACTGAGTAAAAAGGAAAGACCAATCGTTAATTGAATGGCGGGATCGAAGCGTGCATCTACTCTGGCTACCGCGATATTTTTATCGCCAGTATCTTCAACAACTTCTTCAAAACGTTTTTGTTCTTGCTCTTCTAAGCCAAAGGCTCTCAACATGCGAACGCCGTTGAGTGATTCTTGTGTCATGTCAGACATGGTAGAAAAGGCTTCCTGAGCCGTGCGAAAACGCAAGTGGAGAATACGCACGATATAGAAAATAACAATGGCAAGAAAAGGCATTGGGAGTAATGCCATTAAAGTTAGTTTCCAGCTGATTTGGGTAACCATGATAATGAACACTGCGATCCCAGTAATTAAGGAATCAGCGGCAGTCAGTACACCTTCACCAGCTGTCGTAACAATGTTGCGTACATCGTTAGTTCCGCGTGCCATCAAATCGCCAGTTTTATAACGTTCGAAGAATCGAGGAGGTTGAGAGGAGAGGTGCCGATAGAGCTTATTGCGTAGAATGGTCCCCAGTTCCCAACTGGCACCAAACAGCCAAATACGCCAAAGAATTCGACATCCATAAATAATGAAAGCCAGAAGGGCTAACCCAAACAACCAAAGGACTAATGTGTTTGTATCTAAAGTGTTATCAACAACACCATCAACAATAATGCCGACTGCTTTTGGGGGAACAAGCTGGAGAAGAGAAATCAGTGCTAGAAGAACAATCGAGCCAACGTAATGTTTCCATTTTTGTTGGAAATACCAACGTAATTCCCAGAAGATTTTCATCACGCCCCCGACTTAACATACTGAATTTTTTATGGAACTATTATTAATCTAAATGGATAGTTTACAAGTGCAAATAATGCACAATTTGAAAAACGGTAGATTGTACCAATTTCGAATACCTGCTCTATTGAAATTCTGGCATTCTGTCTGTCGGTATTTGATCAAACAACACAATGTGAATTTTTTGTTAACGGTTGCGAATGGTAGTGAAAGCGGGGATTCGTAAAACTTGTTAAGGGTAGAGGGAGAGATGTCGCTCCCTCCGATATTATTAAAGAGGCACTTATATTCGGTTGTCACCGGTACTAAAAGCAATGATCTGACTGATTTCAGAGAGACTTCTGTCACTTTCTCGCTGCCATTGAAGAAACGCTTTGTTTGCAGCATCCAGAGATTTCTTCGTATCTTTACCGCCTTCGATGATTTTATAGTTACGTAAATAAGCCTCTACGTCGTTAGAAAGGATGAACGTGTCAACGCCCATTTGACGCAGTGTGTAAGGGCCTGTATTGCTCCTAGGCGATTACCGTGCTTTTTAAGGTAGCTCCACAGACCCGTGATATTATCTTGAGGCCAGTTTGCGACCATATTGCTAAATGACCCATGTTCAAGCTGAGCTTCGTGAATCATGCGGGCGTTAGCTGGGATAGACATGACTTTCTTAAGGTGGCGGATGATGCGCTTGTCCGTTGCTTTGGTTTCCCATTGTTCGTCTGAAAGCATCAGTAAGGGTTCAATTTTGAATCCAAAAAAGACTTCTTCAAAATTTGGCCATTTGTTACGAACGACGCTCCAAGAAATGCCACTTTGAAATACTTTCATCGAGAAGGCGGCCAGCCAGCGATCGTCTGTAATCTTTGCCAATTCAGATTTACTTAGTGGGTGAGAGATCAACTGTTCCAGCTGGTTTTCTCCTCCTTTACGTTCTGCAGCACGCTGATAAATAGCATCAAATTTTTCAATGGTCATAAATAATTCTACGTTGTTTACTGTTTATGTTTAGCAAACATACTACGCTTAAGTGGCTGAATCGTAAATTAATGGGGTGCCACTCATGAAAAAGGTCACATTAACGTTTGTTGGCGAAGGTTCCGAACGCATCGCAGATAAATTTTATACTTGGTTAGCCGATGGTGGTTTAGAAGATAGCTTGATCGAAACGCTATCCGATCGTGAAGTGTCTGTGGTGGGCATTAGTGATATGGATAACGAAACGCGAGATGTGGTCATTACGACAGAGATGAATTGATGTCTTTTTAGATAAAACACAGCCCTTCGATGTGAAGGGCTGTGTAAGTCAGAGCGTCTCTAATCTTGCAAAGAATGGGATTACGTAATTGACGACTAGGATTACGTAGTTAATGATGGACCAGCGTTAAACCACTTGGTAGCGCATCACCAAATACGCGTTTTGATTCGCTTTCCGAGAGTTCTTTTACTTCTTCAACCAAAGACACCCAAGACTCTGGCACTTTGCTCTGTTTAAGCTTGGCTAGAACTTGTTGTCTAAAATCATCAGAAATATCAAACAATCGGTCTCCCGTTTTACGGCAGATCATGACAGCGGCAAACGCGATCATTGGTTCTTTTTGCCAGTTTTGATCGAGCAATTTGGGAAGCCACTGCTCAGCTTGTTCACGTGGAATTACGTTGTGTTGACTGCCATAAAGTGGCGTGCGAGACGCAAGACGACCCATAGCCCACCAGTGCGCCTGTTGGAATTGATTATGGTTGATGGCTTTACTCAAGAACCAGGTTGCCAGTAGCACTTTATCTTCCACTTCAAGGTTTTCTAAAGAGGCAGAGAGACGAACCATGGCTTCATAACCCATGTCTTGCGCCGCTTTTGCTGACTGCGGGTTCTTCATCGCACCTGGATGTAAATATTTAGCGATATCGGCAAGTATTGTTTCTTGTTGTTCTTGGTTTAAACCGCCCGCAATGCGGCGCCAGAATACCCACCAATCCGTCCAGCCTTGATGATTCTTAAATTGAATGCCTTGTTGATACAGGCTCCACACTTGTTCGATTCGCCATGAATCCGTTGCATCTCCAAAACCTGGTCGCAGTGCAAACCCAGACAGTCGTAGCCAATTCTTTTCGTGTGGTTCAGAGCGACGACGACGCTTTCGTCCTTGCGAAAATGCATCAAACAATTGACGGAGCGTAGTAAAATCCCATTCATCGCGTTTACCGAGTTTCTTTTCAAGATCCTTCGCTAAGGTTTTAATCTCTTTGCTATCTGCACTCTTTTTGTTGCCGCTATACAGACGAGCAATCAACGCTTTACATTCGTTCAACCTTGGGTGAAGTTGCACTTCCTCGGTTTCATCTACTTGTTTATTGCGAACTTCGAACTCTAACGCCCAGCGCTTACTGTCATCGTCTGCGCGGACACACTCCATTTTCAACGTGCCGACTTCGGTCAACTGACAGGCAAGCTGTACTTCTACTCGCTCTTTTTGGTTAGCATGCAGCGCCGCACCTTCACCCTCGAGAGTGGTAATGTATGGTGGGAGGGGGGTGAATAAGTCAGGGTCTACCTCGCGATTACGCCATTTTGAATCGTGGTGTTATTCGTTAAGGTATCGTGCGTTGAGGTCAGTAAGTTGAAACGAACAGGCTCGCCTAACGTTAGGGAAAAGCGACGACCACTTAAGCGAATTTCATGGCCTTCTTCGGTTCCTTTTGCGAGTAAGCACAGTGCTTTGCCCATTTTGTTTTTTTCTTGCAGATGCAAGAAATAGGAGCGGGCAGCACCACCACCAATTTTAAGTTGCGCGCCGCGTCTTGCTTTACCAAACGCGACGGCGCCGAGAGCTACAGACCAATCTGGATGAGGATTATCGAGTACCGTAACTGGCGCACCACGCCAATTGGAGAGCAAAGTAGTTACGCGCTTTGTAACAAGGTCACTATTAAACACACCACCGTTCAACAGAATACCGACTGGAATGGCATTTTGTTGCTCATCATCTATGCCAAGGGCGGCACGTGAGACTTGCTGATGCTGAGTTAAAAATTCAGCGACGTGTTTACTTACTGCTGGATCAGCGACGTAAGGAAGACCAAATTCTACCACCGCACTGCGGCGTTTATCAGGGACTTCGCCAAACTCTGACAGCGGGAAAAAACCGTCCAGCGCAATTTGATGAACTTCTTGTTTGCTTAGAGAAATACTCTTGGTCCCTCCAAGCAGTTTAGAACCACTACCAAGCATGGTGATTTTTACGTCATCGGGTGCACTTGCAGAAAGCAAGCTTTCTTTCGCTTTACGAGTTTGCTGAATTAACTTGGTTAAACTTGCTGCTGTGAGCTTTTTACTCTGATTAAAACGGTTTTCAGCTAAGTGGGCTAATGCTAAGTCTAGGTTGTCACCGCCCAACATTAAATGCTCGCCAACACCAATACGATCCAAAGCAAGCTCTTCACTTGAACCGTCAAATTTTGCTTCAATCAAACTTAAGTCGGTCGTACCACCACCCACATCGCACACAAGAATTAAGGGTAATCCTTTGAGTTCTTCTGAGGCAGTTTGTTGGTGGCGTGCATACCAGTCGTAACATACGGCTTGTGGCTCTTCGAGTAAGACAATTTTCGTCAAGCCAGCCAGTTCGGCCGCCTCTAAAGTGAGCTTACGCGCTGTCTCGTCAAACGATGCTGGTACCGTAACGACCACTTCTTGATCTTCCAGTTTATTGCTTGGGTGACGGTAGTTCCAGGCTTGACGAATGTGATTGAGGTAACTGGCACTCGCAATCACAGGCGAGACTTTATCAACGTCCTGTGCGCCGGCCCAAGGGAGTATATCGGAACTGCGGTCCACCGCTTGATGTGATAGCCAGCTTTTGGCACTGGATACCTGACGACCTTCGACTTTCGCACCTAATTCTCGCGCCCATTCACCGACAATAACGTTGTTAATATCGCCAGGTACGGGTTGGTTGTCCCATGGAAGCGTTAAATCAGACGGTGATATTTGTCCTTCAGCTGGATGGTAGCGGAAAGAGGGTAGCAGTGCCTTACGAACCACTTCGCCCGGACCAATAAGTTGGTCAATATCAAATAGGGAAACTTCAGACTGTTCAAGGTTGTCGGTGATTTCACAATATGCCACCACAGTGTTTGTGGTGCCTAAGTCAATACCAACAAGGAAACAAGGAGATGCCATACAAACCTTCGTGTATTTGAAAACGGCACCCAATTGGATGCCGTTTTGTCATTGCTACTTAGTATTCTTCGTTTGCGTCGCTTTTTGCGTCGTCACGTACATCAAATTCTACATGCCACTTTTGGCCGTTATCAGCGGCAATAGCCTCGAGATAAAGCGTACCTAGCTCTGTCACGCGAGAAGCAAGGGTTACAGGAACCACTTCGCCTTCGCTTCGACCTTCAGATACAGGCAGGGTAACTTGAATTTCCGGCAGCTCTTCAAGTTCCTCTGGTGCCCAGTAATCTAAATGTGTACCAGCAAGGTCATCACGGCGAACGGTTGAACCAAAGAACTGGAAGTTAACGGGCTGGCCGATGATCAAACCGAACTGTTGGCTAGGGACATCAACGCTTGATCCTTCTTCCATACCAAATGGTGCAACACAAAGCGCTTCCATCGGAGGCGCCATTCCAGGAATTGCAGGCATCGCACTTTCGATTCCTACGTAGTATGCCGAAGCAATACCACCACGAATACGTACGCCCTGACCATGGCGGACCGCACCGTAGTAGGCTGCGCCGCTAGCAACTGCAAGATCCAAATCGACACCTGTAAGACGTTTTGCCATTTCAGCGTCGGCTTCAATCAACCACTCATTGATGGTGTCTTCTAAGCGCGTCGAGAGCAGTGTTGATTTCAGAACACCACCGTTGAATAGGATCGCAGTCGGTTTTATAAAGTCAGCCGATTGCGCTGCATCCGCACCTGGCATACCAGGCATGTTCGCGAACGGGTTAAAGTCTTGAGCTGCTGATTCTGCGCTGTCATTTCCTGAAGCAGAAAGCGCGTTTGCTTGTTTAGACAAGAACGCGGCAATGTGACGAGTGATGCCTGCATCTTGCGCGTAAGGTAGACCCATTTGCGTCAGTGCACCACGGTTACGTTGAACCGGGTGATCGCTAATCGTCACTTGTGGGAAGAAACCATCAACCAGTGTTTGCTGTACTTCTTGTTGAGTCAGTTCTGTTTTCAGCGTTGCGCCAAGCAGTTTAGAGCCACGGCTTGGTACCACGATTGGCACTGACTGAAGTTCGCTGTCGTTTAATAGTGCTTCTTTTGCGTCACGGCATGCGTGCGTCATCGCCTGAACTTGCCAAGGTTGCAGTTCTTTGCCTTCTTGCGCCAGTTTCATCTTCAAGCGGTAGGCAAGGGCGAGATCCATGTTGTCACCGCCAAGTAGGATGTGTTCACCTACTGCGATACGGTTGAGTGTTAGGTTGCCTTCATCTTCTGTTACTTCGACCAAAGAAAGGTCCGTAGTACCACCACCAATATCGACAACCAAAACGATGTCGCCAACTTCAACCTCGTCGCGCCATTTGTCTTCACTGTTATCGATCCAATTGTAAAGTGCCGCTTGAGGTTCTTCCAAAAGAGTCAGATTGACAAAACCGACGTTGCGGGCCGCTTCAGCGGTTAGGTCGCGTGCTGCAGGATCGAACGATGCAGGAACCGTAATGGTCACATCTTGATCTGCAAGCTGATGGTTTGGGTGTGTGTGGTCCCATGTTTCTTTGAGGTGCTCAAGGTAAAGCTCTGTTGCACGAAGCGGGGAGACTTTTTCTACTTCCTCAGGGCTTCCAGCAGGTAGAAATGCTTCACGACGGTTTACACCACCGTGACACAACCAAGATTTAGCACTCGCAATCAGGCGGATTGGCGTTTTAGCGCCCAAGTTACGTGCAATAGCACCCACCAGAGCTTTGGGTTCACTAGACCAAGGCAGAACGCGAGATTGTGGGTTCATTTCATGTTCGTGTGGCTGGTAAAGAAACGAGCCGAGTTGGCTACGAGTTTCTACCGTACCTGGCGCAGTAAGTTGCGGGATAGGCATGACTTCAACACGAGCATCTTCATTCTGAGTATCAACAAACGAGATAACACAGTGCGTGGTGCCCAAATCGATACCGACACTAAATTTTGCCGATGGCTGCTCTTGAGAAGTGGTTTCTTGATTCATGTGTTCCATTACAACTCAACCTCTGCTGGTGCAATGATAGACGCATCGTAGTTTTCAGATAGCTTTGGCAGGTTCATTGCCGTTGCCTTCCAGCCTTTATGTACCAGAGTGCCATTGAAAGGAGCACTACCGGTCACATTGCCTGTTAGGCGAATTTCTTGTGGGTTGAAGCCTTCTTCAACAGTGATGCGAGTTTCTTCATCTTCGTTACGGATATGAGCAAGGGTTACATAGTCTTTTAATACTTTCTGACCGCCAGTGTGAATAACCCGAGCCGCTGCACCCACTTCGTCATCAGAGAAGGAGGTTAAGTCTTCTTGTAAAAAGTCGATTAAACGCGCTTCTTGCTGCATGATAGACAGCAGTTGCATAGCGGAATCTGTAGACGCGGTAGCAAGCTTAGATTCAACCTCAACGACTTTTTCTACCACTTTTTCAACTTCAACGACTTTCTCGACTTCAACAATTTTTTCAACAGGCTTTTCAACCTCTACAATTTTTTCGACAGGCTTTTCGACGACTTTCTCCACTACCTTAGATTTACGAGAAACGGCAACCAAAAGAAGTAAAACGCTCGATGCTGCCAGACCAGCGTGGAGCATATCAAACGTTTGAGGAATTAGGTTCAAATCAATGTTCATGACATTTATTCTCTTTAATTAATTTTATGGTGCTCAGTATTGGCTCATAGCTTTGAAATGATCGTCTTTGCGATCTTGCACCAAGTTTAGACACTAAAATGATGGTGGATGTTAGCATATTCAAGGCTTAACGCTGTAATAATTCATCATAATAGCGCTCGAAGCGGATGAAAAATCGACGATTGAAGCAACTATGAGAAGTTATTCCTGATTGTTTGTTGAACAATATTGTGCGATTCCGCAGATCCCCCGGTTAATCGGTGATTTAATCATCGGGTAAATTCGAGTTTTTTATATCGTTGCGGTAGTATTGCACGCTTTCAAATTTATATTAGGAACCACGACAAACGATGAACCATAACCGTATCGTATGCTTCGATTTAGAAATGTGTTGCTGGAGCGAAAATGGCGTTGGCCGTACAGGAGAGATCATCGAAGTAGGGTTAGCTGAAATAGATTTGTCTAAAGGCGAGATCGTTAAACGAGCGCAGTACTACGTTAAGCCGGAACATGATGAAGTGTCCTTGTTTTGTGCAGAACTCACAGGGATTACACCACGAAAAATCGAGAAGCAGGGACGGCCTCTGGAAGAAGTACTGAAATCGATGGTTAAGAACTTCGGTGGCCGTAATAAGATATACGCCTCATGGGGACGAGATGATTTGATTTTACTCAAAGAGTGTCAGCAAAAAGGGATCGACGCGCCGTTTAGCGAATTTATCAACTTAGCAACACTTTATCGAGTTCAAAACCGTCTTAAAGATAAGCGTATTGGTCATCGTGCTGCACAAGAAGCAAAAGGCATTGATTGGGAAGGACGACAGCACTCCGGGTATGTGGATGCCTATAACTTAGCGAAACTCGCACTTGCCATGCTTTAAATGTGATCCCGCTTCCGGTTATTAAAACCCATGACATGAGTTTTACCGAGTGTTTACACAGTAAGCAGTCTATATGCTTAACTTGTATCAAACATTAGACACTAATAACTGTCATTGGCTTGACGAAAATAATCAAAATGGCTTTAGATTAAAACGCGCTGAATAGCGCGTTTTTCTTTTTTGATTATTCTGATCTATTTGTTCTTGGTTTTTGCTTCTAATAAGGTCTTCTGAGGAACATCCATAAATCAAAACAAGAGCCTCTATGTGCCTCAACACTAATGTTATCTCTTAGTCCTTGTTAGTTGACTGACCTTGTTACGTTGTTATTGAGACTGCAGTTTTGCCCTAATAAAGTCGCTGTGATCCACGTACAATAACTCTGCCGTTTTGCGAATTACGGCTTCTTCGAGTGGATCTATTTCCCCATCAGCGTACGCCACTTCCCACATACTTTTGATCAGGTCGTAGCGGGTTTCTTGAGAGAGCTCTCTCAGTTGTGAAGTAAAATCGTACAACGAAGCCGACTCTTTCGTTTTTGCTTGCGCTTGATTGAGGATCGATTCCGCTTCTTGTTGATCTAATGTAAGCAATTTTACTAGCAATGAGCGTATCGTTTCGTGTTCTTTTTCATCTACTTGATGGTCCGCAGAAGAAACCTCACAGAGTAAACACGCGATCGCTAAATTTGGAGAAGCCGTGTTAATCTGACTCAAGTCTGAACCGTCGATAAGTTGTTTAAATAAGGTGGTGAGAGAGTTAAACATATTGAGCGCCTTGTCGTTGTCTATGTTTTTAAAATGGGCATGAGACTTGTGAATCTCAAGACCAACGCCTAATAACTTAATAATCCTGCGTTCGGTACGTTTTCCGCTAGAAGCTAATCGTTATACCGATCGAGGCAAACAATTGATCAAACCTCACGCAGGTGCAATAGTTGGAAACAAGGGGGAACATTTTTACCCGTTATTTACTATGATCAGGAGCGTCACTTGTTTCACTCTTTGTCGCAGGGAAGGACACTTCATCGCCATCACTGGTTAGTATACGAATATCACTCGGTTTTCCATTCTCATCCAGATGTAACTCACCAATCGCGCTGTGATTTACCAGTCGGTAAAAGTTATGTGTACTGGGCGCTCTCTTATAGATTTTTAGTCGCTTACGTTTTGTGAACCAGTTTAGCGGAGAGCGGGGGCTATACAGCATTCTATCAAGTGCATCACATAGGTTGAGGAGTCGGGTTGGGAACTGGTTTTTTATTCCACTGCAGGTGATTTGATAGATATTCGGACTATTTTTTCGAAAGCGCAGCTTAATATCATAAGCGAACGAATAGTGCACATCTCCCGACAATATGACGAAATTGGTTGGTGTCTTGGTGTGCGTAAAAATGCTGATGAGTGTATTCGCACTTCCTGGGTGCGCCATCCAGTTCTCTGCATCAACCATCAAGGGCTGTCTTGCAATGGTAAATATGCGTTGAAGGGTTTCGATAAACTTTACGCCAAACATCGGCGCTGCCGAAACGATGATCACTTTGTCTTGATGAACGAGCTCTTGATGGAACTCGATTAGCGCTTCCCAATCCATTAACCCTGAGGGTTTGTACATTCTCGACTCTGATCGCCAACGGCGCGTTCTGGTGTCGAGAACAACGACTTTTGGAGATGTTGGGATGGTGTAGTGCCAGTTTTCAAAGCGGTAAAGGTGTTGAATGAATGTATCTTGAGCTTTCTCTGTTCCAAGATTTAAAAATTCCTTCGCAAGTTGTAGGAAATCATCTCCAAACTTCTCTGGCGCGTTTCCCCACCCTTGGCATAGCCAGTAAGCAATCAGGCTGTTGCCAATAATTCTTTTCGAAAACGGGTGGTTGTAAGCCGCTTGTTCCCAGCCAATCGTTAAGTTCCAGTCATCGGTGACATCATGATCATCGAAAATCATATAAGTAGGAATATGTGCCAGCAGACGTTGAACTTTGTCTAAACCCTGAATGAATTTATCAATATGAACTTTTTCTTCACGCCATTGCTTTTGCCATTTAGGGGCTAGCTGTTGGCCACCCACGATGAAGTTTTGCCTCAGTAATCGATCTTGCTCTACATGCTTCCAAAGGATAGGAGACCAGACAAGCAAATACATCGCAAAACATTCGGCAAAGCTGATTAAGTGATTTTCACATTGCTTTGCGCTAAAAATAGGTATTTCTCTTTTTGGGAGAAAACGACTGAATAAGCGGTCTTCCTCGATGTAATGCGGTAACAATTTATCACGTCCGTAGAAACGGAATGGGTGTTGATAAAGTGACGTACTATCCTCGACAACTGCCTGTTCAAATTTTTCACTCGGCAAACCTAAGATATCGATTACTTGCTCAATTGCGTCCAGGGTGGGGCCTGCAACATGGTCCGTATAGACCTGATCACCGCTCATGATCAACATGCTAGGTCGGGACTCAGCCTGTTGCTTTGAAATTTTCGTATCCGCTGCAACCAGAGTATCGTCACTAAAATGGTGAGGATTTCTGCATGAGCCATGTAGTACGTAGTCTGCTTTGTCGTTAATAACAAACTCGACGCCGCGATAAGCACTGTCGTCATGGTCATAATTCAAATTGGGTAATAGCTCTGTAAGTGATCCATGCTGGGTATGAAGTTGGTAGCGAAGCGGCTGCTGTGTTGGAAAGATTCCAGTAAGCATCAGTAGCGAAACCCATGCTCTTTGACCAACTTGTAGAGATTGATGCTGGTCGAGTGAAGCGGAGTAATGTGTTTGTTTAGAATGCAGGTCGATTATTTCCACACTGCCTTGCAATGGTTCAGTCGTGACAAGCCAAATATTCACTTCTGATGCCGTTACCTTACGTAGGATAGGACCTGCGATGATCAAAGGAAGTTTAGGGGAACGACTAATATTGGGCTGTGCAGGCAAAGCGACTCCTTATCCTATGGTTGTTCTATGGCGTCTCTGACTCTTCCAAGATTTCGATAACTTGTGAGCTACTCAGTTCATGACCCATGAGAAATATTCCCAAGATCGCGTCCGATTTGGAAGCGCTATCGCTATTTTCATCCAGAATTTGTTGTAAGCGAGTACGAATTAACTCAATTTCGTGTTCAACAAAGCCACGGCCTTCTTCCTCTCCTTGTTCATCTTCTGGTGCATTATCAAAGTTTAAAAACAACAAATCGCCATCGAGTTGGGTTTCGACTAACCGTTCAGGCAGCCATTGTTCTCCCATCACTATTTCAGGATCGTGTTCAGGCGGTAATGTGTTGAGGATAGAAATGAGTTCGGATGCTTTCACTTGTGCGTCGTTATGTCTATGTTGATTTTGAGGTAACCGTTGGATTGCAACGTGTACTATTGTAACGGCTTATGAATAAAGAACATTAGATAAAATTACGTTTATCAAAAAATTGACGATGACGCCTATTTCTGAACAAGCCGTGAATACTTGTTGTGATAGTACCGAGCTTGAACGAGAAATCATTCGCTTTGTGCAAAGGTCGGATTTGTACCGAGCTAGGTTATCAACCATCATGACTGCATGAAGACAACAAAGTCATTATCTCAACTCAAATTCACTTATCGCGCAAGTGTTAAGCACGTGTGCAATGCATTGGAAAGTGAGCAGGGAATGAGCACGATGAGTATCGACTCCTCGTTCAATATCCAAATTGAAGGTATAAACTGTACGAATGATGAATTCGCCAAACGATTCTTTGTGGTCCACGGAGAAGGGCACTTAGAGGGCGATGATTGGTTGGTGATTTACGACAATTCACTGGAAGTGAGTGTAGGGGATGAAATCGCGATTCCAAGCGACGTTGCTTTTGATGCGATGATAGAAAAAATGATCAATGAAGCTGAAGCGTCATTGGAACGGTTTTACCGAAAAGCGGTGACCGACATAGAAAAGAAGCAAATAAAAAGTAACAATGAGAAATAAGAGAAAGGGATCAGTATCTCCAATCCCTTCGAATCATGAGTTAGCGCAACTGCAGATTACTTATGCCAAAGAGGCTAAATGGCTTTGAGCCGATGTCATACCTTGAGCAGCAGCGTCGTCGCCCATATTTAGTGCTTCTGCATACACGAATTCAACATCAGTGATACCGACAAACCCTAAAACAGTACGCAGGTAAGGCGTTACAATGTCAGTCGCTGAATCTTTGTGAATACCACCACGTGTTGTTACAACAATGGCCTTTTTCCCTTCGATAAGACCTTGTACACCATTCTCTGTATATTGGAATGTCACGCCAGCACGGGCGATTAAATCGATCCAGTTTTTAAGCTGAGTAGGGATTGTAAAGTTGTACATTGGTGCAGCAATCACGAGTGTGTCTGAAGCTTTAATCTCTTCAATCAATGTATTAGATAAATTCACGACGTCTTGCTGCTCTTGAGAAAGATCTTCTGTCGCACGTAATGCAGTCGCAACGGAGAAGTCCAGAACTGGAAGTGGATTTGCAGCGAGATCGCGAACAATTAATTTGTCTTCTGCTACGTTTTTTGTGAAATCTTCAACCAGTTTGTTTGATTGAGAGTAATCACCAAGAATGCTTGATTTAAGAGCTAATACACGAGACATATGATGTTCCTTAATTAAGTGCTTTCGGCTAATCACTGGATTATAAGTCATGGAACTTGACTCAAAACCTGATGCATTTGCTTAAGTTGTTCGAAAAAATTGAATAACCTTTGGGTTGTCCAGTTTCAAGGCTTGTGTGATACAATTCGCGCAGTTTTATGTAATGAAAAGAATAGGAAACGCTTTGACTTCGTCACAGCCTACAAAGAGAACACCTGAGAAAGAGCAAACTGTTGCTGAAAAAGGTGATAAAAACGCCAAAAAATCAGCTGAGCGCGAGGTGAATACTCAGCCGCCTCAGTCGCAACAGAATAACGCCGTATCCTTACGCAAAGCACTCAATCAGTGCATGATGCGGGACCGTTTTCGCTTAAGCAAACGTATTTCTGGTGCGAGCAAGATTAAAAAAGAGGCATCACGCCATGCCGTGTTTGATGAAATTGCGTTAGACATCGCCAAGTCAATGATGGTTGCAGAGCAGCGCATCAGTTCTCACCCCAAAATCGAATACCCAGAAATTCTTCCCGTTAGTCAAAAACGGCAAGACATCGCGAAGGCGATTGAAGAAAACCAAGTGGTTATTGTTGCCGGTGAAACCGGTTCGGGTAAAACCACCCAGCTACCCAAAATTTGTGCAGAATTGGGCCGTGGTAAGTTTGGCTTGATTGGTCACACTCAGCCTCGTCGTCTTGCGGCTCGCTCAGTAGCAAACCGAATCGCTGAAGAGATGGAAACCAAGCTTGGTGAATTTGTCGGTTATAAAGTCCGATTCAATGACCAAATTTCTGAGAACACGCAAATAAAATTGATGACCGACGGTATTCTGTTGGCTGAAATTCAACATGATCGTTTCTTAAATCAATACGACACCATCATTATCGACGAAGCGCACGAGCGCAGCTTGAATATCGATTTTATCTTGGGTTATTTAAAAGAACTGTTACCACGTCGCCCGGATTTAAAAGTCATTATTACGTCTGCGACGATTGATCCAGAAAGGTTTTCGAAACACTTTGACAACGCGCCAATCATCGAAGTATCAGGTCGTACTTACCCAGTAGAAACCCGTTACCGCCCGTTAAGCGGCGATGACGACACCGATCGCGATCAACTAGAGGGTATCTTTGAAGCGGTTGATGAACTGTGTGATGAAGGGCTGGGCGATATCCTGATTTTCATGAATGGTGAACGCGAGATTCGTGACACTGCGGATGCATTGTCTAAGCGTAATTTGAAAAGCACTGAGATAGTGCCGCTATATGCGCGCTTGTCTGCGGGAGAGCAGAACAAGATTTTCCAGCCACATGCAGGTCGTCGAATTGTTCTTGCAACCAACGTGGCTGAAACATCGCTTACGGTCCCAGGCATTAAATATGTAATTGACCCAGGTACGGCACGTATCAGTCGCTATAGCTATCGCACAAAGGTTCAGCGTCTTCCTATTGAACCTATATCTCAAGCGAGTGCAAACCAACGTAAAGGTCGTTGTGGGCGTGTCGAAGAGGGGATCTGTATTCGTCTCTATTCAGAAGAAGATTTTGAGTCAAGACCAGAATTTACCGATCCAGAGATTCTTCGTACCAACTTAGCGTCTGTTATTTTACAAATGACTTCACTCGGGCTCGGTGACATACAAGCGTTCCCATTTGTTGAAGCGCCAGATAAGCGCAACATTCAAGATGGTGTACGCCTTTTAGAAGAACTTGGCGCGATCAATCCAGATGTGAAGGAGGCCAAAAAACGTCTTACAACAACAGGACGACAACTGGCTCGCTTACCGATTGATCCGCGGTTAGCGCGTATGGTCTTGGAAGCACCTAAATACGGTGCACTTAAAGAAGTGATGATTATTGCGGCGGCGCTGTCAATTCAAGACCCGCGCGAGCGCCCATCCGACAAACAGCAATCTTCAGATGATAAGCACCGACGTTTCTTCCACGAAGAGTCGGATTTTCTCACGTTTGTTAACCTCTGGGACTATATTCAAAAGCAACAAAAAGCGCTCACAGGTAATCAATTCCGTAAACAGTGCAAGCAAGACTATCTTAACTTTTTGCGGGTACGCGAATGGCAAGATGTGTATTTTCAAATTCATCAATCCATGCATGAAATGGACTTTAAGCTCAATGATGAGCCCGCATCCTATCATGGTGTCCATAGTGCAATCTTGGTTGGCTTATTGTCGCATATTGGTATGAAGGACCAAGAGAAAAGTGAATATCAAGGCGCTCGAAACGCACGTTTTCATATTTTCCCTGCATCGGTTTATTTAAGAAACAACCCAAGTGGATCATGTCTGCGGAGTTGGTGGAAACCTCAAAACTCTGGGGACGTATTATTGCCAAAATCCAGCCTGAATGGATTGAGCCGCTAGCAAAACACCTTATCAAACGTAGTTATAGTGAACCGCACTGGTCGAAGAAGCGTGCCGCGGTGATGGCACACGAGAAAGTCATGCTTTATGGCGTGCCAATCGTTCCGAAACGTTTGGTTAACTACGGTAGTATCGACCCTGCGGTTAGTCGTGAAATATTCATTCGTAGTGCTTTAGTTGAAGGTGAGTGGGAAACCAAACACGCATTCTTCAAGCAAAACCGTAAGCTTTTGCAAGAAGTCGAAGAGCTAGAGCATAAATCACGTCGCCGAGATATTTTGGTCGACGATGATGAGTTGTTTGATTTCTACGATCAACGTGTCGGTACTGAAGTGGTATCTGGTAAACATTTTGATTCATGGTGGAAAAAAACATCGAAGGTAACTCCTGAACTACTTAATTTCGAAAAAGAGATGTTGTTCAAGGGAGATGCTAGTCATGTTACCGATTTGGATTACCCTAACTTTTGGCATCAAAATGGTTTAAAACTCAAGCTTAGTTATCAATTTGAACCAGGTGAAGATAGTGACGGTGTCACGGTGCACTTGCCACTGCCAATTTTAAACCAAGTAGATCCCGCTGGTTTTGATTGGCAAATCCCAGGTCTGCGTCACGAACTGGTTGTTAGCTTGATTAAATCGTTACCTAAAACCATCCGTAAAAACTTTGTACCTGCTCCTAACTATGCCGATGCATTTTTGGCGCGAGTGACACCAATGGAGGCGCCTTTATTAGATTCATTGGAAAAAGAGCTACGCCGTATGACGGGTGTGGAAGTATTGCGCGAAGATTGGAATATGGATCAAGTGCCAGATCACTTAAAAGTGACATTCCGAGCAGTGGATCATGGTAATAGAAAACTGAAAGAAAATCGTGACCTTCATGAGTTAAAAGAAAGCCTAAAAGACAAAGTTCAGGAAACGTTGTCCAAAGTTGCGGATGATGACATCGAGCAACAAGGACTACACACTTGGAGTTTCGGTGAGTTACCAAAGGTCTACCAGCAAAAGCGTGGGGGCTATGATGTAAAAGCTTACCCTGCATTGGTGGATACCAAAGACAGTGTTGAAATAAAACTTTATGAAACGGAATACGAGCAGGTCACAGCAATGCGCGCTGGCCAACGTCGCTTAATTCTGCTCAACGTACCTTCGCCAATCAAATATCTGCATGCGAACTTGCCTAACAAGTCAAAATTGGGCTTATATTTTAACCCTTATGGCAAGGTTCTTGACCTGATTGATGACTGCATCGCTTGTGGAGTTGATAAGCTGATTGAAGAGCAGGGCGGATTAGTTTGGGAACCAGAAAAGTTCGAAGCGTTGAAAGAGTACGTTCGCGCAGAACTGGGCGATACAGTGGTCGAAATTGCAAAGCAAGTAGAAACCATTTTGACGACAGCATTCAACATTAATAAAAAGCTAAAAGGTAAAATTGATTTCACGATGGCATTTGCACTTTCAGATATTAAAGCGCAAATTGAAGGTTTGATTTTCAAAGGCTTTGCGACTGAATGCGGTTGGAAGCGGCTTCCTGATATTCTGCGTTATTTGCGGGCGATAGAAAGACGAATGGAAAAATTGCCGATCGATCCAAACAAAGATCGGTTACACATGCTAAAAATCGAGTCTGTCACCAATGACTACAAAGAACTATTGAACAAAATCCCGAAAGGTGTGGCGATTCCTGAGAACGTCAAAGAAATTCGCTGGATGTTGGAAGAGTTGAGGGTAAGCTATTTTGCTCAACAGTTAGGCACGCCTTATCCTGTGTCTGATAAACGAGTGAAAAATGCGATTGATGCTTGCTGATAGGCCAGTAAAATGAAGCTGGTTTTTCAATTTTGATAATGGGTTATGATTACTAACCATCGCTTGACAATTACTAGACTTAATAAGGCTGCAATATCGTGGCTATAGTTTGGGTAATGCGGTGGTAGGTTGGCGTGATACTTGCTTTGACTTGCTGATACGTAGCGAAAACCTATTTTAAGGACTAGAGTGGCAATTATTCGCCACTCTTATGTTTACAGTACCGACGCTTACAATTTTGTGAGTGTATGGATTTATAAAAGAGAACAAGGTAGATGATGAAAAAAACTCTATTAGCAGTGGCGCTTCTTAGCGCATCTTCTGTAGCGATGGCAGATTCTTGGATTTACGGTGGTGCATCGGTTGGCCAAGCTGACTTTAAAGGTGAAACGGATACGTCTTATTCTGTTCACGTTGGTACTGGTATCCTTCCTATCATCGGTATTGAAGCGGGTGTGACACAACACGGTAAATTCGACGTTGATGGTCAAGACACTAAGCTGACATCTTACTACGCGGCACTTAAGCCAAGCATCGATTTTGGTCCTCTGCATGTTTACGCGAAAGGTGGTATCCACCAATGGGATAAAGAAGTAAAAGGCGGCAAGGATGATGACGACTACGATCTAATGTACGGCGTTGGTGCAGAGTACTTCATTTTTGGTCCTCTATCTGTTGGCGCAAGTTACATGAACTACACTATCGACAAAGATAATGTTGATACGTTCTCATTAAACGCTTCTCTACACTTCCTGTAAGTACAAGTCGAGAAACCTTATAAGAAAACACCGGCTTACGTTAAGGCCGGTGTTTTTGTATTTAAGCCGAAGTCAGACTCAATGCGTTTTTTGATAGCAAGCTTTAATAATACCAGTCGTAGTAAATAACTGTTCATTCTCCCTCCCGCCTCAAAAACAATTAGACATCATAGTATTAATTTGACGGATGTTGATTGCATTTGTATCGACTTGCCGTAAAAATGTAATAAATTTGCGTACTTTGCATAAATGTGTGATTAGTGTTAGACTCCTTCGCCAAATTAAAGTCATTAGAGCTCAAATTAATGGAGGCGGTATTGAAATCCTTCTCATGTGAGGAGTGTTTCAAATTAACGTTAAATTTGTATATATGGATAATAACGCATTTAAGAAATACAGTATCGAAACCACAGATTATCAAGTTGGACAGGACAACGTTCAAAAATGGGGTTTCGATATACATAACCCAGTATTCGGTATCAGTGCAGGTCTCATCGTTCTTTGTTTAGTTTCACTTCTTTTAGTAGACCCAGTTACCGCTCGTACCGCTTTAAACGGCGTGAAAAACGGCATCATCGAGCAGTTTGATGCATTTTTTATGTGGTCAGCGAACTTTTTTGTATTGTTTGCGCTAGTGCTTCTTCTTTCACCTCTTGGAAAGATACGACTAGGTGGTAAAGAGGCGACACCTGATCATTCCCGAATGTCATGGCTGTCGATGCTATTTGCAGCTGGTATGGGGATTGGCCTTTTGTTTTGGAGTGTTGCCGAACCAACCGCATATTTTACAGATTGGTGGGGAATGCCTCTCAACGCGGTACCATATTCAGAAGAAGCAAAATCATTAGCGATGGGCGCAACCATCTTCCATTGGGGTATCCATGGTTGGGGAATATATGCCCTTGTAGCGCTTGCTCTTGCCTTTTTTACGTTCAATAAGGGGTTGCCGCTGTCGCTTCGTTCTGCCTTTTACCCTATCTTTGGTGATCGCGCTTGGGGGTGGTTAGGGCATGTTATCGACATCCTTGCTGTTTTATCAACATTGTTCGGCTTGGCGACATCACTTGGTTTAGGGGCTCAACAGGCAACGAGTGGCATAAACCATGTGTTTGGTCTTGATGGTGGTATTGGTACTCAAATGATAGTTATCACGTTTGTTACCTTTATTGCAGTATTGTCCGTAATTCGTGGTATCGATGGCGGTGTGAAGTTATTAAGTAATATAAATATGGTGGTTGCTTTTGCACTTCTTATCTTTATTACCTTCATCACTTTTGATACCGCTATTGATTCAATCGTTGATACAACCAAGGCGTATATTGAATACATCATTCCACTCAGTAACCCTCATGGTCGAGAAGATGAAACCTGGATGCAAGGTTGGACTGTTTTCTACTGGGCTTGGTGGGTGTCTTGGTCGCCATTCGTCGGCATGTTTATCGCTCGTGTATCGAAAGGTCGCACAGTTAGAGAATTCATTCTTGCAGTTATTGTCGTTCCAACCGTCGTTACTATTGTTTGGATGGCCATTTTTGGTGGTATCGCGCTTGATCAAGTCGTAAACAAAATCGGCGAGCTTGGGACTAATGGATTAACGGATATCTCTTTAACCTTATTCCATGTCTATGATCATTTACCCTATAGCTCAGCTATTTCGATCTTGTCTATCATGCTGATTTTAGTTTTTTTCATAACTTCATCAGACTCAGGATCTTTGGTTATCGATAGCATTACCGCTGGTGGTAAAATTGACGCTCCGGTTCCACAGCGCATCTTTTGGGCGTGTATCGAAGGCGCCATTGCTGCTGTCATGCTTTGGGTCGGGGGTAAAGAGGCTCTACAAGCGTTGCAATCAGGTGTTGTTGCGACAGGACTGCCGTTTACTGTTGTTCTACTAATTATGTGTGTCAGCTTGGTTAAAGGGCTTAGAACGGAGCTTGTTGCTTATCAATAATTGATATGTTCAGCTCAACTAAAGATACTTAATCTTATTATGTCTGTGCCGAGAGCTCATTGCTCTCGGCATTTTTCTTTTGGGGATGGTACTAAAACAACTTTGGGCTTCCATTTTTCATTTAAGTCTTTACAGTCTAACGTTTCTTCCTTGCCACACGGTTTTCGTAAAAATGTCTACCCCTAAGTTGATCTTGATCCGAGGCCTTCCAGGCTCGGGTAAAACCACACTTGCCAAGCAGTTGCTTAACGATTTCCCGGCTAAGCACTTCGAGGCTGATATGTATTTTGAAAATCAAGCGGGCGAATATTATTTTGAGCCGATGTTACTGCCGCAAGCGCATGATTGGTGCTTTAACCAGACACGAAAATGGTTAAGTAGGGGCGTTAACGTTATTGTGAGTAATACATTTGTACGTGTGTGGGAAATGAAGTGCTATTTAGACTACTGTAAAAAGAAACGTATTGAAGTCGAAGTGCGAATTTGTCGGGGAGGGTATCAGAGCATTCACCAAGTTCCTGAAGAAACCATTGAAAAAATGCGTAAAAATTGGGAAGAGTATTCTCATAAGTAGTTGAGCTATGAAACCTGTTAACTATGCAGCCTTGATCCAAAGTTTAACCAATAACTTACATTGCATTACTCGCTGCGATAGGTTTAGCTCGAATAAAAAATAATGACAAATAGGTTAATGGTGTCAGTTAGGGTTCAATGATCGCGTTGAATGAACAGGATGACCTTATGCCATTAAAAATGTCGTTGATCGCACTTGCCGTAATCACAGGCGCCTCCACTGATACGTTTGCCATTACGGATATTAACCCAGACGTATCACTTGCAGAAACTTATCAGGAAGGCATCGATGTATCGGAATACTGGTACAGTGAAAAACTCGATGGTATTCGTGCTTACTGGACTGGGCAGCATTTGGTGACGCGAAATGGAAACCGAATATATGCGCAGCATGGTTTACGGAGTCTTTACCAAATTATCCTTTAGATGGTGAGCTTTGGGCTGGAAGAGGTAATTTTCACATTGTTCAACAAACCGTGTTAGATAAAACACCAGTAGAGCGTGCTTGGCGTGACATCGACTTTATGATTTTCGATATGCCATATTCCGCAGGGGATTATCGTAAACGTTATTACAACATCAAAGAATTAGTGTTCGAGCTTGATGAATCGCATATTAAATTTGTCGAGCATCGGGTGATCCAGGACGAAGCGCATTTATTTCGTCAACTGGATAAGATCTCAACTGCTGATGGTGAAGGGGTGATGTTGCGTAAAGTTTCCAGTCGTTATCAAGCTGGTCGTGGTAGTGATTTGCTCAAATTAAAACATTATCAAGACACAGAAGCGATGGTGATTGGGTATAAACCCGGTACGGGACGCTTGTTGGGGATGATGGGAGCGATACACGTTAGAATGCCGAATGGGGTAGAGTTTTACATCGGCAGTGGTTTTACGGATGAAGTACGCCGCACTCCGCCAAAAGTTGGGTCAACCGTGACGTTCCGCTATAACGGCTTTACTCAAAACGGAAAACCCAAATTTGCGCGTTTTTTACGTGAGCGACTCAAAGAGTAGGCGTGATACTGACGCCACAGCGCTTAAATAAACCTTGCCAGAATCTGACATGTTCCAGTGTTGCTTGCCTAAATGTTGAGTGGACTTCAATCAGTCCATAATGTTGATCTTGAGCAGACATTCTCTCTTCCACTAATTGAGTCGCTTTACTCAAGTCTTGATATGTGCTGTCTAAATAGGCCAAATATGGCTGAACCTCATCTACGTAAATGGTCTGAAAAACATTATTTAAATAGCGAAACCGTGTCGTGTCGCGATTCTTCCCGCAAATAACCTTGTTTTGGTTTGACTCTAACAGCTCAGTGATCTGTGTTAACCAGAGTGATGTATTCTTGAGAGAGTAGTAAAGCCGCCCAATGGCTCGAGACTTTTCTATCACCTCTTGGTATTGAACTACTGATACATTAGGTAAGCGTGACGTGGCTTTATTCGGTACTGCATACATATCGATAAGCAAACTTAAAGCCTCTACCACCTGCGCCACTTGGTTTTTCGAATCTACAGAAAGCCAATCTGAAGCAGTGAGTTGTTTTTGCATCGCATGGCTTGTGAGCAATAAGTTATCGAGGTGTGCGTGAAAGTGTTTCCACTTTTGAGCGTATAAGTGTTCTAGTTTTGTTCGTTCATCACGACTTAGGTCAAAGTTTGTAAGACAATGATTTAATGTTTTAAGTAACTTGGTTTGGTAATCAAGGTCGTGAAACGCATCCTGAACTTTTCCAAGTTGGGAGTTTTTGTTTGCCAGCAGGCTAAACAACCCACACTGTCTTAGCTGAAAACTTTCGAGAAGGCCTAACGAAAGCCGGGGTAAAGGTTGAAACAATTCTCTGCGAGGAGGCATTGTTATCGCCGCTTTTGGCGTGATTTCAATCGCCTTTGCATCCAATACATTTGCCAACCGCTGCTGATACTTTTCTAGCGTGGCCTGCTCTGAGGAAAATAAATCGATGCAGCCTACCAGCAATGCGATAGAAGCTATAGGTAAAAAGAGTAGTAGTCTCACAAGCTATCCCGATCATCATCAACTATTGAATATTCTAGTTTGTATGGATACGCGCACTCAAATCTTTGTCATATCTGCAAAGTTAATAAAAAGCACAGGATCAATTAAGCGAGATATACGGTTTGTTATGAAAAAGCCAGCGATTGCTGGCTTTGATATCTTTGTTATTGAATCGAAAAGTTCAACTGTACTTCGGGTTTCTGTTTGTGCATCCAGCGGAGTCTCACGCCTAGCAATAACGCGGCAGAGGACAGGCCGATGATAAACCCGATCCAAAAGCCTTGCGCGCCCATCGGTTCGACAATCCAATCAGTACGACCAAGCACATAACCCATAGGCAGGCCAAGTAGCCAATAGGCGATAAAGGTGCGGTTGAATATAGAGCGCATGTCTTTGTACCCGCGCAACGCACCAGCGGCAATGACTTGGACCGCATCTGTACATTGATAAATCGCAGCGAGTAATAACAGTTGCATTGCGAGTGCAATAACTTCGGAATTATTGGTATATAAAAGAGCGATAGATTCGCGGAATACGATGGTCAATATAGCAGTGACAATAGCCAATAGGAGACCAACAATGATACCAACACGTGAAGCAATCCTAGCGCCTTCAACATTTTCTTCGCCCAGTTTATGTCCGACTCGAATACTCACCGCTGCGCCGACGCTCATCGGTAACATGAATACTAACGTAGAAAAGTTAATCGCAACTTGATGCGCAGCAACAATGATCGGCCCTAATGGAGCGACCAAAAGAGCGACGACAGCAAATAAGGTTACTTCGAAGAACAGTGCCGCTGCAACCGGGAAACCCAATTTAAACAATCGTAGCTGAGCCTTCCATTGAGGACGGTGAAACTCGCCAAATACATCAATGCTTTTTAATCGCTCTGAAGTCATGACATAAAACAGCAACAGAGCAAACATAATCCAATAAACAATGGTTGTTGCCACGCCACACCCGACACCACCGAGGGCTGGTGCACCAAATTTTCCGTAGACAAATATCCAGTTGAGAGGAATGTTTAGCAACAATCCGATAAATCCGATCACCATAGCGGGTTTGGTGAGTGACATGCCGTCAGTAAAACTTCTCAAGGTCTGGAACAATAAGAAAGCTGGAACTGCCAAAGTAACCGCATGAATATAGCCAACGGTTTTTTCTGCGAGTAGTGCTTCAATGTCCATCAACTCCAAAATAAACTGGGTTTGAAACAATACGGCAATCGTTGGAATGCTTAAAAGGAGGGCCAGAGCTATCCCTTGTTGTATCTCGAAAGGTATTTTTACACGGCGACCCGCACCATTAAGTTGAGCGACAACCGGAACCAATGCCATTAGTAAGCCAATACCAAACAAAATCGTTGGCATCCAGATACTTGAAGCGACGGATACGGCAGCCATGTCTGTCGCGCTGACGCCTCCTGCCATAACAGTATCAACGAAACTCATACCCGTTTGAGCAACAGAAGCAATCAATACGGGGGTCGAGAGTTTGATAAGACTTGATGCTTCTTCTTTATAGTGATGCACACAATACTCCAGAACGGAACAATAAGTTGAATAATTGAAGAGCGAGAGGACAAAAAAGGTAAGGTGGACCAGCGGATAGTTTGCTTAGCCACGGTAAGGTGAAATATGCCTCAAATATGCTCCGTGCAAATGATAAACAATTGTATCTTTATATGCCACATGTATTCGAAGTACTGGGCTACAAATGCGCAGTATTTTCACTGAGTTCGAGAAAGGGCTCATGCAGAATGGCGTAAATCAAAGTTTACTTGTGAGTGGAGTAAACGTTAACATCGTAGCATGACATTAAGTTCGTAGCTTTATATCTAGGTAAGTAGGAAAACAGTATGTTTACAGGAATCGTGCAGGGCACAGCGAAAGTCGTGAGTATCGATAAGAAAGAGCAATTTCAAACGCACGTTATTGAACTCGATGGTGACCTTAGTAAAGGCATAGAGATTGGAGCGTCTGTCGCTCATAACGGCTGTTGCCTTACGGTGACAAATATTGCGGGTAATCGTATTAGCTTTGACTTGATGCAAGCAACTCTGGCTCTGACAAATCTTGGTCAGCTAATAGAAGGGGATTACGTCAATGTTGAGCGTGCTGCTAAATTTGGTGATGAAATTGGCGGCCATAACATGTCCGGACATATTAGTCAGGTAGCGACTATCACTGGTGTTATCGATACACCAAACAATCGTACCATTTGGTTTGAGCTACCAATAGAAACCATGAAGTATGTCTTAGCGAAAGGATATATTGGTATCGATGGTTGTTCTCTTACGATTGGTGAGGTCGATGGAAACCGCTTTTCTGTTCATTTGATTCCTGAAACATTAAACAGAACCTTGTTTGGTTGTCGCAAAGCAGGAGACAAAGTCAATATTGAATTTGACCCGCAGACTCAGGCAATCGTTGATACTGTCGAGCGCGTGTTAGCTGAAAGAAAAATTTAAAGTGCTCACAGCGAGAGGAGCAATAAGCAAGCTCCTCTTCATTCTAAAGTCTACTCATAGTTATCGTCGACAAATAGTTCTACTTTGTTTGCCAATTCATCGACATGCATGTTGAGATGAATAGCATGGCAGCACGCCGGGCAATCGTCATAAAACTCTTGATCACCATTACTTGCATCTAAGGTAATTCCGATAGAGTGTCCGCAATGAGGACATTGTACATGTCTTTCCGTATAGTTTTTCATACAACAACTCCTGATGAACTGGGGTTAATGTAACCTGAGAGAAGATAGCTCTTTCACTGACTCGGCCCGATCTCTACAAGTCTTCGGCAAGAATATTCGCAAGTCAGCACAGGTACGTTAACTAAAATATTAGGCATAGACGTTGTTAATGGAATCGAAATAAGTACAAAGTTTGACCTCAAACTCAGCGTGGTACGAGATGACTGAGTTTGAGGTGATGTCTCTCGATGTTTTACACTATTTAGTGATAAACCTTTAGAAATCAATAAGACATAATCTTGTTGACCATCCACTGCGCTTGCTCAAGATAGTGCCCACCGAACAAGTTGCAGTGGTTTAAAACATGGTAAAGATTATAAATATCTTTTCTTTCATCATAGCCAAGCTGTATTGGGTTAACCTCTTGATAGCCTTGGTAAAACTCAGGCTTAAACCCACCAAACAACTCTGTCATTGCAATATCGCATTCACTATCGCCCCAGTAACACGCAGGATCAAAGCAGATAGGCCCTACTGGTGTCAGCGCGACATTACCGTTCCACAGATCACCATGCAATAACGACGGCTTAGGAGAGTGGTTCGCTAGACTCTGTTTCACAACAGAAATAAAGTCTTCGATATCAACGAGTGTGATCCCTTTTTCTTTTAGCAGTTGCAATTGCCAGCCGATACGCTGCTCAGCAAAGAAGACACACCATTTTTTGTGCCACTGATTTGGCTGTAAGGTTGAGCCAATGTAATTGTCGGCATCAAAGCCAAACTCTTTTTGCTCTCCCCATTGGTGTAAGCGGGCGAGTTGTTGACCAAATTCGAAGCTATTTTTAGCGTCTTCTAATGGTTTCGTGGGTAGGTAATTCAAAATCAGAAATGAGCAATTTTTCGTTTTACCGACCAGCACCACTTCGGGAACAAACAGGGTAGAAGTTTCGCGAAGTAGATGTAAGCTTTCTGCCTCTAGCTGAAACTTGGACAGAAAGTCGCGGCTATTAATTTTTACAAAGTAACGCTGTTCTCCATCATTGATCATATAGCTTTCACTAATATCACCACCGGAAAGTCGAACTTTTTCCGTGATTTGATAGTCGAACAACAATGTATCAGAGAGCTGTTGCGATATTGCTTGCCACATACAAAACCTCGTGTGTTTATTTGAGCCCCTTTAGTTTAGGTCATTCATGAGAATATGGACGCTAAATTGCACAAAGTTCAGGTATAAACCTTTAATAGAAAACATAAAATTTGTATAAATGTGAAACAAATCTCTAATAAGTCGATGTTATTTCCGCTTAGCATATAGAGATGAAATCTTTCAACATGTATTATTTCTTTTTTTGATTTTGGTTCCATAGGTAGTATGAAGTTACTGATTTGTGATGACTCAACTATTGCGAGAAAACTGATTGCTCGCTCGATAGTACGTAATAGTTCAATGAGTTTGATCGAAGCTCACGACGGCTATGAAGCACTAAACATTCTCAAGGAACAAAATATCGATATTTTGTTCCTCGATCTGACCATGCCAACAATGGATGGTTTTGAGGTGTTAAAGGCGTTACCTGTCAGTGCTTACAACACCAAAGTCGTCGTCGTCTCAGGAGACGTACAGCACGGAGCCAGAGAGCGATGTATGGAACTGGGCGCTTTTGCGTTTATTGCCAAGCCCTTGTCCAGTGAACAAATTAGTCCTATTTATGAAACCTTGGGTCTAAGTTACGCCGAGAAACCCACATTAGCTTTAGCAGACGTTGATTCCTTGTTAGAAGAAACAACGCCTTTGTCTAAGTTTCGTGAAGTCGCGAATATCGCGTTAGGTAAAGGCGCATCAATCATGGCGGAACATCTTCAGGAATTTATCCAGCTTCCGGTGCCTCATGTTGGTCCGTTGTCCTATGGTGAACTGCATATGACGCTAGTTGATGTTATTGGCCGTGATGGTTCTGTCGCCGTTGCTCAGCGGTTTGTTGGAGGCGGAGTTCATGGCGAAGCATTAGTTTGCCTTAGAGGAAAAGACATAAATCAAATTGGGGAAAGGTTAGGCTATCTTTTAGCGTTCACTGACCATAACGAAATCATTTTGAATGTGTCGAATTTATTAGTATCGTCATTTTTAACCTCTTTAGGTAGTCAGCTAGATAAAACCTTTGCATTGCGCCAGCCTAGGATCATCGATTCGTTACCAGCCTATGGTGAAGGTAATGTAGAGTCAGGGGAACTGTTCACCATCGAATATATTTACACGGCAGAATCACTGGATTTTGAGTGTGAAGTGCTGTTTTTATTAGACAGATCATCCGTAGAAATTATTTACGATATTATGGAGTTAATCTAATGTCCGATATCTCGCTGGACATGGCCAATTTCCATTGGGTCACGCAAATCTTAGATACAATGGATTCAGGGCTCATTGTTCTCGATCGTGACAACAAAGTCTGTGTTTGGAATAGCTTTATGCAATCCTACAGCGGTGTCTTATCGCAGGATATTCTTGGCCAATGTTTGTTTGAACATTTTGATGAACTCCCTCGTTCCTGGCTCGAAACCAAAATCCGCACCTCTGTAGACCTCGAAACTCGTTCATTTTCTAGTTGGGAAAATCGACCTTACCTGTTTCGTTTTAATAACTTTTCTCCTGTCTCTAACAGCAATGAATTTATGTTCCAGGATATCGTAATTACACCACTGCGAGCACTTTCGGGAGAGGTCAGCCATATCGCTATTCAGGTTAATGATGTATCAGAAACCGCGAGAAGCCGTATTCACTTAAAAGAAACGAATCAACACCTTTCTGAAATCAGTCGAAAAGACGGTCTTACGGGACTCTTTAATCGTGCCCATTGGGAAAGCGCATTAAAAGATGAGTTTGCTCAAATTAAAGTTATCGATCGCTCGTCTACATTAGTTATCTTCGATATAGACCATTTTAAAAAGGTCAATGACAATTATGGACATCCAGCGGGAGATGAAGTGATTCGTCGTACTGCTAATATTCTGAAAAAAACAGCGAGAAACAGTGACATTTGCGGCCGTTTTGGTGGTGAGGAGTTTACGGTGTTACTACCCAATACGGATCAAGAGCAAGCAAACTATTTTGCCGAACGATTGAGGCAGCGTATTGAAAAAGAAGTCATAGAAGCCGAGGGCTGCGTGATCAACTATACGATTAGTATTGGTGTTTGTGAGTATAAAACGTATTTTGACGATCACATCCATTGGTTAAAAGCCGCAGATTCCGCTTTATATAACGCGAAAGAAAATGGCCGCAATCAAACATGCACTTATGAGGATGACATATTTTCTGAGGCTGTTGAGTGACTTTTGTACGCTTAAATAATCCATCTCTGATATTTAGTAATAAGTTAATGAAATTTTCTAAACATGTCTTAATATGGAACCCATTCAGCTTAGTAATGTAATCGGAGAAAAACAGTGGTCGTAGAAACTGATGGATATCTTGCTTTAATTGAGCACTTGTCATTTAACTTAGATATCTTTGCTACTGAAGTCGGTGATACAGGCACAGAAAGCATTGAAGATGTCGTTACAGACATGGTCGCGTCAAATATTATGGCGATTTTTGAGCAAAACCCTGAACTTCACTCTAGTGTTCGATTCAAATTGCTTAAAGAAGCTGACGCAGTCGTGGATGATTTAAGCGAGGTACTTGCAGGCGTGTGGTCGAAAAAAGCAACTAATGAGCAGATTGCGTTTCTGGATGAATACATTGCATTAGTCAAAAACTTGTTTGATTCTGCTGTTGCAACGTATGACTAAGGTTAGCATTGTTATTTACACGACCACATAAGGTAACAAGGTCATAAGGTCATAAGGTCATAAAGTCATACGGACTTGGTCATAGACTTCAACAAAAGCCCGTCACCCAAAGGGGGGTTACAGTGTCACCCTACGTATTTGCCAAAACTTAGACGCCCAGTAAGGGTTGTCGGTTCTCGAAATCATCACCCCTTTAGACGTTGAGACATGCATAAACTGCTTATTGCCGATATAAATACCAACATGATAATTGGTGCGTGTCGTTTTGAAGAAAACTAAATCGCCATATTGCGCCTCTTCCCAACTCAGCTTAACGCCTTGTTTCGACTGCTGTCTCGTCGTCCTAGGTAAAGACAACTGGTAAGCTTTTACAAAGGCTTTTTGAACGAACGCTGAACAGTCAATGCCTGATTTTTTAGTGCCGCCCCAACGGTAGGGTGTCCCATGCCATTCATTGTAAAATCGCAATAGATCCGGGTTATTTGCCAGGGTTTGTTTATGTTTTTTAGTCTTATGGTGAGACGAAGCGGCCTGATGGTTGCTTACAACATCTGTAGTGTCTTCATTTGGCTTGGGAGCTGAAGAACATGCGGTTACCAGACCACAGATTATGAGAGACAAATAAATTCGACGCAAAATTCCCACCCGTTATTTTTGCAATTATCAATTGAAACACAAATGTCATATCGACTCTTTACCATTGGGATACATTTGCTCTCGTTCCATCCATGTATCGGATTTGCAACGAGTTCGTTTAAACCCCAAGAAAGAACCGCGAGATTATGACAACGAATAACCGCTTCCGTTTATCACTTTCACTAGTTCAGACTATCAGTGCAATATTTTTAACTATTACAGCACTCGTTATAGCGCTTTCTACGTCAAGTTTCAAAGGAATGGATGAAATTGGCGAGCAATTTAATGATTTGTCTCAAAAAACATTGCCAATGGCGATGGCTAACGCCAAGTTAACCAGAAACGTGCTGGAAATCGTTAAATTATTAAACAGCGGGGTGCAGCAGACACAATCTCAAGGACTTCCGGAATTAAAGAACAAGATCGATGTTTTAGCAGGGCAAACCCAAGGCTTGGTGCAGGATATCTCTGGTTCTATTGATCTAACGGACGAACTGGCTAAAAAAGTTGAACACTTGCATCAAGTAACAAGCTCGACACTCAACAAACAATCGACGGTGGTAGAGATTCAAACCCAAGTCGACTCAGCTGTAGGGGGCTTTCGGTATGGGTTAAGTTCGATTGGACCGGAGATGAGTCGAATCAGCTCATTTTTAAGTGGTGATGATCCAAATTCTATTGATGCCGCAAATCGTTTTATCGCATCTGCTAGTTCAATGGAAAGTACGTTCCTCCTGTTATTGATGCAAACCGATCTAACCAGCGCCAAACAAAAATTTCGTGAGATGAATAATCGAATTGCAGGCATTGAGTTGGCCTATGCAGACTTTAAAGCACTACACCCTGAAGTCACTGAATATACAAGCCTTAACGCTTCGTATGAAATGGTACAGAACGGTTTTGAAGAGCAGGGGATTCTGCATTTGATTCTATCTAAACTTGAGCAAAGCGAGCTACAGCAAAGGGATTTTAATCAAGCTTCTCAGCTTGCCGATGAAATCATGCAGCTCCTCGATCAAATTTCTCAATCGGCCTCCACCTTACTTGCAGAAAAAGAAGCGCAAGTGCATAACACGATAGAAACCGTCAGTACTGTCGTTCTCGTCGCGGCGAGCATTATCTCTCTGATGATTTTACTCACGTGGTTTGGACTAAGAGTTTGGATATATCGCGGGCTAAACTCGGTCAAGACTAGTCTGACGTTACTTACCGAGTTTAACTTACGCCAAAAAGCGAAATTAGAGGGCCCGCAGGAGTTAAAAGAGGTATCCGCGAAGCTAAATCAAGTTATTGACTCAACCAACGATTCTATTTCGGTAGTCACACAGAATTGCGAAACGCTTTATCAAACGGCAGAGATAAGCCATGAAGCCGCAGAGCAAACCAATCAAGGACTCACGACTCAAAACGAGGCATTAGTCTCCATGGTGACGACAATTACTGAGTTAGAGGCTGCCATACGTGAAATAGCAACCATTACTGCATCGTCTCAAGAGGACTCCGTTAGAGCAACAGAATGTACGCGAGTCGGTGTTGCAGCTGTCGAACAAAACCGCGATCGTTTGGAGTCACTTGCGCACTCATTAAATACCAGTGAGCAATCAATGCAAGAGTTGGATTTAAGAGTAAAACAAATCCGCGAGATGGTAGATATGATTAGTGGAATTGCAGACAATACTAACTTACTTGCTCTTAATGCTGCTATTGAAGCCGCACGTGCAGGGGAGCAAGGTCGAGGTTTTGCCGTCGTTGCAGATGAAGTGCGTAAGTTGGCCCGTGATACGTCCGAGCAAACGACCAATATTCGTGAAAGGATGAACGAGTTACTCGTTGCTGCAGAGCGTTCTCGTAATGCCGTCGACGAATCCCGAGAGGAAATGACGCATGCGTTACAATCGAGCCAAGAGGTTAAGCTCACATTTACTGATATTAATAATGCAGTAAAACAAATACAGGACCGAGTGACACAGATTTCACTTTCAACGGAAGAGCAAGAGCGCGCCACGGCTGATGTTTCTCAGGCTATCACTCACATTTCTGATCAAAGTGAGCGCACAAAACTTCAACTCGATGCGATGGTAAAAAGTTCGGAACAAGTGGCAGAAATTGCAGCGCAACAACAAGCCATGTTACACAAATACGAACTACGCTAATCCCGCTCTACAAAGGGTGTGCGAACCTCTCACCTTAACGTGATAACAAGACATTTTAACTTGATAACAAGACATTGAGACCGGTAAGTGTGCACATTTGCCAGTCTCAATGTCTTAAGTTATCGCGTCTTTTTTCTATCAAAACAACTCAATAGAATGGTCCGTAAGTTTCTAACTATCTGAATTTATGTGATTTTGTGATTATTAATTTTAATAAAATTATTTAATCGTCCATATAAGCTACGGTGGCATTGTCATGTACGAAGTGCTTCACTTAAGAGACATTAAGGAAAATCCCAACTCGTGCCAGATACTGCTTAGCACCGTATTGGGAGCAACAAAAAGCAAACCTAGTAAAACTAGGCTCACAAGGAATTGCCAAAATTTAGCCTCATTGCTGCTGTAGAAACTCATTGTTGTGTAGGTAATAGCACTTAGTTCTACTCGTAGCGAATGATAGCAAGGTAAAGGTGAAGCTCGTAATCAGAATCTCAAATTAAATAGAGGACAATTACAATGGGCCAATTCTATATACTTTTCGTAGTCATTAGTTTTATCGGTATCTTGGTTACCTACGGTTAAAACATCGTTACTAGGAATGCTGTTTAATTGTAATTTCGCCACATACAAGGGCGGACAGCGACATATCTTGTGGATGGTTAGACATATCAGTTAAACTAAAGGTTATTACCCAAACGGAAAGGGGTGACCTATGAAGTTCATGTGTCTTCGTAACTATAAGAGTAAACTGAGCATACTGTTTAGCATATCTTTGTTGGTGGGGTGTACCCAAAGTGATTGGAGAACCGCGAGTCGAGAACCCGCAGGTATTGCGCCCAACCCTCAAACCGTTAAGGATGCGGTTATTGAAGTTTACGCGGCGGATGCATTCAGTTGGCGTGGTTGGTTTGCTGTACACACTTGGTTAGCGGTGAAGCCACGAGACGCAGATGAATATACCGTTTATGAAGTTGTCGGGTGGCGTGTTGAACGTGGCCAACCAGCGTTGTATCAATATAATACCTCCACGCCCGATCGATATTGGTATGGTGCCAAGCCGGAGAAAGTCCTTTCCATCGAAGGAGAGCAAGCAGAAAACCTTATCCCGAAGGTACAACATGTGGTACAAACCTATCCTTGGGCAAACGAGTACACCTTGTTTCCTGGCCCCAACAGTAATACCTTCCCTGCGTGGGTAGGAAAACAGATCCCCGAACTTGGCTTGGATATGCCGTTTCGTGCTATTGGTAGTGGGTATGCTGATTAGAATATGACGAAAATACTGTCATTTCCCTTTCCTTAAGATGCGAAATTCTTCCCCACGCGCTATCCTGTAGTGACAAATAGCTTTGAAACCTAAGGATAGCGACGGATCGTATCTCAATTCTCTAATGCACCGTCTAACGTAAACTCGCTCCCAAAAATGACGTTTAGAATGTAAATTCCTCGTTTGGTTCTATACGCTAGTCAGAATTCTTTCAGATAAGGAAACGATGATGGATAAATTCGTAGTGTTTCTCTTATGCATTTTTTTAACCATTGGTGGCGCAGTGCACATCTACGACAATCTTGTTGGTGGCTTCCTACCTTACGATTTTGCACCACAATGGCTAAATATGTATTGGAGTGCGCTAGGAGTGCTGGACTTATTGTCGGTATATCTGCTGGTTAGGTATCGCAGGGCGGGGCTGGCTTTGATGTTAGTTATTCTGTTCACTAACGTCATTTTCAACTCTCATGCGCACTATACGCTCCAAATACTGGACAACAATACAGCACTACAAATGAAAACGTTATTTTTGGGGTTTGCTATTGGAGTGACGTTATGGCTATGGAATGCGCGTAGCAAACAATCCCGTCAAATTTTCCGTTAATCGCTTACCCATGCAACCACCCAAGCAGACCTAATGCTTAGGATGCTTAGGTGGTTGCGGATAACGGAAGGGTTGAGTCAGCAACTTATCGAGTCTTTGCTCGTTTTCGTCACGCAGATCAGGTAAACCAATGATAACGTGATCATGCCCAAGTTCTGGCTGAGCACGGTAGGTTCCAAACAGGCGATCCCATACCGATAAAAAGAAACCAAAATTAGAGTGTGTTTCTTTAGGAATCACAGAGTGGTGCACACGATGCATATCAGGGGTAACAATTAACTGGCGCAACGTAGCATCTATTGGTAAAGCGAGTTTTGCATTACTATGATTAAACATGGCACTGGCATTAAGTAGAATTTCAAACATCACGATCGCTGTAGGAGAGATACCAAGAGCAATGACCGCCGCGATCTTTATCACCATAGAAATCAAAATTTCAACCGGATGAAAACGAGTTCCTGTCGTGACATCAATGTCTAGGTCAGCATGATGCATACGATGCAGTTTCCACAGAAAGTTTACTCGGTGAAACATGACGTGTTGGGCATAAATCACAAGATCGAGAGCGATAACCCCGCATAACACGTTTAACCACCAAGGTATGCCAAGTAAGTTAAAGGCTCCCCATTGAGATTCACCGCCTATAACGGCTGCTTGAAAAGCGGTTATAGGTAATAAGATAGTGACGAAAAAACTGTTTAGCGCAACGAGTGAGAGGTTGTTCAACCAACGAAACCGACGTGACACCGTTAATGTTTTCCGTGGCAAGCGGTTTTCCCAAAGTGCACAGAGTAGTAGTACACTCACAAAACAGCTGAGTCTTATCCAAGAGGGATCGCTGAATGTTTCTTCAGTCACAAATGTTTCCTTCACAACGGGCTTTTGACTAGTCCTTACACCATACCTTGAGGCTAGGCGCTTTAGCCAGTAGAATCGCGCCCAACTTTTTACTAAGCGTGACTAAACATGAGAGTTCACTCGTTTCACCGTCTAATCCAACACCGACAATCGATTTCAACTAAGCCCTTCAATGCGAGAGGCTGTAGGGTTCAACGTTGTCAATATTGTCAGGTTGCTCAGGAGTATTGCCTGTGTGCATTGCAGCCGAATGTTGAATCCGATATTGCTTGTATGCTGATCGTTTCAGAAAACGAAGTGTTTAAACCAAGCAATACGGGTAGACTGATTGCGGATACGATTCAAGAAACCTATGTTTATCAATGGAACCGAACGGAACCATCTAAAGAAATGCTAGATTTATTAAATAATGAAGCGTATCAACCAGTCATTGTGTTCCCAGACGAATATGTAGATAAACCTGAGCGGTTATTAAAGGACATGTCGCCTGAGCATTTAGTCAGCACCAACGGCATTCAAAAGAAGTGGTTGTTGATTTTTATTGATGGCAGTTGGCGCGAAGCGAGAAAAATATTCAGACGTTCTGAATACTTACAATCGTTACCCGTGCTATCAATAGAACCGCAATCGCTTTCAGAATATGTGATGCGCCGTTCCGACAATGAACAACATCTTTCGACCGCAGAGGTGGCCACATTAGTTTTTCAACAAGCTGGTGAAGAACATGCTTCACGATGCCTACAACTCTGGTTTGAAGCGTTTAGAGAGACTTACATGCTGAGCAAAACGCGCGTAAAAAGTGACCTAACTCGACCCCACCTGCAACATTTCAAAGCGTGGATGAAAAACGAGAGTTCACTCTAAGGAATGACTTTTTGTTGATGGAATGTTGTTCGGACAGTCCCAATCAAGAAATAAATCAAGACGACATCACGGTTTGTAGGCGTATAGATGTGGATAATGCAAGTAGTTTAGCTTTGGCTCCAGTCATGTTTTGGGAGTCGTTTAGGCATTTTTTAGGAGAGAATTGAATGTATTACGGCTTTGATGTCGGTGGCACTAAAATTGAATTTGGTGCTTTTAACGAGCAACTTGAACGCGTTGCAACCGAGCGCGTACCAACCCCGACTGATAACTATGAATTATTAGTTGATACCGTCGCCGGGCTAGTCAATAAATATGACGCAGAGTTTGGCTGTGAAGGCACGATTGGCCTTGGTCTTCCTGGTATGGAAGATGCGGATGATGCAACGGTACTGACCGTGAACGTTCCTGCTGCTAAAGGCAAACCGTTACGCGCTGATCTTGAAGCGAAAATTGGTCGTTCAGTAAAAATTGAAAATGACGCAAACTGTTTCGCGCTCTCTGAGGCGTGGGATGAAGAGCTAAAAGACGACCCATCAGTGCTTGGTCTAATCTTAGGCACTGGATTTGGTGGCGGCTTTATTTACGACGGTAAAGTGTTCTCTGGTCGTAACCATGTCGCGGGTGAAGTTGGTCACATGCGTCTTCCTATTGATGCCTGGTTCCACCTTGGCGACAACGCACCGTTGTTAGGTTGTGGTTGCGGCAAGAAAGGGTGCTTAGACAGTTACCTTTCAGGTCGTGGCTTTGAACTTCTGTATGCGCATTATTTTGGCGAAGAGAAAAAAGCGATTGATATTATCAAAGCGAATGCTGAAGGTGACGCAAACGCGGTGGAACACGTGGAACGCTTTTTGGAGCTTTTAGCCATTTGTTTTGGCAACCTTCTAACCGCAACGGATCCGCATGTTGTTGTTTTAGGTGGTGGTTTGTCCAACTTCGACCTCATTTACGAAGAAATGCCAAAACGTATTCCTAAGTACCTGCTTTCAGTGGCAAAATGTCCAAGAATCATCAAAGCTAAGCATGGTGATTCTGGTGGTGTACGAGGCGCTGCATTCCTGAACATCAAATAAGTTCGAATGAGTCAATAATAAGAAAAGCCCTGTTACTTTGGAGTAACAGGGCTTTTTGTTTGCGTATTTTACAAGTCTTACTTTTTCTTTCCGACACCCAAGTTTTCTTTTTGCGCCAACGTGATTTTTGTAAAGCCAAGTTTTTTGAAGTGGTTATCACGGTAGTTACGAACTGCTTTGGTGTCAGAAATCGCTTCGATTTGCTGCTCCATTTTTAGGTATTCAGTGATGTCGATACCTTCGGCCTCTGCAACCGCTTCATGAATATTGCGATGTTGCTGGTAAGAGAACGTCAGTTCTTTATCTTCAGCTTTGTAAGTGTAAAGAATAGTGCGAGCCATAATTATCTCTCGAGTCTAATGTTAATGTTTTTAGTCAATCAGTTCACATCAAGTCAGCGCTTGGGTGTGTGATTAAATAGGATGTGACTAAAAACAAAGGCCAGCACTGCTGACCTTTATAAAAATATTGCTATTAAGCGCTTGGAGCTAGATTCTGCCTTGAAGCGGGATGATTGTCACGCTTTCTCCGATTTTTACCGTATCTACAGCGGGAGCAATCTCTATAAGACAATTTGCTTTACTCATTGAACGCAAAATTCCTGAACCTTGTTTCCCCGTTGTACGAACGGTTAACTGACCTGATTCATCCAACTCGTAAATACCGCGGCTGAACTCTGTGCGTCCTTGGCGAGAGCGGAGGTTTTCGCTCGCGATGGCGTTGACTTTTAGCGGCTTCCATCCTTGCTCACCTTGCATTCTACGAATCGCCGGTTCGACAAAGTTAATGAATGAAACCATCACGCAACAGGGTTACCAGGCAAACCAAAGAATGGTGTGTTGTTAACTTGTCCGAACGCCAGCGGGCGACCAGGGCGCATATTAATACGCCAGAAATCAATTTGACCCAGTTTATCTAACGCCAACTTGATGTAGTCAGCGTCTCCAACGGACACGCCACCAGATGTTAGCACTAGATCGGCTTGCTGAGAGGCACGCTCGAGCGCTTCGATCATACGTTGCTCGTTGTCTTCCAAAATTCCAAAATCTAAAATATCGCACCCTAGCTGTTCAAGCATGCCCATGATTGTGAAACGGTTGGAGTCATAAATCGAGTTTTGTTTTTGTTCTGTACCAGGAGCTTGTACTTCATCACCAGTAGAGAATATGGCGACTTTTAATTTGCGGTACACCTTTGCCTCACCAAAACCAAGAGAGGCTATCATGCCCATTTCAGGGGAGGTGAGGCGCGTACCAGTAGTGAATACGTCACTACCGATAGTCAGGTCTTCACCTGCTTGGCGTACATTTTGACCCGCTTTAATACTCGATGCATTGATCGTTACAGTGTCACCCTCTTGTAGGGTTTGTTCGCGCATAACGACAGTGTCGCCATTAACTGGTGTGGGTGCTCCGGTCATAATTTTAACCGCTTGCCCCATTTCTAAAGGCTTATCATAAGCATAACCAGCCAACACTTCTGCCATGACTTGATAACTCTGTCGGTCTAGATCGTCACTACGAATTGCGTAACCATCCATTGCCGAGTTGGTGTATTGCGGAACGTTAACTGGCGAAATAATATCTTCGGCGAGTACACGACCGTGTACGTGTTTCACATTGCATCGTTCCGTGTCTTTAACCGTATTGACCAGAGACAAGATCTTTTCTTGACCCTGGCTAACTGAGAGGAAAGCTGGCGACAGGGTGTCACAACATGCCGCGGCCTTCTCTTTGGAATCGGATACTTTGGCATCTTGTACATATTGAAGAACGAACTTCGCAATTGCATCCAGATCGTTGATGTTCATTTGCGGTAAGTCAGTGTCAAGTACACCACCGTCAGATGCGATGGCAATGATGTTCTTGTCATTAGGGTAAAGCCACGGCTTACCGACTTCTTCACGGTGCAGTTCAATTTTTGGGAATGCAATATTTTTACAGCCTTCGACAAGAATCACGTCGAGTTTATCGTGATCAAAACGGCTAAGCAGATAATCGAATGATTCTTCGGCTTCAGGCGTTTCGGTCATCAGCGCAAAACGGTTACGAGACGCAATCAACATTTGAGTTGCGCCAGCTTTGCGTAATCGGTGACTGTCTTTGCCCGGTTTGTCGACGTCAAAATTGTGATGCGCATGTTTTAGCATGCCAATACGTAAGCCAGCCTCTGTTAGTTTCGGTAACAAAGCTTCAAGTAACGTCGTTTTGCCCGTTCCGGAGTAAGCCGCAAAGCCAAGAATAGGGATGGTTAGTGAGTGTATCATGATTCTAATTGTCCAAATTGTGCCAGTTCTTCCGGTGTATTGAGGTTGACGAAACAGCTCGGAGAGTCGCTAAAGTCGACGTAGCGGGTGTTACATTCCTGATAAAGAAGAATGATTTTTCGATCGCCTCGCTCTAAAAATGCCGTCAATTTGGGTAATACCCGTTTGTGATACATCGTAAATACTGGCTGTTGATGGTTTCCATCATGCGCGACCAATATGTCCGTGTCTTCCTCTACCGCTTGGCAAAAACGGCGAACGATATCGCTGTTAATCTGCGGACTATCGCAAGGCACAAAGCCAACCCAATCAGTTTCTGCATAGACAAGACCAGCGTGAATACCACCCATGGGGCCGGGGAATTCTTTAAATTGGTCACTAAAGACAGTACCGAACTGGCGATAGGCGTCTTGATTTCGGTTAGCGTTAATCAAAATATTTGGTGTTTGTACTGATAAACGTTCAATAACGTGCGCGATGAGCGGCTTGTGATTAAGCTCAATAAGCCCTTTGTCTTTGCCACCCATGCGGCTGGCTTGACCACCAGCTAAAATGACCCAACTAGTTTGTGTTGGTTGAAGCATATGCATTCTCTTGAGAATTTTGTTTTGGTATGACATGTAACAACGGCGACTCTACCAAAGTCTTTTCTTTGATCAACCATTGTTTCTTACATAAATCGGTCAACGCATTGGTTTGATGACTTGTAACGATGATACTTGATCCACGTTCCAATAAATCCTTCGCCATGACCACCAAACGTTCGATCGACTCTTGATCGAGCGATGCACTCGGCTCGTCCATTAATAATATTGACGGTGTTAATATCCACGCTCTAGCCATGGCGACGCGTTGTTTCTCACCACCGGATAACACAGAAATGTGCTCGTCAGCGAGTGTTTCTAACTTCACCATTCTTAATGCGTTTATGACTAACGCACGTTTGTCTTGAGCAGTAATTTTATGATATTTGATTCCATAAGCGATGTTTTCATACACGCTACCATCAAAAAGGTAGGGAGACTGATGCAAGTAAACCACATCATCGCGCCCATGGCGCCCAGTCAGTTTTTTTAGCCAAGAATCTTTCGGAGCAATGACCTTACCTGTTGTTGGTTTCAGCAATCCAGCAAGGATCTTAAGTAACGTTGTTTTACCGACGCCATTATCGCCCGTCAAATAGATCGCATCATTTGGGCCGATGGCTAACTCTGGAACATGAAAAAGCACACGTTCATTAAAACGCATGGACAATTGCTCGGCGGTGATTTTTATCGTCATAATACGCCTCTACCTATCTACACAAAAAGCAAATCTAATCGGTTGCTTTATGTTCTTAAGTAGCCTTTGCCTCTCACACTTGATAAGAAAAAATTGAGTGCCAATGCTAGTGATAGTAATACAATTCCTAGGGCAACGCCTTGTGCGAACGCACCTTTACTGCTTTCCATCGCGATAGCGGTAGGAATGTTCCGGGTCAGCCCCATGATATTACCGCCTACCATCATTGAGCAGCCAACTTCTGTGACGATCCGAGAAAACCCTGCGATAACCGCCGCAAGTAGAGGAAATCGAGTTTCCCAAATGGTCGTCGCAGCGATGCGGGGTAGGGATACGCCTAACGTCACCGCGGTTTCAACCATGCGACGGTCACTTGATTGCAGTGCGCCATGCATCATCGAAACTAACACCGGAAAGCAGATCAGCATTTGACCGAAGATCATTGCTTTTTGGGTAAACAGCATTTGCCAACCGCCCCAAGGTCCTGCTCGTGAAAGTAGCATGTACAGCAACAGACCTATCACAACGGTCGGAACGGCTTGAAGGGTATTGACGATGGAAAGCAAAAACCATTTGCCACGAAAATTGGTGTAAGCCAATAAAAATGACATCAATACCGCTGGAACGAGCACCAAAGAAATGGCGGTGATAGAGACACTAAAGGAGACCGCAACGATCTCCCATAGTTCTGCATCCAAATTCACCAGTAAGTGAAGTGCTTCTAGTGTGGTGTCAGCAAGATTCATGTCGGATCATTTGCTATCCGCATTCGCCACGAACAGTTGTTTACCGTTTAGGCGAAAACTGTTGATCAGCTCTTGACCGTGTGAGGTGACAAGCCAATCACTGAACACTTTTGCGCCTTCACTATTGATGGTTGGGTATCGCTCTGGGTTAACAAGGATCACTTGATAAGGGTTGAACAACATTTCATCGCCTTGGAAAAGTATCTCTAGGTCCAACTTGTTTTGGTAAGCCAGCCACGTACCACGGTCTGTCATCGTGTAGCCTTGCATTTCGGAAGCCATATTTAATGTCGGTCCCATGCCTTGTCCAACGCTGCGGTAACCACCAAAGTTGGGTTCTATTTTGGTTTGAGCCCAGAACCCCATCTCTTTTTTGTGTGTACCAGAATCGTCACCACGAGAGATAAACGTCGCGTCTTTACTTGCAATTTCTTTAAATACGTCGAGTACGCTTTCGTCATCTTTTATTTCAGCCGGATCCGATTCAGGTCCCACAATGACAAAGTCGTTATACATCAACTTACGTGGCAAGATACCGTAACCTTTTTCCACAAACGTGGCTTCTGCTTTTGGTGCATGCGTCATCACCAAATCGACGTCACCGTTTTCGCCCATTTTTAACGCTTTGCCCGTACCAGCAGCAATAATGTTGACTTTATACCCTGTCTCTTTTTCGAATTTAGGGAGTAGGTAATCAAGCAACCCAGAGTGGTATGTGCTGGTCGTCGTTGCTAGACGGATCTGATCGTTGTCTGGGGCAGAGAAAGCTGAGTAGCTTACCAATGTGATTGAAGTTGCAGCCAACGTTAACGCTATTTTTTTCATTATTATGTGTATCCTTTGTGAGGTTCCTTAGAAGTCCGAATTTCTGAACCCTAGGGTCTGTGGAGTTTTCACGGTTAAATCTAGCCAAAGGCTTAGCAAGCTAAATGCCAAGATTATAGTTAAGCCTTGTGGCTTTTTTTAATTATATACAAGTAAAACTGACGATATTGTGCGCGAATTCATAGCGTTATTTTATTTATAGTTTGATATGGTACAAATTGTCGCACTTTTTGTAAGGTATCTGAATGCAGAATTGGTACACTCTGTCCCAATAAGAAAATTCGAGGGAAATTATGTCTACTCAACCTCATATTAGTGTTCGACAAGATTACCATGCATTTTCGGTGTTGATCGTTGACGATGAACCAGGGATGCAAGCCATTTTAAAAAAGGCGTTGCAAAAGTTGTTTTCCCAAGTCGATATCGCTGGCAACATTGACGACGCGGAAGCTTTGCGCCATTCCCGTCACTACGATCTCATTTTGTTGGATATTAATCTGCCCGGACGTTCAGGAATTGAATGGGAGGAGGCATTTGAAGACGACGACAAGCGTGCTGACGTTATTTTTATGACAGGATATGCAGACCTTGAAACTGCGATTCGAGCACTCCAGTTGGGTGCTGCAGACTTTATCCTCAAGCCATTTAACCTCGAACAAATGCTAAAAGCGATCGAACGCTGCATGGAGCGACGTTTAAATGAACGTATGCAATATGCGCTCAAGCGGGATTATCAGCGTCACAATACCTCGGAAATTATCGGCAGTTCAGAACCGACACAGCGGCTTAAACAGGTGATCAGTCAATTTGCCCCATCTCGCGCATCGGTTTTAATCGAAGGAGAGTCCGGAACGGGTAAAGAACTGGTTGCACGAGGACTTCATGAATTGAGTGGACGAGTAGGGCCTTTCGTGCCAATTAACTGCGGTGCGATTGCTCCAGAATTGTTAGAGAGTGAATTGTTTGGTCATACTTCTGGCGCATTTACGGGGGCAAAAAAATCCCGTGAGGGGTTATTTCGGGTCGCCAATAACGGCACGCTGTTTTTAGATGAAATCGGCGAAATGCCTTTGCCGATGCAAGCGTCACTATTGCGTGTGCTAGAGCAGCGAACCATCCGCCCCGTCGGTTCGGAAAAAGAAATCAGCATCGATGTAAGAGTTGTCGCCGCAACCAACCGCAATTTGATTGAAGAAGTAAACCAGGGAAATTTTCGTCGCGATTTATATTATCGTCTCAATGTACTGAAAATAGATGTGCACCCATTGCGTGAACGCAAAGAGGACTTGTCAGAATTAGTGCCTTTCTTCGCTAATATGTTAACGCGCGAACTTGGCATGCCGGCACTAAAGTGGGCGCATGAAGACATCGAAGCCATGCATCAATACGATTGGCCAGGAAATATTCGCGAATTAAAAAACTTGATTGAGCGTTGTATTTTGCTTGGCCAGCCGCCTGCGCATTATTGGCGTGAGTTAAAAGGCGAACTCTCATTACCTGATAGACCTCACTCCCTACCACAAGAGCTCATGGTAGAGTTGAAGTCTTCGTCGCCAGACGACGCTCAAACGGCAGAAGGGTATCCCAATCACTGGACACTTAAAGAAGTAGAAAGAGCGCACATCGAACAGTTGGTTCATTTACATGATGGTAATAAATCCGCTGCGGCTCGCGATCTTGGCGTTGCACGTAAAACGCTAGAGAGAAAATACAAGGAATGGGATACAGAAAATGACGGATACGCGAGTTAGAACTATGCGATATCGAGGGGTAGCGAAATGGATGCATAGGTTTAAAACCATGGTCCGTTATCGCTTGTTATTCCTCACTTCTGCTCCAATTTTTCTCACCTTAATTGCTCTGGTTGGGATTACCATTTATTGGTCGATTCATTATACGTGGCACAACGCTTTGCTTGATGTGTCACAACGACTTGGTGTGGCCAATAACAGCATCGAATTGTTGCAAAGAAAGCAAGCAAGCGATGTTAAGTCATTTGCTGAATCATACGACTTTCGCATCAGAATTAATCAAAGTATGCCTTCTCGTGAGCTACAAGCCTGGGTCAAACAGCAGCGGAATCGCTATGGTTTAGATTTTCTCGCTTTTCAGCCAGTGGGAGCATCAGATAGTAAATTACGCTATATCGACCTGACGCAGCGAGAATCCTTTTTCGATGTTCTGGAACAAGGTGAACTGAGTCAATTAAACCCTGAACTGGCGTCTCGTGCCGCCGTGTCGATGTATGGTCAAGCCGGTCGAACAGAAACGCGCGGTTTGGTCAGCCGGACAGTTATCCCCATCCGTAACCAAGATAATCAACTCATCGGATTCCTCGATGGTGGTTTACTACTCAACAACAGTACGGTTTTGGTCGATCAACTTCGCGATCTTATTTATCCTGATAACAGTGACCAGTTAAGACCTGTTGGGACCATCACCGTATTCCTTGACGATCTGCGGGTAAGTACCAACGTGCCTTTAAATGACCATGATACACAAGGGCGGGCGGTTGGTACCAAAGTCAGCTCAGTAGTATCAGAACACGTACTAAAAGATGGAAAACATTGGGTCGATCGTGCTTACGTTTACAACGATTGGTACATCACGGCATATCAGCCGTTAAGAGATCAGCACAACAACGTGATTGGCATGCTCTATACCGGTTATTTGATATGGCCATTCGTTAAAGTTTATATGACCAATATTGCTGAAATAAGCGTGATTACCTTGTTGTTATTGCTCGTATCCAGTGCATTGGTCTATCGAGGCTCTCGCGACTTGTTCAAACCCATAGAGCAGATACACAGGGTGGTGAAGCTGGTTCAATTGGGTAAAGAAAAACGAATTGGTGAGCTGGGATTAAACCAAGACCACGAACTCGCACAATTGGCGAAGCAGTTCGACAATATGCTTGATGCTCTGCAAGAACGAAAAATTGAGCTAAAAAATGCTGCCGCTCAGCTTGAACATAAAGTGCAAACACGTACGGCAAGTCTGCGCGAAAAAACGGAACAGCTCGAACTCCACATCCACCTTCTTCATCAAACACGGGATAAATTGGTGGTGCATGAAAAACTGGCTGCGTTAGGGGAACTTACCGCAGGTATCGCTCACGAGATCAACAATCCTACTGCTGTGATATTAGGCAATGTGGAATTGATTCAATTTGAACTTGGCGATGACGCTAAATGCATTCAAGAGGAGCTAGATGCCATACATACTCAAATAGATCGTATTCGATGTATCACCAAGAGTTTGCTGCAATACAGTCGCCAAGGTGGCATACAAGATGAGATCACGTGGCAACATGTGAACCCGATTGTCGACGAAAGCATCACGCTAGTAAAAACCGGTACAAAAAAACGCGATGTTGAGTTTGTCACAGATTTAAAAGCCCAATCTTCAGTCGAAGTAAACCGACATCATTTACTGCAAATTTTGGTTAACCTGCAAATGAATGCGATTCATGCGATGGGTGGGAAAGGCAAACTGACCGTAACGAGTGAGGATTGGCTAGAGTCTGGCGACGTCAAAGGAGCGGTGATTCACGTGACCGACCAAGGGTGTGGCATTAAACCAGAAAACTTAAACCGTATCTTCTCACCATTCTATACGACCAAGCGTAACGGCACCGGACTTGGACTTTCCGTATCGCAGAGCATTTTGAGCCAAACGGGCGGTGAGTTAAAAGTGGAATCTGAGTGGGGTAAGGGAAGTACCTTTAGCATTTACCTACCCAAGAAAGCTGAATTGATATTGGACGTCATGAACATCGCGTAATAAACCTAATATATTGTTTAAACAAAAAAGGTCAGCACCACTGTGCTGACCTTTGTTCTTTGGTTTAGGATTGTTTTTGTGTTTTGTCTAGTTACCCCGTGTGCACCGCAATTTTGGGCGGGTGAATGCCGTTCTTCTTAAACTCTTTCATGACACGAAGGGTAATGTCCGTTTCAAACAACTTCTCGTAAGACGTATCAACCACGTACGCTTTACACGTTAACTGAATTGCCAGATAGTTGTCGGTAATGGTTTGCTTAACCAACACTGTCACAGGCTTCGGCAAGTGGATATAGCGGCTTGAAGACGCTGCTTCTTGAATCAAATCGCGGGCCAACGTAATGTCTTCGTTCATTCCGACATAAAAGGGAATGACAACCTGCATATCCAATGCACCGTAGTTTCCGCTGACGACAACTTCACTTAAGAACTTGTTGTTCGGAATAGTAATAATATCGTCGGTTAACGTTCTCATGCGTACAGAGCGTAAACCTATCGCAATAATATCACCGTAATTGCCTTCAAACGTGACGCGGTCACCCACTTGAAACGGTCGGTCAACCATAACCGTCATCCCAGCAATAAACGACGCCGCCAAATCCTTAAGCGCGAAACCTACCGATACCGCTAACGTACCACCGATCAAAGCGAGAATTTGATCGTTGATTCGAAAACTCATCATAAATACAACAGAGCCAGCGGTTAAATAGATGAAAAACTGTAAGAAGGATTGCAGCTTTTGCAACAGCATTCGGTACTGGACAAATTGGCTGCCGATACTGTCGACCATAGAATTCATGAACTTGAGCAATAACCAAGTACAAGCAATCACAATTATGGAGAAGAACACGCCACTCCAGCGGATCAGGCTGGCAATTTGCTGAATGTTTTCCACATTAGCGATATCTTCCGACGCTAAAGTGGAACCACTAAATACAGCAGAGCCACAAAATAGTGAAAAGGCCAATAGGCTAAACGGTTTAATCATTCTACTTTCACTCATCATCATTCTTTCGAAAGTTATTGTTCTGTTGCAATTCATCGTTTTTTCGCAATTCATTGTTTTTTTTACAATTCATAGTTATTTCGAAAATAACTGTTATTTCACCAATAGATGTTGGCGGTCTAGGACATTGGTTATATGTCGGAACCAGTGATCGGACACACGTGCTTTTTCCTCACGCCATTCAATGAATCCTCGGCTTTGGAAATAGCGCAGCGTGCCAATCACTTCTGCAATACTCAGTTGAGTACACTCGGACAGTTCTTCAGGTGAGGCCGCTTCCAGTTGCACAATCGAACGCAACACCGCCAACATAGGTTTTGGCATTTTTTCAAGCTCTTGCGATTGCGGGGCATGAAACAAGCGCACAACCACTTGTTGGGTCTCTTTATGTTGATGCAGTGAAAGACGGAAAAAGCGCAACGCAACGGTAGGGTTGCCATCTGAGTAGTGCCAAAGTATGCGATAAAAGCCGAGTTTGGCACGTTCTTCTTCGGTGGTGTCTTCTTGATCCCACTGTTTCGGTACTTTGAGACCATCGAACGTAACAGGGTGTGGCATGCTCTGGTTAATACGAGTATCAAACAGGGCACTAAGCTGTTTCTCGCTCCAGCGAGGCATAAAGGCTACCCAGTCAAACAACAGTCGCTCACCGCGTGCTCGGTCGACGAATCGCCAACTGGCTTTCTCTATGGCTAACAGCACACGGTGATTTTTTTTGGACCGTCGAAGTAAGTTGGTGATTTTAATCAAGCCACTTAAGCCACCAACCATTGGTTTTACTAGGCGCTGTGCGTTATCGACAGCAATGAAATACGACGTGTCGCTTTTACGCAAGTACGCAAGAACTTGAATCTCTGTGGCATCTTGTTCTAAACCAAACGCTAACGCGAGTTGTTGTAATAGGTCGCTGTAACCTGAGTAAGGGCAGTTGATGTAGATCGGCTGAGCATTCTTTACTTTGCTTAATATCGTACGCAAGAACGTGGTTGTGCCGATACCACGCTCACCAGAAATTACACAAACCGCAGGACTGTCGGTTAATAGGTAGTTGGAAAGTACTTTGAGTTCTTCTGTCGCATACTCGACCAATTTACTCTCCTCACTACCCGGTAAAATATAGTCGAAGGTCTGATCGCCCCGTATACGTACTAGGTTGACGTCATCGACATTGTTGCCCGTTTGCTTGGCAACTTCGATTCGAAACAGATAGGCCAACGCCTGGCTAAACATGGTGTAGCCAGACAACATCGCGACAATCCGGTGTTGAAAACTGGTTAGCATAAGCCAAACGGCTGAAATTGCAGTACCGACAATACTTAACAGCATGGTGTCTTTACGGCGAATTGCCCAGTTTACCCAAACCGGGCGATCGGAAAGACTCTCTGCAACATCAAAGACTTTTGTCCGCCACAAGCGGAGAACTGAGATAGTGACTAACACAAACCAGAAGAACAACGTGGTGTAAATCCACGAATAAATAGTCCCTTTGCCGAGTGTACGTATAGAAATTTGCAGAATTACCCCCGCGACAATCGCACTCCAAACGTAGCGACGAATGGTTGATAAGCGTAGCGCGATGACTTCTGGCGTTGAGCTGCGGCTGTTTCGGTAGGTAAATTCGAGCAAAAAGCTGATCACAATTGATCCGCCCAGTACCCACCAGGTTAATATTTCCAAAATCGCTAAATGCTGCAAGCTCTGAATCTCAGAAAGCACGCGCAGTGATAAGGTGATAGCGATAAGCCAAGCGATGGCCCGATGTGCGCGGCTAACGTACCAGATCAATCGAATCCAGATTGGCGGACTGGTGACATCGTCTAACTGAGTTTCGCGAAACAGATTAATAATACGTTTACTGTTTGCCAGCCACCAAATCAACCCGAAGTAGATAAACAGCACTTTTATACCAGCCCACACGACGGGAACCGGTGAGATGAGGATTTCGTTAACTAACGATTGGAAAGAACGGATCTGAAAATATATGGAGTACTGGACGTTTAACTCTGTTTGTCGCCACTCTTGCTTAAACTGAGTCACACCATAAGGCCCAAACCCGGTTAGTTTGTCGCGAGTAGCGGAATCCGTTAAGAGTAACAATCGTTCTTTACTCTGACCCAAACTCTTAAGCGTAAGGTAACTTGATTGGGTATCAAACCACTCATCGTCTTTCCCAGTGCTGTGGTAGGCCTTGAGGTGTGATTCAAACACCAGGGTTTGTTTACGCTGCTCGTTCATCACCGCATTAAGCAACTGGTTTACTTTGCGCTTGTCATTCTCCGTCATGAACAAAGGATCTGGCAGTTTATCGACTTCCTGAGCGATGGATTGAACCACAAGTGAGGCCGCGGGCTCTGCTTTAAAATCATACTTCCACTCAGCGTGAGATGAGCAGGAAACAACAAGTGCGATTAGCGTGAAAATTCGAACCATGAAATGCATAGTTTTCTCTTAGAACTTAGAAAGTTAGAGTTAGTATAGTGGGTCTGGGGCAATAAGTGAGCTTAAGCTGCGTCAAACACCACTGTTGAACGGCAAGGCTATAGGCTCGAGAGTATAAAGCGTGTCAATATTTGGTTATTCAACGCGTCAGTCTTATACATGAAACGCTGATGGTGAGATGCTATAGGGAAAGTTTTGTTGCTCATTCATCAAAACAACACTTGCAGTGTAAGGCTGTAACCAGTACCGTTGCGCAGTTTTTATAAATACACTCAAATTGCTAAGGTATAGGTTTTGATCTCCACAGCGAATATTACTCAACAATTCGGCGCTAAGCCGCTTTTCGAAAACATCTCAGTTAAGTTCGGCGAAGGTAACCGTTACGGCTTAATTGGGGCAAATGGTTGTGGTAAATCAACCTTCATGAAAATCCTTAGTGGTGAATTAGAACAAACCAGTGGTAACGTGAGTTATGACCCGAATGAACGCGTTGCTAAGCTGAACCAGGATCAGTTCGCATACGAAGAGTTCACGGTTATTGATACGGTTATCATGGGCCACAAAGAACTGTGGGAAGTGAAGCAAGACCGTGACCGCATCTATTCACTTGCTGAAATGAGCGAAGAAGACGGCATGAAAGTGGCTGACTTAGAAGTTCAGTTCGCGGAAATGGACGGTTACATGGCCGAAGCGAAAGCGGGTGAGCTTCTTCTTGCAGTTGGTATCCCAATGGAGCAGCATTTCGGTCTAATGAGTGAAGTCGCACCGGGTTGGAAACTTCGTGTGCTTCTAGCGCAGGTTCTATTCGCAGACCCAGATGTCATGCTTCTTGACGAACCAACCAACAACTTGGATATGGACACGATCCGTTGGTTGGAAGACACGCTAAACGCGCGTAACTGCACTATGATCATCATCTCGCACGACCGTCACTTCCTAAACTCAGTATGTACGCACATGGCTGACTTGGATTACGGTGAGCTACGCGTTTACCCAGGCAACTACGACGAGTACATGACAGCGGCTTCTCAAGCTCGTGAACGTCTACTCAATGACAACGCGAAGAAGAAAGCACAAATCGCTGAACTGCAAACGTTCGTTGCGCGTTTCTCTGCAAACGCATCGAAAGCAAAACAAGCGACATCTCGTGCGAAGCAAATCGACAAAATCAAGTTGGATGAAGTTAAAGCGTCTAGCCGTCAAAACCCATTCATTCGCTTTGAACAGTCTAAAGAGCTATTCCGTAATGCGCTTATTGTTGAAAACCTAAGCCAAGGTTTTGAAAACGATCTGTTCGCAAACTTTGACGCCATTTTTGAAGTGGGTGAACGTGTTGCGATCATCGGCGAAAACGGTGTGGGTAAAACAACACTGTTGAACACATTAGCGGGTGTTTTAGAACCTCGTACGGGTTCGTACAAGTGGTCTGAGAATTCAAACATTGGTTACTATGCGCAAGATCACGCCCACGATTTCGCAGAAGACCTGAACTTAACTGACTGGATGGGACAGTGGCGCCAAGAAGGCGACGACGAGCAAGTAGTTCGTAGTTTCCTAGGTCGTATGCTATTTGGTCAGGACGATATTAAAAAGTCAGTCAAAGTACTATCTGGTGGCGAACAAGGTCGTATGTTACTAGGTAAGATCATGATGCATAAACCAAATATGCTGCTCATGGATGAACCGACTAACCACATGGATATGGAATCCATCGAGTCACTAAATACGGCACTAGAGCAGTACAAAGGCACGTTGTTCTTCGTCTCGCATGACCGTGTATTCGTTGACTCGTTGGCAACACGTATTCTTGAAATTCGTGACGGTCAAATCACGGACTTTAAAGGCACGTATTCTGAGTTTCTTAAATCACGTGGTGTTGAATAGTAAAGCACTGATACTCAAGTAACTCGCGTTTGATACGAAACAGAAAAGACCTCGATATTGAGGTCTTTTTTTTAATTGATAGTCCATCTATCTATTCTCTGAATTGACCGACTAAGTAAGCATAGATCCCAACGACACCGAATGTAATTACCATCGAGAGCATGATGCCACTTGGCGTTAGCAAAAAATTCCACAACTGGTCATTTTCCATAGTTCACATCCTTTGTGAATTTAAGCAGTCAACCACAGTGATACCCATCGTTCCGAAGAAACATTCACCGAGGTTATCTATTAGTTTACACCAATCAATAGAATTACAATAAATTAATAAATATTTAACGTTCGCCTTTCACATCAAAGTCAATATTGTCCGCGCCAGTAAATACGAGAAAGCGCAATCCTTTTGCCCGTGCAATCGTGGTAATACCAAACTGTTTCGCCAAATCGAGGCCCATTTGCGTCACGCCAGAACGGGAAAGCAGCACAGGTATGCCCATTTGCGCGACTTTGATGACCATTTCAGATGTCAGTCTTCCCGTGGTATAAAAGATTTTATCTTCGCCACTTTGTTGGTTGAGCCACATCTCACCGGCTAGGGTATCAACGGCGTTGTGTCGGCCCACATCCTCAACGAACGAAACAACTTGGTTCCCCTGGCAAACCGCGCATCCGTGTACCGCGCCTGCTTTTTTGTATGTGTCGTTATAATGGGTTAATGCTTCTAAAGCAGCATAAATCTCGGACTGTTTAAACTGAACTTGAGGAACTTGATAGTTCTCAAGACTTTTCATAACGTTGCCGTACATCGTGCCTTGACCACAGCCAGAGGTAACGGTTTTCTTTTTTAACGCCCCTTCCAAATGCTCGGTGTTTTCTGCAGTGATGACAGCAGCTGTACTGGTTTCCCAATCAATGATGACCGATTCTATCGCTTCTGGATCAGATAAGAAGCTTTGGTTTTTCAAATAGCCCAACACCAATGCTTCAGGGCGCGAACCCAGCGTCATCAGTGTTACGACTTCTTTCCAGTTTAACATCACCGTGAGAGGTCGTTCGCAGGCAACTTGTTTTACTAATTTTTCGCCATACTCGTCATACACCTCGACTTCCATGGTTTGCAGGGGATTGTCACTGGTTTTAATTATATTTGGTTTTACCACAGTCTTTTCCTAATGGGTGAGGGAGGTAGGGGTTGTCCCAGTTCAATGTTTTTCGATGGTACGTTTTTTCTAAATTCAATAAGCAACAGAAATAAGTACTAAACAGAACTCAAAAGCAAATCTTATTCCAACATAGCGTTTAACAGCATCAATACCTACGATGAACAAAATACCAACCAATAACGTCAATATCGCAATAATGACACAACTATCAGTTTGAGGTTTGTTAACTCAGCAACTTAACTTAAACATAATAGAGTATAGAATCCAATATGACTGGCTCGGTTATTGCTTTAGTTAATGCTTAATGCTTAATGTTACAGGTAATCAGGCCTTGCATGATGGAGTCAATACTTATCTCTGTATTACAAAACAAAAAACTGGTGAGTTATGTCTAATAATATCGATCATATTTACGAGAAGACGGAAGATTCGTGGCCTCTTGGTATAGAGCTTGTTGAACATGAAATCAGCACAAGCATCTGGGTAACAACTCAATGGCAATTGACTGGATTTGATTTAACACCATCAAAAGAGAACAAACGTATTTGCTTGTTGCAACTGTATAAAGATGAGCGCACAGACTACCGCTTCAACTTAAGCTCGCGTCAACCTAAACTCTTTCTTGTCATGGATAACCTAGACTCGGGTGAACAACCGACTATTCAACTTATCACTGCTTCTCAGTCGGTTGCCGCTCGTTACATGGATAGCGATAATCTCGTATTGTCGAATGCGATGCCACTTGCGGTACAAGCATGGATGGAAGCGTTTATAGGTCGTCATGGTGAGTTGCTAGAAGTCAAACGTAAGAAGCGAAACGGAGCAGGTAGAGCGAATGGCAACTAGCTTTTTAAGCCGTTGGTCAAAACGAAAGTTAGAAGAGTCAACGCGTTCTGACGCAAACTATGTGCAGAATGTTGATGCTACTCCTTCCGCTGTGCCTAACGTTATTGAGCAAAATGAGACTCAAGATTTGCAGTCTGATGAGGCATCAACCTTAAGCTCTGAGCGTTCGACTGACGAGCCTTCCAATGCGGAGTATAACGTTGCGTTATCATCAGCGGAGGTGGCTCTATCGGGAGACGAAACTTTATCTTCAAACGAAACGACGCTCTCGACATCGCAACCGGAGAACAGTGACGAAGAAGAACCGAGCATTGCAGCGCTGTTGGTTTCAGAAGCGTCAGAAAGCGTAAAGAAAGCGGCACTGCGTAAATTGTTTCTTTCGGAAGAGTTTAACGTCCGCGATGGTTTGGATGATTACGATGACGACTACAGTAACTTAACGTCGTTATCAAAAGAGGTTGCTGATACGCTAAGAGATTGGGTTAGAGACGAAACAGACCCCGAGCTTGAAGAAGACGCTGGTCAAGCGCATGCTCACCAAGAAGAACGGGTAGCAGAGAATAACCAAGAAATTCCGCCATCATTGAACGCCGACAAAACGGACATTCATGACGTCGACACTCACGAAACCACCCACAATGCGTCCGAAGATGACGGCATCCATGCTGAGATGAATACATCATCAAGAGAACATGCAGATCAAGAGGTTTCGGGTTCAGATACCGCTTCTCTGTCAGACCTTCATGTGGAGGATTTAAACCAAACGAATGAATTAGGACAAAATATACCACATAAAAAGTAGGTACATTTTGACTGAACACCAAACGAACCGAGCGGGACAAAATGTCTCACTCGGTTTTTTTGTCCTTACTAAAAGAGTTGGTTCTTTATAAATTATTGAAATATAGGAAATATTTATTTGGCACAGCGCTTGCTATAAGTTGCTTAATATTCGTCTAATTGAAAATGACAATCGTGTACCTGGTGTGAAACATGGGTTAACTGCGTTACAACACTTGTCAGTTAATCGGCAGAATCTCCGCGGCTAACTACACTGAAAGATGGAAAACACCATAATCCATATACATAAATGGAATGAGCAATGCTGAAGCAACTATTACAACAAGCAACTTCTAGTAACGGGAAAGCGAGGCTTTATGCCTTCGAAAATACTGTCGAACTGACTAATTTGATCCCACCTACAGTCAGTTATGAAAGTGGGGGGCATACACTGATCGTCGGCCCTACAGCGATCATCGAAAGTGCGGTCACACAGTTATCACAAATGAACAGCCTGACTCTGCTTTCGACTGATGGTGAAAAGGGCACCTATCCTGAGCTTTACTACGCGAACTCTGTCCAGATCTCGGGTTTTCTCGGAACCTTTGAAGTTATCATAGAAAACAAAGGCACCAGCAATAACTTGGCCAAAGTAGCGATCAATCACGATTGCTTTGATATCGTTCTCGATCTTTGTCTCAGCAGCTGTATGTCTGAGGAAGTCCCGGTGCCTGGTTATTATCCGGTAGGACGCGGCTATCCCAAACTAGCTGAAGCACTGGAAGAAATTCCGACGCTCATGGGGACATTTGATAAGCCAAAATTCTTCCGTTTAGATACCGATTTATGTGCGCACAGCTCTCGAGGTGTGAAAGGCTGTGAACGTTGTGTCGATGCTTGTCCAGCCGGTGCATTGTCGAGTGAAGGCAGTGACAAGACAGGACATCGAATCGAGATCAACCCATATCTGTGTCAAGGCGTGGGAACCTGTGCTACCGCATGTCCTACCGAAGCCATTCACTATGCACTCCCTGAGCCTCAAGATACGCAAAAATTCATTGAGCGTACGCTAGCAAACTATCGCAGCGCCGGGGGAACTGACCCAGTCGTTCTTATCTGCAGTTCACGCCATGAAACGTATAACGTAATGGCCCTTAAAGCATTACCAGATAACGTGATTCCCATCGTTGTTGAAGAGCTCCCTTCCGTGGGGATTGATACGTGGTTTGCTGCGCTAGTGAATGGCGCGACACAGGTACTATTCGCCGCCTCGCGATTCATGCCAGAAACCATTATTCGTGTACTCAACAGTGAAGTGGGGATAGCCCAAGAACTCCTTCAACAACTGGATATAGCAAAAGAAACGGTTGATATTCTTTATCTTGAATCGCTTCGTGAAGGCATGCCAACGCTGTGTACTGATTCATTTGGTATAGCGCTAGGGGACTTAGAAGGAAATAAACGTCAGCGTCTGTTTACGGCGCTAGATGCACTTGCGGAATCTCGTTCAACAGAAACCGTGGTCAACCTTCCTGTTAATGCTCCGTATGGCAGTGTGTCTTGTGATAGCAACGGCTGTACCTTGTGTATGAGCTGTGTAGCGGTTTGTCCGACTCGTGCGCTACATACTGATGGTCAATCGCCATCACTTAAATTTGTTGAGCAAGATTGTGTTCAGTGTGGATTATGCGACAAAGCATGCCCAGAGAATGTATTAACACTGGTTCCAAGAATGAATTGGGACAAAGAGGCACGTCAAAAACCGGTGGTCATTCATGAAGAAAAGGCCGCTGAATGTCTTCGTTGTCACAAGCCATTTGCTCCGCAGTCGATGATCGACATGCTGCAAAACAAACTTCGTGGACACTCTCACTTCACAGATGAGGCCGCAATTAACCGTATTGCCATGTGTGAAGATTGCCGGGTCGTGGATATGTTTGAATCCATGGCTGAAGATCCAATGAAACAACTCAAGTATTAGGAGTTCGCTGTGGACAACCACCAAGAACAAGAGCAAACACTGAGAACTGAAATATACCTAATTTTGTCAGCACTTTTTCGTAGTGCGCCTTCAGCAGAGGTGATCGAGTTTCTGAAATCACTGGAAGTTGAATCCTCTCAAAGTGCGATGCAACAAGCTTGGCTTTCACTTCAACAAGCTGCAAACAGTACAAGCCGTGAAGATCTCGAAGACGAATATCAAGACCTTTTCATAGGAATTGGTCGTGGTGAAGTGGTGCCGTTTGCCTCTTGGCATCTTACCGGTTCAATGATGGAAAAGCCTCTTGCTGAGATCCGCCATGATCTTGAGCTACTTGGCATTGAGCGAGAAGAGAATGTTAAAGAGCCGGAAGATCATATTTCAGCTTTATGTGAAGTCATGGCAATGCTCACCAATGAAGATGAAGAACTTCAACAAGTAGTGTTTAACAAGCACATCGCGCCATGGTTTAACCGCTTTACGCGTCAGCTTGAAAACGCAGAGAGTGCAAACTTTTATAAGCCAGTATCTCAGCTGTGTCAGGCGTTTTTAACCTTGGAACAAGTGCGCTTTAGTGAGAACACCAAAAGCAGTAAAGCAAAATTAAAAATTGATGTGAAAAACGTCACCGATTACGAGTGATCAAGATGAGTCATATCGATAGAGAGGCATCAGCCTCCGAAAGTCTACCGACAGGTAAGGAAGCAATGATGAAAGATAACAATGAGATTAACAAAAGCCGTAGGGATATCCTCAAAGGCATAACGAGCGCTGCCGTTGCTGGAGCAGTTGTCGCGGGAACGACCAAAGCTGCGGCTGCGTCAGAAAAGGTCGAGCCTTCAGAAAATGAAGTAAAAACCAAAGGCTACCGTGAAACGCAACACATTCGTGATTACTACGACACACTATAGGAGATAACCGATGAAACTCGTTAAACGCTCCGATAGTGTGAGCAAAGAAACCAATCAACTAGGCGTATCACGCCGTGCTTTTATTAAGAACACCTCATTTGCTGCTGGTGGTGCTGTCGTCGGGGCTAGTTTATTCGCGCCGGGCATGATGAAAAAAGCGCAAGCTAAAACCGTTGACCCAGATGCTAAAACGGAAATCAAGCGCACGATCTGTTCTCACTGTTCTGTCGGTTGTGGTATCTACGCTGAGGTTCAAAATGGCGTTTGGACTGGGCAGGAGCCTGCATTCGATCACCCATTTAATGCTGGTGGACATTGCGCGAAAGGTGCGGCCTTGCGTGAACACGGGCATGGTGAACGACGTCTTAAATACCCAATGAAGCTTGAAAACGGCAAATGGAAAAAATTGTCTTGGGAACAAGCGATAGAAGAAATTGGGAACAAAGTTTTAGACATTCGCGAAGAGTCGGGGCCTGATTCTGTGTACTTCTTAGGAAGTGCGAAACACAGCAATGAGCAAGCGTACTTATTCCGAAAAATGGCATCGCTTTGGGGGACAAATAACGTTGACCATCAAGCCCGTATTTGTCACTCAACAACGGTAGCTGGCGTAGCAAACACGTGGGGCTACGGAGCGATGACCAACTCTTTTAACGATATGCACAACTGTAAGTCGATGCTGTTCATTGGTTCTAACCCTGCAGAGGCGCACCCTGTCGCCATGCAGCATATCTTAATCGCCAAAGAAAAGAACAACTGTAAGATCGTGGTTGCCGATCCTCGTCGTACTCGCACGGCGGCAAAATCTGATCATTACGTGTCGCTTCGTCCCGGCTCTGACGTCGCCTTTATTTGGGGTGTGTTATGGCACATCTTCGAAAACCAATGGGAAGATAAAGAGTTTATCCGTCAACGTGTATTTGGTATGGATGAAATTCGGGCGGAAGTTGCCAATTGGACACCAAGCGAAGTTGAGCGTGTTACCGGTGTAGCAGAGAAAGACGTCTACCACACAGCGAAACTGCTTGCGGAAAATCGTCCTGGTTGCATCGTCTGGTGTATGGGCGGCACGCAGCACACCACAGGTAACAACAATACACGCGCATACTGTGTGCTTGAACTTGCACTCGGTAACATCGGTAAATCTGGTGGTGGTGCAAACATTTTCCGTGGTCACGATAACGTACAAGGTGCAACCGACCTTGGGGTGCTGTCAGATACACTGCCAGGCTACTATGGGTTGTCTGAAGGGGCATGGCGTCATTGGTCCAAAGTCTGGAACGTCGACTTCGAGTGGGTAAAAGCACGTTTCGATGACAATGAATACAGCGGCCAAAAACCAATGCACAGTGCAGGTATTCCGGTATCTCGTTGGATTGATGGTGTATTAGAAAACAAAGATAACATTCGACAACGTGAAAATATCCGCGCGATGTTCTATTGGGGTCATGCGGTAAACTCGCAAACTCGTGGCGTCGAAATGAAAAAAGCGATGCAGAAGTTGGACATGATGGTTATCGTTGACCCATACCCAACGGTTGCCGCGGTCATGAACGATCGTACCGATGGCGTTTATCTGCTTCCTGCAACTACTCAGTTTGAAACTTACGGTAGTGTTACCGCCTCAAACCGCTCTTTACAGTGGCGTGACCAAGTGGTTGCCCCTCTCTTTGAGTCAAAACCTGACCACGAAATCATGTACCTATTGTCGAAAAAGCTTGGCTTTGACGACGTGCTGTTTAAAAACATTCGTGTCGAAAACAACCAGCCGCTGATTGAAGACCTTACCCGTGAATTCAACAAAGGCATGTGGACCATTGGTTACACAGGTCAAAGTCCTGAACGTCTGAAAGCGCACCAGCAAAACTGGCATACGTTCCACAAAACCACGCTTGAAGCCGAAGGCGGACCAATCAACGGTGAAACTTACGGTCTACCTTGGCCATGTTGGGGAACGCCAGAAATGGGGCACCCAGGTACGCACATTCTTTACGATACGTCGAAAACGGTTGCAGAAGGCGGCGGTAACTTCCGTACGCGTTTTGGCGTTGAGTTTGAAGGTAAAAACCTGCTCGCAGAAGACAGTTACTCCAAGGGCAGTGAGATCAAAGACGGCTATCCAGAATTTACAGACAAGCTACTAAAACAACTTGGTTGGTGGGATGACCTAACCGCGGAAGAGAAAGCCGCAGCAGAAGGCAAAAACTGGAAAACCGATCTGTCTGGTGGTATTCAGCGCGTCGCGATCAAGCACGGTTGTATCCCATTTGGTAACGCGAAAGCACGCGCTATTGTATGGACATTCCCAGACCGCGTTCCGCTCCACCGAGAACCGCTTTACACACCAAGACGTGACCTTGTCACGGATTATCCAACTTGGGAAGATAAAGAAGCGATCTTCCGTGTTCCAACGTTGTACAAATCTATCCAAGATCAAGACAAATCAGGGGAGTACCCAATTGTTCTGACCTCTGGACGCTTAGTTGAATACGAAGGCGGCGGTGACGAAACACGTTCAAACCCATGGCTGGCTGAACTACAGCAAGAGATGTTTGTAGAGGTGAACCCGAAAGACGCGAACGATCTCGGTTTCAGAGATGGTGACGATGTTTGGGTCGAAGGTGCAGAAAAAGGGCGTATTAAAGTGAAAGCGATGGTAACGCGTCGTGTTAAACCAGGTTTAGCCTTTATTCCGTTCCACTTTGGTGGCGAATTTGAAGGTGAAGATCTTCGTCCTAAATACCCTGAAGGTACTCAGCCTTATATTAGCGGTGAATCTGCGAACACGGCGACCACGTATGGTTATGACCCTGTTACGTTAATGCAGGAAACCAAAGTCACCCTATGTAACATTCGTAAAGCGTAAGGAGTCTAACCATGGCACGAATGAAATTCCTATGTGACACCAAACGCTGTATCGAATGTAACGGTTGTGTCACAGCATGTAAGAACGAAAATGATGACGCACTTGAGTGGGGTATTCAGCGCCGCCGAGTCGTAACATTGAATGATGGCGAAGCGGGTGAAAACTCGATTTCAGTCGCGTGTATGCATTGTACCGATGCACCTTGTATGGCGGTTTGTCCGGCAGACTGTTTTGAGCACACCGAAGATGGCATTGTACTGCACAATAAAGACCTGTGTATCGGTTGTGGTTACTGTCTGTTTGCGTGTCCGTTTGGCGCGCCGCAGTTCCCAAAACAAGAAGCATTTGGTGAGCGCGGTAAGATGGACAAATGTACTTTCTGTGCAGGCGGCCCAGAAACCGAAGCTGGCTCTGAGGAAGAGCGTCTAAAATACGGTGCAAACCGTATCGCAGAAGGCAAACTGCCGATGTGTGCAGAGTTGTGTTCAACAAAAGCACTGTTAGCTGGTGACGCTAATAAAGTGTCTGATGTTTTCCGCCAGCGTGTCGTTGAACGTGGCGCGAAAAACGCAGGCTGGACAGACGGAAACGATCTTTCTTACGACGCAACCAAAAGCTAGGTAAGGAGAGACTCATGTTAAACATTTTGAAACGTGCGTCTCTGGCAATGTTGTCACTCATGGCAACATTGCTGCTCACTTTTGCCATACCAGCGTCAGCACAAGCGGCGTCGTCTGATGTTGCACAGCAAGAAATGACACAACTTGCAGGTGCTGACTATTGGCGTCAAGTGAGAGAGGGGCAAGAAGGCTATACGACGTCACAGGGCGCAGAGCATGGCGTGTTAATTAGTACGCCAGGTGGGACGTGGTACATCCTAAAAGAAAAATGGATGTCACCAGCAGGCGCCATTGCCATCTTTGGTAGTATCGCCATTGTTGTTATGGCGTACATCTTTGTCGGCCCTTTAATGCTAAGTAAACCGCGTACCGGAAGAAAACTACTACGTTGGACCCGTTTAGATCGCGCGTTGCACTGGAGCATGGCGTTTACATTTTTAACGCTGGCGTTTAGCGGACTCATGTTGGTCTACGGTAAGCACTTTCTTAAGCCGTACGTGCCCACTGAGTTTTGGGGCTTTATCGTCATGCTGGCAAAACAGTACCACAACTACATGGGGCCGTTGTTCTTCGTCTTATTGATCTTGGTGCTTTTAAAATGGTGGCGTAAATCCATCCCTAACATGACTGACGTCCGTTGGTTCATGAAAATGGGTGGCATGATGGGCAAGCACAAAGGCACACACCCATCCGCGGGGTTCTCGAACGGCGGTGAAAAAGCGATCTACTGGCTTTTAATTTTCTTTGGCTTAATTGCTGCGGCCAGTGGCCTGATTTTAGACTTCCCAATCTTTGACCAAACTCGACGCGATATGGAGCTTTCCAACCTCGTTCACGGTATTTCGGCACTGATTCTTATCTGTGGCTTTATTTTCCACATCTACATTGGCCTATTCGGCATGGAAGGTGCGTTGGAAGGTATGGTGACCGGTGAAGTCGACGAAACATGGGCGAAAGAACACCACGACCTTTGGTACGAAGAAGTGAAGTCAAAAGAAGCGATGGGCGAAGCGGGGACATCAACACCCCAGAACAAAGGAGCGAAACCGAATGAACAAACATCATAACGGGATTTGGGTTGCGTATATCCTAAGTTGCTTTACCCCGTTTACGTTTTTGATCTCAGGCGTTATCGCCATTGTTTATGCTGGCTATCGTTTGGATAAAGGTGAAGACAGCGAAGTGGTCATATCCCATTACTATGGGCTAATCCGTACGTTCTTCTTGTACCTGACGTTCTTTGTGGTTTTGATCGTCACGGTTGCAACATCCAACGGGGTTTTAGTTGGGGTGAGCGACTATTGGGTGAAGAGCACAATGCTGGATTCCATCGCCTACGTTATCCCATGGATAGGGATGTTGTTCGCGGCACTGGCTATCTTGGTGTGGTTTATCCGCATGTATCAAGGCATGACACAATTGAAGAACAACCAACCTCATAGCCCGTCAACAGGCCCAAACTTGTGATGGTTAGTTAGCAAATCTCTAGAATACAAACGGTCCGGAATAGGGCCGTTTTTTTTCAGCGAAACGGTAAGGAAAGAGCGGAATATTGGGCATCACCAATAATACTGTTTAAGTATACAGTTCTTTTGGTTTGGGGCGCTATCACGAATTAAGCTGATTTTTGCGGCATAGTTCTTACTGTCAATACACAGATTAATGTTAAATTGTCATTATTTCATATACATAAGTGCTAGTATCTATAACAGAGTTAGAACGAAAGAAGGCGCAAGGCGTAGCTGAAAAGCGGCGCTAAGCCGTATAGAAAGCGTTAGCATTATTAATTAGGAGTTGTGATGTTCGAGCATGAAGATTTTGAAAGATATGAGTTCGAAAATGTACCTTTAGATCGAGATTTGTATCTCGTCGACCAAAAGTACATGAGTGACTATGAGAGTATGATGACTCGTTTCTTGACAGACTATAAAAATAATCCATACGAGAACGTTGGTTATGTTAGCTACGCAGCTGCTCGTAAGGCTTTGGATAATAGTATTGAACTCTCTTGGTACGTTAATATATCGGACCGATTCCATGAGGTTTCTATAATTTTACCTCGAGAGCAATTTGTTTCTTGTGTAGGTTGTCAAGCATGTGATGAGAAACCAAGGATTTTTGTTAAAGGGGAGTGGCTTGATAGCTTCATGCACGATCGTTCTCCGTTTTTTCAATGATTGATGCGATTGGCGTAAAAAAATATCTAGAAGAAGATAAGCTCTCAACTGAAATGTTGGCTGAACTACGGGACAGAATTGACCAAATTGCTTCTGAGTATCCTTCGATATCGTTTATTTCCTTTGCAGATAGTTTGCTATTAAAAAGTAATTGGAGTGTGGGTGCATTTAATAACGACATTTCTTACACATATGAACCAGAAGTATTCATTTATCTTGCCGAAAAAATTTCAAAGATCTATCAGGATTGTATTGGATTACCAACTTACTCCGTAATTACTCAAGGTCAAAACTCTTATTACAATGACTCTCTTCTTCATATCTCTGAGTCAAATAATCATGTGTCTCTAAATAGCTTGGGTGTTCCTTTTGCTCAACTAATGGATATCGAACATACGGCAAGACATAATATTAGGTCAAAGCAACATGCTCCAGCTGAAGTCTACATGGATTCGTTGTATTACCATTCCTTAAACTTCAAGCATAGCTTTGATAAAAATTCTCAGCCCAAAGCAGAGTACTCTACCAAAATGGTGAGCACATCATGCGAATACTTTTTTAACAGTTGTGGGGAGTTAATCGAACAACTGGAAAAATAATGC
>NZ_JXOK01000007.1 GCF_000830505.1 Vibrio mytili | reverse complement strand
TATCATCGACGATGATGCTCCCCCATCAATTTCTAATATCACGGACGCAACGGTTTCGGAAGAGGGACTTCCTTTTGCGAATCCTGATGATAATCCACAGACGCCTCAGTCCGCTGATACAACAAACTCAACAACCTTTGCAGGTTCATTTACTATTGCGGATCCGGATACGACAAATGTTTCTGTTGTTTTGAGTGGGCCAAACTCACTTACCTCGGGTGGTGAGGTAGTATCTTGGGTATGGAATAGTAGCACTCAAACATTGACAGCTTCGACTGCAAGCCTGGCTGTTGTTGCAACTGTTGTACTCTCCGAGCCTGCCGCCTCCGGACAAGGTTCTTGGGACTATACCTTTACACTGTTTGAGCCTCTTGATCATCCAGTTAACGATGTTGAAGATATTATCGACTTCGATCTGGATATTTCAGTCAGCGATGGTCAAACAACCACAACTGAAAAACTTAATATTGTCGTTGAAGATGATAGCCCAACAGTTGCAAACAATACACAAGCGGTTGAAGTGACAGGCTTAAATACTCCTGACGTGTTAATCGGACAAGTCAACTTTTCCGGAAATAGCTCTGATTCCCTGAGCAAAACTTTTGGTGACATTGTGGTTACAGCTGAAGGGTTCCTGTCAGATGAATCGACAATGTTGGGTTCCGCTCAAGTTAACCAAACAGCGGAAGGTATCGGAGTGAACAGCGCGGGTAATAATGGCTTTGCTTTACCTAACGAAGTCGATTATCGCTTTGCAAATGAGCAAGGTGTGTCCGAAAAGCTCATTATTGACTTGGGAGATAAAGTCGCGTTTGGCGCTGAAATTGAATTTGCCAAAATGTTCGGTGGTGAGCTGGAAGAAGGGTTAGCGTCTTTCTACCGTGACGGTGTATTGATTGCACAGCAAGCTTTCACTTCAGACGCTCAAAGCGGTGATTTTGCGGCAAACTTTTCCGTTCAGGAAGGTGGATTTGATAAAATCGTTTTAGAAGCTACTGGCAATGGTAATACGCCTGATATCGAAGATAATAGTGATTTTACCGTTAAATCAATTACCTTCATTGGCTCTGATGGTGGTATACCAATTGCGTCTGCAGAAGGAATAATTACCTCTAACTACGGTGCGGATGGACCAGGAACAACGATGTTGACGGGGGCTGAGTCAGGTTTGAAGACAGCAGATGGTTCCGATATTACTGTTTATGTAGATCCACAGAACCCTAACCGTTTGGTCGGCTCTACCGATGATGGCACTGCTTTCGAAGTACAATTTACGCCAAGTACAGGAAGGTGGGAGTTCATTCAGTATGAACCGCTAAGTGATCCTATCGGCGATGGAGATATTGACTTTGAGTATACTGTGACAGACGCTGATGGGGACAGTGTTTCTGGGTCTTTTGCTGTTACGCCAGCCATTCCGCCGAGTATCTCTGGCGTCACATTGAGTGTGTCTGAAGAAGGCTTAACAGGTGCGAATGTCGATAGTAGCGCATTAGCGGGTTTTACCGATACAACCAATTCTGACAGTGATAGTAATACTCTGACTTTGAGTGCAACGACTGAGACCGTGACATTAGGTTTACCGACGACACTTCTCTCAAGTAATCAAGATAACTTAGACTGGGTATTGTCTAACAACGACAAAACGCTTACAGGTTCTGCAAACGGCCAGCCAATCATAACGGTATCAGTGGATGATCTAGGACATATAACCACCGAATTACTGGGTAAGGTGGATCATCCTGACAGTGGTGGTGAGGATGTGATTGAGCTTGATGTACCCGTTATCGCGTCGAATGAATTAGGTGTGACGGCAACAGCAACGGCAACCGTTTCAATTGAAGATGACTCACCTGTCGCAGAGTCCGTCATTGAAAATGTGAACGCCACGCAAACGGTTGGAACAAACGTACAACTTATACTGGACGTATCAGGATCAATGGATCGAGATTCTGTTACGGGTTCTTATCAAAACGTTGCAACCTCGCGATTAGATGTGCTTAAAAGTGCAGCGATTGCTTTGCTGCTGGAATACCAATTATTAGGCGAAACCAAAGCGCAAATAACACTCTTTAATAGCGATGCCAATATACTTACAGCAAACGGTGCGTTGGCAGATAATACATTACCTAATGATTCAACGTCGATATGGATGGATATCGACCAAGCTATTGCACTGATTAATGGCCTTAATGCTAGTGGCAACACTGATTACGATGATGCTGTACGTTTGGCGGGTGACGATGCCATTTGGGGTAGTTCTGAGATTATTGAGAATGGTAATAATGTCAGTTATTTCTTGTCTGATGGCGCACCTAATCCAAGCTCAGGACAGGTTAACTCATCAGAACAAAGTACTTGGGAATCACAGCTCGAAAAGCATGATGTAACTGCACTGGCGTACGGTATCGGTACAGGGGTACCGACTGAGTATTTGGATCCCATTGCTTACGATGCGAACCGAGAAGTCGGAAAACAAATAGATCCAGTGGTTGTGGCCGATATTAGCACCTTGCCAGCGATATTGATTCAATCAATTGTTACTCCAATATCCGGCGTGTTGGGTTCTGATATTGTTGGAGCTGGTTCATCACTATTTGGCGCAGACGGCGGTTATGTGGCGTCGGTGAACTATGGTGATTCTAGTGGCATTACCATTACATTTGATGGTACGACGATTACCGTAGATGATGCCTCAAATACTACCAGTGTAACGACATTAGTCGATGACTTGGAAAAACGTGTAACGTTTGTCATCGATGATAAAAATTCGGTAGTCATTGATATGATGACTGGTGAATATACATTCTTTGCCTCTTCTATCACAACAGCAACTCAGTTTGATTTTGACTATGTGTTAACCGACACTGATGGCGATCAGGTTGCAGAAACAGTGGTCTTTGATCTCAAACCAAATTCTGTACAGGCTGTTGACGATAGCGCCTCTACGCCTGAAAGAACGCCTATTCTTGTTGACGTATTAGCGAACGATACGAATGAAGGGAGTGGTGAGTCATTAGTACTTGCAGATGCGGTGGTCGATCCCGAGCAAGGTCAGGTTCTGATCGTAGATAACCAGATTGTATTCATCCCTTCCAATAGTCTCGATGATGGCGATAGTGCACGAATTTCTTATCGAACTGAGTCGTCAAATGGTGATTTTGATATAGGTGCGCTTACTGTTTCAGTGACCGCCAGCGCAGGCAGCCCCCTAGGGGTTGGCAGTGATGGTGATGATGTTCTTAACGGGACAGCAAGCGCCGACATATTACTCGGTGGTGAAGGGAACGATATTATTTCTGGAGATACTGGTGAAGATATCATTGTGGGGGGGTTAGGTAACGATATCTTGACTGGTGGAGGCGATGGTGACGTTTTTGTTTGGACTCAAATGGCGTCCGCAGTGGACTCAGTGACGGACTTTAATGCGTCAGAAGGGGACAAACTTGAGTTCAGAGATCTGTTTGACGATGTATCTGGTACTGATATATCGACACTTATCGAAGATTTTGAGTCTGGTGACTTCTCCGGTCAAGTTAATGATATAAGCTTGTCGGTAACCGAAGCAGTAGGGCATTCAACATTAACGATTAGTAAAAGTGGTCAACAGTTGGACATTAACTTTGATGGTGCGTCTGCTGCTGATATTGCAAGTAGCTTGATGAGTAATTTAGAGCAGCTCAGAGAGTAATGGCTTGAGGTAGGCATATAATAAAAAACGGAGCGAAAATACGCTCCGTTTTTTATTATTCTCAACGTAACGTTAGGTTTTAAAGAACCTTACACGCAAAGCCTTTTAGGTAAAAACCTTCTGGGTATGCTGTGTCTACAGGGTGGTCAGCAGCCTGTTCAAATCGTTCAACAAACTTAACCGTCCGACCTGCATCAATAGCCGCGTCTGCAATAATCTTCTGAAATAACGCTAAGTCCATTAACCCAGAACAAGAATAAGTTAATAACGTGCCCCCTGATTTTATAATCTGGAGTGCTAGCATGTTGATATCCTTATAGCCTCTGCATGCACCGTTAAGTTGCGCTTTGCTTTCGGCAAATTTTGGCGGGTCCATAATCACCACATCAAATTTAGTGCCTTGATCGCGGTACTCACGCAGCAACTTAAACACGTCTGCGTTTAGGAAAACAGCGCGCTTCTTGGAAATATCAAACTCGTTCAATTCAGCGTTAAATTTAGCCGTGTCCAGAGCAGGCTGAGAAACGTCCGCGTTAATCACGCGTTTTGCGCCGCCTTTAAGAGCATAGAGGCCAAAACCACCAGTGTAAGAGAAACAGTTTAGGACTTCTTTATCTTTGACATATTTCATGGACTGCTGACGGCTGTCGCGCTGGTCTAGGTAGAAACCGGTTTTATGGCCACCAACGATATCAACACTGATTTTCACGCCGTTCTCTTCGATGACCACAGATTTTGGTGGCTCTTCACCATGTAAAACGCCTGTCGTTTCTTTCAAACCTTCTTTTTTACGGACCGCAACGTCAGAACGTTCGTAAATATTGCATTCAGGGAAACACTCAACAAGCGCGTCTACGATTGCCTGTTTATTGTATTCTGCACCTGCACTTAACAACTGACAAACAAAGAAGTTTTGGTAGCGGTCGATTGTGATGCCAGGTAAACCGTCAGACTCAGCTGCGATTAATCGGTAACCTGTTAGGCCATCGCGTTCAATCACATCTTCACGCAGAAGCTGTGCGTCTTTAAAACGTTTAACGAAAAACGCCTTGTTGATGTCTTCTTTTTCAAAGCTCCAAATACGAGCACGAATTTGAGATTCCGGTGAGTATGCCGCTTTTGCTAACCATTTACCGTCGTGAGTGAATACATCAACGGTTTCGCCAAGTGCGGGATCACCCTCAACGTTGTTGATGCCTCGAGAGAAAATCCATGGGTGCTTACGCTTAACCGATTTCTCACGACCTTTTACCAAATAGATAGCAGCTGTCATTTCTTTAGCTCTTGTTGAATTTTGAAAGGGGCGTATTGTCCGGGATGTCGCCAGCAAAAGCAATAATGAATGGGTTTAGAAGGAATGTTGCAAAGGAAAAGGGCCACCGAAGTGACCCTTTAAAGTGATTATCTCGAACAAAAAGGAACCTCCGAAAGGTTCACTACACCTAAGCTTTCAAGCCAATAAGTAATGACTCCATGGAATCACTTTGCTTACGTAGCTGATCGATATTTTGGGACGTGGTGTTGATCATATCATTAACGCTGTTTGCCTGGATTCGAATTTCTTCCACGCTCGACGCAATGTTGTCTGCGACGACACCCTGTTCTTCCGCGGCTGTAGCAATTTGCATACTGCTGTCAGAAATGGTTTGGTTTTTATCCGCGAGAGAGCCGATTTCTTGATTAACTTCATCCATTAAAGTATGGCCTTTATTCGCATTAGAAACCGTCACTCCCATGATTTGTGTCAGTGATTGGCTGTTGCGCTGAAGGGATTCAATCATGTTCTGAATTTCTACAGTGGCTTGCTGAGTCCGGCCCGCTAGAGCGCGTACTTCATCGGCAACAACTGCAAAGCCTCTGCCTTGCTCACCTGCACGTGCGGCTTCTATTGCCGCATTGAGAGCGAGTAGGTTAGTTTGCTCGGAGATAGCATTTATCGTCGTAACGACATCATCTATTTTTGCGGCATTTGCATCAAGATCTTCCACCGCTTTAGAGGCAGATTGTATTTCACTAGATAAGTTGGATATTGAGTGAAGTGTATTTTCAACTTTGAGTTGTCCCGATTGTGCCACATTACGCGCATCATCTGTTTGTGTGCTTGAGTCGTGAGCTAAGGTGGCGACTTCACGAATCGTTGAAGCCATTTGTTCTGTCGCACTTGCTAGTGAGTTTAGGTGCTCTTGCTGCGTATTTGAAATCGTAGAGCTCTGAACAATGGACTGATTTAGGTCAGAGCTGATTTGCTGCATTAACGCGACGGATTCTTGTATCGATAGAACTTGCTTTTGCTCTCGTTCTGCCACTTTATCAATTGTAATCGCGATTTCACTGAACTCATCTCGTACCGGGAAGAAATTCATACGAGCAGTCAAGTCGCCACTCGCTAATGTGTTGAGTGCCTTGTTCATGGTGAACATCGCGCCGCCGATGAAGGTCATGATGTAGTAAACACCAAGAGCAAATACCAACACACTCACTGCAATAATGCCGATTTGAATGCTAGAAAGCGCAGACCATAAAGTTTGGTTATTGTTTGCAGTGAGGCTGTACGCGCCATCGAGTACGGGTATAGCGTTAGGGCCGTCGCCTAGCGTTATCGTTGTCGAGTCCGCGAGAATACCCATCACTTGTGCTTGAGACAAGTTACCGGCCTCGATAAGGTCTTTCATCAATACAAGCTGCTCTTGTTTGACGTTGGAGAACATCGTGTTAGCTGCATCGTTGAATACTAGCGTAAGTATTGAGAGAGTGAGCAATGGTAGGATAAAGAGTAAGTAAAACTTTTCTTGAATTTTTAAGTGAATGAGATATTTATCAATCCAACGAAATGGGATTTCTTTCATAATTATAACAACCTAATAAAAACCACTATTATTAGTGAAGTGAATAGACGTATCGAATATAACACTCAATGAATGGAAGCGGCACAAACATGAACTTAAAGTGTGAAAGATTTATCGTTAAAGGTTTAGTTCAAGGTGTGGGGTTTCGTTATCAAACCTCACACCAAGGTATGACATTGGGATTGACTGGCTATGCGAAGAATTTAAACAACGGTGATGTAGAGGTGATGGCATGCGGTACGGAAGCGCAAATTGCTGAGTTTTCCGAGTGGCTCGAACAGGGACCGCGGACAGCAACAGTAGAAAGCGTCAGTAAAGAAAGTGCCTCTTATAAGCCTTTCCGCGGGTTCAAAATATTATAGCGCTATAAGCACTTAGCGGGTTTTGGTAGTCCTGCGAGTTTGGTTGCTTGTTTCGCTGGACCTTTCTTAAATAGCTTAAATAGGTACTTGCTGTTACCCTTTTCTGGCCCATGTGCCTTTTCCATTGCTTTTACCAGCATACGTACTGCGGGAGAGGTGTTGAATTCTTCGTAAAAGTCTCTTACAAAGTGCACCACCTCTAAATGTGCCTCAGTTAATTCTATGCCTTCTTCTTCTGCCAACAACTCAATCATACCTTCTTCCCATTGTGTATGGTCTAGTAAGTACCCTTGAGCATCAGTCTCAATTTCTTTGCCGTTATAAACGAACATGTTGTTCTATCCGTTACTGTTCTTTGAAGCCTATAGGTTATCTCACTCATATAGTTCTTCTCAACAAATTAATGAACTCTACCTTTTAAGCGGAGCGAAATCGTACAGGCACTTAAGGACAAACCGACGAATAAGTCGGGCAGGATGAGCATATTCACATATCTGAATTTGTATGCGGTTTGTTGGGAATATTCCCGGGCGAGTATTTTTAAAGGTGCATAAATATAAAAGGTTAATTCATTGATGGCGACAAAGTAGCGAGTTCTACAACCTTAACGCCAGTGAAAAGAAAAGCCCGAAGCTTCTGAAGCTTCGGGCTTTTTGGAGTTTCATTTAATACGTATCGATTAGTCGTCGTTCATGATGCCTAAAATGCTTAGTAGGCTGATGAAGATGTTGTAGATTGATACGTACAGAGTAATCGTTGCAGAGATGTAGTTTGTTTCACCACCACGAATGATGCCTTGTGTTGTCATCAGAATAGCCATGGTTGAGAACACGATAAACAAGCTGCTCATTGCTAGATGCAGGATTGTTGATTGAATGAAGATGCTTGCAATCATACCAACCACCAGCACAACAAATAGAGACAACATCAGTCCACCCATCATCGATAGGTCACGTTTTGTTGTAAGCGCGTAGCTGATGCCGCCATAAACGATAGGGCAGTACCACCCAGAGCGGTCAGTACCACATCACCCATACCTGCGCCTATGTACATATTCAGGATTGGGCCGATTGTGTAACCAAGGAAACCAGTAAACAGGAAGGTAAACACCAAACCTAGACTGTTGTTACGGTTTTTCTCAGTCAAGAAAAGTAGACCATAGAAACCAACCAACATGATGATAATACCTGGTCGCGGCAAGTTGAATGCCATGGAGACACCAGCAACTAAAGCAGACCATAGCAGTGTCATTGAAAGCAGTGCGTAAGTATTACGCAATACTTTGTTTGTCTGTAGAGCACTTTCTTGTGTTGAAGTGCGGGTAAACATTGGACTATTCATAATCTTCCTCGATATGAGACTTTCTTTCTTTATATGTACATTTATGGGGTTGAAAGTTCAAAAAATCAAGCCCTAACCATGTATTGCCATGACAAAATAATAATGGAAATAAGGCGTTATGTATGCGGGAACTTGTAACACAATATTACTGTCTCGCATAGTGTAACAACTGCGTTTGCCATGTACCAAAAAGCACTGACGCGATCGCGGTCAGTGCTTATATATTCACACCTTAAAACAAAGACTTAATGATGTAAAATCTGAGCGAGGAAGTTCTTTGTGCGATCAGATTGCGGATTCTCGAAGAAATCGACAGGATTATTTTCTTCGATAATTTCCCCTGCGTCCATAAAGATCACTCGGTCCGCTACTTCTTTGGCAAAGCCCATCTCATGCGTAACACAAAGCATGGTCATACCTTCTTCAGCAAGTTCCACCATAACATCCAACACTTCACGTACCATTTCTGGATCGAGTGCTGATGTTGGTTCGTCAAACAGCATTACTTTCGGGTTCATACATAATGAGCGAGCAATAGCAACACGCTGCTGCTGACCACCAGACAATTGGCCAGGGTACTTATCAGCTTGATCTGGGATTTTAACGCGCTCTAAGTACTTCATTGCAATTGCTTCTGCTTCATCCTTGGGCATTTTTTTCACCCATATTGGCGCAAGCGTACAGTTCTCCAATACTGTCAAGTGCGGGAACAGGTTGAAGTGCTGGAAACACATACCGACTTCTCGGCGAACGGCTCGATGTTTTTTAAGTCTTCGGTCAGCTCGTTACCTGAAACGTAAATTTGCCCAGCTTGATGCTCTTCCAACCGGTTAATACAGCGAATCATAGTCGATTTTCCCGAACCAGAAGGTCCGCAGATAACGATCTTTTCGCCTTTTTTAACGTCTAGATTGATGTTTTTCAGTACGTGAAACTCACCATACCATTTGTTCATATCCTTAAGTTGGATCATGTAGTCTTGTTGTTGCGTCATAATACGTCCTTGATCTTGATGAGTTATCGTTTGTGACCGGTATGAAGTTTATTTTCTAGCCATATCGAATAGCGCGACATGCCAAAACAAAATACCCAGAACACTAACGCGACAAATACATAACTTTCCGTTGCAAAACCAAGCCATTCAGGGTCGGTGTTTGCGGCTTGTCCGATACCTAACACGTCAAACATACCAATGATGAGTACCAAACTGGTGTCTTTAAATAGACCGATAAAGGTGTTCACGATAGAGGGAATAGTGATTTTAAGCGCCTGTGGCAAAATGATAAGTCCGGTCTTTTTCCAGTAACTTAATCCAAGCGCATCAGCTGCTTCATATTGCCCTTTGGGAATCGCTTGTAGACCGCCACGAATGACTTCTGCCATATAAGCTGAAGCAAACATGACAACACCGATCAGGGCGCGAACCAATTTATCGGTATCTGAACCTTCTGACATAAACAGAGGTAGCATTACTGAGGCCATGAACAAAACGGTGATCAATGGAACACCACGCCATACCTCGATGTAGACCGTACACATACTGCGAATAATCGGCATCTCAGAACGTCGACCTAACGCTAGCGCCACACCGATAGGTAGTGACACAACGATACCAACGAGTGCGATAATCAATGTAACTAGTAAGCCACCCCATTTGTGCGTATCGACGACTTCAAGCCCAAAAACGCCACCGTAAAGTAATGCAGCGATTAGAAATGGGTAAACATTGACAAAAAACAGCCATAACCAAACGCGTTTCGGTGTTTTTTCGTACGCCAGTAGCGCGGTAATGATAGCAAGTGTGATGTAAAACAGGCGAGGGCGCCACAGTTCGGCTTCAGGATAAAAGCCATACATGAACTGCTCCCAGCGAACACTAATAAAAACCCAACATGCGCCTTCTCGGGTGCAGTCGTCGCGTGTGGTGCCGATCCAATCCGCCTTTATAAACGCCCAGTCGGCGATGTTCCAAAGCGCGGTAATCGCAAAATACGCTAGAACAATCGTTAGGACGGAATTGACTGGACCATTGAATAGGTTTTTACGCATCCAACCAACCACACCAACCGTATTCGACGGAGGCGGGAGATCAGGCTGAAACTGATGTATGCTCATATTATCTCTCCACCAATGCCACTTTACGGTTATACAAGTTCATTAACGCCGATGTGACGAGGCTTAGCGTTAAGTAAACGCCCATCGTCATTGCGATAATTTCGATCGCTTGCCCTGTCTGGTTAAGCGTGGTGCCCGCAAAGACTGAAACTAAGTCAGGGTAACCAATCGCCATCGCTAACGAAGAGTTTTTCGTCAAGTTTAAATATTGACTGGTCAAAGGCGGAATAATGATTCGTAAAGCTTGCGGAATGACAACCAGCTTCAGTGTTTTTGAGCGAGAAATGCCGAGTGACATCGCGGCTTCGGTTTGCCCATGGTTAACGGCGTTAATGCCCGAGCGAACAATTTCAGCAATAAAGGACGCGGTGTAAACACTCAGTGCAATAAGTAACGCAGCCAGCTCAGGAATAATGCTGATGCCACCTCTGAAGTTAAACCTTTCAGTTCGGGAAAATTAAGAGAAATTGGCATTCCAGCTAGGAGGTATACAACCACAGGGAGGACGATGATTAAGCCAAGTGCTATACGACCCATCGGAGTTTGTTGACCGGTCAAGCGCTGCTTGTTTTTCGCCCATATTGAAATGATGATGGTTGCAATAACGCCGATCACGAAAGCTGCTACTACGATGCCACTGCCGTCTTCCATCACAGGAGCAGGAAAAAACAGTCCTCTGACATTTAGGAATACAGCTTCACCTAGGCTGATACTTTGTCGCGGGGACGGTAATGCCTGAAGTACCGCAAAATACCAAAAGAAAATTTGAAGCAAAAGTGGGATATTTCGAAAAGTTTCAATATAGACAGCGGCAAAGCGGCTCACTAACCAGTTAGTAGAGAGACGAGCAATCCCCATGGTGAAACCAATCACTGTTGCAAAGATAATTCCTAGAAAGGAGACGAGAGCAGTGTTGAGAAGACCAACGATAAAAGTTCTACCGTAAGAGTAGGTTTCATTGTAGTCGATTAATGTTAGCCCTATACCAAAGCCAGCTTCTTGGTTTAAAAAGCCAAAACCTGTTGCTATGCCTCGTGCGTCTAGATTATTTAGAGCGTTGTTAACAATTGTGTAAAAGAAAAGTACCAGTGCTGCTATGGCAATGATCTGGAAAATAGCGGAACGAAAAGCTGGGTTATAGATCAGGCTTTTATTTCCACTTGGTTTGGACATCGTACTTGGCGATGCATCTTTCGTCGGTTTCATACAGCGATAACCTCAAACCTTAGTTATAAATACCATTTGTATGAATAAGAAAATCTCCTGCAGTCTTCATGACGCTCTTATTGCACATCCGACTTCAGCTGTATGCACACTGATAGATGATGATTAACAAGCTTCAGGCCGACTTAATGAGTGTTCCTTACTCATTCAGGCTACGATCAAAAAAGGGCGGCAAACACCGCCCTGATCAGCTCATTTTTATCGGATTGGTGGCGCGTACATGAAGCCGCCTGCATTCCAAAGTGCATTAACACCACGAGAGATGTCTAGAGGAGAGCCCTTACCAACGGTTCTCTCAAAACTTTCTCCGTAGTTACCGACTTGTTTGACGATTTGATAGCCCCAATCGTCACGAATGCCTAGACCTTTGCCTTTAGGTCCATCGACACCCAGGATACGTTTGATGTTTGGATCGGTAGATTTCAACATCTCATCCGCATTTTTAGATGTAATACCGTATTCTTCCGCGTTCACCATCGCTGAAAGCGTCCATTTGGCGATGTTGAACCATTGATCGTCACCTTGGCGAACTACGGGGCCTAGAGGCTCTTTAGAGATGATTTCGGGAAGGACTTGAGCAGAGGAAGGATCAGCTAAGTTTAAACGCAATGCGTATAGACCGGATTGGTCTGTAGTTAGCACATCACAACGACCAGAATCGAATCCTTTAGAAGTTTGTGCCGCGGTATCAAATACCACAGGTTTATAAGACATGCCGTTATTACGGAAGTAGTCTGCTAGGTTAAGCTCTGTTGTCGTACCCGACTGAACACATACAGAGGCGCCATCAAGTTCTTTGGCGCTAGTCAGGCCAAGTTCTTTTTTCACCATAAAGCCTTGACCATCGTAGTAGTTGACACCTACGAAGTTAAGTCCAAGTGCTGTATCACGGTGTAGCGTCCAAGTCGTGTTGCGAGAGAGAACATCAATTTCGCCAGATTGCAGCGCAGTGAAGCGTTCTTTCGCAGTCAATGGTACGTACTTAACTTTGGTTTTATCCCCAAGAACCGCTGCTGCTAATGCTTGGCAATACTCTACATCTATGCCTTCCCATTCACCTTTAGAGTTCGGGTTTGAGAAGCCAGGTAGACCTGTACTGACGCCACAGCTTAAAAAACCCTGTTTTGTCACTTTGTCTAGAGTAGTGTCTGCAGCTTGCGCTGAGGTAGCCATCATGCAGTAGAAGCCGCTACGATGGAAGCAAGAACTGTTAGTTTGTTTGCCATTTGTATCCTTCCTGTATGATCCATGTTAAATCAGGAGACGACCTGAACAATGTGTGTCCTAGTTATTTGTGTTGTTGTCCTACGTGGTTGATTTATGGTGAAACGCTGTTCAACAAAGCAACGACTTAAGCGTAGGAAAGAATCTGTGAATTCGCAATTATATAATTTAAATCAAGTTTTTAAGGTAGCGTCCTGCATACCTTGACTCTTAGAATGACGAAATGTTAATTGTTTGTAAATAGTGCAACTGGTGATCGATATGGTGCACCAGAATAAACCACATAAAATGTGGTGAAATGAAAGGATAAAAACCTACTAATAAAACAACAATTTAGAGTGGTCTGCTGAGTTGCGGCGAAATTCGAACAAAAATTATATCTAATGTCGAAATGGGATGATGATCATGCCCCATTTTTGGTAGCATGGAATCAATAGTTCATCAAAGTAATCATGGATCGAAATGCGATATTTTCCTCTGTTCTTAGATTTAATTAATAAACCTGTGCTCATCGTTGGTGGTGGGGAGGTTGCAAGCCGTAAAGTTGAAGCATTACTGAAGGCTGGGGCAGATGTAACCATTGTGTCTCCAACGTTAGTGGATTACTTAGCCAAAATGGCCGAAGAGCACCAAGTTGAATGGATACAGCGCTTCTATTCAAGTGACATTGTCACAAAGCGCTTCATTCAAGTATGGGCAACCACCGATAATCCTGACTTAAATCATCAAGTGTATAAAGATGCGAAAGAACTTGGGATTTTGGTCAACGTCGTCGATGACAAACCATATTGTGATTTTATTACCCCATCGATGATAAATCGTGGTCGTATTCAAATCGCAATTTCAAGTGGCGGTGCTTCACCTGTCTTGATTCGAAATATTCGAGAAAAATTAGAAGCCATTTTGCCCCAAAATATGGGACTAATGGCAGACTTTGCCAATTCCAAGCGCAATTCAATTAAGGCTGACTTACCCAGTGTCGACTTACGCCGTAAGTTCTGGGAAGCGTTTTTTGCGAACCCGTTGGTAGAGAATGCCCGGGACAATAGAGATTTAGAAACCATCTATAAAGCTACAATGGCGAGTCCACTGGATGAAAAGGGCAGTTGTACTTGGATTCATGTTGGTAAAGATCTCGAAATGTTGCCGATTAAGGCTGTACGTTACATGCAGCAAGCCGAGTTAGCCTTGCACTCAACAAAGTGTAAATCCGACGCTATGGAACTGGTAAGAAGGGACGCAGAGAGAGAATCCTTTACTAATGCGGCGCAATTATCGGATATGCTTACAAAAGCGAAACAAGAGAATTTGCGTGTTTGTGTCTTTATTCCTGATAACACCAGCGAGTTCATGCTGCTACAAGGGCAAGATCTTGTTATTTGATAGGCCCAAGTGACCTACCTTGAGTGGACACAAATATGAGTGGATACAAAAATGCCGACGAGCAATTCGTCGGCATTTTTATTGACTGACTAGGCTTCTTAATCACGGAAGTTATTGAACTGGAATGGCTGTCCTAACTCTGCTTCCCGGATCGCTGCCATTGTTGCTTGTAAGTCATCGCGTTTTTTCCCAGTCACGCGGACCTTATCCCCTTGGATAGAGGCTTGAACTTTCAACTTAGCCTCTTTAATTAGCTTAACCAGTTTTTTTGCGGTGGGTGTGTCGATGCCTTGGCGGAAAACAATATTCTGATGCCAGTTTCTACCCGTCGCTTCTGGATCTTTGGATTCCATTGCATTGGCATCAATATTACGTTTAGCTAAATGACCACGTAGGATGTCGCGCATTTGCTTAAGTTGGAATTCGCCTTCAGCAGCGACTTTTACGTTTTCTTCTATGAGTTCAAAACTCGCATTTACATTTCGAAAATCGAAACGAGTCGACAGTTCACGATTCGCATTATCAACAGCATTGCGAAGTTCCACCGAATCAATTTCTGACACAATATCAAAGGATGGCATGAAGATTCCTCAGTTAATGAAGTTGTTATTATTTCGCTTTAACTGCATCGGCTAGCAAATCTAGCATCGTTACAGTGTCGTCCCAACTAAGACATGGATCAGTAATAGACTGACCGTAGGTTAAGTTGTTAATGTCTGTCATAGGCTGGTTGCCTTCTAGGATGAAGCTTTCCGCCATAACGCCTGCAATGCGCGTACTACCAGACTTAATTTGATCACAAATATCACGAGCAACATCGATTTGCTTTCGATGTTGTTTTTGGCAGTTGGCATGACTAAAGTCCACAATCAATCGCTGTGGTAAGTCGAATTCAGCCAACGAGTCACATGCTTGTTTAACCGAAGACTCATCAAAGTTTGTACCGTTATCACCACCACGCAAAATGATATGGCCGTATGGGTTACCGCTGGTACGGTAGACCGTCATGCGTCCATTTTTATCTGGTGAATAAAAGTAGTGGGACGCTTTAGAGGCTCTGATGGCGTCTATCGCTATTTTAACATTGCCATTGGTGCCGTTTTTAAATCCGACTGGACAGGACAACGCAGAAGCCATTTCTCGGTGAATTTGAGACTCTGTAGTGCGAGCGCCAATGGCTCCCCAAGAAATCAGGTCAGAAATATACTGGCCAGTAATCATATCTAGAAACTCTGTGGCCGTGGCAAGTCCTATCTTATTGATGTCTAAAAGAAGCTTACGTGCTTTATGTAGGCCTGCTTCAAGCGCATAGGAACCATCAAGGTTAGGATCGGTGATCAATCCTTTCCAGCCCACGACTGTGCGAGGTTTTTCGAAATAGGTTCGCATGACAATAAACAATTCGTTTTTGTACTGATGTTGAATGTCACTCAGTCGTTTGGCGTAATCAATTGCAGCTTCTGTATCGTGGACAGAGCAAGGGCCAACGATGACGAGTAAGCGATCATCGTCACCCGCAAGAATATTTTCAATCTGACGACGTGATTGCGCGATGCGCTCTGCCACATCATCGGTAATAGGATATGCACTACCGAGTTCGGCGGGGGTAGGCATTGGACCCATAGGTTGGGTTCTCAATTCATCTGTTTTTATAGGCATCTTGTAGCTTTATTCTCTATTACGAAGCAGTAAAGATAACGGAATTGGGGCCAGGAATAAACTGCTTCGCTGGATTCTTCGGCCGTAAACCCTAATTTGTCGGGAAAATTGTAGCAAGTGTTGGCTTTTCCATGGCCTTCCGGGGGTTGTGATCATGGAAGAAGAAGTAAATAAACTAAACACCTGTTTAAGATCTACATTCCGTTAACATCTCTTTGACATGTCTGGCTTTCGTTGATTAACTGGTCTAATGAGATTTGTAGGGCGATGCGTTGAATACATCATCATCAAAAATCTGCCAAACGGAAGGGAGAGTAAAGAATGTTATCTGCTGTAAGACGCGCAAACTTGTATCTTAAAGTCTTTGGTTTCACAAAGGTGCCATTAATTTGGCTTTGTCGCCCCAGAATTATTGCGATTGATAGCCAGCATGTAGAGGTAAAAATTCCACTGCGTAAACGCACTAAGAATCATTTGAATAGTATGTATTTTGGCGCATTAGCAATTGGTGCGGATGTGGCGGGTGGTTTTTTAGCGATGAGTAAAGCAAAAGAAAAGGGCGAGTTAATATCACTTGCTTTTAAAGGAGTAAAGGCAGATTTTCTTAAGCGGCCAGAAGCAGATGTGCACTTTGTTTGTCAGGATGGGGATGTCATTGACCAAATGCTCGATCACACACTGGCAACGGGAGAGCGCGTGAATCGAGATGTAAAAATTATCGCGCTTTGCCCAACTTTGCATGGTGATGAACCTATGGCCGAATTTCACTTAACTCTTTCAATAAAAAAAGTCACTCAAGAGTCCAAGCAAGCGGCTTAAAGTTAAAGGAAACTGTGGCTAGGTCAGATGGATCTGTTCGATGGAAACAATTTTTGAACGATTCATCACGACTTTCCATCGATAGTATACTGGCTCGTCTTTGTGATTGTCTTCTTTGACAATCACGTTAACTAAATGGTGTTTTTCTATCGACTCTTTACTTACTTGCCCTTCATGTAAGTGGTAAACACGATTTGAGCTTTTATCCATCAATCGGAAAATGGGTCTCAAGTTGACGTATAGACTTTCTCTTGTTTGTTCGTATCCGCTTAAGAAAAGCGAGGTCGCCATCTCCGTTTTTTCGTGGTAATGAAGGATAGTTTCTTCTCGTTGAACGATGCGTTTTTTACGAATGCTTTTAATTTTATCTGGTAGCTTTGATAACGTTCTGTAATCAAGCCACTCTAATTTTCGCCCCACCACTTTTTTTGTAGTTGGATCAATGTATTTCTTGCGCCATTTCGGTTTACCTTTGCGAATCCAACGCCACATTGCATCACGTAAATCGTCTTTAAAAATTTCTCGAAGCGCATAAATAAAAGACAAAGCAATAATAAACGATGCAGAAATTTCTCCTAGATAGTCACGTGCCAAGATTACGGTCGAGGTGACAACGACCATCACCAAGCCAGTCGCTATCCCCTTAATTGCGCGCTTGATGTTGTTTCCCATTGAAATGGTTTGCTCCCGCAGCACAATAGGATGCTCAATTAAGCGTCTTAACAAACGCATTTTATTCGACAGGCGAATTACATTATCAACAACTTTTGATGAGTTGTATTTGTTCAATTTTCTGTGTGCTTGTTCCTTTTCACACAAGGTGATTAAACGGGACTTGATCGTGCTGTAGTCACCACCGCGCGGCAAATGAGCAATGAGTGATAAAAATTTTTGCTCGGTGTACCAAGACAAATAGTTGTCAATGTTCACGTAATAGCGCTTTAAATTTTCTTCGTAGGGAATGGATCGTCGAAGTCGTTTTAGAATGGCAAGCGTCAGTTTGATCACTTCATCAATTTCGTCTTCGGTGACAGAACTCGGGTCAAGTTTGTTTAAACTCGCAACCGCTTTATCTAAGGCAATGACATATTGATAGGCAAATAAGCTCAAACTTACGCGATATTGCTGATTGGATAGATGGCCTCGTTTTGCGAGTCGACTATGAACCAGCGGAAGCATGATTTCTGTACTGTAATATGAACGTTGTTGAGTTATGTAAGTGTAATAAAACTCTGACTCAGTAAGGATATCGGAGTTGAGGCCAAGTTCACCTGGGACGAAGAAATAAATATCAAGGTCGACACTCTTACTCTCTGCTAGCGAGTGACTGATTTTTAATGTAATAGAATCTTGCTTATCAACGGTGACCAAAAAAAGCTCCAAACATCTTGAGGTTATTTGGGGATATCCCAAATAGGATAACAGAGCAGAGTGGTTTTCTCTCTGATTTTCTTGTTAGTTTAGGTATAATTCAAAGTAAATTTACAAAGAGACAAAATCCATGATTAAAATTGGTCAAATTAACAGCTTAGAAGTCATTAAACAGGCTGATTTTGGCGTATTTCTGGATGGAGACGATTACGGTTCCGTTTTGTTGCCAAATAAGTATGTTCCTGAGGGGACTGAGCTTGGTGATTACATCGACGTGTTCTTGTACTTCGATTCAGAAAGCCAACTTGCTGCGACCATTGACAAGCCGATTGCCCAAGTGGGCGAGTGGGGCTTAATGAAAATTGAAGGTGTGAGTAGCACTGGTGCGTTCGTGAATTGGGGCATTAAGGAAAAAGACCTTTTAGTGCCATTTAGTGAACAGAGAACGCGTTTTTCTGCCGGTCAAACCATCTTAGTGTATGTCTACACAGATAACGCTTCTGGGCGCATTGTCGGTACAACAAAGTTCAACAAATGGTTGGATAAGACGCCTGCAAATTATGAAGTAAACGAGCAAGTCGACTTGATCATTGCGGAGCGCAGCCAGCTTGGCTATAAAGCTATTGTGAACGGCAAACACTGGGGCATGATATTTCCATCAGATGTATTTGGTAAGTTGTACATTGGTAAAAAACTGAAAGGTTTTATTAAGCAGATCCGAGAAGATGGAAAAATAGATTTAGCGCTGCAAAAAGTTGGCATTGCTAAAATGGACGATTTGTCTAGCAAAATTCTTGAGCAACTGGAAAAGAAAGGCGGCTTCCTGCCTCTCAATGACAAATCTGACCCTGATGCGATATTTGATGCCTTTCGTACGAGTAAAGGTACCTATAAAAAGACAATCGGCGGTCTATATAAGCAGGGTAAAATCATTATTGAAAAAGATGGCATACGTCTGGTTTAATATTCGTTTGGCTTAATAAGCAAGACAAAACACTTAATCTACATCGAAAGAAAAAGATAAACCGAAAGAAAAGATAATAAGTAGAAGGCAAAAAAAAAACGGCCCAAAGTCGTCCTTTTTTTGGGCCTAGGGGAAAATGGCTCCGTGGAGCCTACGCTAAACTTTATTTTTTATTTTCGGGGAAAATATCCAGTAAAAGAACGTCTCAAAATACGACTTAGTTTACTTGAGTTTAGTACAGCAAACCCAGATAGCTAGGGCTCTGAGACGTTTTCCGTGCTACAAAACAAAAAGCCATCATAAATATGATGGCTTTTCATTTAGTTATAGTATTACCACAGGTTAAAATAAGTTTTTATCTCGAACTAACTCCCTAGGTAAACCATTTTTAACGCGATTACTGACCCACTTACCTATGCCGATAACGGTATTTTGGTATTTGACAAAAACCTCACCTTTTCCGAGCTTGATGTTTTCCGGAATATGCATTGGACGAACATCGCGCCCCATATACCATTCACGTGCTTCTTCGGTTGTTAATTCTATAACGTTGGCCTCCGAACCATTAGCGAGAGCAGTAGCCACTTGGTGTTGCCATCGGTAGCCGTTTTTATGTGTTTCTGCGATCTTTATTCCCATTCGGGAGAATCGCAGTTCACCAATCATGGGTTCCAGAGCGTTCGGGAATAACCAAACATCTTTATCTCGCAGCCAAATAGTGCACTCGTCAGGAAGATCTATCCCCAAAGCTGATTTAAGTTGTGTTGCAACATCGATGGATTCTTTTTTTGACGCTTTAGAGAAGGGGAATTTACCCATGCGCTTTTTCACTGTCGGAGCATCGACAGACATCACTTTTCGTATCCGAGCAACAAAGAAGCCTTCACAGTCGTAGACTTGTGGAAATATATGTAAGAAGCCTTCAGTAGTCAGTGACTCGTTCGCCTTATCAAACAAACCGTCTAAACTTTCAAACGTTACCGCGTCACCAAATGTCTCTTTTAAATGGTGGCAAACTTGTTGGTTTTCTTCTGTGCTCAGAGTACAGGTTGAGTAGACCAGCACGCCTCCAGGTTTTAGTGCATGAAATGCGCTTTCGATAAGATCTTTTTGTGTCTCTGCAATGTCAAGTACAGATTGCTGGCTCCAGTTTTTCATGGCGTCTTCATCTTTACGAAGCGTACCTTCTCCTGAACACGGGGCATCCAAAAGTACCGCATCAAACTGCTCAGGTAGCCATCCGCCAAAGACACGTCCATCAAAGTTACTTAACGCAGCGTTTCGTACACCACATCTCTCTATGTTGGCGTGCAGAACTTTGACCCGGCTGGCGGCATATTCGTTGGCAACTAAAACACCTTCATTTTGCATCAATGCGGCAATCTGTGTTGTTTTTGAACCGGGAGCTGCTGCCGTATCGAGAACGGAGTGAAAAGAGTCTTCGTCCATAAAGAGTGCAGAGACCGGCATCATTGAGCTGGCTTCTTGAATATAGAATAACCCCGACATATGCTCGGCGGTATTTCCTAATGGAACGCTCGTTTCGTCGGCGTCGATCCAAAAGCCTTCTTTACACCATGGTACGGGAGATAACGCCCATCCTTTTGCCGATGCTTTTGCAATAAAATCTTCAACTCTGATTTTAAGCGTATTGACGCGAATACTTTTACGTAACGGTCTTTGACATGCAGAGACAAAGTCCTCCATGTTGAGATTAGATGGCAGGATAGTTTGAATTTTTTCCAGAAAGGCATCTGGGATGTAAACGTTAGGGTGCAAAGTGAAGCCTCGTCACGATATCTGTTGCGAAAATACAATTTGATGCGAGTTGCATGCGTTGTTGCGAATAGTATACGAAAGTAGGTAAGAAACGAATAGGCAAACAAAAAGAGCAGCGTGACTGCTCTTTATTAGGTAGTGAATAAACAGGTTGTTGACGTTAAGTATTTCGCGTTATGGCTTGGGAATCGGAGTGCGCCACTGTACCCATTCATCCTCGGCTTTAGGATATAAGTAAAAAGAGTGGCCGCGCTTCGCTTTTGGCGGTAACTCGGTTTGCTCTGGAGTGGAGAAAGCAATGCCACCACGTACGAGGCTATCAATTGTGCCTGCTTTGATATTTGCTCCGGTTAGGCCAATGGATACATCGACACCTGACACATTCCAAAAGACGCTATTTTGCCGGACAAGATAAGCAAACTCTGGTTTGATTTTGATGGTCGTGACGACTCGGTCAGAAAATTCCCCTAAGCTCACGTCTGTCACTTGTCCCACTTCCATTTGGCGGTAAAGAATCGGTGTACCGACTTGTACAGACCCTCTATGTTCGCTCTGAAGTGTGAACATTACCCCTGGAACGCGATGGAAACCGTTCTCTAGCTTAAAGTTGAATTTACGACGGCCTTTCGTACCCGGTACAACACTGATCGACTTAGAAACTAATGCGGCTAAGTTTTTGACCCCACCAAGTCCTATCTCTGGTTCAGTTAGCCAAAAATGCGATCCTTCGACCGCAATATCATCGACATACTCCGGTAAGATACGTGCGGTCACTTCTACTAAGCTACGTTGAAAGTTGGGTACCACGAGCGTCACTTCACCGACTTTGACGCCCTGATATTCGATAGGCATACCTTTAGTGACGACTTGAGAGCCATCAGTGAGCAGTGAAATAACGCGTCCGAATTTTCTCGCTTGGTTTTGATCGGCGTAAAGCTTCCAGCGATCACCGATTTTATTGTCGATACCTGGAACTGAATCAAACGCGATGCCACCTTGGATCAGGGACTTCAGTGGGTTTGCTTTGACGCTAATACCTGCAAGCGATGCATCTATCTCTATACCCGAGCGATTCCAAAATACCGTTTGTCCTGTGAGCAGGTGAGAAAAACGATTTTCGATGCTGACTTGAATCACTACGCCACCATCGACTAAACGAAAATCTGCCACACTGCCAACTGGAAGGTTACGATAGAGTAGAGGGCTGCCCTTTGAAATAGGGGGGAGTTCGGGCGCAAACAAGGTTAACGTTTTGGATCCACTTAGGTTGTAATGGGCCAATGCTGCTAACGATTCGTTTTGGAACAGCTGATATTCTTTTTGTATTTCGTTCGCACCTTCACTCACAAAGCTGATTGATCCGGTTAATAGTTGTTTCGCTGGTGGAACGGTGACACTCAATCCAGATTCCGTTAAGGTTGCAGAAGCGCTGCCAGTAACGTAAAAGCGGTTGTTGGATTTAATCAGGTGCTTATATTCCTGATCAATTAATACATCGAGAAAGACTTCATCTTGAGTCTGCTTTTCACTGTCTGTCAGTCCAACTTTGATAACAGAACCGACTACTACGCCTTTGTAAAGTATATTGGCACCGCTATCGAGACCAAATGAGTTGTCAGAAACGAGTCGAATGGCGATCGACTTTTGCTGTTGTTGGTTAAATACGTTTTTACGAATCGCAGTAAACTGACGAGAACGCTCACCCTCACCAGGAACAATGGTAAGGAAGTTACCCCGAACCAAGTTCGATATATTTTCGACTCCAGAGAGCGACACTTTTGCTTCCTCAAGAACAAAGCGAGTACCTGTGGTGAGCATATCGCTAAATGCGGGTTGAATAGCCGCTGATGCTAATATCACTTCTCTACCGTCAGAGAGGCTTAAGTCTGTCACTTGGCCGACTTCAATGCCTCTGTACATAATAGGCGCACCAGCGCTGCTAATGTTGTTATCATCCGGCAATGCGATTTTAACAGCAATGCCTCGACCCGCGGTTTTTAAGTCCTTGTAAAGACGAAATTGCGTGTTTTCTTCTACTGGTTCACCATCGTCAGGAGAGTCAACGGCAATGGCACCGCCCAGCAAGGCACTCATACTTTCCATACGCACATCGACACCGTCAAAGCCGATGTTGGCCCCGATGCCGCTAACATTCCAAAAACGACTGCGACTATTGATAATGTGTTGATATTGAGTTTGTATGTTCGCTCTTATGGTCACTGACTTTGCATCTTCGTCCAACTGATAGCTATATACCTCACCGATAGGGATCTTCTTATACACAATCTGAGAGCCCACAGAGACGCCACCTAAATCGCGACTTTTGAGTTGAATATTTAGGCCTTGCGTAACCCGCAAATCTGTCGGTGCGGAATCTAATGCGTGGAAGGTGGTTTCAAACTCCTCACCGTTACCGGGTTGAATCGAAATGTAGTTACCGGAAACTAGCGCATCAAGACCCGAAACACCGGAGATACTCGCGGTCGGTTTGACGAGCCAAAAACGCGTTTTATCGTTAAGTAGTTTGGTAGCTTCAGGGTATATGTCGGCATCGACATAAATGCTGCCAAGATCAGCAGTTAAGTTGATATCACGAACCATACCGACTTCGAGGCCTTGATAACGAATGGTTGTTCGTCCTGCGACTAATCCTGCTGCATCTGAAAAGTAAATTTGTACCCGTTGTCCTGCATCATGGATGGATTTCATCACAAGCCAGCCAGCTAATATCATCGTGAGAATAGGCAGAAGCCAAAGGGGAGATATACCCTTGCTCCTCTTAACTTCAGGCACGTATGAGGTTTGAGAACTGTTCTGATCACTCATTCATTGACTCTTTTTCTGATTGTTTTTGGGTTTGGTCCCAGATAAGTCTTGGATCGATACTATCAGCGGCAAGCATGGTAAAGACGACCACGACACCAAAGGCGACGGCACCGTACCCGGGTGTAAAATCGAGTATTTGCCCGCGATCGACTAAGGTCATCATGATTGAAATAACAAACAAGTCCATGACTGACCATTTACCAATCCATTTTACTGCAAAGTAAATCATCATTCGTTGTCGTTTAAACACCGAACGTTTAAATTTGATGCACAGCATGATATACGCCAATCCAAGAATTTTAATCACAGGAACGACAATGCTGGCCACAAAAATAATAATAGCAATACCATACATACCGCTTTTTATTAACGACGCCACGCCAGAAAAAATCGTATCTTCCAGTCGTCTACCATTGGTTAATAATACCGAAATAGGGATTAAGTTAGCGGGGAAAATCGCAATGGTCGCCACAATCAAATATGCCCAGGTCTTTTGTATCGATTGGGGTTTGCGATGATACAGTTTGTGAGCGCATCGGCGACAGTGACTGTTCTCTGGTTGAGATAAGTGACACTCATGGCAGTGTATGTCTTTATGTGAGAAATCAAAGCTTGTTTCGGGCCTCCATGTTTCCCAATAGCGACGCACACTAATCCGAGAAACGAGCAGAACCGTAAATATTTGCAGTAATACCAATCCAAAAAGCCCAGGGCCAACGAAAATATCCGAATAGTCCTGAAGTTTAAAGCACGAGACCGCAATGCTGACCAAAAACACATCTAACATCACCCAGTGTTTCAGATGTTGTATCAGCCAAAGCGACGTTTTTAATCCTCGGAACCAGCGTAGGTGCATTGATAAATGTGCGGTTACAACGGATACACAAACGGTTAATGGTGCAAGAGAGCTGCAAAACATAATCAGCAACGCGAGTAGGACATAGCCTTCGTCCATTAACGTAAGCATACCATCAGGAAGTGTGGCGGGAATCATCACGCCAACCAGTCGAATACTGATGAAATCAAAAAAATGGGATGGAATAAAAAGTAATAGGCATGTTATTGCAATAGCGAGATTACCTGAAAGGCTTGGGCTCCCACCGCGATAGAGTTGAGTTCCGCAACGAGGGCAATAGGCATGTTTACCGCTCGGAAGTTCGACGACATCAACGGCTAATTCACAGCCTTGACACAAGCGAACGCCACGGGTTTCTGTTTCGTGTTTCGATGACGCGGCGTGTTTGGACAAAGAGGCCGTCATGACGACCTCTCTAGATAACAGCAGTTATGCGTGAGACTGAATGCCTCCATATAATGTTTGATATAAGCCTTCTTGCTCAACTAACTCACCATGGGTTCCTGTTTGCGTCACTTTGCCATCTTCAAGCACATAGATTAAGTCCGCTTGCTTTACTGCTGATAGGCGGTGTGCGACGATTAATGTTGTTCTGCCGTGTAAGAATTCAGTTAATGCTTTATGCAGTGCTGCCTCTGTCGCGGTATCTAATGCAGAAGTGGCTTCGTCTAATATAACAAATTGAGGGTTACTCAGCACCATTCTCGCAATCGCGAGGCGTTGACGTTGCCCGCCAGATAAACGAATCCCGTTGCGGCCAATCTCTGTGTCTAAGCCATGATTCAATTGCGCAATAACATCTTGGAGTTGAGCGACTTCAAGCGCCCGCCATAATGACACATCATCAAAGTCCCCACCAAGAGTAAGATTATGCCTCAAGGTATCGTTAAATAGTATAGGTTGCTGTAATACAACGGCAATTTTGTCGCGGATTACTTCAAAACTAATATCTTCAGTGAGTTCATCATTGAAACGAATGCTTCCGGAGTTTTGGCTATAAACACCAATGAGCAATTGAATGAGGGTTGATTTGCCACCGCCACTTGCTCCAACCAATGCGACTTTCTTCCCTGCCGGGATATGCAAGGAGAGGTTATTCAAAACCTTATGTTCATTATTGTATGAAAAATCAACGTTCTCAACTTTCACGTCAACTTCTCGATGGCTGCCGAAAGGGTTAACTTTGGACACGGGCCTATGTTCTTCTTCAAGTTTTAACAAGTCATTAATACGTTTCAACGCCGCTTTAGCGCTATACCAAGAAAATTGAATGCCGAGTAATTCTTGAACAGGAGAGAGCATAAACCACAGGTAACCGAACACGGCAAAAATCTGACCAATCGTAAGGTCACTGAACAGGACCATTAACATGGCAACTGCACGAAATAATTCGAAACCAATCAAGAACAGTAGGAAAGAGACTCGGCCAGCAGCTTCCGATTGCCAAGCGTACTTGTCTGCGTCTATCCGAACTTGATCGGCGTTATTTTTTAGTTGTTGGAGGAATTCACGTTCTTTATTCGCAGCGCGCAGCTGATAGATACCATCTAGGGTTTCGACCAAACGAGTTTGGAAAATTTCAAAAGAGTGGTTTTCCTTAAGCTTAAGTGCTTGACCATGCTGCCGAGTTTACGAGAAAAATAGATAACAACAGGGTTGACCAGTAGAATGAACAGACCCAGCCGCCAATCAAGCCACAGCAGTACAATTGCCGTTCCAATCACGGTCAAAAAACTGATAACGAATTTTGCTAAAGTAGAACCAATAAATTTATCAATGGTTTCAATGTCAGTGATAAGGTGTGCGTTGATTCCGCCACTACCTTTGGTTTCATATTGGCGAATACTGATGCGACCAAGTTTGTCGATCATTTTACTTCGCATTTCAAAGGTAATGGTCTTCGAGACTAGCGTGAATTGCCGGCCTTGGAGGATGTTGAGCGCTTGACTAGCTGCTCGCATCAACACGACTAAAAACAAAGTGAAAAAGATATAACCCGTAGGAGTGTGCCATGCTTCAGGGAGAATGGTATTCATTGCAGCCAAGCCACTGGCTGGTTGATCCAATAACACTTCATCGACCATCAATGGCATCAAAAGAGGGATTGGCACACTAATCAGGGTTGCAAGAACAGCGATTAAGTTTGCAACGATCAACTTGGACTTGTGCTTTTTTACTTGTGTTATCAACCAAGAACGGCTAATAGTGTCATCTTTCTGAGCCATTGTAATTAAGAATAAGTCCTATTATTAAGTAGGCCTGCATTTTAGCGCCATACAGTGAGAATGGAAGCGTTATATAGTAAGTAGGAAAGTAATATGAACAGTAAACAATATCAAACACTCACCAAACAAGCTGCAGCCCTGATCGAGTCAGAGCCAGATTTTATTGCTAACTTAGCAAATCTAAGCGCTCTTCTCTTTATGGAGCTCGAAGACCTCAATTGGGCAGGGTTTTACCTTACCAAAGGCGATGAGTTGGTACTTGGACCGTTCCAAGGTAAGCCGGCTTGTGTCCGTATTCCGATGGGACGTGGTGTCTGCGGGACGGCTGCAAAAACCAATACGACCCAAAGAGTTTACGATGTTCATGCATTTGAAGGGCATATCGCTTGTGACGCCGCAAGTAACTCAGAAATTGTGATTCCGTTTTCGATTAATGGAGAGGTAGCGGGTGTCCTTGATATTGATAGTCCAAGTATCGGTCGATTTAACGAAATAGACGAGCAAGGCCTAGTCCATTTGATGTCTGAAGTAGAAAAGCTGCTTAATTCACACGCGAACAATGCATAAATTCACCCGCGAGTGTGGTTTTTCCTTGTCATGTCACTATAATACGAGAATATTTTTTCTTAATGCTCTGCGGAAATCCGCTCAAACCAGGACCCCTCATGACTGAAAAGTTAAAAAACAGCAAAGAAGTTATTGCATATATTGCTGAATGTTTCCCTAAATGCTTTACTTTAGAAGGTGAAGCAAAACCTCTGAAAATTGGTATTTTTCAAGATCTTGCGGAACGTCTAAATGAAGACGAAAAAGTAAGCAAAACTCAGCTTCGTGCAGCGTTAAGACAGTACACTTCATCATGGCGTTACCTTCATGGTGTTAAACCAGGTGCGGTACGTGTTGATCTTGATGGCAACGCATGTGGTGAACTAGAAGAAGAACACGTAGAGCACGCGAAAGCGACACTTGCTGAAAGCAAAGCAAAAGTACAAGCGCGTCGTAAGGAACAAGCACAAAAAGCTCGTGAAGAAGGCAAGGCGAAAGCAAAACCTGCAGCTAAAAAGCCGCAACAGCCTCGTCGTTCTAACAAGCCTAAAGAGCAAAAACAGACTAAGCCTGTGGAAACACGTGCACTAAATGCTGAAGAAATTACAGTAGGTAATGCAATAAACGTGAACATGGGTAAAGGAAACATGGCAGCGACCATTGTTGAAATCAATAAGGATGATGTACGTGTTCAGCTAGCTAACGGCCTACAAATGGTTGTAAAAGCGGAGCACTTGCGCGCCTAAAGGAGATACTCCTACGCATGAATTGCCGTTCAAAACTGACACTGATCGCTGCTGGCTTATGGCTGGCAGCATCATCAGCTCAGGCTCTAGAAGCCAAATTAACCCTCAAAGACTTGCCAGTGCTTGCTCCGGAAGTTCAGCACGAAACGGCCAGTAAACGAGTTACCTCTCGATTCACCCGATCTCATTATAAGCACTTCAGTCTTGATGATGACTTCTCAAAGGCGATCTTTGAACGCTATATAGAAATGCTTGATTACAATAGAAATATATTTACTCAAGCAGACATAGACTCTTTTAAAGATTGGTCTACTCAACTAGATGACCAGCTAAAAGCGGGCAACAATCAGATCGCTTTTGATGTGTATAATCTTGCGATGAGAAAGCGTTTTGAACGTTTCGCGTATGCGCTTACTCTTCTTGATAACGAAATCAAGTTTGATACAGATGAAGAAATTGAACTTGATCGTTCTAAAGAAGCATGGCCAAAAAATGAAGCGGAAGTGAATGAGTTATGGCGCAAGCGTGTTAAATACGACGCGTTAAATCTAAAACTAACTGGCAAAGAATGGCCAGAAATTAAAGAAGTTTTAGAAAAGCGTTATAACAACGCCATGAAGCGAATTACTCAAACCAATAACGAAGATGCATTCCAGGTCTATATGAATGCTTTTTCTCGTCAAGTCGATCCGCATACCAGTTATCTTTCACCGCGAAATGCAGAGCAATTCCAGTCTGAGATGAACCTTTCACTTGAAGGTATTGGTGCCGTTCTTCAGATGACGGATGATTACACGGTGATTCGCTCATTAGTTGTTGGAGGCCCAGCTTCAAAAAGTAAGCAATTAGGCGAGGGTGATCGCATCATTGGTGTTGGTCAAGATGGCGAAGAAATTGTTGATATCATCGGATGGCGTTTAGATGATGTTGTACAGCTAATTAAGGGACCTAAAGGAACCAAGGTTAACTTACAGATTCTGCCTGAAGGGAATAACGCTAAGAGTTACATTGTCACGATTGTTCGTGACAAAGTGCGTCTGGAAGATCGAGCCGTCAAATCCGAAATTATTGAAAAAGATGGCAAAAAAATTGGTGTACTAGAAGTACCAAGTTTTTATGTTGGTCTATCAAAAGATACGGACAAATTGCTATCTGAATTCAACGCCAAAAAAGTGGATGGCGTGATCGTTGATTTGCGTAATAATGGTGGTGGTGCTTTAACAGAAGCGACCGCATTAACAGGGCTATTTATTAAAGATGGTCCAGTTGTGCAAGTGCGAGACAGTTACGGCCGTATTAAAGTTAACGCTGACAGAGATGGCAAAATTAGCTACGACGGGCCTCTCTCTGTACTCATCAATCGATACAGTGCATCGGCTTCCGAAATATTTGCAGCTGCAATGCAAGATTATGATCGTGCTTTGATTCTTGGTGAAAACTCGTTTGGTAAAGGGACCGTTCAGCAACACCGTTCATTGAATCATATCTACGATCTGTTTGATAAAGAACTTGGTTACGTGCAGTACACCATTCAAAAGTTCTATCGCATTGATGGTGGCAGTACTCAGAATCGTGGGGTTGCACCGGATATTACTTACCCAACCGCGGTAGAAGCGTCAGAAACGGGCGAAAGCGTCGAAGAGAATGCGCTACCTTGGGATAGTATTGAAAAAGCGAATTATCAAACATACCCAGATAACGATGGGTTGATTGCCAAGCTGACCAAACTTCATAACCAACGTATTGATAATGAAATGGAATTTCGTTTCATTAAACAAGACATTGAGAAGTATCGTAAAGAGAAAGACGATAACATGCTGTCTCTAAACGAAAAGGTCCGCAAAGAAGAGTCTGATAAAGCCGACGCGCTAAGCTTGGAGCGAATTAATGAACGACAAGTCGCGCTGGGTAAAAAGGCATACAAATCTTTAGATGATGTACCTAAAGATTATGAAGCTCCGGACGCGTATCTTGATGAATCAGTATCAATTATGATTGATGTGCTAAATCTAGAAAAGCAGTCGTAACAACTGTTCATGCATATGAAAAGAGCGAGCCGTAAGGTCTCGCTCTTTTTTTATGGTTTTATCTTCGTCTATCTGCCGCATTACAAGCGCGTTATCCGCTTATTTCACTCGAGTAAATTACGTGATATTGATCTAATTTTTAGCGAGAGTGCCGACTAAAGCCTAAGCTATAAGAAAACGATAAGGATGCCGATATGAAATGGTTCTTTATTATGCTTAGCTTGCTGTGTTTTAACGTGGTCGCTGCTAGTGCGGAAAACCCAAGTGTAAAGCAAGACGAGTTAAGTCATTTCGATACACCATTCTTGATTGGTGAATGGTATTTGATTAATCCTAATTCTATGCAAGAGACAACGGAAGACTTTCGTGTTATCAAGCTGACGTTAGGCTCTGACTACCTATTCTCAATTGATATTCAAAAACGTGATTATTCGGTTGACCATTGGGAAGGGAGCTACAGCGCTAACGAAAACACCATTGTGCTTGGATTAAATAGCGATGAGCCACAAATCTACCAATATCTGAACAATCACAACACTCTTGATCTTAATGGTGTGACGTTCACTAAAGGACTCTCAAATGCACTGGCCGGTATATGGTCTAGTTCTCATGTCTCCGGGGAAGGGCTGGTGGCAAATAACATCAACCATATGGATCTCATTCTTCAACCTGATTTTGTGTTTATGTTTCGTGTTTCAAATGAAGCGGGAGAAGAATCGATAAAGCAAGGCGTCTTCTATACCGAGGATGAGTACTTGGTTCTTTTATATGAAAATGGTGAGCAAGGTACGACGTATAAGCTCAATAAAAATGAATTGACCATTAAAGACCCGAACGGTGAAATGTACGCGGTACTCAATCGAGTTATCATCCCGCAATAGTTGATTTTGTGCGTTTAGAGATGGCAGCATGTTAATGCTTAGAGATTGATGAATGCGAAACAAAAAGCAATAGGTTTCATAATGACGAGAAGTGTTCGAGAGTAAGTCGTAGAAACGACATTATGCTTTGTCTCGTCTGCATTTGCAGTGCTTTAGGCTAGACTTGGTTAAATATTGCCCGATAGATGTGATTAACTCGATAAAACCCCAGTTTTTTCTGATAATGACTTGTATTCTGATACCGCAACCCCTACTAATAGTTTATATCGTGATACCAATTCGAGACATTAAGTCGAGCGAATTGGTATTTTTGTAGTTCGACATACAAGGATTTACGACATGTCCCAAGCTCCTCAAGCCAAATATCGTAAAGATTATAAAGCACCATCTCACACTATTACCGATATCGATCTTACGTTTGATCTTTTTGACAACGACACTCGTGTTACTGCGTTGTCAAAGGTTGTTCAAAAGGGTGACACCAATACACTTGAATTAGATGGTGAAGGGTTAGAGTTGCTTTCGGTCAAAGTTAATGGAGAGGATTGGGCGCATCATGAGGTTAAAGATGCTTCATTGGTTTTGACGGATCTCCCTGCCGAGTTTGACCTTGAGATCATCACTAAAATAGATCCAGAGGGTAACAGCGCACTAGAAGGTTTATACAAGTCCGGTGGTGCATTTTGTACTCAGTGCGAAGCGGAAGGCTTTCGTCGAATTACATACTATTTAGACCGTCCTGATGTGTTGGCGAAGTACACGACTAAGGTGATTGCCGATAAAGCCAAATACCCATTTTTGCTAAGTAACGGTAACCGTATTGCTGAGGGTGAGGCAGAAAATGGTCGTCATTGGGTGCAATGGCAAGATCCACACCCAAAACCAGCGTACCTATTTGCGCTAGTCGCGGGAGATTTTGACGTTCTTCGTGATAAGTACACAACAGTATCTGGGCGTAGTGTCGATCTGGAAATTTTTGTTGATAAAGGCAATCTTGATCGTGCTAATCATGCGATGACTTCTTTAATCAACTCCATGAAATGGGACGAAGAACGATTCGGTCTTGAGTACGACTTAGATATCTACATGATCGTAGCGGTTGACTTCTTCAACATGGGAGCGATGGAAAATAAAGGGTTGAATATATTCAACTCAAAGTACGTTCTTGCTAATGATCAAACCGCTACTGACAAAGATTACCTTGGTATTGAAGCGGTAATTGGTCATGAGTATTTCCATAACTGGACGGGTAACCGCGTGACATGTCGCGATTGGTTCCAGTTGAGCTTGAAAGAGGGTTTAACCGTATTCCGTGACCAAGAGTTCTCGTCCGATCTCGGCTCACGTGCTGTTAACCGTATCGATAATGTTCGCATTATTCGTGGTCCTCAGTTTGCTGAAGACTCAAGCCCAATGTCTCACCCAATTCGTCCAGACAAAGTGATAGAAATGAATAATTTCTATACTTTAACTGTGTACGAAAAGGGCAGTGAAGTCATTCGTATGTACCATACATTATTGGGTGAGGAAGGCTTCCAGAAAGGGATGAAACTCTACTTTGAGCGCCACGATGGTACTGCGGCAACGTGTGAAGACTTTGTCTCAGCTATGGAAGATGCAAACGGCGTGGATCTGAAACAATTCCGTCTTTGGTACAGTCAGTCAGGAACACCAACAGTACGCGTCAGTAGTGAATATAATGCAGATGCAAACACTTACGCGCTGACTGTTGAACAATTTACTGAAGCGACGCATGACCAAGCTGAGAAACAGGCGCTACATATTCCATTTGATATCGAATTGTACGATGCGAAAGGTCAAGTGATTCCGTTAGTTATCAACGGAAAATCAGTTAACAACGTACTTGATATCAAACAAGATACACAGACATTCGTATTCGAAAATGTTGCAGAAAAACCAGTGCCTTCATTGCTACGTGAATTTTCTGCACCAGTGAAACTGGAGTACGATTACAATGACGACGAGCTGATATTCTTGATGAAGCATGCGACCAATGATTTTGCTCGCTGGGATGCAAGCCAAATGTTGTTGGCAAAATACATTCGTCAAAATGTCATTAACGTTCAATCAGGCAAAGAAATTCGTCTTTCTGAAGATCTTATAGATGCATTTCGTGGCGTCGTATTGGATGAAACTTTAGAGCCTGCATTTATTGCTCAAGTACTCTCACTACCTTCAATTAACGAAATTACTGGTTGGTATCAGAAAGTTGATATCGATGCAGTAGATAAAGTATTAAATAGCATTACAGTGTCACTTTCTTCAGAACTAGAAGATGAATTCAGTGCGACATACCACACGCTGAAACAATCGGATTACTCGATTGATCATGAAGCTATAGGCAAACGAGCGTTACGGAATCAGTGTCTGCAATTTTTAGCCTATACAGATGCGGGTAATCAGCTCGTTCAAGCGCAATATGAGTCTGCTAACAACATGACAGATACGATTGCGGCAATGACAGCAGCGAACAACGCAGGGCTAGAATGTCGTGAAGCACTGATGACTGATTACAGTGATAAATGGAAGCACGACGGTTTGGTGATGGATAAGTGGTTCATACTTCAAGGCAGCAATCCAGCAGAAAACGCACTCGAAGTAGTCAAAGAGACAATGGGGCATGAAGCCTTTAGCTTGAAAAACCCGAATCGTACCCGTAGCTTGATCGGTTCATTCCTAAATGCGAACCCAGTGCGCTTTCACGATAAGTCGGGAAGTGGCTATCAGTTTGCAGGTGAGATATTACGCCAGTTAAACGACTCAAATCCTCAAGTTGCATCACGCATGATTGATCCACTTCTTAAGTTCCGTAAGTATGATGAAGCACGTCAATCGTTGATTCGCAACGAGCTTGAGAAGTTAAAAGCAATGGACAATCTAGCGAAAGACCTGTTCGAGAAAGTGACGAAAGCACTAGAAGAATAGCGACTAAGCTATAGGAAATAACGTTAGATAGGAACGGAGAGTGGTCTCGATGACCACTCTTTAATTTATGAATCAGTATTACTTTACGCTCAATATTTCGTATCAGACCTTCGTATCACATTACTCAGGTGCCGCTAGCACTGTCCAAGTTGTGACTCACAATGGATTAAGAATACAGCTGCCAGCTACTCGATTTAGACCTTTTCTTAGTCAACTGGGGGTTCGCGGTCAGTTTAGACTCACAACTGACCAAAATAATAAGTTTATAAAGTTAGAAACTCTGTCATAAATCGTATTTACAGAGAGTTAAATAGGAATCTCAATCACAGAATCGAACATTTCATTGATTTTCATGCCCATTAGTTGTTAAACATTTGTAAGTATGCTTTTACAATAAACAAACGCATTACCTATGCTTAGCTTAAGATTTTAAATTTGACGCTAAGTCCCCCTACAAAATAACAACGAATTCTAACGTGGAGTGTGAATATGACCGCGCGTGAAAATGTAGTGCCGGTTCTGCTTGAAAAAGTGTACCAACTGATTCAAGACAAACTTGAGCTTTCTCACCAAACGCTTGTAACCAAACTTGCTCAACACTTATTTAGGAACATCTCTGACGATGACCTAATCCAGAGGAATGAATCCGACCTGTATGGTGCGGTGGTCAGCCTTTGGCACCATATAAATGAAAAGAAACCCGAAGAGATTTCGGTTAGAGTTTTCAATCCAAACATTAGCCGCCAAGGTTGGCAATCGACACATACCATTGTTGAAGTTGTCGTACCAGATAGTCCGTTTCTAGTTGACTCCATCAAAATGGCTTTATCCCGTCTAGATTTGACTTGTCATTTAATGCTAAACAACCCAACCCAGTTAACAAGAGACAAGCAAGGTCATGTTACTGAGGTCAATGGTCAAGACGGGATGCTTCAAAGTCTGTTCCATATTGAAGTTGATCGCTTAACCAGCAAAGACGAAATGCAAGCATTGAAAGAAGAGCTACTGAGCATTTTTTCTGACACACGTTTAGTGGTTAATGACTGGCACCCGATGGTCGAAAAATTAAAGGCTGTCACTGATGAATTAGAACAAAACAAAGATCGTGTTTCTATCCAGGTAGAGCGCATCGGTGAAACCATCGCTTTTCTTCGTTGGTTGGGTGAACACAACTTTACCTTTATGGGCTATAAAGATTATGACCTTGTTGAAGTGAATGGCGATACAGAACTTAGACCAGCGAAAGAAAAGGGACTAGGTCTTTTTGCCGAAGATAAACGCGTTCGCAGTATTAAGCTTTCTGAGATGTCGGACTCAGCACGACTGGAAGCGAAAAAGCCTTACGCCTTGATCATTACGAAAGGTAACAAAGCGTCACGTATTCATCGTCCTGCTTATACCGATTACATTGGTATTAAAAAGTTTGACGAAAATGGCAAAGTTATCGGAGAACACCGTTTTTCTGGTCTCTACACTTCCGCGGTATACAACCAAGCGGTGCAGAGTATTCCATTAATTCGCGAAAAAGTTGATCGAATTTTGCTGGCAAGTGGTTACCGCCAAGGCTCTTATTCCTATAAAGCGCTGCACAACATCCTAGAAAACTACCCAAGAGATGAGTTGCTTCAAGCCAATGAAGAAGAGTTGCTCGAGGTGGGCACTGGCGTTGTGCAAATGCAAGACCGTGATCTATTGCGTCTGTTTGTACGCAAAGACCCATTTGGCCGCTTCTTTAGCTGTATGGTGTACGTCACTAAAGAGCGCTACAACACGGAGTTACGCCGACAAACACAACGCATATTTAAACAATACTTTGGCTGTGAGGAGGAGGTTGAATTTACCACATTCTTTTCTGAGAGTCCTTTAGCTAGAACCCATTACATCGTGCGTGTTGATAATAACAATATTGATGTAGACGTGAAGAAAATCGAGCAGAATTTAATGGAAGTTTCCACCTCTTGGGAAGACCGATTAAAAGAGTCGATCATTGCAAATCTAGGTGAAAGCAAAGGTCGTCCACTGTCAAAAGAATACATGAACGCTTTCCCTCGTTCATACAAAGAAGACATGATGCCAGGTTCTGCGGTTGCTGATATAGAACGCCTCGAATCGTTAAGTGATAACAATAAACTGGGGATGCTGTTCTACCGACCTCAAGAAGAGGGCACGGATTCTAAAGCTGTTCGCCTAAAACTCTATCACCGAGATGAGCCGATTCATCTTTCTGACGTGATGCCAATGTTAGAAAACCTCGGGCTTCGCGTGATCGGAGAGTCACCTTATGAGATCGTGAAAAACAATGGACGTACATTTTGGATCCTTGATTTTTCAATGCTCCATAAAAGTGAGAAGAGCGTTGATCTTCGTGAAGCTCGCGATCGATTCCAGCAAGCGTTTGCCGCAATTTGGTCAGGCAACCTAGAAAGTGATGGCTTCAACCGACTACTGCTTGGTGCTTCACTAACGGGCCGAGAGATTTCCATCCTTCGAGCTTACGCTCGTTACATGCGACAAGTAGGTTTTCCATTTAGTCAGCAGTACATTGAAGATACGTTGAGCCATTATCCTGAGCTCGCAACAGGACTAGTGAAACTATTCGCTAAGCGATTTGATCCGAAAAACAAAGGCAGTGAGAAAGGGCAAAATGATCTTGTCAAAAAACTCACCGAGCAATTGGATCGTGTCGAAAGTTTGGATGATGATCGTATTATTCGTCGTTACATGGAAATGATCATGCGACGCTTCGTACGAACTATTATCAAACCGACGAAGACAAACAGCCTAAACCTTGGTTATCTCTGAAGATGAAACCAAGTGATATTCCAGAGATTCCACAGCCAGTTCCAGCATTTGAAATTTTTGTTTACGCTCCAGATATTGAAGGTGTTCACTTACGCGGAGGCAAAGTCGCTCGTGGTGGATTGCGTTGGTCAGATCGTCAAGAAGACTTCCGTACTGAAATTCTTGGCCTTGTTAAAGCACAACAAGTGAAGAACACGGTTATCGTTCCAGTCGGTGCAAAAGGAGGATTCGTTTGCAAGCGTCAACCATCATTAACGACTAGGGATGAAATTTTTGCCGAAGGTCAACGTTGTTACAAGCGTTTTATTCGTGCTCTGCTCGATATTTCCGATAACATCATAGAAGGTGAAGTCGTACCACCAACGAATGTGATTCGACATGATGAAGATGATCCTTACTTAGTTGTTGCGGCCGATAAAGGCACTGCCACTTTCTCAGATTTAGCCAACTCGGTATCTGATGAATACAACTTCTGGTTAGGTGATGCATTTGCTTCTGGCGGTTCAAATGGTTACGACCATAAAGCTATGGGCATCACTGCAAAAGGTGGTTGGGAATCAGTGAAGCGTCATTTCCGCGAAATGGGAATTAACTGCCAAACCACTGACTTCACCGCTATCGGTGTGGGAGATATGGCAGGGGATGTTTTTGGTAATGGTATGCTCTTATCAAAACATATTCGTTTGCAAGCAGCATTTAACCACATGCATATATTTCTCGACCCGAATCCTGACGCCGCAACAAGCTGGGAAGAACGAAACCGATTATTTAATCTTCCAAGATCGAGTTGGGAAGATTACAACAAAGCGTTGATTTCTCAAGGTGGTGGTATTTTCTCTCGTCGTTCAAAGTCGATTCAACTGTCGCCTGAAATCCAAAAAATGCTTGGTACCAAGAAAGCATCAATGGCGCCAAACGATCTGATTAAGACGATCTTAACCATGAAGGTTGATCTTTTATGGAATGGTGGCATCGGTACCTATGTCAAAGCGTCGACCGAAACACATACCGATGTTGGCGATCGAGCAAACGACATGTTACGTATCGATGGACGTGATCTAAGAGCGAAGGTGGTCGGCGAAGGCGGCAACTTAGGTATGACTCAACGCGGCCGTATCGAATACGCTTTGAACGGTGGCCGAGTGAATACTGACTTTGTTGACAATGTTGGTGGCGTTGATTGTTCAGATAATGAAGTCAATATCAAGATTTTCCTCAATGGTTTGGTTTCTAACGGCGATCTTACCGTTAAACAGCGCAACCAGATTCTAGAGTCAATGGAAGAAGAAGTCGGTGACATTGTACTGGATGATGCGTATTGCCAATCAGAATCAATTTCGGTAACAGAACAACAGGGCGTTGGTATTGTTAAAGAACAAATTCGATTCATTCATACCATGGAGAAAGCAGGGTACTTAGATCGAGTATTAGAATACATCCCAGATGATGAAACCCTAATAGAACGCGAAAAACAAGGTGTTGGTCTAACCCGACCAGAGTTATCTGTATTGGTAGCTTATGGAAAAATGGTTCTGAAACAGCAGTTGGTCACCGACGAAATCGCGAATGATGAGTTTCATGCCAAACAGCTTGTTGCCTATTTCCCAAGTGCGTTACGCCGTAACTATAAGGCGCAAATGGTCAACCACCCATTGCGCGCTGAGATTATTGCGACTGCGCTTGCTAATCAGATGGTCAATGAGATGGGATGCAACTTTGTTACTCGTCTTCAAGAAGAGACAGGTGCAACCGTCGTTGATATTACTAACGCGTATAGCGCCGCCCGAGAAATATTCGGCTTTGCCGAGATATTGGAACAAACGCGAGCTTTGGACAACATCGCAACAGCGGATTCTCAGTATGAGATCCTGTTCAATATCCGTCGAGCACTGCGTCGAATTTCACGATGGCTGTTGCGCAATCGTAGTAGTAAGTCTACGGTGGCAGAACTCATTGCTATGTATCAGCATGACGTTAATGTTGTGGCAGATACCTTGGATACGATGTTGGTAGAATCAGAAGTCGAAGAGCATAATGATCTCGCTAACAACTGGATCAAAAAAGGGATCGAGGAAAAGCTTGCGCATCAAGTATCACGTTTAACGAGCCTCCAATGCGCGTTGGATATTTCGTCCATCGCCAAAGAGACGGGAAAAACAGTCGAGCAGACGTCCAAACTATACTTTAACTTGGGTGACCGCCTATCACTACATTGGTTCTTGAAGCAAATCAATAGCCAAGCAGTGGATAACAACTGGCAGGCACTTGCGAGAGCTGCATTCCGTGAAGATTTGGACTGGCAGCAACGCCAGTTGACTGCACAAGTTTTGAATTGTGCATGTGCATCGGACGAGCTTGACGTCATGGCAGCTCTGGAAGACTGGATGGATGTGAATGAGCCTTCTTTGCATCGTTGGGAAAGTATTCTTAATGAATTCAAAGTTGGATCGATGCATGAGTTCGCCAAATTCTCTGTTGCACTGCGTGAGCTGGTACTACTCAACTTAAATTGCTCATCCAAGGATTAGGGCCGGAGTAGGTGGTTAGTTACTCCTCATTTCTATAGATAAGCAGAAATGAAATAGACAAGAACGACCAAGTAAAAGCCCCCAAATGTATACATCTGGGGGCTTTTTTAATGCAAACTTAACGTAGATAACCTAAATTTCAGTTACACTGTCACGTGTGCTTTTTGTGTTTAACACATGAGCAAACGATTACATTCAATGAGAAAATATGAACTTTCTCAAAAATAAAGCCACTTCAACTTGTTGATTTTAAAGTAAGTATAAAATATTAACTTTATATTTTAGCTAATACGTGCATTTCCATTGAATTGAGATAGAAAACAGTAAATAATATTGACCCGTTTACACGGGGCTTTTTTCTTTCGGAGGCACAATGCTTTACCGTCTAGCCAGAACTGGCTTTTTTCAACTTGATGCCGAAAAGGCACATGACCTTGCTATCAAGAACTTCAAACGTTTTACCGGCACTCCTCTCGATATTTTTTATCGTCAACAGTTACCTCATCGTCCAGTCGAATGCATGGGACTCACTTTTCGTAACCCTGTCGGCCTGGCTGCAGGATTAGATAAAAATGGTGAATGCATCGAAGCGTTTGACGCTATGGGTTTTGGGTTCGTAGAGGTCGGTACCGTGACTCCTCGTCCCCAACCTGGTAATGATAAACCTCGTTTGTTCCGATTGATCCAAGCGGAAGGCATCATCAACCGAATGGGCTTTAACAACTTAGGTGTCGATCACTTAGTTGAAAATGTTAAACAAGCCAAGTTCGATTGTGTTTTGGGCATCAATATTGGTAAGAACAAAGACACGCCGATAGAGAATGGGGCAGAGGACTACCTGATTTGTATGGAAAAAGTGTACGAATACGCAGGTTACATCGCAGTCAATATATCTTCACCAAATACTCCAGGGTTACGCTCGTTGCAATATGGCGAAGCGCTTGATGATTTGCTTTCCGAACTTAAAGCGAAACAGGCAGAACTGGCAGAAAAATACGGTAAGTACGTACCGTTGGCATTAAAAATCGCACCGGATTTGAGTGATGACGAAATTACTCAGATTTGTGGCTCTTTAGTGAAAAACAATATCGATGGCGTTATTGCAACGAATACGACACTTGATAGAGCGGTTGTAGAGGGAATGAAGCATGCCAATGAGGCCGGTGGATTGAGCGGTCGTCCAGTACAGTCTCGCTCTACAGAAGTTGTCCGTAAACTTCATGAAGAACTTGGAGACAAACTGCCAATCATTGGAGTGGGTGGTATCGACTCTTTTGTTGCTGCAAAAGAAAAACTCATGGCAGGTGCGCAATTGGTTCAAGTTTATACTGGCTTTATTTACCATGGTCCAGGTTTAGTACGCGATATTGTTAAAAACGTATAGCGACACTCAACAAAAGTATAAATCAGCGACAGTTTGACCAAGAAAAAGAGGAATTTGTTTCCTCTTTTTTTTTATCCGTTCATTTGTAAAATTTAAGTATTCAAGAGTAGGTAATTAAGCTTCTTACCTCTTTATCACTGATATACAACTAGTTAAGAGAGAACGGAATAATGCTTAAACCCAGCGACAAATGGAATTGGTATTTTGACGAGCATAAAGCTTGCTTAATGCTGGACCTGGGGGAGGACATGATTTTTCAAACCAACCTCCCTCGAAAACTATTGGTCAACTGTGCCTTCTCAATCAACGAATTCACCGTAGATGACGCCAGCGCGTTTCAAACCTTCAACGAACGCATCCGTTGTCTCGACATCAGTGAATACCGCCAAGCTGAACTCACTCTATACTGCGTAGCGGCTAAACGCTTTCATAAACCAGTACAACCAAAAAGTTGGTTCTTCGATGCTCAATCTGTTGGTCATGAGCCAGAAGAAGGGGACATGGTCTTCTTAACCAATCAATATTCAGATGGTGTATTTATTGTTCTTGAACCTGGAGAAACGTCCAGTTTATGTGCTTATGTTGGTCAAGATGAGTTTGTTTTAGACGGTAACAAGGCACTAGAGTTTGGTCAGCCTATCAAAGTTATGCACGATCGCATGTCTTGCGCCAACCATTTATTCGTTATCGCACCGATGGCAATGGTTGGCTAACCCCTTTTTAGATTCCTTATTTCGTTCCTTTGTTTGCTTTAATCGACCAGTATGGGTCGATTTTTTTTGTCCTTATCTTTATTGATTCTCCCGATCTGATGATTACCAAAGTCATTTTGTAATGAAATTGAACGCTTTATAGACAAATAACTATGAAGCAAGTCACCTTTGTTCTACTTTTTTTCTTAATATTTTCTCAAAAACTAGGCAATACCCTGCCTAATATTTCACCGTTTATTCCTCTATAAGAGGATTCTGAAAGTAAATTACAGGGTCAATTTACATCTGGTATATACCAAAATTAACGTGAATAAGTATTCACTTCTCTGATTTGAACCATATATCAATGGGGAGCCGAATCCGTGATAAAGGAGCGTATTTAATTAATGTCGGAACTTTCAGATCAAAATCATCAAGTGATTTAATGCTAGAAGTCACAGTGCTGGCGAGGCTACGAACAAAGTTAAGCCTGCTGAGGCACTCTTCTTATGCTGAACTAAATGTAAACTGGTGAGTGTTTGCGCTAACGAGTAGGAAATTGTCTTTAAAAACGAGGCATTGATCGTAAAGTCAGGTATAATTGAAGCCATTTTTTATCAGCGAAAGAACACTATGAATCAATATCTCGCGGTAACTTCAAATGGCATGGAAAACTTGCTTGCTGAAGAACTGACTAAACTAGGCATCGAAAGTGCGAAACCAGTACAGGCAGGCGTAAAATTTACAGCAACCAATGAACAAGTTTATCGCTGTTGTTTGTGGAGCCGCTTGGCGTCTCGATTTGTACGTGTATTAGCTGAATTTAACTGTAACAGCGACATGGATTTGTACCTGTCGACCATGGCCATTAATTGGGTCAATCAGTTCCACAGTTCTAAACGTTTTGTCGTCGATTTTAACGGTACCAACCGTGAAATTCGCAACAGTCAATACGGTGCAATGAAAGTCAAAGATGGCATCGTTGATTGTTTTGAAAAGAAAGGTTTGCCTCGCCCAAACATTAGTAAAGAACAACCAGATGTGCGTGTTCATGTTCGCTTGCACAAGGAAAAAGCGTTGCTTGGTGTTGATATGGTAGGGAGTGGTCTTCATCAACGGGGTTACCGTCCAGAATCGGGGCGTGCACCGCTTCGTGAAACACTCGCAGCCGCAATTATTCAACGCTGTGGTTGGGATGGACATCAGCCATTGCTGGACCCAATGTGTGGATCTGGCACGCTGTTAATTGAAGCGGCGATGATGGCGGCAAATATGGCGCCAGGTGTAAAACGTAAACAGTGGTGTTTTGAGTCTTTAGAAGACTTTGAACCAGAAGTATGGGCGGAAATTAAATCGGAAGCAAACGTACAGGCTCGCCGAGGTGTCAAAAAAGTTGACGCAAAGTTTTTCGGTTTCGATAACGACCCTAAAGTATTGAAAGTTGCGCAAGATAACGCACGTCGTGCTGGTGTTGAAGAGCTTATCGAGTTCACTCTTGGTGATGCTGCAACGATTAAGCGTCCATCAGGATTCGAACATGGTGTGATTGTATCAAACCCACCCTATGGTGAACGTTTGGGGACGGAACCGGGTTTGATAGCATTGTATACGGCTTTCGGTGGTCAGCTTAAATCTGAGTTTGGTGGCTGCAAAGCGTCTATTTTCTCGAGTTCAGATGAGCTACTGAGTTGTTTACGTATGCGTGCTGACAAACAGTTCAAACTCAACAACGGTGCGTTACCGTGTCACCAAAAAAACTACAGCATTGCTGAGCGTACTGAGGAAGAAGTCAAAGGCGCAGATAAGCCGGTTCAAATCGCTCCCGACTTCTCTAATCGTCTGAAAAAGAACATGGGTAAGATCGGTAAGTGGGCTCGTAAAGAAGAACTTGATTGCTACCGTATCTACGATGCCGATCTTCCTGAATACAATGTTGCTATTGATGTCTACGGTAAACAAATTGTCATTCAAGAGTACGCAGCACCCAAAAACATCCCTGAAGAAAAAGCAAAGCGTCGTTTGACTGATATCATTCGTGCAACCATTCAGGTAACGGGTGTCGAAGCGAACAAGGTCGTACTTAAGGTTCGTGAAAAGCAAAAAGGGCGTAATCAGTATCAAAAATTAGGTCAGGTGTCGGAAACTCTAGAAGTCCATGAATACGGTGTGAAGCTGATTGTAAATCTTCACGACTACCTTGATACTGGTCTTTTCCTTGATCATAAGATTACTCGTCGTCGACTAGGCGAAATGGCAAAAGGAAAGGATTTCTTAAACCTATTCGCCTATACAGGTAGTGCTACGGTCCACGCTGCGGTTGGTGGTGCTCAATCAACCACTACTGTCGATATGTCGAATACGTACTTAAATTGGGCAAAGGACAATATGCAGCTTAACGGCTGTGTAGGGCGTCAACATCGATTTGAACAAGCAGACTGTCTTCAATGGTTAGAAAACGCGAAAGGTGAATACGATCTTATTTTTATTGATCCACCAACCTTCTCAAACTCTAAGCGAATGGAGGCGTCTTTTGACGTACAACGAGACCACATTAAGTTGATGGCTAATCTTAAGCGTCTACTTAGAGATGGTGGCACGATTGTATTCTCAAACAACAAGCGCCACTTTAAGATGGACGAAGCTGCGTTAGCTGAATTAGGATTGAAGGCTCAAAATATTTCGTCACAAACACTGCCGTTAGACTTTGCTCGCAACAAACACATCCACAACTGTTGGATAGTGACACACGCAGACTAATAGATTGATGTTAAAAAGGATTTGATGTGCTGATATTGTATAGCACTGAGGGATGCCATCTATGTGAGATGGCATTTGCTTTGGTGGAAAACGTCGGTTTGGCAAAACAGACAGACATCGTTGATATTGCATTCGATAACGATCTCTTTTCTCGTTACGGTGTCACAATTCCTGTATTAAAATATCAAGAATCTGAGTTGAACTGGCCGTTTGACTTGGAACAACTCACAAACTGGTTGGAATATAATGGCATTACTTACCATACATAATGCTCAACTTGCATTTGGCGACCACCCACTACTCGATCACGCAGAGTTCGCTTTACAAGAAAACGAACGTGTGTGTTTAGTAGGGCGAAACGGTGCCGGTAAATCAACATTAATGAAAGTGTTAGCCGGTGACATCGTGTTAGATGACGGCAAAATACAAGTGACGCAGGATGTCGTCGTCTCTCGCTTAGAACAAGATCCACCGCGTAACCAAGAAGGGACGGTATACGAATATGTATCGGGCGGTTTGGCTGAAATTGGCGAGCAATTAAAGATCTACCACGATCTTCTCGATCTTGTTGCGAGTGACCCAAGCGAAAAACACATTAACCGTCTTGCAAAAGTTCAGGAACAGCTCGATCACTCCAATGCGTGGCGTTTTGATGATCGCGTTAAAAACGTCCTGAGTGCACTGAAGTTGAGCCCTGAAACGAAACTGAGCGACTTATCGGGCGGCTGGCAACGCAAAGCGGCTTTGGCTCGTGCGTTGGTTTGCGATCCAGACGTATTGCTCTTAGATGAGCCGACTAACCACCTTGATGTCACTACCATCGAATGGTTAGAAAACTTCCTTAAGGATTTTAAGGGTTCGATCATCTTCATTTCACACGACCGTGCTTTTATTAAATCAATGGCAACACGTATTGTGGATCTGGATCGTGGGCAACTTGCGTCTTTTCCTGGTGATTACGAAAACTATCTGACAGAAAAAGAAGAGATGCTTCGTGTCGAAGAAATGCAAAATGCTGAATTCGACAAGAAACTCGCACAAGAAGAAGTCTGGATTCGTCAGGGAATTAAAGCACGTCGTACGCGAAATGAAGGGCGTGTGCGTGCGCTTAAAAAGTTACGTGAAGAACGCCGAGATCGTCGTGATGTACAAGGTAAAGTGAATCTCAATATCGATGATGCATCTCGTTCGGGTAAAATTGTTTTTGAAGCAGAAAATATCGCCTTTTCTTATGACGGTAAGAAAATCGTTGATGATTTCAGCTTCAATATCATGCGCGGCGATCGTATCGCATTAATCGGACCAAATGGCTGTGGTAAGAGTACTGTACTTAAGTTACTGTTGGGACAGTTGGAAACACAAGCTGGTCGCTTGCATTGTGGCACGAAGCTTGAGGTCGCGTATTTTGATCAATACCGTGAGATTCTTGATCCAGAAAAAACGGTGATTGATAACCTCGCTGATGGCAAACAAGAAGTGATGGTCGGCGGGCGACAGCGCCATGCACTTAGCTACCTTCAAGATTTCTTGTTTGCACCAAAACGAGCCCGAACGCCCGTAAAAGCGCTTTCTGGTGGTGAAAAAAATCGCCTATTGCTTGCCCGTATCTTACTGAAACCAAACAACTTACTTATTCTCGATGAACCAACTAACGATTTGGATATCGAAACGTTGGAACTTTTGGAAGAAATGCTTGCCAACTATCAGGGTACGTTACTCTTGGTGAGTCACGATCGTGAGTTTGTTGATAATACGGTTACAACGAGCTGGATCTTCGAAGGGGACGGTATCATTGAAGAGTTTGTCGGTGGTTATCATGATGCAAGGCAGCAACGTGACCAAGCATTAGCGACACGTCAAACGACTGAAAAAGCAGAAACGAAAACGAAAGTGGTTGAGGAAACTCCCAAAACAGCTCAACCTAAGAACAATTCGAAGAAGTTATCATATAAGCTACAGAGAGAGTTAGAGTCTCTTCCAGCGAAATTAGAACAATTAGAGTCGGATATTGAGGCACTGCAGGAACAAGTGAATGACCCGGAATTCTTCGCTAAGCCTGTAGATCAGACTCAACCCGTATTGGAACAGCTAACTGCTTTTGAGCAGGAGTTGGAAATCGCCTTCGAGAGATGGGAAGAACTCGAAGCAATGCAACAGGATAGTTAAGAATTCAATGAGTTGTAGTAACACACTAAAATTAACGACCATCGCGATGATGGTCGGCACAGCAATGAGCGCAAATGCCGCATTGTATCAAGTTGTCGAGGTTTCACCTCAAGATCATGGGTCTAACGGTGACTACGAAACCGCTTATGGCGTGGCGATTCAACAAGGTGATGTCGAAGATGTATCGACGGGTTCGCCTTTTGCGTTAGGGTGTTTTGATGCAGCGGCTAACTGTACAGCAGAGCAGTTCAAGCTTGCATTAGAAACGCGTGCAACCCTGATTTCTTCAGGCCAAGCGGTTGATGGCAACAGCTACAGAGAAGAAGTGCCTTTTGCTATGGATGCGGGTTTTTACTACCTTGAGGAGCGTGATGACTTTGAAAACTATTGTAAACGTCACCTTGGCTACAACACTTGCGACTCTTGGGCACGACTTAACTGGGCTCCTTGGAATAAGGAACGCAACGAGAAAGATTACGCGTCCAATGCGTTAGCGTTTGTTGAGGATGAAGGTGGTGCGTATTCAAACCAATACAATAATATAATTAATAGCCTTACCGCTGATGGCTCTGTAGTGGGTAACCAAAGTATTGTCAGCGCGGATGATTCCTCAACTCTCGAAACTCGTAATACGGTTGTTGCGCCTGTGGTGCCAAACATCATTACTGGTGACGATGATGCAGAAGTGGTGGCAAGCCGAGCTTGGGCAACCAATGGCGTTTTCACGGTAGGTAGTGTTTCTAGAAAGGCGAGTAACACCAATGGCACACACCATACTTCAAAAGCCGCAATCTGGGACCAAAACGGTAATGTCTCTGAGCTCGACTGGCCGAGCGCGAAGTCTAAAGAAAACGAGCGTCTAGCCCAAGGCAGTATGCGTGACGTGGTTGTTGATGGCACGACCGTTTACGGCGTTGGCTACAATACTTATGACAACGATCGTAACCAGCTAAACGCGACCGTTTTTGTTGGTGAACTCAGTTCAGAAGGCGTAATTGATGACTCGGTCACTTGGCAAAACAAAGTGGTTAGCGGTGCACGCCAAAGAGAGAGTGGAGAGAGTATTCACTCCAATTCACGTTTAACTGATGTGAACGATCAATTTGTCGCGGTTGGTGAAGCGAAGCGAAGCAAAGTACAATCGGGTGCCTATGCGAATCGTTTGTTTGTTGTGAATGATGTTCGCTCTGACAGCATCAGTGCAAGCTATTTTACCTCTGGAATCTTTTTTGATGGTGCGGGTGGTAAAATTGGCTCGATTAACAACTACAACGAGATTGTTGGTCAGTTAGACGCTAACTCAATCCGTGAGCAAGACGGTAAGGCACGTCGTAAACGCGCTTTCATCTACCCATACAGTGGTAATGGCACAAATTCCGACCGTGCAGACACATTGTTTAGTAGTAAAGCTTGGTTCTTGGATGACTTAACCAATGGTGATGCAAATGATGCTATATCAGAAGCAAACAATGAATTCCGTATCATAGATGCAACCGATATTAACGATGCGGGTGTGATCTCTGGTACGGCTTTGAAGTGTGCGGGTGGTTACCGTTCTACAGACAACAATGCTTCTTGTGATGGCACTGAAGAAGTCGTCGCCGTTAAGTTGCTTCCGATCCCTGATGCGACGAGTGATGATATTGTGACTCGCAGCATAGAAGTAGAAAACGCAGAGCGCAGTGGAGCAGGCTTTGGTTGGTTAACTTTGACCATGCTAGGTCTACTTGGGTTCCGCAGAAAATATTAAAAATTTTCATTTCAAGCCCAGACTCACAGAAATGAGTCTGGGCTTTTTTATGTCTTGAGAAAATCCGAAACTTGATCGATTCTTATAAGTGGAGTCATAAAAACTCCATCAAAGTTTCACAAAAACAGAAGTACGTTTTTAAATGGATCTGTATGAGGAATTAACTATGAAGAGACAAAAGCGTGATCGCCTAGAACGAGCTCAATCTCAAGGCTACAAAGCTGGATTAAATGGAAGGTCTCAAGAGGCTTGCCCATATCAGCAAGTTGACGCTCGGTCGTATTGGTTAGGTGGTTGGCGTGATGCCAGAGATGAAAAAAACTCTGGTCTCTATAAATAACTCCCACATACATATGTAAGGATCTGAAAGGGCTCATAAGAGCCTTTTCTGCATTTATGAGATTGCCTTTATTTATCGGCAATAAAAAAGGCTCCAAGCGGAACCTTTCATTATTTTTTAAGATAGCTTCAAGATTGTTCTAGAAGTTTGAAGTATCTTGGAATAGACCGACTTTAAGGTCTTTCGCCACGTAGATCTCTTTGCCGTCAACGCATACTCGGCCATCGGCTAGCCCCATGACTAGCTTGCGGTTTACCACGCGCTTCATATGGATTTCATAAGTGACTTTCTTCGCGGTAGGAAGAATTTGACCGGTAAATTTCACTTCACCGACGCCTAGAGCACGTCCTTTACCTTTGCCGCCGACCCAACCAAGGTAGAAGCCTACAAGTTGCCACATCGCATCTAAGCCAAGACAGCCAGGCATAACTGGGTCACCAGGGAAGTGACAATCAAAGAACCAAAGATCCGGAGTAATATCTAATTCCGCAAGAATTAAACCCTTGCCGTAATCACCTTCGGTTTCTGACATTTTGGAAATACGATCCATCATCAGCATGTTTGGTGCAGGAAGTTGTGGATAACCCGGACCGAACAGTTCACCTTGGCTAGAAGCAAGAAGATCATCACGGTTATAAGAATCACGTTTGTTTTGCATTATCAATTACTCCAATTTTTGACAGACGCATCTTAGTGAACACGTGTAAGCTAAACAACTCCGATCAGTGCTTAACAAACCAGTTTTTGATGCGCTGCACAATTCCTTCTGAATGCTCGTGCCTTTCAAAGTTGTCAATACGTTCGGCAATTTTCTCAATAATACTGCCTTCTTCGCCTCGAAATGGCTTGTTCATTAAGATTGGGATGGCCTCATCAACCGTCGATACGGCCCAGATGTTAAACTGACCATTTTGAACACTTTCAATGACATCTTTGTGTAAGGCGAGATGCTTTAAATTAGATTTAGGCATAATAACGCCTTGATGTCCAGTAAACCCCTGATGCTTACAGACTTGATAAAAGCCTTCGATTTTCTCGTTCAATCCACCGACGGCCTGAACTCGACCAAATTGATCCACAGCGCCTGTTACCGCAATTTGTTGGTTTACAGGTGACTCAGACAGCGCACTAACAAAACAGCATAACTCAGCGAGAGATGCACTATCTCCATCGACTTCACTGTAGGATTGTTCGAATACAATCGAAGCAGAATAAGGTAACGGTTCATCAAGATTCATTGCAGAACTCAGAAAAGCTTGCATGATCATCATTCCTTTTGCGTGAAGGTTTCCGCCCAATTCCGCTTTGCGTTCGACATCAGAGACATCACCATCACCAAAATGAATAACACAGGAAATACGTGCAGGTTCACCGTAAGAGACAGGGTGGCCGGCCATTTCAATCACCGTTAATCCATTAATCTGACCAATATGCTCACCTGTGGTTTCAATGATCACCTGACCATCAAGAATGTCATAGACTGCACGTTGAGGCAGATACGATTCGCGATAATACTTGTCGTCTATCGCTTTATCTATCGCATCGTAGCTGATTACCTCGCTGTCGCTGTGTTGGCAGGCAAGATTGAGCAGTTGGCTATGCCAAAGAACGCCAAGGGGCAGATAATGCTGATCCTCAGTGTATCGCATACCTGCAAGCATTAATCTTCTTAAAGCTGGCTCATCCAAAGTAGGGAGCTTGTATTCAGCACATAACCAGTTAACAAAACCGAGATACAGCGCCAGATTTGTTTCAGAAAGGTGAATGTCTTCTTCAACTTCCGTGTACATACTAAAGCCGGAAGTAAAGTCATCATCCACATATTCGAGGTCAGCCAACTGGCTGCGATCTCCGGTCACGATAAGTTTTACATCGTACGTGTTGGCGTTGACAGCTTCAGAAGCAAGTCGGTTAGGGCTTAGGTTCATCGGAGCGAAAGCTTGCTTTTGAATCGCGGACTTAATTGCTGGCCAGTACCCAGGGTTCGCCAGAATTAAATTGGCAGGCACGATCAAATATCCGCCATTGGCCTTCGACATTAAACCAGCTTCAAATGTCACTTCACCTGTCGGGCTAGTGCAATAGCGATCAAATAAGATCTTGATATCAAGAGATTCCGTAGAGACAACGGGGATTGAAGCGCAATTTTCCAACGCGTCACAGATAAAACCACGGTATATTGAATTATCAACACTGTTAACCAGTAATACCCGAGTAAGGCTATTCATACTAGTAAAACGGGAGATTGTGGCCGACAGTCGGGGCTGCAAATCGAGAAATGTTTTTTCAGGTAGTGTTGAAGCAGACTTCAAAAGCGCTTCGTATTGATCGAACGAAGGCGTAACGTCTTGCCAATTAAGTTGGTTCATTAAATATCATCATAAATTAGTCTCTTGTCGCCATTATATACTTAAATGGCGTTGAGATGCAGGTTTCACCACTTTGATTCATTCTCGGTGAGTGTTGGCAAACAAACACGAAAATTTTTGTTGGGTGATATTTAGACAAATGGGTGATCAACATCGATACTTCAGACAGATTTGTTTGCTTGAACGTAACGTTATGGGTTACGCTGTCACCAGGTACTATTCACGGGTCGGAAAGGATGAAATATCAGCAACTTGAAAATTTAGAATGCGGTTGGAAATGGACGTATCTGATAAAAAAGTGGAAGGACGGAGAGGCAATTACTCGACATATTGACTCGAGTGAAGCTGATGCTGCTATCCAAGAGCTGCGTGGCCTCGAGCACGAACCAACCCTTGTTCTCGCTTGGATTGAAAATCATATGTCAGAAGAGCTAGACAACAAGCTTAAACAGGCGATCCGTGCCAAACGAAAACGCCACTTTAACTCAGAGCAAGTTCATACAAAGAAAAAGTCGATTGATCTGGACTATCGCGTCTGGGAGAAGCTTTCAAATCGTGCGAACGAACTAGGCTGTACGCTTTCCGATGCTATTGAATACCTTGTCTCTGAAGCATCAAGAAGCGAGAAAGCGAGTAAAAAGGTAACGTCAATTAAAGAAGATTTGAGTAAGCTACTGTCCAGTTAAGGAGTGCAAATGTTATACGTAATATTGATCGCTGCTGTTGTTATTTTTTGGCTTATCGCTGTTGATAGACCGGTACTCAAAGTCTCCTTTAGCGATGGGAAAATAAGTAAAGTGAAAGGGCATCTTCCACCAACTTTTAAACACAATTTGGAAGATATTAGCGAACATAACCCGTTCACTGGTGAGATGAAAGTCTACAACCAGCGCACAGGTATGCGCTTGGTATTCTCAAAACAAGTACCGAAGAAGACTCAACAAAGGATCAGGAACGTTTTTCCTCATCAAGTTTTAAAACCAGCAAAGGTAAAAAGCGCGCATAGCGGACTTCAAACAGTGCCCATCTGATGTTTCTTAACCATTACTTATCCGTGTTAAATGGGACGCAAAACTGCGTCCCATTTTTGTATTAGCATCATTAAAAATTAATGATAAGCCAATGAGTTAACGATAGATAAGTAAAGCTAAATGAAAAGATACGTTGTCACGTTTATGGCTTTGGTTTCTCTTGGTTTTCCGGCCTTGTCGGACGATGCAGAAACAAACCCGCTTGCTAGAAAGATAAAGAAACAACTACAAAGTAAAGTGAGCGGTAGGTTCGACGGTTATCACGGTTACTGTGACGTGATGATAGAAATGGAGCACAAGGGCAGTAAAGCCAGAATAAAACGTGTATCTGGCACCGGAGACAAAAAAGTCTGCCAATACGTAAAGTCCAATTTAAAACTAGGGAAACGTTTTCGTTACCAGTTCCCAGAGAAGTATATAAGACTCCATATTTCAACGGGTTAATGAATATCTCCAGATGCTAAATGTTCAAACCAAGGTTACAGGGTAACTAAAATGAAACCCAACAATACTATACGGAGAGTAATATGTTTATAGCGGTGTACGAATTCGAAATAAAAGAAGGAACAGAGTCTCTATTTCGAAGAGCCTGGCTTGAAGTGACCAAAAGCATTTATCAGAATTGCGGGAGCTTTGGCTCTAGGCTCCACACATCCGAGAGACCCAATATTTTAGTTGGCTACGCGCAATGGCCAAGCAAAGCACAATGGGAAAAAGACCATCAACTAACGGACGCACTTTATCAAAAAGCACGAAATGAAATGCGTGATTATCTCGTCCAATCCAAAACAGTGTATAAACTGGAAGTCTGTGATGATTACTTGCAAGAGACAACAGTGTCTTGAGTTACAGTTTGTTAGGGCCGAACTCATTACCAAGAATTCGCGACGCATCTTGACGAGAAAGATTACAGTGCAAGACATCTTGGATGACAGAAAATCGTTGTAGTTCGCGATCATTCATGGCTATTAGCATCCTTAAAACCTCCAAGCGAATATAGGACAAATTCACTTGGTAATATTAGGACATTTTCGCTTTGTGTTTACACCTTTTGTTATTCCCACTTTAAAATGTCCTATTGTCAGCAAAGTAGAAATGTCCGGTTAGATAAGTTGAGCAAGTAGGAGAGTCAACGTTTATTGGTACTGGCTTTGAAGGTCTCAGGGTTGATTAATACCGGGTTGATGATTCGTAACTGCTCCTGGATCGCCCGCTGTTGAGCCCGTCGTTTTGGGGCACTTTTGCTGCGTGTACGTTTCTGTTGTTGCTCGAATTCTTCTTGTTGCTGTTGGGCAAATTTTAAAACTTGTCCTAACCGTTTGTTGTCGACGATTTGAGTCTGTTGAACGTGCTCAAGCTTATCAAAGGTTTTGAAAGGTAGCTTGCGATGGCCGTAAAGAATGGCGATGTCGCCGTTTGGGTAGTCCAATACTTTGATGTTCTCATGCACCAGTCGGGCGTTTTCTTCCGTATTTTCAATTAAGTAAACCACTTTATCGTACTGAAAGGTCAACGCGTTGGAGAGCTTACGAATTTCCTGCCAACTGAAGATATCGTCGAGTTCTTCGGGGGGTT
>NZ_JXOK01000006.1 GCF_000830505.1 Vibrio mytili | reverse complement strand
GGATAGTAACGCCTATTTCGAGCAAGTAACTAAGTCGAGCAAGTAACTATTTCGATTAAGTAACAAGCATCTGAGGTTACTTGAGTAGAAAGTAAAAACCTAGCTTAGAAGGCTAGGTTTTTTGATATTGTAGGGGATGTTATTTCTAATATAAACAATCACTTAATTATTCTGATTGGTATTACTTAGGTAAGTAAGCTTCATCCTTTAGATCATACAATATCAGAAATAAAAAACGCTGCCTTTTGGCAGCGTTTTCTTCGCGTTGTACTGAGTAAAAATTACTTAGTTACACGTAGAACTGGTGTTTCACCAACAGTTACAGAACCAGAAAGTTTGTTCAACTCTTTGATTTCATCCATGTTAGAGATAACAACTGGAGTTAGCGTTGATTTCGCTTTCTCTTCTAGAAGAGCTAGATCGAATTCAATGATAGTGTCACCAGCTTTAACAGTTTGACCTTCTTCAGCGATGCGAGTGAAGCCTTCGCCTTTTAGTTCAACGGTATCGATACCGAAGTGAACGAATAGCTCAACACCGTCGTCAGACTCGATAGAGAATGCGTGGTTAGTTTCGAAGATCTTACCGATAGTACCGTTTACAGGAGCTACCATTTTGTTGCCTGCTGGCTTGATAGCAATACCGTCACCAACGATTTTCTCAGCGAAAACAACGTCTGGCACGTCTTCGATGTTTACGATTTCACCTGAAAGAGGTGCGATAATTTCGATAGCACCAGCTTCAGCACTGTCATCAGATACAAGCTTCTTAAGTTTATCAAACAGACCCATTGTGTCATGCTCCTAAGGTTTTGGTTTTATTCTGTCGAATTATAGTATACCAATATAGCGCATTAGACGACTTTTTTCGCCGTCTAATGCAGATTAAGTATTGAATTTCTTGGTACTACTACTTAGATTTCTCAGCAATGAATTTTTCTACTACCGCTTCAATTTCTGCTGCTGTTGGTAGAGAAAGGGCTTCTTCAGCCATTGCTTTTACTTCTGCGAAGTTTGAGTTACGAACGACTTTCTTCACTTTCGGGATTGAAATGCCGCTCATAGAGAACTCGTCCAGACCCATACCTAGAAGTAGAAGTGTTGCGCGCTCGTCACCTGCAAGCTCACCACACATACCTGTCCATTTACCTTCAGCATGAGATGCATCGATCACTTGCTTAATTACAGTAAGTACCGCTGGTGATAGCGGGTTGTAAAGATGAGAAATCATCTCGTTACCACGGTCCACAGCAAGTGTATATTGAGTCAAGTCGTTTGTACCGATAGAGAAGAATGACACTTCTTTCGCTAGGTGGTGCGCAATTGCAGCCGCTGCTGGAGTTTCTACCATAACACCGATTTCGATGTTTTCGTCAAAAGCATGACCTTCAGCACGTAGCTCTTCTTTGTACTCTTCAATTGCTTTCTTCAGTTCACGGATTTCCTCAACAGAGATGATCATCGGGAACATAATGCGCAGTTTACCGTGTGCTGACGCACGTAGGATACCACGTAATTGGTCACGAAGAATTTCACGACGATCCAAGCTGATACGTACCGCACGCCAGCCTAGGAACGGGTTCATCTCTTGTGGAAGATCCATGTAAGGAAGATCTTTATCACCGCCGATATCCATTGTACGGATGATCACAGCTTGACCACTCATTGCTTCTGCAACTTCTTTGTACGCTTGGTACTGTTCTTCTTCAGTTGGTAGCGCAGAGCGATCCATGAATAAGAATTCAGTACGGTACAGGCCAACACCTTCGCCACCGTTACGGATGATACCATCACAGTCTTTTACCGTACCGATGTTACCGCATACTTCAACGCGATGACCGTCAGTCGTTTCTGCGTGTAAATCTTTAAGTTTTGCTAGCTCTTCTTTTTCTGCTAGGAATTCAGCTTTAACTGCTTTCGCTTCTTCTAGCTCTGCCTCAGAAGGGTTCACAACAATCTTGTTATTCATCGCGTCAAGAATCAGCATGTCGCCATTCTTCACTTGCTTAGTGATGTCGTTGGTACCAACGATAGCTGGAAGCTCAAGTGAGCGAGCCATAATAGAAGTGTGAGATGTACGGCCACCGATGTCACAGCCAAAACCCAGTACGTAGTCTAGGTTGATTTGAGCTGTTTCTGATGGCGTTAGGTCGTAAGCGACCAAGATGACTTCTTCGTTAATATCGCTTAGTGAAACGATATTGATACCTAATGCGTTTTTAACGAAGCGAGAGCCGATATCACGGATATCTGTTGCACGCTCTTTTAGGTATTCGTCATCAAGTGATTCAAGCGCAGTTGCTTGCTCTTCAATAACTGAGTAGATTGCGTGATCCGCAGTCAACTTGTCGTCTTTGATCAGTGCTAGGATTTCTTCCTCTAGCTCTTCATCTTCAAGAAGCATGATGTGACCTTCAAAGATCGCTTCTTTTTCTTCACCGAACGTTTCAAGTGCTTTTTGCTTGATAGTTTCTAGCTGAGCAGCAGACTTGTCACGAGCGTCAAAGAAACGCTGAACTTCAGCTTCTACTTGATCATCAGAAATAGTGTTTTTGTTTAGGACAATTTCATCTTCTTGAAGTAGTAGTGCTTTACCGATTGCAATACCAGGAGATGCTAGGATGCCTGAAATCATAGCCTTACCTTAAGTTTGGTCAACTTTATAAAAACGGGAGAATAATGGATGCGCTAACGAATAGTCTTAGCTTAGTTTAGAGCCTATTTCCAACAAAGCCATTTTGTTTTCACAAAATGGCTTTGGGAGTCGAAGACCGGATTAGTGTAGTTGGTCCATAAGAGCAACTAGGTGGTCTACTGCTTGCTGAGCTTGAGGGCCTTCAGCAGAAATAGTAACTTCAGTACCTTTTACTAGGCCTAGTGTTTGAAGTTTGAATAGGCTCTTAGCGCTAGCGCTTTTACCATTAGAAGTCACAGTGATGTCTGCGTCGAATGCTTTCGCTTCTTTAACAAACTGTGCAGCTGGACGAGTGTGAAGACCATTTTCTGCAGTGATTTCTACTTGCTTCTCGTACATGTGATATACCCCAATAAATGTATTTTTTTGTTAGTAGTGACTAATATAAAGCTTACCCGCTTTGCTGCTTGTGCGCTAGCACCTGAGAGTTCAAAGCGTATCACTTCTGATACTAGCCAAAAGTTTAGCAAATACGCAACTATTTGCTTGCGTAATTACTTTGAAACCTTTTTGTGTTTTGCTTCTTTATTTTGAAGCTAAAAATAAAACACCCCGATATTACCAAAGGTTGAGCTGGGATCAACAAAAAAGCCCCTAAGCGGGGCTTTTTTAGACGAAAAATTGATTTGAACACATATTACTGTTCGTTCTCTTTCTCCGTAAAAATGCCGGAAAATAGAGCGGTACTTAGATAACGCTCACCTGAGCTTGGAAGGATTGCAACGATAGTTTTTCCTTCAAATTCAGGGAGTTCTGCTAGGCGATTTGCAGCAACAACTGCAGCCCCAGAAGAGATACCAGCAAGGATACCTTCCTCTTCCATTAGTCGGCGAGCCATCTCAATGGCGTCTTCAGAAGTCACTGGCTCAACACGGTCTAGAAGTTCTAAATCTAAGTTTCCAGGGATGAAACCTGCACCGATACCTTGAATTTTGTGCGGTGCCGGTTGGATTTCTTCACCGGCGAGTGCTTGTGCGATGACTGGTGATTCTGCCGGTTCGACGGCAACAGAAGTAATTGCTTTGCCTTTTTCGCCTTTAATGTAACGGCTTGTACCCGTAATTGTACCACCAGTACCCACACCAGCGACAAGGACATCAATCTCGCCGTCAGTTGCTTCCCAAATTTCAGGGCCGGTTGTCTTCTCGTGAATTTCTGGGTTTGCTGGGTTGTTGAATTGTTGTAGAAGTAGGTACTGAGCTGGGTTACTTGCGACGATTTCTTCTGCTTTAGCAATCGCCCCTTTCATACCTTTAGCCGCTTCTGTCAGTTCTAGGTTTGCACCCAGTGCTTTCAGTAGCTTACGACGTTCCAGACTCATTGATTCAGGCATAGTTAGCGTCAGCTTGTATCCGCGAGCTGCCGCTACGAAAGCCAAAGCAATACCGGTGTTACCACTGGTTGGTTCTACCAACTCTACACCAGGCTTGAGTTTGCCTGATTTCTCAGCATCCCAGATCATGTTTGCGCCGATACGGCACTTAACACTAAAACTTGGGTTACGTGCTTCGATTTTTGCTAGCACGTTACCTTTACTTACTTTGTTAAGGCGGACTAGGGGAGTGTTACCAATAGTGAGAGAGTTATCTTCGTAGATTTTGCTCATTGTTATGTTCCTTCATTACACGTTTTGTGAATATGACTAAAAGAATATGCGGTATGAAAAAAAGGGAAAAGGATTAAAAAGTTATATCTTATTAGGTTGTCCGGCGAGTTTGGTAAACAAAAGGAAAAGCGAGTGCTTTTCCTTTTTTATCTTCACCAAACACTTAACGTTGATTTTTAAACTCTGTTACCCACATGGCGGTGGCGCCGCAGATTGCAACAGGCATGACGATAAGGTTTAAGATTGGAATAGTAGTGAAAACAGAAACCAAAACACCAAAACCGTACGCCTTCCCTTGTTTTTGTTTCAATTTGTAACGCATGTCATGGAAGGGGACTTTGTGGTTATCGAACGGATAGTCGCAATATTGTATCGCCAGCATCCATGCAGTGAAAATGAACCATAAAAATGGGCCGACGGTTTGTCCTAGTGCCGGAATGAGCAATAACAAAAACAACCCAATGGCTTTTGGTAGTGTGTATAACAGCTTTCTCCACTCTCGGGCTAATACTCTTGGTACATCTTTTATGACTGCAGCGAAGCCATCATCGTTTAGTTTTTTTCCAGTCAGTGCCTCTTCTACCTTTTCGGCCAGTAATCCATTAAATGGTGCGGCAATGAAGTTCGCTAGCGTACTGAAAAAGTAAGAGAATGTGGCAAGGATTGTGAGTGCGAGTAGAGGCCAAAGTAAATAGCTTAACCACGACAAAAAGTCTGGTAATTGCCCCAACCAACCTTCAATCCAAACGTTCAAGTGAGAAAAAAGGTAGAATATTGCACCACCGACGAGCATTATGTTGGCTAGTAAAGGCAACACGACAAAGCGTCTTATCTGTGGAGAGAGAGCTAATTGTATTCCGTATAGGAAATAACCGAACCCGGTTCTTTGTTGGTTGTTAAACTGCATATCCAATTCGTTTCGTGTGAATGACAACACATTGTACCTCTCAATGTTTTTCTTTCAATAACCTAAAATCTATCCTCTCGTAACGTGGAATCGTGGCAAAAATCACAACAAAAAACTGAACTTCTTGCATTAAGTTGTTCTAAACCTCCATATAGTTTTGGTAAAGTAAACACATCATTCAGATTTATTACACTTGGGTTGCTGCTTAAGGAACATCGAGTAGTACAAAAACAAGTTTATTGAGAGTAAATAATGCAGGAATTGCGATTCGTACTCATTGTTGTTGGCGCACTAGCATCGGGGCATTGTTGTTTCATGGTCTGTGGAGCAGCAAAAAGGAAGGCAAAGCGAAGTTCGGAAATAAGCCGCTTGGCAAACTCGACGTTGGCCCAGAGGAAAAAAATGTCGTCAATAAAGAGCGAAATGTCGATGTAGCATCTGATGACGACTTTGAGATTGTCCGTAAGGACCGTAAAGAGCCGGATTTTGGCTCAGAGAATGCGTTTGATAACAAATTAGACGTTGACCCGTTACTCGGTGGAGCAACGCAAGCCACGCCTGTCGAGTATGCTCAAGAAGCGGTCCCATCATTTTCTGCTATGAAAGAAGACGCCGAAGACTTGTCTGATGTGCGACAAGAATCTAGTGTTGAGCAAGAACTACATGTAAAAAAAGCGAGTCAACCTGCAGTAGATGAAGAGCAGATTCAGCCTGAGTTAAACGAACCGAGACAATTCGAACCATCATTAGATGTTGAACAACCGACTCAAGATGTTGCAGTAGCTGCCGAGCCGATCTTGACTGAACCAAAAGTTGAAGAAGAGCCAAAACCTGAACCTGAAATGCAAGTCATCGTACTAAACGTACATTGTGCAGGTGCAGAACCGTTTGTTGGAACAGAACTGTTTGACAGTATGCAACAAAATGGGCTTATTTACGGGGAAATGCATATTTTCCACCGCCATGTAGACTTGTCAGGCAATGGCAAGGTGTTGTTTAGCGTTGCGAATATGATGCATCCAGGCACATTGGAGCACGGTGACCCGGCTGAGTTTACCACTAAAGGCATTTCGTTCTTCATGACCTTACCGTGTTACGGAGAAGCAGAGCAAAACTTTAACCTAATGCTTCGAACCGCTCAGCAAATTGCGGATGACCTTGGTGGTAATGTTCTGGATGACCAAAGAAACTTGATGACACCAGACCGTTTAGCTGCATATCGACGTCAAATAGTTGAGTTTAAGGCGGCTTACGCATAGTCTTATATCTAATTAAAAAAGGGGCTCCGGAAGGAGCCCTTTTTCTTGGATTTCCAACCTTATCGAAATATACAGGGCTTTACTATGTCTGAATCCGTACTTCAACGACTAGAAGAACTCAAAGAGTCGTTGCACTACCACGCCGTTCGTTACTATGTGGAAGATAACCCAGAGATCCCTGATGCTGAGTATGACCGCTTGATGCGCGAGTTACTGGAAATCGAAGCTCAAAATCCAGATTTAATCAGTGTTGATTCTCCGAGCCAGCGTGTTGGTGGAAAACCATTATCTGAATTTAGCCAGGTTACGCATGAAGTACCGATGTTGTCACTAGATAATGCATTTGATGACAGTGAGTTAGACAATTTTCATAAACGTGCACAAGACCGAGTCGGTAGTCAAAGTATCAAGCAATATTGTTGCGAACCGAAATTAGACGGTTTAGCGGTGAGCTTGCTGTATGAAAACGGTGTACTTGTGCAAGCTGCAACACGAGGCGATGGTACAACAGGTGAAAACATCACTGAAAATGTTCGTACCATTAAAGCCATTCCTTTAAAGTTGCATGGAGAAGGATGGCCAAATCGCCTCGAAGTACGTGGTGAGGTCTTTATGCCGAAAGCGGGCTTCGAAATGCTGAATGAACTGGCACGAAAAAAGGGAGAGAAAATCTTCGTTAACCCACGTAACGCAGCAGCAGGTAGCCTTCGTCAATTAGATTCGCGTATTACTGCTTCTCGCCCCCTCAGTTTTTATGCTTACAGTGTTGGGATTGTCCAAGGAGCGGAGCTGGCATCTAGTCACTATGAACGCTTTTTACAAATCAAATCTTGGGGACTACCAATGTGCCCAGAAACTAAGCGAGTTGACAGCTTAGAAGACGTAAAAGCGTATTATCAGGACATACTGCAACGTCGTGATGCCTTGCCGTATGAAATTGATGGTGTCGTGCTAAAGATCGACGACATTGCTGTTCAAGAGCGGTTAGGTTTCGTTGCTCGCGCCCCCCGTTGGGCGATAGCTTATAAATTCCCAGCCCAAGAAGAAATTACGACATTGAATGAAGTCGAGTTTCAAGTAGGACGCACTGGCGCAATTACTCCCGTTGCGAAGTTGGAGCCTGTGTTTGTCGGTGGTGTAACGGTCAGCAATGCAACGTTGCACAATGCAGACGAAATTGAGCGTCTTCAAGTCAAAATTGGCGATCAGGTGGTCATTCGCCGTGCGGGTGACGTTATTCCGCAAGTGGTATCTGTCATCAAAGAACGCCGACCAGAGAACGCTCGAGATATTACTTTCCCGTCCGAGTGTCCAGTCTGCGGTTCACATGTAGAACGTATCGAAGGAGAAGCGGTAACGCGCTGTACTGGCGGGTTGGTTTGTCAGGCGCAACGTAAACAAGCGCTCAAACATTTTGTGTCGCGTAAGGCGCTTGATGTCGATGGTCTTGGTGATAAGGTGATCGAGCAGCTTGTGGATCGAGAAATGGTAGAAACCCCTGCCGATCTGTTCAAACTATCAGCCGGTGTATTGACGGTTTTGGATCGCATGGGCCCCAAATCGGCACAAAATATCGTAAACGCACTAGAAAAATCGAAAGCAACCACTTTGCCTCGTTTTTTGTATTCGTTGGGTATTCGCGAGGTCGGTGAGGCGACAGCGGCCAATTTAGCTGCACACTTCAAAACGTTACCAGCGATTCAAAGCGCGACGGAAGAGGCGCTAATAGAAGTGCAAGATATCGGTGTCGTGGTTGCTCAACACATAACCACCTTTTTTGAAGAAGAGAAAAACCAAGCGGTGGTACAAGAGCTGCTTGCACAAGGGATCCATTGGCCTGAAATCAGTGCCAACGAACAAAGTGGGGAACAGCCTTTAGAAGGGAAAACCGTAGTGTTGACCGGCACACTCTCACAACTTGGTCGCTCAGAAGCTAAGGAAGCATTACAAGCGTTAGGCGCAAAAGTGACGGGAAGCGTATCTAAAAAAACCGATCTTTTGTTTGCTGGTGAAAATGCTGGCTCGAAGCTGACAAAAGCACAAGACTTAGGCATCGAAATAAAAACAGAGGAGGACTTACTGCAGCTAATGCAATTAAAGTCCGTTTAATTTTTTAATGACATCGTAAATATATCTCCGAAGCCCCGAATAGTCTCTACTTGGGGTTTTTTATTTCCGCGCATAAAGTCCCTTAAATCGTGTAAGTTGTCCGTCTTTTCTTTTCAGTGATCTCTGTCTCTCTTAGGTGATTCTAAAATTTTTTCGCGAAAATTATGCGAGTCACTTCAAATTGGATTGTTTTTATTTAAGTTAAGTGGTTGATTTTGTTTCCTTATATTTATTTCTAGTGAACTTAGTCTAAAAATAAGATCTGGATCAACAACTCATATGGAACTTTGGCGTGGCTCATATTTTTTTAGAAAATAAATAAGTTCCGTTTGGATGTTTTTCGTCTCGAAGTTAGTCTTAGTGGCGTGGATACACAGTGTGTATGCAAGAACTAAAAATAGTCGAATTTGAAATGATTGGACTAATCAAAAATTTACTACTCTCCTTCGGCGGCCAACTTAAGGGGAGATAGAAAAAGACAGCTATATCTATTTTAGGAGTTTATCCATGGACAAAATGTTAAAACGTACTCTACTTGGTGCTGCAATCGCAGCTGCTTCAACTGGCGCAGTAGCTGCTGGTGCAGAGTCTTCACAAGTTGGTGTTATTTCTGATTTCAATGTACAAGCGTACGGTGTTGCAGCAATTTCTGCTTTTTACCAAGAAGATAGTAATGGCTACGATTACGAAAACGAATCACGTATTGGTTTCCGTGCAAGCAAAGATATGTTTGATAACTTGAATGTATTTATGCAAATTGAATCAGGTTACGTTGGTGAAGATGGTACCGGTGCAACTTTAGGTGCGCGTGATACGTTCCTAGGTCTTCAAGGTGACTGGGGTAAAGTACGCTTTGGTCGTATGTTAACTCCATTGTACGAAATCGTTGACTGGCCTTACTCAAACCCAGGTCTAGGACGTGTATTTGACTGGGGTGGTGACGTTAAAGCGCACTACGACCGTAAAGGTGATATCGCACGTTATGATTCTCCTGCTATGGGTGGCCTAACACTGAACTTCTCAGTAGGTCGCGGTGATAAAGACGTTAAGAGCTCAAACCATGTTGGCGCTGGAGCGCACTACAATTTCTCTGACGTTGTCACTGTTCATGCTGGCTTTGAATCTAACTCTAAGTACGGTGGTTCAGACATTGATTCAACTGCTTACATTGTAGGTTTTGAACTTCCTTTACCTGCTGGCTTCGGTCTTGCTGGTGCATACAAGTACAGCGAAGGTGAGTCTAAACATGCAGCTTACGCTGGTCAGGAAGCAGAGCAAGGTCAATACTCTGTTATCGGTCAGTACTGGAACGGTCCTTGGGGCTTTAAACTAGGCTACGCATTTAACGATGAATCAGAAGTTGATGGCAAGAAACAAGGTGATGATGATGAAGTGCTATCAGGTCAGCTAATGTACGTACACAATGGTTTCGTACCATACGTACGTGTAGGTCAACATGATGCTTACAACGCAGAAGATAAAGTGATGTTTGTACGTGTTGGTATGGAATACGGCTTCTAATCCCCTTTTTCTGATTGCCTTTCTTTAGGTTTTACGCCAGCATATTTTTGCTGGCGTATTTTTATTAAGGATCAAGAATATGAAAATATTGAGATGTTTGTCCCTGTTATCAGCCGCATTGGTAACAGTTGGCTGTAGTACGCTCGATACCTCAAGTGAGTTCTCTGATGCTGTTGATAGCATTAAAGAAAGAAGCAATTATGTCGAGGTATATGCAAAGTCGATTACGCCGGATACACGAGCGCTGGTTGGTGCCAACCTAGTAAAATCTGACTTAACTTATGTCTCAGTGCATAATAGAGGTGAAAAGCCACTCTCTAAACAATCGACCATTGATATGTCAGTGAGTTATTTCAAAAACTACGACAGTTTCCATACTGCAGTTCTGAATGGGAAATCAATTAAGTTAGATAACTTCAGACCAACGTCCGAGACATGTACTGAGCATTGTACTGTCACTCAGTGGTTGCGTTTTCCATTTAGCCAGCAAACGCTTAAGCAGTTTGATGGTAAGAACGTCACGTTTACGATTTCTTCCGGCAAACGAAATACGGTTGAAGTCACGGTTCCAAAAGCCTATTTTGAGGCAGTAGAACGTGAAGGGCTTGCTGTTGCTGGTGGTGCAGAATCCGCTCGTTCGCAGTCGTCACAAGGACAATCCTCAACGCAGTCATTGCCAGTTAACGACAGTAAATCCATTGAAATGGTTCAATATTGGTATGACAAAGCAACTCCAGAAGAAAAAGAACAATTCGCACAATTTGCGATAAAGAATCGAAAAGGTGGTGTCCAAACTGTCACCAGTGAGTCCCAAAGTTATAATATGCTGCAATATTGGTATTCTGAGTCGAGTCAGGAAGAGCGCTCTCAAGTGCTGAATTGGCTCATCAATCAATAAATCGTGTAAAAAGCTTCCGGGGGGAAGCTTTTTACTTATGACTTAAAACTTCTTAGTTCTGATGCTCTTGCAGTTTTTTCGTATGGTGTCTAAGTTAGTCGCTAACCGGCTCTACGGTAAGAATTATCCCATCGACAGCGATAATTTTTACTCTGGTTCCGGCAGTGAGTGCTTGCTCAGATCGAGCTGACCACGTGGTGTCTGCGATTCGAATTCGATTCATCCCGACAGCAAAGTCTTCTTCGAGTGTTACCGTCTGTCCGATAAGTTGCTTGTACTTTTGATTTAAGTCGCGTACTTGATCTTCTTTTTTATCTTTTGCCCATTGGCGTCGCCACCAAAGCCAAGTCGTGAGTAAACTAAAAGCGGCAAAACAAAACCATTGCAGTTGCCAACTGATTGGCAAGACAGAAAGTACAACGGCAACAAGAAGTGCTGATAGACCAAGCCAGAGACAGTAACCCGCCGTGCCAAGCAGCTCGACGGCAAGAAGACTTAATCCCAGCGCTAGCCAATGCCAAAAAGTGACACTATCAAGTAGGCTAAACACGTCCATAGTTTGACCTTACTCTTTGTTCTGTTGTTTAAACATTTCAGCAATCCCAGCAATAGAACCCATAAGCCCGGTTGCTTCTAGTGGCAACATGATGATCTTGCCATTCTCCGCCTGACCGATACTTTTTATCGCGTCCGTATAACCTTGTGCAATAAAGTAATTCACGGCTTGCACATCTCCCTTCGCAATGGCTTCAGACACCATATAGGTGGCTTTTGCTTCAGCTTGCGCGGCGCGTTCACGAGCTTCTGCATGCAAAATAGCGGCTTGTTTTTCCCCTTCCGCTTTTAAGATTTCTGACTGCTTTTGTCCCTCTGCTCTTAAGATTTCAGCTTGGCGTACGCTTCCGCTTCGAGGATCTCTGCGCGTTTATTTCGTTCTGCTTTCATTTGCGCATTCATTGCAGCGGTCAGATCTGCTGGCGGCTGGACATCTTTAATTTCAATTCGAGTGACTTTGACGCCCCAAGGATTGGTCGCTTGATCGACGATGGCCAACAGTTTGGAGTTGATCATGTCGCGTTGGCTTAACATCTCATCCAATTCCATTGAACCAAGTACGGTCCGAATATTGGTTAGGGTAAGATTTCGGATGGCATGCTCCAAATCATTGACTTCATAAGCCGCTTTTGAAGCGCTCACTACCTGAACAAAACACACCGCATCAATGACGACATTGGCGTTGTCTTTGCTGATGACCTCTTGCGCAGGAATGTCTAGCACACGCTCCATCATGCTGATCTTGTGTCCAACACGATCTATGAAAGGAATAATTAAGTTCAAACCGGGGGTGAGTGTTTGAGTGTAACGACCGAATCGTTCGACTGTCCAGTTGCTTCCTTGCGGAACTGTCTTGATGGCGGACGCAAGAATGATAATGGCGACCGCGACAAAGATAGCGATAGCAATCAATGAATCAGTTGGCATGGTGTATTCCCTTAAATGCATAATATTTGATTCATTTTTACCTATTTAGCAGCAATAGACAATTGAATATCTGAGAACTTATTTACTGGTGCGCGAATCGTTGCTCCCTTTTAACCGGAAAGCATCGTCGTTTTTGTTAAGAGGACATGGGGGTACAATAAAGGCCGGATAGTCCGACCTTTGGCGTGAAATATAGTGGGTATTTAATACAAAATGGAGTAAAGCTGGCGACGATATTTACTCGCAATTGCGTTACCTTGTCCTAGGGCATTTAATATATCCATAAAGGTTTTTTTTACTTCGCCATCTTGAGCGCCCAGATTAACTTTTAGGATATTCCAAAGCAGTTCCAGTGCTTCTTCATCACGACCGACTTGGTTGTACTGCACAGCTAATTCACAAGCAAGTTCAAGGTTCTCAGAATCGTCAGCAAAGGCTTGTTCTAATCGTTGAAGCTCAGGACTATCGGCGGCTTGTAGATGAAGTTCAAGCTTTGCCATTAAGCCCTTGTAGTGGTTGTCTTGATACTCCAATGGAATTTCACTTAATAGTTCTTGGGCGACGTCAAATTGTTTGGTTTCCAGTAAACAATCCGCCATGGTTAGTTTGATATCACCTCGCGATTGAAGCTCTGTTGGTAGTGTCTGAATAATGCTAAGCGCTTGTGCATGCTCATTTTGTTGTAGCAGCTCACTGACCTGCTTGAGAAGCTGTTCTTCAGGGCTTGGAAGGTGCTTTTGTAGCATGGCAGCAATGGCGTCAATAGGTTGAGGCCCACCCAGTCCATCTACAGCTTGGCCGTTGACAAACAACGCGATGGTTGGCAGAACTTGGACGCCAAATTGAGCTGCCAAAGCTTGTTGCTCTTCGCAATTTAATAAAGCAAGCGTAAAGGCACCATTATATTGTTGGGCAAGAGATTGCAGCTCCGGCAGTATCTGAGCACTTTCAGGTTGCGCATTGGCCCAAAAATGGATGAGGACGGGCGTGTTCATCGAGCCTTCAAGCGTTTCACGAAAGTTCTGTTCTGTTATCTCAACGATAAATGGGGATTGCATCAGAGTATCCTTGCTTGTTTGTCATGTCGTTGACTGTAGATATGGAGTTGATTTGAGAGAAAATCAAGTGATGCATAAAAAGGAAAAACGCTGCCGAAGCAGCGTAATCCTAATAGCAAGCGAAGGTGCTATAAATTTGGCGAGTTTATATACGACCCGTTTTATTATTTTTTGTCGTATATGGTGTGGTATCAAAAGATAATGAGCAAAGCCACCGCTACACCCACACTAAGCCAGTTAAGCTGATTTAATGTCATTGTTGTCTCGCATAGATACAAACATTGCTACAAAACACAATGGGTGGTGATACCAAATCTAATCAAACTATAATCGACGGAATGGCTCGCTTCGTCGCCGCAGTTCAATAGATATTGATTCGAGCATGTGAGGTTTTTCTAACCTACCTGCTCATATTCTCATCAAATTGTTACGCTAAAATGACAGTAACACCTTTAAGGATATTGAAATGCGACAACCTTTTTTTAGATGGTTTATGCCGCTCGCTTTAATAGGCTATCGAGAAGGCGAGTGGGTAATATTCGTTTTAGTACAGCGAACACTTTGGTTGGTGTGGTAATACGGTAACGAATCTTCGGTGATTTGCTGGTCAAAGCGTGCAGTACGGGATCGACACATGATTGTGCTGGCAGAGCAAATTTGTTGTTTGATTTGTCTTTTTCCAAGCGTTGTTTTTGTGCCTCATAAGCCGCACGATGCGGGCTCGATTGTATGTCAATCCATTGTTCAAACGCTCGTAATGCGTTATGTCTAAATTGCGTTTCAATTGGCCCTGGTTCAATGAGTACCACTTTAATATTGGTATCAGCGAGCTCTAGGCGTAATGTGTCGGTCCATCCTTCTAACGCGAATTTTGATGCATTGTAGGCACCGCGATATTTCATGGCGGCAAAGCCTAAAACTGAGCTATTTTGAATGATGCGTCCTTCGCCGTGAGCGCGCATATGGGGGAGCACTTCTTGAACCAGTTGGTGCCAACCAAAAAAGTTGCTTTGAAACTGCGCTTTCAATGCTTCTGTTGGTAAATCTTCTAATGCTCCAGCTGGCCATAGGCGCCATTGTTAAACAGTGCATAGAGTTTACCTTGCGCAAGTTCAAGTGCTTGTTTTGCTCCTTGACTGATACTGCTTGGATCGTTGAGATCAAGCTGTATACATGTTAGTCCCTCGGATTCTAGCCGCTGCACATCTTTGGTATTACGACAGGAGGCAATGACATGGAAGCCTTTTTGATGAAGGGCATGTGCACAGGTATAACCAATACCCGTGGAGCAACCTGTAATGAGAATGGACTTGTTCATAGTTGTAGACAAAATGCTGAAAGAATAACTCTTATCATTCAGCAACTTCTATCATGAAGCAAGTGTTTCAGTGCGGGTTCTATTCTTGAGTAGCTAAACTTAAAGTCAAGCTCAGTGAGTTTTTTAGCTTCGCCCTTATACTGTCGAAGAGCAAACACGCCGATTCTCCCATTACAATATCCATCACCACTTCGGGGTGAAAAATAGATGAGGCCTCTTTAAGGTTTTAGCAAGCGTCGCACTAAAAATACGGTTGGGTACAGGGTGTGGTGCGCACATATTGAACGCGCCATGTGCGTGAGGCGTCTCGAGTAAATACATGATTGCTCTGACCATATCGAGAATATGAATCCAGGGCATATATTGTTTTCCTGTTCCGAGTGGTCCTCCTAATCCTAGTTTGTAAGGCAGTAGCATTTTGGCCAACGCTCCTCCTTGAGCACCAAGCACAACGCCTGTCCTGAGCAAGCAAACTCTGGTCTGCTCTGACTCGGCTCTTTTGGCAATGTGCTCCCAACGCTCGCAGACCTTATGAGCAAAGTCATTATTGTTGACATGCAGACATTCATCGAATGGGTGCTCTTGTTGGTCACCATAATAACCGACCGCTGAGCCGCTAAGAAAGACGGAAGGAGGCTCCGTACTTGCGTGAATCAGCTCGACGATTTTTTCTGTAATCTTCCAGCGGCTATTACAAATCTTATCTTTTTGTGAAGGTGTCCATCGTTTATCTGCAATGGGTTCACCAGCGAGGTTAATGATGGCGTCTATGTCGTTGAGATCTGCAAGATTGTCCAACGTGTCAAGATAGTCAATATTTCCTAAATCGGCATGTTGTAATTGTTGCTTGGCTTTCTCGGGGGAGCGTGTCAGGAGCACGACTTGGTGGGTCGTTAGCAGTTTGAGTAGCTCTGAGCCTATAAATCCTGTTCCACCGGTCAGTAATATCTTCATGACACCTCTTCGAACGTAAAATATTAGAACATTATAGTCGTTTTATGTTTTGTATTGGCGTTAACTTTCTGCTTGATTTTAGACTATGAATATTCACTAGCATACCAAGGTCACATATTGAAAAAAGTGTAACTATTTATTACTCATGACGATAGCCACTTCACTCCCGATCTAATTATTTTCTGCCAGACTGATTGTGAGACAAAAAGCGAAATCGGATCACGCTAAGAGTCGTGATTTATCCACTTGATTATCGACCAATAACCTAAGGAGGTTCTGTATGGATGCATTCGTGGCTCTGTATCGAGCACTCTTGAGTAGTGGTCGTGATCTGTTACCCATTGTTTTGGTGATTGCTTTTTTTCAATTAGCTGTGCTGCAAGAGCCATTGCCAAACCTTGTTTCTATTTTATTTGGTCTGTTTTTTGTTGTTTTGGGGTTGACGTTTTTTATCTTTGGCTTGGAGTTAGGGCTATTTCCCATTGGCGAAAACATGGCCCAAGCGTTTGCGCGAAAGGGCAGTGTGTTTTGGTTGTTGCTCTTCGCTTTTTGTCTAGGGTTTGGTACTACGATTGCTGAGCCAGCGTTAACGGCTGTGGCGGAGAAAGCAGCCCAGGTTGCAGCCGAAGGCGGCATGATTGTTAACTCTGAGCAATCCAAACAAGAATATGGCATGGGTCTAAGAATGACGGTTGCCTTATCTGTAGGAATTGCGATCGTCCTCGGTGTATTACGTATTTTGAAAGGATGGCCAATTCAATACATGATCATCGGAGGTTACTTAGGGGTGGTGGTGCTTACTTGGTTTGCACCAGCGTCGATTATTGGCGTGGCCTATGACTCTGGTGGCGTGACGACTTCAACCATAACGGTTCCATTAGTCACCGCACTAGGGGTAGGGCTAGCGTCAGCAATCAAAGGTCGAAGCCCTATGATTGATGGTTTTGGATTAATCGCATTTGCCTCTTTATTACCGATGATGTTTGTCATGGTATATGGGATGCTAGTGACATGATTTCATTCGCCAATTTTTTCGAAACGCTGCTTTCTACGATCGGTGATGTCGTTCCTATCGTATGCATTATTTTTGGCTTTCAACTCGTCGTATTACGCCGTCCAATTAACAACCTCAGAAAAGTAGTGATTGGTTTTGTCTATGTGATCCTGGGTCTATCGCTATTTCTTCTTGGTCTCAATATGGCGTTATTTCCTCTTGGCGAAACCATGGCCATACAACTGACTCATCCTGACTTTTTACGTGAGTTTCAAGTGTCGATCGGACAGGAGTTGAACTGGGTTGACTATTATTGGGTGTACGCTTTTGCTTTTTGTATTGGCTTTAGCACGACGGTTGCAGAGCCGTCTTTAATCGCCGTCGCTATTAAGGCTAACCAAGTTTCTGGTGGCAGCATTCGTGTGAATGGATTACGAGTTGCGGTTGCGTTAGGCGTTGCCTTTGGTATTGCGCTCGGAAGTTATCGGATAGTCGTCGGTGATCCTATTCATTACTACATTATCGCGGGTTACATCGTTGTGGTTATCCAAACGTTTTATGCTCCCAAGCTGATTATCCCATTGGCGTACGATTCAGGCGGCGTGACGACATCTACCGTAACGGTGCCCCTTGTCACCGCATTGGGATTAGGGCTGGCATCCACTGTGCCAGGTAGGAACCCCATGATAGATGCTTTGGCTTAATTGCCTTTGCCAGTTTGTTTCCGATTATATCGGTCATGGGTTACGCACAATTAACGCAGTGGATGAACCAAGACACCTCGGAGGACGAAGAAAATGCGCTTTAAATTAATACTCGCTTTTGTGGAGGATGCCAAAACCGACAAAGTGCTGGATGCCGCCCGTGAGGCTGGCGCAACTGGCGCGACGGTGATTAATAATGCTCGTGGAGAGGGTTTGAATCAGAAGCGAACATTTTTTGGCTTAACGTTGGATGTGCAGAAAGACGTATTGTTGTTTGTGGTAGAAGAACATTTGTCCAGACACATTTTAGAAACGATCAGTGATGTGGGTGAATTCGACCAAGAATCAGGACAAGGCATCGCCATTCAAATTGATATCGAAGATGCGGTGGGAGTCGCCCATCAAGTTGAGACCTTGGTCAAGGTTGTTGAGGATGAGTTATGAACAGTCAAACACTAGTCAGAGTACGGGATGTGATGGCGTCCACTTATGTCATAGTGGATGGATTGATGACCGTTTATGATGGGATTGCTCTGGCGAAAAAATATCAGGTCAAAGCGCTGGTGGTCCAGAAAAGAGATGAAAACGACGAATACGGGATCGTATTAATGAATGATATCGCTAAGAAAGTGTTGGCGAATAACCGTTCTCCAAAGCGTACTAATATTTATGAAGTGATGACCAAGCCAGCATTGTGCGTTGATCCTAATATGAACGTGAAATACTGCGCTCGATTGTTTGAGCGATTCGGAATTAGTCGTGCTCCTGTCATTGAGGATGGAGAGGTTATTGGTATGGTGAGTTACAATAATATTGTGATTTACGGGATGATAAGGGATGACGTCGAGTAGCTAGTATTCCTTTCTCAACTCAGCGACAGTCAGTAAACGTTAATATATTGGATTGTTAGTTATGTTGCATATGTTTTGATAGATGCTTATTCTTTGTGCCCTAATGAATAGTCGAGGAATTTTAATCATGCCTTTAGTTTCTTGTCCGGTATGTGAAAAACAAATATCAAAACGTGCCCATACCTGCCCGGGGTGTGGTGAACCAGATCCGTTAAACCACTTAGCCAAGACTAAGTTTATCTCAATAATATTTTGGGCAGTCGTTTTGGTTGGCGCTGGGTATTTCGCTTGGTTCTATTTACTTCCCATGCTGATTGATTTCGTGCGTGAACAGTAATGAGGTTGAGTGAGCGGCAAATTATCGTAAAATACCTGCATAGTTTATGAGGAGATGATGTCGTGAAACTATTTTTTGCCTCAGATTTGCATGGATCTTTGCCAGCAACCCAAGAAACCATTGAGCTCTTTTTAGCATCGGGGGCAGAGCACTTGATTCTGCTGGGTGATATTTTATATCACGGCCCACGGAATCCAGTACCCGAAGGTTATAATCCGTCACAGGTCGCTGAGTTACTTAACCAGTATAGTGAGCAAATCATTGCGGTACGCGGAAACTGTGATAGCGAAGTCGACCAGATGTTATTAAATTTTCCAATGATGATGGATTTTGCGTGGGTTCTTTTAGAATCGGGCAAGCGAATGTTTCTTACTCATGGACATCTCTACAACAGTTCGCAGCGGCCACCGCTCAAAAGTGGGGATATCATTGTCCATGGACACACACATATCCCCGTTGCCGAGCGACAAGACGATGCAATTGTCTTCAATCCTGGTTCAATGACGTTCCCACGTAATGACTTGCCAAGAAGTTATGGTGTGATGGAAGGAGATGCCTTATCGGTGCGTACTCCAGAGGGCGAAGTATTGGCTCAGGTAACGATTTAGTATCCGCTTCAAAGCCTTGGTTGACATATCATATAGGGGAGCATGCGCTCCCTTATTTTTTGTCTGAATGGCCGAGATCTCTTTCTGGGTCAATAATATCTCTAACCCGTTGTTTTAGCACTTTCGCTTCTGGGAAACCGCCATCTTGTTTGCGCTCCCAAATCAACTTAGCGTTGCAATGAATTTCAAAGCGACCGCCAGTGTCCGGGTGTAAACTCACCGTTTGAATCTCTTCGCTGAAGGTATGTAGTAGCTCCTGGGCTAGCCAAGTAGAGCGCAACATCCAGTTGCATTGACGGCAGTAGTAAATATCGATGATTGCCTTATCCATTTTGCTTTCCTATAGGTTATACGAGCAATAAGTTACATGAGCAATAAGTTAAATAAGCAGCTTTATCCCAACGGCAAAAGTGAGAATTTCAAATGCGATCTTAATAACGTGGTTGCTGTACCGAGTTGCTGCCCAGGCCCCCAAGCTGCCGCCCAAAAAAGAGCTGACTAGTAGCACGGGCAGCCAAGCCCAGTGTATAGGAGCACCAGCTTGAACGACTGCGGCTCCACCAATACCATTCCAAAATAAACCGACGCAAATCATTGTGTAAGCAACGGCTGTTTTGTAATCAAAGCCAAACCATCGAACCAAAAATAAGGTGACAAGTAAGCCAGACCCTGCTGTCAATGAGCCATTAATGATGCCTATAAGCATTATCACCACGCCCCCAATAGCCCACCCCAGTCGATCACGATGACGTTTAACTTCTTGTTGCCCTAGCTGTTTTTTAAACCGCGAATAAATCCCAAGCGCTAGAATCATAATTCCTAGTGAGGTTTCTGCAATCGCGTCTGGAATATGGACGATGACATTGGCACCAATAACGACCCCAATACTACCAGTTAAGATCAAATATAAGGCGATGGAGCGTTGTATCGTACCGGCTCTTAAGTGAGTGCTCGCTGCGCCCAAACCTAAGGCAACGGAAGCGACTTTATGCGTTCCCAAAGCGACCGAAAAAGGTAAACCGAGGAATATCAGCAAGGGAAATTGCAATAAACCAGCACCGCCACCAGACAGTGAGGCGAGGGTGTTTGCAATGAGTGAGCCAAGAAAGAGGGTTAACGTATCGAGCCAGTCCATGAGCCATAAGTACGATGAAGGAGGCATCTGCCTCCTTCATCTCAAATAAAATCAGTTTTTAAACAGTACCGTAGAACCGTGGTTCAAGCTAGTTAATAGCAAGGTTTTTTCGTTCACTACGTCTATTCGGCGGCTTTGCTCGGCATCAAGCTTAAAAATTTGAGTAATGAGACGTAACTGCCTTTCAGAGAAATCTTTTGATTGGGAAGATGAGATATCTTTGAATTCTGAAGGCGTCACCAGTAAATAGTTGTCACTGACTTCCCAGTGACCTTTCTCGGAGATATTGATGACCGATTCTTCGTTTGAGCCTTGGGCAAACAACTTAATATTGGACACTCGAAGGTAACTACCGTTTGGGAGGTATTTGACGTTAGAGTCGACGTTCACACGACGTAATGGTCCGACAGGATCATTTGGCAAATTATCCGTAATCAGTGTCACCATGCAGACTGCCATTCATTTGTGGTGAGAACTTGCTCTATTTTGAGATCGCTCCCCCAATACAACCAGCCACTAAAAATGGTGGATACGGCCAAAACCGCAGATGCAAATTTAATCTTCATTCTGGCCTCCTTTATTGGCAGATCTCGGCGGGATCATTTTGTCCTGAGAAAATACGTAGCGTCACATTTTCATACGAGTGTTGACTATCATGGATATAATTCAGAACGAGTTGGTTTCTTTGTCCACCTGTTGCTATCACTTCGACGGGCATCGAGTCCTTTTTATGGTGCCGCACATAGCTCTCAACACACTGTTTGATTGACGGTAGCCAGCTATCAAGCTGTGGGTGGTTAATTGGGGTTTTCACCAGTACGTTGTCGTAGTTACCAATTTGACGAAACTGAGACTCGGCGGGGTGAGTAAATAAAAACACGCTAACAGGCAGCAATGCCGCCAGCAGCAGCAGAAAATAAGGTAGCCACTTATTGCTCGCAGCTGAAAAATGCGCTGTGTGAGCTGTGCTCACTTTATGTTGTCGTTCCGGTTGTGGCGTGGATTCTAGATTTGGCGTATCAGTCGTTGTCTGAACTGGTGAATCCTCTGTCAGTACGAGTTCTGATACAGAATGTGTTTCTTCATCCAGTTTTTGCTCTTCCTGTTCGATAGCACCACTGGATAGTGGGTTGATGCGCTCAACCGAACAAATTAGTTGATAACCGCGCTTCGGTACGGTTTTAACAAACTCGGGGGACTTCGTTGAATCTTTTAGCATCTTACGGAGGGTTGATATTGCTTGGGTTAGGCTTGAGTCATCCACTTCAAAACCTTGTTCTCTCCAAACAAATTCATGCAGTTCACTACGCGTTAATACTTCGTTGGGCCGCTCTACCAACATCAAGAGAATGCGACTTTCATTGCTTCCCAATCGTACAATTTCGCTGCTGCTTTGTTGATCAGTCAGCGAATTGCTATTTGGATCAAAAGTGAACCTTTTCGCAAGTAAAAACTTGGTACAAATGTTGGTCATTTAGTTCTTCTTAGATGGATGATTTTGTAATTAAAAAGATTTTTATTCAAAAAGCGCTTATTTAATCAATGGTTGTGCTTGATTTTAGGAGCTTTTAGAACGTTAGAATAATAAAAATTATCTAAAAAAACACTGTTTTTAGTAATGTTGACCTTGAATTTACAATTGTCAGCCTCATGTTACATGACATATTCGAAAGGCGATTTCAAAAGATAGAGTCGGGGACTTTGTCTGTTGAATGAGTTTGTTAGTTTAGATGTTATGGAGCGAACATGAGCGAAACCGTATCTCAAAATAAAGAAACGCGTGGTTTTCAATCAGAAGTTAAACAGTTACTTCATTTAATGATCCATTCTCTTTATTCCAACAAAGAGATCTTTTTGCGCGAGCTGATATCAAACGCATCAGATGCATCAGACAAATTGCGTTTTCAAGCGTTATCCAACCCTGACCTTTATGAAGGGAACGCTGACCTCGGTGTTAAGCTAGCCTTTGATGAGTCCGCAAATACCTTAACGATTTCTGATAATGGTATTGGTATGAGCCGTGCTGATGTCGTTGAGCATTTAGGTACGATCGCTAAATCAGGTACGGCGGAGTTTTTCTCGAAACTTTCAGAAGATCAGAGCAAAGATTCACAGCTCATCGGACAGTTTGGCGTTGGTTTTTATTCTGCGTTTATTGTCGCAGATGCGGTTACCGTTCGAACTCGCGCTGCAGGGCTACCATCTGAGGAAGCCGTGCAATGGCATTCAGCGGGTGAAGGCGAGTATACGATTGAAAACATCACCAAAGAGTCACGTGGTACCGATATCATTCTTCATATGCGCGAAGAGGGTAAAGAGTTCCTAAACGAATGGCGTCTGCGTGAGGTAATAAGTAAATATTCTGATCACATCGGTATTCCTGTCTCTATTCAGACGGCTGTGCGTGATGAAGAAGGCAAAGAAACAGGCGAGACTAAGTGGGAACAAATCAACAAAGCTCAGGCTCTGTGGACTCGTAGCAAGTCTGATATCTCTGATGAGGAGTATCAAGAGTTCTACAAACATGTGTCTCATGACTTTAGTGAACCATTGGTGTGGAGCCACAACCGCGTTGAAGGTAAAAACGACTACACCAGTCTGCTTTACATCCCATCTAAAGCGCCATGGGATATGATGAATCGTGATCATAAGTCAGGTCTTAAGCTTTACGTTCAACGTGTATTCATCATGGATGATGCTGAACAGTTTATGCCATCGTACCTGCGTTTCGTTCGTGGTTTGATCGACTCCAACGATTTACCTTTAAACGTTTCTCGAGAAATTTTGCAAGACAATAAAGTCACTCAATCATTGCGTAACGCTTGTACGAAGCGTGTACTCACTATGCTTGAGCGCATGTCGAAAAATGACGAAGAAAAATACCAATCATTCTGGAAAGAATTTGGTTTGGTCTTGAAAGAAGGCCCGGCAGAAGACATGAGCAATAAGGAAAAAATTGCGAGCCTGCTACGTTTTGCATCGACTGAGGTCGATTCTGCAGAACAAACCATTGGTCTACAGGCGTATGTCGAGCGTATGAAGGAAGGTCAGGATAAGATCTACTATCTAACAGCAGACAGCTACGCCGCTGCGAAAAACAGCCCTCATTTGGAGCAGTTCAAAGCGAAAGGTATCGAAGTTATCTTAATGTATGATCGCATCGATGAGTGGTTGATGAATTATCTAACTGAGTTCGATGGCAAGCAATTCCAGTCAATCACCAAAGCTGGCTTGGATTTGAGTAAGTTCGAGGACGAGGCGGACAAAGAGAAGCAGAAAGAAACCGAAGAAGAATTTAAGTCTGTTGTTGAACGTACAAAAGGTTACTTGGGAGATCGAGTAAAAGAAGTACGCACGACCTTTAAACTCGCGACGACACCAGCCGTCGTGGTGACGGATGATTTCGAAATGGGCACTCAGATGGCGAAATTACTTGAAGCCGCGGGTCAAGCGGTGCCAGAAGTGAAATACATCTTCGAAATTAACCCAAAACACGAACTGGTTAAACGCATGGCGGATGAAACCGATGAAGAAGCGTTTGGTCGTTGGGTTGAAGTACTTCTTGGTCAAGCGATGCTCGCGGAACGAGGCTCTATGGAAGATCCGTCTCAGTTCCTAGGGGCGATCAATAAGCTTTTGACTAAGGTTTAATCGTCGTTATCTATAAAAAGCTCGCAATCGCGAGCTTTTTGTTTGCTGAAGCAAAAAACTCAATATCAGTATTGAGTTAATGGTCAATAATTGCATTAAAATTCAGTTGTTAGCATTCTTTAGTCTTAATTCACTTTTTGCTCATATAACCTGTGATAGAATCTGCAACTTGAATGTCAGTCATAAGGCGTGTATTTTTGCCGCCTAAACGTTATACCGAAACTTATCGTTGTGAAAACTTCTGAGCAGATAACGCAAAGAAGGTGGCTATTGTGAGCTTCGGTATAAATCTTAAATAGTAAAGAGGATAAATCATGCGCATCATTCTTCTAGGTGCTCCAGGTGCAGGTAAAGGCACACAAGCAAACTTCATCATGGAAAAATACGGTATTCCACAAATCTCTACTGGTGATATGCTTCGTGCTGCTATCAAAGCAGGTACAGAGCTTGGTAAACAAGCAAAAGCTGTTATTGATGCTGGTCAGCTAGTTTCTGATGAGATCATTCTTGGCCTTATCAAAGAACGTATCGCTCAAGATGACTGTGCAAAAGGCTTCCTTCTAGATGGCTTCCCTCGCACTATCCCACAGGCTGATGGTCTAAAAGAGATGGGTGTTGATGTCGATTACGTTATCGAATTCGACGTGGCAGATGATGTCATCGTTGATCGTATGGCAGGTCGTCGTGCTCACCTTCCTTCTGGTCGTACTTACCATGTTGTTTACAATCCACCTAAAGTAGAAGGTAAAGACGACATCACTGGCGAAGACTTAGTGGTTCGTGATGATGATAAAGAAGAGACTGTACGTGCTCGTCTAGGTGTTTACCATGATCAAACTGCACCACTTATCAACTACTATGGTAAAGAAGCTGAAGCGGGTAATACCAAGTACCTGAAATTCGACGGTACCAAACAAGTTGCTGAAGTTAGTGCTGATATCGAGAAGGCATTAGCACAATAGACAATACCTATTATCAAGGTTTTTAATAATTTTGTTATAGTTAAGCGGCCGTAAGGTCGCTTTTTTTATACATTTTTCGTCGAACACATACGTCAAGAAACTAAAAACTATTAGTTAAAAATAGGGGCACTATGCAAAAAATAAAAAAACAAGGTGTGCTACTGGTGAACTTAGGGACACCCGATGAACCAACGGCGCCCGCGGTAAAGCGCTTTCTTAGCCAGTTCCTTCATGATCACCGTGTTGTTGATATGACGCGCTGGTTGTGGTGCCCGATTCTACACGGCGTTATTTTACCGATACGGTCGCCAAAGGTTGCAAAACTCTACCAGTCCGTGTGGATGGAAGAAGGATCGCCTTTGATGGTGTACTCAAACGTCAAGTTAATAAGCTAGCTCAGAAGATTAACTTGCCTGTTGAGCTTGGTATGACTTATGGGAATCCAAGTCTTCAATCGGGAGTTGAAGCGCTTCAGAACCAAGGTGTTGAAGACATTATTGTGCTTCCTCTATACCCACAGTATTCCGGAACCACAACCGCGGCAGTTTTTGATGGCCTCGCTAAAGCATTTAAAACGCTTCCGGTCATACCTGGGATAAGTGTTGTTCGGGACTACTATAATCATCCAATGTTCATCGAAGCGCTTGCTCAGTCTGTTAAACGTTACTGGGAAGAGCACGGCAAAGGGGAATACCTATTATGTTCTTATCATGGTATTCCGCAGCGCTATGCGGATAACGGGGATATCTACCCGCAGCATTGTGAAGAAACGACACGTTTATTAGGCCAAGCACTTGGTTTAAGTGAAGATCAGATTGGCATGACTTATCAGTCCCGTTTTGGTAGAGAGGAGTGGCTTCAACCTTATACAGATAAAACGGTCGAGGCATTACCAAGTAAAGGTGTGAAGAAAATCGACGTGATGACGCCTGCTTTCTCTGTCGACTGTTTGGAAACGCTAGAAGAGATATCGGGCGAAAATAAAGAGATATTTTTACAGTCGGGAGGTGAGCAATTTCACTATATCCCATGTTTGAACGACGATGACTTACACATAGAAATGATGGCGGAACTGGTTCGTAGCAAACAACATAATTTACCGGCCTGATAGCCAGCCCCTCTTGATTATTGGTAATAAAAAAAGGGTCGCACTCAGCGACCCTTTTGTTGTTGTATAGTCATGATTTTGTTATGCAGGTTGAACTTGTTGTTCTGCTGTTTCTGCCACAGGCTCGGCTACCGCGCCACTTTCTGCACCGTGCATCCAACGAACAAGCGTGCCAGAGAATAGCAGTAGAATTGCACCACTAACGGTAGCGGTGACTGCAATACCGCCAAAGATCGCCATTGCACCAAGTTCACCAACATGCGAGCCAATATAACCAGCAACATAGTTTGCGATAGCGTTACAACCAAACCATGCGCCCATCATTAGTGAAGCAAGGCGTAACGGTGCGAGTTTTGTTACCAAAGAAAGGCCAATTGGTGACAAACATAGTTCGCCTAAAGTATGGAAGAAGAAGGCGCCCACTAACCACATCATTGAGGTTTTAACCGCCGTATCGCCACCTTGTTCAACCACAGCACCAACCATGCATAAGAAGCCGATTGCCAAGAAGAACAACGCCAAAGCGAACTTAGCGGGCGAGTTAGGCTCACGTTTGCCCATCTTGACCCAGAATGCAGCTAAGACAGGCGCTAGCGTGATAATGAAGAACGGGTTAAGAGATTGGAACCAAGCTGCTGGCACTTCAAAACTGCCTATCATACGGTCTGTGTATTCTTGGGTGTAAATGTTCATCAAGCCACCTGCTTGCTCAAAACCTGCCCAGAATACGATAGTAAATAGACCCATGACCAAGATCACTTTAAGACGATCCACTTCTTCTTTGGTTAATGGTTGCTTTTTATCTGTTTTGCCGTTTGCCAGTGCGCGTTTCGCTGCTGGCTCTCGGCCAATGTCACCAAGCCAAGATTGAGCAAGAAAGGCTTGCATCACTAAGCTAATAACCATACCTGTCCCGGCAGCGACAAAGCCAGCTTTCCAACCAAATGAGTTGGTGACTGAGCCAGAAATAACGCCTGCAAGCAAAGCACCAATGTTGATGCCCATGTAAAAGATAGTGAAAGCACCGTCGCGGCGATTATCACCTTCTTTATAAAGGTCACCCACCATTGTTGAGATGTTTGGCTTGAACAGGCCATTACCTGCAATCAGCAAACCTAGACCTAGATAGAAAGAGTGCATTGCGCCTATACCTAGTGCATCGGCTGGTAGAGCCAATGTAAATTGACCGATCGCCATTAAGGCGCCACCAAGCAGAATGGAACGGCGCTGCCCCAAATAGTTATCTGCTAGATATCCACCGATAAGCGGTGTGATGTACACAAGGCCGGTATAGATACCATAAAGATCCAACGCGTCTTTGGTCGACCAACCAAGGCCGCCATTCATTGTTTGATCTGTGAGGTAAAGTACCAAAATGGCACGCATTGCATAGTAAGAGAATCGCTCCCAAAGTTCTGTGCCGAACAGTAAGAACAAGCCACGTGGGTGGCCAAAATATTGATGTTGGTTTGACATAAGCTAGTCTTATCATAGTTATTACATTTTTTTGAGACTTACCTATACATTGCAATTTAATGACTGACAAATGATAAAATTTTATAATATTGGCTTTTAATCGATTAAATAACTGATATACGGTGTTTTTGTGGTTGAATGAATGGTTTTATTAATGTTTTGCAAACTAATTTTTCATTTTTACCTGTAGACGAGTGCGAGTGACATTTTAATAGAAAGAATGTTTACTTGGCTGTTTTGTAAGCACTTTTTACATGTCTGGTAAATGTTTATGACGCAACACGAGTGAAATGCTAGGATGCAAACAAAATCATAAGTGGTTAGAAATAGAATGAAACGTTGGTATCTACTTTATTGTAAGCGTGGCGAGCAGGTTAGAGCGAAGCAGCATCTGGAAAACCAAGATGTCGAATGCTTTTATCCAACGATAGAGGTTGAAAAAATCTTGCGTGGTAAGAGGCAAAAAGTCGAAGAACCGCTATTCCCGTCTTACGTATTTGCTCACTTTGACTATGAAAAAGGTCCTAACTTTACTAGCGTTCGCTCAACTCGTGGAGTCGTTGATTTCGTTCGATTCGGTGCTCAGCCGAAAGAAATATCCACAGAATTGATTGACGAGCTGTCCAAACTGGAAATGTGTTGTAGCGACGACCATTCATCTGAACGATTGCCTAAACCCGGTGATGAAATTCGAGTTAAGAGTGGACAGTTTGCTGGTATTGATGCGATTTTCCAAGAACAAGATGGAGAAAAGCGTTCGATAATGCTGGTGCAGATGATAACAAAGCGTGTCCCAGTGAGTATTGACAACAGTGACTTAGACCTGAATTAGTTTAGGTTTACATGCAGAGTAAAAAGGGCTGGTTGATACCAGCCCTTTTTGATTTATTGCCCGAGCTAACAATACGTTAGCTGGCGCTGTGAGCGATCAGTAAGCGTCGTTGTGAACGGTTTGTACTGCTCGGCCTGAAGGGTCAACACAGTTTTTGAATGACTCGTCCCATTCGATTGCTTTTGCTGAAGAGCACGCCACCGATGGGCCACCCGGTACACATTCTGCTGCAGATGGTAGTGGGAACAGCTCCTCAAAAATCTCACGGTACACATAACCTTCTTTTGTGGTTGGTGTATTGTAAGGGAAGCGGAATTGAGCCGTTTCCATCTGTTGATCGGTTACTTTTTCTTCCGCTACGGCTTTTAGTGTATCAATCCAGCTGTAGCCAACGCCGTCAGAGAACTGCTCTTTTTGACGCCATGCGATAGATTCAGGTAAGTAGTGTTCAAAACACTCGCGCAGAATGTGTTTTTCCATTTTGCCGTTGCCACACATTTTGTCGGCTGGGTTGAGGCGCATCGCAACGTCGATGAACTCTTTGTCTAGGAAAGGAACACGACCTTCAACACCCCATGCCGCCAGCGATTTGTTGGCACGTGCACAGTCAAACATGTTCAGAGCTAGAAGCTTACGAACGGTTTCTTCATGGAACTCTTGTGCGTTCGGTGCTTTGTGGAAATATAAGTACCCACCGAAGATTTCATCTGCACCTTCACCTGAAAGCACCATCTTGATACCCATCGCTTTGATTTTACGTCCCATTAAGAACATAGGCGTCGACGCGCGGATTGTGGTTACGTCATAGGTTTCGATGTGGTAAATCACATCACGAATGGCGTCGAGACCTTCTTGAATCGTATAAGTCATCTCGTGGTGAACGGTACCGATTTGATCAGCAACTTCACGTGCCGCTTTTAGATCTGGAGCGCCTTCAAGACCGACAGCAAAAGAGTGTAACTGTGGCCACCAAGCCGCGGATTTCTCATCATCTTCAATACGCATTGCCGCAAAACGTTTTGCTACTGCTGACGTAATGGAGGAATCCAGACCACCCGAGAGCAACACACCGTAAGGCACGTCTGTCATCAGCTGACGTTTTACAGCAGCTTCAAGCGCTTCAGTCAGCTCTTCTTTGCTGGTTGTGTTGCCTTGTACGGCTGCGTATTCGTTCCAGTCACGAACGTAATAACGTTGGGGCTCTGAGTCTTTCGAACTGTAGTAACTACCAGGAGGAAATTCACTAATAGTTTTACATACAGGGACAAGCGCTTTCATTTCAGAAGCCACGTAGTAGTTACCATGCTCATCGTAACCTTGGTAAAGCGGAATAATCCCAATGTGATCACGGCCAACTAAATACTCGTCTTTTTCTTCATCGTATAAAACGAATGCGAAAATACCGTTTAGTTCTTCAAGAAGGTCAGCGCCCATTTCTTGGTAGAGAGCTAGAATAACTTCGCAATCTGAATCCGTTTGGAACTCATATTTTCCTTCATAGCGGGCGCGGATTTCTTTATGGTTGTAGATCTCGCCGTTTACCGCAAGGATAAGTTTTTTGTCTGGGCTGTATAGTGGCTGAGCTCCGCTATTGAGACCGACGATAGCCAAGCGCTCATGAGCTAAGATTGCGCGCTCTGATGAGTAGATACCTGACCAGTCAGGGCCACGGTGCCGAAGTTTTTTCGACATTTCCAATGCGATAGGGCGCAGGGCCGCTGCATCACTTTTTATGTCTAAAATGCCAAATACTGAACACATACAACATCCTTTTTAAACTAAACAATTTCTAATCGGTATAGCTCCAATTTGCCACTATGAATAAAAAAAGCAACGCTTTGTGATTAAAAAAATGATAAAAACCCTTTGAAGGTAAATAATATTTAAATAAGGAGTTGTTTTGGTGAATAAGATCAAGGTTTGGTGCAAAAAATACACAAAAAAGCCTTCCTTTAATGGGAAGGCTTAAAAATGAACGAATCAAAAATTTATTTCATTGGCGTAAATTTCAGCTCTAATTGTTGGCATACATGCCGTGCGAAGCCGCTACCCGCCTCATTGTAGATGTTAAACGCGGCATTCACTCCGTTATCTAATAGACCTTCAAGTTGGTCCGGATACTCTGCAATCGCAGCAATTTGCCCTTGATAGTTTCGTCGCTGAAGTTGTTCCAATGCGGTTTGATTCCCTTGATGATGAGGCATCGCTAACAATACCAACTTTACGTTCGCAGTGTCGAGTATACGCTCCCAGAAGTCCGGGTCGGTGGCATCGCCGGCAATCACATTTCTACCCTCTGTGCGGTGTTGATGTGCTGCGTCTTCGCGAATTTCAACACCAAGCGATATCTTTCCGTAGCGAGCACGTAGTTCATCATACGCACCGGTGCCAATTCTCCCCATACCAAGAATGAGTACTTGAGCATGCCCAGGGTTAATGAGTTGATCGCGCTGATTTAGCTTTTCGGCTGCGGTCTCTTGCAGCCATTTACCCGAATGTTGATAAATTTTATGACTTAAGCGGTTTAACGGCGCAGAAATAATAAATGACAGCGATACCGCCACTGCAATTGCCGCCAACATATCACTCGGCATCCAGCCCATTTTGTACGCGAGGCCGCCAACGATAAGACCGAATTCACTAAAGTTAAATAGTGACAACGAGGCCAGTAAAGAAGTACGAACGCGAAACTTGAAGTGATTTATCGTCAAAAAGTACAGCAACCCTTTTACTGGCAGTAGTAAAATAAACAAGAGTGCTAATCCAATACCGGTAAAGCTCAAAGAGGCCGATAAGCCAATATTGAGGAAAAAGCACACTAAAAAGAGTTCTTTCATATTAAACAAAGATTTGGACAGCTCCGAAGCTTTGCTATGCCCAGCGAGTAACATACCTAAAATCAACGCACCGAGGTCAGGCTTCATTCCGACGAATTCAAATAAGCCAGCTCCAACCACAAGCGCAAAGAAGATGCCAAACAGTACAAGCATTTCACCGTGACCAACTTTGTCCAATAACTTGTAAAACACAGGACGTAAGAAAGGCAGGGTAAACAGACCAATCGCATACCATTCGGGGATTTTGCCAGTAGAGACAGAGAGGAAGATGACCGCAAAGATATCCTGCATCACCAAGATACCTATCGCGAGCGTACCGTAAGTGGCGCTCATTTCCCCTTTTTCTTGCAGTGTTTTGACTGCAAATACGGTACTAGAGAAGGACAGCGCAAATGCAAGAAGAAGAATTTGTCCACTGTCCATACTGGCTAAAGACGTTAGTCCCAAAAGCTTTAACCCGCCAAGAGCGACGGCAAAGAATGCAGTGGAGAGCAGGTTATGCGCAGTTGCACCTCCCCAGATCTCTTTTGATAGTAAGGTTTTTACATCGAGTTTAAGACCGATGGTAAATAACAACAGGGTCACACCGAGATCGGCAAGTGTGATAATCACATCATTACTTTGGTAACCGAATGCATGCAAGCCAAACCCCGCAAGCAAAAAGCCAACTAAAGGTGGAAGACTGCACTTAAGCGCGATGAATCCTGCTAAAAAAGCAGTTGAAATTAAGATGATTTCCATACGGTATGAGAGTTTCCTGATATGCAAAACGGCTGTGTAAACACAGCCCGAAAGTGTAACTCATTTTATTACTGATACCTAAATAAGGTTCAGGGTTAAAGCTTTAGTCTTCAAGCAATTTTTGTAACAAAACACCGTTTAACATCGCGCGCTTGATCATGGCAAATGCGCCCATTGTCGGCTGCTTGTCTATTTCCGAAGCGATAATAGGGAGTTCATTATGGAATGTTTTTAGAGACTGGTTTTCGACATTGCGCTTAATCGCTGGGAATACGATATCTTGTGCGGCTGTAATATCACCCGCAATGACAACTTTTTGTGGATTAAATAGGTTAATTGTAATTGCGATTGCCTTACCTAACTGATTGCCAACACGCACTAAGCTCTGTTTTGCCAGTTCATCACCACTCATTGCGTGAGTGCATATATCGTCAATCGTTATGTTTTCAACATCCGTTAGGCTAGATTCATAACCTTGAGCAATCAGTTGTTTTACGCGTTTTATGATTGCGGGGTTTGCTGCAACGGTTTCTAAACAACCGAAGTTGCCACATTGACATTGTTCACCCAATGGATCAATTTGGATATGACCAATTTCACCAACATTACGGTTAAAACCAAGAAAGACCTGACCATTTACAATGATACCCGCTCCCGTTCCACGATGGACACTGACTAAGATGGAGTCCTGACAATCCTGACTTGCACCGAAGTAATGTTCCGCTAACGCCATACCACGCACATCGTTACCAACAAAACAAGCGGTATGAAATTTTTCACTGATGATTTCACCGAGAGCCAGGTTATCGATATCGGTATTTGGCATGTATTCAACAACACCAGTGGTGGGGTTAACCAAGCCGGGTAGGGTAATACCAATAGCGATCAACTGATCAATTTTGTCTTGGTTCTGATTGACAAAGTCTTTAAGTAATTCAATCAGTCCAGCAATTAAGTCTTTTTGATTACGATAATGCAGCTCATGCTGGTTTTCGGCAAGTGCGTTACCGCCCAAATCGTATAGACAGAATTGAACGTAGTCACGTCCTAACCTAACAGCTATAGAGTGGAAGGGCTTTACTTCAGTGGTCAACGAAATCGCTCGTCGACCACCCGTAGAAGCTTGTTGCGCTACCTCTTTAATAAGGCCGCGCTCTAGGAGTTGGCGGGTTATTTTGGTAACACTCGCGGGGGCGAGCTGGCTAACATCCGCTACCTGAATACGGGAGATAGGCCCTTGCTGGTCGATCAACCTGTATACGGCTGCGCTGTTAAGCTGTTTTACTAAATCTACATTACCAATCTGTCCGCCATTCATGCTTAATTTTGCTCGTATTGTCCGTTAACAACCGTCGCTTTTACATTGAAGTCACGATCGAAAATAGTTAGGTTCGCCACCATTCCTTTTCGAATTCGGCCAAGACGCTCTTCCACACCGATAGCGGTTGCTGGATATAGCGTAGCCATACGTAAAGCTTCTTCTAAAGCGATACCTGCGTGCTCAACTGAATTCTGAACTGCTTCTATCATCGTTAAAGCTGAGCCGCCTAATGTGCCATTTTCATCAACACACTTACCATCACGGTAATATACTTTCTTGCCGACAAAAATAAAGTGATCAATGTTAGCACCTGCTGGAGCTGTGGCATCCGTCACCAAAACAAGCTTCTCGCCTTTAATTTTATGGGCAATTCGTATGTTCGCGTAATCGACGTGAAACCCATCGGCGATGATACCGGTATAAACATCAGGAGTATCGTAGATTGCGCCAACCACGCCAGGCTCTCGTCCTACCATTGGTGTCATGGCGTTAAACAGGTGAGTTGCAAAGGTAATGCCTGCTTCGAAACCTTTACGCGCTTCTGCGTAGGTGGCATTGGTATGGCCAATCGAGACCACAACGCCTGCTGACTTTAAACGAGAAATATGTTCAGGATCATTAAGTTCAGGAGCTAACGTAACTTTTGCTATGATATCTGTGTTGGCACAGATTAGGTCTATCATTTCGTCATCTGAAGGTCGGATAAAATCGACACTGTGGATGCCTTTTTTCGCAACATTGAGATAAGGACCTTCAAGGTGTAGACCAAGTGATTGGTTTTTATACTTATTGTGATATTGTCTTGCGGCCTCTATAGCGGCTTTCATATCTTGATCGGATGAAGTGATCAACGTTGGTAGGAAACTAGTACATCCAGATTTAAGGTTGGCTTCATGCATAATCTGTATTGTTTCTGGCGTAATATCATCATTCAACATGACACCACCACAACCATTAAGTTGAAGATCGATAAACCCAGGACTTAAATTTGCACCGTTGAGGTCTTTTATTTCAATGCCGCTTGGCAGTTGATCAGCAGGAACAATGGATTGAATTAAGTCGTTTTCGATGATAACCGCATGATCGGTAAGAACATCACTACCGGTATAAATTTTACAGTTACTTAGCGCGTACATAGTCAGCCAGTCCTTATAGATGAGAATTCATTCTGTCTGTAATGTTATCGAAGTGGTGGCACTCTTGAACTTCGGTTACTTAGTTTGCAACACTCAATTAGATAACGAATTACACACAGCAAGCCGCGTTTTACTAGTGGCGTATGTTTCAACTCAATGAAAAATAGAAATATTGTTCATTAATTGGTGTTTTTTCTCAGCGAATAGACATTTTATTATCCGCAAATTTACCAACATAACACCGATTCTATCTTGTAAATAGTGAGAGAATCATAACTTTAAAACGCCATTTTTTCGTATGATAAAATAAGTTTTATGATCTCGCTAGCAAAAACCCTCGCTAAGGGGGAAATCTGGTGACTAGGATCACAAACAATTAGCTTTTAATTTGCGGGGCGAAATATATTCCATAAACTAATTATGACTAAATTGAACGACTAAAATAAGTCATTCACTACGACATCTAATCCTATAGGGGGAACTTAAGGTGAATATTCTCGGATACGCGCAGAAGTTAGGTAAAGCATTGATGCTTCCTATCGCGACTTTGCCAATCGCAGGTTTGTTGTTGCGATTAGGACAACCAGATGTCTTTGACATCGCGTTTATGGCACAAGCTGGTAACTCAATCTTTTCAAATCTTCCATTATTGTTTGGCCTAGGTATTGCTATTGGCTTGTCGAAAGACGGTCAAGGTGCTGCTGGTCTTGCAGGTGCAGTTGCTTACTTTGTTTTAACTGCTACCGCATCAACCATTGATTCAACAGTTAATATGTCGTTCTTCGGTGGTATTATTGCTGGTATCATCGCCGGCCATTCTTACAACGCTTTCCATGCGACACGTCTTCCAGAATGGTTGGCGTTCTTCTCTGGTAAACGTCTAGTACCGATTATGGCTGGTCTGTTTGCATTGGTGGCGGGCGCGATTGGCGGTCTCGTATGGCCAACCATTCAGGGTGGCTTAGACGCTTTAGCTCACGGTATCTCTACCTCTGGTGCCATCGGTCAATTCCTCTATGGTACATTAAACCGTGCCCTTATCCCTGTAGGTCTACACCACGTACTTAACTCTTTCTTCTGGTTTGGTATGGGTTCTTGTCAAGAAGTTCTTGTTACTGGCGCAAATGCCGCTGGCCAAGCTCTTCCTACTCTACAACAGCTTTGTGTTGACCCTGCTCTAGCAAAAACTCTGACTGTTGGTCACGTACATACGTTTGAGTTTGCAAATTCTGTTACGCCTGAAATCACAGCGACAGTTAAAGAAGTGACTGAAACCGTTAAATCTGGCGACCTACACCGTTTCTTCGGTGGTGACAAATCTGCTGGTGTCTTCATGAACGGCTTCTTCCCTGTGATGATGTTCGGTCTGCCTGGCGCGGCTCTAGCTATGTACCTAGCTGCTCCTGCGGAAAAACGTAGCCAAGTAGGTGGTGCACTATTCTCAGTTGCATTCTGTTCATTCCTAACTGGTATCACAGAGCCTTTAGAGTTCATGTTTGTCTTCTTAGCGCCGGCTCTATACGCAATTCACGCGGTATTTACTGGCCTATCACTGGTTGTTGCAAACATGCTAGGTACCCTACATGGTTTCACCTTCTCTGCAGGTCTGATTGACTACTTGTTGAACTACGGTCTGGCGACGAAACCACTGCTACTTGGTGCCGTTGGTCTTGGCTTTGGTGCGCTATACTTCTTCACGTTCACCTTTGCGATTCGTACATTCAACCTTAAATCACCTGGCCGTGAAGATGACGATTCTACCTCTTCAGCTCCTGCAGCTGAGGCAAAAGGTGGTGACTTAGCTCGTCAATATCTAAAAGCGCTAGGTGGTCACGACAACCTGACTTCAATTGATGCATGTATCACTCGTTTACGCCTAAGCCTGAAAGATCGTTCTGTTGCGGACGAAGAGGTGTTGAAGAAGCTTGGTGCTAAAGGTGTTGTGAAGCTTGGTGAGAACAACCTTCAAGTTATCCTCGGTCCTCTAGCAGAAATCGTTGCTGGCGAAATGAAAGCCATCGGTGCAAGCGAAGACCTATCGGACGTAAAACTTCCGTAGTGGAATAGAGAACACTTAATGTTTTAGGCCTCCAGATACGGAGGCCTTTTTTGTTTCTACGGTTCTTCATTCATTGCCGCTGTTTTCTTATCCTATTTTTGAGTAATCACTTGCGTAATTTGATGACATTTAGATAAAACTTAATAAATAATCCCGTTTTAACGTGAGTTCTTGTTGTTTATTGGCTCAGAATTGTGGATCATTAAGGGCATTAGGCTCTGTAACACCAAGTTGGGTGACAGAGTTTCATTTTCTCTGACAATACTAATTTTTGAGGTGCTATAGATGAGTGAAGCTGATGCTCGTCCATCAAACTTTATTCGCCAGATCATTGATAAAGATCTCGCGGATGGCAAACACACTAGCGTGCATACTCGATTTCCGCCGGAGCCGAATGGTTACCTGCATATCGGCCATGCTAAGTCTATCTGTTTGAACTTCGGTATTGCTCAGGACTACCAGGGTCAATGTAACTTACGTTTTGACGATACAAACCCAGAAAAAGAAGACGTCGAATACGTTGAGTCTATCAAGAAAGATGTAAACTGGTTGGGCTTTGAGTGGAGTGGTGACGTGTGCTACTCATCAAACTACTTTGATAAGCTTTACGAATATGCAATTGAATTGATTAATAAAGGACTAGCGTACGTCGATGAGCTAAGTCCTGATCAGATTCGTGAGTATCGCGGTACGTTAAAGGCTCCTGGTAAGCCGAGTCCATACCGTGATCGTTCTGTGGAAGAAAACCTCGCGTTATTTGAAAAAATGCGTGCTGGTGAATTTGAAGAAGGTAAGGCCTGTCTTCGTGCCAAGATCGATATGGGTTCGTCATTCATGGTGATGCGCGACCCGGTTCTTTATCGTGTACGTTTTGCTACTCACCACCAGACTGGTGACAAGTGGTGCATCTACCCGATGTACGACTTTACTCACTGCATTTCTGATGCGATTGAAGGGATTACTCACTCAATTTGTACTCTTGAGTTTATGGATAACAGACGTTTGTACGATTGGGTTCTGGATAACATCACCATTGATGCGCGACCTCATCAGTATGAATTCAGCCGTCTAAACCTTGAATATACAGTCATGTCGAAACGCAAGTTGAGTCAGCTTGTCACTGAGAAGTTGGTAAGCGGGTGGGACGATCCTCGTATGCCAACGGTATCAGGCTTACGTCGACGTGGATTTACTCCAGCATCTATTCGAGAATTCTGTAAGCGTATTGGGGTTACAAAACAAGAAAATATGATCGAGTTTAGCTCGTTAGAGTCTTGTATTCGTGACGACCTAAATGAAAATGCACCGCGTGCAATGGCTGTTCTCGATCCCGTCAAAGTGGTGATTGAAAACTTTGACGAAGGTGTCGTGGAAAACTTAACCATTGCAAACCATCCAAACAAGCCCGAAATGGGCACACGTGACGTACCATTTACGCGTGAAGTATGGATTGAGCGTGAAGATTTTCGTGAAGAAGCAAACAAGAAGTACAAGCGTTTAGTTCTAGGTAAAGAAGTCCGATTACGTGGTGCTTATGTAATAAAAGCTGAACGTATTGAGAAAGACGCAGAAGGTAACATCACAACGATTTTCTGTACTTATGACTCGGAAACCTTGGGTAAAAATCCGACTGACGGTCGTAAAGTAAAAGGCGTAATTCACTGGGTATCTGCGGATAAAGCCTTACCAGCAGAAATTCGTCTGTACGATCGTTTGTTCACTGTACCAAATCCAGCAGCAGCAGAAAATTTCGCGGCGACTATTAACCCAGAATCACTGGTGGTGATTAACGGCTTTGTCGAACCAAGCTTAGCCTCTGCTGAAGCGGAAAAAGGTTATCAGTTTGAGCGTACTGGCTATTTCTGTTTGGATTCGAAAGATTCGACGACTGATAAGCTAGTGTTCAACAGAACAGTAGGCTTACGTGACACTTGGGCAAAGATTGAAGCTCAGTAATCGTAATGAAAATAAAAATGCCAGTCATCGACTGGCATTTTTATATCTATCGTGTAGCTGTCATACCGATTCAAATAAGCTTTTTATAACCGAAAAGACAATATAGCTAGGGAGCATTTTAACCAGTTAGAATGTCCCGGTATTTACGATGATTGGTATAAACATCAGCATGTGTAAATCTGTCAGATTGGACGCAAGTGGATTTACTAATAAATGGGCATGTGAGGTATTTAACCGATAAAATAAAAGCGCTCTTTGAGCGCTTTATAAATTCGTTATTTCTTAGGTTTGTGTGCGTTCGGGTCGTTTTTACAACTGCCGTCACAGCATTTTCCGTATAGGTAAAGACTGTGGTTTGTTAGCGAAACATTGTATTTTGCTGCAATCTCACGCTGACGTTCTTCGATGACTTCATCCGAAAATTCGATAACTTCGCCACAGTCCAGACACACTAGGTGGTCGTGGTGATGCTGGGTCGACAATTCGAACACAGATTTACCACCTTCAAAGTGGTGACGAGTGACAATACCTGCATCGTCAAACTGGTTTAGTACTCGGTAAACGGTAGCAAGACCGATCTCTTCACCTAGATCAATCAACTTTTTGTACAAATCTTCAGCACTGATGTGCTGGCAGTCTGGCTGCTGAAGTACTTCTAGAATTTTTAGCCTTGGAAGGGTAACTTTTAAACCCGCATCCTTCAGCGCCTGATTATTATCTGACATATACTTTCCCGTTGGATCATCTGCAGAGATTTAACAGAATTCAATAACGATACATTATAGGCGATGCGTCAAAAACATTAAACCACGAACTTCAAAGGGTTAATAAATTCTTACGTCAAATTTGAAATGGGTTGCTTATATTCGGTGCTTGCTTTTTTGTTTGATATAAAAAGACCTCCATAATGGAGGCCTTGATCATCTTAATAAAAAGCGATTTAGTCTTCTAATTCAGCTAGGCACATTTCTTCGTAAATTTGCTTAACCCAATTTTCTACACGCTCATCTGTCAGTTCTGGCTGACGATCTTCATCGATACACAGACCAATAAATTGGCTATCATCACCTTCAACAAGGGCTTTGGATGCTTCAAACTCATAGCCTTCTGTTGATGTATGTCCAAGGATAGTGCCACCTTTAGCTTCCACAATGTCACGAACTGTGCCCATTGCGTCGCAGAAATACTCTGCGTAGTCTTCTTGGTCACCGCAGCCAAAGATCGCAACGAGCTTGGTCGAGAAATCAATCTGCTCTAGTTCCGGGAAAAAATCATCCCAATCACATTGTGATTCGCCGTAGTACCAAGTCGGGATACCGAGAAGCAGAAGATCAAAGTTATCAATGTCTTCTTTGCTGCTTTTGGCGATGTCTTGAACGTGAACTAGGTGCTTACCTAGCTGCTTTTGAATCATCTTTGCAACGGCTTCAGTATTACCTGTGTCGCTACCGAAGAAGATACCTACACTTGCCATAGAGTCTATACCTTTACATTGTGTGTTGTTGGCGATGGTACTGAGGGTTTAACCTAACCCTGAGCTTCCCAAGTGAGCTGAATAATACCTTTGGCAATAAAGCCTGCACAGCCCAAGAAGAGAACTAACCATACAATTCGACGACCAAAAGCTGGGACATTGCTTGATTAAGCACGTCTTTTATTGCCATCCCAATGAAAAAAAAGATAGCAGCAAAAAGCAAATCGAGTCCAATTGACTCAAGCATGTCCATGTAGTCGTATAGCATTTTAGTCCGTCATGCCGAAAATTATTTGGCGCACTATACCACTGTTAAACGGTAAAGTTAATGCACGATGATAGGGGTTATTTCAATAATCGATGCTTGCTAACGAATTCTTTATCAAGAAATGTGTTTTCGTATCACGCGCAATACTTCGAGCGGTTTTTCCGCATGTAGCCAATGACCCGTATTGGCGATAATATGGGCTTTGGTATTGTTAAACTGCATTTGTACCGATTGCTGGTGCTCTGGCAATAGGTAGTCAGAATCGCCACCTTTTACGAACAGTGTTGGGACATCTGTTGGTGTAATTTGTTGCCAACCCATAATGTCGGCATAGTGTTTGAAAAGACTGGTAACGTTAAAACGCCAGTCCATCTTGTCTCCGTTTTTGAATAAAGATTTGGATAAGAATTGTCGTACACCATCTATTTCGATGTGCTGTTCAAGAATGCTCATAGCTTGCTGACGGGAAGTGGGGGAGTTTTCGAGAACAGCCTGCAATCCTTTGAAAACATTTTCGTGACGATTAACGGTATACGCCACAGGCGCGATGTCGAGTACGACCAGTTGCGTGACCAGCGTCGGGGCAATATCGACAAGCTTCATCGCGACTTTGCCACCCATTGAATGGCCAATGATAATAGCGGGGTCTAGATTTAAATGGCGGAGTAACTTTGCAACATCTTGTGCCATATCAGCGTAATTGTGCGTATCTGAATGAAACGAAAGTCCGTGATTTCTGAGGTCGATACTGATGACGGTATGATCAGTGGCAAGATCACGAGCTAATAGCCCTAGATTGCCTAAACTGCCAAACAATCCGTGGATCAAAACAACCGGTTGGCCTTGGCCTTCAAGCTTATAGTTGAGTAATGCTGACATTTTATCTTATTCGTGATGGGTTTAACGTGGAGTATCCGCTAGGATCTCGTTATAATCCCCCAGAGTTTATACATTGAGAATGTGAAAAGCGAATGAAAACAATTGAGGTTGATGAGGATCTGTACCGTTATATTGCCGGCCAAACTAAGCATATCGGTGAAAGCGCCTCGGACATTTTGCGACGCCTTCTAAACCTTGATGGTCAGTTGCAGGAAGCGAACACTAAACCTGTAGTGGAGAAGCCGCAAGGGATTGTCGTAAGTAAAGATGCCGGAAAAGCTGAGTCTTTAGATACAGTAAAAGAGATGCGCTCTCTGCTAATTTCTGATGAGTTTGCTGATCTGAAAAAAGCGATTGATCGCTTTATGTTGGTTTTATCGACACTATATAAACTAGACTCAGAAGGTTTTGCACAAGCGACAAATGTGAAAGGTCGTAAGCGTGTTTATTTTGCTGACAATGAAGAAACCCTGTTGGCAAACGGTAATACAACAAAGCCAAAAGCAATTCCAGATACACCGTTTTGGGTTATCACCAATAACAACACCAGTCGCAAAAGGCAAATGGTTGAACAAGTGATGTCTCATATGGGATTCCAGCCCGATTTAATTGAGAAAGTGACAGGTTCAATTTAAGAAATCTGATAGAAGCCTCATAATGTACATCTTTTCGTGGATATTATGAGGCTTTTTTCGTTGTATTATTTAAAAGATAAAGGATGTCAACATGGCTATGCACCCTCGTGCTGGGCAAAAAGCGCAACAGGAAGATCTTCATAATATCCCTGCGCTCGTTGCTAATTACTTTTTACTCCAACCTGAACCTGCGAATCCGGAACATAAAGTACTGTTCGGTACTTCTGGACATCGTGGTACCGCGGATAAGCAAACGTTTAATGAAAATCACATTCTAGCGATCGCACAAGCGGTAGCAGAGGTTCGTGCTAAACAAGGTACAACAGGTCCGCTATTCGTTGGTAAAGATACCCATGCGTTGTCTGAACCGGCTTTCTCAACAGTGGTCGAAGTGCTCATCGCCAATGGCGTTAACGTTGTGGTACAACAAGACAATGGCTACACACCGACACCTGGTATTTCTCATGCTATCCTGACTTACAACGTTAAACATGACGATAAAGCGGATGGCATTGTCATTACACCTTCTCACAACCCACCACAAGATGGTGGTATCAAATACAATCCTACTCACGGTGGGCCTGCGGAAGCTGAGTTAACGCAAGCAATTGAAGATCGTGCGAACGAGTTAATTGCAATGAACTTAGAAGGAGTGCAGCGTTTACCGCTTGCTGAAGCAAAAGCCTCTGACTTGTTTGTTGAAGTTGATTTAGTGAAACCGTATATCGATGATCTCGTTAACGTTATCGATATGGAAGCGATTCAAAAAGCCAATCTAAAAATTGGCGTGGATCCTCTCGGTGGCAGTGGTATTGATTATTGGCGTCAAATCGGAAAAGCGTATGACCTTGACCTGACGCTTGTCAGTGAAGCCATTGATCCTTCGTTCCAATTTATGTCGTTAGACAAAGATGGTGTTGTCCGTATGGATTGTTCATCTCCATATGCAATGGCGGGTCTTCTTGCTCTTAAAGACGAATACGACCTTGCATTTGGTAACGACCCTGATTACGACCGCCATGGTATTGTGACGCCAAAAGGTTTAATGAATCCTAACCATTTCTTAGCTGTCTGTATTGATTACCTTTACCGTCATCGTGATGCATGGGGTAAAGATGTAGCAGTAGGTAAGACGCTCGTATCGAGTGCGCTGATTGACCGTGTGGTGGCAGACCTGGGTCGCGAGTTATGCGAAGTACCAGTGGGTTTCAAGTGGTTTGTTGATGGCTTGTACACTGGCAAATTTGGCTTTGGAGGTGAAGAGAGTGCTGGTGCCTCATTCCTTCGCAAAGACGGTACGCCATGGTCGACAGACAAAGACGGTATTCTTCTTTGTTTACTGGCTGCTGAAATAACGGCAGTGACTGGTAAGAACCCTCAAGAGTACTACGAAGAGTTGGCGGCTAAGCACGGTGAATCTAAATACAACCGTATTCAAGCCGTTGCGAACGGTCCACAGAAAGAAGTGTTGAAGAAGCTTTCTCCAGAAATGGTGTCAGCAGAAACGCTAGCTGGCGATGCTATTACGGCTCGTTTGACGCATGCGCCTGGTAATGGTGCTGCGATTGGTGGTTTAAAAGTCACGACTGAAAATGGTTGGTTTGCTGCGCGCCCATCGGGCACAGAAGATATCTACAAAATCTACTGTGAAAGCTTTAAAGGTGAAGAACACCTAAAACAAATTGAAAGTGAAGCTCAAGATATTGTAAATCAAGTATTTGCTGCAGCTGGTTTGTAAAAGTAACCTCACGTAGTAACAGCTTATTAAAAGGGTTGATGTGAAAGCATCAACCCTTTTGTATTTTAACCGTCCTGATCAGCTTAGTTTCCCGATCATGAATCTAGTTTCCTGGCCATGAGTCAGGCACGACGAACCAGAATTGACCGTCCTTCGTTTGGGCATGTATAAATCGATCTGAAGGTTTTTCAATTGGTTGAGAGAAATCATCTGTACCAATCGCCCAGCATGGTTTATGTAAGTGGTAAAGTGGCTGGCCGATTAAATCCCATTGGCTTTTGTAGCACCAAAATCCAGTTATTTGATTTGGATTTAGCTCAAAACCCAGACACTCAGTAGGTGTTGTCTCTGTGCTGAAAGGATTGATATAAAGCCGTCCTTGCATCAGGAGCCGCTCTTCTGGCGGAGTGTCCAATGGTACGATTTGCTGCAATTCAGGTCGTTTGCTCATTTTTAATTGGTGCGTTAGCATTCGATCCAGTTTTTTGTGTAACTGGTCGTGTGCATTCGGGCCGTACCATATCCCCTTGTGTAACAGATAAAACTTGATCGCGACTTCCCAGTGCTCGACTTGGTTGGATTCGGTATTCTTGAGCAGTAAGTCAATGGCTCCAATGGTTTGGCCATTGTCATCATTTAATTGAATTTCGTCTGCAATGATTTGATACCGTTGAGAGTTCTCAAGTAAGGTGGTGCATAAATGCTGATAAAGAAAGCCAAGTCGTGGATTACCCTTATATTCCTCTGACTCGTTTAAAGATGCTGCCGAGACATCCTCGAGTGTTGCAAACGGTGGTTGCAGATAAAACAGGGGAGGCGAGTTGGCGATCCATTGATAGAAACGTTGCAGTTGATTCAAAGCCATTCCTTAACCATAAGAGAAGTTAAAGCACCATTGTATACCCAAATAGCCTCAAGATGTTTTGCACAGTGAATGCAAATATTTGATGATGTCTAAGCAAAGTCACAAGCGAATGGCGCTGACTCTGGCATCTCTATCTAAGTTCGATATACACTTTAAGACTTCAAGATGCAGGATGCAAAGTGTTGGGCTGTCTATGTTCTCAGTGATTCATACCGAGCGAAGCATCTCAAGTTTATTGTCGTACACATGCGCCAGAAATTGGAACGAATTATGAACAACTTAAAGCTAGAACAGATTCTTAACGAAAAACTGTCACCACAGTTAATTAAAGACTATGCGCCAAATGGGCTGCAAGTCGAAGGAAAATCGGTAGTAAACCGCATTGTTACGGGAGTTACGGCGTCTCAAGCCTTAATAGATAAAGCTGTGGAACTTAATGCTGACGCATTGCTTGTTCATCATGGCTACTTTTGGAAGGGAGAACCAGAGCCCATTCGTGGTATGAAAGGGAAACGGATCCGTAGTTTGATTAAAAACGACATCAATTTATACGGTTATCATCTACCACTCGATATCCATCCTGATCTGGGTAATAACGCTGAACTGGCCCGCTTGCTTGAGATCGAAGTGGAAGGGGGCTTGGAAGGGCACCCACAATCCGTTGCTATGTTTGGACGACTGAAGAAACCAGTGACAGGTGCGGAGTTTGCGAACAAGATCAATCAAGTGTTGAACCGAGCACCGCTACACATCGCGCCAGAAAACGCAGACAAAATGATCGAAACCGTCGGATGGTGTACTGGTGGCGGACAAGACTTCATTGAGCTTGCGGTTCAGCATGGATTGGATGCGTTTATATCAGGGGAAATTTCTGAGCGTACCACTTACACAGCGCGCGAAATGGACATCCATTATTTTGCCGCTGGGCATCATGCAACGGAGCGATATGGGATTAAGGCTCTGGGGAAATGGCTTGCAGATGAATATGGCTTATTGGTTGAGTTTATTGATATCGATAACCCGGTTTAATCCAGGTATCTAAAGCGTATAATTCGACGGGGTTAACACTTTGTAAATTCGAAGCTGAGTTCGTTCTGTCAGCTCCCATGGTTGGAGAAGCGGTAAAAGAGGAACGGTTCAAAACACAAAGGGTTGAGACATGAGTCTCAACCCTTTATTTTTGTTTGACGCTCAGCTTAGCGATTATTCACGCTCATGAAGAGGCGAAAACTCGCGCTGACTCTCACCAGTGTATAGCTGACGAGGACGACCGATGCGGTTTAGTGGGTCGCTGTGCATTTCGTTCCAATGTGCGATCCAGCCTACTGTGCGAGACAGAGCGAAAATAACGGTAAACATAGAAACTGGGATACCGATCGCTTTCAGAATAATACCTGAGTAAAAGTCTACGTTCGGATAAAGTTTCTTAGACACGAAGTATTCGTCAGAAAGTGCGATGCGTTCAAGTTCCATAGCAACATCAAGCAATGGATCTTGTATATTAAGCTCTTTGAGTACTTCATGGCAGGTTTCACGCATGACTGTCGCACGAGGGTCGTAGTTTTTGTACACACGGTGACCAAAGCCCATTAGGCGGAATGGATCATCTTTATCTTTCGCGCGTTCTACGTATTCAGGGATCTTATCGACACTGCCGATCTCTTCTAACATTCTCAAACAAGCTTCGTTAGCACCGCCGTGCGCTGGTCCCCACAGAGAGGCAATACCAGCTGCAATACATGCAAATGGGTTTGCGCCAGAAGAACCTGCAAGACGAACCGTTGATGTAGAAGCATTTTGTTCGTGATCAGCGTGCAGGGTGAAAATTTTATCCATCGCACGCGCAACCACAGGATTTACTTCGTACTCTTCGCATGGATTTGCAAACATCATGTGTAGGAAGTTTTCTGCGTAGCTTAGATCGTTACGTGGGTAGATAAAAGGCTGACCGATGGAGTACTTGTAACACATCGCGGCCAGAGTCGGCATTTTAGAAATAAGGCGGTAAGCAGCGATATCTCGGTGCTCATCGTTATTGATGTCGAGAGAATCGTGATAAAAAGCAGCCAGAGCACCAACCACACCACACATTACTGCCATTGGGTGGGCATCACGTCGGAAGCCATGGAAAAAGCTTGCGATCTGCTCGTGTACCATTGTGTGGCGAGTAACGGTCTTCTTGAATTGTTCGTATTGCTCTCGGGTTGGGGCTTCACCATAAAGAAGGATGTAACAAACTTCTAAGTAATCTGCGTTATTGGCTAATTGATCAATCGGGAAACCGCGGTGCAAAAGGATACCTTTGCCGCCATCGATATAGGTGATTGATGATTCACAAGATGCAGTGGCAAGAAAACCAGGGTCAAAAGTAAAGTAACCATTCGCTCCCAGTTTACGAACATCAATTACAGGCGTACCTAGTGTACCGTCCATAATTGGCAGTTCGATTGGCGCTTGGCCTTCAACATGAAGGGTCGCTTTCTTATCCGCCATAACAATCTCCTTTGTTTATAATTTAATCCGTCCAGGATGTTTATGTGCCGTTTTTTTACTTCTCTTACAACCTAAAGTCAATTTTTCTCCGAGTTTGTGTGCACTTGTTATGATTTTTCTCATGAAAATCGTTAAAAATCTGTTCTATGTAGCATAATTTGTTACACCAATTGTATTAGAATGTTGCTGGCCGTATATTGGCTGAGAAAATTTTGGTTAAATCCTTATATATTCGGGGCTAAAAACAAAAAAGTGAGGTTGTTTGTAGCTCTGCTGTTAACAAATTCTTTACAAACTTCTCCGCGTTAAAGCGGCAATTGTGTTAAGAAAGTGTTAACTTTTGTACATTTGGACACTGAAATTAGTTATAACAATAAATGCTCAATGGAGCTGAGTGAGCAAGCCCGTGAAAGAAAGAAAGTCAAGACCTGTTAATTTAGATTTACAGACCATCCGCTTTCCTATCACAGCAATCGCATCGATCCTGCACCGTGTGTCTGGGGTAATAACGTTTGTTGCGGTGGGAATATTGCTTTGGTTACTGTCCATTTCTCTGTCATCCCCTATGGGTTTTATGGAAGCCGCTGACATCGTTGATGGCTTTTTCGTGAAATTCATCATGTGGGGAATCTTAACTGCACTTGCCTACCACATTGCTGGTGGCGTTCGTCATTTGATGATGGACCTTGGTTACTTCGAAGAACTCGATACCGGTACAATGAGCGCGAAAGTCGCGTTTGGTGCAACTGTAGTCTTATCACTATTGGCGGGGATCTTGGTATGGTAAAACACGTATCTTCATTTGGTCGTAATGGGGTACACGATTTCCTACTGATTCGTGCAACCGCCATCATTATGACCCTATACACAATTTATCTGATTGGCTTTTGCGCATTTTCAGATATCTCTTATGCATCTTGGACCCAGTTCTTTGGTGGCACCTTCACCAAAGTATTCACCATGTTGGCACTTGTATCGATACTGATCCACGCGTGGATTGGCTTGTGGCAAGTTCTAACCGATTACATTAAGTGCGCGAAGCTGCGAGGCGCACTACAACTCGGTGTTATAGCTGTTCTATTCGGCTATGTTTTCTCTGGTCTATTTATTTTGTGGGGTGCGTAAGTGTCTATTCCAGTTCGTGAGTTTGATGCCGTAGTAATCGGCGCTGGTGGTGCAGGTATGCGCGCTGCACTACAAATTTCGGAGCAAGGCCTTTCATGTGCTTTGCTATCTAAAGTTTTTCCAACTCGTTCTCATACCGTTTCTGCACAGGGTGGTATTACCGTTGCACTTGGTAACTCTCACAAGGACGATTGGCAATGGCATATGTACGATACGGTAAAAGGTTCCGATTACATCGGTGACCAAAATGCGATTGAGTACATGTGTAAAAATGGTCCTGAGTCTGTCATTGAGCTTGAGAAAATGGGTCTTCCATTCTCTCGCTTTGATAACGGCTCCATCTATCAGCGACCATTCGGTGGACAGTCAAAAGAGTTTGGTGGTGAGCAGGCTGCGCGTACAGCGGCGGCGGCAGACCGTACAGGTCACGCACTTCTTCATACGCTTTACCAACAAAACGTTAAGCATAAAACAACCATTTTCTCAGAGTGGTACGCACTAGATTTAGTCAAGAACCAAGATGGCGCGATCATGGGTTGTACTGCGATTTGTATGGAAACGGGTGAAATCTGCTACTTCAAATCGAAAGCAACCATTTTAGCGACGGGTGGTGCAGGTCGTATTTACGCATCGACTACTAACGCACACATTAACACGGGTGATGGCGTTGGTATGGCACTGCGTGCAGGTGTGCCAATGCAAGACATGGAAATGTGGCAGTTCCACCCGACCGGTATCGCTGGCGCCGGGGTGCTAGTTACAGAAGGTTGTCGTGGTGAAGGTGGTTACCTGCTTAATAAAGATGGCGAACGCTTCATGGAACGCTACGCACCGAACGCGAAAGACTTAGCCGGTCGTGACGTTGTTGCGCGTTCGATGATGATTGAAATCCGTGAAGGCCGTGGCTGCGATGGCCCATGGGGTCCACACATTAAATTGAAACTGGATCACCTAGGTAAAGAAGTGCTTGAATCACGCTTGCCTGGTATTTGTGAACTATCTCGTACGTTTGCACACGTTGATCCGGTGAAAGAACCAATCCCAGTTATCCCAACGTGTCACTACATGATGGGTGGCGTACCGACTCAAGTTTCAGGTCAGGCAATTAAGCAATTAGCTGATGGCAGTGAAGCGGAAGTTCAAGGTCTTTATGCTTGTGGTGAAATTGCCTCTGTATCGGTACACGGTGCAAACCGTCTAGGTGGTAACTCACTACTCGACTTGGTGGTATTTGGTCGTGCGACAGGTCTACACCTCGGTGAGACGCTGGCAGCGCAAGCTGAAGCGCGCCCAGCGACAGAATCTGACATTGAAGCGTCTCTTGCGCGCACTATGCGTTGGGAGAATAGTACTGGCGGCGAAGATCCTGTTCAGATTCGTAAAGATCTACAAAGCTGCATGCAAAATAGCTTCTCGGTATTCCGTGAGGGCGACGCAATGGCGACTGGCTTAGAAGAGCTCAAAGTGATTCGCGAGCGTTTACAAAATGCTCACCTTGCGGATAAGTCTTCTGAGTTCAACACACAACGTATCGAGTGTTTGGAGCTGGACAACTTAATGGAAACGGCATTCTCTACCGCAGTCGCCGCTAACTACCGTACAGAAAGCCGTGGAGCGCATGCTCGTTTCGACTTCCCTGATCGTGATGATGCGAACTGGCTATGCCACTCTATCTACAACCCGGAAACGGAAGCGATGACGAAGCGTGATGTCAACATGACGCCAGTACACCGTGACGCATTCCCACCGAAAGTCCGTACATACTAAGGGAGGATATGACGATGAAATTAAACTTCTCTTTGTACCGCTACAACCCGGACGTGGATACGAAACCATACATGAAAGAGTATACGCTGGACGTTGATGAAGGCTCGGACATGATGGTATTGGATGCGCTGATTCTGCTCAAGGAGCAAGATCCAAGCATCGCCTTCCGTCGTTCATGCCGTGAAGGGGTATGTGGTTCTGATGGCTTGAATATGAATGGTAAGAATGGTCTTGCTTGTATTACGCCTTTATCAGAGCTAACTGGCGATAAAATAGTGATACGTCCATTACCAGGGTTACCTGTGGTGCGCGACCTTATCGTTGATATGACACAGTTCTACGATAACTATGCGAAGGTGAAACCATTCTTGATCGATGAAGGGGCACTGCCACCTTCTCGTGAGAATTTACAATCACCAGAAGACCGTGCTCATTTGGACGGACTGTACGAGTGTATTATGTGTGCATGTTGTACAACGTCATGCCCATCGTTTTGGTGGAACCCAGATAAATTCATTGGCCCGGCAGGTCTGTTAGCCGCATACCGTTGGTTAATTGATAGCCGAGATACCGCAACAGATGAACGTCTGTCTGATCTTGATGATGCATTTAGCGTTTTTCGTTGCCATGGCATTATGAATTGTGTAAGTGTTTGTCCTAAGGGACTAAACCCAACGAAGGCCATCGGACATATTAAATCGATGCTGGTCAATCGTTCGGTTTAATTTACTCATGAGTAAAGACGTTGCAGTGTTGTGAAATACCCACAATCTATTTTTCAGCATTGCAACGACAGGTTCTGAGTAAAAGAATATGACATTGCCAACTCACAGAGTTGGCTCTTATTAGCTCGGCGTAGACCGAAGCAAACGTGAAAACTACTGGTTAAGGGAAAATATGCACAACGGCGTGATGAAGGCATGGCTCGAGTCTTCACACTTGGCTGGCGCCAATGCAACGTATGTAGAAGACCTCTACGAACTGTATCTAAGTGATCCCGATCTGGTAAGTGAGGAGTGGAAACGTGTTTTTGAAGGCTTACCCAAGCCATCAGAAGAAGTGGCTGAACAGCCGCATTCACGTGTCCGTGACTACTTCAGACGGCTCGCTCAAGAAACAAAGCATTACAATGTCCAAGTTAGTGACCCAGATGTCGATGCAAAACAAGTAAAAGTTCTACAGCTAATCAACGCTTACCGCTTTCGCGGGCACGAAGCTGCAGAGCTCGATCCTCTCGGTATATGGCAACGCCCAACAGTGGCGGAGTTAGATCCAGCATTCCATAATCTTACCAAAGATGACTTCGAAGAAACTTTTAACGTAGGTTCGTTTGCCGTTGGGCAAGACACCATGAAGTTGAAAGACATCTATGAAGCCCTGAACAAAACCTACTGTGGTTCCATTGGTGCAGAATACATGCACATGACTGATACAGAACAAAAGCGTTGGATTCAACAGCGTCTTGAGTCTGTGGTTGGTCAGCCATCATTTGATCACGAAGAAAAACTCACGTTTCTAGAAGAACTTACCGCAGCTGAAGGACTTGAGCGTTACTTAGGCGCAAAATTCCCAGGTGCAAAGCGTTTTTCTCTAGAAGGTGGTGACGCGCTTATCCCAATGACAAAAGAACTGATTCGTCATGCGGGTAACAGCGGTATGCGTGAAGTGGTTATTGGTATGGCTCACCGTGGTCGTTTAAACATGTTGGTGAACGTACTCGGTAAGAAACCACAAGATCTGTTTGATGAGTTCGCTGGTAAGCATGACGAAACATGGGGGACGGGTGATGTTAAGTATCACCAAGGTTTCTCTGCCGACTTTGCAACGCCAGGTGGTGATGTTCACTTAGCGCTCGCGTTTAACCCGTCGCATTTAGAAATCGTCAACCCAGTTGTTATTGGTTCTGTACGTGCTCGTCAAGACCGTTTAGGTGATAAACAAGGCAGCAAGGTACTCCCAATTACTATTCACGGTGATTCTGCGATTGCAGGCCAAGGGGTTGTGGCGGAAACATTCAACATGTCTCTCGCGCGTGGCTTCTGTGTCGGTGGTACGGTTCGTGTTGTGGTCAATAACCAAGTTGGTTTCACGACATCTAACCCACGTGATACCCGCTCGACGATGTACTGTACAGACATTGCGAAGATGGTTCAGGCGCCAATTTTCCACGTTAATGCCGATGATCCTGAAGCGGTCGCGTTTGTTACTCGTATCGCGCTGGACTACCGTAATGAGTTTAAACGTGACGTCGTGATTGATTTGGTGTGTTATCGCCGCCATGGTCATAATGAAGCTGACGAGCCAAATGCGACCCAGCCTTTGATGTACCAAAAGATTAAAAAACACCCAACACCTCGTAAGCTCTATGCCGATGTCCTCATAGATAAAAATGAGTCAGATATAGAAACGGCGACTCAACTAGTCAATGAGTACCGTGATGCGCTCGATCGTGGTGAAGTTGTGGTGAAAGAGTGGCGTCCAATGGCGCTGCATTCTGTTGACTGGTCACCATACCTTGGTCATGAATGGGATATGGAGTGGAACTCTCAAGTTGATAAGCAACGACTTATCGAGCTTGGTAATAGACTGTGTCAGTACCCAGAGAGCCACAAGTTACAGAGCCGAGTCAATAAACTATACAATGATCGCAAAGCCATGATGACGGGTGAAAAAGCCATCGATTGGGGTATGGCAGAAACTTTGGCATACGCGACATTGGTTGACGATGGGAAACGTATCCGTATCTCCGGGCAAGATTCTGGTCGTGGTACTTTCTTCCACCGTCACTCTGTACTGCATAATCAATCGGACGCAAGCACCTATATTCCTCTTGCCAATATCCATGATAAGCAAGGACCTTTCCAGGTATTTGACTCTGTTTTATCAGAAGAAGCGGTGCTGGCATTCGAATACGGTTATGCCACGGCAGAGCCTGGCGGTTTGACGATTTGGGAAGCTCAATTTGGTGATTTCGCCAACGGTGCGCAGGTTGTTATCGACCAGTTTATCTCTTCTGGTGAACAGAAATGGGCACGTTTGTGTGGTCTTACGATGCTCCTGCCTCACGGTTATGAAGGTCAAGGCCCTGAGCACTCATCTGCTCGTTTAGAACGCTACCTTCAGTTGTGTGCTGAACAAAACATGCAGGTTGTCGTTCCATCAACTCCAGCGCAGGTTTATCACATGATTCGTCGTCAAGTGGTTCGCCCAATGCGTCGTCCGTTGATCGTCATGTCACCAAAGTCATTGCTTCGCCACCCACTTTGTACTTCTAGCATCGAAGACCTCGCAGATGGTTGTTTCCAAGCTGCCATTCCAGAAGTCGACGATTTAGAGCCTAGCAAAGTGAAGCGTGTTGTGTTCTGTGCCGGTAAGGTGTATTTCGACCTGCTAGAGCAGCGCAGAAACAATGAACAAGATGACGTTGCAATCGTGCGTATCGAACAGCTTTACCCATTCCCAATGGAAGAAGTCCAAGCTGCCATCGCTCCATACACGAATGTTGAAGATTTTGTGTGGTGTCAGGAAGAGCCTCAGAACCAAGGTGCTTGGTACTGTAGTCAGCACAACTTCCGTGCCGCAATCCCAGCCGGTGCCGAGCTGAAATACGCAGGTCGCCAAGCTTCTGCTTCGCCAGCAGTTGGCTACATGTCGGTGCACTTGAAACAACAAAAAGCGTTGGTTGAAGACGCTCTGAACGTGAACTCAAAAACTTCGAACAAAGAACTAGAAGTTAGAAGTTAAAGGAAGAAACAGTTATGACAATTGAAATTCTGGTTCCAGATTTACCTGAATCAGTTGCTGATGCAACCGTAGCGACATGGCACAAACAACCAGGCGACGCAGTTGAGCGTGATGAAGTGTTGGTTGATATCGAAACCGATAAGGTTGTGCTAGAAGTACCTGCTCCGGAAGCTGGCGTTTTAGAAGCCATTGTTGAAGAAGAAGGCGCTACCGTACTATCAAAGCAAATTCTTGCTAAATTGAAGCCTGGTGCTGTTGCCGGTGAGCCAACCTCTGATAAAACAGAAGGTACTCAAGCTTCCCCTGATAAGCGTCACAAAGCCGCGCTTACAGAAGAAAATAACGACGCGCTAAGCCCTGCGGTTCGACGTCTTCTTGCCGAGCACGGTTTAGAAGCAAGCCAAGTTAAAGGGACAGGTGTTGGTGGTCGTATCACACGTGAAGATATCGAAGCTCATTTAGCGAGTGCTAAGTCTGCGCCTAAAGCAGATGAGCCAGTTGTTGAAGCGCCAGCAACGGCTCGCAGCCAGAAACGTGTACCAATGACTCGCCTACGTAAGACAGTAGCAAACCGTCTGCTTGAAGCGAAAAACAACACGGCGATGCTGACCACGTTTAATGAAGTGAACATGAAACCGATCATGGATCTTCGTAAACAGTACAAAGATCAGTTTGAAGAGCGCCATGGTATTCGTCTTGGCTTCATGTCTTTCTACGTGAAAGCAGTGACTGAAGCATTGAAGCGCTATCCTGAAGTGAACGCGTCTATCGATGGTGACGATATTGTTTACCACAACTACTTCGATATCAGCATGGCAGTTTCAACGCCACGTGGCTTGGTTACGCCAGTACTTAAAGACTGTGACACACTAGGTTTCGCCGATGTTGAAAAAGGCATTAAAGAGCTCGCTATCAAAGGTCGTGATGGCAAACTAACCGTAGACGAACTGATGGGTGGTAACTTCACGATCACTAACGGTGGCGTGTTCGGTTCATTGATGTCTACACCAATCATCAACCCACCACAATCAGCGATTCTGGGTATGCACAAAATCCAAGAGCGTCCAATGGCTGTGGATGGCAAGGTTGAAATTCTACCGATGATGTACCTAGCGCTCTCTTACGACCATCGTTTAATCGATGGGCGTGAGTCAGTTGGCTTCTTAGTCACCATCAAAGAGTTGTTGGAAGATCCTGCACGTCTCCTGTTAGACGTTTAATATCGCTCAAACGTCTAGTTATCGTAGATAGCTAGACGTCTAAAATTTCAATGGCTAGACTAGCTCAACGTCTGGCCTTCATTTGAATTACACATTGTTGAAGGCCGCATTTGTGGGACATCACATTGGGTAATTGACTTGAGAAGACCCTACAGACGTACAGCAGCCAAGACTGCGACGTCACGGAAATTATAAATCCCCTAAGGGAAAACAAACGGAATATCAAAATGAATTTGCATGAATATCAAGCCAAACAGCTGTTTGCAGAATTCGGTTTGCCTGTGCCAGAAGGCTACGCATGTGATACACCACAACAAGCCTTTGAAGCAGCAGGTCGTATAAATACAGAGAAGAAAGTCGTTAAATGTCAGGTTCACGCGGGTGGACGTGGTAAAGCGGGCGGTGTTGAACTGCACGATACCAAAGATGGCGTAAAAGAATTTGCTCAAAAGTGGCTAGGCAAGAACCTAGTGACTTACCAAACTGACGCCAATGGTCAGCCAGTAACGAAAATCCTTGTTGAAGAAGCTTCAAATATTGCTAATGAGCTTTACCTAGGCGCCGTCGTTGACCGTGCTAGTCGCAAGATCGTTTTCATGGCTTCAACCGAAGGTGGCGTGGAAATTGAAAAAGTTGCGGAAGAAACACCGGAGCTTATCCACAAAGCGGCAATCGATCCGCTCGTAGGTCCACAAGCTTACCAAGGTCGTGAACTTGCGTTCAAACTTGGTCTTGAAGGCGACCAAATCAAACAATTCGTTAAGATCTTTATGGGTCTTGGCACGATGTTCTCTCAGTACGACCTTGCTCTGCTAGAGATCAACCCACTTGTGGTTACTGGCGAAGGCAACTTGCTATGTCTTGACGGTAAGATCAATATCGATTCAAACGCACTTTACCGTCAGGCTAAGCTACGTGAAATGCACGATCCATCGCAAGAAGATGAGCGTGAAGCGCATGCAGCTCAGTGGGAACTCAACTACGTCGCACTAGACGGTAACGTTGGCTGTATGGTTAACGGTGCTGGCCTAGCAATGGGTACGATGGATATCGTAAACCTACACGGTGGTAAACCTGCTAACTTCCTAGACGTAGGTGGCGGCGCAACCAAAGAGCGTGTTGCTGAAGCATTTAAGATCATCCTATCTGATGACAACGTGAAAGCCGTACTCGTAAACATTTTCGGTGGTATCGTACGCTGTGACATGATCGCAGAAGGTATTATCGGTGCGGTTAAAGAGGTAGGTGTGAGCGTACCTGTGGTTGTTCGTCTTGAAGGGACTAACGCTGACCTAGGTCGTGAAGTTCTTGCTAATTCTGATGTTGATATCATTGCTGCTGAGTCGCTAACGGATGCTGCTCAGAAAGTTGTTGCTGCTGCGGAGGCTAAATAATGTCTGTATTAATTAACAAAGACACTAAAGTAATCTGTCAGGGTTTCACTGGTGGTCAAGGTACTTTCCACTCAGAGCAAGCTATCGCATACGGTACGCAAATGGTTGGTGGTGTGTCTCCAGGTAAAGGTGGCCTAACTCACCTAGGTCTACCAGTATTCAACACCGTTCGTGAAGCTGTAGAAGCGACTGGCGCAACCGCGACAGTTATCTACGTACCAGCGCCTTTCTGTAAAGATGCCATCTTAGAAGCGATTGACGCGGGTATCGAGTTAATCGTAACCATCACAGAAGGTATCCCTACAACAGATATGATCGACGTGAAAGTGAAGCTAGAAGAAACAGGCGTTCGCATGATCGGTCCTAACTGTCCGGGTGTTATCACTCCTGATGAATGTAAGATCGGTATCATGCCTGGTCACATCCACAAGAAAGGTAAAGTCGGTATCGTATCTCGCAGCGGTACACTAACTTACGAAGCGGTTAAGCAAACAACTGACGAAGGTTTCGGCCAGTCGACTTGTGTTGGTATCGGTGGTGACCCAATTCCAGGTTCAAACTTCATTGATATCTTGAAACTGTTCGAAGAAGATCCAGAAACTGAAGCGATCGTCATGATCGGTGAAATCGGTGGTACAGCAGAAGAAGAAGCAGCTGCATTCATCAAAGAAAACGTGACTAAGCCAGTTGTGTCTTACATTGCGGGTGTTACTGCGCCTCCAGGTAAACGTATGGGCCACGCTGGTGCGATTATCTCTGGTGGTAAAGGTACTGCAGAAGACAAATTTGCTGCACTAGAAGCGGCAGGCGTTAAGACAGTGAAATCTCTAGCGGAGATTGGACAAGGTCTACGTGAAGTAACAGGCTGGTAATTAACCACTTGTCTTGTTAGAAAAGTTGTCTTGAAAAAGCCTGGCACTGCCAGGCTTTTTTATATCTGAAAGACGCTCATCCGGTCGTCATAATGGTCCGTTAACCGTGTCCAAACCTTGGCGTATCTTTATCGTTATGCTTTGGAACGGGAGAGCTGGCTCAGCATAAACAACGCGGTCGCACAGATAACGACAGAAGGTCCCGCTGGTGTATCGAAGTGCCAAGAAAGACTCAAGCCCATCAATACGGACACTGCGCCAATAATGGCGGCAAACAGCGCCATCTGTTCAGGTGATGTGGCTATTTTACGCGCAGTCGCAGCTGGGATGATCAACAGTGAAGTCATAATCAATGCACCGACAAATTTCATTCCTACCGCAATCACGATACCAACCATTAGCATGAGAACTAATCGAACAAGATCGGTATTCACCCCTTCGACTTGAGCCAGTTCTTCACTGACTGTACTGGACAGCAATGGACGCCAAAATAGATATAAACATGCACTGACGGCTACCACTCCAGAATAGATAAATATTAAGTCTTGAGTCGATACCGCGAGTAGGTCACCAAACAGATAACTCATAAGATCGATTCTAACGTTATCTAAAAAGCTCACTGAGACCAAACCGATGGACAGTGAACTATGGGCAAGAATGCCGAGCAAAGTGTCTGTCGCGACTAATTGTTGTTTTTGTAGCGTCACGAGTAGGACCGCTAACACTAAACAGCAAACGAGTAGCGCTAAATAGAGGTTTACGTCGAGTAAGAAACCAAGTGCCAACCCCATTAACGAGGCGTGTGCAAGTGTGTCGCCAAAGTAGGCCATCTTACGCCAGACAACGAAAGAGCCCAGCGGCCCGGCGATGAGGGCGATACCAATACCCGCCAAAATGGAAGGAAGCAGAAACTCAATCATGATGGTGATGTCCGTGATCGTGTACCGAGCATGATGTTGCTTCTCCCGAAACGGGTGAGCCAGCGAGATCATGATGATGGTGATGTTCGTGATGATAAAATGCGAGAGATTGTTGCGCGGCTGTACCAAACATCGCAATGTAAGAAGGATGCTGAGTAATAGCGGCAGGAGAGCCAGAGCAGCATACATGGTGTTGCAAGCAGATGACATCATCCGTTTTAGCCATCACCAAATGCAAGTCATGTGACACCATAAAAATACAGCAATCAAAGCGATGACGAATGCTTTCAATCAAATCGTAGAGATCGATTTGACCTTGCACGTCGACCCCCTGTGCTGGTTCGTCTAGCACTAAAAGGTCAGGTCTTTGAAGGAGTGCTCGGGCAAGTAAAACGCGCTGATTCTCGCCTCCTGATAGGCGATGCATGTTACTTTTTAATAGATGCTCTGCACCGACGAGTCTGAGGGCATCAATACACTCTTGTTTGCTGTATTTACCTGCTAAATTCAAAAAGCGGGAAACAGTCAGTGGTAAAGAGTCGTTGAGCTTTAGCTTCTGCGGAACATAACCAATTTTTAATTGTTTGTGTTTAATGACTTTTCCGCTGGTGGGTGCTTGCAAGCCGAGAATAACTTTGACTAGGGTTGATTTTCCGGCACCATTTGGACCGATTAATGTAGTAATTTTGCCCTTTTCCAATTCCATGTTGATATTATCGAGTACCCTGCGTCCGTCAAATTCGACGCACAATTGCTCAAGATGGATGAGTGATGACATTAATGAAACTCATTTGCAAACTATTAGTGTTATAATGTAACATCATTTTACTTTCCACGCTATATTCCAATTAACACTATGAAAAGAGCAATAATTCTTGCTAGTGCAGCAATGTTAGCTGTGCCTGCACAAGCGATGACGGTATTAACGAGCATAAAACCAATCCAGTTACTGGTAACGGAACTGACGCAAGGTGTTTCTACTCCGGATGTACTTTTGCCATCCAACGCGTCTCCCCATGATTATGCATTGCGCCCATCGGACGTAAAGAAGGTCGCTTCGGCTGATCTTGTTATATGGTACGGGCACGACCTTGAGCCATTCTTAGAAAAGGTTACTGAAGGCAAGGACAAGGAACAGACGCTGACTATTAGCGAAATCCCTAACTTGGCTTTGCGTAAGTTTGATAGTGAGCACAGTCACGATCACGATGGACATCATCATGGTACACACGATCCACATTTTTGGTTGGGTGTGAAGCCTGTGAAGCAGGTGGCGTCTGCGGTGGCCAACAAACTAATAGAGCTTGATCCTTCAAACTCGACGGTTTACCAAGCAAACCTCGCAAAGTTTGAGGTGCAGTTGGATGCGACAAACAACGAAATCAGTCAGCGACTCTCAGCAGTAAACGACAAAGGGTACTATGTTTTTCATGATGCTTATGGCTACTTCGAAAAGCAATACCAGTTGAATAACATTGGTCATTTCACCGTCAGCCCAGAGCGAAAGCCTGGTGCAAAAACACTGATCCATATTCGCAACGCATTGCGCTCAGGGGAGGTCGCATGTGTTTTCTCAGAGCCACAGTTTACTCCAGCAGTGGTTGAAAGTGTGATGCGTGGGAGTGATGTCGCGACAGGAATTCTTGATCCACTTGGCACTGGTATCGACGTCAAAGTCGGCAGCTATTTTACGTTTCTTAACGAAATGGCAGGCAGTTTTGAGCAATGTTTGAGTGCCAAATAAACAATCGACGTCATCCTTTGAGTGAGTACGTTGGCAACGTTATCGTACCGAGTATTTGCTGAGGATTTGGGTCACATAAGAGACACTGAGTGTCAAAAATATCTCTTTAACGTGATCTAACAGTAAGAATTATAACCTTTGGCAAGACGAGCCTTTTATCTAAAGGGAATTGAGATATTATTATCGATAATTAGCGACTCAAAATAACTGTATTTATTGCCGAGCTTGTTGGGCAGAGGTTGCAGTAGGTAAGAGTTGTAATAAAAATCGATAGATTAAGGTTTCGTCTTGCTTCGCCATATCACCCTAATTTTATTTGGGTTTCTCATTTCTTATCAAGCATTCGCGCAAACTAGCGCCAATGCCATTTTTTACCCTTTGCCGACTCAGGTTAAGGGGACTTTTATTGCGGCAAAGCAACTATTTTTAGGCGAGCAAGGTGGGATATGGATCCACGACGTTCACGGCAGAGTACTATTCTACGATGGACAAAACGTATTGCCTAAATCAGGCAGTTTTTTAAGTCGTTCTGTTACGCAAGTGGCGTATCATAAAGGCTCATTTTGGACATTTGTTGAAAACGAGGTTTACCAAGCTTACCCAAACCAAGAACGCCGATTGGTGTTCAGTTTAAATCCCGGCTCACAAATTAAAAAAATTGGCTCATCACGCGGCTATATCTGGGTCAGTGATGGCGCCCACTTTTATACCTACAATATCGAAACTAACGAGCTAGCCACGTTTTCTTTGTTGCAACTGTATCAGTACAGCAATAGCAGCAACGTTGTGATTAATGACGCTATTTTAGTTGAATCCAAATGGGCTCTGGCAACGACCTCCGGTTTTTATTTATCCGATGGCAACGTATTTCAGCACATTGTTTCCTCCGGACAGAATTACATAGAAAAAATTTATTACTCTCATACTCGGCGAGAGATTCTGATTGGTACGTTACAAGGTGCCCTTATCGTCAATATCAGCCAGCCGGAGAAACCAGTAGTCAAAATTGGTGGATCGCATGTTCTTAGTTTCGCTGAAACCAATCAAGAGTATTGGATTGGAACGGAAAATGGTTTGTTCTTGTATTCATTTCTATCCGGTCAGGTTACCGAATTCACATCCGCTAGCTTTCTTGAATTAGAGTTAGACAGTAATAAAATCTACTCCCTTTTGAGTGACAATATGGGAGGAATGTGGATTGCGACTCATCAGGGTATCCGTTATTACTCACTTTTTAGCAAAAAATTCGACCGAATTACTTTTAGCAGTTACGACACGCAAACGTTATCAGGAAGAATACGCCAAACTGTATCTGGTCCTGACGGTTTGCTTTGGTTTGCTGATGACAGAAAACTCTACCGTCGTCAGGGCGATGAGAACGAAAAGGTCCTCGAACTGAGTCACCAAATTAACGCGTTTACCTTTCAGCGCGGTATGTTGTGGATAGCAACATCAAAAGGATTGGAAGTCTTCGACTTAGATGGTCTCAAGCCAGTCAATTTCCCGTATCTACAGGTGATGGCTGAACAACCTGTAGAGCATGTCACGCGTGATGGCTCTGAACAGCTTTGGGTGACGAGTGGGACTGAGCTGTATAATATTGATATTGTTGAACAAAAAGTAAGAAATTTTGGTAGCGAATGGTTGGTCAGTCGTTACCTGCCAGCGAAGATCACGCGATTATATGACGCAGATGACGTTTTATTGATTGGCACCGACCATGGTGTCTATGAGTATATCGATAGCCAAATTCGTTTTAATCGTTTTTCTGAAAGTTTTGGTGAATCACTCGATATGATTATGGCCGCAGATGGGAGCTACTGGTTTGCTTCGTCGTTTGGTCTATTCAAAAGTTCGAATGAAACCAATGAACACCAACTTTTGGATATGCGAGTTGCGAATGCTCGGCCTGCCTGCATGATAAGTGATGAACAAGGTGTATGGCTCGCTTCGTCTGTGGGATTGAGCTATTACCGCCTTTCCGGTGAGTTGGTAAAACATTACTCTTCCGTATCGGGCTTAATCAATAACGAATTCCTTCCTGGTATTTGCAGTGCCGTCCGCCGTTTGGAAGATGGTAAACGAGAACTTGTCATAGGTTCTAAGTATGGCTTGGTTAAGGCCGACGCGTCTACGTTGTTAGTATCTAATTCGCCTAAAACACGATTTATTATTAGCCAAATCGTATTGGATAATAAGGTAATTCGAGTCGGCAGTTCTAATCTGAATCAAGTACAGATTCCCTATGGCGCTTCCTTGAGCTTTCTTTTTGGCGTGATGCCGAAGCTGGACAATCAATACTTGTATTATCGATTAAATGAAGATGAACGTTGGCAAACCTTAGAGGGAGCACAGTTAACATTAGAGCACCTTAACTCAGGGGAGTATCACCTTCAGGTCAGCAATGGGTCGCAAATCTCACTAGGTTTGGTTGGGCTCGAATCTCGCTTTGTCGTGCTCAAGCCGTGGTATTTATCCACTTTCGCTATTATCGGATTTGCGATTGCCGCAATAGGAATTCTTGCGTTACTGATGTATTGGCGATCTCGTTATGTTGTGCAAATTAACCGGGATCTGGCTGCTCAAGTGACGCTGAAAACCAATCAGTTGAGGCATCAAAGCCGAGTTCTTTTAACAAGTAACCAACAGCTTCGCAAGCAGATACAAGTACGAAACCTGTTAGTTGACCACGTTGCTCAGTCGATTAAGTCGAGTGTCGATTTCATTGCTTCTAAGTTGAACAGCGATAAAGATGCTCAGGTCGATGATCACTTGTCTAAAGCGTATTGGCAATTGAATGAATTGAGAGCGAACCCAGCAGGCACGAGTAATGGCAGCCAAAACTATAACTTAAGTCAAATTACTCAGTCTGTGGTTGATGTCTGGCAGGACGATTTTTCGAAAGCCGGGTTGTTGGTCGAGTTGATAGACGCGAATAAATCAAGCCGAATTGCGTTGGAAAGCTTTAACTTGGATGTGATTTTCAATAGCATTTTTGCCAATATTATTAAACGTTCTTACAAAGGACAGTCGGTGAAAATTATGCTGGAAGAAGGCCCTGATATCGTGGTGTTGAGCTTTATCGATTACGGGATGCAGTTGCCAACAAAAGCGTCGACGGGGCGCTCGACAAACAATCATTCGCTTGAACTCAATATCGACAGTTTATCTCAATTGGTGACAGAAAGTGGTGGGCATTTGTCGGTGTTTACCTCTGACGTACAGAGTAAAATGGAAATAACTTGGCCTACGGCAAGAGAGCTGAGCTATGTGGAGGACTCGTTGCCAGAGTTCGAGACACCAGCAGCCTCAGAAGAGAACGTAACGCCAGAAATTGAGTGGTTACATAAAGTCTATCAACTGGTGGAGGAGCACTATCACGATCCGGAGTTCGGTACCGCTCTAGCGGCCAAGATGCTGTTCATGTCTGAGCGCAGTTTGCAGCGACGCTTTAAATCGGCTTCGTCAAAAACGTTAAAAGAGTACTTAACAGAAGTACGCTTAGAAACCGCCTGTGAACAACTGCTGGCTGGTGAGAAAATCGCAGAAGTTGCGTTTAACTGCGGTTTTAATGACCCATCGTATTTTAGTCAAAAGTTCAAACTTCACTTTGGCTTGCCACCGTCAAAGTTTGCATTGAGCCAAGAGAACCAAGACAGCCAGGATTCCTAGTTGTCTGTTTTCATTTCCTATCGTCTTAAGTGATTGGTTTTCGCGCTCACATTGCTCACCACTTACTGTTCGTAGTCGCTTGCTTTCCCCTCAATCATTAAGTCCTTCAACCTGCACCCGTCGGCAGTTGTTAAATACACTCGTCTCATTACTTGTTCGAAATTGAGAGTGCTTTAGCCGGGTGAGACGTGCTTATTCTTCCTAGCTTCTAAAGCCAAGAAGTCGTTGTTCTGGTCCATTTAGATGGTCTTCGCATACCACCTTCAGTGCTTAATTACGTGGGGTAGGGGCGCGTCACTATTCTCTGTAGCGTCTCTATGTAGCGTCACTATGTTTTGTCAGTTTCATTGAATCTGAGCCATCAACAGTTGTACGTTAAGCCGTGCATTTTGGTTAGGGGAATATAGGTGTTGAATGAAAGGAAAAAACGTGTCGTTGGGAAGAGTTTATATCATGGTCGAACGTGAGAAAAAAAATATCGTGGTATAGCCGGGGGGACTATACCACGGGTGTCAATGACACCTTCGCTTGCTGCCGGAGTGACATGTCACCATGCCACCTCTGGAATTCGTATGAGAGGTTGCCCTCTCGATGGATTTACTATACAAAAGGCGACTTATTTTTCTTATAAAAATAACGACACGTTTACATAAGAAAAGCGACAATGTTTGTTGGTGTAATTTAAATCATTGATATTATAGGATTATTTTTATTTCCTCCGAATTTGTGATGCTTTTGTTTCAATAAGAATGATGCGAATTTGGGTGATTTTGACGTAAATGACGAGTTTCTTATTTACGAATTTGACGGTGAAAATGTGACATCAATCTTGGTAACTTTGATTTCACACAATAAATTACTAGGCATAGAAGCGTATTATTGTCACTATGAATAGTAATATTTCTCATTAGCAATAAACATAAGGTTCGCTATGAAGTTATCAGAAATTCAGCCTGGCAATACTGTCACCATTCGGGTGTTAGATGGGCTTTCTTCCGACATTAGAAAAAAGCTGATGGTCATGGGGTTGTTACCGAATACTGACGTTAAAGTGATTAGACGTGCTCCAATGGGCGACCCGTTACAGGTTGAAGTCCGTGGTGTGTCTGTTGCGGTGAGAGAAACCATAGCTCAAAAGATTGAAGTGGAGCGAGTGTGATGCAATATCAAATCCTCACAGTCGGAAATCCAAATAGTGGGAAAACGACATTGTTTAATGGCCTAACTGGAGCCAAGCAGCAAGTAGGCAACTGGGCTGGTGTCACTGTTGAAAAGAAGACGGGGCAGTTTAAGCATGCCGGTGATGACTTTTTACTTACCGATCTCCCTGGTATTTATTCTCTCGATAGTGGCAACGATAGCAACAGCATCGACGAATCTATAGCCTCTAGAGCCGTGCTGACTCACCCAGCCGATCTGATTATTAATGTTGTTGATGCCACAAGTTTAGAGCGCAGCTTATATATGACGCTACAGTTACGCGAACTTGGTCGTCCTATGATCGTTGTACTGAATAAAATGGATGCTCTAAAGCGTGAGCGCCAAGTCATCAACGTTTCAGAGCTCGAAAAGGCATTGGGCTGCCCAGTGTTCAGCTTATCGGCAACGAACAGATCACAGGTAGCGGAGTTTAAGGGTGTATTACATAAATCCGTTGTCCAAGGTGTGGCGCTTGAAGAGAGAAACTTGAATTACGGTGATGAGATGGAGACAGCGATTGCAAGTATTCTCCCGCTGTTTCAAGATCAAACCGTGTCCCATCGAGCATTAGCAATTCGTGCATTAGAAAGAGACACTCTGGTGTTGAACAGTATGCCCGAGCGCGAAAGAAGCGAAGTGTTGAACATACTCTCTCAACTGACTCTCGATATTGACCTGCATGTCGCCGATACCAAATACACCCACTTGCACGAACAGTGTAAAAAAGTACGTCGTAGCGAAGGGAAGCTCAGTCATAGTGTGACAGAAAAGCTCGATCACTTCATTTTGAACAAATGGGTGGGGATTCCCTTCTTCTTTGTTGTGATGTATCTGATGTTTATGTTCTCGATTAATATCGGCAGCGCGTTCATCGATTTCTTTGATATTGGTGTGGGTGCGTTACTCGTCGATGGTGGGCATCACCTTTTAGATGGGCACCTACCAGTCTGGTTAGTCACCGTTATCGCAGATGGTATTGGTGGCGGTATTCAGACCGTTGCAACTTTTATCCCTGTGATTGCTTGTTTGTATCTATTCTTAGCGGTACTTGAAAGTTCTGGTTATATGGCGCGTGCTGCGTTTGTACTGGATAAAGTCATGCAGAAAATTGGCTTACCTGGTAAAGCGTTTGTTCCACTCGTACTAGGTTTTGGCTGCAATGTGCCTTCGATCATGGCAACGCGTACGCTCGACCAGGAGCGTGAGCGTAAGTTAGCTGCTTCTATGGCGCCTTTTATGTCATGTGGTGCGCGTTTGCCAGTATACGCCTTGTTTGCAGCGGCATTTTTCCCAAGCTCTGGTCAAAATGTGGTATTCGCTCTATACGTCCTTGGTATTATTGCTGCGGTTTTCACTGGCTTGTTCTTGAAAAAGACACTTTATCCTGGCAGTAGTGAAAGCTTTATTATGGAGATGCCAACCTATGAGTTGCCGACGTTACAAAACGTTGTCATCAAAACGTGGCAAAAGTTGAAACGATTTGTATTAGGGGCAGGTAAAACGATTGTCGTCGTCGTCGCTATTCTTAGCTTCTTCAACTCTCTCGGCACGGATGGCAGTTTTGGCAACGAAAACAGTGAAAAATCTGTTTTATCCAGTGCCGCTCAAGTGGTCACTCCGGTGTTTTCTCCGATTGGTATCCAAGAAGACAACTGGCCTGCAACGGTCGGTATTATCACGGGGATTTTTGCCAAAGAAGCGGTCGTGGGTACCTTGAACAGTTTATACACGTCCCCGGGAGAAGATAAAGACGTTGAATATGACTTAATGGGCAGCTTGCAAGAAGCCGTGATGAGTATTCCTGAAAACTTAGCAGGGTTGAGCTACTCGGATCCGTTAGGTATTGAAGTTGGGGACCTTTCTGATTCTTATGCCGCTGCGGCTGAGCAGGAAGTTGACGCTTCCATTTTTGGTAATATCAAAAATAAATTTGTCAGCGGTCATGCAGCGTTTGCCTATCTCATCTTTATTTTGCTGTATACGCCATGCGTGGCGGCGATGGGTGCTTACGTGCGCGAATTTGGGCAACGTTTTGCCGCGTTGATTGCAACTTGGACGATGGGGCTGGCGTACTTAAGTGCAGCGTTCTATAACCAGATGATGCATGTGGTTGAAACACCAATCACAAGTGGTGCTTGGATGGCTGCGATTGTGGCCATCTTTATCGCTACCTATCGCATATTTAAGCGTGTTGGACAAAAACAAGGTATAGAGTTTGAGGCGCAAGTCGCATGATATTAAACGACCTTTATCAGTATATTACTGACCATGGACAGGCTTCCCAATTGGAGTTATCAAAACGATTCGGGATGAGCGAAGACGGTGTTGATGCCATGTTAAATGTGTGGATCAAGAAGGGTCGAATTAGCCGCTTGGTTGATACCAACAGCGTGAATGATGTGTCAAAAGTTCGTTATGCGATGACAAGGAAAGATGGTCTGTCTCTTACAGTGACCATGTAGTAGCGCCGAACCATATTTTCATCTATGGGCTTCAACAAAGCCGCATCAAACATGGTGCGGCTTTTCTACATTCGTTAGAAATAAGTTTGTATCAGTAAAAACTAGGATCAAAAAATGGTAGGGTGTTGCTATTAGGCTTTTTGAAAAATTGAACTTAGCGACAGCACATTTCTGATTCGACCCAGCAGCGCGTGTTGTTCTTCTTCAGATCGAAACTCTCCTGAGGTATTTCCCCAAACCGGTCCAGGCCATGCTACGTCATCTTTAAAGCGTGCAATATGGTGAATGTGCAGTTGAGGCACCATGTTACCTAATGCGCCGAGATTTAATTTGTCGGGACGGAATGTTGCTTCCAACGCTTGGCTGACGGCTTGAGATTCGACTAAGAATTGCTGTTGTTCTTGCATTGGTAAATGATGGAGTTCTTTTAAATTCTCACGTTTTGGGACGAGAATGACCCAAGGCACGGCATTGTCTTTATGTAGTAAGGCGACACACAGTGGGAAGTGACCAATCACGGTTGTGTCTTTTGCAAGTTGTGGGTGAAGTTCAAAACTCATTATGATTTCCCGACTAGAATTGATGAGCTTGAGTATACGCCAAATAAAACAAAAGGTTGACGCTTTCACGTCAACCTTTGCTGTTTTTAGAGCTTAGAGCTTACATGCGCTCCAGTGTCTCAATACCAAGTAGAGACAAGCCTTGCTTGATCGTCTTCGCTGTCAGTGCTGCCAGTTTCAAGCGGCTTTGTTTTACGGCTTCGTCTTTTGCGATCAGAATCGGGCATGCTTCATAGAAGCTCGAGAACTGACCAGCAAGCTCAAACAGGTAGCTACACATGATGTGCGGTTGACCTTCACGAGCCACAGATTGTACGGCCTCTTCAAACTGTAGAAGTGTTGCAATCAGCGTCTTCTCTTTTTCGTCAGTGATTTGGATATCACCTTGAAGCTCATCCATTGCAACTCCAGCTTTTGCGAAGATAGACGCAACACGAGTGTATGCGTACTGCATGTAAGGTGCTGTGTTGCCTTCAAACGCAAGCATGTTGTCCCAATCAAACACGTAGTCAGTGGTACGGTGCTTCGACAGGTCTGAATATTTCACTGATGCCATTGCAACCGTGCGAGAAATTTTCTCTTTTTCTTCTGCTGATAGAGTCGGGTTTTTCGATTCAATCAACTTCGCTGCACGCTCTTCAGCTTCATCAAGAAGATCGGCTAGGCGAACCGTACCACCTGCACGAGTCTTAAATGGACGGCCATCTTTACCCAGCATCATGCCAAATGCGTGGTGCTCAAGAGAAACCGACTCAGGGACGTAACCTGCTTTACGTACAATCGTCCAAGCTTGCATTAAGTGCTGATGCTGGCGAGAATCAATAAAGTACAGTACGCGGTCCGCACCTAGTGTTTCATAACGGTATTTAGCACAGGCGATATCCGTGGTGGTGTATAGGAAACCACCGTCACGTTTTTGCACGATGACACCCATCGCTCGCCGTCTTTGTTTTTGTACTCATCTAAGAATACAACTTGTGCGCCGTCATCTTCTACTGCAATCCCTTTATCTTTCAGGTCTGCAACAATGGTTGGCAGCATATCGTTGTACTGGCTTTCACCCATGATGTCGTCACGAGTTAGCGATACATTTAAGCGATCGTAGTTACGCTGGTTTTGGATCATGGTGACATCGACCAGCTTTTTCCACATTTGTGCGCAATACTCATCACCACCTTGCAGTTTGACAACGTAATTACGAGCTTTCACTGCAAACTCTTCGTCTTCGTCGTAAAGCTTTTTCGATTCACGGTAGAAAGCTTCAAGATCGGCAAGTTCCATAGAAACTTCGCCAGACTCCTGTTGTACACGTTCTAGGTTAGCGATAAGCATACCGAACTGTGTACCCCAGTCACCGATGTGGTTAGCACGAATGACCTTGTGGCCCAAAAACTCGAGAGTACGTACTACCGCGTCACCGATGATGGTTGAACGTAGGTGCCAACGTGCATTTCTTTTGCGACGTTTGGCGCTGAGTAGTCTGCAACAATAGTTTGGGTTTCTTCTTCCGTCACGCCAAGACGTGGGTCGGCAAGTGCCACTTGTGCTTGTTTTGCTAAAAAGTCTTCACTTAGGAAAATATTGATGAAGCCTGGGCCCGCGATTTCTGTTTTGCTCGCAATGCCATCAAGATCTAGAACATCCAGTACTTTCTGTGCAAATTCTCGTGGGTTAGTACCCAGTTTTTTAGCAACGCCCATTACGCCGTTTGCTTGGTAGTCACCAAATTGTGGCTTTGCTGATTGGCGAACTGCAGCAGGACTGCCTGCAGGTGCGCCAGCGGCTTCTAGAGCCTGAGATACTTTGTCATTTATAAGTGCTTGGATATTCACACGCGTTCCCTTCTATTCAAGGACGAAAAACTCGGCATCGAATGATACCGAGTAAATTGGACTTCACGAAAATAGGGCCAATAATAACAACTTTATTGCGGTTCATACAGAGAGGAATCGGGGAAATTTGTACTTTTTCGATTGAATGGATATGTTGTTCGACGAGGGGATAGTATTATGAGCTTAGCAGAGGCTGAAGTACTGTTTATATCCCCATAGTGATTGTACCGAATATGAATACAGACCATGTTTATAGTGCTTACATTTGCAGACCGCTGATATTAACTACGATTGGTATTAATACTTACAGAGAAGAACAATGAACGCTCAGTTAATTGAAAAACGCCTAACACCAGAACTGATGATCCAAGATTTGGACGAGTTTATGACTAAAATTGAAGCTCTGGCTTTAATGATTAGGTTGGATTTAACTTTTGCGCAGGCAGACCACATCGCATTAAGAATTAATGATAATGACGTCGCTCAACAAGCGCACCAGGCTTGGATGTCTTACGGCAAAGTCATCTCCCAAGCACACATCAATGGTCGTCCTATCGTTGTACTTGAGTTTGATCAGCCCTTAACCTGTCGTGGTTGGAATATTGAGTGCTTGGAATTGCCGTATCCGGCAGAGGGTAAAGTGTATTCACTAGAAGGTTGGGAGCACGTGGAGTTTGTGATTCCGTCACATGCTGAAACTGCGGACGAGTTTCTTGATGATTTAAAGCATACCTACCCGAACTTTGGCGCTCAATTCGATCAGCTCGCAGACTTAGGGATCAAAGTTAAACTCTCTAGCCCTAAAGGAGAAGGGGAACGTTTAAGTAACCCGACAGTGGCGTTTAAATACCAAGGCGTGTGTATCAAATTGCATCCACATTCACTCAAACGTATTGTGGAATCTGAGCAAAGTTAAAACGTGCAGACGGCTGTTTGATGGATGAATGAAAACAAAAAGGGTTGCTAATCTTGGCAACCCTTTTTCAATTTTTAATTCCGTCCTAGCATTAGAACTAACGCAAGAATTTGAAAATAGAAAATTGTTTAAAGTAACAGACGGTGCTGATACTTTTGAGTGTTTACAAAATAACCGTTTTGTTTCCGTAGACAAAAACGTGGTCATTTATGACTTTGTTTAGCGCTTTGCTTAGAACATTCTTTTCCACATCACGACCCGCTTGAGCCATATCTTGTGCATTGAACGTATGATCGACGGGAATGACATCCTGCTTAATAATTGGGCCTTCATCGAGGTCGTTGGTCACAAAGTGCGCGGTGGCGCCGATAATCTTCACACCACGGTCATACGCTTGTTGGTATGGTTTTGCACCGATAAAAGCAGGTAAGAAGCTGTGATGGATGTTGATGATTTTATGGTGGTATCTTTCGACAAATCCTGGTGTTAAGACACGCATGTACTTAGCCAAAACCAAGTAGTCAGCGTCATATTGGTCAATCACGTCCAGTAAGTTTTGCTCGTGCTCTTCACGACTCACGTGCTCATGAGTGACATGATGGTAAGGGATATCGAATCGCTCTGTCAGCGTTTGTAACTTATCGTAGTTACCAACCACGGCTGCAATCTCAACGTCCAAGCTGCCATCGTAGGTTTTCATCAAAATGTCACCAAGACAGTGTGCTTCTTTTGTCACGAGTACCACGATTCGCTTGCGTCGCGAGCTCACCAGTTTACGCTTTGCCCCTGGCGGCAAAGCCTGATCTAGATCTGCGAGTAACGTTTGATCGTTAAAGTATCCTTCCAATTCGGTTCTCATGAAAAAGTGGCCACTGGCGTTATCAACAAATTCGTTGTTATGAACGATATTTAATTGATGCTTGTAACATATATTGGTGATTTTTGAGATCAAACCCGGTGCATCAGAGCAGTGAGTCAGCAGTGTTTTCTTTTCCATAAATCAGGTACTTCCGTGAATTTAAATATTGGGGTACGCAGTGTTACTTACTCGTAATGAGGTAATCGTACTGTCATCTTTCACCATAAATAATCTATTCTTGGATTCGTTTCAACAAAATATCCGTATTGAGCTAAAGCCTGCTTACGTTGTGGGCTGATGTCGTCGCAGATCCTCTGGTATACTGCGACTACTTTTTATAATCGAATCTCAGCCATGATCGCAAAAACATTTTCCTCTGATGGCGCGTTGGGCAAGGCCATTCCAGGCTTTCAGGCTCGCCAACCACAAATTGATATGGCAGAAGCGGTCAGCAATGCGATCAAAGAACAACAGCAATTGGTTGTCGAAGCAGGAACTGGAACCGGTAAAACCTTCGCCTATCTTGTCCCAGCACTATTAAGCGGCAAAAAAGTCATCATTAGTACGGGATCTAAAAACCTGCAAGAGCAGTTATATCATCGTGATCTTCCACTTATGGTGAATGCCTTGGGATTCTATGGGCAAGTTGCGTTACTAAAAGGGCGTTCTAATTATTTATGCCTTGACCGTCTTAGCCGTCAGATGGTCGAAAGCCACACCAACGAAGATGACCCGACTTTGCTCACCCAGTTGGTTAAAGTGCGGGCTTGGTCATCGGAAACGAAAACAGGGGATTTAGGGGACTGTGACGATTTACCGGAAGATAGCATGATCATTCCGACGATCACCTCAACCAACGATAATTGTTTAGGCAAAGAGTGCCCAAGTTATACCGATTGCTTTGTTCTAAAAGCTCGCAAGCGGGCGATGGACTCCGATGTTGTCGTGGTCAATCATCACTTATTTCTTGCCGATCTGGCGATTAAAGAAACCGGCTTTGGTGAGCTCATTCCGGAAGCGGATGTGTTTATTTTTGACGAAGCACACCAGTTACCCGATATTGCCAGTGAATATTTTGGTCAATCAGTCTCCAGCCGCCAAATTCACGATCTTGCCAAAGATATTGAAATTGCCTATCGAACGGAAGCGAAAGACATGCGTCAGTTACAGAAGGTGGGTGACAAGCTGGTTCAAAGTGCGATGGATATGCGCATTGTGCTTGGCGAACCCGGGTTTCGTGGCAACTGGCGTGAAGCGTTGCAATCGGAATCGATAAAGCGTGAACTGACTCGGTTAACAGACAGTCTTGAATTGGCTATTGATGTGCTTAAATTGGCTTTAGGTCGGAGCCAACTGCTTGATACCGCCTTTGAACGTGCCAATTTAATCAAAGGGCGAATTGACCGAGTGTGTGATGTTGATATTACCGGTTACTCCTATTGGTACGACACCTCGCCACGTCACTTTGTGCTGCACATTACTCCACTGTCAGTGGCAGATAAATTCCATGAACAGATCGAATTGAAGCAAGGTGCGTGGATATTTACTTCGGCTACACTCGCAGTGTCCGGTGACTTCAAGCATTTTACCAATAGACTTGGACTTAAACCGAAACAGCAGTTTTCATTGCCGTCCCCGTTCGATTTTGAAAAGCAGGCTCGCTTGTGTGTGCCAAGGTATTTACCTGAACCGAATAGCAGTGGTTTATCGGATAAATTGGTCCGAATGCTCGCCCCAGTGATTGAAGAAAACCAAGGACGCTGCTTTTTTCTCTGTACATCTCATAGCATGATGCGAGATCTGGGCGAGAAGTTTCGTGAAGTTTTGACGCTTCCCGTGTTAATGCAAGGCGAAATGAGCAAACAAAAGACACTGGCCGAATTTATGGCACTAGGAAATGCCTTATTAGTCGCCACTGGTGCTTTTTGGGAGGGGATCGATGTTAGAGGTGACGCGCTGAGCTGTGTTATTATCGACAAATTACCTTTTACGGCCCCTGATGATCCGCTACTCAAAGCCCGAATAGAAGATTGTCGTTTACGTGGCGGTGAGCCATTTGCTGAAGTGCAAATTCCTGATGCGGTCATTACTTTAAAACAGGGAGTTGGGCGTTTGATTCGAGATCAGCAAGATCACGGCGCGTTGATCATTTGCGATAACCGTTTAGTGACGCGTGACTATGGTGGTACTTTCTTAGCCAGTTTGCCGCCGATTCCTCGGACCCGGGACTTAGAACGAGTTAAAGCGTTCTTAAAAGCAGAATAATTAGCCGACGGACGAGTGCCGTGGCATAAACCAATTAAATAGAGTTGTAGAGAGTTACATGAGCGCAAAAATTCTTGCTATCGATACATCGACTGAAAACTGTTCAGTTGCATTACTGGTCAACGATCAAGTGATCTCACGCAGTGAAATTGCCCCGCGAGACCATACTAAAAAAGTCTTGCCGATGGTTGATGAAGTCTTAAAAGAAGCCGGTCTCACGCTACAAGAGCTGGATGCGTTGGCGTTTGGCCGTGGTCCTGGCAGTTTTACCGGTGTGCGTATTGGCATCGGCATTGCTCAAGGTTTAGCCTTTGGTGCGGAACTGCCGATGATCGGTGTTTCAACACTCGCCGCGATGGCTCAGGGGAGTTTTCGACTTCATGCGGCTAAAGATATCGCTGTGGCGATAGATGCACGCATGAGTGAAGTATATTGGGCACGCTACACCCGTCAGGAAAACGGTGAGTGGCACAATGTTGATCAAGAGTGTGTCATTCCACCCGCTCGTTTGGTTGAAGAAGCGCAAGCTGACGAAACATCATGGACTATGGCAGGGACGGGGTGGTCGGCTTATCAAGAGATTCTTGCCGGTTTGCCATATGACACGACAGCCAGTGAAGTGCTCTACCAGATGCGCAAGACATTGTCATTCTCGCAAAACAAGAGCTGGAAAAAGGCAACACGGTAGCTGTTGAAGAGTCGAGCCCGGTTTATTTACGCGATAACGTGACATGGAAAAAACTGCCAGGTCGCGAGTAATAGAAATAAACAGACTGATTCGTGCATAAACGGATTTACGTTGTGCTCAATTGAGCAGGATAACTTAGGATTCCGGACAACAAGGTGATCAGGGTATCCTATATTTATGGAGTGTTATGGCGTCGATAAATGGTTTACCTCCCTCGTTGGTTCCGGGGGCAAATCGCACTCATAAGGCGAGAAAGAAAAAGCAGGTACAAACATCACAGACCGAGAAGTCGATAAACCAGCCATCGAAGGTGGCGAATGCTGTTGCGCATTCCATAAAACACGTGGATGAATCTCAACTGCACCATGCTCACATACAATATGATCTTCCGGAAGGAAACGGTCGTAGAGCGATGGAGCATTATATGGATGTGATGAATCGAGCAAGAAAAGAGGAACTCGCTCAGTTACTCGGGGTCGATATCTATGTATAGCAGAAAGCTAACTCGCTGAAAGGTAAAGGGTGGTTTATGAAAATTTTCGGACAGTTTGCTCTGATTTTGAGTATTACGATAGGTTTGTCTGCGTGTGGTTCCTTACCTCAGGAGTTAACCGCAACGACAGAACAAGTCGTGATGGATTACAAAACCTTTGCTGAAGCAGAAGGTCAGTTGAGTACGGATGTGCGACTTGGCGGTATCATCGCTAAAGTCGAGAACTTGGAAGATAAAACGCGCGTAGAAATCGTCAACTTACCCATCAGTGATACGGGTCAGCCGACGTTAAACGAAGATCCAAGAGGTCGTTTTGTTGTCTACTTTGATGGTTATCTAGAACCCGTTGCGTTTAGCGAAGGACGCCTGGTTACGGTGGTCGGTAAAGGCATTGGGGAAGAAAACGGTCAGATTGGTGAACATCAATACGTATTTCCAGTCATTAAAGGCCAGGGATATCGTTTGTGGAAGATAGAAGAGCGTGTACGTATATACGAATCACCAACGACATTTTATCCGTGTTATTCGATCAACTGTCGTATGACGCGCGATCGGTTCCCGACGGACGGCAAAGTGATCAAAGAGGTGAAATAGCCTTAAATGCGTGAGCGCCTATTTGACCTACCTGCTGGGAAAATGTCCGCCCTTGAAATTGGAAATGAAAAAACGGCTGACTTGTCAGTCGTTTTTATTCATGGGTGGTTAGACAATGCGGGTAGTTTTCAAGTGCTGATGGAGCAATTGCATCAGCTTAATCCCAACCTTCATCTGATTGCGATTGATCTCTATGGTCATGGGTTATCGAGCCATAAATCCCATGACAATTATTACCCCTTTCACGACTATATCGCCGATTTACATCAATTTTTGTACGAATTGTTACCAAATAGACTGGTTTTAGTTGGTCATTCGCTTGGTGCTTTAATTGCAAGTTGCTATAGTGCAGCGTTTTCTGAACAGGTTGAAGCGTTAGTACAAATTGAAGGGGCAGGGCCACTTGCTGAATCACCTTCGAACAGCGTACAGCGTCTGCGTGATGGTGTGTTAAGTCGGCATCGTCAACAAAGCAAACCAGAGCGAAGCCTTGCTTCTTTTGAACTGGCGTTAAAACTGCGCATGCAGGCTAATCGTTTGACTGCAGACCAGCTTTTACCCATCGTCAAGCGCGGAACCGTGTGTCGTGAAGGCAAATGGTATTGGCGTCACGATACTCGGTTAAAGTGTGCTTCACTGTACCGAATGGCACAAGCGCATGCGAATGCGATAACGAGCCAAATACGTTGCCCTCATTTGATCATATTGGGCGACCACGGGTTTCAGAATTTACCATCCAGCCAAGTAAATTGGGGAGAGAATCCACCTCAAGTGATCTCTGTCTCAGGTGGTCATCACTGTCATTTAGAGCAAATACTCAAGGTGGCAGAGAGAATTCTTGGCGTAGTTAACAAAATTTAAACAAGTGTTTGAGAGTTACGTGCTCAAGCACGTTTGCTGTGTTGTAATAGCCCCATAATAAAAGGGCGCTAAGATTCGCCAGCTATAATCGAGGAGCAAGATCATGGATAAACCATGGCTTTCACGTTATCCAAGTGACGTACCTGAAACCATTAATCCAGAGCAATATGAGTCTTTGGTAGAGATGTTCGAGCAGTCAGTCCAAAAGTACGCCGACCAGCCAGCATTTATGAACATGGGCTCGGTGATGACCTTCCGTAAACTGGAAGAACGTAGCCGTGCATTTGCTGCCTATTTGCAAAACGAGTTAAAGTTGCAAAAAGGTGATCGTGTAGCGCTTATGATGCCAAACCTGCTTCAATACCCTGTGGCTCTGTTTGGGGCATTGCGCGCGGGTTGTATCGCGGTGAACGTCAATCCACTTTACACGCCTCGTGAACTTGAACACCAGTTGAATGACTCTGGTGCGACGACCATTGTTATCGTTTCTAATTTTGCCAATACGCTCGAGCAAATTGTCGATAATACCTCAGTGAAAAACGTAGTGCTGACCAGCCTTGGTCAAATGCTGCCACGAGCAAAAGGAACGGTTGTCGATTTTGTTGTGAAATACATCAAGGGCATGGTGCCCAAATACGACCTACCAGGTGCCATTTCGATGCGTAAGGCGATCCGTAAAGGGCGTCGCTTACAATACGTGAAACCGTTTATGTCGGGAGATGACATCGCTTTTCTACAATACACCGGTGGTACGACGGGGGTGGCGAAAGGCGCAGTGCTAACACATAGCAATATGATCGCCAATGTATTGCAGGCGAAAGGGGCTTACGGACCGGTACTCACACCGGGCCGAGAGATGGTGGTCACAGCATTACCGCTGTATCACGTGTTTGCATTAACGGTAAACTGCTTACTCTTTATTGAGATGGGCGGACGAAATTTGTTAATCACCAACCTCGTGACATTCCAGGTTTCGTTAAGGAATTACAAAAGCACCCATTCACCGCTATTACGGGGGTTAATACATTATTCAATGCACTGGTTAACAACGAAGATTTCCACGAGTTGGATTTCAGTAACCTGCGTTTAGCTGTGGGCGGGGGGATGGCCGTTCAGCGTGCTGTGGCTGAAAGTTGGCTCAAGACGACAGGCTGCTATCTTCTCGAAGGTTATGGCCTAACGGAGTGCTCGCCGCTGGTGGCTGCATACCCACATGACTTAACTGAATATAACGGTTCGATCGGTTTACCTGTTCCTTCAACAGAAGTTCGCATTGTTGACGAAGAAGGCAATGTCTTGGCGAATAGTGAAACTGGCGAGTTACAAGTCCGCGGCCCTCAGGTTATGCAAGGTTACTGGCAGCGACCAGAAGCGACTAAAGACACGATTAATAAAGACGGTTGGCTATCCACTGGTGACATTGTTAAATTTGACGACGAAGGTTTCCTCCATATCGTTGACCGTAAGAAAGATATGATCTTAGTCTCTGGCTTCAATGTTTATCCGAATGAAATTGAAGATGTCGTTGCCATGCATGGTAAAGTGCTGGAAGTCGCAGCGATTGGCCAGCCACATGAAGTCTCTGGCGAATTAGTAAAAATCTATGTTGTGAAGCGTGACCCGAGCCTCACCAAAGACGAAGTGATTGCACATTGTCGTGAGCACCTCACGGGGTATAAAGTGCCAAGACTGGTTGAGTTCCGTGAAGAGTTACCTAAGACCAATGTCGGTAAAATTCTACGTCGTGTGCTTCGTGAAGAAAATGATGCTCAGCTCGCAAAGAAAGCGGAATCAACACAAACAGAAAACGCTGAAAAGAAAAGTGCGTAAGCCGATTTGTTAAGTCGCATTGAGTAAAAAATGTTAGAATGCCAGCGTTTTGCTGGCATTTTTTATAGCGAGAAGCGTGTGAATTATAACATTATTAATAAAAACAAAGACCTAGAAGAAGTTTGTGCTCAAGCCAGAGATGCAGACGTCGTGATGCTCGATACTGAGTTTGTTCGTGTTAGGACTTTCTACCCACAACTAGGTTTGATTCAGCTTTTCGACGGCAAAAACCTTTCTTTGATCGACCCAACAGAATTGACGGACATGTCTGCGTTTGTAGAGTTATTGAAAGACACGTCGGTACTGAAAGTACTGCACGCATGCGGTGAAGATTTGGAAGTGTTTCAAAATGCGTTTGGCTGTACGCCATTTCCTATGGTCGATACCCAACTTATGGCGGCATTTCTTGGTTATGGTTTATCTACAGGGTTTGCGACTCTAGTAGAAGAGTACTTGGGCGTGGAACTGGATAAAAGTGAATCACGTACCGATTGGATGGCGCGGCCTCTTAGCCAAAAGCAGTTAGACTACGCGGCAGCAGATGTGTACTACTTACTGCCGCTTTATGAAAAACTTTTTGATAAAGTTACCGAAACGGGTTGGTGGGATGCGGTACAGCAAGAAAGTGACTTGCTGGTCACCAAGCGTATCCGTGATGTGGACGAAGACAACGTCTATCGCGATATTAAAGGGGCATGGCAGCTAAAGCCTTCGGAGTTAGCCATCTTAAAGCCGCTCGCAACCTGGCGGTATCGCCAAGCTATCAAGCGGGATCTTGCGTTGAACTTTGTGTTCAAAGAAGGCGACTTGCTCACCGTCGCTCGTCTAGGGTTAACCACTCCTGGTCAGATGGAAGCGGAAGGGATGGATGTGCGTGCTATCAATCGCCATGGGGCAAAAATCTCTGCACTTGTCAAAAAGGCCAAGCAGACCCCTGCTGACGAGTATCCGGATAAAATAGAGCGCCTTATGGACTACCCCGGTTACAAGCAGGTGTTCAAAAATATGAAAGACTTGGTGAAAAGCGCGTCACAGAAATCAGGGCTAGCGACGGAGTTTTTAGCTTCTAAAAAGCAGATCAACCAACTTATCAGTTGGGTATGGAAGAAGGACCGTGACCCTGCTCAGCTCCCAGATTTAATGCAAGGTTGGCGTCTTGAACTTCTCGGTGAGAAGATGAGTAAAGCACTGAAATAATACAAGTTGTAGAAAATAAGTGATAGCAAATAAAAAGGTTGGCCTGTTGCAACCTTTTTCTGTTTTGCACGTTTTGTATGCACGTTCTGTTTTTATGCCGTTCGGGATAGTACTGACATTCGCTGTCGAACGTTTCGAGCGGTTATTTCTCGTCGTCTGGCAGTTTCACGTTTAGCTCAAGTACAGAGATGTCATCATCTTTATGCTCAAACGACAAATCAACCATGTTCGGATCAATATCAACGTATTTGCCAATCACCTTAAGAATGTCCTCTTTTAGCTGAGGCAAGTAAGAAGGCGCAGGGTCATCTTGGCTACGGCGTTCTGCCACAATAATTTGCAAGCGCTCTTTTGCTAGGCTTGCCGATTTTTTCTTTTGTGGGCGGAAAAATTCTAATAGTGACATGTCTAGCCTCCGAACAGTCGTTTAAATAATCCTTTCTTCTCCTCAGTAAGGAAACGAAACTCAACCTGATTGCCTAATAAGCGATCAACCGTGTCGGAATACGCCATACCAGCATCGGTGTTTTCGTCAAACGTAACAGGTACACCTTTGTTTGATGCATTCAGTACCGCCTGGCTTTCTGGGATCACACCCAATAGTGGGATATGAAGAATCTCTTCGACGTCTTCCACGCTCAGCATTTCGCCTTGGTTTACGCGTGAAGGATTGTAACGAGTCAAAAGCAGGTGCTGCTTGACAGGCTCTAGCCCTTGCTCGGCGCGCAGTGACTTAGAATCTAAAATACCTAAGATTCGGTCAGAGTCGCGAACAGAAGAGACTTCAGGGTTGGTCGTTACAATCGCTTCATCGGCGTAGTACAGTGCCATTAATGCACCTTGCTCGATGCCTGCTGGTGAATCACAGATGACAAAGTCAAAGCCCATATCACCCAGTTCATTGAACACGCGCTGCACACCATCTTTGGTGAGCGCGTCTTTATCACGTGTTTGAGAAGCAGGGAGAATGAACAGATTGTCAGTACGCTTATCTTTGATCAGCGCCTGATTCAACGTCGCTTCACCGTTAATGACGTTAACAAAGTCATAAACAACACGGCGTTCACAACCCATGATAAGATCGAGGTTACGCAAACCGATATCGAAATCGATCACCACAGTCTTATTACCCTTAAGAGCCAAGCCTGAGGCGATGGCTGCGCTTGAAGTGGTTTTGCCAACGCCACCTTTACCAGACGTTACTACAATAATGCGTGCCATTTTTTTTCCTTTTTAGATTAAATCGTGAGCGTCTCTAGATGTAATGATTCATCTGCTTTACTGATCATGACTTTCTTTTGCCAATACTCACTCTTAATTTGATCGCTTAACCAATAATTCCCTGCAATGGAAACCAGTTCTGCTTGTAAATCGTGGCAAATAATCCGCGCTTCCTGTTGGCCGTTTGCTCCCGCAATTGCGCGGCCACGTAACGTACCATGGATATGGATTGAGCCATCGGCAATCACTTCTGCGCCTGCACTTACATGTGATAGCACAATTAAATCGCCATCTTTCGCATAAATTTGTTGCCCTGAACGAATCGGCGTACGAACAATTTTCGCGGGTGCCGTTTTCGTTGATGCCTTTTTCACCGGTTCTGCGTTTTTCAGCGATTCTACATTTGTCGCCACTTTCTGCTTCTTTGCCTCTTGGCTTGCCGATTTACTTGCAGACATAATGGCAAAGCCTGCTTCTGAAGCAAGTTTTTGTACCTGCTTATCTTTGCAACCTGTGACACCCACCGGGATAAAGCCCGCATCTGCGATACCTTGTTTAAGGGCGGTGAAATCAATGTCGCCAGCGACTTTTGCTATATTGATAACTAAAGGCGCGGATTGAAAGAAAGAGGGTGCTTGAGACACTTTTTCTTGCAAAAATTCGACAGTGTTTATGATCTTGTTGTCAGAAAGGTGTAAAACTGACAAAGTAAAACTGCTACCTTTAAGGTCTGGTGAATGGGTCATCGTGGACTTCTTGCCTTTATTGAAAGAGCGTTGCCTTAAACTAGGTCTGTCATGTTATATTTCATCCTTTAACGCAGCAAGTTCTCTCGAAGGTAAATAAGCGAATTAATCTCAAATTTTTTGTTTAGTTTGCGAGAATTTGACGTTTTCAACTCAGTCCGTTGTAAAAGCGGCAAAATCAGCATAAAAGGCGTGTCATGCTTTGTTCTATTTATAAAAGCGCAAAAAAAGAAGGTGCTTACCTCTATATCCCTAAAAAGGATGATTTTTCACAGGTTCCTGACACCTTGATGCAGATGTTCGGTAAGCCTATCGCTGTCATGACGATTAAACTTGATGGCCGTACATTGGCACAAGTTGACATAGAGAAAGTCAAAACGTCATTACAAAGCGAAGGTTTTTTTCTACAACTTCCGCCTCCGCCGGAAAACTTATTAGAACAATACAAAGAACAAAAAGCTCAGCAAAAAGGCGAACAGTAAGCTGGCTTGCGAAGAGCTTCTGATTTGCTCAAGGAGTCAATATGAAAAAGTTACTGGCAACGTTGCTCAGTGTTGGTGTGTGTACCTCGGCTTACGCAAGTAGTGAGGGTTTTGAAGAATATTTACAGAAACTACGTACAGAAGCGCGTGAAAAAGGCATCTCTGAACAAGTGATCAGTGCTGCGTTCGCGAATGTTGAGTACAAACCTCGAGCGGTCAAAGCGGATCGTAATCAGCCAGAGAAGAAGCTAACGCTAGATGAATATATTCCTCGTGCTGTACCAGATTGGAAGGTGAAACAAGCTCGTAGCCTGTATAAAGAGCATTACGCAGAGTTAAAGCGCATTGGCGATACTTATGGCGTGCAGCCGCGTTTTATTGTCGCTCTATGGGGCGTAGAAAGTAACTTCGGTAAATTCACGGGTAATTATCGCATCATTGATGCACTGTCGACGATGGCATTTGAAGGTCGCCGTGAAGAGTTCTTCCGCAGCGAAGCCATGGCTGCATTGCAAATCCTTGACCAAGGCCACATCGATCTAGACAACTTCAAAGGCTCATGGGCGGGGGCGATGGGACAGTGTCAGTTCATGCCAAGCTCTTTCCTTCGCTTTGCCGCGGATGGCAACGGTGACGGTAAGAAGGACATTTGGAAAACCGAAGCTGACGTGTTTGCTTCGACAGCCAACTACTTGAGTCAATCCGGTTGGGATGACAGCTACACGTGGGGACGTCAGGTGAAAGTGCCACATGGCATTGATCGTGAATTAGAAGGCCGCACGGAAGAAAAAGGTAAGTACCTGCAAGAGTGGAGCAAACTGGGTATCACTAAGTACGACGGTAGTCCATTGCCAACACTCGATGAAGACATCAAAGCATGGCTAATCATGCCAGATGACGAAAATGGCCGTACTTACTTGGTGTACAACAACTACAACGTGCTAATGAAGTGGAATCGTTCTTATTACTTTGCATTGGCGGTAAGTCACTTAGCGGACACAATTCGATAAATAACCTCGAGTGCTATATTTACAAGACATTTACTAAAAAGGCTCCGCGAGGAGCCTTCTTTATTTCAATGTCTTGTTTCATGACTTATTTAAGACATAAGACAGGGCATTACTTGTCGGTATGGAACTGCTCACACGCCAACATGGTATTCTCAATCAGGCTAGCGACCGTCATCGGGCCAACACCACCTGGAACGGGCGTAATAAAGCTTGCGTGCTCACGCGCTTTATCGTACTCCACATCGCCAACCAATTTACCTGAGTCTAAACGGTTAATGCCGACATCCACAATCACAGCACCTTTCTTAATCCAGTCACCAGGGATGAAGTTCGGTTTGCCTACCGCAACCACAACCACATCAGCTTGACGAACATGGTGCTCTAAATCTTTGGTAAAGCGGTGACACGTTGTGGTGGTACAACCTGCAAGCAACAGCTCTAGCGTCATTGGGCGACCAACGATGTTTGATGCACCCACAACCACAGCGTGTTTACCACGCAAATTGATATTGTAACGATCGAGCAGGGTAATAATGCCTTTCGGCGTGCATGAGCGCAGTTTAGGAATGCGCTGAGCAAGGCGACCAACGTTGTACGGATGGAAACCATCGACGTCTTTCTCAGGGTGAATACGCTCTAGAACATGCGTACTATCAATGCCCGCTGGCAGTGGTAATTGAACTAAAATACCGTCGATTTGGTTATCGTTATTCAGCTCATCAATGAGAGCAAGTAACTCTTTTTCTGTCGTGGTAGCAGGAAGGTCAAAAGACTTAGAAATGAAGCCAACTTCTTCACATGCTCGGCGTTTACTGCCAACATAAACTTGAGAAGCTGGATCTTCACCAACTAAAACTACTGCAAGACCAGGAGCACGTAAGCCCGCCTCAACACGCGCTTTTACACGTGCAGCAACTTCGGAGCGAACAGTTTGGGAAATGAGAGTTCCGTCTATATTTTGAGCAGTCATGACTTTCCTTATATATTAAGAAGGCAAATTATTTGCCGCGCATTGTCGCAGAAATTCAAATTAACATCCATACGCAAACGTTTGCTTTGTGGTGATTTTAAACATAATCTTGCTTGGTGTCCTTTTTTTAGGCACTCAGAACATAATGTTACGAAAAGCCGTTGATTTACCCATTTGAACTCGTATAATCCTTTCCTTGTAGCGCGCCCTTAGCTCAGCTGGATAGAGCACGTCCCTTCTAAGGATGTGGTCGTAGGTTCGAATCCTACAGGGCGTGCCATTTATTCAAAAAGCCCCGATAATTCAATGAGTTGTCGGGGCTTTGTCGTTCTATCCCACCCATATCCCACATTAAAATAAATCATGTGATTATTTGGATGTCACCATTCCATTGTGAACACTTCCCCGGTTAATGTCTGCTGTTCTTCTTCAAGTCCCCACACGTGATAGGCGTTAATAAGTGCTGCTACTGGGTCTATTTTGTTGTGGCTGCGTTGCTTGTCTGGTTTGATGTTCCCCGCTGCGTCATTGGAAAGGGTTACGTTCTCTATTGCCCAATTCAGAATAGGGTTATTATCATGAATAACTTTTTCTTGAATAACTGCGGTTTGTAAGGCTTTAGTGGCAGGGGATAGGGTAATAAAACCTTGTCTTACTTTCTCAACGGGTACGCCTTCAGATTCAAGACGGGTCAACATTTGGTTACTGTTCCACGGGTCAAAAGCAACACTGATTACTTGATATTGTTCAGCTAGGTGATGAATTTCTTTTTCGATGTATTCATAATCAATGGTTCGATCACCGGCAATCGTTAACCATCCTCTTTTTACCCATTGCTTATATATGTCAGCGTTTTTGCGTCCTCGTTCCAGTGCTCGTTCAGGTAAATAACACTTACCCCATACTCGAACTTCACCTGTTTTTCCCGTAGGCTGGACACACCATAAAGCGGATATATCGCTAACACTGGAAAGGTCGATGCCAATTATTACAGGTAGTGTGTTACTCGGTTTGTGTTCCTTAGGCTTAAAACACTTGTTCCAGTCGTCTTGTTCTATGAACTGTTGTTCCCCTTGTGTCCATAGATTGAAACGCTTAGTTAATACCTCACTAAATCGGTGAGGAATTGCCCTGGCTTTTTCTATGGTGTCGCTTATTTCTTGCGAGTGGACAGAAACACCCAGATTCGGGTTTGCCTTGATCCATGTTGACGGGTATTCAACCTCTTTCTTTTCATCGAGTTCATAAATTGCTGTAAATGTAGTGTCGGGGGTGTAGGTTTTAAATTGGTCATAAAGTTGTTTGCAAAAACTGATTGTGTCGGTTCCAGCGGTGCTTATGATGAAATGTAATGATTCTGGTCGGGCTGCTGTTCCTAGCGACATTACGTCAAACATGTCGCTATTAGGGTGAGTATGTAATTCATCGCAAATGATGATGCTGTCGTTACGTCCTTCTTGACCGCCAGCTTTACTGTTTACGGGTTCAAACCGGCTATTACTTTTAACATGGGTCATTTTGTGGGCGTTTATGACACTTCGCCTTTTCATTGCCTTACTTTGTGTCACCATCATTTTTGCACCATCAAACACAATTCTTGCTTGTTGTGCGTTCATGGCATAGCAAGCAATGTCTTGTTGCTTTTGTTCCATTAGTAGGAAGTAGTTAGCGACTATCGATGACAGAAATGATTTTCCGTTCTTACGTGGAACTAAAATAAACGCCTCACGGAACCGGCGCAAACCAGTGCTTGACCACTTCCAGCAAATTGCATTGATTAAAATGAATTCTTCCCACGGTTCAATAGTAAAGGGTTGGCCAGCTAATGGTCCTTTAAAGTGGGTGACGTACGAGCAAAAATGAATGATTCGTTTAGCTTCATCAACATCCAGATAAATGTCATTACGCTGTAGGTCATTAAAATAACGCTCTACAGTTTTAAGCATAGATTTACATGCAGGGATTACCCCGTGTTGTATGTCTAGCGCATATTGATGATAGTTAAGCGTCGAATCCGTCATCTTCTTCGCTCTCTAACTGGTTACGGTGTTGTGATAGAGCTGTAAGGTTCAACTCTTTAGCTAATACAACAATTTGCTTACTGGTTGCGTTAAACATAGCGTTAGCAGGGTTCTGAACTCGTGTTCCTGCTCCATTGGTTACTGTTGAGCCTTGTTCTTGTATCTCTGAGGCTGACTGTTGATTCATAGCAAACTGTAAGCAATAGTTTTCTAATAAATCCCAGTCTGATTCAGTTGCTTGATTTGGCAATAATGGCGCATAACGTCGCCACATTTTCATCCCTGATTTACCTAGCAATGGTTTGTTTTGTGGTTGTCTCATTCTAGCCATTATTAAATTTCCTCTTGGCTGTGTTCATATGTTTGATCCATCGTCTTAGGGTTGGTGAATTTCTTGGCAATGGGTCGATGTTGTATGTTTTCCACGTGTGGCATTTTTTGCATAAAGGGGCTAAATTTTCATGGCCGTGGATGTCGGTAAACTGTGAACCATCGTTTAGGTTGCGAATATGATCTACTTCATCAGCAAGTGTCAGCCTGTCATTGAGAAAACAGTTCAAACATAACGGGTAAATAGCTCTCATATACGCTCTGGTTTTCTGCCACTCATAACCATACTGTGCTGAGTGATTTTTTCTGTTGCGGTTGCGATCTGATACTCGGTTATACTCGCGGCGATGTTGTGAGCACCGCCCTTTATCTGATTCTGCTATTCGTCTGCCACAATCATTGCAACGGAAAATCATATTAGACCTTCACGCTCTTTTACTTCTTCGGGGGTCAGTAGTCCCATTTCGATTGCTTTTGCGTAAACTTCATAACGGGTGTTTACATCTAGCCTTTGAATCTCTGACAGGTTGAATTTTATTGACGCATCAATGAGTTTTAGCTTTAACTCTGATTCGATAGCGTTCAGATATGGATGAATAGTGTTAGTTAGTAGGGATTTTTGGCTTGCGTTTACTTCGTCGTATTTCGCACCGGTTCCACTGTTTTGTAACCAGATTTTGTCCAGGTTGAACATTCGGGCGACTTCATCGACTGAAAATTTACGATTTTCAATGAATTCCATATCGGCATTCGAAACAGAAACGGTTTTCATGGTCATGCCTTTTTCAAGCATTAATAAACCGCCTTTTTCCCTGGCGTTCATTCGCTCTTTAAATCGCATGAGAGCCGTTTTATCGTTGAAAGCCCCTTCTACCTCGATCACTGCATTAGGTTTAAAGCTACTCTTTAGCTGTTCACCTGAAACTTGATTCTGCTTAATCGCTTCACCAATAGATTCACGACAAACCGTGATAGGGGATCGCCCTGTCAGTCCATCTAACGAGTTGATACGAAAATGTAATACGCTGTGTGTAGGTACGGGGTAACCGTCGACTCTGTAGCCTTTTAGCTTATTGGCTTCGATAATATTAGTTACACGATTACTCGCTAGAAATTCGATGCGCTCTGCTTGTCCTGTTCGGTCCCAGTGGATGCGAGAGTAGCTGTTACCATTGGCTAGCAGGTTCAGCATTGTGCTGATACGCCACTGATATGCAGTGATAGCTTGTAGTGTGTCTGGTGAAATGCTGAGTAAAACACTTGTGCCAGGGTTGTCACTGGTGATTGGGTAACCTGCAACTTGTTTTGATATAAAGCTCATTGCGCTGAATACCGCGCTTACTGATTGTGCATTGTCGGCATTTACCGCAATACCTGTGCTGGTACTATGTGAAAACATGCGCTCTAGTTGTTCTAGTGTTAACGCTCGTTCTTCCGTTTTTTTTCGTTTGAATAACCCAAGCATAATCAGACCTCTAAATACTGTAGCCATAATTCGTTGAGGTCTGTTCCCTCACGTTTATGGTCTGCTAGTGAACGCAATACAACGCTTGACGCTTCATAAGCAGGGGTGGCCGTCACGGTTACTTCTCGTAGTTCTGCTTCAAGTACATGTCGAACAGGTACGGGCTGTGCGTTCCAGTCCCAACGGTCTCGAATCGCTACAAAACCGAAACTCATCCCGTTAATATCGCCACGTTTTACTAGTTCTTTGCAGTCGTTACCTGCTTGAGTCGATGGTGGGTCAATTTCGACGTGAATACCATCTGAACGCTTGTTAATGGTCAATGTTCCACTGGTGGTGCGTCCTAATAGCTCTTTACCGTCATGTTCGTATAACGCTCTGACATCGGGGTTAGTTGATAAATGATTATCAAATGCTGCCGGTTCAATGATTTCCACGAAACCGCCTAGATCATGCGATTGAGAACCAAAAGCAATAGCTTTTCCGACCAATTGCCCTGATTCTGATTTAATTGTTGATGCTCTCAATTCCATAGTGGGTGCCTTTGAATTTAAAAAAAGGGGACAGCTCCGGATTCAGGAAAAGCTGCCCCCCGAAAACTATCAACCTGTGTGGATTAGGCTGATAGCTTACCTTTCAGCATTGCATGAGGGTCGACTAGGCCAGCACCGCTGTAGATGTAGCTGTGGAATTTGGTTTGGCCTTTCTCGGTGATCTTGTCTACTTGGTGATAAACGCCCATTGTGTGATCAACTACAGCCATTCCACGTGAGAAGTCACCGAAATAAAAAGTATCTGCCGTTAGGTTGTCATCCACTTCGATTGCAAAACCAAATAGAGTTGATACTCCTGAACCTTCAATAGAGCCAATCAACGGTTTATTGTCAGCGTCTTTTAATTTCTCAAGTTCAGTCAGTTGTGATTCAGTCATTAACCATGAGCCGTGTTTACGATACTTACGCGGTAGCTTTTTAGTAAAATCGCGTAGCTCGTCGATATTGGTAAGGGTGGTTAATGATTGGGTGTTAATTGTTCCAATGGTGTCAAAGGCGTCTGCTGATTCGGTAGCATTGTTCAATACATCGGCGAAACGGGCGTTTTCATCTTCTGAGAACGCATCAGCCACGGAACCATTGACAAAACCTTCAATGTCGAAACCTGAATTTAAATCAAGTAATCGGTTTGACACTTTCGGCAATGCTGAAACTTCACCCAGTGTGATCTGAGCCATGTCTAATGTCGGTGTGTCTGTACCATTGCGGGTTGTTGTTTCATCAGATACACGCTCAACGGTTGCCTTTGACATTTGAACAGGGATTTCAAATTGATGAACGCTGGTTGTGTGGTGATTTGCTAAACGACGAATCGGGGAATCTTCTTTCAGTAAACGCATGATGTTGCGTGTTACTTCGGGGATCATTACTTCGCCAGTGTTGACGGTTGTCATCGCTCGCTCTGTCACAACACCATCAGCAAGTAAACTGCGCAATTCTTCACTTGTTGGTGCTGCTTTATCCTGGTTTCCTGAACCATCGCTTAGTGAGCGCATTTCTTCAGCTTCAAGCGTTTCCACTCGCGTAATGGTTTCTTTTAGGTCATCAGCTTGAGCGCGTAATTCGTCAAACTGGGTTTTCTCTGCTTGATTAAGAGAACGACTCTCAGTTTCAGCACTAGAAAGGATCTCTTTCATCTGTGAGCGTTTCTCGTCTAGCTCTCGACGTAATTTGATTAAATGTTCCATAGTGGGTGCCATTGTTAGACTAGTATGATTTTAATGTATGGAAACAATTTGTCTTATTCAAGTTGTTGAAAATTAAAGTGTTTTAAATGAGGTTAAATGAGGCTTACTAGAAATTGACTGATCAAGTCCTCACAAAATGAAGGTGTGTGAAAATTGAAGGATGGCGCTGGTGAGATTGAAGTGTTAAGAGAGGGGAACAGTATTAACGATCATACATGTATATATTGTTCCAGTGGTGACACTATGGTGTCAGTAGTAGCTGTCACGTTATTTTTCTTATATATCAATAGCTTATTTTTATGGTGTCAGTTGTGACAGTATTTTTGCCATTGTTTATAATACGGTATACACAACACACTATTTCTTTATATTATCTACTTTAATAGAAAACTACTGTCACAACTGTCACCGATAGATATAATGCCCATGGAACAATGGGTTAGGTGTGACGGTAAACTATTATTTTGCTGTCACCATAGTGTCACCACTACTGTCACCACTGGAAGAGTATTAACGATCATGCATGTGTAAATATTGTCACCAGGTAATAAAAAAGCCCATCATCAAGATGAGCTTCGTTTCATGCTTTATAATATGAGCGCCTATCCCGTCCGGTTCCCTGCCTGAGATAACCATCCCTTACTAAGTCGTTAAGTGCTCTACCAACACGACCAGAATAGCCTTTCGGTAAGCCCATCCTGTCAGCGATCTGCGTTGATTTCATACCGAAACTTGAATCAAACATGCTTATGCGTTCAAGAATATCGTCATAATACTGGCTCTTAACCACAAATTTGTTATTAACAGATTCTGTTAACTGTTGTTCTTCATTGGTCAACATCCATGATTCACCACTATCAAACCATGATTTAATTTCCAGCCAGAACTGTTCGAGTTCGTGGGGGCTGTCGTGTGTTAATCGTCCATTGTTCCATGTGTAGCCTAAAATGTTGTTCACTTGCTCCATGTCGATTGCGCCATTTAATTCAATAACTGCAAATCGAGTATTTCCCGTTTCATCTTTGAAAAACTGCTCGTCGTTTACTGTTGCAATGAAAACGGTTTGTCGAGCTTTGGCGGTGTCGCTGCGTCCGTACTTTTTACGGAATTTATCTTCTCGGTTCGTGATGAATGCTTTCAATGAACCTGCTTCACGCTTGGTCGTTCTTTCTAGTTCGGCCAGTTCAACGATATGGTGAGACAGTACACGAATGACACTATCGACATCATCAGCGTTTAAATCTGATTCACCTAAAAAGCTATTCGGTAGAATTGAACAAACACGGTTAAGAAAGGCTGACTTCATAGCCGACTGACTGCCTTTCAACACTGGAACCAATTTAGTGCTGAATCCTCGTTGATAAATGGCAGCAATAGCAGATACAAACCACTTGCGGATAACTAGATCGCGCACTCTGCGGTTGTTTGATGGTATGCAGTCGATTACCCGTTGCACTCGTGGTATTCCGTCCCATTGTTTATCAGTGAAATGGGCTTCAATAGGGTGATAGCTGTTTTTAATGGCAATAGCGGTTAGATGTTCGTCGATAGCTACTTTCGGTAAACCTGTTTTTTCAGCTTCACTAATTAGGAATGAGCGCAATTCATCAAACTGCCATTCGTGAATGGTGTTATCTCGTTGAGCGTCCATGTTCAGATTCATCTGGTTAGTTGCTACTTGCACCCCTAATTCATTGAGTAATGCTTTCAGGTTGTCGTTAGTGCTTAAAACCTTCTTGCCATTACGTTGTATCTTCACATCGGGGAATATCGACGGGATGCCGTCATGTGTAACGGGTAGTGATATTACGTTGTCTTTACTTACTTTTCCGAATCTAGGTCTTATTGTTTGTTGTTGTGCTCGTGTCACACCTGCAATGTGTTTAACACCTCCCCACGTAAAACCACCATCACGATCAAACGAATGGACCTTATTTTCAACATCATGACGGCCTTTGTAGTTGTTGGCTGACATACTCCAATTGTCGAGTATGTCGATCACGTCTTCACCATGACCAAATTCGTGAACGGTTCCTGCTATGACATTGCACCACGTTTGATAATCACAATCTGAATCAATCTTAGATAACACTGCCTCTGCATGTCTCAGGTTGTGGCTTATTGCTGGTGGTCTATTGTTTGATTCGTGTTTCTTTAGAACCGTATCGACAATAACACTCGGAACCGTAGCAGGTTGAAAATCGTCTAAGCGGTTGTGTTTCCCTGCTTTAATGTAGAACAGTTGATTACCTGTTTTTACGTCAACGCCTTTTAACCAGTGTCCATCGTTACTGTGTTTAATACTGTTTAATTCTACGTCTTCAGGGAGTTCAAAGAGGAAGTGCAAACTTGAGCTATCATCATTCCATTGTGAACAATGGTTAAGCAACTCGTCTTCGTTCATCCCTAATGATGAAGCAAGTACACCATAAGGGGTTGCTTCATCTTCTTTGTAGCCGTCCCAGTCTATTAAAACTAAGCGATCAAGGCGAACACCTACACGCTGATTTGAAGCTCGTATCCAGCGTGGGTGATTGTAGGGGTATTGTTTGCCGTCTTTGAAAGGTGCTGGCTTGTTTAGATCGTCGAACCAAGGGATTAGCGTGTACCGTTCGTGTAAATGGGAATACTCAACCTCTGGGACGTTAACCGATTCCATCATTCTCTTCCCTCGACTTGTGTCCACTTAACTAGTCGAATGAATTGACGCTCGGTCAATAAATTGCGTATTGCAAAGATTTCTTGTAAAGTTATTTTACACATTGGATTGTACCCCGTGTGTTGACAACGATTGACGTTGCCTCGTTGAGAGTTGTTTTAACCCCTGACCAGTGGCGACTAGTCAGGGGTTTTCCGTTTATAGGTTTTCTAAAGCGTACATCGTGAGCTTTTCAATTAATTCTCGCGCTTCAGGTTGAGTCAGGCCTGTCTTTATTCCTTGATGATGGATAGTGTCGATGATTGACCATGTTCCATCTTCTTGTTCAACAGCTACAATTCCTCGTCGTTCTTCCATAGTTATACTCCTAGATCTTTTCTGACTTGTTTTTTAGTGATACCAAACAGTCTATTAAGTCGACCTACTACATCCCGTACTTCATTGGGTGTCAGTGGTTTAATTTGCTTTATAGCGTTAACCCATTCTTCATACGCGCCATGCTTGTTGTATGGAATGGAGACACTGATACATTTACTCATACGCTTAATAACCCACGTTTTTCGTAGATATTCGCTGGTTCTGTAGACGTCTGCACCATGGTGCGAGAGTTAATAAAAGCATCTAAGTCGCTTTTTCTGTATTTGATGTAACGTCCCATTTTAATGTACGGGATTTGGTATCGACCGCTTGAACGCCAGTTGTCCAATGTTCCTTTAGTTACGCCTAAATAGTCTGCTGCTTTTTGGTTAGGTATTAAGTCATTCATAAAGTTGCCTCGTTGGTTTTCAATTAACTAGAAGCAACTTTATAGATTGAGGGTGTGTACGTGCATTCCAAAATTAAATTAAATGTAAACGAAATGTTAAGGCTTGTTGGTGTCGTTGAAAAATTGGTTAGCAAGTCCTTCAACGGCTCGGTCAAAATTTCTAAATAAACGCTTGATTGAAGTGCTTTTTGTGTATCCTTTAAACACTTTCTGACCTACGTCTTTTCTAGAACGCTCAATTAGCCAATTCAGTGTTTTAACTACCTCATCGTCACTTATAAAAACGTTATTTTTACGGAATGTGTCTTTTAACTGTCTTCTGTATTCGATTATCTGGAAGTCTTCGATAGTTTTTATGTGCGATTTACAGTTATTAAATAACCATCTTTGAGCGTCCCTTATCCATTCTGGGTGATTGGATATGTCTACATCTTCTAATCTTTGAATGTAGTTTTGAGGAGCATTGTTTCCTTTTAGGTTACTTATTAGACCTTCAATGTTGACTTGAGGAGGTTCTTTTTCAAACCCGAAAGTCCATTCAAGAATTATTGGTTGGTCGTCTTTGCCAGCATAGTTAAAGACTAAAAAGTAAGTCTCTTTAGTATGCTGCTCTGACATGTCAGTTTTCGCTTCATTGAAGCTGACAAAGTTACTGTTTCTCATTACTGAATAAAACCTCTGTTGTTTGTTGTAATTCTTGGCGCACTGCTTCAAGTTCCAAGTGTGCGTAAACGTCGTTTGTAATACCTATTGATGAATGCCCTAGTAGTTTTGATGTAGCTTGTAGGCTACCACCTCGGCTAACTTGCATTGTTGCCATAGTTCGACGTAAGTCATGGATTCTTACGCTCTGTTTGCGGTCTTTACTGTAAAGCCCTGCTCGTTTGGTTACTCGTCGCCAAAATGATTGTGCACCTGATTTCTCACTAATATGACCTGTCTTACTGGTAGGGCTAGGGAAAACAAATCTTTCACCTGGTGATCGCTCACTGAAACGTCTAGTTAGAATTTCCATCGATTTATCTGACAATGGAACCACATGAGGTTTTTTTGACTTGATTTTGCTAATCGGGATCACCCATGCTTTTTGCTCTGCGTTTATTTCGTTCCATTCCATGCTGAGAACACTCGCTTTACGTTGTGCCGTCAGTAATAGCAACAAGATTACATCTTGATATATCTGTTCTTCTTCTTCCATAGCGGTGAATAGTTTTTGTAATTCATCACGTGATAACACTCGTTCTCGACGGTGTAGGGCTTCATCAATTTTATTAATACCTATCAATGGGTTAGGTAGGTCAGCACGATTGAACATAGACTTAAGCAGGGTTAAACAATGGTTGTGCATTGAGTAGCCTTTATTTTTTAAGACTGTTTGTAAAAATCGCTTTGCTCGTGCCTTATCTAATGCACTGTATTTGATCTTTCCTAACACTGGGGAAATATGGAGGCGATAAAGAGTCTCGGAACCTCTTAAACTGCTAGCCCTGCGTGTTCCTGCTTGAATATCTAGCTTAAATAATTCTAAATAGTTTATGAATAAGTCGTCGATTGTCTCGGCTGCTCGTTCCATCTGTTTCTCATAATTTGGGTTGATCCCTCTGTCAAATTGAACGGCCAATTCTTTGGCTTTACGGCGCGCATTATCAACGGTCATATCTGGAAAGATTCCGATCTTAACTTCGACGTACTTTCCATCGAGTCGTCTACGGTAATAGAAAGTTTTCGAACCACTGGGGGTTAAATAAACAAATAGACCATTAACTGATTCACGATGATTACGGTCAGCAATACGTGTTCTTCTCTCTGGAACCGGCAAATTAAGAATTGCGGTTTTTGTCAGTGCTAAATGATTCTGTCCCACCTTTATCCCACCTTTGAGCGTTAATTTGAGTTAATTGACATTAGCTAAGGTGGGTTGAGAATATGCTCAAGTTATTGATAAGTATAGAGATGGTGAGTGTAAATTAGGTGAGGTGAAATAGGGTGAATTAGTTTAATTAATCCTACAGGGCGTGCCATTTATTCTAGAAAGCCCGATAACTCGATGAGTTGTCGGGGCTTTTGCGTTTTAGCGACATCGTTGGAAGCCTTTTAATGACTCACTCGATGATCTGACTCCTTGGGAGTATTTAGCAAGGCATAAAAGTAGGAACAACTCTAATTTAGACTGCCACTAAAACAGGGAGGGTTACAAGTACCGATTATCAGGGGAGCACTTCAAATTCGAGCATTAGAAAAAACATCATTGTTATGCCGTTTTTTTCTCGGGGGTGCTGAGAAGTTCTGAAATACGAGAGTACAACCACTCCATATCTAAACACTTATCCTGTTCAAGACGAATCACTGATCCAATGCTCATTGGTTCGGCTCTATCAGCAAGCGCTGCCAACTCTGGCAGATATTCGTGTTTTGGATGTTTATCGGAGCGATGAGGGATTCGCTCTTCATATCTTTTGGCTACGGTCGTCCCAGAAATCTGGTTCCAAACTTCGATAACTGTATCTACTTGAGCTTCATAGAGGTAGTGAATCAGGCTTTCTTTTGGCTGAAATCCAAACCACGCATCCACGACAAAGATATGGTTTTGGGGAGCTTGTTTAATGATATCCCAAATCACTTGATACGCTGCTTTGCCAAGTTCACGGTTAATCGTACGATTGTAGTTTTCAACCGTTGCCATAAAAGGCTCTTTGATCGTATCGATGGAAAGATACGTGATATTAAAATAACGGGCGATATTGCACGCAACAGAGCTTTTTCCAGACGCTGGTACTCCATTCACCAAAATCACGGTCTTTCCAGTTGAGGCGATATTTTTACTCATATCAACTCCAGTAACTGTTCCTGTGAGCGAACCTGACGAATGGACTGTATTTTGTCATCGTCATCCAGCATTGAAACGATGGAGCCTATGCCTTGCTCTATATGACCATTGCTGTCAGTGGCACCAAACATAATGATAATATCGGCTGGGACGCTGCCGTTAAATGAAATAGGCTTATCAAGCAATACTAAACTAAAGCAGTTTTTTAACACCCCACATTCAGGGCGAGCGTGTGGGATAGCAATCCCTTCATCAAAGACATAATAAGCGCCATTGTCGCGAGTGCTATCAATGACAGAGTCCGCATATGATTCGGTCAAATAACCATTTTTTATCAGCGGCTTAGCAGCCAGCTGGATGACCTTTTCCCAACTGGGTTCATCGACACCTATCTGGATGGCTTCCGATTCAATTAATAATTCTTTTATATTCATATCTCGCCTAAAAATTTTTTCTGGTTGTGTTTCTAAGCTCGTCGATTTTTATAAACAATTCATCGACCTTATGTTGGTATCCTTGGGTTTTGGCGAAAATTTTAAGTGCTTTGTTGTACTCAACCATCAGTTTCTTTTGTGTATCAAAGTTCGCTTCATCTTGATGTAATGCTGTTTCCAACTTAAGGATACTTTCCTCTATCTCCTGAGCACTGACGGTATCGCTCTGAACGTTCGACTTTGTTGCCGCAGGGGATGGACGAGGTTTAGATTGAAACAAAGATTGGATCGCTTTCAACATAAGAGCTCCTTTATTGACTGCCGGACAACCCGGCAGTCATACCTATGTAGAAGGGTGTTTTATTGAAAAAGTTGAATTTTCTGTTTCAATACTTCCTGCACCGCATTGTTAGCTGGAATTAAGAACTTACGTACGCTGTCATCCACTTTGCCTTCCGCACAGGTTTTCTGAACATTACCAACCCACTGCACATTCATTTCTGTACCAACGTTAACTTTCTCAATACCACTGGCAACCACCAATCGCATGTCTTCATCACTCACACCCGTACCGCCATGTAACACCAAAGGCGTTTTTGTCAGGCTAGTAATTTTTCTGAGCAGTTCATGCTGAATGTTGGTTTTTGCTGTGTAAGAGCCATGCACCGTCCCAATAGAGATCGCCAACATATCCACACCGGTACCGTCAACAAACGCTTGAACTTCTTCTGGCGTAGTAAAGGCAATATCACTTTCTGCAACCGCTTTTCCATCTTCACTGCCACCAATCGCACCTAATTCCCCTTCAACCGTCACATTGCGAGGGTGAGCGTACTCAATGACCACTTTCGTATTGGCGATGTTTTCTTCCAGCGGCAAGTGCGACCCGTCATACATGACTGAGCTGAAACCGGTGTCGATAGCCAATTTGATATCATCAATATTTGAGCAATGATCTAAGTGCAGACAAGCGGGTACCTCTAGGGTTCGGGACAGGGATTTGATGGAATCCACTATCAACTCATGACCTAAGAATTGCGCTGTCCCTGTTGAAATCTGAATCATTAATGGAGACTGAGTTTCCTGAGCCGCTTTGAAAAAGGCTGGCAGCATTTCCAAACAGTGGAGATTAAATGAACCAATCGCCTGGAAGCCTCTTTCCTTCGCGATAGCTCGTAATTCAGTAAAGTTATACAGTTTCATTGGTTAATTCCTTTTGTTTGGTTTCAGAGTCGATGCTGCGATGAACAAAATAAGTAATAGCGATAATAAAGACGGTAAATAGAGCAACAAATGTCCAGTTACCATTGAAGGCATTGCCTAGCAGTAAGCCGGTAGAGATAACGTCAGAATCACTAAAGGTGACGCCCACAAAGCCGTAACTTTCTAATAACGGGATAAGAATTGCGGGTAAGAAGGTGATGAATAAACCATGCACAACACCACCGATAATAGCGCCTCGTCTTCCACCCATAGCGTTACCAAAAATGCCCGCTGTGCCACCTGCAAAAAAGTTAGTGAGCAGACCCGGTAGAATCATCGCCAGACCAAACATCGGGAAAACCAGCATGCCAATGATGGAACCAACGGTCGTAGAAAGGAAACCAACAATGACGGCGTTTGGTGAATAAGGGAACAAGACCGGACAATCCAAAGCAGGTTTTGCATCGGGTACCAATTTCATGGCAATGCCACGGAAAGCAGGAACCAACTCGTTAAGCAATAGACGAACACCTGCGTACAGCACAAACACACCGGCCACAAAAGTGATAGATTGCATGAATGAGTACATCAAGTAGTTGATGCCATTAGCCATTGGTTCAATGTATTCAGGGCCTGCGACAAGCGCTGGGATCAAGTACATCGGGACCATGACCACCGCCATAGACAGGTAGGTATCATTCAAGAACTTGAAACCATCAGGCAGTTCAATGTCTTCAATGGATTTTGAGTTTTTACCAATAAGCTTGGCGACCGCCGCTTGCACTAAGTATCCAATGGTGCAGAAGTGTCCTAACGCAACATCATCAGATTCGGTGATTTTTCTGACGATAGGCTGAGCCAGAGCCGGCATGACAACGGCCATGATCCCACCGAAAATACCGCCAGTTAAGATAAGTGGTAGACCTGTTAAGCCCGATTTGTAGCCAATCACGCACCAATAGTCGCCATCCACAAGAGTGCTTGCCCTGTGAGGAAGATATACTTCCAAGGTGTTAAGCGCGCAATAATAATATTGGTAATGAAAATAACTAATAAGGTTAAGGCAACTTCAGAGCCTAGTTCTCTATTGGCAAGCCCAGCGATAGCGGCAACGTCTGTGATATAACCCGTCATTCCAAAACCATGAGTAAATATCTGGTTTAAGAACGTTAAGGTCTCAACAATAATATTGATACCTGCCATCATTACCAAAAAACCGAGTAAGGTTTTAAAGGTACCTTCTACTGTTTTACCAACAGATTTCTTTTGTAGAATTAGACCTAGCATTGCAATAAAAGCAATTAATATTGATGCCTGACCTAATAAGTCATGGATTATAAAGTTAAAAAAAGCGTTCATAGATGACCTCTATGTTTTATTTATTTGTTTGACTTTTTAATTAAACATTTAAAAAAGGAGTGAGTTTTTCTTCTATTTCTTTTTTATCTGTCAATTTATTTAAAGATATTATTTTTGAGGATTGGTTTTCTGTTGCATCAGAACTTAATACATCCGCAAATGTCTTTTGAGTCAGTATCACATCATAATCAAATGCACTGGCTCCAGAAACGTCGGTATGATCAATCGTAAAATCAACACCAAGCTTTTTTAAAACCGTTTTTGCGCTCATTTCTATTGCAAAGCTAGAACCAAGTCCACATCCACAAACACAGAGTACTTTAATCATGTTATATCCTTTATTATATTAGATTTAGATTATGTTTAGGTCTTTTGCGAGTTTCACGTAATGGTCGTCCTTTTCCGTTTGTCTCCTTTGTATACTGGACAGATCAATGGGGATTGCTCTGTTACTTGAATTAATAATGATGGCTTTATTTGTTAACCCTGATTGAAGGCACCGTATCACTTCTTTAGCCATTAAAGTGCCTTGATACAACTCTTCACAGCAAGGTTCACCTGAGCGTAAGCTAAAACCGAGAATAGCTTTCCTAATCCTTGTTGAAACAAGGGGTTCAAGCTCTGTTATCACGGTATCAATAGCCCCCTGAAATCCGGGATAATACTCTTTTGTGTAACCTTCGGAGCACAAAATAACCACAGAGTTTTGTACTTTAAGTCGCTGATTTATCTTCTGTGATAGCGCTTCTATAGAAATAGGATATTCTGGGATCAAAGCGATATCTGCGTTAGATTTTATTGCCGATTGTAATGTTAATTCACCAGAATAAGCGCCCAGCAATTCAACCATAAAAATACGATTAGGCAGTGCTCTTCCGGTCATTCTAAGCTTTTGGACTTCAAGCCTGACTTGTTCACAAGCAGTGGAGAAACCTATGGTATAATGACTACCACTAACATCATTATCTATGGTCATTCCGACACCAAAACAATTAACACCGTATAGTGATAATCTATTGAGAAATTGAAGAGACCCATCTCCACCGGCTAAAATTAATACATCGATTTTACTTTTATTTAAGTTTTTAACTATTCTTAAATATTCACCTTCAACAAGTTTATTTTCTGTTCTACCAGACGTTAGTATTGGCATTGGTGACAATGCGTAATCAATTAAGTCTCGGTAAGTGGCTTCCTTAAACTTGTCATTGAGCAATCCATTGATTCCACCATCGTACAAAACAATATCTGAGCACGTATTTTTAGATATTTGGAGAAGGAAGTTATTTATACCAACGGCATCACCACCACTGATTGCTATCGCTATTCTCATAAATCCTCCCCTTAAGTTGATGACTTTATTTTGGCTTTTAGGTGGATTATTTTTTTGAATCAAGTCACAAAGATATTCAATTTCAACTTGCTGTTATGATTAAATCGCTATTTTCAACAGTTATTTTTGTGATATAAGTCACTTTAAGCATTAAACAAAAACACATATAACCTATTGTTTTATATGTTTTATTTTTAAAAAAACCTCTTAAGAAACAGTAAGTCGTATTAAGAGCCTTAATATAAGCTTAATAATGTGATGCCTTTCTCATTTATTCGGGGAAACAATTTGACTAATGAAAACATTTTGTATCTGGGCTGCTTTCTTTCTCTGTTATTTAAACTTTCTTGTGCTTAATTTTGTAAACCCCACCACGACACGACCACCGCTGCGCCATTACGCGTAGAGCACAGAAAAATAAGAAAACACGGGAAATCACGACAAACACAGAAATAAACTTGACCTCTCGGGGTGCAGCATTGGGTGGGCTGATGTGGGTAATGTGTGTTTTCTCTTCGGAGAGTGTTAAGCCTCTATTGTGTGATACCCGCTTAACAACAATAATTTTTTCTGAGCGCGAGTGGGTCAGTATCCAGTGCAACGCTTTTGCTTTGCCGGGTTTACCTGCATCACTATCGGCCACAGAGGCTTTCCCTGAGGGAGTGATACAGGCTTACCGTGTTCCGTATGTTACGCAATGTCAGGGTAGATGCTCGCGATGGTGCGGAGAGTTCAATGATCACGAAAGAGCATGGGGCAATCTCTTTCCGACGCTCTTCCCTTTTGGTTACAGCGTATTAACCACTTCCGCTGTTTCAACGTATAACGCACCTTCTGCGAATTAACGTATGTTCATCATGCTGACGACCTAGCACTCACCCAATTTTGTGGTTATCAGGAGGATCGTCCTCTCACGGTTTCAATCCCGATTGGCAAATGCCAACCTTCGTTACATTGTCAGAGCCGCTACTTCATTCAGGCTCCTAGGGTCTGTTGATGTTTCGAGATGATTTTTGCAGCGAGTTGTTGAGGTTTTATACAAGGAAGAGGCTTTGTGGTGCAGCTAGCCTACACGAGGAGCCGATGACGCAGTAGAAAAGCTCAACAAACGCTGCCCTTCGGGTTCGAGCTAGGCGCCCCACTAAAAGCATTTTATACGGCGTTAAGTTTCATTTACTTAGAATAACTAGGTTTCAATCAACTTGCCTTGTCTAAAATGCTTTTATCTCGAACAAAATTTAACCACGAAACTGAAGCACTTCAAGTGGTTGTCTTTGCGCTGTTGTCCAACTGAATTTTTGTCCGTAAGTTACCGTTTTAATTTGCAAACTTTGCTGGCTGAAAAGATGAAACTAACACGGGGCTTAAGTCGGATTTCTAACGCTTGGTGAGTTTGGTTTCAATTGCGGCAGCGATTTTTACGGCGTAAATTTTGAGTTGAGTGTTTGCGTTATCAGGCACTTAGTTTAACATTAGGCATCAAAAATTGCTTCGAGGTATACGGTTGAAGACGATAAAAAGTAGCTTCTATCCTGAGTGTGATCTTGAGAATAAGAACAACTATAAACGAGTGTTCTATATCAAGAGAGATGGGAATATAGTGGAAAAAATTGTTTTAGATGTCCTAGACCCTTTTCACAGAGAAACACTTATTTTCACACATTATCTAAGTCACTTGGTCAGGAATTTTTGTAAAAAAATATAGGTATTTATCTAACTTCCCGAGATAAGCCTTGGGACTTCCAAATTGAAACAAGTGAGAATTCAAAGTTCAATGTTGAAATAACCTCAATAGCTGAGTCATATAAAGTCTTTAATAACCACTCTAGTGAGGAACGTTACACTAAGTGGAAACAGCAAAAAGAAATACCACTGCACGAGCTTATCAAGCTAGGAAAACTCTTTCCAAGTGATGCTATCAATAGTGTTGTTCAAGAGTTTTTACTGGCGGGTATTGGTGAAAACGATTTGGTCTTTAACCCTTTGTGTTCAAAAGAGAGAACCGTGTTTATTAGTAAATTACCTTCTCCAGTGAAAATTGCTGAAAAGGTACTTTTAGATAGTATTTCAAAAAAAGCAGTGAAGAGGCATGAAGGTAAAGATCAAACAGTAATTATCATTGATAACCGTACTATGTCACTTGAAATGGACGACTTTTACTCGGCTTTACCTAGCATCTCAGAATACTGTGAATCGTTGGATTTTCCGGAAATATGGTTATATACAGGGCATTGCTCAGACGATGATGGTAATAATGCTGACTTTAGTTTTATTCCCATTAAAGTCCGTCAATACCAAGCCAAAGTTTTGAGCTTGATGGCTGAGCAAAGTGAGTGTGGGAAGTTTGTGTGGTAATGCTACCTAACAAACGAATATGGCAGATATTTACCCTAAGCATACCTAATCCGTTAATCACTAATTTAGCAAAACATGTAGTTCTGAAATGTCCAAAGGTGTGCCGACAGGGCAGGAAACATGAAATGCCCAAACTTTTTTGTTAAATCTATCAGTAACTTGACACCACCGAAGTATTCACTGAGCTTGTTAGTTTTAATGCGTCTACAACCCTCAATTCTTGATTGGGTCGACTATTAGTATAGCAATACCGAGGTAGTAATTATTGTTGGAGGTGGCTACAAAGTATTGTAAATTTTGAGCTTTATACCATCCAGCGTACAAAAAAGTGAGAATATTGAGAGGCCGAATGTCCTGTATGAAAACTGCCAGTAGTTATTCAGGTATATAGTTTATGTTATTGTTTAAAAGAACTAAATCATGATTTTTCGGCAAGATTGGATCATGCTTCAGCGCGAGGTAGATTTGCGAGTGATAGAGGTCTACGAAGGCCTTCCGGAAATACTATTTGAGATGCTAGTTACTGGTGAAGATCATCGATTTTGGTGTCACAACGGTTTTGACTCCATAGGGCTAACGCGTGCTGTTTGGCAAACAATAGCAATTGGTTCAAGGCAAGGCGGGTCTACAGTAGCCATGCAATTGGTGCGAACTTTAACTGGCGACTATGAAGCTACCGCCTTGAGAAAGCTAAAAGAAATATATTTGGCTGTAAGACTAACTAAGTATTTAGGTCGACATAAGATACTTAAACTCTATCTTTCGGTAGCGTATTTTGGATGGAACATGCATGGTGCTAATGCAGCGTGTAAGAAGTTAAATCTATCATTAGAGTCTCTCAGTGATGAACAAGCGGCTTCAATCATAGCGCGTCTCAAGTACCCAGAGCCAAAATACAAAAGTATCCGTAAAGAAGAGCTAATTAACGACAGAGCGTTGTACATAGTTGCTAAAAGCATAAGGTTAAGGAAAAAGAAATATATGAAGTCATTTAGTGTCCCAGAGCCGTTAAGGCATGTTCTTGGTACTTACCCTAATGCTGAAGAGATTAAAGAAGCAGCAAAAGGTGGTGATTCGGCTAAACATGCAATTGCAAGGCAGTGGTTATCGGAAGGTATCCCTTATGCTTTCAAAGACTGTCCGGGTGTTTATGAGTCTCTTCGTACTTGGATAGCAATGCGGTTAGATATTGACCCAAAGGATGTTAACTTAACAGGCAGCGCTAGGTTGGGCCAGTCATTAGCTCCTAGCAAGCTGGGTAAGCAGTTCGATAGCACATCTGATTTGGATATTTTCATTGTCTCACCTAACCTTTTTGGTAATTTGAAAAATGACTTTTTTTCATGGTCGGACGACGTAGATTCAGGGTATATAAAGCCATCTAATGACAGGCAATCTCGATTTTGGTCAGATAACTTATCACGGTGCCCAAAAACTATCGCCAGAGGTTTCATTGATGTCCATATGATCCCAAATTTAAACCAATATGACACAGCACAAAGAATAGCCCAAACGTTGTACCTAATGACCGAAAAGCTTGCTGTTACTAAGGGAGCACCTCCAATCAAAAAGGCTTCAATTCGGTGTTACGAATCTTGGGAAAGTTATGTGAGGCAGGTGTCTCTAAGTCTCTAGGCTTTAATTGCTCAGTAACTTTTCGGCACGATGATCGCTAGCAAGGTTTTGTCCCAAAAAGCGTTTAGGGGATAGTGGGTGATTATGTCAGTAAACCAATCGTTCAAAGGCAAATTGGGTGACGCCGATGAACGATAAGTTGATATACATTGGATAAACCACATCAACTGCTGCAACGTGGCTTTCACCCATCACTTCTTCATCATTTTGGCTAAGTCAGCAAATGGGTTATAGGTGGCGCCTTCGTGCTCATCTTCGCCGGGCTTAATCTCGCTGCCGTAACGTTCATGTTCTAGGTATTTACTGTGCTCATTGTCGTGGCAGTAGAGACACAATAACTCCCAATTGCTGCCATCTTCAGGATTGTTTGTGTGGTCGTGATCTTTGTGGTGAACCGTGAGTTCACGCAGGTTAGAGTAGACAAATTCTCTTGCACACCTTCCGCATACCCAAGGGTAAAGTTTCAGGGCTTTTTCTCGATAACCGGCTTCTTTACGTGCGTAGTTGGCACTGCTTCCGTAGTAATCTGATGACATGGTGGTTTCTCTAAGTGTTCTTATCTTGATGTGTTCGATGCTAGCACGAACATTGACGATAAAAAGTGACCAAGGCTACGTCTTATCTTGCTACTGAGGTTAAGCCTTAGTTGGAAATCCGCACCGAAAGTTAACGGTGCGGATGAGCGGTTCGGGCCGTGTTACAGCTTTTTGAAAATGATGGAGGTATTGATACCGCCAAAGGCGAAGTTATTACTCATCAAGTACTCGACGTCGAGTTCTCTGCCTTGTCCGGTAATATAGTCCAAATCGCCACACTGGGCGTCTATGTTGTCCAAGTTGAGGGTAGGGTTAAACCATCCGCTGTGCATCATTTCTAGGCCTAACCAAGCTTCAATGGCACCACAAGCGCCAAGTGTATGGCCGAAGTAGCTCTTTAATGAGCTGATGGGGACTCTACCCAGTGCGTTGGCTGTGGCGTTGCTTTCAGCAATATCACCGCGCTCGGTTGCGGTGCCATGTGCAGACACATAATCAATTTTATCGGCTGGTAACCCGGCATTTTGCAGGGCCATTTCCATACAGATTTGCATGGTGTCCATTTGTGGTTGAGTCACATGGGCGGCATCGCAGTTGCTGGCAAATCCGATGATTTCCGCATAAATTTTAGCACCTCGAGCGACCGCGTGGTCATATTCTTCCAATACGAGCGTACCTGCACCTTCGCCGATCACCAGACCGTCACGGTCAGAATCGTAAGGTCGTGGTGTGCTTTGAGGGGCTTCGTTTTTCAGACTGGTTGCAAATAAGGTATCAAAGACCGCAGATTCGGTCGGGCAAAGCTCTTCCGCACCGCCTGCTACCATTACAGTTTGGTAACCGTGTTTAATCGCTTCGTATGCGTATCCAATCGCTTGGCTGCCAGACGTACAAGCACTGCTGGTGGGAATCACACGTCCTTTTAAACCAAAGAATAACCCCACGTTTACCGCTGTGGTATGAGGCATCATTTGAACATAGGTCGTCGCAGTGATGGCTTTGGTCGTTTTGTCATTTAACATTACGCCGAATGCACCAATGGCGTCGGTACTGCCAGTTGATGATCCATAAGCAATACCAGTTTGGCCATTGGTCAGCACAGCGTTGCCGAGTAAACCGGCTTGGTCTAGTGCATTCTCGGTCGCGACCGTTGCCAGCTTAGAGACTCGGCCCATCCCACGTACTTGCTTTCTCTTATAGTGCTTCGGTAACTGGAAATCCGGTACGGGAGCAGCCAGTTTGGTGTTTAAACCATCGTACTGTTCGTAGGATGCCATATACTGAGTGGCATTTTGGCAGTCTCGCAGCTTGGGTTCGACGGAGTTCCAATCGTTACCAAATGCTGTGACACCAGACATCCCTGTGACGACGACTCGACGGTTCATACTAAACCTCCGTTTACTGAGATAACTTGACGAGTCACGTAAGCGGCGATGTCCGACATAAGGTAGCTTACCAAGCCTGCGACTTCTTCTGGCTCGCCCATACGGCGTAAAGGGATTTGCGGCATCGCATGTTCTTTCACGTGCTCATCAACCATGCCAGTATCAATCAGGCCTGGTGCAACGCAGTTCACGGTGATTTTCCGTTTTGCTAACTCCAATGCCAGAGATTTGGTTGCCCCAATGACGCCTGCTTTTGCTGCGCTGTAGTTGGTTTGGCCGCGGTTACCCATTAAACCAGATACAGAAGCAAGTGTGACGATTCGACCGCCTTTGCGTTTTTGCACCATCGGCATTACGCAAGGGTGGAGGACGTTATAAAAACTGTCGAGGTTGGTGTGAATCACTCCGTCCCATTCTTCTTCTGTCATGGCAGGAAACGCAGTGTCTCTGGTGATGCCTGCGTTGTTCACTACACCGTAATAGGCCCCGTGTTCTGCGATGTCGGCTTCTAACTTTTCTCGGCATGCTTCACGGTTACTAATATCAAATTGGATCAATCGACCTGAACCGCCATTGTGTTCAATGAGTGTTAATGTCTCTTGGGCACCTGCTTGGTCGCCCATGTAATGTACGACCATGTGGAAACCATCTTTGGCTAACTGTACCGCGATGGCTTTGCCTATACCTTTGCTTGCACCTGTAACGAGGACTTGTCGGGTCATTGTTGACTCCTAATTTTCATTTCTTGTAATTTTTCTTCTGATGGCACGTAGACGTTTAACTGACAAGTTGCCACGGTGGTCCCTTGTCGCTCCATTCTGGCAGAAAATACCGCCATGCCATTGTCTTCCATTAGTTTTTCTGCGTATACGTCAAGCACTTCACCCAGAGAGAACGCGTCACATTCAGAGGTGTACCGGCGGCTGCCTAACAAAAAACCGATTGGTGATGGCTGTTGCTTTAAAAATGCGTGGTAGCCAGACCAAGCCGCGACCGATTGCGCCATAAACTCGATGCCCACATACGCTGGCACGGTTTGAGAAACGGAATCGAAAAATGGATTGTGCGCGCCAATTTCTACCTGACAATGGATCGAGTCTTGCTGCACATCGAGCGCACGATCGACCAAAATCATTGGCTTATCGTGCGGAAGAAGTTGTTCGATAGGAGGAAGTTTAGTCATGAGCGTAACCAAAGATAAGACTAATGTTGTTGCCCCCAAAGGCAAATGAGTTACTGAGAATGGCTTTTTCTCCGAGTTTAGTTGGTTCGTTTACCAATGTTACCTCGATGCCGTCGTCTTTATTTTGGCAATGCTGGATCGGAAGCGCCAAATTGTATTTGAGAATATGCCAAGCAATGGCTGCTTCTGTGGCACTGGCTGCCCCTAGGGTATGTCCAGTCAGGGGTTTGGTTGAGCTCACCGGAACCGAATCGCCAAAACAGCGCTGAATCGCTTTGCTTTCCATCGCGTCATTCAGTGGCGTTGCGGTGCCATGTGCGTTGATATAGCCAATGTCTTCGGCGGTCAAGCCCGCATCTTGCAGTGCTTTTCGCATCGCTTGTTCTGCGCCTAATCCTTCCGGGTGCGGGGCTGATATATGATGAGCATCGGAGCTATCACCTGCGCCCAGTAAGGCAACACGAGCCGGAGCGTTGCTTAACAGCATGATCGCAGCAGATTCACCGATATTGATACCATTGCGATGCTGGTCAAAGGGTTTACAGTGGGTGTCGGACAACGCTTCTAGCCCGTTAAAGCCATTGACGGTCAGTCGGCATAGCGTATCTACACCGCCCACGATGACCGCATCAACCACTCCAGAACGCATTAAACGTTGCGCAGTGAGAAAGACGCGACCACTCGAAGAGCATGCAGTCGAAATGGCGTAATGCGGACCAGTTAAATCAAAATAGGCCGCGATAAAATCACTGCAGTTACCCATCTCTTGTTTGCTGTAGTGGAAGTCAGAAGGAAAGGCGCCATTCGTCGCTTTTTGTTCCAGAGCGATTTCACCATCCGCGATGCCTGACGTACTGGTACCGATCACTACCGCGATACGGTCTCGGCCATAACGAAGAATTGCATCTTGTACATCAGACTCAATTTGTTGGAGGGCGGAGAGGGCAAGGCGGTTATTTGTACTATCAAAGTGATTCAATGCGCCAGGTAGAGTCGGCAGCGATTCTGCGACTAGACCAAGCACCGTTTGGCGACCTGAGTTCAAAATATCGCGGTCGACAACCATGTTTGACGTTTTGGCTCCTGACAAACATTGATGAATCGCTTCGACATCGCAGCCCATGGCGGAATGAAAGCCGCAGGCTTGGATATACAAAGGTTGGGGAGAGCGAATAGACATAGGGTCGTTCTTTATTATTAATTTATCTGATGCTGTAGTGTTTGAATAGAAATTGAAAACGCTTGTTTCTGGTGATGAAACTCAATATCTCCCTCTAGGTGATTGGAGGAACTGTACTGAATAACAATCACAGATTCACCGTCACCATCAACAATGGTGCGTGAGTATGGTGTATCAACCATTCGCCAGCTTACCTTATTTAATGGGCCTTCCCAAGCGGAACTCGGCCACAGTGTGAGCATCAGGTTAAACAACACCTGTTCTGGCTGTGGTAGTGACTGTTGTAAACCATTGAGCACTTCTGTCTTTACTGTATGTCCATCGTAAGACAACGAGAGGATACGAGTACCCCAAGAAGAAAAGCCCGCTAACACCACATCTTGGTTTGTGACTTGCAACTGGACGGGAAGTTGTTCGGTTTTCTTGTTTCCTGCAACTTGCCAAGATGCTGTGATCAACTGGCTTGCCGTTAACGAGTGACCAAGGCTAGCTGGTGTAGGCAGCGTAATCTTGATGTTCGGAGCAGCTTCTACCTGCGTTGATGCGTGTTGCGGCACGAGGCTACAGGCTCCCAACAGTAGGCCGAATAGAACGATCGTAGCGCGGTAAAACGTTTTTAGTTTGCTCATGAGGTCACTTCCTCTGATTTTATGGCCATAGGTGAGAGCAGCCAAGCCACGAAAATACCGCTGAGTACCGTGATGCCAAAACTATGAATGGCGTGGGTTTGGCTCAGTGACAATAACCCAAAGGACAGTACCGTCGTGATGGCAGACAAAGTGATCGCCAGTAATGTGCTTAAACTGCGGGCTTTCTCGGCAAAAAACAGCGTGTAATCAATACCAATACCGAGTATCAGGATCAGTCCGAGCAAATTGAACAGGTTGAGCGTTGCTCCGGTAGCGGCTGCGGTTGCCAGTCCACATGCACATGCAATCAGGACGGTAGAAAAATTTGCCAGCTGTGGGCTACGCCATAGCGTTTGATTAACACGAGCAAGATAACCGCACTGGCGGCGGCCAATAGTTCCATAATCTTAACGCGATATTCGCCAAACAGTGACGAAACTTCTTCCGCTTTGTTTAGGTAGGTGACATTGGCTTCAGATTGGGTAAATGCCTTGACCACTTCTGGATGTTGCAGGTGGTTGAGCACGATAATGGCAGCAGAAAGCCCTTCTATCTTGTTCAAATAGAGAAAACGTATCGGTGCAGAAACAGGGTGTTGTAAATACGCCTCTAGCGTGACAGGAGCAAATACGTCGTTGAGTTCCGGGAGGTCGCTGAGTTGCAATGCAGTGCTCAGTTGGTTTGCTTGGTTCGCATAAAGGTCGCGTACGAGCTGATGATCGTGCTGCTGACGTTCAATCGAGCTCACATACTGATGCAGGCTCTGATAGCCTTCAATAACGTGCTCGGATTGCCATGAAGCTAACGTTGGCGTTAGCGATTCCAGCTGTTCTAGTAAACGTTGATTGTTTTCTGCGGTGACGACCAACATTTGTTGCGAAGATTGCATGCCGCTGAGCTTGGTGACCAGCGCTTCTTGCTGTTTGAGGTCTTTTGGCATGGCTTGCAGCAGATGAATATCGTCATTATAGTTAAGGCCCACTAAAAAGTAGCCACTGAAAAGGGTACAAAGGGTCGGCAGTCCTATTTTTAACCAAGGCTGCTGCCATACTTTCAGCCAGCTGGACAACAGTGACGCCCGGGTAACGTCGCGTTGGGATGTGATGGTAGAGAGGCGAGCAATGGATACCAAGCCACGACCGTCGCGTAAGCCGCCACTAAACCAATCGAAGAAAATAGAGCAAGTTGTTGTAGCCCTGGGAATGGCGCGACCAGCATACCGAGGTAGCCAATCAAACTGGTGACTAACCCAAGCGTAATGGCGATGAAAATATGCTTGAGACCTTTTCGGCTGTCCCAACTGGCGCCCGCTGCGAGCCGCTCAGTAAGATAGTGGAAGGCATAATCGATGGAGACCCCGATCAAGCTGGCACCGAAGACTAAGCTAAAGAGATGCACTTTGCCAAATATCCACGTTGTGATTGAAAGTGCGACGAGCAACCCGATGGCTATCGACAACAGGGCGAGTGACAAAGGCATGGCACTGCGGAATACGAAGAGGAACAAGAATACAATACCAAGCAGCGAAAAAACGCCAATGGTACTGATTTCGGACTTAGCACTTTGGGTGCCAAAGTCGGCGTAGAACAAGACACCTGTGTGAGCGATGTCTGCGTGAAATGCCTTTTCGACGTTCTCTTCTAGCGCACGAATATCAGGCACCGCTTGTTGCCCTTTAATACTGTAGGGTGAGTGATTGAGCTCTGCCGTCACAAGCAAGTATTGTCGACCTTCCTTCTGCGTCGATAGGTAGCCGTTATCCAGTCGGAAAGACGAAGATTGTTGCGTAACTTGCGTTAAATAGTCCCGAAATAACAAAAAGGGGTCACTTTGCAGCTCTTGCCCGGTCACGCCAGAAAACGGGTTATAAAGGGACTGCACAACGTGTTGAACCTGCTTCGCTGGGTTGTGACTTAGGCGTGTTCTCTGTTCTGGAGTCAGAAACTGAAAACGGTGCTGGAAGTAATAATTGGACCACGCTTGCTGCTCTTGCAAAGAGATCTTACCAACCACCTTATTAAAGTGTGGCATTTGGCGAAGCCCTGACTCTAAGGCGGATACCGCTTGGAACAACGCTTTTTTCTCCGTCGCGGTCAGCACAAATACGACTTTGTCACTCAGACTGGCAGAGACGGATTCAAATGCTTGTTCCGCAACCGGGTTCTGCTGATTCTTCGGCAGCAGTTTTAATATGTCGGTCTCTATTGGCGAGTTTGCGTTCCACAACCATTGTTTGAGCAGCAATACGCTGGCCAAGACAACAATGCTTAGCCAAGCCAGAGCTAGGGAGCGCGAACCAAGGCTAAAACGAGAAGCGGAATTGGGCGTCTTCAGCATCCGTCAGTTCCTGTGGTATCGAAGTTTGATGGCTAAATTCAATGTCAGTTTTATCACCACGTAATTCTTGCAGCGTGAGGTTGTCAATGTGCTCGTTACCAGATAACACAATCGACTTAAAGACAGCATTAAGGGGGGGCTGCTTAGGGACTAATACCAATCGCCACTGACCTTTATCGGCTGAAAAATCCAATGAGAACTGCGTTTTTAAAGCGGTTGTATCACCGTGAAACACAGACAGAAAAATACGGCTGAAATAGAACGCCATTGGGTTATCTTTGGCCGAGATCGTTTTTGGTTCTTGATCGGCAAACGTTTGAGAAGTTTGTTCTCAGTGAGGACTAAGTTGACTGGAAACGGTGTGTCCTGTTGCCACAGCAACCCATGCATTTTACTGAGTGTAAAATGACCGCTAGAACGCAAAGGCTGATTGAACATGTCAAGATGACGCTGTTGGGTAAAGTCGCCGCGCACCACTGGATGTTGTGATAGCTGTTGTTGCAGCGACGTCAGGTCGGTGACATTTGCCCATGCGGAAACCGAAAACAGTAGCGCGAAGGAGAGAAGCCATTTTTGCATCAATTGACGCTCCCTTGGTTATGCCACTGCGTCACTTTGTCCAAAAAAACCGATGGTGAGACAAAACACATCTCTTGTGTTTCGATTGAGACCGCGACTTGAGTCGTGTGCGCTTTACACATGCGTTGATGGCTGTCGGCATCGTAAATGATGTAATCCACGCGTAGACGATTTTCCCACTCGGTCAGCTTTGCCGTAATACGAATTCGGTGATTGAAGGGGATCGCTTTGACATATTTGACCCGAGTGTCGATGATCGGCCACATGTATCCTGAATCTTGCATGTCACGATAGCTGTATTGAATTTTCTCCATCAATACGCGGCGTGCTTCTTCGAAATAACGAAAAAAGTTACCGTGATAAATCACGCCCATGGGGTCGGCATCTTGAAATGAGGTGACCATTGTCACCTCCGCTTCTAATGGATAGAGAATTGGGTCTTGCATTATGCCTCCGCGTACAATGACCAGTGACGTTGCTGAATTCGCCCAATGAAGTGACGCAAATCCGACTCTAACGGGCGATCTTCAATCACAAATTCAAACTCGGTTAGAACGGCATCACGAATCATTCGTAAGTTGTTGCTCATATGGTGTTCGTCTAATTCGTTATGGCGACGACGAATTTCAACCGCTTGTACACTCGCGAGCAGTGATGCTGCGGCAACTTGCTCGGTGAGCTCCAGCACACGCAAGCAATCGCGAGCCGCAATGGTGCCCATGCTGACTTTGTCTTGGTTATGGCATTCTGTCGAACGGGAGAATACGCTTGCTGGCATTGTGTTTTTCAGGCTTCTGCTGTCCAGGCAGAAATGCCAATCTGCACGCTTTAAAGCCATGGTTGATCGGTTTACGTTCGCCTTCTGCACCGGTTAAGTTAAACGGTAGGCCATTGTTAAACTTATAATCCATCAGCTGTGCCATTTGTCGATCCAACAAATCAGCCAGGTTGGCAATGTTCACTTTCAACGTATCCATCGCCATGGCAATGTGACCACCGTAGAAGTGACCACCATGCAGTACACGTTCGTTGTCGCCATCAATGATAGGGTTGTCGTTGGCACTGTTGAGTTCATTTTCTATTAACTGTCGTAGCCAAGGTAGAGAATCTTGCACCATACCAATAACGTGAGGGGCGCAACGCAGCGAGTAGCGATCTTGCAGTCGGTCACTGTTACGAGGTGGACGTTCGGCGTTCAAGTCGTCTCTCAGCCAACGAGCGACTTGCTGTTGCCCTGGATGTGGTTTGACCGCGAACAGAGCTTCATCAAAGTGGAAATCATTGCCTTGCATACCAACCGATACCATTGCCGTAATTTTGGTGCACAGCTGCGCCAGGTACTCGGCACGTTTGTAGGCGAGGCAGGCTAGGGCGGTCATGACAGACGTGCCGTTCATTAATGCTAAGCCTTCTTTAGGCTTAAGGCGGATAGGGTCGATACCGAGTTCGGTGAACACCTCTTGCGTTGATCTCACGTCACCTTTGTATAGAACTTCGCGCTCACCGATGAGCGTGGCCGCCAAATAAGACAGAGGCGTTAAATCACCGCTTGCACCAACTGAGCCTTCTTGCGGAATACGTGGGGCAATGTCGTGATTAATCAGTGTCACAATTTGGTTGAGCAAGTCATGAGAGACGCCAGACACACCTTGAGATAATGAACACAGTCGGGTGGCGAGCACCGCGCGGGCTTGTTCATGAGTTAAAATCTGCCCCAGTCCACAGCCATGAAAACGCGTCAGATGAAGTGGTAGTTCATCCACCAATGCGGGCGGAATTGCCACAGTACACGAATCACCATATCCGGTTGTCACGCCATAAATCACGCCTTCTTCTTGCAGCAAACGTTCTAAAAATGCTACTCCGCGGTCGATTTTAGCGTTGAAGTCCGATGATGCGTTCATGGCGGCTTTCGCCCCGTGCGCTATGGCAACCACATCTTCAATCGTAAGCGGTTGAGCACCAAAAGTAATGTTGTGATTAGTGTTGTTTGTCATGTGGCTGATTACTTAACGTCCAGAAGTTAAAAAAGTTATACCATTGCAAAGGCGCTTGCAGCGTGTGGTGTTCTAATCGCTGAGCATAGCGTTGTACGACCTCTTCCAAGGCGTGTTGGCGCGCTTTACGCGGTAAGCTGATTTGGTCACTAAAATGTTCAAAATAGACATTAAAGTGTGGCGTACTCGCAGTATCATCTCTTAAGCCAAACAGGAGATAAACGGGGGCTTTTAACACGGAAGCGAGCATAAATGGCCCCTGCGGAAATGGCGCGGGCTGACCAAGAAAGTCCGCCCAAACCACGCGACTCTCTTTGCTGGTGGAAGTGCGATCGCCAACGATCACCACCCACTCACCTTGCTCGATTTTCTGTTGCAGCAAAATAGCGGTATCTGGTCCCATTGAGCTGACTTGGATAAGGTTGAGTTCTGAACTCGGGTTCACCGCCTTCATCACAGCATTAAACTGCTCAGCGTGTTGGGTAAAGACTAACGCATTGATTTTAATATTAGAGTGACGGCGGCCTAATGCGCGACACAGTTCAATATTCCCCAGGTGAGAGCCAAGAATGAGCACCCCTTGTTTTTGTTGCGCCATCTCTTCGAAGTGATGCTGACCATGAATCGTCAAGTTGTCGGCACTAAAGTCACCTTGCCACGCCGCCAGTTTGTCGAGCATAGTGCGACCAAAAGAGAGCAGGTGTTGGTAGCTGTTTAACTCTTGGGGTAAAACAATATTCTTATCCTGAGCATACGGTTTCAAAATAGACAGATAATGTTCAGAGGCTTCTCGAGCCGACTTTCCTGTCCAGTGATAGTAACGCATGACCAACTTTAAAATCAGATCAAACACTTTTCGACCAAACAGACGATAAACAGCCAGCAAGAGTTTGATGCCGAATACGGTGCCTTGTTCTTTTCGCTTAGACCAATGCGTGTTGGTGTCGTCAGATTTGGCTGTTTTCCGCAACAATAAAGAAGGAATACGTGGCAACATGCCAAAGAATAAGCGGGTGTGCATCCAACTGATTTTAACGTTGTCCCACAACACATCAAAGTGAGAAATGCCACCTTCAGGGTAGATCACGCGCGTTGGGACAAAATCAACATCGATCCCATCCCAGTACATTCGTACCATTATTTCGGTATCAAAATCCATGCGTTTGCCGATGTTATATTTATCCAATACAGCAACGGTTTGACCAATAGGGTAGGCACGGAAACCACACATGCTGTCTTTGATTGATAAAGACAAGGTTTCGATCCACACCCAAACGTGGGTAGCGTAGCGTCCGTACAAGCGAGATTTAGGCACACTGTCATCATAGATTGGCTGACCAGAAATCAGCATATCCGGCTTTGATTCACTGGCACTCAGTAAGGCCGGCAGTGCCGTCAGGTCGTGCTGTCCATCCGCATCGATCTGAATTGCGTGACTATATCCTTGCTGATGAGCATGACGTATACCCGCCATGACAGCGCCGCCTTTACCTTGATTCTCAGCAAGGGTGATTAATTCAATACAGTCCTGTTGTTGCAGCGATGCCAACGCACGCTTGGTGGTGCCGTTACTGCCATCGTCGACGATGATGACTGGCATAGCAAAGGGCAAGAGCGATGTCACGACATCGGCAATGGTAGTGCCGTGATTGTAGCAAGGGATCAAAAAACACGGGCGATACTCACTCACTAGGCTGCCCCAGTTTCATTTTTCCGGATGAATGCGTGTTCTGTGTGTCATGGCTACCCGAGGTGTATTTAAAAGCCAATTTTCCTTTTTCACCATCCCAGCTCAGGCTAAGTGAACGATGGAGTTGGGTAGGATGGGCTCTTGGAACTTAATCACTTCCATTCCTTTAAATGCAGTGGGTGTTTTCAGGTACTGGATGGCATAGAGCAGCGCCCAGTCAATTTGCGTGACACCGGGTAAAAGCGGAAAGTGAGCAAAGTGTCCCTTAAAATCGAGGATGTCTTCATCAACTCGTAGCACCAGTTCAGCGGTGTTTTGGCTCACTTCAATATGTTTAATTGTCGGTTTTCTTTTTTCCATATGATTTATTGCTACTGGAGCTGCCTTGTTGCTGGAGCAGTATTATTGGAATAATTTTTCCATTTCAGCCACTTGGCGTTTGCCCTGGCTATTTAGCGGGATTGCTTTTACCACTCGGTACTTTCTCGGAATCGCAAGAGGTTCTAGCCAGTGACGGAGCGTGTTTCGAAGTTCAATCCAAAACTTACCTTTTCCGAGTTCGTTGAGCTTATGTTCGCCTTCAACGGTAAGAACAATGATAGATACCAAAGAAAGTCGTTGTGATTCTTCAAGGGGAATGACCACGCTTTCTTCAATCCAGGGTAGCTGTTCTAACCGTTTTTCGACTTCAACCAATGAGATGCGTTTTTCTTCCACCTTGACGATTCGATCGGTGCGTCCACGCAATTCAAAGTGAATACTATCATGGAAATAGCACTCGTCTGCGGTTTGGTACCAAGCGTTTTCATCGATGTGTGGAGAGCGAAGTTTTAAACAGTTTTCATGGTTGAGAGCGGCGTCAATGCCGGGGAACAGCGTCCAGGCTGTATTTATTGCATGCTGCTTTCGATAAGCGATGCCGCCGGTTTCGGTGCTGCCAAAGACTTCAATAGGTAATGACCCCAAGTGTTGCTGAGCATGCAGTGCCGCGTGATTAGGCAACGGTCCGCCAGACGAAAAGACACTACGCATATCAACAGAACCATGCTCTGCCGTCATTCGTTTGAGTAACGCAGGGCTGCTGATTAATGTGGTAGTTGAGTCTGTGCGTTGGACAATTTGCTCAGGAAATTCGAGGTTGTAAACAGCAAACGGGCGTGCGGAACACAGTGGCCACAGCACTCGAAAGAGCAGACCGTAAATGTGCTGGTGTGATACGGTACTTTCGACACGCGTGTCTGCAAGGTGTTCTCCCCAAAGTTGGTCGAGAATGGCTACTTCAATATCGAGTTGCTTGAGTGTTTTTGCGATGGCTTTAGGTGTGCCACTGGAGCCAGATGTAAACAGTGTCACTGGCGTCGCGGCCAGGTCCAATTCACGCCAAACAGCAGGGCGTTTATCCTGTTGTGCTCTCAAGGATTGCACCTCGACTGACAACGTCGTCAGTGTGTCCGGTACGTCAACATCACCATCGTGTAAGACCAAATCATAATGGTCATAAAGTGCTTTTAACGCTTCTGGTTGATAGTTGCCCGGTAACACGATGGATTTCTCAGCGTAAGCGCAAGCCACCAAGCTGACGGAAAACAGATAGCTGTTGCCGAAGCACAACGCGATATCATGCGCTGGCTGGCTTTTAAGCTGTTGTACAAGTGCTGTAACGTGTTGTTGAAAATCACCCCATGTAAAGTGTGTATTGCGATGATACGCGACGGGGGATTGTTCGGACCTTTTCGCTTGCATTAATGCGGCTAAAGATAGTCTGGTAGACGAGGCAGAACTCATTCCGTTAATGATCCTTTCGAACAATTTGACGCACAACCCACTCTGCTGCGAATAAAGTGCCGACAAGCAAATAACTGATTAAACCGTTATAAAGTGTCCAAACTTTGATTGGTTGAAAGCAAGTATAGAGAGCGATAGAGGCATTAAGCGCAAAGAAAACGCACCAAACCACAGTGACGTTGCGCGTGTAGCTGACACCACTTGGAGGAAGTTCGGGTTCTTGTAGCCGAGCTAACCGCTCTATCAGCGATTGCGGCTGTTTTAGGCTTAGAGAAAAGACGCACAACATGCACAAATTCACCGCGACAGGATAAAACGTAAGCAGGCCGTGATCCTTAAATATCAAACCAAGTGTCACGAGAAAAATGCCCACGGCACCACTGGTGAACGCGAGAAATTTGAACTCTTTTAGCGGGGTCTTATTTGCGACAAAGACGCGCAGCAGTAACGCGACTATGAGCAAGCCCCCAACTAAGTTCAGACCAAATCGGTCAATACCGAAGTAAACCGCGAAAGGGTAGGCAAGCAGTACAATTGCAGACAGACCAGTCAGCAATTGGCGCATTAACTTTCCTTAAGTAACTCAGCGACCGCATTGACGACATCGTCGACGGTTCTTACAGCGCTAAATTCAGCTGGCTTGATCTTTTTACCCGTGACATTTTGTAAGTGAACGACAAGATCCACGGCGTCTATGCTGTCTAAATCAAGGTCTTGGTATAAATGCGCGTTTGGCTGAATATCCGCAGCGTCAATTTCAAATAGTTCAACAAGTGCATCTTTAACTTGGTCAAATACTTGATCTTTATTTATATCCGTCATGAAACTACCTACAACTTAAGCCTTGGTTTGAGAAGAAATGTATTTCGCGAGATTGGCGACAGAAGCAAAATGCTCACGTGTGTTTGAGTCGTCGGCGTCAATCACGATGTTGTATTGCTTTTTAATCGCAAGTCCAAGCTCGAGTGCATCAATAGAATCCAAACCCAGTCCGTCTCCAAAAAGGGGAGCTTCGGTTTCAATATCGTCGATGGTTAAATCTTCTAAGTTTAAAGCATTAATAATAAGTTGCTTGATATCGTTGTGTAACTGTTCCACTGGACCCTGCTTATCAATTTGTGTTGTCGGGGAAAATACTATCAGCCAAGTGCTGCTGCACGCGTCTAGCCGCGATCGTAGGGGACGTAGTTTGCTTTATAAAGGGAGCAATCTCAACTTTATCCTTAACTTCTACTTGGAAAAAGGGCTTTTCTGATGGAACTTGATACCATTTTGTTTGTTTTGTCAGAAAATTAGGACTCACTGAGATATGGATAATTCTGATATCTCGTTTTGTCCGTACTGCAATTTGCGCAGCTCCTCGTTGAATTTTTGATTCAACGCCGGGCGTGGTTCTGGTGCCTTCAGGAAAAATGAGCAATACATTGCCAGCGTTAAACCGCTTTTCACACAGAGAGATTAAATCGTCTGGTGTTTCATTGGGTATATATCCCGCGGCTTTTACGATTTGCTTCATGAAAGGGTTAGACCAGATCGCGGATTTCACTAAACAGTCACAACTGGGCAACTGAGAAGCAATTAATACATAATCAATCAAGCTTGGGTGATTGGCGACAATTAAACAGTTGCGATCTCGTCGAAGAATGTCGGCGCCAATAATTTCGTAATCCATCACGCGGCTGAACTTCATGAGTTTACAAAACGTGTTAAAAGCAAACTGTATGGTTTTTTGAACTTTGTATTCGCGCTCGGTTGGATTGGAAACGAAAAACCGTAGGATGGGAATAATGATAAAGCTCAGTAGTAAGCCACCTAAGCCAAATAGCACAAAGCAACAGCCAGTCGCCAATACGCGCCAATATTGATTTAAACGCTTCATTTTTGATGCCATTCCCACGTTTGACGCTGGGCGTGAATCTGCCACTGATTGCAATGTGATAGGTAATGTTTCAAAAACGTCAACCCTTGAGGAAGTGGTTCGTGATTATGTGTCGCGACTGATGATGATTTAACAACCTTAATCTCATCACCACTCGACAGAATTAACCCCACACTAAATGCTGGATAATGTTGGTATTCGAACTCGTGGTAAGCATTCGGTAATGGTTCATCAAAGTCCACCAACAAGACCTTTTTGCCTGGGTTATCAGCCAAGAATAACCACGCTTCCAAAATCGCACTTTGAAACGTGTTGTCTGATGAAGACACGGAGGTTAACGGAATCGACTGTTTGGTTGCAATTGTCGCCAAACCCGCAGCGGTATTATGAACTGACTGAGAAAACGCCATTGGAGAGGCCACTTCCCCTTGGATAATATCGCTAATGATCCCAAAGCTACGATGAAGTTCACCATGCCGACTGGCAAAGACCAAATAGTCGACTTGGTGGACGTTTAATAACTCGATGGCCGTATTTACTGCTAATTTACTGATGGTGCTCATTCTTCTGCGCATCATGGCGGGAATTAAAGCAGCGTTTATTTTTTCATCAGTTGGCCAGTGGCCATTTATTGCCCACTGTTTCCAGTCATCAATTTCTGATAAACCAGCTGAATTTGCTTTCCATGCATCAATATTGAAGGATAATGTTAACTGAGAGTTTGGCATAATTGATTAAATTGTTTATTTTAAGGCGCAATACAGTAAAATTTTTCAAAGTTATTATTAAAGGATTCAACATGGTGCGCTTTAAGTGGTTTATTCCGTTGCTCTTTACGTTATTTGTTGTTGGGTGTGCTCGTGTCGAGCCAGTCAGAAATATTGAGAATACTCCAGTTATTTATGATCTTCAAAGTTATCAAGTCAAGCTGGCTATTACGCAGGCTGCCAGTCATCGCGGCTGGCAGATTGAAGAAGTCAGCCCAGGCGTCCTGTTAGCTAAAATCAACGTTCGCGATCACTATGCAGAAGTGAAAATTCCGTACAGCGATAAATATTACTCAATTCTTTACGTGAACTCTTTCAATCTTGATGCGGCGGGTGGCAATATTCATCGTAATTACAATGGTTGGGTGCGTAATCTAAATATGGATACACAGCGACTTCTAGCAATGATGGCGGGTCAGCCGTAAAATAGTGTCATAAAACTTCAGGATGCAGAATGTTGTTTTTTGCGCAAAGCTCTGTATTTTGAAGTTATTTGAATATTTTATTTCCAGTAGCTAGGTCCAATAGTGCCAAATCAAAAACAAGATCCTTTCAACGCCCTTGAGGCGAAAACAGAAGCGCAAAAATTATCGTTCGCTCCCATCGTCTTCCACACTGCCAGAACGCTGAGAGACTTAGGTATTTTAACCGCACTTGATGAAGCGGGCGCTGAGGGCATGAGTGCCGTCAACATTGCTGAAAAAACGGGCGTCTCTGAGTACGGGGTTAAAGTGTTGCTGGATATGGCGGTCAGTGCACATATTGTCTTATGGGATAAACCAAATTATTCCCTAGCAAACTTAGGATTTTACTTGTTGCATGATGCATGACGCAAGCCAATATGGATTTTACCGCCGACGTTTGCTATGCCGCGATGATGCATTTGACCCAAGCCATCAAAGAAGGCAAGCCCGCGGGATTAAAAGAGTTGGGTGAATGGGAAACCATTTACCAAGGGCTTTCTTCTTTGCCTGAGCAAGCCAAACAAAGTTGGTTTAAGTTTGACCACTTTTATTCCGACCGTTCTTTCCCACTATTACTTCAAGAAGTCTTTGCAGGTAAGCCAAAACATATCGTTGATATTGGTGGCAATACCGGTAAATGGTCAATGCAGTGTTGCTGCCATGATCCTGATGTTCAGGTCACGATTGTCGATCTGCCACAACAATTAGACATTGCCATGGCAAATGTCGCTGAACATCAACTCAGTGACCGGATCAAGCCGTATCCTGCGAACATGCTGGATAAGAGCCAAACCTTACCTGAACAAGCGGATATCTGGTGGATGAGCCAGTTTTTGGATTGTTTTTCTCCGATAGAGATTTTAAACATTCTGAAGAAAGTAAAAGCACAGTTGACGCCAGGAGATACAATTTACGTGCTTGAGTTATTCTGGGATGCACAAAAGTATGAAGGTGCCTCCTACAGCCTCAATGCGACGTCTCTTTACTTTACGTGTTTAGCGAATGGCAACAGCCGTTTTTATCGCAGTGATGACTTTCTTGAAATCGTCGAAGCAGCAGGGTTGGAGGTCATTGAAAGAACCGATGACATTGGCCTTGGTCATACACTATTAAAACTACAAGCAAGCCAATAAATAGAATGAAATCAGAGCGTAAACAGGTCGTCGTTATTGGTGCGGGGCCGTCAGGGTCGACCGTTGCCGCATTATTGAAGGGGCGAGGGGTGGACGTTGTCGTGATAGAAAAGGCGACGTTTCCGCGATTTTCTATCGGTGAGAGCTTGTTACCTGCCTGTATGGAAGTTATTGAACAAGCTGGAATGCTGGATGCGGTAACCCAATTTGGCTTTCAGTACAAAGATGGTGCAGCTTTTCGTCGCAAAGGCATCTATACCCAATTTAACTTTGAAGACAAGTTCACTGATGGCCCGGGGACGACATTTCAGGTTCAACGTGGCAATTTCGATAAAGTATTGGCGGACAGTGCAGCGGATCAGGGTGTCGAGATTCGTTATCAGCACGAGTTGCAAAGTATAACGTTAGACGATAACCAGTCACGATTAACCGTGATTGGCCCAGGGCAGAATACTTATCAAATTGAAGCGGATTTTGTACTCGATGCGAGCGGCTTTGGTCGCGTTTTGCCTCGATTACTTGGCCTTGAAGAACCCTCCTGTTTGCCGCCGAGAGCAGCCATTTTTACTCATATCAAAGACAATATCTCACCGTCAGAAATAGAATACGACCGCAACAAGATCCTTATCTCTGTTCATCCGGATAATCAAGATGTCTGGTATTGGCTCATTCCATTTTCTAACGGCACCTGTTCACTCGGTGTGGTAGGAGAGCCTGAATTTTTTGATAAGTATCCCACTGACAAGATTGCTGCATTGAAACAGTTGGCAAATGAGGAAGCGGGATTAGCTTCTTTATTATGTCATGCGGAGTACCCTAATCAAGCAGGGGAGCTCGGTGGGTATTCTGCAAACGTTAAACAGCTGGCGACAGAAAAGTATGCCTTGCTTGGTAACGCGGGGGAGTTTTTAGATCCGGTTTTTTCATCGGGCGTGACGATTGCGATGAAGTCGCTGAGTTTGCCGCCGATTGTGTGGTTCGCCAGTTAAAGGGAGACGCGGTGGACTGGCAAGGTGAATACGCTGAGCGATTGATGATAGGAGTGAATACTTTCCGCACCTACGTAGAAGGTTGGTACAACGGCACGTTGCAAGATGTGATTTTCTACCAAAGCCCTAATCCACGTATCAAGCAGATGATCAGTTCAATCCTTGCCGGTTACGCATGGGATACCGAGAACCCTTACGTTAAACATAGTGAACAACGTTTATCAGCCTTGGCGGAGTTCGTTCGGCAATCGGAGTGAACCCCCATTCTTGGCCGCTGTATTTCATCGCCCCTCTGCTCATCAGTGGGGCGTTTTTATTCAAGTATCTGTATCAATGCAGCCCCTGATATTGGTGGTTAATCTTCGTCGCTGTGTTCTACCGCCTGTGGCTCCGTTATGGTCTCTAACGGCGAGATCTTCACTTGGATGATGCGGTTGCTTTTTACCCGCAGTACTTCGAAGCGCCAGTTTGATAGTCGATGGTTTCGCCTTGTTCAGGTACGCGACCCAGATGGCAGGTAAGGAAGCCGTTGAGCGTCTGGAAACCTTCACTTGCTTCCCCTTCAATAGTGGTGAGTGCCAGCTTATTTTTGAGCTCGTTGATTGGAATTAAGGCATTCATCAGCCAGGTGCCGTCTTTTTGCTGCTTAGCCCATAACTGTTGAGATTCCATACCCAGTTCACCAGCAATAGATTTAAGTAGATCGTACAAGGTGACCAAGCCCTGTACATCGCCGTATTCGTCAACCACAAAGACCATCTCTGCACTGGTTTGCTGCATATAGTTGAGCAGAGGTAACCCTTTCAACGATTCCGGTACAAATCGCGGTTGTTTGAGTTGTTTAGACAGACGTTCAAACGACAGATTGTCATACTCATCCAACAGTACTTTAGATGAAATGGTGCCAATGATGTTATCCAAACTACCTCTGCATACTGGCCATACAGAATGTTGGGTTTGACGTAGGTTGAGCAGAGTATCCTCAATTGGATGGTCAGAATCGAGATAGTGAATACTGCTGCGTGGTGTCATCAAGGAAAGCGCGGGACGGTCATTCAGGTGAAGTAGATTATGAATCATGAGTTGTTCTTGCGGTTCAATGGCTCCAGACTCTGATCCTTCGGTGACGATCGCAACAATGTCATCTTCAGTTATGGTGTCGCCGTTACTTTCATTTTGCTTTATTAGCCGTAACAGGGAGTTGGTGGTAAATGTTAATAGAAACACGAATGGCTTGGTGAGCTTCGCCAACCAATGAATCGGATAGGCAGCGTTGATGGCAATAGTTTCAGCGTTATTCTGTGCAATACGTTTTGGCACCAACTCACCGATGACAATGGCAAAATAGGTGATGAGCAAAACGATGCTAAAGGTGGCGATCACACTGGCCACTTCTTGGTCGATGCCTTGTTCATTCAGCCAACTTGCAAACGGGACGGAAAGGGTTGCCTCGCCAAAAATACCACTTAACAGACCAATCACGGTGATGCCGATTTGAATCGTCGATAAGAACTGCGTAGGGTTATTTTTCAGGTCGAGCGCGAGGGCTGCACGGCGGCTGTTGTTTGCCATCATTTTGAGTCGGCTCGTCTTGGCAGCGACAAGCGCTAATTCTGACATGGCGAACAGACCATTTAGCACGATTAAGGCGATCAAGCCTAGTAGCAGCAAAATATCCATGAAACCTTCTAGTCAAATCATCAATGTTGAATATATTCAAAGGATAGGTGGTCGTCCTTTATTGTGCCGACTATTCCTTCTGTCACTTAATCAGGATTCTGATACACTACGCGCCCAATCCTCTGTTGAGACGTTACTATGCCATTTTCTAAGCTTGGTTTGAGCGCACCGATCACTGAAGCTGTGACTGCGCTTGGTTATGAAAAACCGACTTCTATCCAACAAAAAGCCATTCCAATTGTGTTGCGCGGCAGTAACTTGATCGCAGCAGCGCAAACCGGGACAGGTAAAACGGCCAGCTTTGTTTTGCCTATTTTAGAAAAGCTGAGCCAAGGTGAAACGCAGCGGAAAAAGCGTGCACGCGCCGTGATTCTTACCCCGACCCGTGAGCTTGCGCTTCAGGTTCATCAGAGTATTGAAGCGTATAGTAAGAATTTATCTCTACGGTCCATGGCCATGTTTGGCGGTGTTGATTATGCGCCACAAAAACAAGCCTTGATTGACGGAGTCGATATCGTGGTCAGCACGCCAGGTCGATTGATCGATCTGTATGGACAACGCGCCATTCACTTTGATGAAGTAGAAGTTCTGGTCTTGGACGAAGCCGACAAGATGCTTGATATGGGGTTCATTGATTCAATCGATAAGATCGTTGACTGCATGCCACAAGAGGTACAGAGCTTATTGTTCTCTGCGACTCTGTCGAATCCAGTTCGTGACTTAGCGAAGAACGCGATTGTTGATCCGGAAGAAATTGCCATTGCTAAGCACAGTGCATCGAAATCCAACATCAAACAATGGATCACCACCGTAGATAAAGACATGAAATCGTCTTTGCTCAGCCACATGCTAAAAGAGAATGACTGGTCACAAGTGTTGGTGTTTATTGAGACTAAGCACGGCGCAGCTAAGCTGGTCAGCCAATTAGAAAAGCGCGGTATTGTTGCTGAAGCTTTTCATAGTGGACGTAACCAGCGCGTTCGACAGGAGCTCATCGAGAAGTTTAAAGCTGGTGAAATCCAGTACCTAGTCGCAACAGGCGTTGCCGCGCGCGGTATCGATATCGACAATTTGCCAGTGGTGATTAACTATGATTTGCCATTCCCAGCCGATGAATATGTCCACCGAATTGGACGTACAGGCCGTGCGGGTGCCCAAGGTGAAGCGATTTCTTTAGTATCGAAAGATGACTTTAAAAATCTATGTATGATTGAAAGTCGTTTGGGTCATTTGCTTGAACGCGTTGAAATCGAAGGCTTTGCCCCAAGAAAACCGGTACCGATTTCGATTCTAAATTACGTACCGAAGAATAAACGCAAGCCACAAGATAAATCACGCCATAATGCGGATAGAAATAGCGCGTCAAATTAGTTGTCTTGATATACCTTGAGCGTACTCATATCTAGAGTGTAAGTATAAAAACAAGCCGCATCATAACGATGCGGCTTGTTAGATTTTGATACTGGTATAGCTTAGCACCAAACCATTATCGCGCTTTTACGGTTACTTGCTGTTTAATAAACTCGGGTTCTGTTCGCATACCCATGATCAAACTGACACACATCACCAACAGAATAATGGTGAATGGCAGGCCAGTCGAAATAGCACCAGCTTGCAGTGCTTGTACGGCTTCCGTACCACCAACCCAAAGTAGAACCGCGGCAATCGCCCCTTCGATTGAAGCCCAGAAGATTCGTTGCGGCACCGGTGCGTCCAATTTACCGCCCGCTGTAATGCTATCAACGACAAGCGATGCTGAGTCTGACGAAGTGATAAAGAAGACCATGATCAACACAATAGAGACGGTTGATAGTATGGTGCTCATTGGCATGGCTTCATACGTATAGAAAAGTGAAAGCGTAATATCGCTTAGACCATTTGTGCCCAGCTCTCCCACTTTATTGATCACTTGATCAATAGCTAAGCCACCAAACGCAGACATCCAAATTAGTGTGATGGTGGTTGGAATGATGATCACTGCTGTCAAAAATTCACGAACGGTACGGCCTTTAGAAACACGCGCAATAAACATACCGACACATGGGGACCAAGAAATCCACCAAGCCCAATAGAATACTGTCCAACCATGCATCCAAGCTTGGTCTTCACGACCAAATGGGTTACTCAGAGGAATGATGTTTTCGATGTAACCCATTAACGTTGTTGGTAGTGAGCTTAACGCTACTGTTAATCCAGCAAGGATAACAAATATCAGCAAGGCGAATGCAATCCCCAAGTTGAGGTTACTCAGCACTTTTACACCACCATCGATTCCGCGTACTACGGAGATGATCGCCAACGTGGTAACAAAAGCGATCACTGCCATTTGCATGCCAGTTCCCCCTTCGATGCCCAATACGTGGCCAATACCACTGGCGGCTTGTTGTGCGCCAAGGCCCAATGAGGTGGCTAAGCCAAACAGTGTGGCGATTACGGCCAGAATATCAATGACGTGGCCAAACGCTCCCCATGTCCGATCTCCGAGGATAGGATAAAACACAGAGCGCATCGATAGGGGAAGACCTTTGTTATACGCAAAGAAGGCCATGGACAGAGCAACGACCGCATAGATTGCCCAAGGGTGAAGACCCCAGTGGAACATGGTTGCGCCCAACGCCAGTTGCTTTGCTTCTGGCGTAAAAGGTGTCACGTTAAGTGGCGTTTCATACCAACCAGTGAAGTAAGCGACAGGTTCTGCTACCCCCCAAAACATCAGACCGATCCCCATACCTGCGGCAAACAGCATGGCTATCCACGATAAGTTGGAGTGCTCTGGCGTTGCGTCTGCACCACCGATTCGGATTTTTCCAAATGGAGAAAAAATCAGAACAATACAGAATATTAAAAAGGCATTACCCGCCAGCATAAACAAGTCATCGAAGGTATTGATGATTTGCCATTTTATTCCGTCAAGTCCTGCTTTTGCTGTGGCTGGATCAACCATCAGTAACGCAACTAGGAAAAGAATGATCAAACCAGCACTTGCACCAAAAACAGGGTTATGAACATCAAAACCCCACTTTTGCACATTGTCCTGTCCGACCGTGTAGTCAGTATTCTCTATACTGTACTTATCATTGTTTGTAGACATTATCCCTCTCAAACTGCTTAGAGTACAAATCAATTTGTCGGCGCAAACTATACCAGAATATAACTCATGTAGGTGATTTTGTGATGTTTGTCTTAATTTTGATAATATTTATGCCAAAAAAATGCAATGAGCACGAAATATATGCTTTGTGTCGAGCGCTGTTTAATTGAGGTGGTTTGCCGTTAAATTCGCGAAGTAATTAAGAAGGAAGTACGAACGAAATTATCTTAGTATTTCTGGAAAATATTGATTTATGTCATATGGTTATTGGTGCAAACTCAGATGATAAGTAAGTCTTTGCTTAATTTCTCGTTGTTGAGTTTGCACTGAACACAGAATAAGCGCAAAATTTCGCTCCTGCTATTAAATGCATAAATGAGGCACAAATGAAAACGGGTGATAAACAATTCGCTGTGATTGGTCTGGGTCGATTTGGTATGGCGGTATGTCAAGAGCTGCAAGATGCAGGCTCAGAAGTCTTAGCTGTCGATATCGATGAAGATAAAGTCAAACAAGCCGCTGGATTTGCCAGTCAGGCTATCGTAGCAAACTGTACCCACGAAGAAACCGTCGCAGAGCTGAAGCTTGATGATTACAACATGGTGATGATTGCGATAGGCACCGATGTTAACGCCAGTATTCTTGCTACCTTGATTGCGAAAGAAGCAGGGGTCAGATCGATTTGGGTAAAAGCGAACGATCGATTTCAAGCTCGGGTTCTGCAAAAGGTTGGGGCTGACCATGTGATCATGCCAGAACGCGACATGGGAATACGTGTTGCGCGTAAAATGCTTGACCGACGTGTCCTCGACTTTCACCCATTAGGCAGTGGCCTTGCCATGACCGAGTTTGTCATAGGATCAAAATGGATGGGCAAAACATTAGGCGATCTTGCGTTGTGCAAAGTGGAAGGTGTGCAGGTTTTAGGCTTTAAACGTGGACCACAAATCATCAAAGCACCAGAATTGGATGCTCAGTTAGAAATTGGTGACCTCATTATTGTCGTAGGTCCTCAGGATATGCTTGCCAATAAACTAAAATCACTATGAATCAATTTCACCAGAAGGGCGTGTTTTACGTCCCAGATAATAAACGAGAAAAAGCGAAGGGCAGTGAGCCTAAAATAATCTTAGTGAGCTTTCTCGGTGTATTACTGCCTTCTGCAATTTTGCTGACGTTGCCGGTCTTTTCGGTTTCTGGCTTGTCGATAACCGATGCTTTGTTTACCGCGACGTCCGCAATCAGTGTAACGGGTTTAGGTGTTGTGGATACTGGTCAACACTTTACTTTGCCCGGTAAAATACTTTTGATGTTCCTGATGCAAATCGGCGGTTTAGGACAAATGACCCTGTCGGCGGTATTGCTATATATGTTTGGGGTTCGGATCAGCTTGCGTCAACAAGCGTTAGCGAAAGATGCGCTAGGCCAAGATCGTCATGTGAATCTCAATAAACTGGTCAAAAAAATAATTGTCTTTGCACTGGTTGCAGAAACAATAGGCTTCATTTTTCTCTGCTTTCGTTGGGTCCCGGACATGGGATGGGAAACGGGCATGTTCTACGCATTATTCCATTCCATTTCTGCTTTTAATAACGCCGGCTTTGCTTTATTTTCTGACAGTATGATGAGCTTTGTGGATGATCCTGTCGTTATCTTCACCCTGGCAGGGCTGTTTATTTTTGGTGGTTTGGGTTTTACGGTTGTCGGTGATATTTGGCTCAACTGGCGCAGAGGGTTCAGAGCGCTACAGCTTCACACTAAAATCATGTTGGTTGCGACCCCGTCGTTACTTTTGTTCGGCACTGTGCTGTTTTGGCTGTTAGAAAGAAGCAATACCGACACAATGGCGTTATTGCCAGAATCCGGACAATGGCTTGCTGCATTTTTCCAATCAGCCAGTGCTCGAACCGCGGGTTTTAATAGTGTTGATTTGGCGTTATTCACCCAGCCCGCACTGCTGATCATGATTATCTTGATGTTGATTGGCGCAGGCTCTACTTCCACGGGTGGTGGTATTAAGGTTTCGACATTTGCTGTGGCATTTATGGCGACTTGGGCGTTTCTAACTCAGAAAAAACACATCGTGATGTTTAAGAGAACCGTTAACTGGCCAACAGTAACCAAGTCACTCGCGATTATTGTGGTTAGTGGCGCCATTCTTACTACCGCGATGTTTTTGTTGATGCTGACGGAAAATGCGCCATTCGATAAAATTTTGTTTGAGACGATTTCTGCTTTTGCTACGGTAGGCTTAACCGCTGGACTCACTGCGGAGCTATCGGAGCCGGGCAAATACATCATGATTGTGGTAATGATCATCGGTCGTATCGGTCCACTGACTTTGGCTTATATGCTTGCTCGTCCAGAACCTACTCTGATTAAGTACCCAGAAGATACGGTATTGACCGGTTGATTTATAAGAGAAACATCAGAACCTTGCTTTGAGCGTTTAGTTAGAAACGTCGTCACTAATACTAATCTCGCTTTTGACGTAAGCCACTCGTTTCGAGTGGCTTATTTGTTTTCGAGCGATAGAAGCAGTAAATACCCATGTTTAATTCATGGCTGAATGACAATTGGGATCAGACGTATACTGACTAGTAGTTAGTCTTTTTAGATAAGGAACCCAACATGTCCATTTGGCAAGGGGTCAATTTCACCCATCGTTACAGCCAACTGCCTTCGGCGTTTTTCACTTTCATAGAGCCACAGCCGCTACAGAATACACAGTGGGTGGTTTGGAATGGTGATTTCGCACAGCAGTTTGGTTTGCCATCTTCGCCTGATGAAGCGTTACTCAACGCTTTTTCCGGACAAGCTAACGTTGAGGAATTTCGTCCGTTAGCAATGAAATATGCTGGGCACCAATTTGGCGTTTATAACCCTGACCTTGGTGATGGACGAGGACTACTTCTTGCCGAAATTCAACATCAGAACGGTTCGTGGTTTGACGTCCATTTAAAAGGCGCAGGACTAACCCCGTATTCGCGTATGGGCATGGTAGAGCGGTGCTTCGCTCGACGATTCGTGAGTATCTATGCAGCGAAGCCATGGCTGGGTTGGGTATTGCGACGACTCGTGCGCTAGGCATGATGGTCAGTGATACGCCCGTATACCGAGAGAAAACCGAACAGGGTGCGCTATTGATCCGTATGACGGAGACGCATATTCGTTTTGGTCATTTTGAACACTTTTTTTACACCAATCAACTTGCCGAACAACAGTTACTCGCTGACAAAGTGATTGAGTGGCTCTTCCCGGAATGCTCTCAAGCCGAGCAGCCTTACGCTGCGATGTTTGCGGCCATTGTGGAAAAAACCGCAGATATGATTGCACAGTGGCAGGCGGTTGGGTTTGCCCATGGAGTAATGAACACCGACAACATGTCGATTCTTGGTCAAACCTTCGATTACGGACCATTTGGCTTCCTCGACGACTATGATCCAAGTTATATCTGCAACCACTCCGACTACCAAGGTCGTTATGCATTTGATCAGCAGCCGAGAATTGCATTGTGGAATTTGTCTGCGCTGGCTCATGCTTTGTCTCCACTGGTGGAACGTTCAGATCTCGAGGCTGCTCTAAGTCAATTTGAAGTCCGTTTAAGTCAACAATTCAGTCGTTTGATGCGTAACAAACTGGGTTTAAAAACTAAAATAAAAGAAGATGCGCGTTTGTTTGAGTCGATGTTTGAGTTGCTTAATCAGAACAAAACAGATTATACCCGTTTCTTCCGCGCGCTCTCCAATTTAGACAGCAAGCCACCTCAAGAAGTGACCGATTTATTTATAGATAGGGAAGCGGCGCAAGCTTGGCTGGATCTCTATCTGGCGCGATGTGAATTGGAAGTGGATGACGTTGGTCGACAAATCACGCCGGAGCAACGGTGCGAACAAATGCGCAGTGCAAACCCTAAGTACATTCTCAGAAATTACCTCGCGCAGATCGCTATTGATAAAGCTGAAGAAGGGGACTTTACTGAAGTCCATCGTTTGGCCGCGTTACTCCGTAGACCTTACGACTCGCAACCTGAATATGAGGAATACGCCAAGTTGCCACCAGACTGGGGTAAAAAAATGGAAATCAGTTGCTCATCGTGACAGGTTGATGCAAAAATTTGTTAACAAGATGTGACATTGATCCGCAAGGGGTTCAAACTATTAAAAATATTTGTTAATCGGGTTCGCTTTGAGGAATTACACTGGCGCTAGATCAAGTTTGGTAATACGTTGGGTGGAAAAATGTCAGCGAAAGTTCTCGTCGTGGATGATGATCAAGAAATTTGTGAATTACTGCAGGAGTACTTGACGAAGCAAGGCTATATCGTCAATACCGTCAATGACGGCGTTCAAATGCATTCTTACCTTGAGCAACATGGTTATCCCGATCTTATTTTGCTTGATGTGATGCTACCTGGTGAAGATGGTTTCTCGTTGTGTCAGTCAGTTCGGCGGACATCGTCAGTACCAATTATCATGTTAACGGCCGTCTCAGACGATACCGATCAGATCATCGGCTTAGAAATTGGTGCGGATGATTACTTGGCTAAGCCGTTCAATCCTCGTCACCTGAATGCGCGTATTAAAGCGGTGTTACGCCGTATTAACGTGACCAAAGAAGAGAAGGTCGGCCCGATAACCTCCCGACCAATTCGCTTTGGTGACTGGCTACTGGATACCTTGTCTCACCGCATCACTCACCAAGAAACTCAGCAGTCTCACGATTTATCGGGCAGCGACTTTTCGTTGCTTATGCTCTTCCTAGAACGGCCTAATCAGATATTGGACAGAGACACCATCTCTATCGCTACGCGGGGGCGGGAAGCGCTGCCGTTTGAGCGAGGGATTGATGTGCAGCTTAGTCGTCTGCGTCAACGCCTTGGTGAAAGTGCCCAGTACCCGCATTATATTAAAACGATGCGTGGTAATGGCTACCTACTTGCTGTACCAGTCAGTTATGAGTAACTCTGGGGGCACTTATAAAACGCTTTAAATTTAACTCGCTGGTCAATCGCACCTTAGGTTTAACCTTGTTAGCCGTTATCCTTGCCCAAGGAGTGGCAACGACGATCTGGTATACAGAGTCGAAACAAAAGGAATTGGCAGGGATACGTGATGCCTCTCAGAGCATGGCAAATATGTTCGCTTCAACGGTGACATTTTTTCAATCGTTGCCAGTCGGCTATCGCCACATTGTGCTTGATCAGATTCGCAATATGGGTGGCACTCGGTTTTTTGTGTCTTTCAATAGAGAGGCGTTGATTGTTGAGCCGTTCAAAGATACACCGCTAAAGTTAGCATCAATTAAAGCGGTAGAAGAGGTACTCAGCAAGAAACTCCCCAAAGTGGATTCCATTCTGGTTGATTTCTCATTGCCTGAAAACTTACGCTTACTCAAAAATGATATCTATCTTAATGACCTACCTAGATCTTGGGCGCACCATACTTTAACGTTAAGTCCGATAGATCCGCCCGTTTTAGTCGTGCAACTCGAGTTAGCCAAAGGTGAGTGGCTTTACATTGCAGCCTTGCTACCTGCACCCTACGTGAATCTTGATGATACGTTAATTGGCCGGGAGCAGATTTTGTTTTTGATATTCTCCACCACGATTTTGTTGATGCTCACTTACTTGTTGATGAAAAGACAGGTTAAGCCGTTGAAGCGACTTGCACAGGCGGCCAATGAAATGAGTATGGACGTCGAACAGGCACCGCTCAAAGAAGAGGGGGCCAGTGAGTTGGTGACTGCAACAAGGGCTTTTAACTGGATGCAGCAACGAATTCGCCATTACATTTCTGATCGGGAGCAGTTATTTTCCTCAATCTCCCACGATCTAAAAACACCGATTACACGCCTTAGACTCCGCGCTGAGTTATTAGAAAGCGATGTCAAACGCGAAAAGTTTAATCGTGATTTGGATGACTTAGAAATGATGGTGAAGGGAGCGCTGCAAACGGTAAGAGATACCGAACTTCACGAAAATACGGCTTATGTCGATTTAAATGAGGTGATTACGAGCGTCATTGAGCCTTATAACCAGCCGCAAGAGCGTGTGACGTTTACTCCTAATCCAATCGAACCTATCGTGGCAAAACCACTTGCGATAAAACGCGTCATCGGCAATTTGGTAGAAAATGCCGTGAAGTATGGTGATACAGCTGAGATAACGCTTCAACGTCTTGATACTGGGATTACCATTGAGATTTGTGATCATGGCCCCGGTATTCCTGAGGACCAATTAGAGCTGGTCTTTGAGCCCTATTATCGACTGGCTGATGATGGGCAAGGACATGGTTTGGGGCTTGGCATATGCCGTAATATTGTTCGTGGACATGGTGGAGATCTCATAATTGATAACTTGCCTAATAGCGGACTCAGGGCGCAAGTGTTTGTTTCTAGTATAAATAATATTTAATGTAACCAGGTTGTTACATTGAAGTTACTATTTGTTTCAATGAAAAATCTTTCTGTTGGATAGACTGAACAAAGGTTAAAGCAAGAACGCTTGAGGTCATTGAGTTGTTGACCTGAATGTCTAATCCAATACACGGAAGATAATAATGAAATTACATAAAACCCTACTGACTCTCTCTCTACTATCTGCGGCAAACTTTGCGAACGCTGGTGAAGTTGAAGTGCTTCACTGGTGGACGGCTGGTGGCGAGGCAAAATCCGCTGCAGTGCTAAAAGAAATGCTCGAAAAGCAAAATCATACCTGGAAAGATTTTGCGGTTGCTGGCGGCGGTGGTGAGTCTGCGATGACCGTTCTTAAAACACGAGCGGTGTCAGGTAACCCACCATCAGCAGCTCAAATTAAAGGTCACGATATTCAAGAGTGGGGTGGACTGGGCTTCCTAACTTCGCTTGATAGTACCGCGAAGCAAGAACACTGGGATGACATCCTACCTTCCGTTGTTAGCAAAGTAATGAAGTTTGACAATGAATATGTAGCGGTTCCAGTCAATGTTCACCGCGTTAACTGGCTTTGGGCGAACCCAGAAGTTCTGAACAAAGCGGGCGTTGAAGTGCCGACTACGTTGGATGAGTTTTTTGCCGCTGCGGAAAAAATCAAAGCAGCAGGCTTCATCCCACTTGCTCACGGTGGACAGCCTTGGCAAGACGCGACCGTTTTTGAAGCGGTAGCACTTGATGTATTAGGTAGCGAAGATTACAACAAAGCCTTTGTTGACCTGGATATGGACGTGTTGTCTGGCGACAAAATGGTGGAAGTGTTCACCAAGTTTAAGAAGATTCATGATTACATTGATGCTAACTCTCCAGGACGTGACTGGAATGTTGCGACGTCTATGGTGATTAACGGTGAAGCAGCGATGCAAATCATGGGTGACTGGGCGAAAGGCGAGTTTACCGCCGCGGGCAAAAAGCCAGGTGAAGATTATATCTGCGCTCCAGCGCCGGGAACGGCAGGACAGTTCACTTTCAATATCGATAGTTTTGCCTTCTTTGAGTTGAGTGACGAAGAGAATAAAAAAGCTCAGCAAGACTTAGCGCGCACTATCTTGACCAAAGAATTCCAAGAGGTGTTTAACTTAAATAAAGGCTCAATTCCTGTCCGTTTGGATATGGATATGGCGAAATTTGACCAATGTGCCTTGGACTCAATGGAAACCTTTAAAGCAAGCGCTAAGTCAGGTGATCTTGTGCCGAGTATGGCTCATGGTCTGGCAACAACAAGCTATGCGCAAGGTGCCATCTATGATGTTGTAACGAACTTCTTCAACGACGCTAAAGCGGATCCTAAAGAAGCTGCACAGAAACTAGCGAAGGCAGTGAAAGCAGCGATCTAGTTCATTAAGGTCGTATAGGCTTGTAGGGAGCCTGTTCGACCTTCTTTTTTAAGACGTAAGGATTCGTTATGGAGCACGTTGTAAATCAGTATCCAAAGAAGTCTCAAGCAAAACGAAGTTTGGCGGATAGACTTCAACATTGGCTACCGAAGATTGTTCTTGCCCCGACGGTTTTAGTCACTGTGGTTTGTATCTACGGTTACATTTTCTGGACGGCGGCGCTATCTATCACCAACTCCCGTTTTTTGCCAAGTTTCAATTTTGTTGGTTTTGACCAGTACGCAAAGTTGATGGAAAACGACCGTTGGGTCACTTCTATCACTAACCTTGGTATCTTTGGCTTGTTGTTTATGCTCATCGCTATTGCACTTGGCGTGGGCCTCGCTATCTTACTCGATCAAAATATCCGTCAGGAAGGGGCGATTCGTACGATTTATCTCTATCCGATGGCACTCTCTTTTATTGTCACCGGTACGGCATGGAAATGGATTCTCAACCCAGGTCTGGGGATTGAGAAACTGATGCAAGATTGGGGATTTAGCAACTTCGAGTTCGACTGGTTGGTGAACTCTGAAATGTCGGTATACACCTTAGTAATTGCCGCAGTGTGGCAGTCATCAGGTTTTGTCATGGCGATGTTTCTCGCTGGGTTACGTGGCATCGATTCATCGATCATTAAAGCCGCGCAAATTGACGGTGCTGGTCTGCCAACTATCTACTGGCGCATTATCATGCCTTGTTTACGACCCGTGTTTTTCAGTTCGGTGATCATCACATCACATATTGCGATTAAGAGCTTTGATCTGGTGACTGCGATGACGGCTGGTGGGCCCGGCTACTCTTCCGATTTGCCCGCCCTGTTTATGTATGCCCACTCATTTACTCGTGGCCAGATAGGTTTGGGGGCAGCCAGTGCGATGATGATGCTCGCGGGTATTCTCGCCATTTTAGTGCCTTACTTGTATTCAGAGCTTAGGGAGAAAAAATCATGATGCGCAATGTAAATCTCTCTCGACTGTTTATTTACTCAGGTTTGGTGTTCTTTTGCTTTTTTTATCTAATGCCTCTGTTTGTGATGGTGATTACGTCATTCAAAACATTGCCAGACATTAAAGCTGGCAATTTGATGAGCTTACCGACCGAGTGGGTATTTGGTGCGTGGCATAAAGCCTGGGACAGTGCCTGTACCGGCGTTAAGTGTGAAGGGGTAAAAGGGTATTTCTGGAATTCTTTCCAAATGGTGATTCCAGCAGTGGCGATCTCGACCTTGCTCGGTGCATTTAACGGTTACGTTGTGACCAAGTGGCAATTCCGTGGGTCAAATCTGTTTTTCAGCTTGTTGTTGTTTGGTTGTTTTATTCCGTTTCAAGTTATCTTGCTGCCAATGGCTGCGGTGTTGGGTAAGTTGGGATTGGCGAATACCACCACAGGCCTGGTCATCGTTCATGTTATTTATGGTATGGCCTTTACGACACTGTTCTTTCGTAATTTTTACATCAGTATTCCAGATGAATTGGTTAAAGCCGCGAAATTGGATGGAGCAGGCTTCTTTACCATTTTCTTTAAAATTCTACTGCCAATCTCGACCCCAATCATCATGGTGACGGTTATCTGGCAGTTTACCGCGATTTGGAACGACTTCTTGTTTGGCGTGGTTTATTCGGGCTCTGAAACGCAGCTATCACCGTTGCGTTAAACAATTTGGTCAATACCAGTACAGGTGTGAAAGAGTACAACGTCGATATGGCGGCGGCGATAATTGCCGCGTTACCAACGTTATTAGTTTATGTATTAGCAGGAAAATACTTTGTTCGTGGCCTAACGGCTGGATCGGTAAAAGGATAATTATCATGGCAACACTCGAACTTAAACAAATCCGTAAAACCTATCCAAAAGCGGAACAAGAGACCTTAAAAGGCATCGATATCAGCATTGATTCTGGTGAATTTCTTATCTTGGTCGGGCCGTCTGGTTGTGGAAAATCGACACTCATGAATACCATTGCTGGTTTAGAGAATATCAGCTCTGGTGACATCGTAATCGACGGTAATAATGTGTCTGATGTAGAGCCTAAAGATCGCGATATCGCGATGGTGTTTCAATCTTACGCTCTGTATCCCAATATGACGGTACGAGGCAATATCGAATTTGGTCTCAAGATCCGCAAGATGGCGAAAGAGGCGATCGATGCTGAGGTGGAGCGAGTGGCGGAAATGCTGCAAATCGACCACTTGCTCGACCGTAAGCCTTCGCAGTTATCGGGCGGTCAGAGACAACGTGTTGCAATGGGGCGTGCGCTCGCAAGGCGTCCGAAGTTGTATTTGTTTGATGAACCATTATCGAACCTAGATGCTAAGTTGCGAGTGGAGATGCGTCATCAGATCAAGCGTCTGCATCAGCAGTTGAATACAACCATCGTGTATGTAACGCATGATCAGATTGAAGCGATGACGCTGGCAGACCGTATTGCGGTCATGAAAGATGGTGAGTTACAGCAATTAGGGACTCCTCAAGAAATCTACAACAAGCCTAATAATATGTTTGTTGCGGGTTTTATGGGTTCGCCTTCGATGAACTTCATCAAAACGATGGTTGATCTAGATGAACAGGATAATCCTGTGATCAAAGTTAGAGGCGGTAATGCGCAGGAGCATCACATCAAGCTACCCGAATCCATGCGTAAGCAAGATGGTAAAGAGGTAGTGATTGGCCTACGCCCAGAGCACATTACTGACAGTGAAAATCTAGAATCTGCTGCGACAACACAGCTCGATTTACAGTTAGAGGTGCTTGAGCCAACGGGTCCAGATACGATTGCGATGATTAAGGTTAACGATCAAGAAGTGGCTTGCCGTTTGTCGCCGGAGTTTGATGTCAAAGTCGGGCAGGTTGCACCGCTGCACTTCGATTTATCCAAGGCGGTTTTCTTTGATGCATCGACAGAGCAGCGTATCGAGTTTCACTAACTTCATCAGTCGAGTACGCTAGACGTATTTTAATCGATGAAAAAATGGCAGCTGACAAGCTGCCATTTTTATTGGTGGGCATGTTATCGAATGTGTGTAAATCCACCCACTTACCCATTTACTTTGGGTGAATTTCACCCATTTCAAAAATCGTTCTGTGATCTGGGTAACTTTGAAAATCTCATATCAAATTAAGTTATTGAAATATAATATAAAAGTTAATGTTTAAAACATGGTGCGCTTATTGCTCTAGTTAATGTATCAACACCCAGTGATGGGGTTGTACATTTATCAAGGAGAATAATAATGTTTAAGCCTTTAACCCTACTATCTGCTTCCATTCTTGCTGTTACCAGTTTCAATGCTGCCGCCAATTGTGACCCAGGTGAAATGGTCATCAAATTCAGCCATGTAACCAACACAGACAAACATCCGAAAGGGATTGCTGCTTCGTTATTAGAGAAACGCGTTAACGAAGAAATGAACGGCAAAGCGTGTATGCAGGTGTTCCCCAACTCCACCCTTTACGATGATGACAAAGTGCTTGAAGCGATGCTCAACGGCGATGTCCAACTTGCCGCTCCATCGTTGTCGAAGTTTGAAAAGTTCACCAAAAAATTCCGCCTGTTTGATCTTCCGTTTCTTTTTGATGACGTCGATGCTGTTGACCGATTCCAAAGTTCAGAGGCTGGTGAAAAACTCAAAAACGCGATGAATCGCCGTGGTATCAAAGGGCTTGAGTTTTGGCATAACGGCATGAAGCAAATTTCTGCCAATAAGCCACTTATTCATCCTGATGATGCGAAAGGTCTCAAGTTCCGCGTTCAAGCCTCTGATGTATTGGTGGCACAATTTGAACAACTGGGCGCAAACCCACAAAAAATGTCGTTTGCAGAAGTTTATGGTGGGCTGCAAACCAAGGTTATCGACGGCCAAGAAAATACCTGGTCAAACATTTACGGTAAGAAGTTCTTCGAAGTGCAAGATGGTATCACTGAAACCAACCACGGTATTTTGGATTACTTAGTGGTCACGTCTTCGAAATGGTGGGAAGGGCTGCCTGATGATATGCGTGATCAACTTGCCACTATCCTTAGAGAAGTGACAGAAACTCGTAATGCGGAATCTAACCGTGTCGAACAGCAAAACAAACAGTATGTTATTGAAGCAGGCGGTGTCGTTCGAGAGCTTACCCCAGAGCAGCGTCAGGAATGGGTTACCGCGCTTAAGCCAGTATGGGAGAAGTTTGAGAAAGACATTGGTTCAGATTTGCTCAATGCAGCCATGCAAGCAAATCAAAAATAACAAACCCAATATACTGGGTTCAATATGATTTTTTTGTCCCCTTTTATTGAACCCGGTTTATTGTTCAATCACTGCCTTTAGGTGATTGATTTAAGAGGCTCCAAAAAGCCACATTTACCTGATTCGAGCGATGTTTAACATGGAACAATCATTTTTTGAGAAAGTCGGGCAATTTACTGACAAGGTCGAAGAAACCTTGATCGCCTTTTTTCTCGGTGCGATGACGATGCTGACTTTTGTCAATGTCGTGATGCGTTATGTTTTTAATGACAATATTCTTTGGGCTGTGGAAGTAACGGTTTTTATCTTCGCCTGGATGGTATTGGTCGGTGCCTCTTACGGTGTTAAAAAACACTTTCACATTGGGGTTGATGTCATCATCAATCTTTTCCCTGAAAAACGTCGAAAGTTGCTCGCTTTAGCCGCAGCGGCTTGCTGTTTAGCGTTTTCAATATTGTTGTTAATTGGTTCTTGGAATTACTGGTATCCGTTCGCGACCGAGCGAGCGTGGTACGAAACCGATGATATCCCCATGCCAGACATACTCCAGTTCATGTCTGATTGGTTCAACGAAGGCGAGCGTTATGAAAAGATGCCCAGGTTTATTCCTTATATGGCATTACCGATTGGGATGGCGTTGCTGACGTTTCGCTTTGCACAAGCCACGTACCAGATTGCAATTGGCAATCTCGACCGCTTAATCTCCGGACATGAAGCAGAAGAGGAGCTAGACGCACTAAAAGAAGAGCTCAAAGACGCAGGCGACGTTATGTCATCTCAACAAAACGACACTCACCGCAAGGAGCGCTAAGTCATGGATATTTTATTGTTATTTGCGATGGTTATCGGCTTTATGCTTATTGGCGTGCCGATTGCGGTGTCATTGGGCTTATCCAGTATCTTATTTTTAATGCTGCATTCAGACGCCTCATTGGCGTCGGTCGCTCAAACGTTATTTAACGCCTTTGAGGGACATTACACCTTACTTGCTATTCCATTCTTTATTCTGGCATCAAGCTTTATGTCGACGGGCGGTGTCGCAAAGCGAATTATCCGTTTTGCTATAGCGATCGTTGGTTGGTTCCGTGGCGGTCTGGCGATGGCGTCAGTGGTGGCATGTATGATGTTTGCAGCACTCTCTGGATCATCGCCTGCGACGGTTGTGGCGATAGGTAGCATCGTGATTGCGGGGATGATTAAAAATGGTTACTCAAAAGAATTTGCCGCTGGTGTTATTTGTAATGCCGGGACTCTCGGTATTCTGATTCCTCCTTCTATTGTGATGGTCGTGTATGCCGCAGCAACGGATGTTTCTGTTGGGCGGATGTTTTTAGGTGGCGTGATCCCAGGGCTGTTAGCGGGCGTTATGTTGATGATTGCGATTTATATTGCAGCTCGGATCAAGAACCTACCCAAACAACCGTTCGTTGGTTGGAAGGAGACCTTTACTTCTGCCAAAGATGCCATTTGGGGCTTGCTGCTGGTGGTGATCATTTTGGGCGGTATTTATGGCGGGATTTTTACTCCTACCGAAGCCGCAGCGGTTGCCGCAGTCTACTCGTTTTTTATCGCCAATTTTGTCTATAAAGACATGGGACCATTTGCCGATAAGCAAAATACCAAACCTGCGGTTGTAAAAGTTCTACACGCTTTCGTTCACAGTGATACTAAACAAACGCTTTTTGAAGCTGGCAAGTTAACGATCATGCTGTTGTTCATCATTGCAAATGCGTTGATTTTGAAGCATGTACTGACAGAAGAGCGCATTCCGCAAATGATTACCGAAGCCATGCTGTCCGCAGGTTTAGGGCCGATCACTTTCTTAATTGTTGTCAACGTGTTGCTGCTTATTGGTGGACAGTTTATGGAGCCTTCTGGTTTGCTGATCATTGTGGCTCCGTTGGTCTTTCCGATAGCAATCGCACTGGGCATTGATCCGATTCATCTAGGCATTATGATGGTGGTAAACATGGAAATCGGGATGATAACGCCACCAGTTGGGCTCAACTTGTTCGTGACCGCAGGCGTGGCGAAAATGTCGATGATGAATGTGGTCAAAGCTGCATTGCCATGGGTAGCGGTGATGTTCCTCTTCTTGATTATCGTTACGTACGTGCCTTGGGTTTCGACTTGGTTACCAACCACCCTAATGGGGCCAGAAATCATCACGAAGTGACCCTTATTGTTATTTAGGGCGTGTTTTTTTAACCAGTGAATTGAGCAAAGAGAATAAGCTAACCCTCCAAAAAAAGAGGTGTGACTCGTCACACCTCTTCGTCTATAGATTTAAAACCACGCTTTCTTGGATCGGGATGAAACCTACGTTCATAACCACGCCATTTCTTAGTGGTTTTTTTACGCCTGTCAGGACTACATCGACGTTCTTCTCGGTATTGTCCATTTACAACAACAGTATCGGTAATGATGGGGATTCTTACTTTCTCATTCATCGCCTACTTGTTCACTTATCGCCTATTTATTTATCAACCTAGCGACCCAGTCGTACCGTATCACTAAGTATTAGCTAGACTGGATAGAACACCAAGTTGCGTGTTGCATTTTATTTATACAGATCTTTATCTAATTGATAGCGTTGCATTTTATTTATACAGATCTTTATCTAATTGATAGCGTTGCATTTTGTCGTATAAGGTTTTTCGAGGCACATTCAACTGTGTCATGGTTTGCTTAATGCTGCCGTTATTCTCTAGCAGTGCTTGCTCAATGGCAGCTTTCTCAAATTCAGCTACCTGTTCCATTAAACTGCGAGACGATGAATGAGAAGGCGTGGCATCACTAAGTTGAATCAGTTTGCCAAGCAAGACAAAGCGTTCGGCTGCGTTTCTTAATTCGCGTACATTGCCAGGCCAATCATGGGACATCAGCGCTGCAAGGTCTTGGCATGATAGGCTAGGGGAGCTTTTGCCGTATCGAGAGGCCGCAACTAAAAGGAAGTGGTGAAAGAGCGCAGGAATGTCTTCTTTACGATCGCGTAATGGTGGTAGATCGAGCGTGACGACATTTAGGCGATAGTAGAGATCTTGTCGAAAGCTGCCTTGTTCAGCCGCTTGCTTTAAGTTCACTTTGGTTGCTGCGATGACGCGAATGTCCAAAGAAATGAGTTCGTTTGAACCGACGCGCTCAATGGCGCGCTCTTGCAAGACTCGTAACAAGCGAATTTGCGCTTGGATAGGCATGGATTCAATTTCATCTAAGAACAGTGTTCCCCCTTGGGCAAACTCAAATTTACCGATTCGGCGACTTTCTGCTCCGGTAAATGCGCCTCTTTCATGTCCGTACAATTCACTTTCAATCAAATTTTCTGGCACTGCACCGCAGTTAACGGCAACAAAATTATGATTCCTACGTGAGCTCTGTTCGTGTAACGACCGAGCGATCAACTCCTTACCGGTTCCGGTTTCACCAAATAAGAGAACATCTGCGTCGGTGTCGGCAATGTGCGTGATCGTATCGCGCAGTGTTTGGATACTGGTCGTTTCACCGATGATTCTGGGTCCCAGCGCTTGGCTGGCTTTTAGGGATTGGCGAAGCTTTTCATTTTCATTCGTCAAACGACGCTTCTCTATGGCTCGTTTTACCGTCTCAACTAAATGTTCCGGAGAAAACGGCTTTTCGATGAAATCGTAAGCGCCTGATGCAAAGCGGTGACCGCCATCGAAATATCACCATGACCGGTGATCATAATGACGGGTAGGTGACTATCCCGTTGAACCACAGTATTAAGTAAGTCCATGCCGGATATTCCCGGTAAGCAGATATCGGTAACGACAACCCCAGGGTTAGCCCCGCTTTTTATCGCCAGTAGTGCGGATTCTGCATCGGAAAAGAACTGTGCGTCGATCTCCGCTAACTCAAACGTTTGTTCTATTGCCAGTCTGAGATCGGCTTCATCATCAATAAAAAACACCTGGCACATGCTCTCATCCTTCTGATTGTTGTGGCAGAGTAGAAGTCATGGGTAAACAAAGAGAGAATCGCGCTCCCCCTTGCAAACGATTCTGTGCGATCAGTTGCCCATTCATTCCCGCTAAAATTTGTTTTGATATTGCGAGCCCCAAACCCAGTCCATTTTTCTTAGTGGTTAAAAAAGGCTCACAAAGTTCATTCAGTGTAAGGGGGCCTAGGCCTGGTCCATTATCATCAATATGAACCATGACCTTGTTGGATGGATGTTCATATTCAACCGACAGCCAAACCTGTTTATCGTCCTGGTCTGCGACGGCCTCTATCGCATTGGTGAGTAGGTTGACAAGGACTTGTTCGAGCTGAATCGTATTGATGTAAACCTCTGTATCTTCAATCGGTGACTCGGTAGTTAAATTGACTCGAGCCGATTTAAACGTTGGGTTCATTAGCGCTTTTGCCGAGGCAATAACGGGCAATAATCGAGTCTTTGTAAGCTCGTCGCCGCTGGTTTTTTTAGCGAACGAACGCAGTTGCTGACTGATGTTGGCCATCCGGTCGGTGAGTGCAGAAATTCGCGTGAGATTGTCTTCAACACGTTCAAACTTTTCTTTATGTAAGAATAGCTTACCATTTTCTGCAAAACTACGAATGGCAGCTAGCGGATTATTGAGTTCGTGGCTAATACTTGCAGACATTTGCCCCAGAACCGCCAGTTTTGCCGCTTGAACCAACTCATCTTGGGTCAGTCGTAGCGTCTTTTCAGTATCAGTACGTTGAGCAATCTCGGCTTGTAACTCTGCCGTGCGTGCCATGACTTCATATTCCAGCTTTTGGTTGGCTTCTTGTTGGATGCGCTCCACCTGTAGATGTCGAAGTTGGCGGTGATAAATTAATTGGCCGATCAGAAACAAAACCGCAAATGTTAGGGTCAGCACAAGCAAGTAACCCAGAGTCACCCAGACGATAGATTGCTTTGGTGAAAGCACACTGATGGTAAGTTTCAGTTCGTTAAGAGGGAACGAAGAAATCACAAGAGTTCCCTTGTTGTAGGGATAACCTTGTTTGACCTCCGAGTGGGGGAGATCGAGGTTACCCAAAAAATTTAGGCTCCCGATGGGGGTATCGAGATATTGTCGACTTGCCAGTACTTGCTGTTTTTTTATTGTACTCAGGGGGCGAAAGCTCTTAAACAACCAATCTGGTCGACTACTCATGAAAACAATGCCATTAGGATCGCTGGCAACAAAGACACTATCGGATTGCTGCCAGTTATCTTCAATTTTATTGAGATCCATTTTCACGACAACGACACCAAGTACGCCACCAGCATAAATAATAGGATACGAGTAATAATATCCCCGTTTTCCGGATGTAGACCCAAGAGCGTAATATTGACTCTGTTCTCCGAGGATTGCTTGTTTGAAATAAGGACGAAAAGCAAAATTTCGCCCAATGAACGAACGCTCTTTACGCCAGTTACTCGCCGCAATCGTCGTTCCCCACTGATCGAGTAAATACGTGTCTTCCGATTTAATGACTTCATTCACGGATTCTAGGTAACGGTTCGTGATTTCGATTTGAGCGGTGTTATTCGGATAAAGAAGTACATCAAATAACGGAGCATCCTTTGCCAATAGGTTAGGAATATGCGCGTACTTATCGAGCTTATTTTTGATATGACTAGAGAATTGTTCGAGTTGCGATTGGTGTTTATTGAGCAATGATTGGTAACTCGATTGCCACACCCAATGCCCGCCAATGGTGGCACAGAGGAAATATAAGACGAAAAAGATCAGTAGAATACGATTTCGTTGCGGCATTTATTTTTCCTTTGTTTGACCCTCTTGATAGATGTTAACGGTATGTAAGATAGATTGGGGATTTCGTTATCAACTCTGTGGAGTAAAACAAGAGCAAGATCTCTTTTTAGGCTTTTCAATAAAAAAAGCAGTCGATTCCCTTGAAAAAGTCGCTATTGTCCCCATTCTAGATATGCTGGCGTTGCTCAGGCATCATTTGCGCACTTTTTTATGATAAATGACGCACTATTTCGAGAATTTAGCACAGACAGTGTTCACATAGCGGCTATTGGCTCGACAGGCTAGAAACAGATCGCTAGAATGTCGCGTCTAAAAACGCTGTCCTGAGGCTAATAGGAGATACCTTTGATGCTTGTATTGAAGATATCACTGATTAGTCCGGTGCTGATACACAGCATCGATACTCGACTTTAAATTAGGTGTTCGGACAGAGCACAACACAAGGATGAAGCGTTCACTCCGGTGAGGGGCGCTCATACGCTCGGAAAACCGAGCCACTTTAGAGGTTTATATATAATGCAAGTTACTGTTGAAACGCTTGAGGGCCTAGAGCGCCGTCTAAACATTACTGTTCCAGCTGCAAACATCGAAGATGCTGTAACAGCTGAACTACGCAATATCGCTAAAAACCGTCGTTTTGATGGTTTCCGTAAAGGTAAAGTGCCTCTAAAAATGGTTGCTCAGATGTACGGTAAAACAGTACGTCAAGACGTGCTTGGTGAAGTAATGCAACGCCACTTCATCGAAGCGATCGTTAAAGAGAAAATCAACCCAGCGGGCGCTCCGACTTTCGCTCCAGTTGAAAACAAAGAAGGTGCAGACCTAGTCTTCACAGCAACTTTCGAAGTTTACCCAGAAGTTGAACTACAAGGTCTAGACAACATCACTGTTGAAAAACCGCTAACTGAAGTAAAAGATGCTGACGTAGAAGAGATGATCGAGACGCTACGTAAGCAACAAGCAACTTGGGTTGAAGTTGACGAAGCAGCTGAAGCTGGCAAGCGCGTAAGTATCGACTTTGTTGGTTCTATCGACGGCGAAGAGTTTGAAGGCGGTAAAGCAGAAAACTTCCCACTAGAAATGGGCGCTGGTCGTATGATCCCTGGTTTTGAAGACGGTATCGCAGGTAAAACTGTTGGTATGGAATTCGACATCGATGTTAACTTCCCAGAAGATTACCACGCAGAAAACCTAAAAGGTAAAGCAGCTAAGTTCGCTATCAAAGTGAACAAAGTTGAAGCTCAAGAGCTTCCAGAAGTTAACGACGAATTCGTTGCTAAGTTCGGTGTGGTTGAAGGTGGCATTGACGCACTTAAAGCGGAAGTTCGTAAAAACATGGAACGCGAACTTAAGCAAGCAGTTAAAAACCGCATTAAAGAGCAAGCAATTGAAGGTCTAGTTGAGCAAAACAACATTGATGTTCCTGCTGCACTTATCGATCAAGAAATCCAAGTTCTACGTCAACAAGCGGCACAACGCTTTGGTGGTAACCCAGAAGCAGCTGCTCAGCTTCCACGTGAACTATTCGAAGAGCAAGCGAAACGTCGCGTAGCGGTTGGCCTTCTACTTGGTGAAGTGATCAAGTCTGAAGAGCTAAAAGCAGACGACGAAAAAGTGAAAGCACTGATTGAAGAAATGGCAACAGCATACGAAGATCCATCTGAAGTTATTGCTTACTACGAGCAAAACGAAGAGATGATGAACAACATGCGCAATGTTGCACTAGAAGAGCAAGCAATCGACGCGATCATCGCTAAAGCACAGGTTACTGAGAAAGAAGTTGGCTTCAACGAGCTTCTAAATCAACAACAACCTGCTGCATAATAAGCAATATCTAGCGTAGAAGGTTGACTTATCGTTGACTATTCTGCTAACAATGGTCCGTATGATACTCATCATCCGGGCCATTTATTTTAGGGACATAAGAATATGAGCTACCAAGAAAAAAATGCAATGTCGCCAATTATGGACGCACTAGTACCAATGGTGGTTGAACAAACTTCCCGAGGCGAACGCTCTTATGACATCTATTCACGTCTTTTAAAAGAGCGTGTGATATTTTTAACGGGTCAAGTGGAAGACCACATGGCAAACCTTGTCGTGGCTCAGCTACTTTTCCTAGAATCTGAAAATCCAGATAAAGATATCTTCCTATACATCAACTCTCCAGGTGGTAGCGTGACTGCGGGTATGTCTATTTATGACACCATGCAGTTCATTAAGCCAAATGTGAGCACGGTTTGTATGGGGCAAGCTTGCTCAATGGGTGCATTCCTGTTGGCAGGCGGTGCTGCTGGTAAACGTTACGTTCTACCAAACTCACGCGTGATGATTCACCAACCGTTGGGTGGTTTCCAAGGCCAGGCTTCTGATATTCAGATTCATGCGCAGGAAATTCTGACGATTAAACAGAAGCTAAACAACCTGTTAGCAGAGCACACAGGTCAGCCTCTCGAGATTATTGAACGCGACACTGACCGTGATAACTTCATGTCAGCAGATCAAGCGGTAGAATACGGTATCGTGGATGCAGTGTTAAACCATCGAGCGAGTAATTTAGCCAGCGCATTTTGGTTAAAATTGATATACACTCATTCATGAAGAGTAAAGGCTAAGAGGTTAGCGAATGACAGATAAAAGCAAAGAAGGTGGCAGCGGTAAATTGCTGTACTGTTCTTTCTGCGGCAAAAGTCAGCACGAAGTTCGCAAGCTAATCGCAGGTCCATCAGTTTACATTTGCGACGAATGTGTCGACCTATGTAACGATATTATTCGCGAAGAAATTAAGGATGTTCTCCCTAAGAAAGAATCTGAAGCGTTACCAACGCCTAAACAGATCCGTGAACACCTTGATGACTATGTGATCGGACAAGATTACGCAAAAAAAGTGCTCGCAGTTGCGGTATATAACCACTACAAGCGTTTACGCAATGGTGATACAACGAGCGAAGGTGTGGAGCTTGGTAAGAGTAACATCCTTTTGATTGGTCCAACGGGTAGTGGTAAAACGCTGCTTGCTGAGACGCTAGCTCGATTCTTGGATGTGCCATTTACAATGGCAGACGCAACCACACTAACCGAGGCCGGTTACGTGGGTGAAGACGTTGAAAACATCATCCAAAAGCTTCTGCAAAAATGTGATTACGACGTCGCGAAAGCTGAACGTGGTATTGTATACATAGATGAAATTGACAAAATTTCGCGTAAAGCTGAAAACCCATCCATTACGCGTGACGTATCTGGTGAAGGTGTTCAGCAGGCGCTGCTAAAACTTATCGAAGGTACGGTCGCTTCGGTTCCGCCTCAAGGTGGTCGTAAGCATCCTCAGCAAGAATTCCTCCAAGTGGACACATCTAAGATTCTGTTCATCTGTGGTGGTGCATTTGCTGGCCTTGATAAAGTCATTGAACAGCGTGTTGCAACAGGCACTGGTATCGGTTTTGGCGCAGAAGTTCGTTCTAAAAACGAATCTAAAACCGTTGGTGAGCTATTTATGCAGGTTGAGCCTGAAGACTTAGTGAAGTATGGCTTGATACCTGAATTTATCGGTCGTCTACCAGTGACAACAACGTTGACTGAGCTTGACGAAGAAGCGTTAATTCAGATCCTATGTGAGCCGAAGAACGCACTGACCAAGCAATATGCAGCGCTGTTTGAGCTTGAAGATGCAGAGCTGGAGTTCCGCGAAGATGCACTACGCGCGATTGCTAAAAAAGCAATGGAGCGTAAAACAGGTGCTCGTGGTCTACGTTCTATTCTTGAAGGTGTTCTTCTTGAGACCATGTACGAACTGCCATCTGCAACAGATGTCAGTAAAGTTGTGATTGATGAATCCGTCATTAACGGTGAGTCAGAGCCGCTGCTGATATACAGCAATTCTGATAATCAGGCCGCTGGCGCAGAATAAAGTTAGTCACAAATAAAAAGGAGGTAAGTAATTACCTCCTTTTTTTATTTCTCTTATTGAATCCAAATAATTAGCCCCCATATAAATCCTAAAGTAATACGTAAACGTGAAAGCGGAAGAGAGAATTATATGAACTTGGAACGTTCCGAGCGTATCGAAATCCCGGTATTACCTCTACGTGACGTAGTGGTCTACCCGCATATGGTTATTCCATTGTTTGTTGGTCGTGAGAAGTCGATTAGCTGTTTAGAAACAGCGATGGAAACCAACAAACAAGTTCTGCTTGTGGCACAAAAACAAGCGGATACTGATGAGCCAACGGTTGACGATCTATTTGAAGTGGGCACTGTCGCAACCATTCTTCAGCTACTTAAGCTTCCTGATGGTACGGTAAAAGTGTTGGTTGAAGGTCAACAGCGTGCCAAAATAAATCACTTCAAAGAGAGTGACTTCTTCCTTGCTGAGGCTGAGTTTGTCGTCACGCCAGAGTTAGATGAGCGTGAGCAAGAAGTTATAGTGCGTAGCGCGATTAACCAGTTTGAAGGCTTCATTAAGCTCAATAAAAAGATCCCACCGGAAGTGCTTACATCACTCAATGGGATTGATGAAGCTGCTCGCCTGGCCGATACCATCGCAGCGCATATGCCATTAAAGCTTGTCGATAAACAACAAGTTCTAGAAATTGTTGATGTGACCGAACGTTTGGAATTCCTTATGGGCCAAATGGAGTCGGAGATCGATCTGCTACAAGTTGAAAAACGCATTCGTGGTCGCGTTAAAAAACAAATGGAAAAATCTCAGCGAGAGTACTATCTGAATGAGCAAATGAAAGCGATTCAGAAAGAACTTGGTGAGATGGAAGACGCGCCAGATGAGTTTGAAACGCTGCAGAAAAAAATCGAAGAATCAAAAATGCCGCAAGAAGCACGCGAGAAGACAGAACAAGAGCTACAGAAGCTTAAGATGATGTCTCCAATGTCTGCAGAAGCGACAGTGGTTCGTAGCTACATCGATTGGATGGTCAGCGTACCTTGGGCAAAACGCTCAAAAGTGAAGAAAAACCTAGCAAAAGCGGAAGAAATTCTTAACGAAGATCACTACGGTTTAGAGCGTGTAAAAGAGCGTATTCTCGAATATTTGGCGGTACAAAACCGTATCAACAAACTGAAAGGTCCGATCCTTTGTCTTGTTGGTCCTCCGGGTGTCGGTAAGACTTCTCTTGGCCGCTCGATTGCGTCTGCTACGGGTCGTAAGTACGTTCGTATGGCGCTGGGTGGTGTGCGAGATGAAGCGGAAATTCGCGGTCACCGTCGTACTTACATCGGTTCACTACCGGGTAAACTTATCCAGAAAATGTCGAAAGTAGGGGTGAAAAACCCATTATTCCTATTGGATGAAATCGACAAAATGGCATCGGATATGCGTGGCGATCCGTCATCTGCATTACTTGAAGTGCTCGATCCTGAACAGAATAACTCGTTTAACGATCATTACTTAGAAGTAGACTACGATCTCTCTGACGTGATGTTTGTTGCTACGTCAAACTCGATGAATATACCTGGGCCGCTACTCGACCGTATGGAAGTGATTCGTCTATCTGGTTATACCGAAGACGAAAAACTTAACATTGCGAAACGCCACTTGGTTGACAAACAGGTACAGCGTAATGGTTTGAAACCGAATGAAATTATTCTCGAGGACTCAGCGATTATCGGCATTATCCGTTACTACACCCGTGAAGCTGGTGTGCGTAACCTAGAGCGTGAAATCTCTAAAATTTGTCGTAAAGCAGTGAAAAATATCTTGTTGGATAAAGACATTAAGTCAGTCACCGTTACTATGGATAACCTAAAAGAGTACTTAGGTGTTCAACGTTTCGATTACGGCAAGGCGGATGAAAGCAACCGAATTGGACAAGTAACAGGCTTAGCTTGGACAGAGGTCGGTGGGGACTTACTTACTATCGAAACACAATCGATGCCAGGTAAAGGCAAGCTAACGCAAACTGGCTCTCTGGGTGATGTGATGCAAGAGTCGATTCAAGCAGCAATGACGGTAGTACGCTCTCGTGCAGAAAAGCTTGGAATCAACAACGATTTCTATGAGAAGCGTGACATTCATGTCCACGTGCCTGAAGGCGCAACACCAAAAGATGGCCCAAGTGCAGGTATCGCAATGTGTACTGCGCTTGTATCGAGCTTGACGGGTAACCCAGTAAAAGCAGAAGTTGCGATGACTGGTGAGATCACCTTGCGTGGTGAAGTATTGCCAATTGGTGGTCTTAAAGAAAAGTTACTTGCGGCACACCGTGGTGGCATTAAAACGGTACTGATCCCTAAAGATAACGAGCGTGATTTGGAAGAGATTCCAGACAACGTTATCGCGGATCTCAAGGTCATTCCGGTGCAGTGGATTGACGAAGTCTTAAAAGTTGCATTAGAGCGAGACCCGGCAGGCGTTGAGTTTGCAATCGAAAAATAGTGATATGCAGCAAAAATAAGTAAAAGTTTGCGCTGATAAGCTTAAAAAGGCTTGTCAGCGTTTTTTTTGGACGCTAAGTTAGTTTGGACAGCTCTCAGCCTTGAAGGATAAGGGGCGAAGCTAAAATTATTATTTATGGAACGAAAGTCATCACAAAATAAAATCACAGATGGCACAAAGGGGAATACACAGTGAATAAAACTCAATTAGTAGAACAAATCGCAGAAAATGCAGACATTTCTAAAGCGTCAGCGGGCCGTGCTCTAGACGCATTCATCGAAGCGGTAAGTGGTACGCTTCAAACTGGTGACCAAGTGGCGCTAGTTGGTTTTGGTACATTCAGTGTTCGTACTCGTGCAGCGCGTACAGGCCGTAACCCAAAAACGGGTGAAGAAATTCAAATCGCAGAAGCAAAAGTACCTGCTTTCAAAGCGGGTAAAGCCTTAAAAGACGCTTGTAACTAATCTTCTTGTAACTAATCTCTAAACTAAGATTAGTAAGTCGAGCGTTGACTCTACAATTGGCTATTTGAATAACTTTTGCTCAAACAATCTGTTTCGAACAAAAATTTACAAACTTCGAGCCGAACTTTCTTAAATTATGCGCATCATACTGATGCGCATTTCTTTTTCTGGTATTATCGCGTGATTATATTTTCTAGTAGAAGCCATATGCTTCAATTGTGGAGAGCAGTTAAATTATGATGGATCGACTACGCGAAGGCGTAAATAGCATCGCGGTCAAAATTATCCTTGGGCTTATCATCCTGTCTTTCGTATTTGCAGGTGTAGGCAGCTACATTGTTGGCGGTAGCAACAACTCTGCGGCGAAAGTGGGCAATACCGATATCCCTCGTGGAGAATTCGAGATGGCATACCAAAACGAGCGCAATCGTATGCAAGCTCAACTGGGTGACTACTTCTCTCAGATGCTGGCAGACCCAGCGTATGTTGCCTCTTTCCGCAAATCCGTTCTTGATCGTATGATTAACGACGTATTGTTAGATCAGCAAGCAGAAGCGTTAGGTCTAAGAATCAGTGATACACAAGTGCGTAAAATGATTCTAGAAATGCCTCAGTTCCAATCAAACGGACAATTCGACCAAGACATCTACCAAGCTTCTCTTCGTCGCGCTGGTTTCTCTCCTGATACGTTTGCTGAGTACATGCGTCGTGAACTTGTTCGTGAACAGTTGTTGAATGCACTTCAAACCAGCGAATTTACTTTACCTGGTGAAGTACAAGCCGAAGGTAAACTGTTTACTCAAACTCGTGACATTCGTACGGTAGCTATCGATCTGGAAGAATTTGCCAAAAATGTCAAACTGACAGACGAAGAAATTGAGCAATTCTATAAGGCCAACCCTGATAACTTTACTCGTCCAGAGCAAGCGAAGGTTGCTTACATTGAGCTATCAGCGCAGGCTTTGAAAGATCAGATTCAGATTTCTGACGACGAAGTGAAGAAATACTACGACGAACACCTAAGTAAGTACTCAACTGATGAACAGCGTCGCGTAGCGCATATCTTGGTTGAGGGTGATGACGAAGCAAAAGCACAAGCGATTTTAGACGAGCTAAACAACGGTGCAGATTTTGCGACACTTGCGAAAGAAAAGTCGGATGACATTGGTAGCTCTGAAAGTGGCGGTGATTTAGGTTGGATTGAGCGAGATGTCATGGATCCAGCGTTTGAAGAAGCTGCATTTGCTCTGAAGCAACCAGGTGATATGTCTGGCTTGGTTAAGTCTGATTTTGGCTACCACATCATTAAACTTGAAGAGTTAAAAGGTGCAGTCGCTAAGCCTTTCGACGAAGTCTCTGCTGAAATCAAGCAAGAGTTGGTTGATCAGCGAGCAGTCGATAAGTTCTACGAGCTACAAAGTGAACTAGAACGAGTTGCTTTTGAATTCCCTGATTCACTGTACGATGCTTCACAGGCGATTGGCCAAGAAGTGAAAACAACGGACTTTATTTCTCAACAAGATGCGCCAGAAGTTCTGCGCAATCCAGATGTGATGCAAGCCATCATGAGTCCTGAAGTGAAAGAAGACGGTCTCAACTCTGAAGCGATTGAAGTTGCTCCAGAACACATCGTTGTTGTACGTGTTGAAGAGACACGTGACGAAACCGTATTACCTCTTGAGGAAGTTAAAGAGCAAGTTGTTACTGAGTTGTCTCGCGTAAAAGGTGAGCAAGCTGCGCTAGAGCTTGGTACTCAAGTCGTTGCTGCACTTAATGACGGTAATACAGACGTATTAGCTAAAAATAACCTTGCGTTTGGTGAACAAGAAACTGTTGACCGCCGTTCTCCTCTTGCCGCGACGGTATTTGCCATGGCAAAACCAGTCGATGACAAGCCAGTGTATGGCCAGTCGAAGGATGCGGAAGGTAACATCGTGATTGTTGAGCTTGACGGCGTGAAGTCAGAACTCGATGCGACGGTTGAGCAACAAGTTGCTCAACAAATGCAGCGTTCTTCTTCACAGCAAGACCTTTCTTCAGTGTTGTCGGTGCTACGTGCCAATACTGACATTGAGTACTTTGTTGTGAGCAACTAAGCGTTTTCGATGTAATTTGCATGTTGAATAAAACGGGTCGTATCAGCGACCCGTTTTATTTTTGCACAGAAAAACTTCAATGATTCATTTGCTTTATCTAGATTAGTGCGCACGTTTTTTGTGCCTGTGGATGCAGGAGCGATTCAACACTAATTAGGAGAGTATATGTTTAATATGAAATGGATTTTAACTTTGTGTTTATGTATTTTCGCACCGTTTAGTATGGCTACTGCGGATACGAAGGATGACAAATATGAAGGCATCGAAATCACAGTAAATGTAAATACGGCGTCTGCGGAAGAAATTGCGAGCTTGCTAAAAGGGATTGGTGACAGCAAAGCTCAGAGTATTGTTGATTACCGCAATGAGCATGGCCCATTTGAGGCTATCAGTGATCTAACGAACGTAAAAGGCATTGGCGCAGCGACAATCGAGAAAAACCAAGGACGCATTTTGCTTTAACTCGATGTTTATCGTTTGAGTTTCAATTTTCCCGAACCTTGCTTTATGTGGTTCGGGAGTGAGATCGAAAATGGGCTGAAATTAACCGAATAGGCGACGATGGAGGCCCTTCTCCACTAAAGCCATTCCTAGCCCACCTAATGCCCCAAACAGATGAGCATCAACCGCAACCTTTGCCCCTATCATCGCAGCGGTGCTGCTAGAAGGGCCATAGAACTGCTCCCAAGCGACTTTTGCCATCAGACCAAGTACCAGAAGTAAACTGCTTCTTCTGCCCTCAAATACTTCTCTCAGTGCCCAGAAACCAAAAAGACCGTGCAATACACCAGACAGTCCAACGTATATTGAGAGACTACTGAAGAGATTGAGTCCCCCAACCAACAGGCACAGAAGAAAAAATACAATAGCAAAATTACGTGTACTTGGGCGGAAAATGAAACCTATGACCCATAAGCCGGCGAGGTTCATGGCTAAATGCGCAAAGTTGGTATGAGTTAAGTTTCCTGTTACGATCCGCCACCACTCACCGTGACGTATATGGTAACTGTGCCACTCGGCTAAGCTTGCCATAGGCTCAAATTGAAGTGCTAAGCAGATAACGCTGATGATGGTCAGCAAAGTATAAAGGTTCACTCTATGTCTCGTTATTGTTCTCAATGTGGAAAATCACGCAAAGCCTGTATTTGCCGATGGATTGTACCGCTAGATAGCGCTGTTGAACTTATCATTCTTCAGCACAGGAGTGAAGAGCACCGCCCCCTTGGTACGGCTCGGATTCTAAAATTAAGCTTAAAGACATGTACCTGTATCGTCGGGGAAGATTTTTCCGAACACCCGTTGCTAAATCAGTGGCTGGCCGATGATAAATATGATCATTTTATCCTCTATCCTTCAGAGCACTCTGTGTGCTTATCAGAGCTTGATTCTAGTGTGCGCCAAGGCAAAAAAATTCGACTTATCTTGCTTGATGGAACGTGGAAGAAAGCCTACAAGATGTGGCAATTGTCACGTAACTTACATCACTTACCAACCGTAAAGTTACCAGACACGCTACATGGTCATTACACGATCCGTAAGGCACCATCTGATAGCAGTTTATCAACGGTTGAGGCGGGTTTTCATGCCTTAAGGTTGATAGAGCCCAGTCGTGATTTCAGTCCTTTACTCACGGCATTTGAGAAGATGATTGAGTTCCAAATCGCCCAGATGCCTCCAGGCGTATTCGAAAAAAATTACTTGAAAGAGTGAGCTAATCACACGCTCAACCGCTTACAATGCTATCGATGAGAATAACTGACGATGCAGTTTTTGGGCGTGCCCATCCGTCATTGCGGAAATATAGTCAGCGATGACTCTCATTTTTTCACTGTCTGTAACCGCATGACACCACAGTTCCTTGGTGTGTATTGGTAGTAAACGCTCAGGGTCTGCGGTTAAAGCCTCAAAGATATCCATAATGATTTGTTGCCCTTTGTATTCGACTATTTGGACTTGAGGCACTTGAATAACGTACTGGCTGACGAAGCTTTTGAGTGTTTCTAGTGCGTTGGTGGTTTGCGGGGCGAGGCATGCATTCCAAGACAATAATGGATTGTCGAACGATGCGTCTACCGCCTGAATGGATACACTTGTCAGCAGCGCATTAACCATCCCGCCAATCGCATCTTTTCTTTCATGATGCTTACCACTAAACAACATTTGGCCAATCGAGTCTATGTGCGTCTCGAACCAGTAATCACCGCAATCAGCAAGTTGACTGGCTGCGCCTTCTTGCCACTGCTGACGAGTGACCATGCCAAGCACGATCGCATCTTCTAAGTCGTGAACACCATACGCAATGTCATCCGCTAACTCCATAATCGAACAATCGAGTGATTTAAAGCGCGTTTTGCTATGCTCGAAATCCGAACCCGGCTGACCGCGCATTTGACTGAGCTGAGTTTTGTCCTTCTCTGTAAGTGGTGCGATGACCCAATCAAACAAGCCTTTGTCGCAGTCGTAGATGCCTTTTGCCGGAGCCCATTGCTTTGCTTTTAGCTTGCGCTGATGCTCTGCGGGAACCGGTAAGCGAGCAGAGCGAGTTTGGCTGATGAGAGCAGGGTATTTCATCAATCCAAGTAAGGTTCTGCGCGATAAGTTCATGCCAAAGTGCTCTGTGTAGGGCTCGAGCTGCGTGACGATACGAAACGTTTGTGCGTTGCCTTCAAATCCGCCATGGTCTCGCATCATATAATTTAACGCGACTTCTCCACCGTGCCCGTATGGCGGATGGCCAATATCATGGGCGAGACAGAGCGAGTCAATCAAGCTATCTGACGGCAGTAGCTCGCGAAATTCGGGCTGCTTTTTCTTGAGTTGTGCAACGATGCCTGTCCCCAATTGCGCCGCCTCTAGTGAATGGGTGAGGCGGGTACGATGGAAATCTTCTAGGCTAGTACCGTGAACCTGGGTCTTAGCCTGTAGGCGACGAAAAGCGGCCGAGTGCAGAATCCGAGCTCTGTCACGCTGATAGGGACTACGATGATCGTCGCGACGGATTTTATGTTCATCATCGTGGCGTTCTTGCCATCGTTCATGCAGTTCAAATAACACGTGTTTCTCCGTACGCTGAAAGCTAACTGATTTCGTCTAATGACAGTTCAAAACTTGGCGCGAAAGTGGTCAGGAAGTATTCCATCTCTGGCGTTTTTCGTTCCTGTAGTGTGATATCAAGACGTTTCTTCGCCAAAGCAAATTCGTGATTTCCGGCACTGAGCTCTTCCAAACACTTGAGGTAAGCACAAATGGAGTCCGCTTGTTTGACAATCTTTGCGTCTTCTTCATGTGCAGAATGGGAGAGGAGGAAGGGGGCAAAATCGTCTTGGAACTCTTCTGGAAGCATCAATAGGAGTTTTTGCTCTGCCGCTGATTCTATCTTCTTATATTCCTTCGCGATTTCAGGGCTGTAGTATTTGACTGGAGTGGGCAAATCGCCTGTCAGAACTTCACTGGAATCATGGTACATCGCAAGCAGCGCAATTCGCTCTGGGTTAAGAGCACCGCCGAATTTTTTGTTTTTGATCAGCGCTAAGGCATGCGCGACAAACGCCACTTGCAAACTATGCTCAGAAACATTCTCTGGAGATACAGAGCGCATCAAAGGCCAGCGTTGGATTAGCTTCATTCGTGCCAAGTGAGCAAAAAAATGGCTTTCTTTCATTGCTTCCTCCGTTTCTGGTGTAAAAAAGGAGCTCGTTGTGAGCTCCTCTAAGCATATGAGAGTTCGGCACTAATTACTACCAGCTATTGCTGTAGGGGCTATGAGTATCATTGGCTATAAGTTTGTAAGAAACGCTCAAAGCGACCAATCGCAATTTCCAAATCTTCGACATGCGGTAATGTGACGATTCGGAAATGATCTGGTTTAGGCCAGTTAAACCCTGAACCCTGTACAAGCAGAACTTTTTCCTGTTGTAAGAAATCCAGCACCATTTTCTGGTCGTTCTTAATGTTGTACATCTTGGTATCAATTTTAGGGAATAGGTACATTGCGCCTTTTGGTTTGACACAAGAAATCCCTGGAATTTGAGTAATCAGCTCATAGGCTCGATTGCGCTGTTCGAGTAGCCTTCCGCCCGGAAGTATCAGTTCATTAATACTCTGATAGCCACCAAGTGCAGTTTGAATGGCATGTTGCATTGGGACATTGGCACATAAACGCATAGAGGAAAGCAGTTCTAAACCGCTCACATACTCTTTTGCTAAGTGCTTTGGCCCAGTGAGAAACATCCAGCCACCACGAAAGCCACATACACGGTAGGCTTTAGAAAGACCATTGAATGTCATAACCAACACGTCTTCTGTTAGCGTTGCAACAGACGTGTGTGTCGCACCATCGTAAAGAACTTTATCGTAGATCTCGTCAGCGAAAATGATCAGATTATGCTTCCGAGCAATTTCAATGACTTCAAGTAAGAAATCTCGGCTATAAACCGCACCTGTTGGGTTGTTAGGGTTTATCAGTACGATGCCACGTGTTTTTGGGGTAATTTTGCTTTTGATGTCGTCTAAGTCAGGGTACCAATCAGATTGTTCATCGCAGATGTAATGCACAGGCTTACCACCCGACAGCGCGACCGATGCTGTCCATAGTGGGTAATCTGGTGCTGGAATAAGCATTTCATCACCGTTATTAAGCAACGCTTGCATAGACATCATGATCAACTCAGACACACCGTTACCCACATAGACGTCTTCAACGTCGAGAGAACGGATGCCTTTACGTTGGTAATGCTGCACCACCGCTTTACGCGCGGAGTATATGCCTTTGGAATCAACATAACCCTGAGAAGTTGGCAAATTTCGGATAACGTCAACTAAAATCTCATCAGGGGCATCAAAACCAAATGGGGCGGGATTACCGATATTTAATTTTAGGATTTTATGCCCCTCTTCCTCCATGCGTTTAGCATGTTTGAGTACTGGCCCCCTAATGTCATAGCAGACATTATCGAGTTTTGACGACATCCCGACATTTTGCATTGTTTGATTCCTAAAAATTCGTTAATTTCTTTATTAAAATACAGGAAATTGTTTTTTAATAGAATATATATCTGTGAATTATCCAATTGATGGCTAGTTTTTGTTCAGTTACGATCACGACGTGCAACAAAAGATAGTATATGACCTTGATTTGCTTCGGGTCTAAACTTAGAGTAGCCGTTAGTTACCTTTTATCCTCACATACTTCGAGGTTGATTTGTCAGAGTTTCATCAAGCCGTAACGAAAATAATCGAGCGAGTTCAGCAAACCCAGGGCAATCCGATACGCCTAGTAGAGCCTCTTCGCGAGAAACCAAATTTCTCTTTAATTGATTGGCTTGACGCTCAACCACTTTTTCCCAAGTTTTACTGGCAATCCCGTGATACTCGTGAAGAGGTTGTTGCGTTGGGTCAGTTACATACCTTTGTTGAGCCTAGTCCTGCTTATGCCATTCTTGGTGAAGGGCAAAGGATTTGGGGTGGGCGCTCGTTCGATGGTCAGCATGAAAAGAATCGACGTTGTATGCGCTCGTTCTTTTTCCTACCGCAAATAGAACTGATTCGATTTGATCAACAATGGTCACTTGCGGTGAATGTCAGTAGTGATAAAGCCCGCACATTAGCTGGTTTGAAAAAATTGCTTGGTGATGTCATGTCAGTCGCGCCTATTTCGGTGCATATCCGCTCTGTTGTGCATTCACCGAGTCAGCCTCAGTGGACACAACTCGTGGATAAAGTGCTAAAGGGCATTGAAAATAACGCGTTTAAGAAGGTCGTATTGGCGCGCCGCTCTACGCTTCAACTGGACACTGAACTGAGTGCTGCGCAACTGCTTAAAGCAAGTTCTCAAAGCAATCATCACAGTTTTCACTTCTTAATGAGTCTAGACAGTAAGCACAGTTTTATGGGCTCGACACCAGAGCGCCTTTATTCTCGTGTTGGGTGTGAACTTGAGACGGAGGCACTTGCTGGCACTATCGGGCGGGGTGAAAACGCGATACAAGATATGGAACTGGCCAATTGGTTGTCAAAGGATGCAAAAAACCTGAACGAAAATCAGTATGTGGTTGATGATATTATTGAACGTTTGTCGCCACATTCAGAAGTCGTTGATGTAGAAAAAGAACCGCGTTTAGTCCGGTTGCGTAAGGTCCAGCACCTCAAGCGCAGTATTCATGCGAGTTTGAAAGCGGATATCAATGGTGTCCAGTTGTTGTCTGCTCTGCAACCCACAGCCGCCGTGGCGGGGCTACCACGCGAAGCGTCCATGCAGTTTATCTTGGACAATGAACCATTTGCTCGTGGTTGGTACGCTGGATCCATGGGGTACATTAGCCATGAGCGTGCAGAGTTTTGTGTCGCAATAAGAAGTGCTCTGGTTCAAGGTGAACAAGTCCACTTGTTCGCAGGCGCTGGTATCGTACCAGGATCGGTTGCTGAACATGAATGGGCCGAGCTGGATAAAAAAATGTCGACATTATCGACGTTAATTTCCGATCATCCACCGATTGGAGTGGCATCATGAACGCCGATCAAGCGGTGTTAAACCGTATTTGGTCCGAAACGCTGTTACTAGAATTGAGTCGGTTTGGCGTTAATCATGTCTGTATTGCACCTGGTTCACGGTCTACACCGTTAACATTAGAAGCCGCAGCTCAACCGAATTTCACGCTCCATACGCATTATGATGAGCGCGGGCTGGGTTTTATGGCGCTGGGTTTGGCGAAAGCAAGTAAAGCGCCCGTCGCGGTCATTGTCACGTCGGGTACGGCGGTAGCAAACCTACTCCCTGCGGTTGCAGAGGCGAAGCTAACTGGCGAAAAGCTCATATTGTTAACGGCGGATCGTCCGCGAGAGTTAGTCGGATGTGGCGCGAATCAAGCGATTGAACAGCCGGGTATTTTTTCTCATCATGTTTCTGCCAGTTTATATTTACCCAGCCCAACGCTAGACACACCGCTCAACTGGGTGTTGACTTCCGTTGATGACGTCATGTTTCGTCAACAACAACGCGGTGGAGCGGTGCATATTAACTGCGCCTTCCCTGAGCCTCTATATTCCGATGGTTCGAAAACACAGTATCAACGTTATCTGGATTCTGTGGCGGTATGGAAAACTGACAATGAAACGTATACACGACAATTAACCCGTACCTCTGTGGATGATATTCCGTCGTTTATGGATGATATTCCGTCGTTTATGGATGCGAAAGGCATCGTAGTTATTGGCAGTGTTACGTTGGAAGAGGCCCTCTCTGCGAAGCAATTTGCCGAAAAGTTGGGATGGCCAGTTTTTTCAGATCCTCAAAGTGGCGTGAGCTCACATTGGTCACATTACGACTTGTGGCTGCAAATTCCGAAGCTTGCCCAACAGCTCAATGATTGTGAACTTATCATTCAGTTTGGCAGCCGCATCGTGTCGAAGCGTTTAAATGCTTGGATGGAGGCACACGTTTCTCAACGTCAGCAAGGTCGCAATATTCATTACTGGTATGTTGCTGACTGCGCCAGCAGAAACAATCAAAGTCATCTTCCTCAACTGCATTGGGTAACCACGCCTCAACGCTGGATTTCTACTGCGATTAATGCCCATTCTCTTAACTCTGTCTCTCAATATGGTTGGGCGAATGCGTTGGCGAAGGAGGTTTCGCAGGTTACACATAAAATATCAGACGAAATGCAGCCTGAAACCGATGCTCTCAATGAACTTTTGCTTGCTGCTGACGTTGCCAAGCGAGCCTCAAACGTGGATCTGTTTCTTGGCAATAGTTTGTTTGTTCGCTTGGTGGATATGTTTGCCAAGCTAGAGGCGACCGATGTGTTCACTAATCGCGGGGCTTCAGGTATCGATGGTTTGTTGGCCACTGCTGCTGGTGTGCAGCGTTCCCGTGGCAAACCATTGCTGATCTTCCTTGGAGATACCGCCGCATTGTATGATCTAAACTCGTTAGCCTTGTTTCGCCATCACCACCAGCCAACGGTGATTGTGATAACAAACAACGACGGGGGAGCGATTTTTGACATGCTGCCTGTGCCGTCAGAGCAGCGCGAAACCTACTACCAAATGCCGCACGGTTTTCATTTTGAGTACGCCGCTAAACAGTTTGGCCTGTTATATCAACGGCCATCGACTCTGACAGAATATCAAAATCGCGTCTCTGAACATCTGGAACATGGTCAAGGAACATTGGTCGTTGAAGTTCAAACCCCGCCCCAACAAGCTGCTCAGTTGATGAAGGCGTTTAATATCCGCTTACATGCTTTATTTTGAACGTTATCCCGCAACCCAAAAGCATCAAGGTAGTACTTTGCCTACCTTGGTGTTTTTACATGGTTTACTGGGTAGCGGACAAGATTGGCAAGCGTGCATTAAAGCGTTACCGCAGTTTGAATGCGTCACCATAGATCTCCCTGGGCATGGCGGCAGTCAAGCGACTTTGTGCCAAGATTTACAGGATTGTTGTCAACGCATACACACCACGCTGTCTTCTTTGTTCTCTTATCAGCAACCGCTAATCTTGATTGGTTACTCAATGGGTGGCCGGATTACGATGCACGGAATTGCTAATGACTGCTTTTCTGATCTCAATATTTGCGGAGCGATTGTTGAAGGGGGAAACTTCGGGCTACAAAAAGAGTCAGATAAGCAAGCCAGGTTAGATAATGATCGTCGTTGGGCGCAGCGCTTTGAAACTGAAGCGCTTGGAGATGTTTTGAGCGATTGGTATCAACAACCGGTGTTTTCTTCACTAAACCATGAGCAAAGACAAACACTGATTGCCAAACGAAGTGCTAACCTTGGTGCGGCTGTCGCAACGATGCTGATGGCGACGTCATTGGCAAAGCAGTCTGATTTATTGCCCGCTTTGCAGCGACAACCGATACCAATTTGCTACCTTTGTGGAGTAAACGACAAAAAATTCAGTCAACTGGCTCAATCCAGCGGGTTGATGTATCGCCAAGTGGAAGGTGCGGGACATAATGTTCACTTAGAGCAACCAGAAGCGTTTGCGATACAAATACAACAGACAATTCACTCTCGTTTTGGTCAACGCAACAACACATTGTTGCAAGATCAATAACCTTAACGAGATCAACAATAACAATGGAAACCACCATGGCAAAAACAGTAGGCATTTCTGAAGAAGAACTATACGCTCCGGTAAAATGGCAAGATTGCAGCGATAAATATGAGGATATTCATTATCATAAGTCAGAAGATGGCATCGCTAAAATCACGATTGCACGTCCACAGGTGCGTAATGCGTTCCGTCCACAAACCGTGAAGGAGATGATCGACGCGCTCGCAGACGCACGTTATGACTCCGCTGTTGGCGTTATTGTATTAACTGGTTTAGGTGAAGATGCGTTCTGCTCTGGCGGTGACCAAAAAATTCGTGGTGATTACGGTGGTTACAAAGACGATCAAGGTACACACCATCTTAACGTATTAGATTTCCAGCGTGATATTCGCACGTGTCCAAAACCAGTGATTGCGTCGGTAGCGGGTTGGGCTGTGGGTGGTGGCCATGTTTTGCACATGATGTGTGACTTAACGATTGCCGCTGAAAATGCACAATTTGGTCAAACGGGACCTAAAGTCGGCTCGTTTGACGGTGGCTGGGGTGCGTCTTACATGGCACGCATTGTTGGTCAGAAAAAAGCACGTGAGATCTGGTTCCTTTGCCGTTTTTATGATGCAAAAGAAGCATTAGACATGGGCTTAGTGAACACGGTTGTCCCTCTCGATGAGTTGGAGAAGGAGACCGTTCGTTGGTGCCGCGAGGTATTGCAACATAGTCCAATGGCATTACGTTGTCTTAAAGCCGCATTAAACGCTGACTGTGATGGCCAGGCAGGCCTGCAAGAGTTAGCGGGTAACGCGACCATGATGTTCTACATGACGGACGAAGGCCAAGAAGGACGCAATGCCTTCAACGAGAAACGTCGTCCAGACTTTGATAAATTCCCTCGCAACCCTTAACCAATACAAAAGGGAAGTCAGCCAACTTCCCTGATGTTATTCATCCCAAGTTGCTGACTTATAAATCATAAGTGCAACTTGGTTTGTGTGGTATTGCTCAGGAAAACGAATGATGCGTAAAGCGAAAATCTACCGCTACTGTCTGCCAATGGACAGTGGTGTCATATTACGTGATAACAAGCTCACAGAGCGAACGGGTTATATCCTAGAGTTATCTGATGGCGAACGTTGTGGATATGGAGAAGTAGCGCCCTTACAGGGATTTAGCCTTGAAGGCACCGAAGAGGCGGGTATTCAGCTGCAATCTCAAGCAGAACGTTGGGTCGCTGATCTACCAGTCGATTATGCCAACATGTATCCATCGGTCGCGTTTGGTTTATCAATGGCGCAACTTGAATTAACCAGTGGGCTGCCAAAAGAAGGTCACTACCAGACTGCGCCTCTATGTACCGGCGATCCTGATGAACTGATCCCTAAACTCCATGAGATGGACGGTGAAAAAGTTGCCAAAGTGAAAGTGGGGCTCTACGAACCCATTCGGGACGGTATGCTGGTCAATCTGTTTCTAGAATCCATTCCGCAGCTGACATTACGTTTAGATGCTAATCGTGCTTGGACGCTTGAGAAAGCACAGCAGTTTGCTAAATATGTCACGCCTTCACTACGGCAAAGAATCGCTTTTCTTGAAGAGCCTTGCCGTTCCCCTGGCGACAGCTTATCGTTTGCGATTGATACAGGTATCGCGATAGCGTGGGACGAGACGTTACAAGATGCAGTTCGACGTGAAGATTTCAGTTTAGAAGAACTCACTGGTGTTAAAGCGATTATCATTAAACCCACTTTGATTGGTTCGGTTGAGTTTTGTATTAAACTGATTGAAAAAGCCAAATCATTGGGTATGAAAGCAGTGATAAGCTCAAGTTTAGAATCCAGTATCGGCTTGACTCAACTTGCACGCTTGGCTCAATGGCAGTTACCGGACCAAGTTCCAGGGCTCGATACTATTGGTTTGTTTAAAGCACAATTACAACAAACATGGCCGAAGTGTGAGCTTCCAGTTATTCCGCTTTCAGAGCAGGAGTTAGTGTGGCAATCAGCTTAGATTCTGTTGAAACTGCACCATGGAAATATTGGGCTCAAGTGAGCCCTTTTTCTATTGCGTATGAGACGCCAACTGGCGTGATGGATTGGCAACAGCTGGCGTCACTTATCGACCAATATGCGCACTATCTGATTGAGCAAGGCGTCAAACGTGGTGATGTGGTGACTTTGGTTGGGAAAAACCAACCGGAGACATTGTTGTTTTATCTCGCTGCTCAGCAAATTGGCGCAATAGGGGCGCTGACGATGCCGCAGCCAACGGGGGCTCTGCAAAGTAAATTGCAAACGCTCTATAAACCACATCAAACCAGGTTTGTATGGTTTGCAAGTGATAGCGATAACCAACGTGAGTGCTCGTCAGAGGCGCTGGTGACATTAGATTGTCACGTACTATCAACACCAGTAGCAGTAGGCTTGAGTGCAAATAGTCAACCTCATTCAGCAACTGTCGGTGATGCTACCAGTCATTATTATCATGATAACTTTGCTTCCATTGTTTTTACCTCTGGTTCGACAGGGGTACCCAAAGCGGTGGTTCATACGCATCGACAACACTTTGCTTCGGCGCAAGGGTTATTGAGAGAGCTTACTTATACTGAGCAAGATACTTGGTTATTGTCGCTGCCCCTTTATCATGTGTCTGGGTTAGCAATTGTTTATCGCTGGCTTTTTGCTGGCGCAGTATTAAAAGTTGGTAAGGGCTCACTGGCGGAAGACATCTGCGGTGTTTCACATGCTTCTTTAGTGGCGACTCAGCTTAAACGCTTACTCGAGGACGCTGTGTCTCTGTCATTAACGCATGTACTGCTTGGTGGCAGTCACGTCCCTCATGAACTGGCGATCAGCGCATCGGACAAAGGGATAGAAACCTGGCTCGGTTACGGGATGACAGAAGCGGCTTCAACCGTGACTGCTAAGCAAGTTGACTCGCGGAGTAATGCTGGTCATGTGTTGATGAATCGGGAAGTTCAACTGGTTGATCAGCGTATCTTCATTGGTGGCCAAACTCTGGCGTCTGGTTATTTCTATCAGGGACACTTAACTGCGTTGGTTGATCAACATGGCTGGTTTGATAGCAAAGATTTAGGCGAGTGGCAGGGGGAAGAACTGAAGATTATCGGTCGAGCTGATAACTTGTTTATCTCTGGTGGTGAAAACGTACATTGTGAAGAGATAGAAGCGGTACTAAATCAAATTGAAGGGGTTGTTCAGACTATCGTTATTCCCGTTGACGATCAGGAGTACGGACAACGTCCCATTGCAGTGATTCAAGCGGAAGCATTGCTTGCAGACCAAGCGTATCAACAGGCACTGCAGCAAAAGCTCGAAAAATTTAAGTGGCCGATTGCGTATTATCTGATGCCCGATTCGTTACTTCAGAGTGGAATTAAAATCTCGCGCGCTGCGGTTCGAGAGTGGGTACGAAACACGCGTAACTCATATTAGTCAATTTCGCTATGTATTAGTCACAAAGGGAATTTCGCAACCTTATAACTATGAATCATAATAAAGCCTCTGTGTGAGCAAGAAAGGCATAAGATTCATTATGATTAAAGTGGTGCTGGCTGCGGCCGTTTTACTGCAAATTGGTGTTGCGTTTAGTAGTGATGGATTAGCTCGTTCTTTAGCTGAGCTAACCGCATTTTTAGTTGCTGTGGCGTTGGTTTTCGTCCATCAAAGCGGTACTAAACCACGCCAAGACTAACAGGCACTAACTTAACACTAGCCAGCTCAATGACGTGGTCGAAATTAACACCCACAAACTTACGCCAAATAGAAGTGGCTTAGCTCCGGCTGCTTTTAACTTTCCAATCGATATACTGCATCCAATCAAAAACAAGCAGATCACCAACGATTTTTTAGCAATCATAAAGATGCTGTCATAAGCTATCTCGAATTGTGGGAAAAAATCACTGAATGCAATAGCAGCGCAGTACCAAAAAATAAAGTAGGGAATCACTAACTTCTTCTTGCCACTCTCTTTATTCCTCGGGAAAATATGATCGCACTCACCAACGCAACAGGTATGATCCACAATGCTCGGGCTAACTTAAGCGTAGTCGCCGTAGTCAGTGCCTCCTCACCGTATGCGGACGCGGCACCAACCACCGATGATGTATCATGGATTGCAATCGCAGCCCAAGTACCAAAAGTGTGTTGATCCAAATTTAACGCATGTCCAATGACCGGGAAGATAAACAGTGCAAGTGAGTTGAGTACAAAGACGGTAGCCAGTGCCAACGCAATCTGTTCATCTTTGGCTTTGATTGCTGGCGCGACAGCGGCAATTGCGCTGCCTCCACAAATCGCCGTACCTGACGAAATCAAATACGCAGTGGTTGTCTCAAGCTTAATCACTTTCGCAATCACAGAACCGATGATCAATGTACCTAGAATCGTGGCAATGATAAGTCCAATGCCGTCAGATGTAACGGCCAGTGCCTGTTGAAAATTTATTCCAAAACCCAAGCCAATGATAGAGTAGGACAGCAATTTTTTAGTAATACTGCCAAGGGGCAACTCTTGGGGTACGAAACCAAAGCTCGTCAGTAAGAAGCCAATGACAAGGGCGATTGGAGAGGAAACGAACGGCGTCAGGCACAAAAGCAGTGCCAAGCCAAAAACAATGCGATTTCTGTTCAAAGTGCGGTATTCGTTGTTGGTTGCGAAGGTGGTAGTATAACGCACCTTTACGATCAGTTTGTCTTAATGATTTGAACATATGTTCAGTTTACCTGAACGCCTGTTGTCATCGCTTTTACTTGAGTGTGTTAGCGCCAGTCACCACGCAAAGCCCGCACCTTGTCGTACATAACCTTTGCGGTGGCCTCGGTCGCCATGACAGGCTCACCGGCTTCGATTTCCAATTTAGACCAGAAACGAGAAGGTATGCCTTTACAGGCTCGTCCTTTAGCTCGGCTAAAGTAACTGCCCCATAGCCCTTTTAATGCCATCGGGATCACTGGTACCGGGCTGCGACGCAAAATAATATCAATCCCACGCATAAACTCATGGATCTCACCGTCTGTTGTCAGTTTGCCTTCCGGGAATATACACACAATGTGTCCTTGATTGAGTGCTTGTTCAACGTCATTAAACGCACGTCGAATCGAACTTCGATTGCCAGCAGAAATAGGTATGACGCCAGTTCGACGCAGAAAACGCCGAATTGGAGTCCAATTAGCGTAATCTTCTTCCATCACGAAGCGAATCAAACGTGGGCATACAGCACTAAGAAGTAAGGCATCCATATAGCTGACATGATTACATACGATCAATGCGCCACCTTGTTCAGGCAAATGGTGCAGATTTTTGTGTTTCACTCGATAAATGGTGTGGGTAAGCATCCAAACGACAAAGCGAACTGCGAAAACAGGGATCTGGAGGAAGATATACGCTGCGACCACAAAATTCAGGATGGACAACAAAGCAAACAGTTGTGGAATGGTCATGTTTAATACGCTTAAGCAGATGATGCCAAGCACCGCACTCCCGACCATAAACAACGAGTTAAAAATGTTGAGTCCAGCAATGACCTGAGCTCGTTCGGTTTCCTTCGCTCTGTGTTGCATCAGTGCGTAAAGAGGCACAATAAATAACCCGCCTGACGCTCCAATCATAAGTAAGTAAAAAAACAGTAACCAGAGCCCTTCATATTGGATGAATTCAACGAATGTGGTGAATTGAGGTAAGTTGCTCGGAACCGATGTCGCCATTAAGTAACCAAATATCGTAATGCCCAATGCGCCTAAAGGCACTATGCCGACTTCAATACGATGATGAGAAACCCAGTTGCAAAGAAATGAACCTAGTGCAATACCAATTGAAAAAAGGGCAAGTAAAAAAGAAACCGCGCTCTCGGTTCCGTTTAAGTACACTTTGGTAAAGTTAGGGAACTGGGTGAGGTAGGCAGCGCCTAAAAACCAAAACCAGCTGATCGCCATAATGCACTGAAAGACAGTGCGATCGGATTTTGCAATAGAAAGTGTCCGTTTGGTTTGTTGGTAGGGTTGCCAGCGAAACCGGAGGCTTGGAGCGCTGGGTGGTGCAAGCGGGATCGAACGACTAGAGAGGTAACCCAGCAAAGCGAACAGAACCACACTAAACGCCGCGATGTATTTTGCGTTTTCGGAAGAGGCAATGACACCAGCACCAAGCGTCCCGATAAGAATAGCGATGAACGTACCAGCTTCGACCAAGGCGTTACCAGGCACGAGTTCTTTTGCATTTAGATTTTGTGGTAGGAGAGCGTATTTTACCGGCCCAAAAAAAGCAGACTGTGTGCCCATCAGGAACAATAACAAGAGTAGAATACCGTAACTCTCGGTAATAAATCCTATCGCACCTAACAGCATAATCGCAATTTCGAATAGTTTAACCTTGCGAATAAACCACGACTTTTCGTATTTGTCGGCCAACACACCAGCGGACGCGGAGAACAGGAAAAAAGGCAAAATAAAGAGGCCTGCCGCTAAGTTGATGAATAAGTTGCTCGACACAGGTAACGCACTTGCGCCCGCAAAAGCGACAAACAGTAACAATACGTTTTTGAAAATGTTGTCGTTAAACGCACCGAAAAATTGCGTAATGAAATAAGGCAGAAATTTTCTTTGCTTTAATAGAGAAGGCTGTCTGTCAGAGGACATGAGTATGAGTAATCCTTTATTACCATCACCAGTTTATAAGGTAGTTGGTGAGTAAGTTTTCAATCAACTCTTTACCATCAACCGGTTCACTAGAGAAAAACTTATCATCAACGCTGAGTAGGGTAATACCGTGCACACCAGACCATAAAACGCGACTTGCCTTTAATACTTCAGACTCTGTTCGTTGTGGCGCCATCTGTGCTAGAAGCGATTCGAGCATACCTGTCATACCATCAATGCGCTTAGCATGCCATTCAGGTAACTCTGCCCCGTTCATGTTATGCTCAAAAACCAGTTGCCAACGATACGGATGAGTTTGCGCAAAATCATGGTAGCAATAAGCGAGTTCGAAGAGGGCTTGTTTCGGTTCTGTGCAATTTGCGGTTGCTTGGGTCGCTTCTTGAGAGAGTTCGTCCAACGTCTGAGCGACAGTGTGAAGAAGCAGAAGGTTGTAGTTGCCAAAAACGTTGACTAACGTACTTGGTACATAACCAATCATATTAGCGATCTTACGCAGGCTGAGCTCGTGGTAGGAGCTTTCTTCTAAGAAGGCTTTGACCGTCTTTAAGGTCAGGTTGATTAACTCTTCTCTAGTATGATCGTTTCTACGTGCCATCTTTTAAACTGTTTTATTGAACATCGTTCAATATAATAGTCAGCTACCCGTGCAGCGTCAATAATACAAACCGATTAACCGGTGACATGTTTGGCAATATTCTGAAACAAGTCGGGGCTGTTCGTTTGTTTCCATTCCCAGATAGACAGAGTATGATTCATTTATGTAGGTTTTTAGCGTGCTACTACTGATGATTCGGTTGATATTCAATCTGAACAAGGTAAAGACAGTTCGCTATAGCTATTTTTCGTCAATTTTAAGGATAACGATGAAACGTTTATTTTCGATTGTTGCTCTGTTGATGTTTACCGTTGCTGTAACCCCGATAGCGGAAGCAAAGAGGTTTGGTGGTGGTAAGTCTTTTGGTAAAAGCTTTAAGACAGCACCAGCGCCAAAACAGCAGCAACAAAACACCAATACGATTGGTAAAGAGCAAACTGCTAAATCTCCATCAAGCAAAAAAGGTTTAATGGGTGGTTTGATGGGCGGCCTTTTAGCTGGTGGATTGCTTGCCGCCTTCTTTGGTGGTGCTTTTGAGGGTATTCAGTTTATGGATATTCTTATTATTGGCTTGATTGCTTTCTTGATCTTCAAATTGATGCGCGGCATGTTGGGCGCGAAGCAAGGCAGCATGAATCAGCACCGCCAGCAACCGGCATTTGGTGGCAATCATTCAAAATTCGAGCAGCCAAACATGCACAATTTTGAACAGCAGCCAAACACAAATAATGGTGGTTTTGCGGGCTTTGGTACACAAACTGATGTGCCACACAATTTCCCTCCTGGCTTTGACCAAGCGGCATTTGTAAATGGAGCTCGTGAACACTATCGTATTTTACAAGGTGCATGGAACCACAATCAACTCGAAACGATTGAAGAATACGTATCACCAAGCTTGTTTGAGGACCTCAAATCAGAACGTGCGAAACTCGACGGAGAGCAACACACTGATGTGATGTACATTGATGCTGAGATTGTTCGTGCTGATTATGATGCAAATAAAGCGCAGCTAAGTTTGCAATTTACAGGTCGTTACCGTGATGTAGTTGAAGGTATTGAAGAAGATGTTACCGACATTTGGCATTTGGAGCGGGACCTAACAACACCAAATGCGCCTTGGTTGATCATTGGTATTCAAAGCTAGTCCGATTCGATTCCCTCAATACAATTTAGTCTTAAGATTAAATCCCGCCTCGTTGCGGGATTTTTTATGTCTGGACTTGAGGCTCTAGGAGTGGACTTAAGGTTCTAGGCGCCTAGGTTCTAGGAAAAGAATAGGGGAATAATACTATTACTAATCTGGATCTGGATAAGTCGGTGGTCAATTTGTTGTATATATTAGGGCAGAATTCGCAGTAAGTGATTGGAAGTATGTACATTTTAATAAGCAAGAATGACCAGCTATTTACTACGATTGGTATAATGCTGAGGTAGATTAGTATTGGTAAAACATGAATAGACTGAAGTAGAAACGAAAAAAGCCAGCTCATTGAGCTGGCTTTCCAATATGGTGGAGGGGGACGGATTCGAACCATCGAAGGCAGTGCCGGCAGATTTACAGTCTGCTCCCTTTGGCCACTCGGGAACCCCTCCAGGGTATTTTTTATGCTCTGAAAGCAAACTTAGAAAATGTTTTCCCAACGCGATTTTCCAAGCGATGTTTTATAACACGGAGTGTCACAAAAGCAATATGGTGGAGGGGGACGGATTCGAACCATCGAAGGCAGTGCCGGCAGATTTACAGTCTGCTCCCTTTGGCCACTCGGGAACCCCTCCAGGGTATTTTTTATGCTCTGAAAAGCAAACTTAGAAAATGTTTTCCCAACGCAGTTTTCCAAGCGATATTTTACAACACTAAATTGAGTGTCATAAAAGCAATATGGTGGAGGGGGACGGATTCGAACCATCGAAGGCAGTGCCGGCAGATTTACAGTCTGCTCCCTTTGGCCACTCGGGAACCCCTCCAGGGTATTTCATGCTCTTTAAGCATGCTTAAAAGATGTTTTCCCAACGCATCTCTCAAGTGCGGAGCGAATCATAGCAAACTCGCTCAGGCTGTAAAGCGTTTTTGTTTTGTTTTTACGTCGAATGCTGCCTTTTTGGGCAAAGATGGCAGAAACTCAGCGTTTTGTTTAGCATTTATACAGAAAGACACAATATTTCCCAGCTTATTTACAATACTTGACGTTTTTACTGCTTATCTATTGTTAAAATATAGCGAGCCTATTTTTAACAAGCATCAAGCCTGTTTATTCTTTTACTAGCCAAGATTATGAGCATGAAAGCCACTTTATCTGTATCTATTCTATCTTTATCACTGTCTTTAATAATGGCATCGCCGAGTGCTCTTTCTGCGCCCCGCGGTCCGTCTGCAGTGACGGTCGTGACTGAGCAAGTTCAAACTCATCAAATCAATCAGTCGCTCTCACTTATTGGTAAATTAAAAGCGGCAGAATCCGTTGTGATTGCTGCGGAAGTGTCAGGAAAGGTGAAAAAAATTGCCGTCAAAGCCAATCAAAATGTTCAGCAAGGTCAATTATTAATCCAGCTCAATGATGACAGAGCGCAAGCCGCAATCGTCGAAGCAAGCGCCTACCTTAAAGATGAGCAGCGTAAGCTCAAAGAGTACCAGCGATTAGTGAAACGTAACGCAATCACGCCCACTGAAATCGATGCTCAGAAGGCGAGTGTCCAAATCGCTGAAGCTCGTTTGGATGCGGCAAAGGCAGACTTAGCCGACTTGCATATTCGTGCGCCATTCTCAGGGACAGTGGGGTTGATTGACTTTAGCCGCGGGAAAATGGTCAGCGCAGGCACAGAATTGGTCACGTTGGATGATTTATCTGAGATGGAGTTGGATTTACAAGTCCCAGAGCGTTATTTATCGATGCTCTCGGTTGGCATGCGAGTTGAAGCAACGTCGAGTGCATGGGGCGAGCAACGTTTTATCGGTAATGTGATTGGTATTGATACTCGGATCAGTGCTGAAACATTGAATTTACGGGTTCGAATCAAGTTTGATAACCCAGAAAATCAGTTAAAGCCTGGTATGTTGATGAACGCCTCGTTAGCATTTCCTGCTATTGAAGCACCGATCATTCCGGTGCAAGCCCTCGAGTATTCGGGGACCAAACGTTATGTCTATGTCATTGACCAAGATAGCAAAGCATCTCGACAAGAAGTGCAGCTTGGTGCTCGTGTTGGCAATGAAGTGGTGATCGAATCTGGCGTCGAGGTGGGTGACAAAATAGTGGTTCAAGGCATCGTCAACATGCGCGATGGTGTGAAAGTAACAGAAACAGTCGCACCGTCAAAAAGCAACAGTCAGAGTCCAGTCAGTACGCAAAGTGAATCAGCAGAGGAACAGAACTAATGTTACTTTCTGATGTGTCGGTTAAACGCCCTGTTGCGGCGCTCGTGTTAAGCATGTTGCTTTGTGTCTTTGGTTTTGTGTCTTTCACCAAGCTTGCTGTTCGAGAAATGCCAGATATTGAAAGTCCGGTTGTTTCCATCTCCACTCGTTATGAAGGCGCATCGGCAACGATCATTGAGAGTCAGATCACCTCGGTATTAGAAGACCAACTTTCGGGAATCAGTGGTATTGATGAGATCAGTTCAACCACACGAAACAGCTCTTCACGCATAACAATTACGTTTGAATTAGGCTATGACCTTAACACTGGCGTCAGTGATGTCCGTGATGCGGTTGCACGTGCTCAGCGCTCGTTGCCCGATGAAGCGGATGATCCGATAGTGTTCAAAAACAACGGCTCTGGGCAAGCGTCGTTGTACATCAACCTTAGCTCGTCAGAAATGGACCGAACACAGTTGACTGACTACGCAGAGCGCGTACTGATGGACAGATTCAGTCTAATTTCCGGTGTGAGTTCGATTGATCTGTCCGGTGGTTTATACAAAGTAATGTACGTCAAGCTCAAGCCAGAGCTTATGGCTGGACGAGCGGTGACGGCATCTGATATTACCCAAGCGCTTCGCAACGAAAACCTAGAAAGTCCGGGAGGCGAGGTTCGTAATGATCAAACAGTGATGTCAGTGCGTACAGCTCGTACCTATAACACGCCGGAAGATTTCCAATACTTAGTTGTGAAGCGAGCAAGTGATCAAACTCCTATCTATTTAAAAGATGTGGCAGACGTTTTTATTGGAGCAGAAAACGAAAACTCGACCTTTAAAAGTGATGGTGTAGTCAATGTCAGTTTAGGCGTTGTTCCACAGTCAGATTCAAACCCACTTGATGTGGCAAAACGGGTTCGCGAAGAAGTCGAGAACATTCAACAATTTTTGCCACAAGGAACGAGGCTTGCCATCGATTACGATGCGACCGTATTTATCGAGCGTTCGATTGAAGAAGTGTATAACACGCTGTTTATTACCGGTGGCTTGGTGATCTTAGTATTGTACATTTTCATTGGGCAAGCGCGTGCGACGTTGATACCAGCCATCACTGTGCCTGTATCGCTGATCTCGTCTTTTATCGCGGCGTATTACTTTGGATTCTCGATCAACTTGATCACTCTGATGGCATTGATTCTGTCTATCGGGCTGGTTGTGGATGACGCTATCGTTGTGGTGGAAAATATCTTCCACCATATCGAGCGTGGTGAATCCCCTTTATTGGCGGCTTATAAAGGGACGCGTGAAGTTGGGTTTGCGGTTGTCGCGACGACGCTCGTTCTTGTCATGGTGTTCTTACCGATCTCCTTTATGGACGGCATGGTTGGCCTATTGTTCACCGAGTTTTCCGTATTGCTGGCGATGTCAGTGATTTTCTCGTCGCTGATTGCCTTAACGCTAACCCCTGTACTCGGGAGTAAAATCCTCAAAGCGAATGTGAAGCCGAATCGATTTAATCAAGGTGTTGACCGTTTATTTGGCAAGTTAGAGCGAGGGTATCGTTCACTATTAAAAGGGGCGTTGAAGGTTCGCTGGGCTGCACCACTTGTCATTCTCGCGTGTATTGGCGGTAGTTATGTTCTGATGAATTTAGTACCAGCACAGTTGACCCCGCAAGAGGATCGAGGCGTTATTTTTGCGTTTGTACGTGGTGCTGATGCCACGTCATATAACCGAATGGCCGCCAATATGGACATTGTAGAAGAGCGTTTAATGTCGATGCTCGGGAAAGGGGTGCTTAAATCTTTTAGTATTCAGACCCCAGCTTTTGGTGGTCAGGCCGGAGACCAAACGGGCTTCGTGATCATGATTCTTGAAGATTGGAACGAGCGAGACGTCACCGCTCAACAAGCGCTCAATCAGGCTAGGGGCGCGTTAGCTGGAATTCCGGATGTGCGAGTGTTCCCCTTTATGCCCGGCTTCCAAGGGGGCTCAAGCGAACCAGTACAGTTTGTATTGGGTGGCTCAGATTACGATGAACTCCTAACCTGGGCAGAGCTCCTTAAAGGTAAAGCAGAAGATTCTCCCATGATGGAAGGGGCTGAGATCGATTACTCGGAGAAAACACCAGAGCTACTTGTTTCTGTGGATAGACAACGAGCGGCAGAGTTAGGTGTCAGCGTAAAAGACATTTCAGATACTCTTGAAATCATGCTGGGTGGTAAACGTGAAACCACGTATGTCGACCGTGGTGAAGAGTACGATGTGTATTTACGTGGTGATGAAGGTCGCTTTAACAACGCTGCCGATTTAAGCCAAATTTACTTGCGTACGAACAGTGGTGAACTTGTGACACTTGATACAGTGACTAAGGTGGAAGAAGTCGCGGCATCCATTCGTCTGTCTCACTACAACAAACAGAAATCGATTACGATTACCGCCAACCTAATTGATGGATACACATTAGGTGAAGCGTTAGATTTCCTTGATCAGCAAGCCATCGACAACTTGCCAGGTGACATTTCAGTAAGTTACTCCGGTGAGTCGAAAGATTTTAAAGAGAACCAAGCGAGTGTTGCCATCGTCTTTGCGTTAGCGCTATTGGTTGCCTACTTAGTACTTGCTGCGCAGTTTGAAAGCTTTATTAACCCGCTTGTGGTGATGTTTACTGTGCCAATGGGTGTGTTTGGCGGATTCTTGGGTTTGGTTCTCATGAATCAAGGTATGAACATTTACAGTCAAATAGGTATGGTGATGCTGATTGGTATGGTGACCAAAAACGGGATCTTGATTGTGGAGTTTGCCAACCAATTGCGCGATCGTGGTGTTGAATTTGAAAAAGCCATTATTGACGCTGGAGCTCGACGCTTACGCCCGATTCTGATGACCGCCTTTACCACATTGGCAGGGGCTATCCCTTTAATTATCTCCAGTGGTGCAGGCTATGAAAGTCGCATTGCAGTGGGTACAGTCATCTTCTTTGGTATGGGCTTTGCGACGTTCGTTACGCTGTTCGTTATCCCTGCGATGTACCGTTTAATTTCCGCCAATACACAAGCGCCTGGGCATGTAGAAGTGGAATTAAACAAAGCGTTAAGTCATGACACCAAAGGGCGAGTCGCCCACCCGTAAGTCATAAAACAAAACACCGAGCCATCCAGCTCGGTGTTTTTTGTTAATGACAAAGTATTTTGTTAATCGCCCAAAGTGTTTAGCCAATGGCTGAGTGTTTGAGTCAGAAACTTGCTCGCAATTGGCTAGAAGCGTTTACCCAAACTGATTTGTACACCGTCGTAGCGGTCGTAAAAATTCTCAAAACCCATGTCGGCAACACTATAAATATATTCTGCACGTAACCAATACTCTTTGTTCATATCCCAGTGAACACCGGCGCCAAGGTTAAATAAAGCGCCAGTATCGTCATCGATTTTCTGTACATCAGGCACATAAAGTTCCGCTTTGGTGCCCATTGCTGTTGCTCGACCAAAGAGTGATAGTGGCGTGTCACCTAGGTTATCGCTTTGAAGGACTGCCGATATGCCTGCTTGATAGTGGTGTAAGTCTAACTCGACACCATTTACCTCACGTTCATTACGTGAATAACGCAGCACCCCTTCAAACGCTAGATGTGGGTTAACATTGTAGCCCCAACCAAGAGTGAAATGGGGCGTTGACCAGTCACTGTTACGTTCTGAACCGATATCAGGGACGTCAAAGCTGACATTACCAGTACCAAAATACAAGTAAGGATTATGTGATTGTTGAGCCGCAAAAGTTGGTAAACTCACAGTCAGAGCAGACAATAGTAAGATAGCGTTTTTCATAATAGGACGATAACCTTTGAATAGACGGCACTTGTCGTGCAATTATTAAATTAATCAATAATATAGTTTGTGTTTATCATAACAGTTAATGCGACAAGTTAGTGATTATACAAAGCAAAATATTTGTTAATGGCTGATTTTTAGACAAAAAGTAACTGGGCGACAGCAAGCAAACAACAAGAGGAAGGTAAAGTGGCTGAATTTAAATATAAAAAACTGACACAAGAAGAACAAGATAAGCTGGATGCGGCAACATTTCGACGCCTATTAGCGCACTTAGATGCGAATAAAGATGTACAAAACATAGACTTGATGATACTTGCTGGCTTCTGCCGAAATTGTTTTAGTAAGTGGTATACTGCTGAAGCGGAAAGCTTAGGGGTTGATCTGGATATCGATGACGCTCGTGAGCGCGTGTATGGCATGACTTACGATGAGTGGAAACAACACCACCAACCAAAAGCTACGCCAGAGCAACTGGCGGCATTTGAAGCGCGTCAGAACAAGAAGTAAGTTTGCAAGTGGGAATCAGCCCCTTTAACTTGGGCTGATTCATCGCTTCGTTAACTCATTAAAGGATAGTAACAGGCAGGTTAAATGCAGCCTTTTGCTTGAATGACCTCCAATTGAGCTAGGTAAGGTTGAATATCACCGATGTTTTCTTTTACCCACGCCATATCATAATACGTATCTAGGTAGCGCTCGCCGGAGTCACACAACAGTGTCACGATAGAGCCTGTCTCACCGCGTTGTTTCATTTCGCAGGCCAGTTGCAGCACCCCATACAAATTCGTGCCAGTAGAGGCGCCAACTTTACGCCCTATTAGGTGTGAGACCCAATGTGCAGTGGCAACGCTGGCAGTATCTGGAATCTTACGCATCTCGTCAATCACACCGGATATAAAGCTAGGCTCTACGCGAGGTCGCCCAATGCCTTCAATTTTACTGCCAATTTCTGATGTTAGCTGCGAGCTACCTGACTGGAATGCGTCATAAAATACCGAGTTTTCCGGGTCAACAACACAAAGCTTAGTATCGTATTTCTGATAACGAATGAATCGTCCAATGGTTGCCGACGTGCCACCTGTACCAGGACTCATCACGATCCAGCTCGGGATCGGATGATCTTCTAATTGCATCTGGTCGAAAATAGCATTGGCGATGTTATTGTTGCCACGCCAATCGGTAGCACGCTCTGCATAGGTGAACTGATCCATGTAGTGACCATTCAACTCTTGTGCTAAGCGACGAGATTCGTCATAAATTTGGTCAGTACGATCAACAAGGTGTGCTTGACCGCCATAGAATTCGATTTGCTCAATTTTTTTACGAGCCGTACTTTTGGGCATTACCGCGATAAAGGGCAGACCAAGTAATCGCGCGAAGTAAGCCTCAGACACGGCTGTACTCCCTGAGGATGCCTCAATCACTGTCGATTCGGGGCCGATCCAGCCATTACAAATCGCATACAAAAACAGAGAGCGTGCCAAGCGATGCTTCAATGACCCGGTTGGATGCGTACTTTCATCTTTCAAATAAATATCGATTCCATCAAGTGATGGGAGGTCGAGCTTAAATAAGTGAGTATCAGCAGACCGTTGGTAATCGGCTTCGATCTTACGCACCGCATTGTTTATCCAGTTATGGTCAGTGCACATGTTGTCTCTCCTTGGAATACATCTATTTCAGTGATTGAGTTCAGTGATTGAGATTCTTGATTTATGGGTATAATTTACCTATAAAACTGGAGAAAAACTTTGCTATAGTTGTTTTGTATGCTTCCATTTGTGGAAAATTTTTCTTTATTTTTGGTTTTTTATAGAAATGAATTTGGATAGAATTGACAGGCAGTTACTTTCTCTATTGCAAATGGACAGTACTTTATCGCTCAATGACCTTGCAGAGCGGGTTAATCTTACTACCACGCCTTGTTGGAAGCGGCTGAAAAAGTTAGAAGACGAGGGTTATATTGAAAAGCGGGTTGCCTTGCTTAGTGCAGAGAAGCTCGGTCTTTCTTTTATTGCGTTCGTGCAACTGAAAACCATTGACCATTCCGAGGATTGGTATCACCACTTTGTTACCACGGTGCGGGAGTTTCCCGAAGTGATGGAGTTTTATCGTATGGCGGGGGAGTACGATTACATGATGAAAGTGCTGGTCAAGGATATGAAATCCTTCGACGAGTTCTATAAACGTTTGGTGAATAGTGTCAAAGGACTGTCCAATGTTACATCGACGTTTGCCATGGAGTCCATGAAATACACCACAGAGCTACCGCTTCGGTAGATACGGTGAACTTTCCTCTTGGATAGACAAGAAAGGAGCGTATCGGCTCCTTTCAATGATCAATTTTTACCGTCCTTGGCGATACTACTTAGTGAATCGCATCACCCCTTCTTGCACCGCAGTCGCAACTAAATGACCTTGTTGGTTATAGATTTCACCACGAACCAAACCTCGTGTATTGCTTGCGGTTGGGCTTTCAATCGCGAACAGTAACCAGTCATCCATCTTAAATGGGCGATGAAACCAAATCGAGTGGTCAATTGTGGCCACCTGGAAGTTCGGTGTCATTAACGAGACCTCATGTGGGTGTAATGCCGTCACTAAAAAGCCCCAGTCAGAAGCGTAGGCCAGCAGATATTGGTGGATAAGCTGGTCACTAGGCATTTCACCATTAGCGCGAATCCAAAGGTACTGTTTGGGTTCTTCTTTTTTCGGCTTGAGCGGGTTAATCACCGTAACCGGTCGAGTTTCAATCGGCTTTTCTCCACAAAATGTTTGACGTAACTTTTCTGGAAGACGCTCGGCAATATGACTGGCTAACTCGCTTTCAGAACGGAAGTTTTCTGGCCCAGGAATATCGGGCATGGTCTTTTGGTGATCAAACCCCGGTTGATCGCCGTGATAAGAGGCGGTCAGGTAGAAAATAGGGCGTCCATTTTGGATTGCTTTCACACGGCGAGTACTAAAGCTGCGGCCATCGCGTAAGTTCTCAACATCATAAATGATCGGCTTTTCAGGGTCGCCAGGATACAAAAAGTAACTGTGGAATGAGTGAACGGTGCGCGTATCTTCGACGGTGTAGCGCGCGGCAGACAATGCCTGTCCTATCACTTGCCCACCATACACTTGAGGTAAACCTAGGTTTTCACTTTGTCCACGGAACAAGCCTTCTTCGAGCTGTTCGAGTTGCAGTAGGTTAAGCAGTTCTCTTAGTGGTTTACTCATTCGATTTCCTCAAGGTGTAGGCAGATATGCATTGACGTACATGAGATAAGTTAACCCATTTCTTATCAAAGTGTGAAGCAATTCCGGCTACAAGGGTAAAGTGTTGGGTCAGTAAATTCCTACAATTCCACAATAAAATCAGTGAATTGATTCATTCTCGTTTGGTCAAGCTACTGTTAAATCATCGCTCGATCAGGAGACAGTTTAGAATTCTAGCTCTATACTTAACGCGATTTAATTTCCCTTTCAGAGGAATCTATGAAAAAAACTTACCTGCTTGTGACTTCTTTACTTTTTGGTGCTGCGTTAGCGGGTTGCCAAACTTCTCAAACCACAGAAATGGAATCTGCTGAAGCGTCAATGAAGACAATTACAGGTACAGTGGCTTACCGTGAGCGTATTGCCCTGCCAGATAATGCGGTGGTAACCGTGGTACTAGAGGATGTGTCTCTCGCGGATGCTCCTGCGACCGTACTGGCCAAGCAAACGTTCGAAACGAAGGGTAAGCAAGTGCCTTTTGATTTTCAACTAAGCTATGACAGCAATGACATTCAGGCGAAACACCGCTACAGCGTGCGTGCTCGTATCGAAGTAGACGGTAAACTTCTATTCATTAGCGACACCAATAACGCAGTGATCACAGATGAAGCGCAAACTCATGAGCTAAATATCAGAATGGTGGGCGTTCGTTAATACAACGAAGACAAGTTACGCCAAAACAAAATAAATAGATGGCAGTCACGTTAAGGCTGCCATTTGTATTTTCTGAGCGATATCTTTCCTACTTCCGAGACTTCAATTCCTTCCGCTTCTAGTTTGCGTATTTGCCTGTCTTTGTCGCTCCCTTTTAATGATATAGCGCCTTGACTGTTAATTACCCTAAACCAAGGAAGTTTGCTGCCCTCAGGCAAATTACCTAATGCTTTACCCACATGCCTTGCATAACCCGGATACCCCGCCATTTTAGCGATTTCACCGTAAGTTGAGACCTTGCCGAACGGAATTTGGTGAATCACAGCAAAGATTTGTGGCAAAAATTGGTCCATACTAAAGGAGTCCTTAGACACTGTTTATCTTAAAGGTCAACAGACCTAAGTGCATTACCAAGGAATGGTAATACAGACGCTTTGTTTTTTCCCAATTTTTATTGGTCGTTACTCGTGACGTCGCTCAACACTTTTGTCAGGCTCGCTCTTACTCTTGCAGTGACTAGAGTAACGAGGAAAAACAAAACGAACGTAATTTTGAATCTAGACCCATTCAACAGCCTTACTGTACTGTCTTGTTGGCTGTTGAGTTCTCAATCAGGTGGGGAAGCAGGAGGCGCTATGATTTTATCGACAGTTCAATTTATTGTTACCACATTGCTCGCGGTTGTATGCGCCAGAGTGATGAGCTTAAGTGAGGGAGAGCTTCCTGTTCTCGTGCTCATGGTGCCTGCATTGTGGGTACTTCCTCAGGGAGGGGTAGCAGGCGTAGTCTTACTTGGTGCGATGATGGCGTTTGGGGCCACGCTCTCCACACAGCCCATCACGTTGTCTATTGCGATTCTCATTTTATTTCCATTATTAAGAGTGGTGTTTTCACACCGAAGCTCAATTGGCGTGTTGCTTACCACGAGCCTAATTGCTTTGACGTTGCTAGTCGGGATTATGGTTACTCAGCAAGGCGGTAAGCTGGGTGGTTTGGCAAGCGTAACCGCGGTACAAGCGTTAGCGGTGATTGCTATATGGTGGTCAGTCACACATTGGAAAAATACAGGCACACACAGCTGGTGGCCGTTACTGTTATTGTTGCCGTTGTGGATCGCGGGGCTACATCATGCGGTGTTCGTTTCTCTGGGTTTAGTTGGAATGCTTGCTTCAATGGAAGCGTTGACCAAGATGAAGGAGTCGGTTCAATGGAGTAAATTGTTGTGTTGGACACTACCAACCGTCGGATTTGCGTCATTGGTCGTGAATCCAAGTGTCGACGTTCCAAGTCCGATATTTGTGGTGTGGATATGTTTGCTTGGTACCGCTTGGATGACCGATTACATCTTGCGCATTGATGATGAGCAAGCCGAGCTATAGTCCTAGGTCTAAATTGATCGAGTTTTGTGCAAACGATTGAGAAAAATTCAAATTCGAGTTTTTTACCCTTGCAATATGAAGTCCGATACTGAATAATCGCCCCATCGTTTGAGGTAAGCCCTCAGCAAAGAATAATGGGGCTCTGGTCCTCTCGCAACAATAGCTCGTGAACTCGGTCAGGTCCGGAAGGAAGCAGCCGCAGCGAGTGACTTGTGTGCCGGGATGTGGCTGGGGTCCCACCCATTATGAAGCCTGCAATATATGTTCGCATAAATTGCAGGCTTTTTTGCATATTTGCAGCATAAGTCTTCATAGTCTATTTTTTGTTGTAGGTTTACAACAAAAGTTCTCACACTATGTTCGACCAAACCAAAAATTCTTCTCACGTACACAACATCTGCAAGTTTATGAGTTTGAAGAACGACGCAGTTGTTCGCACTCTCTCCATTCTGGAATTCGATTTCTGCTTTCACCTAGAATACAACGCAAACATCAAAAGCTTCACTTCCCAACCTTTTGGCTTCCACTATCAATTCAATAATCGTAAGTGCCGATATACTCCAGATTTTTTAGTAACGGATCACAAGGAACAATCAACATTTTTCGAGGTAAAACATTCTAGTCAGATCTTAAAACCCGCTTTCAGGGAGCGTTTTGAAGAGAAGCAAAGAGTTGCGTTGAATGAGTTCAATAGACGCTTAGTTTTGGTTACTGAGAAACAAATTAGAATGGGGCCAACGTTAGACAACTTTAAGTTGCTACACCGCTATTCTGGATTGCGCACAGTGACCGAATTTCAAAAGCTAGTTTTAGCGTTTATTCAACGAAAGCAAATGGTGAAGTTGCAAGAGGTGTCTTTGTATTTCGGTCTATCAGAGCAAGACACGCTTATCTCCACTCTGCCTTGGATCTCTGCGGGGCAAGTTAAAGCAGACCCCAGCAATATTGGATTTGGCCTCGAAACTTACGTTTGGTGCTAACTATGCCATCGGATTCCAATAATATATTTGGGTTCTTTGATGAGTTTAAAGCTTCGGAAGAAGAGTCACAGCTGCCTCCAATAGAGCTAATTCAAGAACATATTGAAATATCTTCAACCATAGATAGCTTGCCCAACAAGGTGCAAAAAGAGGTTCTTCGCCGTATAAAAGTCATTGCTTTTGTGGAAAAACGCTTAAAAGGTGGGTGGACCGAGAAAAACTTAAATCCAATCTTAAGTCTCGTTGAATCAGAATTACAACTTATTCCCCCAAGTTGGCGAACATTAGCAGATTGGAAGAAAGCCTACTTTGAGGCAGGAAAAGACTCATGTGCACTTATTCCGAAACATAGTTTTAAGGGGAATCGCCAAAAAGAAATGGATTCACAACCCTTGATCGATGAAGCAATTAAGAACATATACCTGACTCGCGAACGACTTAGTGTTGCAGAAGCTTACCGATATTATAAGAGTCGAGTGATTCAAATAAATCGTGGGATTGTCGAAGGAAAAATTAAGCTGATTAGCCAACGTGCTTTTTACAATCGAATAAATGACTTACCTCCCTATGAAGTAGCGATTGCAAGGTTTGGTAAACGGTATGCAGATCGGGAGTTTCGATCGGTTGGTCAGCAGGTAGCTGCGACCAAACCAATGGAGTTTGTCGAAATAGACCATACCCCCGTTCCTGTGATTTTGATTGATGATGAGTTAGATATTCCTTTGGGCCGTCCCTATCTTACGATGCTTTATGATCGTTTCAGTAAATGTATCGTGGGTTGCAGCATCAACTTTAGAGAGCCTAGCTTTGACTCTGTTAGAAAGGCACTGTTGAATTCACTTTTGGATAAGAACTGGATTAAAGAAAAGTATCCATCCATTCAGAAAGAATGGCCTTGTCACGGTAAGGTTGATTGTTTGGTTGTCGACAATGGTGCCGAGTTTTGGAGTCAAAGCTTGGAAGATTCGTTACGGCCTTTGGTGTCAGACATTCAATACAGCCAAGCCGCTAAACCATGGCGAAAGTCAGGAATCGAAAAATTGTTCGACCAAATGAATAAAGGGTTAATTAATGCTTTGCCTGGTAAAACATTTACTAACCCGACTCAGCTACAAGATTACAACCCTAAAAAGGATGCGGTGGTCAGGGTATCGATATTTCTTGAATTACTCCATAAGTGGATTGTCGATTATTACCACATGGCACCAGATTCTAGAGAGCGTGAGATTCCATACCACAAGTGGAACCAATCGAAATGGACTCCGTCTTACTATGACGGTACAGAGAAGGAGCAACTCAGAGTAGAGTTAGGATTACTCAGACACAGAAGCATTGGAGTTGCAGGGATCAGGCTTCATAACTTACGTTATCAGTCCGCCGAGCTAATTGAATACCGGAAATATTGCACATCTAACAATGGTAAAAAGCTCTTTGTTAAGACCAAAACAGACCCTTCCGATATCAGCTACATTCATGTTTACCTAGAATCAGAGAAGAGGTACATAAAAGTTCCAGCGGTAGACAACAGCGGATATACAAACGGACTGTCACTTTTTGAACACGAACGCATACAAAAAGTACGCAGGCTTAACACTAAGCAGCTTGCTGATGAAGAAGCTCTTGCGGATACATTTCTGTATATGAAAAAACGTATTCAGGAAGAAACTGATAGATTCCGTAGTGCTAACAGTCGCAAGCCCAACCTTCCCAAAACAGGTAACACTTCGAAACTAGCAAAGTTTAATGATGTGGGTTCTGAGGGACCAAGCTCAATCAATACGACTCCGGTTAAGCATAAATCTGAGGTTGTCTTCGATGCTTCAGAGTACTTAGCAGACGATGATTTTGAAGATATTGAAGGGTATTAATTTGAACTTAACACCAAAGCAATTTGAGCAGCTAAAATCTTTTGAAACTTGCTTTATCGAGTATCCCGCGATAACGGAAATATATTCTATTTTCGATCAACTTCGTTTTAATCATACCCTTGGTGGTGAGCCGGAATCTTTTCTGTTAACTGGTGAGGCCGGAAGTGGAAAGACGGCTTTGATCAATAACTACTTGTCACGCTTTCATTCTGGTTCAGCTTGGGGGAAGCAGCCAGTATTAAGCACTAGAGTGCCAAGCCGTATCAATGAACAGAACACGCTTACCCAATTTTTGGTTGATTTGGATTGTAAATCAGGAGGAAGAGGTGTCCGGCGTCGTAATGAAATTGGTCTTGGTGAAGCTGTTGTAAAGCAACTTAAACGTAAATCTGTAGAGCTTATTATTGTTAATGAAATTCAAGAGCTCGTTGAGTTTTCAACCGCAGAACAGAGACAAGTTATTGCCAACACATTTAAATATATAAGTGAAGAAGCAAGAGTCTCGTTTGTGTTAGTGGGTATGCCTTATGCTGATGTGATAGCGACAGAATCACAATGGAACTCGCGGCTAAGTTGGAGAAGAAAGGTACATTATTTCAAGTTGTTGAAAGCCAACAGGCGTTCGAGTAGAACGGCATCTTATGGGGTTGACTTAGAACAAAAAAAACACTTTGCCAGATTTGTCGCGGGTTTGAGTTCAAGGATGGGTTTTGATGAGCCACCTGTGCTTACAAAGAATGAAGTGCTATTTCCTTTGTTTGTAATGTGTCGAGGAGAGTGTCGAGCGTTAAAACACTTCTTGAAAGATGCGCTACTTGTGAGTTTCAACGAGAATGCGGATACGATCGACAAAGCAATATTGTCACGCACTTTTGCATTTAAGTTCCCCTACCTGGATAACCCTTTTGATCGTCCTTTAGACGAGCTTAGTCTTCATCAAATTGACTCTGGTTCTGCTTACAACCTAAATGCAATGACCACTGAAGATAAAATACTTGCCCCTCGCTTTACTGATGCCATTCCGTTGAGCATGCTATTGAGCAAAAATGGGCTTAGAGCTTAGCGATTACTTTTCACGTTCAGGCTTTCCAACAACCCCGCCTTCTCTTCATCACTCAACTTATCAATCAGACAAGCCAATTCAGCCGTCACTTCGTCCTTACAAAAAAAGTAATTCAGCGGTACATCCAACTCTTCAGCCATACGGGTTAATGTTCCGATATCAGGGACATGACGACCTTTTTCGTAATGGTTCATTCGACCACTTGCAGAGCTTTCTTCCATTCCAATTTTTACCCCAAGATCTTTTTGGGTGATTTTGGCTTTTTTACGCGCTGCTTTGAGCCTCGCTGGGATCGGGTTTTCCACTTAGACATTCTTTTTTATACCTATAGATAACTTAGATTGTCTAAGTTTTACTTATTTTTGTATACTTAGCAATCCTAAGTTTTGTGGTATTTAGAGGTCATAGTGAAAAGAACCAAAAAGCTCAGTCATCCAATTTATAACCTTTTGATAAATCGAAATTTGGATCGCTTTACAGTGATACAGGCGCGGGATGAACTGCAGCAATCGGAAGATCGGTTTGATGATGATAATCACGCGAGAAAGTACATATACCGCCAGATCAACCATCTGGTATCTAATGGCTACTTAAAGACGTTAGGTAAAGGCCGAGAAAAGCTTTATATAAAAACAGAAGCTTTTAATTTAGGTTCTTTTTCCAAGAAAACGGTTAAAAGGTATAAGTGCAAGTCATTGGAAGAGGAAAAAAGTGTCCAAACAGTTCAAACGGAACAATACATTGAAGCATTAGAAAAAGAACGTGTTCAGTACAAGAGTGAATTGTCTGTCACATATGCTGAAGAGCAGGAATACAGCCGTTTGATGAGTCGTTTCCCGGATAAAAAAGAACTATTAATGCCGATCTATGTTCGGGCGAAGGAACGTTCGGAAAGTACACTTGGGAAAATAAACGCTTTGACTAGTGCACTTAACGCAATCCAACATCCAGTTCTTTGAGTATGAGTATTTGACAGATCCGAAACGATTCAATGGGAGGTGGTTGAATCGTTTTTGGACAAAACTGTTTTACGGGTTTAACTAAACTGTCACTTGACGGTTTACCAGAGATATAGCAAAACCTCTAATAGGTAGGCCGAAACCAGTCACCCACCACAATTCAGTAGAACAGTTTTTAAAAGCGGATAAGGCTATACCTTCGAATTCTTATTCGACTACTTACGACTTAATCATCAACGACCAGCCATTTTTGGCTTGGCTATGAGTATCAGGCTTTATCACATATTGATCATGGGTGTTTCTTTCGCTCTATCTTTGATTTTAAGAGGAAGTTTGCCTTCTGCCACCCATCCATGATGGTGCGTTTCGGCATGCTCAAAAGCTGCAAATACTGTTCATAGGTCATAAAAGGCATATTTATT
>NZ_JXOK01000005.1 GCF_000830505.1 Vibrio mytili | reverse complement strand
AGCAAATTTGAATCAGCAACAGCTTTTCTTTATTGAGTGTTGGTCTAGTTTAACAAGTCGTAACAATATTGATAGTGATAGAGTTACATATAATAACCCATTGAGCTCTGTAACTGAACTAATCGATATATATGCATTAGGGGATAAATTTAGTGCAGATAAGAAAAGAATCCATGCCACGATTGAATTATACGAACTATTAAAGAAAGACAGCACTCTTAAAAGCAATAAATTTGAGAATGTACCCACCCAGATTATAGGCCTATTTCCTAAAAATGATAAAGGAAACATAAATTTCTCAATACTTGAGAAAAATAAAACACTCGTACTCAGTTTTCTAAACCAATTGAAAATTCTTTTGGAAAAACATTATGTGTCCATTGTAATCGAAAATCTGGCAAACATACTGATAAATCAAGATGATTTTAATGAAGATGTATGCTCTGAAATTTACTATTGTACAAATATGTTAATAGGTACTTTATTAACTATGGGCATGCCTCTATCTGAGTGTTATATGTTATACAAGAACTACCTAATGAAACGTCAAAAGGAAGTTAACGGCCTCTCCACCAATATTTCATTTGAAAATAGCTATAAGAAGCTAACTGAAAAATTAAGCCAAGGAAATAAGAAAATTACGATTTCCATGAAGCTTGTCAGCAAAAAACTATTTTCTCTAATAGAGAATACAGACGAATCAGTACGCTTTCAAAAATGTGAGTTTGTACTAATTGATCATCCTAAAAAGAATAATGTGGCTGTTAATATTACAGTAGAGGCTATTTCTTTTAGTGCTGCTCATGCCAAGGCTACCCTATATCTAAATAATGCATTAGCTGTTATTTCATACATGATGAACAGGGAAGAAGTTTCTATTGAGAAAAAATATACTGCTACCACATTAAACGACCAAGATGTCCAGATTGTAAAAGAACTATATGATTTTTCGCAAGGTTTAAATAGTTCGTCCGATCGTTTAGGTATGGATGAGTTCAATTTATATATCAAAACAATATCTCGGCTACATGATATTAACGAAGAAAGCACAGTTAGTAAAATAAGTGCCGCATTTAAATTTTATCAAAATGGTAATGCTAACCATGTTATAGAAAGTAAATACACTGCCTTTTGGTCGGCGTTAGAAGCTCTTACTCTTGGTGTCTATGATGAATCACTAAGCCATGACCAACACGTAATGAAGTCTGTATTGCCGTGTATTGGATTAGATTATACCGTAAAACAGCTATTTGCACTTCGGGGAGTAGCTCGACATTTAAATTGGGACTCAATTAATAGCAATGACGTTGAAATTGACTATAAAACAGCTAATTTAGGTGAAATATTCAAATCGCTTAAAATCGAAGAGCACCGAAACGAAATATATCATCGATTAGATGAATATCCTTACGCACTTTTTAGATTTAAACAATTTATTTCTATCTGCAATTGCCCATATAAGGTAGGGATGAAGATTCAAAGTCACCTTGAGACCGTAGAGTTGCAAATTCACAGGCTCTATCGAGTCAGAAATGCGATTGTTCACAATGCCTCAGTGCAAGACAGACTAGAAATGTTAGTTGTAAATCTTGAACACTATCTTCGAGGTACATTAAATGCGATGATCTACATGATGAACGATGCTCATAGTATATCATCTCCAGAAGAGGCATTTAATCGCTATCAACATAAATACAATGAGATAATTGGTGATCTAGACCCATCCAGCTTATTAAGCGGAAATAAAAAAGAACAAAAAAGAAAAGACATTGAAAACCAAATGCGTCAGCCTAATGCAAACCTGGGGTCTATCGGAAACGATGACAAGTTGCTTGAATGGCTCAGTATGCATAATTAATGCATTTATTTTGTAGATGTCATGGTGCCATCAATTTCGGAGTATGATACTGTTTTTTAACAAGTATTACTTTTTGTATGTCAAAGTTAACTAAAAATCTGTATTCGTACTTTGGTTCATAACACGTTTTGGGGCAAAGGTGTGTTTACCGTGATCAGCGCTGGCACACCTCTGGACGTGCGACGTAAAGTCGTATGAAGCGCTGTTCACCGCTCAACGAGTGAACCATCTGTATCACCAGATGAACCTAGGAGCCTGAATAAAGCAGCGGCTCTGACAATGTAACGAAGATTGGTCATATACCGATCGGGATTGAAATCGTGAGAGAACGATCCTCCTGATAACCACGGAATCGGGTAAGTGCTAGGTAGTCAGTATGATGAACATACGTGAATCCGCTCAGTGCGACATGAAGTCGTATGAATCGTTGTTCGCCACGAAAAGAGCGAACCATTTGTATCACCAAATGACCCTATGGCTCTGAATAAAGAAGCGAGCCTGACAATGTAACAAAGTCTATCGAAATAGGCGGGAACTGAATCGTGAGAGGAAGCTCCTCCTGATAACCACATAAATCGGGTAAGTGCTAGGGAGTTAGTATGATGAACAGAAGTGAATCCACGTCAGATGCGTAATTTCACAAGCAGCGGAAGTGGTTTAAACGCTGTAGCTAAACAAGCACCGAGAGTAGGAAAGAAGTTTGCGCGTATTCTTTCGTGATCGAAATGCTCTCCGCATTATAGTGGGCATCTAACCTGACATTGCGAGACATACGGAACATGGTAAGCCTGTATCGCTCCCTCTGGGAAAGCCTATGTGGCCGATAGTGATGCAGGTAGAGGACGTTGGAAAAAGCGAACGCTGCATTGTAATGATGCAGATACAGGCTTATGCCTGATCACGAAAGTGAGCCTACTTCCGACTGGTCTCTCGTTGCGAGAGAGTTTGAAGAACTTTATTAAGGAAGAAAAGCAAATGATGATTTCGAACGAAATTAGTGCATCTTCTGACAGTGCACAATGGCAAGCCATTAACTGGAAGGCTGTGGAGGCACGTGTCTTAAAGCTTCAAATGCGTATTGCAAAGGCAACTAGAGAAGGAAAACATGGTAAAGCAAAAGCCTTACAGTGGATACTAACCCATTCTCGCTCAGCAAAACTTTTTGCTATTAAGCGAGTATCTCAAAACAAAGGCAGTAAAACGCCTGGAATAGATGGCGTGATCTGGAATACAGATGCACGTCGCATGAAAGCAGTGAATCAATTGAGTCGGAAAGCCTACCAAGCTAAACCACTCAGGCGGATCTACATCCCGAAAAAGAACGGTAAACTTCGACCACTTGGCATTCCTTGTATGGTTGATAGAGCACAACAAGCGCTCCATCTTCTTGCATTGGAGCCTATCTCTGAAACAACTTCAGACCTCAATAGCTAAGGCTTTAGACCAAACCGCAGCACTGCGGATGCAATAGCACAGTGTTTTATATGTTTGGCTCAAAAGAAATCGGCTAAATGGGTTCTTGAAGGAGATATTAAATCTTGTTTTGACAAAATCGGACATCAATGGCTTCTTAATAACATCGCTGTAGACAAGCGCATGTTGGAACAATGGCTGAAGTCTGGTTTTATAGACAAGGGGTTGTTTTATCGTACTGACGAGGGCACGCCGCAAGGTGGAATAATATCTCCAACATTGATGTTATTGACTCTCGCAGGGCTTGAACAACAAATAAAGTCCATGGCTCTTAAAAAGAAAGCAAGAGCTAACTTTATTGGATACGCTGATGACTTCGTTGTTACTTGTACATCAAAGGATGTATTAGAGAACGATATCAAGCCATTGATTGCTGATTTCCTAATAGAAAGGGGTCTAACACTCTCCGAAGAGAAAACACGTATCATTCATATTGATAACGGATTTGATTTTCTAGGGTTTAACCACAGGAAATACAGAGGGAAGCTACTCATAAAGCCGAGTAAAACTAATGTACTGTCATTCTTAAGTAACTTACGCAATCTCATCAAAACTCACGCAACAATCCCAGTAAATAACCTTATCAAAATGATAAACCCTAAAATACGGGGATGGGCGAATTACTATCGCCATTGTGTTGCCAAACGAGTATTCGGATATGTCGGACACCAACTATTCCAAGCATTATGGCTCTGGGCTGTTAGGCGTCACCCAACTAAATCTAAAAGGTGGGTCACCCAAAAGTACTTCATCAACCGAAAAGGTCAGTGGCAATTTCACGGTTGGCAGAAGATCATGAATATGGATTGTCAGTTCAATCTGTTTCAAATAGCCAAGATGCCGATTGAGAGACATGTGAAAATCAAGAGTGATGCAACACCTTTTGCTCCTCAATTCCAAGAATACTTGGCAAAGAGAAAGTCAAAGAGGCAATACCGAAACTCTTGGCATGAACCTACTCTCACTGCTTTATAAGTTGCTGGGTGCCAATTGGGCGCCTTTGTGGAGGCTTGAGCCGTATGCAGTGAAAGTTGCACGTACGGTTCTTAGGGAGACGGCACTTGGCAACAAGTGTCGTCCACCCGACAGGTGCGTTATGTGATGAAACAGCGGAAGTGGTTAACACGCTGTAGCCAAAAGGCATGAGAGTCGGAAAGAGATTGCCCCATGCTCTTTCGTGATCGTTGAACTCTCCGCACCATAGCGGGCATCTAAACTGACATTGCGCGACATATGGAACACGGTAAGCCTGTATCACTCCCTCTGGGAAAGCCTTTGTGGCCGATAGTGATGCAGGTAGAGGATGTTGGAAAAAGCGAAGGCTGCATTGTAACGATGCAGATACAGGCAAATGTCTGGCACGAAAGTGGGCTGACTTCCGACTGGTCTTCCGTTGCAAGATAATTTGAAGAACTTTATTCAAGGAGAAATGCAAATGATGATTTCAAAAGAGATTAGTGCCTCTCCTGACAGTGCTCAATGGCAATCCATAAACTGGAAAGCCGTTGAATCCCATGTTTTAAAGCTTCAGATGCGTATTGCAAAGGCAACACGAGAAGGTAAACACGGCAAAGCGAAAGCGTTGCAGTGGATACTGACTCACTCACGCTCAGCAAAACTTCTTGCTGTTAAGCGGGTATCACAAAATAAAGGCAGTAAAACGCCTGGAATTGACGGCGTTATCTGGAATACAGATACGCGCCGTATGAAAGCAGTCAATCTATTGAGCAGAAAAGCTTATCAAGCCAAACCGCTCAAGCGTATCTACATCCCCAAGAAAAACGGCAAGCTCAGACCACTGGGTATCCCCTGCATGGTCGATAGAGCGCAGCAAGCGCTTCATCTTCTTGCTCTGGAGCCAGTATCAGAAACACTTGCCGACCCTAACAGTTATGGATTTAGACCAAACCGTAGCACTGCCGATGCAGTCGCACAGTGCTTCAAGTGTCTGGCATTAAAGAAATCAGCTCAATGGGTTCTTGAGGGAGACATCAAAGCCTGTTTCGACAAGATCGGGCATCAATGGCTTATGAATAACATTGCCGTAGATAAACGCATGTTGGAACAATGGTTAAAGTCTGGTTTTATGGACAAAGGGCTGTTCTACCGTACTGACGAGGGAACACCACAAGGTGGGGTCATATCTCCGACCTTGATGCTAATGACTCTTGCAGGACTTGAGCAACGCATAAAGTCTACCGCACTCAAAAAGGGTGCCAGAGCCAACTTTATCGGATACGCCGACGATTTCGTCGTCACCTGTGCTTCAAAGGAAGTGCTGGAGAACGATATCAAACCGTTGATTGCTGATTTCTTAGCAGAAAGAGGCTTAACACTCTCCGAAGAGAAAACGCACATTACCCATATCAGCCGTGGTTTTGACTTCCTAGGTTTTAATCATAGGAAGTACAAAGGGAAATTGCTCATTAAACCGAGCAAATCCAACACGCTACTGTTCTTGAGTAACTTGCGTGAACTCATCAAGAAGCACGCAACCACCCCTGTTAACGATTTAATCAAGTTGATAAATCCGAAACTCAGGGGCTGGTCGAATTACTATCGGCACTGCGTGGCTAAACAGGTATTCGGATATGTAGGTCACAAGCTATTCCATACGTTATGGCATTGGGCTAAAAGGCGTCATCCAACAAAATCCAGAACTTGGATCGCGCTTAAATACTTCATCAACCGTCAAGGTCAATGGCAATTTCACGGTTGGCAGAAGATCATGGATATGGATTGTCAGTTCAATCTGTTTCAAATAGCCAAGGTGCCAATAGAGAGACATGTGAAAATCAGGAGTGCCGCTACACCTTTTGACCCTCAATACCAAGAATACTTGGCAAAGAGAAAGTCAAAGAGGCAATGTCGTAACTCTTGGCATGAGCCTGCTCTCACTGCTTTATAAGTTGCTGGGTGCCAATCGGTGCCTTCGTGAAGGCTTGAGCCTAGTGCGGTGAAAGTTGCACGCTGGGTTCTTAGAGGGACGACACTTGGTAACAGGTGTCGTCTACTCGACAAAAGCGCGTTAGCTGAAATATGTTCGATCTGTGATCACAACGTGCAAAAATGGTTACTTTAAAGCGGAAAAACGCATTAAAGTAACCAATATGGAACATTATTGGCGCAGCTATTTTAGAAGGACGTGCTCAATTATTCCCCGAAATTTCTTCCATCGCCTCCTGACGCAGTTTCTGGGCATCCATTCCGTTTAGCCGTTCAATGGCTCGGTCTGCGGCACTTTGACGGTTTCCATCCACGTTTAGCGTACTTCCTGAGCCTGTGAGTCGTTCCAGATCCAGTGACGGTACTTCGGGTAGGTTGCCTGTTATCGATAAGATACCTATCCATTCATCCAGATTGACTTGGCTCCAATCCACCTGGTTTAACTGACTCGCGGTCAAACCTTCACAGTTTGGTGACTTGGCACTGCCCCAACCAAGGCCCAATTGAGGACGTACTTGTTCTTGAATGATCCGTGAAAGCGGCGAAGTAAAGCAGCAATATGATTGCCGTTTCTCAACACAGGCACCTAAGAACTTAGACTTGCAGTAAGAGCCTACGTAGTGGCAACTCTTCAATACCCGCTTAGCGTTCATCTCAAACTCACTCTGCTCACATTTCCAGATAAGCTGAATGAGGATCATAGTGACTGAATAAATCATGTAGGCCGTCATAACCGTACTCAGAACCGCGCCCGCAGCGCCACCCAGCGCAAAGTTACCACCCGATACGACACCATCGGCTCCAACCGCGCCACCAACGTTACTAAACAGTGCCGATTGCGCCCCCGAACCAAAGGTCGTACCTACCCATTCAGCCGTTTTGTTGGTCAACACCTGCATGAAGCCAGTCGCAGCTTGCTCCGCTCCCGCGCCAGCAGCCGTTGATGGCCCAGCCCCCATTAGAGAGTCCCATGCAGACACAAAGGGCTCTTTGACCGCACTCCAAGTACTGGTGATTGGTTCCCTGAGCGTATTCCACGATCCATAGATTGCCGAAGACGGATTCATGGCCATGACTGCCGTATCAAGCTTGTTAACCGCTACTATCATCGTGATGTAATCCGATAACGACACGCCACTTGGCTTTTCACAGCAATCCACTATACCTCCAACGGCTTTTTTGCACTGGCCAGCATTACCTTTAAAGACCGTACACTCGACGTTATCTTGGCCATCAGCTCCCGTGCATGACATATCATTGGTCATAAACTGCGCCGCATTAAGCATCGCAGCTGCTTCTGCAAAGTTAGCCTGCTTGATTGACTCTGGCTCTAAACAATCTGTGCCCATACAGCGAACTGGCCCCTCACAGTTGTATTGAGTTTCCATTCGAGCATTTTGCACTTCAACGCTTTGTCCGCAGTCATACACCAAACTTTGGATATAACAGAAGCCTTCATGACCAGCCCCGCCTTCAGTGCATTCGGTTCTGACATACTGGCAGGCAGGGTTTTGCTCTAGCGCGGCACACGTATTGGTGGTCGTGTTTTGTCCGTTATTGACGATGGTTTGTGTATTACCATTGGCATCTACCCAGCTATCTGAGCTGCCCATGTTGAACTCTGGATGAGCAGTCGAAGCATTGTAGGTCGCTCTTGCCCTCCAGCATGAGAGCCCCAGTCCATCAGAACTGCCGCGACTGGTTAAATGAGCAGGAGACGAAACTACCGCCGGATAAAGGCTTCCAAGATTGGCCAACTCGCCACTACCAACCGTTAACTCGTCGATTCGTTTTGTGCCCGTATCCAAACACTGCCACTGCACCGCAGTAAACTGATCCGTTTGCATCAAGCATTGGTCTATGCCTGGATCACTTGATTGATGAACTACCTCCTGCTCTAAGTACTTGCCAGAGAAGGTCAATGAAGCGCTCAGTTTCGCAGGAGCCAAACACTTCTGAACTTCTCGGCTGCAAGTATCGAAATCGACTTTGTTCCAGCCGGACTCGCATCTGGAACGAGTGATTTTCTGAGGTTCATGCCACGAAATAATCGCCCCATTAACGACCTTGCACAATGAGCCAACCAAGGTTCCTTTTGGACAGGTCATTTCAGGGTACTTAATGGACGGTTTCGTCTCTGTGACCGCTTCTTTATTGCCCGTCAGTGAGAGTGTCGTTTTCCAACCATTTGCCTTGGACGGCGACTCGGTGATTTTTATCTCAGTATTTTGATTATCAAAAACTCTCAGCGTCGCGTTCCCAGTTTGCATAGTACTGCTGTGCTGTGGAACAAAGCTGAGCGTTTCAGAGCTAAAGCAACCGCGCTCAATGGACCAGCTTTGTTGATGGGTTTCAGCGGATACACGTCGCTCTATCTGACACTGAGTAAGCGTGCTGATCTTCTCGCACACCTGGTAATCCGGTACATGCTTGGTTTCCGTAAATGGCGTAATCGTCTGAGTAGGCTCACAGGCCTCAAAACTACTTGGCATAAGGTTAGATACCACACACTTTGGATTGCTGGTTTGTAATCCACAGTCATAAGTATCGGTAAAACGAATGCATTCACCTTTATCATTGGTCTCGGCACATTCTGACGACATGAAGCCACAGGAAGGGTTCGCTTCAAACACTTGGCAGGCCTGATTTTCAATCCCCTTATAGCTTTCGTCATCCACACTGACTTGTACACGCCGACACAAAGGCGATATGCCAGCCACTGGGCTTAGGGCAAAGTAGGATTCACAAACTGAAACACCATTGACCACCGTACATCCGTTGGTTGAAGACGGCTGATCCGTGCATTGAATGCTGTAGTCTGAAAACTTAGCCGGGATATCCGCTGCTTGTTCGATACAGGATTGTGGCGACCAACTATCATTCATCACCACCTTGGTTGGATCAAAGCGCACCTTGATGCGTGCGTACCCCTCACCACTACCCGTAACCGATACGCGAATTTTTACCGGCATTTCTAAACCGGGCTCTACCGCTTTTAGCTTGGCAGTGAGATCGGTATTTGGATTGCGCTCCCAACTGGTACTGAGCTCGCAGCGGCCAGCCGTTTCTGGTGGAAAGTTATTGTTCGGCCCAGACCAGACTTTCTGATCGCCAAGCCACACTTGCATGTAGTCATCCCATTTGGCGTACTCAAGAACGGCTGAGGTAATCGCATCGGGGTTCACGACTTTGAGTGTGATGGCCTGTTCAAACACTTTACAACGGCCACTCCAGTAGTTGTCGCCAATTCGACCTATCCAAACTTCAAGACATCCCTCACCACAAGAGCGAAGGTTCATCGGTCCTGAAACATGCTCAATAATACCTGCCGTGTAATCGTGAGTAATAGTGCAGCTGTTCACCGCTGTATTGAGCCTGTCACATTGCTGATAGTTTGGGCTGCCTTCACCTTGAGACTCACAGCCTGGGAAGCTTTGCGTTAATAGATTGGGGTCAGTTTGAACCGCATCAGTTAATGCCCAAAGCGGATCATTGACCATATCTGGCCGAGACCTGTCTTTGATTTGCTGTAGCGAACGAAATGCTTCACCCGTAGCGCCATTTTCGGATGCCATGCTCTCTTGGCGCTGTGTCCCCAATTGATTCATGCTGGCATCAGAGCCATAAACGCCCGTTAATACATCCAATGAGCCCTGATCCATACCAGGGAAAAGCTCTTGCAAGTTAATGGACTCATTACCACTGCCATTCGGCACCGACAATGTATTGCCATTGAGTGCGGGCATCGTCCAGTTTTGCAGCAATTGCTTACCTTCTTGTTGTCCGCTTAGGCCGGATTGGCGCTGCACATCAGCGGCCACACCATGTAAGGGCAAGCACGCCATAGTGATTGATAAAACACCCGCTAAAACTCGGGTAAAAAGTGTTGGTTTCATGGTTAACCTCCCGAGTTACAGCAGTCTTGCCAGCGCCACAAAATATAGAGCGCATCTTCACCGGCACCTGGGATTGTTCGCCACTCTCCCCATTTCATGGTGCTTTCACCGATGACATGCGCACTTTCAGTTTCTGGTACAGGGAAGAACATGCTCATCTTGTATTGGGATTTCGGCAGCATGGGTTCGATAACAGGTCGGCATAGCGCACTGTTCCCCATTGTTCGCCTTGCAAGACCACGCCTGTGTTGAGCCGCGATTGCTCGCGCTGCTAAATGGCTGGTGTTTTCTGCTAATGAGCCAAAGGCTAAGGTGTGGCCAGATAAGGGATAGAGATGTCCCCAACTGCCAGCACACCAAAACAACTGGTCAATGGGTTTACCAAGCGTTGATGAAGCAGCGTCAGCGGTACAAGCAGATATAGCCAATGGATTGGCAACGGCAGCCGCTTCAGGCTGAGTAAAAAAGGCCAGTTCATCGTTCAGCCATGTTGGGTCCAATTCCGACAAATACATCAAGTCAAAGTCCATGTAACCATCGGCATTGCAATTGCCATCCATGAACAAATCGAGCATGACCAAAAGCGGAAAGGCGTAATAATGGTAATGGTAGAACGCAAGATCACCGGTATCGTATTCACCTTCACCATGACCACCTTGCAGTCGTCTATCACCTAACGGTAAACGAATCCCTCCCAGGGAAGGCGAACAACCCGGCGTTCTGACCAATTCAATCAGACGCGCTGGCTCCCACATACTGGTAACAATACCTGGCCTTGGCACGCCTAAGTTGTCTTCACATAAGCAAAATGACTTATTTGATGCGCCGCTTGGGACACTGCCAGAGCCAAGCGGAAGCCCTGCAACCCGGATAGGAAAAATGCATGACCAGCAAACATCCGTCAGCAACTTACCCGACAATAAACCCGCGTCTGGGCAGGTAAGTTCGGCTTTAGCAGGAATAGATGCGCCCAGGACAAGCATGACAAGGAGAGTCCGCAACAGACGATACGTATTATTGAGCTTTTTCATGAACAAGCTCCTTTGCTGGAATTTCTTCTATTTCAAACGCGAGCCCCTTTGCTTGAACAAACGATGGGGTGACTTGCAAATCAAAGCGCTGCTTTAGCGAGGCATTGAGAAGGTAAACCGGACTATCCAATGTCTTTTCGAGCGCATTGAGGCGATTCCAGCCTTGGGCACGGTCGAGCTGCGTGGTGATAAGCGTAATGCGGCGCAGTGTCCTATCTTGCGTCTCAAGCCAATGCGCAACTGCGTCCACTTCTTCAGCGTTCGACGCATTAAACACCACAAGCTGCTGAGTAAACGGCAAGGCTTTAAGCGGGTTAATACGCGTTCCTGCTGGGATCAATGTTCGGCCATTGGCATCCAATAGTGGCCGCTGCATGACGATGGTTGGATCAACCGTTCTTATCCGATACTGCGTGGCTTTGGGTAAGTCAGTGAAAGTTTGGCGAGACCAGAAACGCTCAATGGCTTTTTTCTTTAACGCGCCCAGGTCAAGCGACTGTAAACGCTGCATCGCCACTTGCATCAAATCCGGTTCTAAAATCGAATGAATAGGACCGCGTTGACCCAATGAACCGGTATTGCCTGTTTCAATTTGACGCTGCAACCAGTCCTTGCTGTAAACCCCTAGTGCACTTGCAGTCACCTTGTCATCTTCTATGCGGAAAATGGCAGGCACGCTAGTCACCCGCCAGTGCACAAAGGCTTTCGGATCGATTAGAACCTGAGGAACAGGATCAAGCCCCGTCATCAGCGTATGCCAATCACGGATAGCCGCCCCCAAGGTCTTTCCTTCAGGAATTCCCCGAAACAACACAATAGCGCCGGTAGCACTGGCCTCATTAAATAGCTGCTTCAGTGACGAATCCCCCAGTGAAGACGACGCAAAAATCAACCATTCATCGTTGTGTTTGAGCGACGCAGGTTGTTCAATCGGTGAAAAAGGCTCGATGTATTCAGATGAACCATCCACAGCACTTTGTAAAATGCTGCGGCTCATTTCAACGATCTTTTTGTCTTCGTCAGACAACAGAAAAGGCTCTTGTGAGTCAGGCACTTTCGCCCAAGACAATTGCTTCCAAAACAATGGCGCAACCAACAAAAATAAGAGACATAGTCTTTGCATCATCTACCTCCTACCAAAGCGGCCAAGCGCGACCGACAATCTGCTCGCGCTTAACGGCATTCCAATAGCGGGAGTCGAAACTCGTTGCAGCCTCACCGGAAAACCAGTATTCGTTTTCTTGCAGCGTCAATGAGCGGCTAAATTGTGATCCCGCCACACCAAGACGCTGGGCTAATGCCATGCCGGTAGAGACTTCAGCACCGTTCACCAGCACATGCTCAGGCGTCACATTGACTTCATCCCCAGGCATCCCTGTCAGGCGTTTCAGCATCCGAGTACCGTCGTTATATAACGGAGCAAGTCCTTTTGAGTGGAAGGCATACAAACCATCCTTAACGGGCTCTTTATTCCATAGGTCAATCAGATACACCGTGGTATCAGGCAGGCAGCGCTCTTGCTGGGTATCGATACCTATTCGGTAGCGCATCATGGCGTAGGTGCCTACCAAGGCCATGATTAACGCAAGAACGGTCAACCGAATGAGATATGGCCGCCAAGGCATTCTTTTACGGAGTATCTGCATGAGACACCTCCTTTGAGCCTACTGGCACAAATACGGAATCATCAGCACCCACCACCGCTTGGGCATCCAGCACGATAAAACCGGCTGCTTTTAACTTTTCAATTTGCTGATTGGTTTGAAGCAACCTGGATTCGATGTCTTGTTCGCTGGCATTAGGGCCCAGTGATAATACCGCCTCCCCAAAATCCACGACCGCAATGGGCGTACTTAACGCCAACTGGCTGTGGATGGGTTCGAGTGTTTTCATTAAGAGCCAGCTGGTCATTAAACCGCTACCAGCAATAGACAAAGTAATAGAGCCATAAATGGCCAAAGCGTGGACTTATTCATAGCCTCGCTCCTTTAACAACTGGGAGATGGCATCAGCAACAGAAAGGCCTTTGCGCGTTAACTGTTTAATCGCGTTTACATCTTCTGCACGGGACGAGTACAACAGCTTGTGAAACGGATCGACGATGAGGCGGCCAATCCCGGTGCCCATTTCGGTAATAAAGAAAATTTCGGAATAGACACCCGTGACGGTATGAACCGTTTTCAGGTATTCGTAGCCGCCTTCACTTAGTGGTAAGCGGCCTTCTTTTTTGAGCGCGTTGATGGTTTCAGCTTTTTGGCCAAGCAGGTACATATTGGCCGAGTTTTCAGCGATGGCTTTACCTGTAGGGCTGTCATACAAATCGTTGACCGACTGCGTTACCGTTACAGCACTGCCGCCATATTTTCGAAATCGCCGGTAACCCGTCTCGATGAACTTACCGACATCACCTTGAGTCAGCAGATCCCAGGCTTCGTCAATGAACACAATCTTGCGACGATCACGCTCACCTAAGTACATCTCTTGTTGGATTTGGTAGATAAGCTGAAGCAACACCACTTGTTGTAGGTGCTTGCGCCCCTTGAGCTCTTCTAACTCCAAAACAGTGAAACGGTTTTTGAAGCGAATATTGTTGTGGCCATTAAAGAAGCGACCATATTCACCCTGTGTCGTAAACGGATAGAGCTGCTCACCCACATCCTGCACACGTCGGTCTTCGTGATTTTTCAAGGCCTCTGCCACATCATCAACTAACATGGCACGACCTTTTTTCTCCCACAGTTCACGGGTCTGACGCTTTAGGTTGGCCATCTGAAAATCGGTTAATGACTGCGTGGGTGCGGCCATCGCGGCCAATAACCCAACCAGTACATCCGCTTCTTCGTCATAGTCCTCAACGATTTCAAACGGATTTAAGCAGATACCACTGTTCCGCCCGAACTGTAAGAACTCACCGTCATAGACTTCACACAGTTTTTCATAAGAGCGGCCAACATCAATCACCCAGCATTGCCCGCCTTCTGATAAGTAGGAGGAGATGATTTCGTTCACCAGGAATGACTTACCCGACCCCGATTGCGCCGCGATGCAACAATTGTAATTACTGCCCGAGTCATAAAGGGATACACTCATAACCTGGCCATTACGGGAAACAAAGTTAATCACTGGCGTGCCCGTGCCTTTCCAATCTGCAAACAAAGGCAACAGAGGGATCACATGCCGTGTCGCCATGGTCTTGAATCGAAACAAGTCGTTCATCGCCTGGCGGTCAGCACCAAATGGCAAGGCATTCAGGAAAATGGGCAAACAGAAATACTTGTCTTCCATCAGCTCAAATCCGAGTTCTTTGAAATAAGTTCGAGCATTTGAAACAGAGCTGATGGACGCTTCTTCCGTTGGTGAAAACAGCGTCAAAGTCATATTGGCCCGAATAGGACGATCACCTTCTTGCAAAGCTTCAAAAAGAACATCAAATCCCTTTTTCTTGGCTGCAAGCACCGGCACAAACTTGAGCATCGGGCCATAGGCCTGATTGACCGCCCATTGACGCTTCGTCTCTAGACGAGATCGCATCGCCTCAGCTGAAGGAAAGTGAATGGTGACATTCAGCAAAAAGCTTCCGCGTAAACCGCGACTACCCGTCATCATATCGCCCGCAAAACTTGCGGCATGACCAAACCAGATCCGCTCAGGCAAGCGCTTAAACGATAAGGTTTTAACTCGGTAATCACCCAGCATCAGACCTTGGCTATCCACCTTGATAGATCGGTCATAATCCAACACTTGCTCTCGAAGTGGTTTATCTGCCTCACTGCGGATTGGAGATGGATTACGCCAAGAAGCATCTTTTCCCCAGTTAAGTTGCGCACTTAATGCCGCGAGCCAATTTCGGTCAGTCATCTCAGTGACGCGAAAACCAACCGTTGCCAACGCCTGAGAGAAAGAAGCTCGAAGCGCGGATGCTCGACTCAACTCACGCTCCGTCGGTATAGGACTTTCCAAAGGCAATTTGCAGGTGACGATCAGTTGAAAGTTGCGTACCTGAGTCTGGGTCGATTCTTCTATCGGTTGAACCGTGCCCCCATCGAGGAAATCGGCACGTTTGCGAATCGACGCCCTGAGCAATGGATCGGATTGACGATGCCGTAAGCCCATCATGCGCTGAAGGTCGGTTTGAATATCAGGCGAGGCGTACAGGCCAAATTGCAGCAAAGTATCTTTTGGCCAGTCGTTGTTGAGTAGAACATTAACCCTGTCTGCAACAGACTCATCACCACCGGGCAATGGGTCACATAGAAAACCAAAGCCAACACTTTGGTCTTCCATGAAAAACAGTTGCTCATCGTCGGAATAGGCCAATACTGGCAACAGCTCTGAAGCGCGTTGCCCTGAATACAGAGAGGCTTTCATTAACGCCCCTCCAACCAAGCAGAAAGATCATAAGGACGGCCTCGGCTGATGCGACCATCATTGGCGACAATGAAAGGCACACCTTGAATGCCCAGGATTTGAGCCGTCACCAAGGTACGCTGCATTGGCTCTAAGTTGCAGGCATCATCCTGTTCTAGGTTACCAATCCGGCCATTGAGCAATGCATCGGTGGCTGCTTTCTTGTCACGCGCACAGCCAAGCTGGCGAACCTGACGCTCTGAATCAGGACCAAGCACTGGCACAGGGAGTATTTGGAAGGTGTATTCTTTGGTTAACGGTAGGGCTTGTTTCAAAAGCTCATGGCAGTGCGGGCATCGTGGGTCAACAAAGACCACCACTTTCTTTTTGCCTTCGCCCAGCGTCAGTGGGTTCAAATCATCCATTTTTAAGCCAAGACGACTTAAGTCCAGCGTGTTCCCCGCTTCACGAATTTCTTCAAGGCTGGTAAGCGGCTTTTTGGACCAGGCATCATAGAGCGTGCCATCAATGACGAACCGGCCACTGTCTGACATGAAAACAATACGGCCATTGCTTTCGACCGCTTTCATACCCGTGACCGGCAAAGAAACCATGCCGTCAATTTTGCCAACTGGCGACACTTCAGACACAGGTTCAGCTTGAACCAATGGAGATAGCGTAAGCGCCAGAATAATTGGAGATAGTTTTCGCATGAGGAGTCCTCGTTAATGTAAATCGAGGCTCCAGTCTATGCAGTTGTCCTATGTGGACTCGGTTAGATAGATTGAAGAATTGGATGCCTTGCTAGGGTGCCACTTGTTGTTACGCACTATTTGTTCAGGTTTAGCGTTCATTCTGGCAGCCTTACAGGCTTCCCCTCCAGCCATCTGGTTTGGCTGATTCATTTTTTTCACACCCCTGGTGTTAATTTTTACAATGTTTTAAACCAAAAAGAGTTACATACCCTCGAAATCAAACTGACCTACGCTCAAAGTTTCACGCCCAACAACTCGTATATCTATTGACTACACGAAAAAGTCATTTAAACTGTGTATTAAGTAGATATACAGAGGACAGTGCCATGGCTACAAAGACAGCGCCAATCAACATGCGAGTACTGCCATCGGTAAGAGACATTATTGATGCCGCAGCAAGTTTAAAAAAAGTCGATAGAACTGTATTCATTCAGCAGGCAGCGCTCAATGAAGCGCATAGTATACTGGCAGAACAGCGGGATTTTGTTCTTGAAGCAAAAGCTTTTGAAGCGTTTGATAACGAACTTCGTGCAGAGCCACAGACTCTTGAAGGTATGAAAGATCTGTTTAAAAGGAAAGCGCCTTGGGAATAAGTGCACCAACTACTCACTGATGAGCACGAGATTAACACCTTTCAATGTGGCATCGAAGAACTCGATACTTGGTTAAGAAAACAGGCGTTAAAGAGTCAAAAGCGGGGAACCGCGAGAGTGTATGTGGTCAATGACACTGACGCCCATCAAGTGGTCGGGTACTATGCCATTGCCATGGGATCAGTTTCCAGAGAACAAGCTTTCAGTTCATTAAGAAGGAATAGTCCAGATCCCATTCCCATGGTGATTCTAGCCAGGCTTGGGGTTGATAATGCCTATCAAGGTCAAGGCATTGCGGCCGGTCTTTTAAAAGATTGCATCATTCGCTCAGTACAAGCAATGAACGCTGTCGGTGGAGCAGGAATCTTAGTCCATGCTATTGATGACACTGCGCAAACGTTCTACAAGAAATTTGGCTTCAAAGAATCGACGTTTGACCCTTTAGTACTCATGGCACGGATCTGCGATATCGAAAAATCATTGTCCACAGAGTGAGATGACGGCTCCCCTATCACACGAGAAGCCGTCAATTTTATCAGGTGCCCAGTAAAACGGCGCTGATTGCTGGAACAGTTGTGCCAATAACTTCTTGAGTGCTGGCAACAACTGGTAAGGTTGCAGACATAACACTTTCAACGACTGTTGGCGTGTTGTAGAGACCCATACCGCCACCAATGCCCAAGGCAAAAGCCATCAAGCTTTGGCGAGCGATACCGCCCACAATACCCACCAGAACCATGGCTCCCGCTACGATCCGTCCCAAAGTACCTTGGTCCAATCTTTTAGGGTATCCCACACATCGGTGAAAGCATCACCACCGGTGCCCGCAAATGAGGGCTCCGAAATCATTAACGCCATCAAACCAAACGCACCAATGGTCATTAGGCGCTGAGTTTGAATGCTGCGAACTGCATTTGTCATTCGTTAGTTTCTCCGTAGATACTCAAGTTATCGCGCTTACCATCAGCTCCCGCTGAGGTTGAATCACTCTGAGTCTGAAGTGGACGTAGCACAGGCGAAACCGTTCGAGGTGCTGACACCCCAATATCCCACCGGCGCGGTTCAATTTCGGTAAACACGTAGCTGGATAAATTCAGATCTCCACGGTCATCCTCCCAAGGCGCAATCCAAATTCGCATCACCCTTGAAGGAATGCGAATAGGTGCAGATTGCTGCGTCTCAGGTAATGCTGGATGGCTCAGCAGTCCTGTCTCTAAATCAGATTGTGAATACCCAGAGGGAGAACCAATTCGAGTCGCCACAGCATCAATCGTCTTGGGTGCAGCGCCATTACTGGTAAGCTCATAGACTTCACGAGCGGATAAACAGCGCACACCGCCAGGCATCCCTGGGCATCCATATTCACTACTCCCAAGACCCAATGAACTACAGCCAGACAATAAGGTTGAGCCGACTGCCAATAAAAGTAATCCAGCTTTAGACCACTGTTTTGACTGGTGCTTTGGGTTATTCTGCATTGATGTCGTCATGGTTAACTTTCCTCTGGATACACATCTTATTGTCTGAAACGGACTTCGATCGGTTAGCAACATGCAGGATTTTTTCATCTTCTTGCACCTACCCCTTGTGAAGTGGCCAATGACAACGAGGCCCCACGAGTGACTATGACTTCAATTTTCCTTGCAGCGTCTACCTCTATGACTGGGAACATATTTTCAGCCATGTCCAAATAGAACTTGGCCACTCGATCCAATGCTTTACCAGTGCCTTTAATCGCAGCGCCTTGTAATGCTTCTTGGCTCATGACTTGCTGGTACAGCTGAGTATCACCGGCATTACCTGTCTGAATCGTCGGTACAGGATTCACATCAAATGCGCCTGCCAAGCCCTGAAGGAATCCGGCCATCATCGATTTGGCCACCAGCTGGCCTTGTTTCGACACTAATCGGCCACGAATACCGGCTTTGCCGTCTTCACCTACGGCATAAGAATCCAGTCGTGTTTCAATGACGCCACCATCTTCTCTCACACATGAAATGGTCTCGCCTCGCAAATAAGCACGCTCAGAGCTCAAATCACCGTAACCTGCGGCGATCAAGAAACACTCTTTGATATCCGCTCTAAATCGGTTGGGTAAAATGGCTTCCTTTTGAATCCTCAGCAATGCAGGAAAAGGCTCGCGTCTTGCTGACTCGTGAGTAGGTGCATCCAAACCGGTGATCAAAGTACCTGAGATGATGCTGCCCGCCGGTAGATACAAAGGCGGCGCTTGTTGCACAACAACCTCTGGTTCAGCAACCACTTCAGGCTCAATCATACGAATCGTGATTGGCGGCAATGGAACATCCCGTGCTCGTGTACCTTGGCCATTGGCTGGCTGCTGATAGAGCGGATCAGGCAGCGGCGCATTGGCAAAATAGTCGTCTGGGTTAGACGGCAGTGGCTTTTCGTCTTTAGGCAATTCCATGGCAGATAAAGGCACTTCAAAACGGCTATTTGTGCCTTCAACTGCTGCATCACCTCCTGCGCGAACATCATCAAGTTCCGCTCTAAGGCGGGCCAGCTCCGCATTGACCTCACTGGGTATAGAAGGCGAACCTGGCTTAGCCGTCCTGAATCGACGTCGCGACGCAAGCGCTCAACTTCACGACGTAACTGTTCATTGCGCTCACTGAGTAGTTTTACGTTCGCAGCCAAACTATCGACCCCAACATCACGAGTATTGGTATCCGTAAGAATGTGCCGGATCGTTTCCTTCCGGTTCCGACTGCTTGCGCCATCGTCAGGATTAGGTGAAAACACCATCACCATAAGAATGAGACCACCAGCAATACCAGCAACCGATAGACCCCGCTTCATGTTCGGACTCATTTGTTCCCATTGTGCTTTCATCAAAACTCACCTCCCACAAGAAGCGAAGGTCGCTGACTTTCCACCGCTTCTTCACGATGATTGCGAACAACCACATACAACTCAGTCTTTTCACCCAGCAACAAGATATTGCGAGGCCAGTAAGCGCTTGCCACTATATCTGGTGCATAACAGGCTATTTCACTGGCTTCTATCGGCTCATCGGCAAAGCTTTCAACCAGTCCTACATAGACGGTGAAGTAATGTCCCGTCACAATTTGCCCCTGCTTAAAACCAAACTTTAAGCCCGGCTGAAAACATTTCGGGCTTGTGTCAGTTTGGCCAGCTAAACGGATGTCATAGCCTTGTGGTAACTCATTTAATGCAAGGCTTCTGAGTAAGTCACGTAAGCTATCGACGTATGGCTGAGCCGTTTCCCAAGTGGCGGCTTTTCGGTTCACGACGCCCTTAATAGGCCACTGCTGACCATCAATAGCTAAGGTGATTTCACGCGGTGGAATACGACGAGGTACTAAGGTGACTGATAATGCGAGCGCTTCCTGACCAGGCGGTGTGATGTAAAGTGAAACCGGTGATTCTTTGTCCGTGGCCACATATACAACATTCCCCTTGATTTGCGTCTGAGCATCACTGGTTGTTCTCACCTGAGGCGATTCAAACGGCGTCACAATCCGGTTCAGATGGCCAAGTGCTACAGGGATAAGTTCATTAACCCCCGGTGTCATCAGCAGCGTTGTTGGCGCATCCGTTGACACCGTATTGCTTTGAACCGGTGAATTTGCTGTAGCGGGCTGCTTCATCACACTAGCTGGCACAATCGGCAATTCCACGTCTGCATACGACGCTTGAGATAACAGGACGCCACTCAAGCTCATTGCGATTAAGCTTGGCGTCATCCATCGACTAATTTTGGTTCGCATCATTCACCCTCCGGTTTTGCTCTTGGGTCAACTTTTCACGAACGCGCTTCGTTCTGGCTTGCCCCTCATACGTATCCATCCAACTGAGCTTTGGACGGTATTGCTCAATATCGATGTCAAACTCATAGGTGCGAGTTTGGCGCTGTTCATCTCCAGATGGTCCAGAAACCAAGGAATAACCGGTCACAAAGACATGGCCGGTTTCATACTCATACTCCACTTGTCTGGGTTGGAATTTGAGCGTGACTCGGTCTTCTCGGATTTGCCTTGCCTGAATTTCCAGTGCATCGACCACTTGCTGGTACACCGCTGGATAAAGTAGCGGCTCAATGGCAACCCGGATAAAGGACACATTACCCGGCGTCACGTTGCCCATAAGCTCAGCCAGGTAGAGCCCCCAGGATTCAAGGTAAGGTTGAGTGGCTTGGTTTCGTGACACTTCAGCCGTTTCAGACAAGGTTGGTGGTTGAATAGCTACCACGGTATTGCGAGAAAATGCCGCTACCGCAAGCAGCAAATTAGATAGCACCAGCACTGCAATCAGGAACCGCTGCCATCGGTTCTCTAATTGCGTGCCTTGCCATGATTTTAAAAACACGTCGAACTTCACGGCAGATAGCTCCTGATAAATGGGTTAGGGATCGTCTTGGCTTTGGTTGGCAACAGTCCAGCCCAGTAGATGGCGTGAAGAATAAAACCATCAGGCGACCATCACGAAATCGCCGATAGAGCTTGGTTGTCACCAACCCCAACAGGCATAAAACCAAGGCATTACCGGTAAAAATGCCGATCACTAGCCCCAACAGAATGGGAGCCATCTCATCGGCGCTCCAAAGCAGGAAGTGCGGCGGGTCATCGATATAGGATGGAATACTCACAGGTTCCATAATCACTCCTCGTTGTTTGAATTGAGAAATGAAGGATGCCTTGGGATTGGCAGCTTCAGTGGTCAGCTAGATGCCGAATTCTTGAAGGTTTTGAGGTGGCTTAGTGATTCTGTACCTACAATCAGATTGATATCGCACCTTAAGGGTTAAAATTAGTTCACGGTAATTGGCACGTTACATTCAGATTCAATGGACGAGATGCGGAAATTGTTAACTACGAGGATTATCACTAATGACAATGCATAACCCTGCTCACCCTGGTGAGATATTAAAAGAGATGGTCATCGAGCCGTTGGAGTTGACGATTACCGATGTTGCAGCACACTTGAATGTAAGCCGTAAGACCCTATCCAAGGTATTGAACGGACTAGGTGCAATCACTCCGGAAATGGCTGTACGCTTGGAGTTGGCTTTTGCTAAGCCCTCTGCTGAGCACTGGTTACGCCTGCAAAATGCTTATGATCTATCAGCTCTCAGAAATCAAAAGACTACGCTGAAAGTCCAATCTCATGAACTAGCTTAGGGGTAAAATTGATGTCTCTAAAAACATTGAAAGAAAAAGCACTTAAAAATCCTAGTGTTGTACGGGAATATCATAAACTAAATCGCGAATTTGCTTTCATCGAACGGAAACTTACACGCAAAATCGCTCGAACACGCAAACCTTAAGCTAGCTGAAAACTGTCGCTAGTTATATTGGCGTATTCTCTCAATGTTCGTATTTTTAACTCACGTGCGCCAGTTTATACCGAGTGCTCCGCCCCCCGGCTTCACTTTTAACCAAGCAACCAAGCTCGACCAAAGCCGCTAAATGACGAGAAGCGGTTGGCTTACTCACTTTCGCCACTTTATGATACTGCGACGTATTAATGCCTTGGTCAAAATCTCCATCAAGCATTCGATTGAGCACTTTTACTTGCTCTGAGGACAGTTGCGTTTGATCGATATTTCGCCAGAAGTTTGTTTTAAAAATTGTTTGGTCGATTTCTTCGAGCACATTGGTGAATGTTTCACCTAAGGTATTTAAAAACCAAATTAGCCACGCAGTAATATCGAGCTCACCTTTCTGGGATTGTTCTAATATTTCGTAGTAGCTTTTACGGTTGCTAAAATCGCCACTGACATCGCATAGAAACGGACAGATTGGCGCTCAGCCTGGGCAAGCGCCAAATCAGTGAGTAAGCGGGTGATCCTGCCATTGCCGTCATCTAAAGGATGGAGCGTCACAAACCAAAGATGTGTTATCGCCGCTCTAAGCAATGGATCTAAAGCAGGGTCCTCACGAGAGTCATTAAACCAGCGAATAAACACGTCTAGTTCGGACTCAAGCACATCTCGGCTCGGCGCTTCAAAATGCACAGTGGGTTTATCTATTCTACCCGATACAACCTGCATAGGCTCATCCCCACGTAACTGCCCTCCTATCACAGGATTAAACATGGTGTAACCCTCAGGAAACAGTCGTTTATGCCACTGTAATATTCTTTCAAGTGAGAGAGGCGAGTCTAAATTATCTACCGCATCTAGCATTATTTCTGCGAGGCCATCCGTACGTTCAGTGGTTGGAAATGGTTTTTCTTCAGAAAGACCAAGTTTATTAGCCAACGACGAGCGAACAGAAAAAGCGTTGAGCTTCTCACCTTCAATGGCACTCGAATGAATAATGTTCGCCAGTAGCGTGTCTAACATACTTTGTTTTTGGTCTTTAGGTTGGCTCGACATCTTGCCCAACAACACTCCTTGGTGAAAGCGAATGTCGCGTAACTTGGGTTCAATGACTTTTTCATCCCAGATAAAGTTCGGCCAGTCAGCTTGTTGCCAGATCCACATCTTGTCGCCTTTTGATTTAAATAACAGCATATTCAAATCATATCATGATTCGAATAAAACCCACAATCATATCTAATTATGATATGATTAATACAGATATTCACATCATCTTTCGATGTTATCATCCTGCCTTCGGCACCATTAACCTAGGCCTCATATCTTCTTCTGCAAGTGACTTAACGCCAACCCCGCCATTAATGCTAAACCGATGATCAGCGACGGTAACACCACTGGAGGAATGGCCAGCGGGGCGAACAATCCCATAAACAGCAAAATGACACCTGAGCCCAGGATAATCATGCTGTAGCGGTGAATGATAGGGCTCGAAAAATCAAAGGTTGTCTTCTTAATCTTCCAGGTCATCAAGCCATCCCACAGCGCCGGTAACATGAGAATAAGCGCAAAGGGCAACCAGACCATCAGCAAAGCAAATCGAGTGAACACTTGGTACAACACATCAAAAAATGCCTGAATGCGGTCTTCTACCCAGACAAACCAAAAGCCTCCCATGTTCTCCATCCCTTTAGAACGAAGTCGCTGTTCTTCAGTGGGGATTAGAAAATCTCGCACAGATTGCTCCATCTGCGTATCTACAATCCATGACTGATACCAGCGATGGCTAGTTTGACCAATCCAATAGCTTGTTTGTGCGCCCAATTGATTTTGGATCATCTGCTTCTCTTTACTAATAACCCGGCCAGTCCAATCACCGGGCACTAATACGCCAATGGCAATAATCTCCAGCATCAGTGCCAGACACAGCAGCCAAACCGACTTATGCTTGCTCATGCCAAACATCCTCTTCTACTCGGGCCAGCATGGCTGCAACGGTTGGCGTCATAATCCGGGCTTTAATCACTTGTTGAAGCCGCTTTGTCGTCGTATGACCGCTGACATATCGCACTTCGATGCGCCCTTCAGCCAGATACCCCATCCGATTTGGACGATTACGAATCCAGGTGTGGAAATACACACCATCCACGGCGGCCCACTCGAAATGGTCAGGAACACGCAGGCGAATTCCCGTTAAAGCACTGGCGGCAGTCCAGGTCAGTGCCTCAATGAAATGCCACAGGCGTACACTGTCATCATCACAACTGACTTCTTCATAACTACCCAAGCCATTGCACAGACACAAATCAAAGATGGAATGGCCATCTAACGTGAACGCATCCGTTAAGTAGTCCGCCAAGCAATACACCGAGGCCAAAGCATGGGGCCAGTCGGTTTCAAGCAGCCTTAAGATTTCCTTGAACTGGGGGTTATGTTGCTGCCACTGAGCGAGCATGTCTTTACTGGTAATTGTTGTCATTTTCAGACAGACAGAATGATGCATACAGACTCCTTATGCTGCCTGTGTAGAGCTGGTTAAAATAGGAATGCGACCTTTGATCACACGGCCACCTGAAAGCTTGGCGATGTACTCAAGGTTAGGGAGCTGGCCTAATAACTGCGGTGGAAACATATCGCCTTCTTCCTCCATCAAGCGTTCGCCATGATTTCCGGTAAACAACGCCGGGCTGTCCGAGTTGGACGACATACCTTGAGTTTGCATGATGTACTGCAACCGAGTCTTAGGCAGATTGTCAGTAATGTACTGCTGCGTTTCGGCATCCATCACCCGAAGAGCTATCAGGTTGTTGATGTTACCTAACACCTGGCGTGCCTTAGCTTCGCTGCCTGTACGAGCTGCAAAGTCAGCAAAGGTCTGAGTAGCAATCACACAACGCATTTTTGCGCCACGGCCTTTGTTGAGCAGTTGAATGAAGGGATCGTTGACGACTTCAGCCGCCTCATCGATGAAGATATTTACGGGACGATTTTCAACACCATAGTTATAGCGGTCACCGGCCACGGCGGTGAGATCGGATAAAAGCAACGAACCAATGGCGCTGCCAACCATGGCGTCGGTCAATGAATCCAACCCGATATAGGCCACTTGAGCATTGTTGATAATACGGCCAGAATCCGTAATTAACCGGCTGTCATCCACATCGTTTGCAATCGGTGATAACAGTGGGCCTAATTCACTTGATGTGAGCATATTGAGCACCGGCATCAGTGAAGCCACCATCTTGGAATAGTGGGTTCTGTCATGCTCAAACATACTCAATAGCCCTTCCAAATCGGTATTGGCGGCAACGGGCTGAATGCGTTCGTAGTAAAAAAGTAGCATCGCCATGGCTTGTTTAGCAAGGTATTGGCCTTTTCGGTAAAGCGCTTGATCTCCACACTAAAGTTCGGATACACCTGCTCCCCCCAGGCTGTGACGGCTTTTACTACCAAGCCTTCTGGGCCACCTTCCAAGAATCGCCTCAGTGTTTTCAGATCAGGACGTTGTGACGTAAGCAACAAACCTTGCACGATGTTATTCAGCGCCATTTGGCCAAAGGCTTTAAATGGATCAGCACCGGTTTCAGATGGGATTAATGCCGCAATTCGGCTGGCAATTTCAGTGCCCCGGTTAAAGTTTCTAAGAGGATTAAGACGTACTGAATGCTCTGGAAAACCCGGATGAAAATACACAAAGCGCTCAGGACTACCGGCGGCAATACAGGCTCGCTGCGCATTATCCTTAAGTTCCTTGTCTCCCTTAGGGTCAATAATAATCACGGCTTCATTACGCAAAATGGCCTGAGTGATCATCGCATCAAAGCATCGGGTTTTTCCCGCACCGGTCGTTCCGACAATTAAGGTATGCCCCTCGGTGTGACCAACTGGCTGGTACACATCTTCTTCTTTGGGCTCGACACCATGAATCCAGGTCGAACCCATTTGTTTGCCGTGACCTTGGTTAAGCAAGGTTTGCTTATCCCGCTTTAGGATTTCATAAGCGCGTTGGGCATGACGTTGGTCCCACTCAAAGCCATACCCTAACCACAATTCATCAGGATGTTTTGCCATCACTTTTTGCAAATGCGAAAGCGCCATAAAAGCCAAAGGTTTGCCTTTTAGCCCCTTCTGCAACTTATAAAGACGGTAAGCCTCAGGCAGGCGATACAACGCCATGCCCGAGGAAATCCCTGTCATCCACCAAAATGGCTCAGGTGGTAGCTCAGTCAGCATTTCTGCGGCAATTGCCCCAGTTGCCCCAACCAGCCAACCTGCTGCTGCCATGGCTTCATAGTTCGTGCGCCAAGGCATCTCGTATGCGTTTTCTTTCATTCATGCTCCGCAAAATAACCGTTTTCAATCCGCTCAACTTCAAATGGATTAACGTTTAGCATGAGCGGTAAACAGAACCGTTTCCCCCTCATCAAACTGGCATTGGTCACTGGCCGAGATCCCCCGAAGCAGCTGTCCGGCTGGAATGCCATGTGCATTGGCGACTTGGCGTAAGGTTTGAATCGTGACGCGAATACCATCGGCACTATGATCCACGTCTGGGTAATCGCCATCGGTCAGTAAGATGGGCAAATCTTTCACAAAACTAACCATCTGTTGCCGCTGCGCGTGTTTGGGGTCTGTACTTGAGTTCGCATTGGCCACAATCGGCTTTTGCTTACGCTCCGCTCTTGTGGCAGGCTCTTTTGCTTGGGCATTGGTTGTCTTAGTTCGACTCGTACGCTGTGAAGCCTCTTCGTTCTGAATTGCTGCCGCCGGTTCTTCGTCTTGTTTAGAAAGGTCTATCAGTACAGTAAGCCCTTTAGAAATCGATACTTTCAGCAGTAATCCTTGCTCCTGAACGCCATCATTCGTAGTCACAGTTCTGGCCTTACGTGTCGGGTTTGCAGGATCTAGTTCAAGCCAATCTAATTGACTGAGTTCAGCAAGCAGTTTTCGAGGAGCACACCAATGTCTTACGGCATCGGGATAGCGGATCAGTATCTGTTCACCAACCACAACCAACGCGCTGCTGGCCCCTGGGAGCCACGCCAATGATTCAGGGAGATTCAATGAATCTGCATCGTGCTGGTTTGCGTTATTCGCGATTGCAGCATCGTTTGAATCGTTAGGCTTTTCGCATTCATCACCTGGAGCATTTTCAGTTGCCTGGGGGTTATTAACATCACTAGCAAGACGAAGTTCATCATCTTGTTCGGACGGTTTTGTCGATGGCGACTTAGCCGAATTGCTATGTTCGATTGATGATGACGCTTCAGGCAAGTCTGGATGCTCACTGGAACGACTCTGAGGTTCTGCTTGTGTTTGCTGTGTTGCTTCCCACTCAGATTTGCTAAACAGTCTCACGCTACTTGGTACATTCGAGCTGAACAATAAATCGGCCTCAGATATATGCAGCATGGGTAGCCAGATTGGCTTGCCGTCTTTGATCAGCACTTCTGGGGCAAGGCTTTCATATCGCTCATTTGAGACGGATTTAGTGGCCAATCCTCGCTCAATGAGGATGTCCGCAAGGGTATCGGGATCTCTTGGGATGCCAGGTATCTTGTCTTTGGCCAATAGATCAATGATGTCTTTAGCCGCGCTTTTCCAAACCAGGTAAAGATGGGTTGACTGATTCGATTTTCGTACCCAGACTCTGGCGTCTCGCTGATTGACTAACCACTGGGAACTGGCAAGCAATCGCCTCATAGCATCAAGCAGATAGCGTTCGACAGGGACACCAAGGGCATTGTCGTCAACGGAAATTCGTTGAGCTTTCAGGTCTCGCTGGACACTGGTTTGGTCGGCTTCAATGACCAATCTAGAAAGAACATGCTCGGGATCGGTATTGCCAATTGCCTCCAGCATGGCTTGCAAAATCTCAGGGCCCGGCTGGGTTAACCAGGCGAGCAGCTCAGGTGTCATCACCCGGTTTAAAACCAGAATTGAAAATTGCTCGTGCCGCTTGCACCGTCCGTCGCGCCAGCGAATGAAATAGCGTTCAATGCTGTTATTTGTGGTCCACTGGGATAAGGTTTCTAAAAAAGGGTTCCACTGATAGCGTCCATCTTCGTCTGTGATGGACAAGTCTGAAACTGGCTTACCAATATCATGGAACAAACCGCCAAGAGCCGCTGCAACACGCCACCTTGGCTCTAGCTCTTTTTTCTCAACCGGTGTGCCACTGGCAACAAAGATGATCCCTTCAGCAGCTTGTGCAGCCCAGAAAGCAACTTCCAACGAATGACGTAATAAACCACCAGCGCCACTGTGATGATGATGCTCAGAAGCTGGCAACAAATGAACATAAGCAGCCAGATGATCAATGCAGGGCTGAATCAGCCTTTGAAAATCACGCAGGTTAAAGCCAAGTACCTGGCGCAGTTTGGCAATTAGCTCGTCTTGTGTGGACTGCAAATCCTCGGGTGACGCAGCTGGCAACCCCTTAAGGAATGGCGGGTAGCGTGGAATTTCCGCATCCGGTTGCGATGAAAGCTCTGGTAGTGCTTTGGTTTGAAAAAATAGGTTTTTGAACATAGTGAACCTCCGACACGATAGTGTGAAGGTTCAAACAGAGTTGTTTAGTTCGATAGCTTCAAGAATCTTGCATCAAACTGCCATGTCATTTTCAGGCCACCAAGAGGCTAACAGCCTGCTATCAATGTTTTACGAGGTCTTTTGATGGATACTTTAGTTGCCATGTTTCAATTAGAAATAACGCTGCGGTACTTGCTGAGTGAATAGCTAACTTGGCTATACGGGCATCTAGTCGGGTGTAACCCCGCTCTCGACCATGAGCATCACCACCATGTGTTCGCAGAGCTCCGATACCTTCAACAATGGTTGCCAATCCAGATAGGACCTTTCTTACGTCATCAGCAATTTCTGGATTTACATTAATTTCACCAGGAGACAACCCTAGTGGTCGCTTTACTGAGTCAAACAATCCCTTAATATCTTTCTTCTTAGGAAGTTCAAAGCCAAGTTCAATTATGATCGAACGGCACACACTCTCTAACGTAGAACAAGCCGATGTGACTGCACTTTCCGGATCACGAAAGGCGCTTTCCAGGGCTCTATCAAGGTCCCTAGATACCGTATCCATATTCAAAACTTCGGCTTTGGTTGAAAGCGTTGCTAACACTGAAGCACTAACACCTGTTTCAATTTTAGCTAAAATTTCAAACAGTTTTGCCTTTTCCTGCGGGTCTTCGGGTTTGTAATCACATTTATACTGCCAAAGTTTTCTGAGTACTTGGCCAACCAAGTAACCATCCTCTAGCTCAATAAAAGATCTTAAACGTTTAGCCTTTGAGCCCCCATTAATCTGGTACTTCTCTTGGGTAATATCAATGCTCAACTCATCTTCAAAATACTCAGCCATTGTCCTATCTGAAAAATCTAACAGGTAGCCATCTGTCATTTCGAAAATTTTATCTATCGTTCTAATCTCAGAACCTTTTAGTTTTGGCATGAGCAATCCTCTCTGACCATAAAACGCTGCCCGTCATGTTGTTAGCCAAATAAAGCCTTGATAAACAGAGATGGGTACCGAAATTAATGCACTAGCCAATGCAATTGTCTTAGCCAACCGGCTTTCAAAAAGCCTATCAATAAGAACGCCCATGCCCTTTGCGTTCGTTTTAAGTTTTCCCTGAGCTAGCTTATCGATTACTTTCTTATAAAAACCGGTCTTACACAGCGTAGAGTTGTGCATTTTGATGAACTCATTGCTCTTGAACGCTTCTACTTCTTCCGCACCAGTTAAAAAGTGCCTATGGATACCACCATTCAAATTCATCAATGACTTTAAGCGAGGATCTGCAACATAACCACTGCCATAACGGTCAGACAAAATATCATTGAGATTGATTCGTCGTTCAACAGGAATTACTGCCATATCGGTTTTACCAAGCACTCGGTATCGATGCTCTAAATGTTCGAAACCGTAAGTCAGATTACGCATATTCCAGTGAATCCAGTATCTATCTCGACGATCACGGACAAATTCATTGAATTTACTTAGTAACGCAAGCTCAATATCATCGAGACGTTGATGGATTTCGTCTCGACTGATACCAAGTTCTTCAGCAATAGCATGAATAGAAAAACTTACTGTCTGATCTGTAGATAGATGCAGTACAGCAATCGAGGTAATTCGAGGAGATAAGCCATCGTTATCATCATTCAAGCTTTGGCAAGAATAGTGAATAATGTAGAAATTCTGAGGTGTGCGCTTTACCTCTCGAATGAATTCTTTGCTATTAACGATAGTCAATTATCTTACCCCTACAATGTTTAAAATCAGTCAAGTAGTATGCTTTTTTGCATAAGCATCTGATTATTCTGATAAAACGGAACATCTGTATTTCCAAGAACTGTTGGTGGTACATTTGTTAGCTCAACTAGATTATCCATTGGAACAACAACCGTCTTCGCGCCATTCTCAGACAACATTGTTATTTTGTCAGCAAAGTTAATTGACCTTTCAATCGCACCGCCAACGGATATATTACCCAACACTGCAAGGCCAGCCTTTAGGTTCTTTTTGTACAGAGCAGACACGATTGCGATATAAACCGCCGAGCCAATTCCCGTTGATATTGAAGCCCCTAGCATATTGGTTACTTGGATAGTGATATCGTAATTTTTAAGCGAATGCTGTTCACTTAAAATTGTTTTTTCATTAGCTTTAATATACTGGTAGGTATTCTTGATATTTTCTTTTACTCCGGTGTTACTCACACCAGAAATATTGAGTTTTCCAGAACCCGAGGTAGTTACAGCTTCAATACGCACGAGCGCGACATTATCACTATCACTAGTACTGGTGTAACAAACACCAGGCGGCAGTGGCGTATTTTCGATTAAGTGAGATCCCTTTTCCTCAGGCAAGCCAACAAAGTGCTCTTCCTGCGTTTCTTTATCTATGTAAGAAAAATTCGTATCCCAAAACTCCATTCCACCGATTCGCTTTAACTGTTCTTTCACGCGACGTCGCATTTCAAGCGCTATCTCGAGGTATTCACGGACATCTTCTTTGGTGTATTCACCATTCGGGTGAAGCAGTTTAATCAGACCCGATACCGTTTTTTTCACGGGCTTGGTATCACGTTGTTTCAAGTGTGAACCTAGTGAAAAAAGTTTTCGATAGCATCAGTGTATGTAACGCGACGAAACGACTTCAATGCTTCTGAGAAGTAGTCTGTACTGAAACCAAAATTAGATGTGAAGTGCTTAGGAGCAAACTTGATCATTTCCCACCCAGGTAGATAAAAATGAATACGATCAAGGAATGCAGTATCGTTATTCACTTCATCAGAAAGAGGACTAAATAAGTGAGATGTTTGTAATACCGTCTCAACTGGTTGATTTATATTGCCGTTTAAGATTATTGAAGCAACACCAGTAATTTCACCTCCTGCACCAGCTCGCGAAAACGAGCCAGACTCCATATAGTCCTTCATTAAAGGAACAGCGTCCTTTTCTTTGAAGATCTTGTCCGTTGCCTCATCAAAACATATCGCATCCCATTGACCAACGGCACCAACTTTGCCAGTAGAACCGTGAACAAAGAGCTTGGCAACTGTCCCTTGCCCACCAGATATAAGTACGGCATAAGGTGTAAGCTCTTTAAAAACGAACGACTTACCTGTTGACCGCGGACCTAACTCTACAAAGTTAAAATTACTCTCGACCATTGGCAGCAGACGTGCAAGTAACAGCATTTTTACGCGGGTTGTCATCCCTTCAGCATCAGGCTCATATCCACAGCTACGTAGTAATACATTCAGCCATTCATCTCTCGAAAACTCATTCCTTTTCTGGATAATCTTACTGTTATCAAAAGTCGACAGTTGAATAGGCTTTATATTTGTCACTACAAACGGATATATGTTTTGACCGATTCTTATGTCGGGGTCATATTCGACGTCAATAATGGCCCAGATACCGCCCATCAGCATCTTCTCATGCTCTTTCACAAGACCATCACGGATATTACCATTGATAATGTTGCTGTTTTGAAGCTGAGCCCAATAGATATCCTTTTTCGAATCTAACTTAACAGATATTTTATCGATTATTTTAAATCGACCTTTTTCTCTGATTTTAGAGTGAATCAAAGAGCTTTCTTCTGGGTTAACGTAGTGCTCACTAAGAATTTTCTTAACGTTTTCCATGCCTACTTTAATTTTCTCTTCATCATCAGTAGAGCAAGAATTAGCAATTAAATACTCCAATACAAATACCGGTACGTTGGCACCAACTTTTACCATACGCACTAAATCTTTCTTTACCACATAGCCTCGAAAGTGCTCTAACAGCTTGTGATCTAAATCGTTCAAAACGGCCATCGTCTATTCCTCTATCGCATTCTTTAACATAACTGGCCTTAAAATAATCCGCCAAGGTCGCGGTCGTTATTCTTTTTAATAAGAACACGATCAAGCTGCTGTTTTGTCATCGCGTCTACCAGTTGCACTTCTAACTCTTCATGGCCATCAAAGGTGTACTCTTTAGTAACGAGACCATTACTCTGCACGGTAATAACATCGCTCTTGTTCACTTGGCTTTTGTTAGCAAAGAACAACAACATCACTTTACGGTCAAGCGTGAACATATTTCCTTCACCCGATTCAGCCCGCAGTTTTAGCTGGTACAGCTCTCCAGTTACACTGACCAAGTCATGCTTGTTCGCAATGGTTACAGGCAGCTCTCCCATAACATCACTTTCTTGCTCCCAACAAAAATAGGGAGTCACCAACTCCTGAGGCGCTAAACCACCATGCGCAAAGCCATAGGTGCCTGGGGTTTTGAATGGGTTCATGCTACGGGCGAAGTAAAGAAAGTTGTAATCTTTGTAGGCCTTTGCGACTTCAATAAACTGAGGGATTAAACTTTCTTGCTTGTCACTGGTCCAGATAAAGCGCTCGTCAATGTAGTTTTGCCCTGAAGGCTTAACCACTATCTTATCGGCTTCGCTTAGCAAGCCAGTCAACACGAAACCATGGTCGGTAATTAAATACACTTTGGTGTAGCCGATATTGAGCAACTGATTAATCTTTTCAGCAAAAAAATCGATAGATTCTGGGAAGTATTTCAGCGCCTTATGATTGAGCTTATCACCCATGTCATCAATATCTTTATAGGTACAAATTAGCACCTGACCCGATAGAGGCTTATCACTTACCTCATCAAGACGAATGTAATCGATATCAATGTGTGAATTTTGGGCTGAAAGATACTTTTCTCGCTTATTTTGTACGGCCTCAACCACACCATTTGCCATGTAAATATGACTCATGTTGTTTTCAGTTTCGGATGGACAATCAGCCAAAATATGACGGCGAGTAAGTGTACTATGGTTACCAAGCTGCTTAACCTTGATAGCAACCTGCTCTGCAATCTCATAGCTACGCCATCGCCTACAATCACGGCTATTTTGCTGTTCTTTCCTGGGTGATCAATTTGGATATCGCGGTCAATAATGGCTTGTAAAATGCCAGTTTGATCTTCCCGGTACTGACTGAAATACTGGAACCACTTATCTAAAAACAGCGTAACGTACTCTTTGTAAAGCTCTTGGAGAGGCTCAAGGCTGTCACGTTGTTGCATAAATTCGGTGTACAAATTACGTATGGCAGTATCAAGCGGGCAGAAATGTTTTTTGTAAAACTCAACACATTCAGCAAAGCTGCTTAAATAGGCCATATCCTTCGGATCAAAGTCGAGCAAAGTAATAATGTCGTTCCAAAACACAATGCCCAGCGCTTGTGCCTGTTTGCTTTGATGGCGTTGTTTCAGCCTAGCAACTAGTTGTGCTGACTCTACTTTAGACAAAGATTTATTAGCCAGTTTATTGCCTAATTCCTTTAACCAAGCTTCATCCACCTGCCTAAATGGGTGGTCAGGATTGACCTGCCAGATAGCACTGCTGTTAATAAACGCTGAATCCAACTTATGTTTGGTGAGGTATGAGCCAAATGAATTGCGATAACTCACCGAATCAAGCCAACTGTTGTAAACTGATAACAACGTCTTATCACAGTCATTATCCGCCAAGCCCTTTAACATCGCAGAGACAACCTCAGACGCAAGGGTAGATGCAGGTTTATCGATATATTCTTGGCCTAGCAGATCATTAACCTTTCGGTAAAAGGTTTCACGTAACTGTGCGTCGTATTTTTCAGTGACATAGTTTTCGGGATCATGAACAAAGGGCAGCAGTTCCTTGTCTAAATCAAAGATTTCAGAGGCCCCTTTGTGGCTTAAGTCCATCCAATAGGTACGATCTTTACCCACACTCACTTTTGCAGCTGCGATCAACTCGTCTTTCGGCAAGTTAATATTTAAGTTTAAGGTCCGGTGAACTTTATCTTTGATGTAGTTCTGCAAATAACGAATTTCGATGCAACCATTGGTCTCGCAGTACTCGCGTACGAAGGTTAAGTCTTCTTTGCTGAGTTGCGTATAGATAACGTACTTGTGCTCAGATTTAGGATGCTCTTGTAAGGCCTTTTCAACGCGATATTTCGCTTCCAACTCGTCGAGTTCTCCATTGGTGCGATACACATCACAATCTCGTTTTAGGATCTTTAATAGAAACTCCGCCTCACCGCTTTCATCAATAAATACGGCGACAGGGTGCTGCTCTAGGATGCGCGCTAAATCTTGTTTAAACCAGGTATCAATCATAGTCGGGCATCCTTACCAATCGGCGTTCAAGTATTTTTTCAGCTGCCCCGCATTCAACACGTCATAAGCCAGCATTTTCTTTTTCTGTAAAGGCGCAATGTTCTTGCCTACACCATCATCGAGAATCGGGTTATAGCCTTCCGCTAACAGCTCGTCGATTTTCTTTTTAAAGGCGTCGATTTCCTTCAATTGCTTAAAGATGCGTTCTTTCTCGTTTTGCGCTTCTGCGCTTTCATTACCGGCAATATCGCTCTGGCAGTTTTGCAAAGCGCGTTCACGGTTTTCGATATATACAGAGCGCAAGCGCAGTAAGTTATCGCGGCTCCACTTATAAATGATGATATAGCAGTCAAAGCCTTGCTCTGGACCGCTGGTTAGATGCCAGATGAATGGGGTTTTTGGAAGGTTGGGGAACATATTCAGATGGTTGGATAAGTCAGCAAAAAAATTTGCATTCAAGTATTCATTGATAGGTCGGCCAAGTACTGAATCAAAGCTTGAGTATTGAGCCAAGCTAAAGTCCTTTTCTAGAAACTTCTCTTCAATCCGGTCTAGTAGTATCTTTTCACCGGCATTGGGCACTATGGGGATAATCCCATCTTCATCTTCCATCAGTATTTCGCGGACTATGTTAGATAGTAATTCCATAGCCATCGTTTTCATATGTTGTTTAGGAGAAATGCTTCCCTTCTTAAACCAGTACCAAACGTTAATTGGGTTTACTTGGTGATTAGTGCAGAAAGCTTCGTATTCATTATTGCTTTGATAGATTGAAGATAATGCTTTCTCGATATTATCCTGCTCTTCTTCACTGAATTGAGTCGTTGGGAGGCTTTCTATGAATTCACGAATATTTTCAATGGGAAATGTCTTTGAAACATTGTCTTCTGCTAAGAAGGCTCTTCTAGCCTCTTGTAATACTGGGAGGCCGCCGATACTTTCTCCTTGCTTGGCAATTACCATTGCTTTGTCGTGATCGGTCAATGCATACGCTTCATATATCCTCTCATTGATTATCGCTTCATTAATTAAGCATTGCGTAGATTTGTAGTTACTGTCATTAATTAGCTCTTTAAAGGACTGTTTGATGTCTGTACCAATACTTTTAATTAAATCACCAGAAAAATTGGGCTCATATATTCTTTGTGAGGCAAGGTTCTGCGTGATTGCAACGTTAGTTTTAGAAAGTCTTTCGATTTCTGTTTTTAATTTTGGGGCAGGATCAAGAAAAGGTATTCGCTCAATGTCGCCAGACTGAATACTTACAGTTGGATTGAGGCAGTCTGAGATGTAATAGACAATCTTTGAATTTAACAAACCTAAAAGATAGTAGTAATCATCTCTGTTCTTACCGAATATGGATTTTCCAGATCTTTCGAAAATACAATAAGGCGGTTGGTACCTTACGGATAAACCTTTAGATGTGGAGCCACTAAACGCCAATCCTTCCTTAAAATAATAATGGTCATACGAATATCTTATGGATGGGCATTTTTTCTTTAGTGATTTTAGCTCTTGCCCTTCTTTTTCCCATTTGAAAACTAGCCATAAATTTCCATACCACTTTTGATAATCACCACCTTTATTAATAGTTGCCCATTTATAAGTGTCTATATTTTCAGAGTTAAGTATTTCGTTTTTCGATACTTCCCACCAATAGCGATAAAAGCGCTCATTATTTCCACCAGACGATATTCCGTTACAAACGTCAAAGTGGTCAGAAACCGAAGGAAGTGTGAACTTTTCTCGAAAATCGTCAGAAATCCAGTATATAAACGGAAAGTTCTTAATCGTTTTTAGTTTAGATTGTTTCGTCGCATATAGCAGTTCATGCTCTTCACCTGCACAACACTTTTCAAAAGCCTCAAACAATGCCCCGAGACGCTTTGTTTCGTATAGATGATTCAGCTTTATAAAAGAGGCTTCTGTTTCTATATTTCGTCCTTTTTCCAGAACATAGAGGGCACTATCAACACGGGCAGATGGATTGAACATGCCCAAGTAACCCCATTCAACAAAAAGGCTAATGTTTGTGTTGTCTAATATAAACTTTCGTGCATCTGAAAATGATTTTATATACATGAATGTAGGGGGGTGAACCATGGCCACAAGGCCTCGCTCACTTACAAATTCAACTGAACGCTTTATGAAACTGGCATATAGATTTGTATTGAACTTATACGGAAACTGATAGTTTTCATCTAAGTAACTTTTTAGTTCAGGACCAAAATCTCTGTCGTCAGTGTATGGCGGATTAGCAGTCGCCACATCATATTCAGTGGTTAACAGCTCTAAGAATGTAATCGCATCTCGCGTTTTTCCGCTTAAGAAAGTATTGCGTTCTGTTCGAGCATACTGCTCCACCGCGGCAAATAAGTTTGCAAAAAAATTTTCTGCGAATTCTTGTTGCTCGGCATAGTCTGCAGCTGCGAAGAGATCTCCTTCAACAATTTTCTTTTTTAACTTTTGTGTTGAATCAAACGTTTCACCAAGCGCGCGTTCTTTAACTTGAGATAGCTGTTCTCTTAACTCTTTATCAATATGAATCAGTGAGCCAAACTTATAGGCTTGCATGAGATCAGCCCATACCTTCTCTATAAACTCTTGTTGCTGAGCCGACACCAAATTGCCCTGTTCGAAGATGTGCTTTACTTCTGCATACTCAGGCAGATAGAAATCGGAGGATACCACTTTGAAATGCAACTCGCCGACTGTACGACGCTTTTTCTTGGCTTTGATAAATAAGCCAAGCTGTGCTAACTGGATAGCACGATCGTCTAAGTCTATGCCATGCAGGTTATTTTCAATGATGAGTTTAGGGATGTCTTTTTCATCATAGTCTGCACCATAGTTTTCGATTTGGTCTAGATAAAGCTCGTAATAGAAGTCAAAGGCATACAATAAAAAGTTGCCCGAACCGCAAGCTGGATCAATAGTGCGCACTTCATGTAAAGACTTCGGTGATCGTATTTGCGTTGTTGGTACATTGGCAATCTTATAGCGCTGTTTTATCTCAGAGTGCGGGTACATCTCGAGATACATTTTACCCAGAGAGTTTTCGACCAAGAATTGTACCACCCAACGCGGGGTATACACCTGTGATTGCAGTGATACCTTGTTATATTCGGTTTTATCACCGCTGTCTTTGTGGGCCTTTTTCTTGGCGTTATTGTAGCTTTCGTACATCCAACCGAGAACATCATCACTTTGCCAGATGGTCTCTTCTGATGATTCGTTAGCTTGCGCGTCAGTATCAACCACATTAAAGGCGTCAATAATATCGTTTAAGCTTATGGCATCAGGTAAAAGCGCATAAGGGTAAGTTTTGCTATACAACGGCAACGTTTGACCAAGTTCATCAAACGCTGATTTCAAATATTCGCGAATACCTTCCAGCTCTTCATCACGCATGTGCGGATTCATTTCTAACCAGGCTTTATGGCCAAATGAACGATCACCATGCTCTTTTTGCTTTGTTAAGATGGGCGGAAATAAGCTGGCTGCCTCCATCACCTTTATGGCGGCAAGGCGGTTGAATAACGTAAACGTTAATTCATCCAGTAGCTTTTCTCGGGCACTTTCATAGCCACCGGTTTCACCGATATGGTTCTCCAGCATCACGGCGAAGCGCTCGCGCTTGGTTTTAACTTCCTCTGGTAGCTTTTCTACCTGGGTGGCGTCCATTTGCTTGGTCTTACTAAAACCCAGTCTAGCAAATTGCTTATCGAAGGCGGCTTCAATCAGCTCTCTTAAATGGTCTACATGGTCAGCTAATTTCATGGGCTTACAGTCCTTCGCTATTAATATCTATAGTTAGTTCGATTTCTTCATCGGGCTTGGCCGCAGCAAGCGCCGTTAGCTGAGTAGTCAGCAGGGTTTTATACTCTTGAACTGTCATCACCTTACTAGAAACTTTAAACGCAACTTTGCGGGGTTGTTTCGGTGCTGGTGTTGGAACTGGAGTCTGGTCCGGTGCAGGCTCGCCACCATAGGGACCACGATTAGGTGTAGGCTGCGGTACAGGCTCGGGCTGCGGCTCTTCTGTTATAAAACTACTTTGCACGATAAGCAGCTCGCTATCTTTTAGCGGTGCTTGAGCTGTGTAATTCAAAATATCGGAGAGAGAAAAACCACTATTTGAGCAACTAATGCTGAACGCAAGTACTGGTTCACCAACTACTCGTTTTTCTGCGTAGGCTTTTAAGGCATCAAGCTTTTGCTGATTTAATCGGTTCGGCGCCGCGGGGTAGTTCTTAAGTTCACGAAAAGCAGCCTCAATTTTACCGCTCAGGACCTTGTACTCGTGACTCATACCTATAGATGCTGTCTTAACTAACTTGTAATAAGCATCTTTTACAACTTGTACTTGTTGCTGGAGATTAGCAAAGTTTTTCACCATATCCAGTTTGAATAAGCGCTCGAATTCTTCATAGGCTTCATCAATGTTATTGTCACTGCGATCAGCTTTTATCAGCTCGCTTCGAACATCGTCAATAAAGCGCTTAAATTCTTTAACTTTAGGAAAGTTCTTTTTAATGAATTTCTGAGCTTTTAATATGGCTTGAACCGAATTGCTGAACGTATCGCTGTTATTAAGTAGATACTCAACCTTTTCGATATAGTTACTCTCGGTAACTTTACCCGCAAAACCTTGCAAGTCTTGTTTTAAACCCGCCACTTTGGGAAATAGTTCTTCAAAATTTTGAACAGTATCACTCAGGTTGGTAATGGCACTGATAAAATGTTCAGCCATCAAACGAATACTGTCAGCCAAGTCAAAATCGTTTGTATTCCAATCTACCTTTTTGCCGATATGATCCTGTGTTTCGAGTTCCATCAGTAGTTGTACTGCCTGGTTCTTCTGCACAGCGGTTAGCGTTGCAGTAATCGATTTGAACGACGCAGATTTAAACTTGGTGGTATTCGTAAAGGCATCGTGGACCGCTTTTTGCTCATGAGAAAAATAGGTGTCGCCGTTAAACTTAACCGATAGTCGACCGGCACGGAATAGTACTGCAAGAGTCGTTACTAATGTTCCGTAGCTATAGCCCCATGGAGCACCTGACAAGTCAGCTTCTAGAGATTTACCATCCATATAGCGCGACTTTATCTTAGCGTTGATTTCTTCAACAATTTTAAGGTGTTCGCCAGTAAAGTTGCCGTGACCGTCGAAGAATGCAAAATCATTAGAGGTAAATAACTTATTCAGGCTTTCTTTATGTGTGCTGAAAATCTTCGAGACCAGGCTATCAGAAAGTTGACTTGATAAACGCTTGGTGTAAATGTTTTTCACCATTTTTCGCTGGTTGTCGGCAATGGTTCCCTTAAATGTATCAACGTTCAACAGATGCTCGTCGAACATGTAGATCAGGGATGCATTGTGATATGCGTCTTGAATTAGCCCTCTTAAAGTTCGTTGCTTCTCTTCTCGTATAACTTCAAATTCACGAATAATTTGACGCTTATCGGCATCTTTTTCATTCGAGTATTTTTCCTCCATGTAGGCGTAGCGCATAACTTCGCCTATCAATTTATCAATCTGGGAGAACTCTGAAGTATCTGGCACCAAGGTAATAAGCTCTTTCTGATACTGAGTATCAAGCTTCAGTTGTTCAATAAAACCCTGACGATCATCACTGATATTGAACAAGCTATAGGCTGTGATCTTTAAGTGTTTGCTTCCTACAGGTGCTAACTCATCGTCTTGGTCCGACAGCACGCTAAATTTGAATGCATCACTGCCATCATTGTAGGATGCAACTGCGTTAAAGGTTTTGTAGTCCTTCAGATACTTAATTAACTCACGCTTCTTGCTGAAAAGTTCGACATCAAAATCTTTCATTTCTTCGAGCATTTTGCCTTCAAGATCTGATGTGATTTTGTAGTTGTTGTTTGATAGTAGTAGTACTTTAGCTTCAAGCAGTAGCTTAAGCGCATCTTCAATTGCTGGTTTTACTTCATAGTAAGACGTAATGTCCGTAATATAGCTTTTGGTTATATTTTCAACCGTTGGCGCTACTACTTCAGAGTCGGCTAATAGATGCATGGTTTTGAGCAGTTTCTCGCCGTCAATGCTGCTGCCATTTTCCTTTAATATTTTTCGGCTTGTATCGTATTTGTTGACCAATCCAACTGGCGGCGCGGTTTGGGCTTCATCACATATCGCGAACCCTGGCGTAAAGCTATACAACTCTTTGTCACGCATTTGCTTACGTAGCACATCAAATGTTGTGATAATCATGCCTCGAGCTGCAATTTGGGTAGCAACTAAAGCGTTTGAGCTAAACAAGAACTTTTGCAAAATATCGAATTGATATTTGTGGAAAGGATAATACACCGCAAAATCTTCAGCTGTTTCCGTTTTCGTAGGGAACGATGATTTCAGGTTGGTGGCGTCGCTGATTAGGCCTTCATTCTTTTGGTAATAAGCAACTAAATCTTGTTTTGCCTGTTCTGTTTTTTGAAGTAATCGGCTACGAATGATTACGTCCACTTCTGTAGACTCAAGGTGAATCTTGGTTTTAAAACGATCGGTAACCTTGGTCAAACTACTGCGACTGACGTTAGCATTATTAATTACGTCGTCGAGCTTTTCTTGAGCAATCGCTATAGTCCAAACTTTATTACTAATACTCGATAGCGATTCACTAATCCCTTCTAAATCTAAAAGTGTAAATTTCTTTTGGCTAATAGCCTCACTCGCCTCGTCGAAAACAAAGACTAGTGTTTCTTCTGAATTAAACTTAAGGTATTTTTCCAGTTCCGTCTTAAATTTACTGGAAGAAAAATCCTCTATCGAAGCACTGTAGACGCTTTTGGTATCTTCATAATCTGACTCGCTGTAGCCCATTTCTGAAAAGACCTTTCGCATAACTCTAGCGACATGCCGATTACTTTTCTTTAGCTCATCCCAATCCTTCGACTCTAGTTTTTGGACAATAGATTTAAACTCGTCGTATTTACCATCTAGGAGCAGATCAAACTCCATATAACCGTAAATATCATCACGAAAACCAAGGTTTTTAAGTAGATTTGCAAACAAGGTGAACGCCAATCCACGTTCAGTATTTTGCTTTGCAACATCTAGGAACACTACACGGCTGTTAATTGCGTCAAGATTGCGTAGGGCGTTTTCAATAAGACCTGCATCACTTACACCTTTTAAACGCGGTATAAAACGCTCACGTGCAGGGGTGCCATTTATAATCTGGTTATCTATTATATAACCCAGCATCTTCCCGAAATATGACTTACCAGAACCATAAAAACCTGATAGCCAGACACCAGTCTCTTTAATATTTGAGGTGAATTGGTTTGTAAATTCATAGAGGTGTCGACCAATACCTTCGGTAACGATGTATGACTCGATTTCGTGTTGAATTTCTGTCTCTGAACGGTCTTCAAGGTCAATAACGTTTTTAATATCTTCTTTAAGATCTAACGTTAGTATGTCATTTATGATTGTCATTTAAATTAGTCCCTATTTCACTAACGTACAGCGATACTTTGATGCTGGTCTAAAATTCAAGAATAAAATGTTGTCTTCTAATATTTTCGATGGATAGAAAATGACAAGTGGATGCTTTAGCTGCATAACATATTTGTGCTCCATTATGTTTACATTCTCTATACCCGTGCCATACAAGCAACCACTTCGAATAAGAAACGGAATCTTATCCTTTTCACAAGCCTGTTTAATGGCTGAAATAATCATGTCAAAAAGGTCTTGTTCTGGATCGTCAGATTTAAAAACAACATGCGGAGTGTTAATGAAATCTCTGTAGTACTCGGAGAAAGCATCCCATCCATCGGAATCTATAAATCTGACAAGTAATTGGCTGATATCTATGAATTCCGCTTTCTCTTCATAAATACCTCTAGCTTTGTCAATGTATAAATTTTCCTCACCTGGACAATAGGAAAACAATATACTGTTACCACCATTGGCTTGCCGACGAAGCTGATCTTGGTTTTCAATATTAAAGTCTAGGTCAGCAAACTTTTGTTTGTGATCAGCTATAAAGGGCATCGCATATATCCTTATAGGTATGAGTTAATTCGACATTGAGCGCTACACCATTGAAACTCATGTCAAAGAAGCCTTTCATTGAAAGCTTTTTGAATCGGTCTTGAATATCTTCTTTGGCTATAAAACTTGCAGGGAGCAATTCATGCTCAAAAATATTTTTCATCTCAGGTGAGAATAAATTAGAGAAATATACGAAAAGCACTAATGCTTCTGGCGTTGGGCGAATGTGGTTAAAGGACTTCACCCGACCAGCTGTCACAAAGTCAAATTTGGTCATTAAACTGAGGTACTTTGTAGCAACCCTATATAAAGTATCTTCTGACCATTGCGGAAAATCAGGGCCCGCTGAAGACATTTTATCTTTTAGAAAGGCAATGATGTCGTCCTGCGAAATCTGTGCTCTTCCTGTGAAATACACTTTACTGAACACTTGTGTTGTGACTTCTCTGAACAACCGATTATTTAGACATAGGTGCCATAAAAAGCAAAACTTCTTATCTATTAAAGGCGCATCTGAAAGATAAATTTGTTTAATTAAAAGCTCATGGTCTTGATTTATAAACTTTAGAATCGCCTTATTAATTGCCCAGCTTACTTTATTGCGAGTTTTTGAAGTTCTAATGTCAAACTCATTTTCATCAGTTATCTTCGAGTCAGTCAAGTTAGGCTCACAAAAATAGGCGCTAATTATATTGAAAACAAGCGTATAGTCTTTCAGGCCCGCAATATCTTTAATTGCAGTGTTATAATCTTGCACACTCATTTTCTCTATTAAATCTTTCATTTGTAATATCTTATTTATTATTCATAACCAGGTGCTATTTTTAAATTTCCCACACCATATAAGGCACCTAGATTTTTAAGCGCTAGTTGAAAATCTCTTGGCTCTAATTCGGACTTTTTAGAACAATCCACATGCCATTGACGAAGCAAATACCCAGCGGTTGCTGCTCTAATCTCAACCTTTAGAACGCCCCCCGTCATGCCATAATCCAGCTCAATCGCTTCGCTGTGCTCAATACGTGGGTGCGGCACTAACTCAAGTTCAACAAATCTGTTCCATTGCCGGTCTTGTGCTTCAAGTTCAGCCTCAGATAACGTAGAGTCTTCAAGCACAACAGCTGCTTTAATTCGGGTCAGGACAAAGTCACGAAATTCACTATGCTTGCGGTCAAAACCACGAACGTGCCAGCGCAAGCCATTGTCCACCAGTGTATGCGGCACAATTTCACGCGTTGTTTCACCACTCGATAACGACACATAGGTGATACTCAAGGCTTTGCCTTTGTGGATGGCCTCGGTAACTTTCGCCACTATCGATAAACTCGGTTTGTTAAGGTGATAAGGCGCTTCACAAGCCAACGGTGGTTTTACCTTTCCTGTAAAGCCATCACCGTACCCTTGGCTAATGGTCGCAAGCGTTCTCACAACGTCATAGTCGAACAAGGGTTCAAAAGCTTCACCGCGCTTATGCAACTTGAGCTTTTGGTCATACTCAATGTTGCCTGGCGCAAGCTCTCGGTACATTGTGAAGTCTTTCGTTGCTTGTGCAGCAGCTATGCTGAACCGATCTACTAAGTCTGCCCGTACCGCTTCTCCCTTAAACAATAAGGTGAAATCGATATGGGCAATGCGATCCCTGGTTGCTTGTGGCAACTGCGCTATCTGCGAAAGCCTATCTGCTTCGCCACTACCGTTTGTTTCAGACCATCATTTGTCATGCGTCTTGTTTATCCAATTCAACCAGATTCTTAAAACTCTGTTTATAAAGCTCTGTTTATCAAGTAAGGTCCGACATCGCGTAATCACATTGAAGAGCGACGCTCAACGCAGCTCTTTATCCGCAATGACTAATCAATCTCTACTGGTTGAAGCTGGACAGATGGCCATAAAACACTGAATAGGCTTCAACCTAATTAATTTTATTAGGTATCATCCTATCACAAATTATTTTGTAGGGAAGACTAAGCGGCAACTTTTTGATCTGGATTGCAATTGCCGCTCAGGTATGGGAGTGAAGACACTGTTTCATGCCATTGCTGATAGCCGCTATCAATGCGCTACCCGAACCAATGGCACCACGATGTTACCGCGATGCGATACCCCTTTGTCGGACCCTGTAGACATCAGGCTCGTTGCTCACTCTCCCGAATGCACCTGGCAACTTCTGCCTGAGCTGGTAGCAATGGCAGCACCCCTTCAGCAATTGCGTCCGGTGAAGACTCTTGGCCACAGGACATCAAGTGCTTCCATGGATCTTTAAGAAAGCGCTCAAACGTGATGCCAAATTCAATGATGCGGGCAGAGACGAAGATTTCGCCCCAGTAGTGAACTACTCGCAGCTAAAGCAGCGAGCTTCCAAGATAACCGCCTAAGCCGCTAGCTTTTCTTTTTTGACGCTTCGTAGGACACCGCTAGTCGAGCTTTTGGCTCGGCTAGTCTTACGATTGCCTCCACGTCCACTATCTGACTGAGTTCTTAGAACTCCATCGTCAGACAACACCGTTCCAGTGTCTAATATTAGATTAATTGCCCGTTTCTTAATGACCAATGATGCGTTGTTGTCTGCATTGTCAGTATTGCCACAATTGCCGCACACAAAGAGTTCTTGTGATTTTCGGTTGTCGGGGTGAGTGTGATCGCACTGAGCGCACTCCTGACTGGTATACGGAGCAGGGATTTTGAATACGGCTTTACCCGCTTGGTAAGCCTTGTATTTGGTGTAGGTTTCTATGATGTGCCAACCAACGTTCAGAATAGACTTGTTTAGCCCTGCCTTTTGTTTGGCTTTATTTGACACATATCGGCCTTGCTCGTTTTGTTTTGCCTTTGGCTTGCGCGTCATGCGTGAGGTACTTAGCGCCTCGAACACAATAACCTTAGCTTGACTATCGACTAATGAACGACTTGTTTTATGCGCAAAGTCATTACGTATGTTCGCCTTTTTAGCGTGATGCGTAGCAATACGGTGCTTAGTTTTGTTCCTGCGGTTTGAGCCTTTAGTTTGACGCGCCAACTTGCGTTGTAGTCGCTTAATGTAGCGATCAACTTTGGTCATCTTCTTTTTCTGATTGTCACAGAAGTCGAACGTCATTGAGCCAGCATGAGCAGGGATGGCAACACCACGGTCTACACTGATAACGCTTTCTTCCAGATACTCTTTTGTTGAGCCTTGCAGAAACGCCAAGTGTTCAGCATTGCTCGATAGCTCAACTTCATTCTTTCCATTCTCATAACAGAAAGACACCGTGTATTGACCGCGCTCTTTACGCACATACAGCGAATTAGGGATCTCAAACTTACGATGCGCTTTAAACGATAAATAACCAATATTATTAGTCTTAGTGCCAATAAACAGGCGTAAATTACCATCTTCACAACGGTCGAAATGGAATACTTCACGGGTAAGATAAATGCTTCCCTTGTCGGTTTTTGGCTTGCGCTTTGGCCGTCCACATGCGCCTTTCATGAACTTTTGATAGGTTTGATACCAGTTAACAGCACTATTGCGGAGTATTTGGCTAGGACACTGGTATAGCCAAGGAGATAGTTCTTTCGATTTAAACTGCGATGTCTTTTGATCAAGCGGCGCGTAAGTACCAATCGGGTAATACTTCCTTGCAAAAGTGCGGTAATACCTTTCCTCATCCACTTTGGCATTCCAAATGCTACGCGCACAGCCCATCCACTGGCTTAATACCAGTTTTTGATTGGATGTAGGGTTAGCGCGGAGCTTGATACCAGTGAGCAAAGAGTACCCCATCAATGACCTGTATGGATATACAGTATTTTATCATACTTCTTGACGTTTGCAAGTTGCTGCCTTGCAGCTAGTTACCTCTTGCTTGACTCGCCCTTTAAAGGGCGAGATTGCGCAAGCATAATGTTCAATGTAGGTGTCTTGGTACATGGAAAGATTCCTCTTATTGGTTAAACCATGAGTTCACTTTCCATTTTCCAGAGGTTTTCAAATATGCAAGGCTTACCTTGTAGAGAGCTACAAAGCTTTAAATCTATTGCGGGCATCTTTGTAGTCATAGTGGGCATGTTCTGAGCCACGATGATACAAATCATCCAGGTAAGTTTGTTCCTGCGGCAACTCGTCTTCGCTGATTTCGCGCCACCAATGTTTGTTGGCACCTTTAACACCGTCATGCCAGCGGTAACCACGCTCTTTTAAATAGTCCTTTACGTCAAACGGCGCACCAAACGCACGAACTAACACAGTTCGCCTGTCTGCTTCAGACAACAAGTTTGCAACAGACTCGGGCAACAAATAGAACAACCAGGCCATCGCCAAACAATCGGTTGCAGCTCGGTGTCCTTCATAGAACCAACCTAATCGAAGCAGCAGGTACTCAAGTTTTCGACTTTCAAAACCCAGAGCCTTCCAATCTATGCCACTGGCTGAACAGGCCCAAGCTAGATGGCCTAATGCAGCAAACCGCTTTTCAAAGAAAGGACGATCAAACTGTGCATTGTGTGCAACCACCAACGGATCATCGGATAACCAACTCGCTACCAGTGAATCATCAATGTGCTGGCCTTGCACCATATCATCGGTGATACCGGTTAAGTCGGTAATCAGCTCGGGGATTGGCTTGCCGGGATCTTCATACAAGCTGATCACATCAACAATCGACACAATCCGCTTAGCTGATGGGCTGTAAAGCACCTTAACCATACCAAGCTCAATAATGGACTCGTCATCGGCAGACAGTCCGGTTGTCTCTGTATCGAGCAGCACCATTGGCTGTTCATCACCGACCACAGGAGAAAGTTCAAGTGGCCAGGACCGCGGCTCACGCGTTAATGGAATACGCTCCAGCAATCTAAAATCTTCTGGTCTTTCTGGGATATCCGCGAGGCGCTCTAGCGGAAATGGCGCAGGGGCTCTTGTCATTGATGGTTCCTCTTCACTTCTATTGTTCGCTTTGGGTTATTTCACTGTGCCACAGGTTTTTCTAAATGCACCTTGGATACCTCAGCGTTTTTTTAATCTTTCTACTGGGTGAACCCATGTATGAAGGCTTTGACTAAGCCTTTCAGAAAGTCTTAGCTAAACCGTTTAGGTAACCCTTACCGATACCCTTTACGTATGGCTTAGCCAACCCCTTTTCAAACGGTTGCAAAAGGCTTGAACCGAGTTCTACTGAGCATTTTAATGGTGCTCCTGACTTCGCTTTAAGCCTGTAAATTCAATACGAAGCAGAATTTTACTAACTGTTTTAAAACCCTTTGTAAAGGGTTCAACAAGCCTTGTCTGACGGTTACTCGACCCATGCGTTAACCAGTAGCAGTAACAGGATCAGTAACAGAAACAAGAGCAGTAGGCAGAAGCAGTATTGTCCAAGCCTTGCAGGCTTTGACGAGGGCGAGCAAACCCACATCAAGCTTTTCAACACAAAAAAGAATTCACCCACGACACAACGTCTTACTCGAACAACTACAGTTTTACCTACAATTTTACTTGTGGAAATCAGCATAGCATTAGATACTGTATAAACAAACAGTGTAAATTGTGATTTTTCGAGGTTCGTCATGAGTGTCTCGCTGATAGGCCGTAGCGGCGCGCTTGCCTTCATCAAAGCCAAGCGCCTTCGTATTCCATTGTTTATGGAACGTGTTTCTGCTGGTTTTCCCTCCCCAGCGCAGGATTATGTTGAGCAAACGCTCGACCTCAACGAGCTGTGCATCAAGCGACCGGCTGCAACCTTCTTTGTGCGTGTTGAAGGTGATTCAATGATTGATGCCGGGATTCACCCAGATGATATTTTGGTGGTTGATCGCTCTGTCCAAGCCGAACACGGTGACATTGTCATCGCGGGTATCCATGGTGAACTCACGGTAAAGGAGCTTCAACTAAGGCCGTGCGTCAAGCTGATCCCAAGAAACCAAGCGTATGAGCCCATCCATATTCCTGAAGGGACAGAGTTGGAGATATTTGGTGTGGTCACCAATGTGGTGCGAAACATGCGCCGCAGGTCGTGACTATCCCATGCCTGTATTTGCCTTGGTGGACTGCAACAATTTTTACGCCAGTTGTGAGAAGCTGTTTCGTCCTGATTTAAAAGATACGCCGGTTGTGGTGCTGTCTAATAATGACGGCTGCGTGGTTGCACGCTCGCGTGAAGCTAAGTTACTCGGTATTAAAATGGGCGTACCCGTCTTTCAGATCAAATCTGAAATGCAGCGCCATGGCATTTTGGCATTCTCGTCCAATTACGCGCTGTACGCAGATTTGAGCAGTCGAGTGATGCGCACTTTGGAAGAGATGGCACCACGAGTAGAGGTTTACTCCATTGACGAAGCTTTTTTGGACTTAACCGGTATTGAGTCTGCCATATCCCTTGTCGAGTTCGGACAACAAGTGCGAGAGCGGATAGGTCACTGGATTGGGATCACCGTCTGTGTAGGCATTGCACCGACTAAAACACTCGCCAAGCTGGCTAACCATGCCGCAAAAAAATATCCGGCCACTCAGGGGGTTGTAGACCTGACCAATCCAGATCGGCAACGTCGATTGCTCGCATTAGTCCCGGTTGATGATGTTTGGGGCGTTGGTAGACGGCTTTCTAAGCGTTTAAATGCGTTGGGTATCACCACAGCCTTAGACCTCGCCAATGCCTCTCCTAGAGCTATCAGAGACCAGTTTTCAGTGGTTTTAGAGAGAACCGTCAGAGAGCTCAATGGTGAGTCGTGCATTGAACTTGAAGAGATCCCGCCAACTAAGAAGCAAATCGTCTGTAGCCGTTCATTTGGCGTAAAAGTGACGCACTTTGAATTGTTACGTGAAGCCATATGCGAATACGCAACCCGCGCCACTGAGAAGCTTCGCAAAGAACAGCAGCAAGCCAAAGTGATGACCGTGTTCATACGAACCAGCCCCTTTAAGGACAACGAGCCGCAGTACAGCAATTCCGCATCGGGCGAGTTGTTGATCCCCAGTTGCGATACGCGTGATTTTATCGAGCTGGCCAATCACTTACTCAAGCGGATTTGGAAGGATGGTTTTCGTTATGCCAAAGCGGGCGTCATGCTGTCTGACTTTTACGATCCTGGCATGTTTCAACCAGGACTATTCGATGACGTATCGACCCGCTCTAATAGCCAACAGTTAATGTCTGTATTGGACACCATTAACCAAAGTGGTGCCGGAAAGGTTTTCTTTGCTGGACAAGGTACGAAGAAAGATTGGTCGATGAAGCGAGAGCATTTGTCTCCCGCCTACACAACACGCTGGGACCAGTTGCCGCGAGTGAAGTAGCGCAGTTAACTCAATAGGCATTCACTCTGCGACGCAGCATGTTGAGCTTATCAACTTGGCGTCGAATATCACTGAAGAATTCTTCTTTCTCCATGGCCAGCGCTAACTCCCATTCTTTGGCCAAACCTTGGCAGTCCAAAAATGCGTATCTCAGCTTCGTCTTTGAGATACGCAGCCCCTTGCTAAATACCACGCGTTTGCCTCGTTGACCGTGAAAACTGTTGATGTACCACTCGATGCCAAAGCCATACTTAAAGTCTCTGATACGGACACCAAGCAGCCCCCAATCTTTAAAGGGCGCATTTTCGCGAACCTTGTAATGGGTAACCCAAAAGTCATCAACTTCAGCTCGTGCCAGCGCTTTTAGCCTGTCTGTTTCTTGCTGAAGTAAATCTGATACCTCTGCTTTCCATTGTTCATTGACGATTTCTACCAAACCAATTTCCCCATCCAATTAACCCCAAAAGCCAAAACCACTATCCGTTTGGCTTTTGGATCGAAACGCCAAACGTAAAACTGCCGTAGCAATCACTGTTTGGCGTCTCGATATAAATCGACTCGCGCAATCCCATATCTGACAAGGGATACAGCCCGATTTCACTTAAAAACGCCTAAAAAGACGTATCGTCATGAAGATACAAACCGTTTGGCGAGTTCAGGCCAGAATGCAAACGACGTTTGGCGTCTCGATTTTTTTGGCTCATTCATCCGCCGCCAAACAGAGCCTATTCTCATACTTTTTCGAAAATGCAATAGGCAGATAGATGAAAGGATTTGTCACCTTTCTGCCCACCGCCAGTGCACCAAATCCTGATAATGACATTTGAGTGAACCGCCAGAGCACTTGGAAATGCCCAAGCATGGCCAGTGCGGTTGATTGAAAACCGTTAGAGCACTTTGAGTGCACAGGAGATAAGTATGTTTGTACTAGGTGTAGATATCGGTTACTCGAACCTGAAGCTGGCAATTGGCCAATCAGGCAGTGAACCGAAAACCATTATTCTGCCTGCGGGTGCCGGTCCTGCGGATCGTATGCCAGAGCGTATCGGTGGAGGCGATGATGAAACTTGTTTGTATGTGTCAGTCGATAATGAGCGTTGGGCCGCTGGTGTTCCTGCTGGACGCCTTCAAGGCTGGGAACGAGAGCTTCACCCGGAATATCCGACCACAAAAACCTATAAGGCGCTTTTTCATGCCGCCTTGTTAATGGCTGAAACTGAGTCCATCGATTTGGTTGTCACTGGATTACCGGTTTCCCAGTTTCATGAACCACAACGTAAGTCTGATCTTGTGCAGCGTTTAAAAGGTGTCCATCAAGTGACGCCTAAGCGCAGCATCACCGTTCATGACGTCAAAGTGCTGCCGCAGCCTGCCGGTGCCTATATGGATCTGGTTCAAACAGGTGGTGATTTGGGCTTAATTGAAGAAGGTCGTGTCGTCGTCATCGATCCCGGCTTCTTTTCTGTTGACTGGGTTGCCCTTGAAGCCGGAGAAATTCGCTACAGCTCATCAGGAACCAGTCTTCAGGCAATGTCCGTGCTACTGGAAACCATTGATAAGCTGATTTCAGAAGATCATGGCGCCAAAGTGGGTATGGATCGACTTGAGAAAGCCATGAGAACCGGCGACTTGCAGGTGCTGCTATTTGGAGAAAAGGTCGATATTTCACCTTATCTGAATGCTGCCATGAAAAAGGTAGCGCCTGTTGCTCTTACAGCCATGCGCCAATCCATGCGTGACGAAAGCATCAATGCGGACTTGGTATTGATCGCCGGAGGTGGAGCCATGGCTTATAAGGAAGCGGCCAAGGAGATTTTTTCACGAAGCAAGATCATCGTGCCGGAACAATCTGTTTTGGCGAACGTCCGAGGCTTCTGGTTTTATGGGGCATGATTATGAGAGTTGTGGTCAACATTCCCCCAGGGAGCCACCCTGAACTGCTCAAAGAATTGGAAAAGACGCCGCCACGGGAACGCGCTGAGCGCCTGCGGATGCTGGCCACCTTTGGCTTAATTCAAATGAGCCAAGCCAATCTATCCACGACATCTGTACCGGTGGATGGCCTTGCACCGGATGGTGACGTTACTTCTATGAGTACAGCGCCAGAACCCAAAGCAGAATCACGTAAACAATCATTAAAATCAAAACTAGGGCTGGGCCTTCAATAATCGTAAAACTTGGCCTGTATCCTCTACCTTATCAGCGAAAAAAATGACCCTAGAGCAAAGAGCCATAGGGTCAAAATTATCATCAAAAAATTTCATTTTACGCGATACCACGTGATTATTGACTATCTCGCAAAGACTGCCGTTTATCTATCCACTCATCAACTTCACTCTCTTTCCAGCCCACCGCTCTCATACCTAGCGGGATCGGTTTAGGAAATTCACCTCTTGAGATAAAAGCGTAGATCGTACTACGAGCGCAGCCAGTTTTCTCACTCAGCTCAGGCATTCTTATAATTCGTACCGTCATATAATCATCTCCTTATTTAGACTCATTAATAGTCTACAAAGCACAGTTTTGTCTGAAGACCATTTAGATGAACAATTTTCACACTTATCTGACTTGCATAACGTTTAAGACCGAGAACGAACCCACCGAATTCTCTGAAATATAAGAACTCCACTTCTGCATCATTTCTCGGCGACGTTCCAAGTAGTCTGTCCGGTTGTAGGCATTTCGAATTCTATCTCGACCGACGTGTGCTAAAGCGACTTCAATTAAATCTGGATCTTCCCCCCACTCATTCAACGTGGTACTTGCTAGTGAACGAAATCCGTGCGCAGTTGTTCGATTTTTAAAGCCAATTCGTCCCAGAGCTTTGTTGATTGATTCAGAATCGATATGACGGCTTAAACTGCGATTGGACGGAAAAATATATGGGCTGTTTGACGATAACGGCCTTATGTTTTCCAGTATCGATAAGGTCTCTGTTGTCAGCGGCACTCGATGCTCGCGCTTCATTTTCATCCGAGTACTTGGGATTATCCATGTGTTGGTATTGAAATCGATCTCATCCCAGCGAGCACCCGCAGCCTCTGATGGCCTTGTCATCGTGTGAAGTTGCCACTCGATAAGGCAGCGTGTTGTTATATATAAATTCGCGTGACCAAGCGCTCTCATTAAATCGGAAATTTCGTCAGGGCTAAGCGCCTTCATGTGCTCAACAATTGGCTTTTTAAAAACATCACGAATTCCACTCAATGGGTTATGTTCGATATAACCGCTGTTTACCGCAAAGTTCATCACCTCATTGAGCAATTGCGCCGTTCGCTTTACTGTTTCGAGCTTACCTTTGCTCTCTAGACTTCTTAAAGCTTCAATCACCATTGGAGCTTTAATCGACTTTAGGGGTATATTTCCCAGCTTGGGGAACGCATGAATCTCGAGTTTACGCCAGTTATCGTGCAGTGTTTTTTGCTTCAGTTGGCTAGATTTAAAATCTCGCATTCTAAGGCAACTTGGCACAAGGTTTGCAATTGTGTCAGTTTCACTTGCGCCTTTTTCTCAATTTTATCTATCTGAGGGTCAATTCCGTCAAGCAGAAGCCGACGCATTTCTTGAGCTTTTTCTCTCGCCTTAGCAAGAGTTATGTCTGGGTAAGGCCCAATCCCCATAAAGGTGTTCTTTCCTGAAACTGGGCGTGTGTACCTAAACTCCCAATATCGTGAGCCTGATGGTCTAATGCAAAGGTATAATCCCCCGCCGTCCGAAAATCGAACCTGCTTATTGTTATCCGCTTTAAGAGTTTGAACTTGCTTTGCAGTCAACTTATTTAAGTTCGCCACGAGCACCTCCTTAGTCGAAAATGTAGGTGGATTAAGTGGTCGAATCTCGTCAAAAAAATCCACCTACACTTTTCGGTTTTATAATTATGATTTTCAATGCTTTAAGTAACTTTTAAACATTGAAAAACAACCGTAAATGAATGCGACTTTTAGGGTAAAATAAGATGCAAAGTGTAGGTGGTTAGATAGATGAAAAAATCTGCGTACTATCTAACCTACACCCAAAATATATATGGTGTAGAGCAACACTAGACATCTTTGGACGTAACTTATTGATTTGTAATATCTAGAGGCGTAAAAAAAGACGCTCTAAGACGTCTTTTTTTAAGAAA
>NZ_JXOK01000004.1 GCF_000830505.1 Vibrio mytili | reverse complement strand
AATTCGGGCTCAACAGAGTTTGCAGAGTGAAAACTTTAAGGAAATGCTTTGTCAATATACAGGAACGAGAATAACCATTATTGATGTTCGAAATCCGACGTGTCATGAGGCAATTCCTGAACGGTATTTTCTATTAGTAGATTTTGCCGTAGATATCCCATCTGAAACTTTAGATTACTTGAAAGATGGTAATAAAGTTTTAGGGACAATCATGCTTAACCTAGGGTATGAACTCGATACTGAAGAGCTCGCTTCTTGGCCATATGTTAAAGGTATATTCGGTCCAAAGGATTCTTTAGAGAAATTATGCCAGGGCTTAAGTGCGATAGTAGAAGGTGATAACTGGCTTTCTAGAAAGTTGCTCGACAAGCTGATCACCTATTATCGGGGAAAGGAGTACGACAGTGTCGTAGAGCCTGCGATAGAGGTGGAGCTGACGCGACGTGAGATACAAGTTTTGAAAATGCTCAAGGATGGTGGCTCTAATATGGAAATTGCTGACTCATTGTTTATTAGTGAGCATACGATAAAGTCACATTTGTATAATATCTTTAGAAAACTAGAGGTTAAGAATAGGACGCAAGCCACGAGTTGGGCAAAACGTAATCTCTAGTACTAGAATTAAGATGCTGTTATGTAAGAAGATTGAGAGATAAAGTACCAGATAAAATTTCATTTTAACTATATTAGTTTGTAAATATCATCCCATATTCAAACTCACACTTATCTATCTGGCTATTAGACTTCAAGTGTCTGGTTCCAGTTGAAGCAAGACGAGAAACAAAAGTCTATTCAATAATAAAAGGGAGTGTGAAGAATGAGCTTGTATGACGATATTGATAACGTAATTGTTGGTTCAAATGAAAGCGATGATCTCAGCAATTTTAGTGGCGACAATGAAATGTTCATCGGCCTAGATGGCGATGATAAGATCGTTGGCGGTGGTGGTAACGATATCTTAATTGGCGGCGAGGGTGACGACAAGTTAATTGGCGGTGCTGGTAATGACATCTTACGAGGCGGCGAAGGTAACGATATCCTCAAGGGTGGTTCTGGTGAAGATATTCTTCTCGGTCTAAGCGGTGACAATATCCTCAATGGTGGCACCGGCGGTGACGTTTTAGTTGCTGGGTCAGGTGATAACTTTTTAGTTGGCGGAGCGGATACCGATCTATTCATCTTCACTGACCTATTTGGTGGTCACGGTACAGCAACAGTCGCTGACTTTACTATAGGTGAAGATGTTATTCGCATTAGTAGTAGTACAGTGAATGACTTTTCTGATTTGAGCTTTAGCTATGATGCAGCGGGTAACGCGGTATTTACTGATGGCGCAGATCTCGTAGTCAAATTAAAAGGGATTACCGAAACAGACATCGATACTTACGGTGCAGATTTGTTTGTAATCTAAAAACGCAGCAGGGTGAAAGGAGAAATCTTCTGTCACCCTGCTATAGTTTCTATTGGACGGAAGTTGTCGTGCAAAAAGAAGTTTTTAAAGAAGTTCGACAAAAACTATGGACGCTTATTGGCCTGCTAGTTTGCTTTAGTTTTTTTATTAACCTATTGGTTCTCTCTATCCCTCTGTACATGCTGCAAGTGTACAATCGAGTTCTCTCTTCTTATTCGGTGGACACCTTGGTGTTGTTGACCGTTATAGTTGTTGCTGCACTATTTACTATGTCCCTCGTTGATATTGCACGTGCTAAAGTGAGTAAGTCGTTTGGCTATTGGATGGATACCAAGCTTTCTACTTTTATGCTTAAGCGTAGTATCCAGTACCAAGTGCATACGGGGAAAAGTTTTACTTCTCAAGTACTGAGGGATATTCAAACGATAAAAGGTTTTTTAAGCAGTCAAGCACCTTATCCTTTATTAGACGCTCCCTGGACACCTCTATTTATTCTCTTTGTTTATCTGTTACATCCTATTTTGGGCCATATCGCGTTGTTGGGTTCGATCGTGCTGTTTGGATTAGGCATGCTCAATGAGTTTATGGCACGAAAAGCAATTCAGGAGAGTGAAGTTAAAGCACTTTCTCAAATAAACGAAGCAGAACTTGCGACACAAAATTCGAATTCCATCTTGGCCATGGGGATGATGAATGCTTTTTTGGAAAGATGGCAGCTTCGTGCAAATAAAATAAATACTTTAGAAGAGACGGTGGCTGGAAAAACGATTTATATCAGCAATTTCTCCAAATTTGTTCGCAGTACATTGCAAGTTGCCTTACTTGGTGGTGGTGCTTGGTTGGTTATTCAGCATGAAATTACTGCTGGTGCGATGATTGCTAGTTCCATCCTTATGAGTCGAGCGCTTTCTCCAATGGAGCAGGCTATTGGTACATGGCGCGGTGCGATGTCGGCTCGAAATTCATACCAACGTTTAAAGGATATTGAGGCAATAGTGCGACAAGACGAGTCGGACATGCCATTGCCAACACCTAAAGGGAATTATGAACTCACGGGGCTTGCGTACCGACATTTCGGTGCATCCGAACCAGTCATTTCATCAGTAACTCTCTCCATTCCCGCAGGTGTCTCTGTTGGGCTTATCGGCGCGTCAGGTACTGGTAAATCTACTCTTGCTCGACTCCTGTTAGGAAACATAAGGCCTTTAGCCGGAAAGGTGACGCTAGATGGTATGGAAGTCTCGACTTGGGCGACTGAAGATCGTGGTGATCACTTTGGCTATCTAGCACAAGAAGTGGAGTTGTTTCCTGGGACTATCAGGGAAAATATATCGCGTTTTAAAGATGAGGATCCGGCAAAGGTTATTGCTGCGGCGAAGTTGGCTGGATGTCATGAGTTAATACTGAGTAAGAACAAAGGGTATGACTTTGTTATTGGTGAACATGGCCGTGGACTGTCTGGGGGAGAGCGACAAAGAATTGCACTTGCTCGTGCTGTTTACGGTGATCCACCAGTGGTGATATTCGATGAAGCCAATGCCAACCTCGATGGTGACGGAGAAGCAGCATTCCAACGTTTAATTGCACACTTAAAGCAACAAGGTACAACGATTATTGTGATTGCTCATAGCGCGAGTACGCTCAGACAAATGGATCGCTTATTGTACTTGGCCGATGGCAAAGTCAAATTATATGGCCCACGCGAAGAAGTGCTTAAACGTATGATGGGTAAAGATAAAACTGACATTCCGAGAGTGACAAATGAGCAATCAACTGCCAACAGTTAATGATTCATCCAATGGACGTGTTTATCGTTATAGCCCCCAAGCTCAGCTGAAATTTCTACAGCCTATTTTGCTTGTCGTCGTAGCGATGAGCGTGTTTATCGGTGGTGTTGGCTTTTGGGCTGCGACTGCAAAACTAGAAAGTGCAGCTATTGCCTATGGTGATCTGTCCGTCCTCACTAAGCGACAGGAAATCCAACATCTAGAGGGTGGCATCGTCGACAAATTATACGTTCAAGAAGGCGACCTAGTTGAAAAAGGACAATTACTTATCCAATTGTCTAAAGATCAATCGATGGCGAGACTCGATGCGTTAAGTGGGAAGTATATTCATACTTTAGCGAAGGAAAATCGCCTTAGCGCGGAACTAGATGAACTGCCTTCTATTGTTTGGTCTGATGATTTGACGGCGATTCCTCGCGTTGAAGTCGTTCGCCAAGCGCAATTAGTACAAAATAAAATATTTCAAGCTAGACAACGTTACTATGAAAGCCAACTTGGGATCATAAAACAAAGTATTTCAGGCGCAAACCTAGAGCTAGAAAACCTACAGAAGACAAAAGTTATTGAAAGAGAAAGGCTGCAATTAATTAGAGAAGAGATCGCAAGCAATCAGGCATTAGTGCAGAAAGGTTTTTCGGGTAAATCAACGTTGTTGCAGTTTAAGCGTCTTGCTGCTGAAGTCAGAAGTACCTTGAGTCAGTTAGACCGCCAATCGCTTACTGTGAGTAAGAGGTTAGATGAAAACCAAGCGAAAATCGAAGAGTTAAGACTTCAGCGCATTAATGAAATAGTGGAAGCGTTGAGAGATACTCAAACTGAGATCGTCAGCATTCGTGAGGAATACCGCTCCGCGCAAGATGTAGCCGCAAGAACGTCGATTAAAGCACCGATTAGCGGACGAGTGGTGAATATGCAAGTATTTACTGAAAGAGGCGTGGTTGGATCTGGCGATACCTTGCTGGAGTTAGTTCCTCAAAACGATCAGTTGCTAGTAGAAGCGAGAGTAAACCCTCGTGATATCGACTTAATTAATCCTGGCCAGCAAGCTCATATTCGCCTCACCGCTCTAAACGCGAGAAATGTGGCTCCTTTAGATGGTACCGTTTTGACTGTATCAGCTGATAAGTTATCAGAGCCCGAACGAGAAGACTATTACCTAGCACGTGTCGCCATCTCTGAAGATGATGTGACGAAGTATCGCTTGACCTCTGGGATGAATGCAGAAGTGCTGATTCTCTCGGAGCCAAGAACGCCTTTAAGCTATTTGATTAAACCTATCACAGACAGTATGAATCGCGCTTTTCGAGAGGATTGATCTTCAGACGTTTTTTCATTCGAGTGAGTTAAAGAAAAAGGATTCAGGGCTTTTATTAGCACTGAATCCTTTTTTTTGTTTCGCTCTTCTACCGACATAGCTTTAAGTTGAAAAATTATCTGTTATGGTTGCCTATTCTGAAAAAGCTTTTTATGGAGTCCTTAAATGGAGAAAGTTCAGCAGGTTATCGATTTTCTTCTTTCACACAAAACGTTGTTTTCTCTTTTAATATTAGTAGCAATGTTGCTTATTCGTCGTGTGGCATTGTCGATGATTCGTGGTGAAGACACTCTACTTTCTGAAAAGCAACGTAGTTGGATGTCTCGTACCAAAAATGGCACTTTTACGCTTACTTTGCTTATTCTGTTTATCTTGTGGCAGTCTGAAATCAGTGAATTTGCATTGAGTGTGACCGCTATTGCTGTCGCGATCGTTGTCGCCTCAAAGGAGATCATTTTATGTTTTACTGGCTCTATTCAAAGGGCGAGTTCACGTTCATTTAGGGTTGGTGATTGGATCGAGGTTGGAACGTTATGCGGTGAAGTGATTGAGCACAACATGATGGCAACAGTGATTCAAGAAATTGACCTTTATCATGGCCAGTATCACTACACAGGTAAAACCGCCACGCTTCCAAATAGCATGTTTTTTACGTACCCGGTGAAGAACCTCAATTTTATGAAGCGTTACGTCTATCATAACTTCTCTATCGTCGTGAAAGACTTCGTCAACTTATATCCGCTTTTCCCCGCTTTAACTGACAAGATTGAAGAGCATTGCAGTTACTTCAGTGAGGTAGCTCATCGATATAACGCCATGATTGAAAAGCATGCTGGTGTGGACTTACCAGGCGCTGAGCCGCACATTCACATTTCCAGTAACCCAACGGGAGAGCAGAATGTTCATGTGATGATATTTTGTCCAACCGACAAAGCGAATCACTTAGAGCATTTGATTCGTCAGGACTTTATGGATCTCTATGAACAGCGTTTCCCACAAAGAGAAGACTAGGAACAGAGTCCGCAGCTTAGCGGCGGGCTCTGTGAGTGGACTTGGATTATCTGCTAATTATGCTTAATACTAAGCGCCCCGTAAGCGGCTCACTACTAATAAGCATAAGAAATATAACCCACCAATGATTGCCACTAAGGTGCCTGCAGCAATTTGCATTGGGTAAAGTGCCACTTGGCCAATCCAATCAGCCCATAGCATTAAGATTGCACCAATCAAACCAGCAACAACTAGCTGTGAGCGACTTTGCTGCGCACCTAACATCATTGCCATATGGGGTGCAATTAGCCCAACAAAAGAAACGGGTCCCATGGTTGCCGTAACCACAGCACACAACATAGCCACTATGCATAGTAGGACTAAACTCGCAAATTGGGCGCTAAGCCCACGAGCTTGCGCAAAACCTCGACCGATAGAAATTAATGTTAACCAGCGCGTGGTGATTAAGCTTAACGTCAACAATACCGAAACTGTAATCGCCAATAATTGTGCTTGTTCTGGTGTGACGCGATAAGTTGAACCCGCTAGCCATTGTAGGATCTTATAGCTCTCCTGCGAGCTTCGTGCCATACAAAACTGTACTAGCGCTTCGAGTAGCGCTGTGACTGCAATACCAGTCAAAATGAGGCTCGAGGGCGCATATTGATGCCGTTTACCTAGAATCAACAAAATGACTAACACGAATACACTGCCAGCCAATGCGGTCAGCCAGTTGGTGGTCAATAAGTTGTGGCCTAGAAATAAGGACGAAAACACGAGGGCAAAAGTCGCACCAGAGGATACCCCTAGAATATCTGGGCTGGCGAGAGGATTGTAGATTAAGCGCTGTAAGATACTGCCAGCCATGGCAAGGCCGATACCAGCAAATAAGGCAGTGACAAAGCGTGGATACCTTAGGCTCCATTGATACTCTGACGGCCAAGCAAAGCTCCAGGCCGTATCTGACATTTGCGTATCTGTTATTTGAAAGCCAACATGTAGGCTAATTGCAGCTAGTAAAGCACAGACCAAAGCGGTAAAGCTGATGGCGCTAATATGATTTCTATGATGTGGTAGTGAAATGGTTAGCGAATCTTGGGCCTTTAATTGCCGGCGACTAAACCATATCAATGCTGGCGCGCCAATGGCAGCGGTTGTGATACCACTAGGAATGACTTCATTGCTGGATTGACTGAGCCATACTGATAGCATATCCGTCAGAAGGAGTAATAGTGCACCGAGTAATGCACTAGAATATAACTCCATTTTTGGGGTACGTGCGCCCATGGCGCGAGCTATATTCGGAGTCAGCAAGCCAATAAAACCAATCACACCAACGGCAGTAATAGAAGCGGATACTAACCAAATACCTATTACCATCAGTAGGATAAAAGTCGGCACTACTGGTAACCCACGTGCAGCCGCGCCTTGGTGTCCGAGGCGTAACAAGGTCAAAATTCGAGGTGCAAACAGGATCAGTAAGACGGAGATAGAAAGGCGAGGTAATAGCCATTGCAGCCATTCCCAGCCATTCTGAGCCAAATCACCTGCGCCCCACATAAACACATTTTGGGCAAATTGTTCATTGAGTAGAATGATGGCAGTCGCAATCGCACCAAGTAAAATGTTCACCACCATCCCAGAGACAACCAAAGGTAAGCCCGTCATGTTTTTGGGACCCGCGATCACTAAGATTAAGCCAAAAGCGAGTAACGCTCCGCTCATCGCAGCCAGCGCGGTGTAATCTGCTATCAGGTTGGGGAACCAAATGTTGACGATAATAATAGCAAGCCAAGCACCAGATGAAGTGCCAAGAGTCAGTGGTGATGTTAATGGGTTTTGGGTAAGTTGCTGCATGAGACTGCCGACTAACCCAAGCATAGCACCGACCAGCATTGCTATTAATGCGCGCGGTAACAGGCCATAGACAAAGTTAAAATCCGCAAATGTCTCCGCTTGACTTGGCGAAAGAATCAATTGCCATTGGCCAGGAAACGTGACCTCGTTCCCCAATTGCAAGCTAGCAACAGCGGCAACAAATACCGCCGACAATAATAAAGCATAATGACGAGCTAAAATCACTGAGGTGCTACCTCAAGCAAGCTTTTCGTAATTGATTCAGCAGTATACAAAATAGACATCGCACCGCCGTAGCTCCACACTGCATCCATACCATTGACATGGCCCAGGCGTACAAAAGGCATGGCTTTCCATAAAATGGATTTTTCTAGCTCTTTTTCTTGAGGAAATGGGCGGATATAGAGCACATAACCGTTTTGGATGTTACGCAGCTCGGTTAACCGCTGTTGATTAATTCCCCATTTTTTTGCTTCTTGAGGTAATGGGTTGGTGAGACCCAAGTGATCCAACGCGTATTGCGCGGTCGAATTTTGTGTAAACAAAAACGCAGAGGTTTGATTAGAAAAACGCAAGGGCAGCACCTTAGGTAATTCTTTACCAAAAGCGCCAACTAACTCTTGCTGTAATTGGTCAAAGCGTTGTTGCATGACATCTAATTTTTTTCGCGCCAGTTCTTGTTTGCCAAACACCACGGCTAATTGTTTAAATTGCTCAATGGCAACGGCAGCTTGGTCATCTTGTTGTTCAAAATTCTGATAATAGAGCACGGGTGCAATGCGTTCTAGTTGCGGAATTAAATCTTTTTGTGCTACGGCCGCAATGATGACATCGGGGTTAAGTTGTGCGAGTTTTTCAAGGTTTGGCTCAGCACGTGTACCAACATCTGCAACACTTTTAGGAACGGCTGGCTGAACGACCCACTCGGTGTAGCCGGGTATATTGGGAGCGGCGATAGGGGTAACTTCTAACTCTAATACCTGCTCTAAAATATCCCAGTTGAGTACAGCAACGCGTTTTGGAATGGCTTCGAGCTGATGTTCACCGCGGCTATCTGTCACCGTTAAACTTGCGTGGGCATTGATTGCCATGAAGGCAAAAATACAACTAATAACAAAACGAGAGATCATGCGCATACTATAGCAACCTTATTGGTGGGTGAATCGGGAATTGGATGAGGGTGATCAATAAGTTTAATCGGCGAATGGTAAAGCTCTGATAAACGGGCTTCATCGGCAAGTAATTCAGCTTTGCCTTCAAAGGCGATTCGACCTTGTTTGAGGGCAACAATATGAGTGGCATAGCGTAGAGCGAGGTTGAGATCATGCAAAATCACGATGATACCGCAACCTTGGGTTTGATTTAGCTCTGCCAACAGTGCCATCAATTGGTACTGGTGGTGGATATCTAAAGCGGAAGTTGGTTCATCTAAAATTAATACAGGTGATTGCTGTGCTAACAACATGGCAACCCAAGCACGTTGGCGTTCGCCGCCTGATAACTCATCGGCTAGGTTGTCAGCGAAAGGAGTCACGCCAGTTTGTTCCATGGCGGCATCGATGATGTTTTCATCCTCTTTGCGCCAACGCCCGAAGGTTCCGCGCCAAGGAAAGCGGCCTAAACGCACCAGCTCACGCACACTAAGTCCGGCCGAGGTTGGCAGTTTTTGTGGTAAAAAGGCAACCTGTTTAGCGAGTTCTTTGGTTTTTAGTGATGAGAGTGCTTCGCCGTTTAGCGCTACACGGCCTTTATCAGAAGCCATCTGCCCAGACAGCAAATTCACTAATGTAGATTTTCCTGAGCCATTGTGCCCTAACACTACAGTCAGTTCATTAGTAGGGATGCTCAGTTGGTCAATGCCGAGGATTTGACGTCCACCTCGAACAACCTGAATATTAGATAGTTGAAACATGGATAGGTCTCAGAAAATGCTCCCCTCACTAAAGAGGGGAGTGGGAATAACTATTACCAGCGATAATTTGCGTTTAATACCACAGAGCGTGATTGGCCGTAGTAACAGTAGTAATCACAGCCGGATACGTATTCTTCATCAAGAATATTGTTCACGTTCAACTGAGCTTGCCATTGTGAGGTGATGTCGTAAGTGAGGGCGGCATCCCAAAGCGTTACAGATGGCACAGTTAAATCAGAACTTGCTGGGTTATCTTTAGATTCGCCAACATAACGAATGCCAGTACCTACATTCAATCCAGGAACTAAGCGATACGCGCTATAGTCTACCCATGCAGACGCTTGATGTTTTGGAATCAGGGCAGCTTGTTGTTTGCCTTTACCGTATGTTTCATCAGTTTCTGCTTTAGTGTAGGTGTAGCTCGCTAGCAACTTAACGTCATCAGTGAGTTGTGCTGCACCTTCGACTTCTACGCCTGTTGATGTGACTTCACCCGTTTGTGTAGCGACATAAGTCGTTGGATTCGTTACCAGAGCATTGTTTTGGGAGATATCGAACCATGCAACATTGATGAAGCCATCCATAAAGCTTGGCTCATATTTTACACCGACTTCTACTTGCTCACCTTTAAGTGGTTTGTAGAGTTTGTTTGTGGCTTTATCAATAGTGCTAATGACTTCAAACGATTGTGAGTAGTTAACGTATGGCGAAAGGCCGTTCTCTGCTGAGTACAAGATGCCAGCATTGAGTGAAAGCTCACTGTCATCGCGGTCTAAATTTTGATCAACAACCCCATAAGCATTCGAGCCGTGACCTTTGTTTTCGGTTTTCACCCAGTCGTAACGCGCGCCAATATTACCAATCCATTGTTCCTGGAACTTAAGTCGGTATTGTGAGTACACACTGGCTTGAGTTTTATTGATTTCACGTTCGATATTAAAATCTTTCGCAGTGTAGTTTCCGTACACTGGATTGAACGGGTTGATCGTGCCGAAAGCGTAGTCATCTTGCTCATCACCCTCCGTCTTGTGATGTTGCAGATCGACACCAATCAGTGCAGTATGTTCGGCGCTATCTGTTACCCAGTTACCAACAGCGTTATTGTCAAAGGTGAAGCTTTGGTTTTTACCATCACGAAAGACGAGTCCTTGTGTTAACTCTTCAGTAGTCGCGTCACTATTCGGGAATACGTATGAGCTTCTTAAATACAGTTCATTGGAGCCGTAGTTTGCGTTTTGTGAAAATGTCCAAGTATCGTTGATGTCATGTTCAAGTAAATAGCCAACGGAGAGCTGATTACGTTCATATTTATCGTAATCAGGTTGGCCTAAGTTAGTTGATGGGTCGACCTTACCAAAATTGGAGTGAATCAGAGTACCTGCCGCAGGGAAAAATGGGTTAGTAGGGACGCCATCATCATGAAGGTAAGTTGCCATAAGTGTCAGCATGGTTTGATCAGAAATATCGATTTCTAAACTTGGTGCAATATAGAAGCGCTCATTTTCAGTGTCATCCAGCTCTCCCTCTTGGCTGGTCATCAAGCCTACTAGGCGGTAGCGCATCGTGCCGTCTTCATTTGCCTCATCTGCGATATCAAAGCCAACGGATTGGTGGTTGTTATTACCCACTTCAACTTTGATTTCACCTTGTGGTGTGAATGTCGGTTTTTTTTGTACGGCGTTGACGACACCACCTGGCGCTGATTCTCCAAACAGAATTGCAGACGGGCCTTTTACGACTTCTATACGCTCGATACCATAGGGCTCAATCAACCAAGTGTAGTAGCCATCACGGAACAATCGGTTGCCGTTTAAATAGGTTGCGGCATCGAAACCACGAATCTTGAACCAATCCGTGTCGTTATCAGAACCGTAAGGCTGGGCAGTGACACCGGAAGTATAGCGGAGCGCTTCATCTAGTTTTTTGGGAGCACGAACTCGAAGCTCGTCTTCTGAAATAAGTGACACAGACTTAGGCGTTTCTGCTGCTGGTGTTTCCACTTTCAACGCTTGCGCAGTCACCGTCATGGTTTCCATTTCTGTCACTTCATCTTGTGCATATGCGTTTAGTGAGACCACTGCCATTACCGGTGTGAGGGCACAAGCTAAAGCTGTACGAATCGCAATAGTCAGCGAGTTATGATTTTTCATAAATTCATTCCCAAAGCTTATTTTAAATAGAAAACTTAATTGTAATTATTATCATTTGAACTTTTGTTTGCTTATTTTACTGACTTTTTGGTCAAAAGATAGTAAAACGTCAGCAAATTTAATCGTGGAAATGAAGTCGTTATATGTTTAATTGGTTTGAAAAACTGACCTTACCTTTTCCCCAGGATGAAACGCAAAAGCCACCGAATACACTGTTTGGCTTTTGCGCTTTTATACTCGAGGGTTTGAAATCCCACTGATTGTCATGGCGGTGTTTAGTGCACTCATTGCTATTACTGAAGTCACTCTGTTGCGATACATGGGTGAATTGGTTGATATATTATCCAATCAAGACCCCGCAACATTCTGGCAAGATCAAGGCGATCAAATGTTAGTGATGGTGTTCTTAGTGGCTGTAGTGATGCCCGTTCTTGGATTTGTACATTCGATGGTCATGCACCAGACTTTGCTGGGCAACTACCCAATGTCTATTCGCTGGCTTATTCATCGTTATTTGCTAAAACAAGCGGTTGGCTTTTTCCAACGTGATTTTGCTGGTCGTGTCGCAACGAAAGTGATGCAAAGCGCGTTAGCGGTAAGAGAAACCGTGATGAAACTCTTGGATGTACTTGTTTATATCAGCGTCTATTTTCTATCGATGATTTGGATGATGGGAGAAGCTGACGGGTTGCTTATGCTACCAATCGTTGTGTGGCTTGCCTTGTATATCTTGATCCAATTTTACTTTATTCCCAAGATGAAGCAGATTGCAACAGAGCAAGCTGATGCACGCTCTGTCATGACTGGTCGAATTGTAGACTCTTACACTAACATCTCGACGGTGAAACTATTTGCTCACTCACAACGTGAGTTAGAGTATGCAGAAAGCAGCATGAAGCAGTTTCTCGTCACGGTGTATCGTCAGATGCGCATGGCAACGTGTTTGCTGTTTAGTGTTGATGCAATTAACTACTTATTGTTGTTATCTATTGGGGCGATTTCTGTTTATCTTTGGTTGGATGCTGCGGTGACGATTGGTGCTATTGCTGTCGGCATCAGTATTGCGCTGCGCGTACAGGGCATGTCTAAATGGATCATGTGGGAAGTCAGTGCGTTGTTTGAGAACATTGGTACTGTCGTAGATGGTATTAGTACGATTTCTAACGATGTCGAAGTGAAAGACGTACCCAATGCGAAACCTTTGCAAATTCAACATGGTGAAATTCGTTTTGACAGAGTAGGTTTCAATTATAGCGAAGAAAAAGCCGTATTTGACAACTTGAACCTTACGATAAAACCTGGAGAAAAAGTTGGCATCGTTGGTCGTTCGGGTGCGGGTAAATCAACATTGGTTAACTTGTTACTTCGTTTTTATGATGTCAGCTCAGGTAAAATTTGTATCGATGGACAAGATATTTCTCAGGTTGAGCAAGAGTCTCTGCGCCAGCATATCGGTATGATTACTCAGGACACATCATTATTACATCGTTCTATCAAAGAAAATATTTTGTACGGTGATCCTAATGCATCGATGGAAGACGTGATTGCGGCTGCAAATAAAGCGCACGCCCACGATTTTATTCAAACGCTTAAAGATGAGCAGGGTAATGTCGGATATGACGTTGAAGTGGGTGAGCGTGGTGTGAAATTGTCAGGTGGACAGCGACAGCGTGTAGCGATTGCGCGTGTACTTCTTAAAAATGCACCAATTCTTATTATGGACGAAGCGACATCAGCGCTTGATTCTGAAGTGGAATCTGCGATTCAGGAAAATCTAGAAATATTGATGGAAGGCAAGACCGTAATTGCCATTGCGCACCGTTTATCAACGATTGCTGCAATGGATCGATTGATCGTTATGGACGATGGTCAAGTCATCGAACAAGGTTCTCACCATGAATTGCTAACACTTGATGGCGTTTACGCACAGTTATGGAAGCACCAAACGGGTGGTTTTCTGACAGAGTAACAGCGAATAAAAGGGAAGCGAGTGCTTCCCTTTTGTTGTTAAGTCCAAATCATCGTTTTTACCAATAGAATTTGTTATCGGGATAAAAGCGAATTCAAACTTATACGTAAAGTCAAACTACTACTTAAATTCAAATTTGCCTTGCATGACCGCCCAATGACCAGGGAAAGAACAGAAGAAAGAGTAATCACCACCAGCCGTCATTTTTTCTGTGCTAAATGTGATGCTTGTGCTTTCACCGCCGCCAATCACTTTAGTATGTGCATAGACGCGGTCATCACCTGGCTTGACGTAGCTATTATCTGCACCAGCAGCCATACCGTCTGTACCGACTGCTTGGATGTTAGCGGTGTCGGCAATCACCACGTTATGTCCCATCGATTGCGCAGGCATTTTCCCAGTATGGTTTAGTGTGAGTGTGACTTCGCTACATGAGGCTGGAACACTGAGTGTTTTGGTTGAAAACTGCATCATATCGTTCGCGTCTAATGAAACTTCACACTCGGCACTGGCTTGCGCACCGAAGCTAAGTCCGGCAAGTGCAATGGTCGCGGCTACTAAACGTAAAGACATATCACTTTCTCCATTTTATGTGTTGAGCTAATTAGTTTATTGAACTTAATATCTTGAAATCGCTTGGTTATAAATCTTATTATCAACCCACAGCTTGAGTAAAAATGTGCGTTGACCGTTAGGTTGACACTTTTTTACTCACTTATACTGCTCGACTGCAGGGATTGATCACATAAAAAACCACTCGACAACAACACGGTCTTTACTTTCAAACGCCAACGCCTAGTATGCCTTTCCCTTCAATTTGAATGTTCGAGTTGTCTCAACACATCGTGCAATGATGGCACAATGACATGGCCAAGTTGACGTATTTCATCACACGGCGCCACAAGGTCGGGGATTTGATAGGTTGCCATATTTGCCGATACTGCCGCGCGAACGCCATTGTTAGAGTCTTCGAAAGCTAAACATTTCGTTGGTTCAACATTTAAGCGACGTGCTGCAAGCAAATAGATTTCTGGGTCGGGTTTGCCATTATTTACTTCGCAACCCGTCGTAAGGTTAGCAAAATAATGGTTAATGCCTGCCAGGTTTAACTTGATGGTGGCGACTTCCTTCTCGGTAGAGGTTGCCACTACAACAGGAATATTCTTTGCCTTGAGCCAGTCCAAAAGCTCAATTACCCCAGCTTTAAGCGGAATGGCTTGATGTTTTACAACCGCGTTGTAGCGAATGCGCCATTCTGCATGTAAACGCTCGAAGTCGTTGCCGTATGCTTTGCGGAAAATGGTTTCGATACCTATGGCATTGCGTCCAATGATGGAGAGATAAATATCTTCATAAAACGGCAGTTTCTGTACATCACACGCTTCTTGAAATATACGCATGCAGACACGCTCCGTATCAAGGAGAAGTCCGTCCATATCAAAAATAGCAGCTTGGTAGTTCATCACGTTGTCAGTTTGTTGAATCAGATGATGCATTCTGAAGTTATTTGGGGATAGTGGCAATGGAAAACCTAAAAATCACAAGTAATGATATACGTTCTTTAGTAGCATATTCATTCCGCTCAAAAACAAGGGAAGTAGATGATGTCAAAACAACAAGTAGCGTTTATTGGTTTGGGTGTAATGGGGTACCCAATGGCGGGCTATTTAAGCAAGGCTGGTTATAAGACAAAAGTTTATAATCGTACTAAAGCGAAAGCGGATAAATGGGCGAAGGAGTATGACGGCGTTGCCTGTGAAACGCCTCGTGAAGCTGCTGAAGGTTGTGACTTTGTTTTTATCTGTGTAGGGAACGACGACGATGTTCGTAGTATTGTCTATGGTGAGGATGGTGCACTCGTCGGCCTTAAAGCGGGTGCAGTACTTGTGGATCACACCACAACTTCTGCGGAATTGGCAGTAGAGTTGGCAGAAGCGTGTCAAAAGGTTGGTAATCATTTCATTGATGCTCCAGTATCTGGGGGTCAAGCTGGCGCTGAAAACGGCGTTCTCACTATTATGTGTGGTGGTGAATCCGATGTATTTGAACAAGCTTCTCCAGTTATGAATGCGTATGCAAAGCAGATCACGTTACTCGGTGAAAATGGCCAAGGTCAGCGTTGTAAGATGGTGAACCAAATTTGTATCGGTGGTGTACTACAAGGCTTAAGTGAAGCGATACTGCTTGCACAAAAATCGGGTTTAGATATTGATCAAGTTGTTGAAACGCTGAAGCATGGTGCCGCAGGATCATGGCAGATGGAAAATCGAGCGTCTACGATGGCACAAGACAAATTTGATTTTGGTTTTGCGATCGATTGGATGCGCAAAGATCTTGGTTTCTGTCTGAAGGAAGCCGAGCGAGTTGGGCTTGATCTTCCGTTAACCAAAATGGTCGATGCGCAATACGCTGATCTACAAAGTGATGGCCTGGGCCGTATGGATACGTCCGTACTGATTAAAGCATTGGCGAAGAATCAGTAATAGATAAACAGCTCTTTGGTATCGAATAACTTGTAAAAGTCTAACTTAATCATCATGACATCCTCATTTGGTTTTATGTTCTCATTGCCAGCACTCAATAACGTTGCTTTAGACATAGATTAGTCTGGGAGTACCTGGGAGAAAAGTCGGAAATAGTGATTAAGTTGATAGGTTATGACGATGGCCATTGCAATACGAAGACAAAAGCCCTTTGGTATATGAGATAGACCAAAGGGCCATGCTGATATTGTTGGTATTGAGCGTATTTCGGTTATTAAGCGTATTTCGCTTCTATCTGTTCAGCGTGGACAAATGCAGAATGCGTTGAGAGCTGCTGCCCATAGCGCCCGATGTTTGGGAAATGTGATGTCATGCCAAATTTCTGCACCAACTCTACGATGAATGACATCATGATGTCTGCGCCAGTTAAGCGCTCCTCAACCAAATAGTTTTTGCCTTCCAACATGTGCTCAAAGTAACTGAGTACGCTCATTGCCTCTTTATCCGCATACCCAGATAAGAATTGAGTCGTGGTTGGCTCTTTACTGACGAAGAGTTTGAGTAGCATTGGCAAGATTGCTGAACTTTCAGCGAAGTGCAGCCACTGCAAGTACTGAGTATACGCTTTGGTCCCACGTTTAGGAGAGAGCGAATCTTGAGCATACTTTTCAATCAGGTATTCTGTAATAGCACCTGATTCAATGATAATTTCACCATCGTCTTCCAGTACTGGTGATTTGCCAAGTGGATGAACACTTTTCAACTCTGGTGGCGCGAGAAACGTGACTTCATCACGAACATAAGGGACGATTTCATAGTCTACTTTTAGCTCTTCAAGTAGCCATATAATGCGCTTTGAGCGTGATTGATTGAGATGGTGCAGTTTAATCATGAATCATTCCTTTCTTCTTATAATGGTTGGTTAACCTGAACGACGAGTTTACCGAAGTTTTTGCCTTGCAGTAGACCGATAAACGCGTCCGGTGCACTTTCCAAACCGTCTACTAAATGCTCACGGTATTGGATTTTCCCTTCTGCTAACCATTGGTTCATATCTTGGGCAAACTCATTGTAACGATGTCCATAGTCATCAAAGATGATAAAACCTTGTATCTTGATTCGTTTGGTTAGAATTTTACCCATCAGTAGTGGCAAGTGGTCTGTGCCTTTTGGTAACTCTGTCGAGTTGTATTGAGAAATTAAACCACAAACAGGGACGCGAGCTTTGGTATTCAATAATGGCAGAACCGCATCAAACACTTTTCCACCGACGTTTTCGAAGTAGACGTCAATGCCGTTTTTACACGCTTTTTCTAGCTGTTCGGCAAAATCGTCAGCTTTATGATCAATGCACTCGTCAAAGCCTAACGTATCTTTTGCATATTGGCACTTTTCCTTACCGCCCGCGATACCCACGACACGGCAACCTTTGATTTTAGCGATTTGACCCACGGTGGCACCGACTGGGCCCGTTGCAGAAGCTACAACGACAGTTTCATCAGGTTTTGGTTGGCCTATATCTAGCAAGCCCATGTAGGCGGTAAAACCTGGCATACCAGCCACGCCCAACGCATAAGATGGATTTTGCGGCTCTTTACCTAGCTTAATTACCATTTCACCTGTTGAAATCGCGTAATCTTGCCAGCCTACGGTGTAAGCAAGTACCCATTCTCCTGCTTCGTAATCTGGATGATTAGAGCTTTCAACCTGACATACCGTGCCTGCAACCATTACGTCATCTATGGCTACCGGTTCAGCATAAGACTCGGCATCGCTCATGCGGCCACGCATGTAAGGATCGAGTGATAAGTAAACCGTTCTTAAAAGCATCTCTCCTTCTTTTGGTGTGGGTTTGGTGACCTCTTCTAGGCGAAAGTTATCGACAGTTGGGGCACCGTGTGGACGAGATGCAAGTACAATCCTGCGGTTAGTAGCGTTAGTCATGTTTACCTCACTGTTAATTAGACCGGTCGTCTAATGTTGGTTGCAAAATATCCCGCTCTGAAGCGGGTATTTATATGCCACCAAAGATGAGCGTTTTACTCATTCATTTGAAGGGCTTGCGGTGTTTGTTTTAGCTACGTGCGAGTATTCTGCAGTAGATGCTGAGTAAAATGTAGGCTCTGCGTTAGTGTTGCCTGATCTTGGTACAATTTATTCAGTAAACTTGCACCATTCCAAAGATAGTATAGCTGTCTAGCCAGTAAGATACTGTCACCATTTGCAATCGAACCATCTTCAATGCCGACATCAATACATTTTGCTATCGCTTGAATCGTTTTCTCTGCACCATCACGAAGTGCAAGACGCATTGGCTCTGATAGGTCTGAGACTTCAGCACTGAGTTTAACTAATAAGCACTTACTCGCGTTACATACGTTGTTCTCTACTTTTACCAGTTCTTCAAAATAGCTCATCAGGCGTTGATAGCCATTGAGATCTTTATCTGTAAATCGTTCATTCAATTTAGCAAAGTACTTGTCAAAGTAGGCTTGAATTAATGCCTCGCCAAACTGCTCTTTGGATTTGAAATAGTGATAAAACGAGCCTTTGGGTACGGCGGCTGTTTTTAGGAGCTCTGAAAGTCCCACACTAGTAAACCCTCGGTTTACGATAAGATCGTATCCGACGGTAAGAATATGTTGGCGGGTGTCATTAGTTTTCGTATTCATAGGGGTACTATAAGATCAAATAGACCAGTCGTCTAGTTATTTTCGGACAAGTTTATATTCGATAACAAACAGAGAGTCTGTGTTTGGATAAATATCTTTAATCAACTGTTTTAATTGTGGTAGTTCCATAGCCTCTTGCTCGGCATGAAACTGATTGATTTCATTAAACTTTAATGGAGAAACCGCAAGAATTTCGATATCGCAAACTTTACGGTCTGTTTCTAGCGTGAACACTTCGACCTTTGAATGTGGGACATAATGACTTTCCGATTCGTCTCTGATCGTTATGGTCTTTTTTCCCGATGTGATCAGGGGAGTGAGAAATTCAAAAAACGTAATTTTGGTTGGATGAGGTGACATAATGGTTCTTTCTTTGATTGTATACTCAAGCCTTTTTAAGTTACTTAAGTACATCATAAAAATCTGAAGTACCTATTATGCCACCCTTATCGATGTGAAATCACTCTCTAAGTTTTAGAATGCATTTCGCCATAAAGTAACCGATAAGAATACCAGTCCAGTTGGTGCTTAAATCTGAAAAACTAAACGTACGATTAGCGATGAAAAGCTGGCTAAGCTCGTCAGATGAAACGGCCAGTAGTAGACAAAGAAGTAGCCGGATCCCAAAGGTGTCCCGTTTTGTCGCAATTGCCAGTTTCGGAAAAGTAAAGACAGCGAGGTAGCCAATAAGAAGGCTGAACGTAAAGTGCAAGGTAGAAGAGCCCCCTACGTAGTTTTCCATACTGATGTAAGTCGCATGGTTTACATCTGAACTTTTCCATAATGAGAGGCTGACCGTGAGTAGTAATACGAAAGCAAAACTCACGCGTAAAATCATTGAAGACATAAATTAACCGACCGGAAAAAAACCTAAATAGCGTTTAACAAAATAAAGTGCGGCTAGGTTTTGAATCGCCATGCCGATGGCAATAGCCCAAGCCGCACCAAGTACTCCAAACAATTGACAGAGTATGATCAAAAGGCTGATTGAGATAATCCCAGACACGATAGTGATGTACTTCATGACTTTTTCGTGTCCACTCATTAAGAGTAGAAAGCCGACAGAGCCAGTCGCCACATTGACCAGTTGCCCAAGTGAAAGAGCGACTAGCAGCGGTGCGGCGGCGATGAATTCCTGACCAAAAAACTGCATAACAAATTCGGGAAATAGCGTACAAACCAAAACAGGAATAAGCGCTAAACCAATATTTGCACGACAGGCGAGACGGCTTAAATTACGTAGCTTTATCATGGCCCCTTCTTTATAGAGCGAAGCGAACATTGGCGCGACAATAAAATTGATTGTGATAAGAACGAAGCCGATCAATAGCGATGTTCTTTGAGCCGCAGCGAGGAGACCAAGATCCGATGTAGAGATGAAGAACCCTGCGATAACTAGGCTACCCCATTGCAGAAAATTACTGAATACACTTCCGATCCAGACTTGTTTTGCCGACGCCGTCATGTTCTTGTTTGATGTCTTATCTGGCTGTTCGTACTGGCCCGATTTTATCCAGTTAAAAGTCGACACTGCAGCAACAATCACACTTGCTAATAAGAGGGCGATGATCAGAGAGTGGATATTTTGCTTGTTGACGACATCCAATACAGCAACAAAAAAGAACATCAACATACTCACGCCCAACTGTAAGGCAAACAAGGATGACACTACGTTTTTACTGGCTTGCAACACACGACTGTTTGTTTGACCCAATACCAAAAAGGGCACACAGAATAACGCGAGAATGAAAGCGGCAAGCGGTGTATTGGTTTGATTTAATTGTTCAGGAAACAAATAGGCGCCACTGGCTAACACCATGATTGCTACGGCACAAAAAAGCAAACTCCTTGATAGCGCAATTTTATAGTTGTTGCTCTGTTGTTTGGTATTTTGCTCATTGAAAGCGATAGCGTTATATCTGACTAAACTAACATCGAATCCGAGTTGAGAAACGATAGCCATCAGCGAAACAAGGTTAAATAAAAAGAAAAACTGACCAGATATTGTGGTGTCGGTCGTCCGGGACACAATCAGCGTGAGTAGAAATGCGAACATTGCGCTGAATATTCTTGTCACAGCCGTTTTTAAGCCTACGGAGAATAGGCTTTTTTTGTTACTCGACATGAACAATATTTTTTGCTGAATAGTTTGAAGCATAGGTTCTCTCTAACCGTATATATTGATCAAAGCGAGGCATTGTTTTTCTTCGCTAAACGTTTCGTTCAATTCGGTCATGTACTGCTGGAAATCGATTTCTTGATAGTGATTAACGCAGTGTGTGATGTGTTTTGCCATATCCTCTGGAGTCGGTGCTAAAAATGGGTAGTTCAGATCTTTGGTGGCTCCAATAGTTCGAATGACCATTGGAAGATTCAATTTGGCCGCCTCAAGAATGGTCAAAGGCATGCCTTCCCATGCTGCGGTATGGAGGTAAAGATCAGACGCTTTTAATTTTGTGACTACTTCATCACGGGGCAGCATACCAGTAACATTGACTCCCGCTTCGCGCAAAGATTGTTCGAGTTCGTTATTTCCACCGCCGATCCAAGTGACTTCTATATTGCGCTCTAATGCTGCCGTGTCCAGAGATTGCAGTGTGTTTATCAGAAATAGTGGATCTTTCTGTTTTGCTACCCGACCAAGAACAACAATTTTCACAGTATCACTGTTATTACTACGATTACCCCGTTCCTCACCTTCGTAAGAGACATAATTGTTCAGTAATTCGGCTTGCTTTGCACCAATGCTAATGGCCAAATCACACTCACGTTGGCTACAACCCGCGACAATGTCAATTTTGCTTAGCCTGACTTTTTCTAACGTTTTATAAACGGCTCGTGCGAGTGATGAAATATCTTCACGTTCAAACGCGTAGCAGTGTGGTGTATAGATTAAGCGCGCGTTGTTGAGTTTTAAAAAGCGCCCTAAAAACCCGGCTTTACTGGAATGTAAGTGCACGACATCCGGTTGGACTTTTGCAATGGTTTGATTTGCGTCTCTGAGGAATTGCAATAAGCCACCCGTTACCCAGTAAGTGTCTACAAAGCCACTTTGGTTGTTGTCGTTGGTTAAGTCATTTTGACGAGCCCTTGCTAATAAAAAGTGTTGAAACGGTTCTTTCCGCGAGGAATGGGCATAACTGTATAAGGCTGTTTGTACGCCACCACCAAAGGACTCAGTTATGTGTAGTACTTTTTTCATGCTGGCTTATCTCCGGATGCTTGACTCGCAGCTAACTGTGTCCCAGGCGTTTGTTTCCACTTGTTTTTAAAGGCTTCACGTTCTTCTTCAGAGTATACGTGGCGATATAACGGAAGATCGTACATATAAAACAACTTAGAGAAATCGTAGTGTTGTTTAAAATGCTGGTGAATGTTGGAGTACCATTTATTTTTTGCTTCATTACTGTTTTTTAAAACGAAGTCATCTAAGTCAAGGAATTCGCCAATCTCCTTGTTTAGTGAACTCAGCTGTTCACACTTAATAAGAATGACACTCGCTTTCTCATTACTGAAAGTATAAAAAGGTTTTGAGTTGTCGATCTCTTGGCGCATCACATCAATATTAAAGTTACGCTTCAATTCGTTATCAAACCAATTAGCGAAGTAATTGAGGTTAATGTAGTTGTCAAAGCAGTGTTCTAAGTGCTTGTACGTGGCTTCCATATCAAGATGAATTGCATCGTTTTTTTTTCCCTCAATAAACTGAAGGTGTAAGTCTTGGAAAAACGCGAAAATACGGTCGCCACAGGATCTCGAACCAGTGTCACGATTTTAATATTTTCACGTTTTTGCAGGATGCGCTTTCTTTGATTAAGTACCAGTCGGTATATCGCACGATTTTTGAAATCGAAGAACTTACTCACATCTTTTTTATTGTGATACATGTGAAATTCTTCATGATCGTCGAAGGTATGAATGTGGTAACTGGGGATATTACGTGATTCCAATGTGTGCTCAATAGACGAAGAACCCACTTTGCCCATTTGATATACCAAAACAAAATTGTCTGCCTGAAGGCTTCGGTTTTTTTCTAATTGTCGATTAATTGAAAATTTCATTTATCGTTTCCTTGATGATGTTAATACGTTTCACTTTCCGAACGTTTTATTGATTCGTTATTTTATTGTCGGATGAGAAACTAGGCTGTATGTAAGTGTTCTTTATACTCGTCATAACGGGCAACAGTAATATCAGAAGAATAGTGGTGTTCACGGCAACGAAAAACACCATGATCAAAGCGTAGACGGCAAGTAACAGGCTCTTTCTGTTGTCGTTTAGGCTGTGAAAACAAAATCGCATGAACATAAAATAGCCGCCGAACAACAAAGCAATGCCTGTCAGACCAAACTCAATAGCAGTATCTAAAAGAAAATTGTGCGTATAAATTGCGAGTTGATCGTAATTGAAATAATTGATCATGTAACTTGGCAGCATTTTGGCACCAACACCTAATATTGGATTTTGCATTAGAATGTCCAATCCGTTCGCTAGGAGCAGTTTCCGATGTAAGTTAGAGACCCATCGAGCTTCGCTTTGATTCGCAAAAATGATGTCTTCTTGGGTTATCTCTAATGTGTCGGCCAGTTCGTCAAAGCCGACATAAAGTGTGGTTGATACCGCAGCGAAAACCACTAAAGACAGTGCGAGCAGTATTGTCCACGTGTATGTTTCATTTAGTGTTTTCCTCACGAGGTTCTTGAGGTATAGCTGGTCAAATAAGAACAGTAAACAAAACCCTAGCAGCGCTTTACGTTCTTGCGATAACAGTAAAAAAACGATAGCAATAACCATGAGTACAGGAAAGGCACGGATCTTATCTCGATACAGATAAAGCAACGAGCAGAGTAAACCAAATGCGTATTTGCTGACTCCCAAAAGCTTAAAGCCACTTTGGTAGCCTTGAGCAAAGTGCCACATTGCGACCAGAGTACAGGTTATAAACAGTAAGTAAGCAAAATAGACCATAACGCGGTCATCATCGAATGCGCCGTAAGCGTAGAGCACCCCGAGTAAGCTTAATATTGCTAGCCATTGAATCGTTTCGGTGATGAGTGGCATGACTGGCACACTATTAAGCATGCCGTTTAAGAAAATATAGCCACAGTAAAGGAGTAAAAAACCGATACAAGGATGGAACAGTCTGTGGGTTTTGCCTTCTAGTACGATTAGGGCGCTCAGACCCAGCGATAAAAGACTCGCGATATCACTGGGTGCTAGGTTTATACCTCCGGCATTGATTTTTATTGGCACAAAGAATAACGCCAACGCCATCGCCGCAATGACAGAAACACGATTACTTGCTGGCATACAGTTCATCATAAGCTTTGTAATAACTTTCTCTGAATTGCTCCAGAGTAAACGAGTGGCAACGTTCTACAAAATAGCTGGTGGCCAATTCATAATGGGCGGCATCACCACAAATCAGCTCGATCTTATTGGCAAGTTGTTTCTCGTTACCAAGTTCAAATAGGTAGGTGTCATTCCCAATCACTTCATCCAGTCCGGGTACATTTGAACCGAAAACGGGTAGTCCTTCCGCCATCGCTTCGACCGCCGCAAGACCGAACCCTTCAATGATAGAAGACTGAACATACACATCTAACTTTGATAAGAAGGTAGGCACATCAGAAATAACACCATGCCAATGTACGCGATGATCACATTGTAATTGTACGGCTAACGCCTGAAGTTCTTCTTTTTTGTCGCCATCACCTGCTAGATGTAGGTGATACTTCTCTGGCAAATTAGCGATGGCGCGTATTAGAGTAGGGTGGTCTTTATAGCCATGTAGTCGACCTGCCATACCAATATTGATCGGTCCGTCTTGTTGTACTTGGCTGTACGATTTCGCTTCTCTAGAAAAGCGTTTTAGATCAACGCCATTATAAATTACATCGTAGCGATCTTTATAGCGTGGTAAAAACTTAACCAGCTCCTCCTTAACTTTATTCGTTATGCATATTGTTCTCTCATGTCTTTGATACATGAGGTATTCCATAAACTTAAAAGCAGGGTAATCTCTACGTCGGTTGGTCGTATTGTGTTCTGTTTGTACGCGCTTTTTGCCAATGGCTAACAAAGCTACATAGATAGAAGGGAATAAATGGCTATGAATTAAATCAGGCCAACGTAATATATTCCACTTCTCTTTTAGAGATAATGAAGACCAGTAGTAACAGCTGACGCCGTTTTCCTTTAATACACCTTCGAAGTCATTGTCATTATGAAGAACCAGTATTTTCACTTCGTAGTGTGGTTTATGTTTAACAACAAGGTCTACGAGAAAGCGCTGAGCTCCCCCATTATTAGATAAGTCGTTAATGATATGCAGTATTTTCATTTCTCTACCAAGCTTTTATTTTTGGGCTTACTTTATCCATTTGATAAATCAATACGGGCGTCTAAAATTTTTAACCTTTGATCTTTCAGTACCAGACGCCCCGTTATTAATACGCGTACTTTTGTACGTAAGCCGTCTCTTCTGATTTGGCTTTTGTCTGTGTAAGCAGGACGCCAAGTGAAGGTATTGAGTGCTGCAACTGTCTAGACAATGCGATATTTACCAGTGACGCTTTTGTTGACTCAGAGCGGATAACCGTAATAAGTCCGTTTGCATAAGTGCCAAGAATTAACGCATCACTCACTGATAAAAGCGGTGGTGTATCGATAATGATCCGGTCGTACTTGCTCTGAAGGTAGTCCATCAACTTATTAAAACGTTCAGACGATAATAACTCTTGCGGGTTTGGTGGAATAAGCCCAGCTGGTAACACATCAAGGTTTGCATCATCGATTCTGACGATGCAATCTTTAATTGCCGTATCCATGCTCAATATGTTGGTCAGTCCAGGGTTAGATTCAGGAATACCGAATCGTTTGGCTAAAGCTGGTCGACGCAAGTCACAATCGACAATCAGTACTTTTTCCATCGTAGAGAAGGATGCCGCAATATTAATGCTTGTCGACGTTTTGCCTTCTTTTGGTATTGCTGAAGTGAAAGGTAATACCTTCTGCTTCGAGTTTGTCAATCGCAATAGCAATGAGGTTCGAACAGAGCGGCAGGCTTCACTGAATACTTTTTCTTCGTTGTCTAAGTAGGCAGTGTAGGTAAGACCATTTGTTTTTAACGCACGCTTCTTAACGGTAGGAATCAAACCTAAGCAAGATACGCCTAGTTTATCTTCGACATCGGAAGCATTTCTAATTACTTCGCGCATGGTTTCCAGAATGATCACTAGTGCACAAGCAAGCGCAAAGCCGAAGAAGGTCGCGATAAGCACCAGTTTCATGCGTTGAGGTGCAACGGGAAACAGAGGTATGATCGCTTTGTCGGTAAAGCGTGCCGTTACGTTTTTGTAGTCACTGGTTGCGTTGGTCTCTTTTTCGCGGTTTAGGAATGCCTCGTAAAGTTCTTTGTTTGACTCGACTTCACGCTTTAACTGTTCAAAACGCGCTTTTTGAGAGCCCAGTGACTGAAACTCGGATTTTTTGCGCTCTAATTCTGCGCGTAACATGTCTTCTTGAGCTTTGGCGGAAAGCAGGTCTTGTTGCTTACTATTAGAGATTTCTCGAATCAGCTGTTGGGTGCGACGCTGAATGGATTCCAACTGTGCTTTCGCCTGGACCATGCGATCGTGTTTAGGACCGTACCGCTGCGACAGCTCAGATAAATTCTTCTCCGCTTGTGCTTCAGAAAGTTTTAGATCGCGAATCTGAGCTTGGTTGGCAAATTCATCAATAGACAGAAGGCTATCCAAGCTTTGTGATGACTTACGCTTCAACAGTTGAATTAGAGATTGAGCTTCAATACGGCTATTGACGGCAGTATTCAACTTACGGTTGAGTTCTTCCAACTCATTGGCGTAGATATCATCGATACCGTTGATATCAATAAGATCTTCTTGGCGTAAGAAATCTTGAAGGGCTCGTTCAGAGTCTTTTAAGCGCTCTTCAAGTTTCTGAGAGTTGTTTGTCAACCAAGTTGCGGCATTTTGCGTCACGACCAGTTTCGCTTCAAAGTTGGCATCAATGTAGGCTTGACCAACGGCGTTGGCGATTTTCGTCGCTAACTTAGGATCGACAGAACTAAATTTAATTCTCACCATTTGTGTGTTGCGTACGGGTTCTATCGTCAGTTTTTGTTTAAACGTATGGAGCGTACGATAGTAAGAATCTGAGTACTGAGACGTTTCTTTTGGGTTTGGCGCAACGTTCAACAAATCTTGAACTAAAGGGATGGATTTAATCTCATCAATTTTTTGTTCAAAGCCACCCGTATTAGTGAACTCAGGATATTGAGTTAAGTTTAATTGCTGAATAACTTTATCGGCAATATGGTTTGACTGTAGTATGGCTATCTGAGTCTGAAAGTACTCTTTCTTAGTGGTATCAACGCCATAGACTTCTTCTATCGACAGCGCACTTTTCTGCTCTTCTTGTATCAACAGCGTCGCTGTTGCTTGGTATATGGATGTTTTTGAATAAATATACCAAGTACACGCTAATGAAAAGACAACAGTAAAAGCGAGAATACTTAACCAGTTTTTTTTCAAAGTATTATAGTGATGGCCAAAACGAATCAGTTCTACTCTGTTCATCTGGTTGTTGTTTTGATGAGTTCTGTTCATTTGATTACCTGTCACTTAGAAGAAGCTTTGATCAATAAATACAATATCGCCCGGTTCAACGTTAAGGTGCATGTTGACACCTTCAATGGTTTGACCGGATTTGTGCTTAGTTAGATTAATACTGTTGCGTGAGGCTCTGTCTGTGAGACCACCTGCCAGTGCGATGGCTTTTTCAATAGTTAACCCTGGACGATATTCAAATCCTCCGGGTTTCCGTACTTCTCCGTTGACATAGAACAAGCGAAAAGTATTGATGGTCACCATCACTTTAGGGTTGATGAGGTAATCGCCTTTTAAGCCGGCTTCAATTTCCTCTTTGATTTGCTTAGGTGTTTTTTGGATAGCTTTAATTCGGCCTAAATATGGGTAATCAAAGTATCCATCAGATGTGATCAGTATATTGGAGATGGAGAGGTCTTCTTCACCATAAACTTGCACCGAAATCGTATCACCGGTGTCGAGCAAATAATCTTGTTCATTAGAGTCCGCCGTTGCAACTGTGCTAAACAGCAATAACACCAAGCTTATCAACTTAATTAATGGGTTCATTAGAATTCCTTTTTACAGCGAAAATTGAGCGCTTAAAGTCCAAACATTTTGGTCAAAGCTATAGCCTGAACGCTCAGATGTTTTATCTTGATATTTCCAATCGGCCTGCAATAGTATCCAGCGCCTAATTTGGTAGTCGATGCCAGCGAATAGCGAGTAACGTTCGCTGTCTCTAGATGTGGTTCCTGCCAGCAGCCCGGTATAATCGTCTTCTTGGTACAACGCCCCCAACTGCGTGGATAAATAGCTACTCCAGTCATGCTTTATGTCCAATCGATAGCGAGTTTGTACGTTGTAATCACCATCTTGATCTGGACTGATCGCGGCTTGAGTGGTTTTTACCGTGAAGAGTGTTTGCTCTTGAGGTGACCATTCAAAACCGATATCCCAGCTGAAGCCTTTAAAGGTTTCCCGTTCGTTGCTGTCGAAGTCTTTGATTTGATAGCCTAACCGGGCGATACCCTGCGTTTTGCCCGTGACTTCCCATTGTGCGCCAGTGTAATAAAACCCAGTAGTATTATCTTTGTTCGATAGCGCTGGGTTCTGGTGTTGGTACTCGGTAATTATTTGTCGAGTACCCACTAGCCAATAGGTCTGCGGGGTGGCTCTCAAGTAAAACTCCACGTGCGCTTCTGGGGCTCGAAAGTCGTTGTATTTCGTCTTCGCATTTGGCGCTGAGGTTAGGCCTTCTCGGTAGTTTTGATAAGTTTTATCACGGTAATCCAGCCCGAATTCGAATCGACCTTTTGCCCCCTGTGAGCCAAATATGTAATTGGTTGTCAAATCATTGCTATGGAAGCGAATTGGTGTATCGACAGCGTCCCCATTGCCTTCGGTAATGTCCTCACCCCTGATTTCGTGCTGGGCGCTGAAGCGATAGTCGACAACAAGGCGGTTGCGATGATTAAACTCAAAGAAGTTATTAAATTTAAGCAGGTGATCATCGAAGTCATTTTTATCATCGGATGAGAATCCTGCTTTTAATTTATAAGTTAAACTCGCTTGGTATTGATTGCGTTCAATACGCACTAACAAACTTGGCTCAATACCCCAAATGTTGACCGATTGAGCATCTTCTTCGTCTTTATTCACGTTGTCATCCCCTTCATAAAAGGCTTTGACTTGGGGAATGAGCTCGATACCTGATTCGGTTGTATAGGCCATCGGATCCGCCAATACAACACTCGGCCAAACGACTATGTTTGACCATGCGAACAGAACAATGGCAGAAGTCGTCGTCTTCATGGTATTTGCCTTAATATGCATTTGCACCGGTAAAGCCTTTAAATACAGTGAGGAAGATGATTTTGATGTCCATCCATACTGACCAGTGGTGGATGTAATCCAAATCGAACTCAACGCGTTTTTCCATTTTATCGAGCGTATCGGTTTCGCCTCGGTAACCATTGATTTGTGCCCAACCAGTGATGCCTGGTTTCACTTTGTGACGCAACATGTAACGGTCAACGATTTGTCGGTACTCTTCGTTATGCGCCACCGCATGAGGCCTTGGTCCAACGATAGACATCGTACCTTGTAAGACGTTGATGAACTGTGGTAGTTCGTCCAACGACGTGCGACGTAGGAAACCTCCGAAAGGAGTAATCCGCGGATCGTTTTTGGTTGCTTGTTTTACCGTTGCACCTTGCTCCATCGTTGTCATAGAGCGGAATTTCCATACTGCAATTTTTCGGCCGTCTAAACCATACCGATGCTGTTTGAAAATAACAGGGCCTTTAGATGTCAACTTAATGCCAACAGCAATCGCGAGCAAAATTGGTGAAATCATCAGTAAAATAATGCTCGATAAGATAATGTCTTCTAAGCGTTTTACCCAAGATGAGATGCCAGCAAATGGCGTATCAAATACACTGAGCGTCTGGACATTACCAATTTGATCCCAGCGCGAGTGAAGCAAGTTGTAGGTAAAAAAGTCTGGGATTAAATAGGTATTGGCTGTAGTGTCAGAGAACTGATTTAGCAGCGATGCGATACGCTCGTTTGCGTGTATTGGCATCGCAATATAAACGTAATCAACTTCTCCGTTTCTGGCTCTCTCTAGAGCGGCGTTGACAGAGCCTTGTACGGCATATTCTGACTTTGGAAGTCGGTCAATTGAGCGCTCGTCATAAAACCCATCAAATACGACACCATGCTGGTTGTTTTTCCGGATCTCGTTTGCCAACGTGATACCATGCGGCGTTTGACCAATGATGATCGCTGTTCGAGTATTGAACCCCATTTGTCTTAGGTAAGCCAAAGTTGTTCGAAAGACCACGCGCCATGCTAGAAGTAGTATCGGAGTCACCGTAAACCACAACGCTAAAATATTACGATCAAATAATGGGTATACTTCAGAAAGATAGAGGATCGTAAACAGCAAAGTAGATGTTGCTGGCCAAGAAATACAGACGATAAACAACTGCTCTCGGAAAGAGCTTGTGCGCCAAGAGCGGTATAGATTGCCACTCTCTGCCATTAGAAGAAATGAGATCCCCGCAACGAACGACAATATTACGTAATCTTTGTCCATCGAATTATGCGCATCCCGTAATACAAGGAAGAGCATAAAGGTGACAATGATCGCGAGATCAAGGATGCGATATAAGAATGCGAATTCCGCTTCGTATGAGCGAATCAATCCTTTATGTTTCATTATCTAGTTTCCCTTCAAACATGCCACTGACATTAAAAACCTGAATGTTCAGTAGCCATGTCGTTAACGCTTAAATGTTAGTGAGCTGACACATTCCATTAAATGACTTTGAATTTTTGTAACGATAATTCGATGGTAAGTGTAAAAATTCGCGCTGCTAAGGTAAGTGGAAATAAGAATGAAATTTAGACCTTTGTCTAAGTTTGGCTGTTTAGGAAAAAACTAATACTTGAGGGAAAGGACTGAATAAAAGTACCAAAAACAATAGTTTTATAGAAAGACTATGGTTTATTTTCAATCTGGTCTAATGGGTTTAGTCGCTTTTGATGGGTAATTATTTAGTGTGGAATAAAAAAATCCCCCTTCTAAATTGAGAAGAGGGATTAAGTGAATTAGTGGCGGTGAGAGGTTATTCGGTATCTACACCGTTCTCTTTAAACAGTCGACGACACGCACGACCATCGCTGTGGAACAAATGACAACGATGGGCCGGAATACCAATCTCTAACTTATCACCAATATCGACCGCTAACGTGTCAGGCTGGCGGAAGATGACATCAGCATCGGCACCATCGAGGTTGAGATACACTTGAGTTTCGTTACCGAGTTTTTCGACAATCATGACTTCACCATGAATGCTTGCATCGGCGTCAGAAGCAGAGAGTAGGTGCTCCGGGCGAATACCCAAAGACATACGGTCACCGCGGTTAACGGTTGTGCCATCAACAGGGATCCAGAATGAGACACCGTTTGAAAGTTGTACTTTTACGCGCTCTGATTCAACTTCATCGATGAATACGCTCATAAAGTTCATTTTAGGCGAGCGATAAAGCCAGCCACGAAGCGGTTTTGTGGGTAGTGGTAAAGCTCGAGAGGTTTACGACTTGAGAGACATAACCACCGTCTAGTACGACGATTTTATCCGCCATCGTCATCGCTTCCACCTGATCGTGTGTTACGTAGATCATGGTGCAACCAAGTTGACGTTGGAGTTTAGTAATTTGAGCGCGCATGTTGACACGCAGTGCTGCATCTAGGTTAGACAGAGGTTCGTCTAGTAGGAATACATTGGGTTGTGAAACCAGAGTACGACCAATCGCTACACGTTGGCGTTGTCCACCTGAAAGCGCTTTGGGTTGACGCTCCAGAAGGTGGCCTAGTTGCAGAATTTCTGCCGCGTGCTCAACACGTTTGTCGATTTCTGCTTTGTTTGCCTTTGCCAGTTTCAAACCAAAAGACATGTTGTCATATAAGTTTAAATGTGGATATAAAGCGTAAGATTGAAAGACCATCCCAACCCCACGTTTGGATGGTTCGATATCATTCATGCGCTCGTCACCAATATATAAATCGCCTGAAGTAATGTCTTCAAGTCCGGCAATACAACGCAGAAGGGTCGATTTACCACAACCTGATGGGCCTACGAAAACAACGAATTCACCTTCGTGTATTTCCAGGTCTACGTTTTTAGAAATCAGTACGTCGCCATACGCTTTACAAACATTTTTTAAGGTGACACTCGCCATGTAGCTCGTCCTCGATCAATTTTTATTATTTACCACTCATCATTATATGAATTATGTCGTGAGCAATAACAGTAGGAATTGGTAAGTTTAAGGTGATTGATAAGAAAAGTAGGGTGGCACTTCGACACATGTATCTAGAAAGTGCCACCCACCATAGCCAAGTACGAGTTTCTTTCCCCTACATTACTAGCGCTGTCTCCCCCGTGAAAAATAACAACCACAAACAGCACGCGTAATGACTTCCACTCGTATGGCAATGCAAACCAGCAAGACAAAATGGCTTATTCATTATTTGTCCTGATTAATCGGACCTAACGAATAGGCACTGCTGGAAAAGGGCTCTTACCATCCACTCTTGGATGGATGCAGTTTCTAAGATTGTGTGAATTGGGACATCCTCCAATCGAAATAATTATGGGGGGAGTAGGTGGGGAGGAGTAAAAAAGGACGAGCCAGGGAAGAGTTGGGCGGAAATCACATTCTCGCATTGGTTAAAGGTGAAATTGGTCACAGTAAGTGGCCATTTTGTGATTTGAGTCTCTGGTTGGTGGAGAGGAAGATCACGAAAATACGTCATAATTAGAAGGGCGTAGGGATTAGGAGGATGAGACACTATCGATTATTTTAGATGATATGTGTCGAAATACGGCTGAACCTCAATGGACTAGCCCTACATCAAAAAATATAAAAAGGATACGAACATGAAAAAGTTAAGCGCTGTAGCACTAGGCACTCTTGTTGCTTTGGGATCGTTTGGTGCTCATGCTGCCATCGAAGAAGGACAACTTACTATCTGGATCAACGGCGACAAAGGCTATAACGGTCTTGCGGAAGTTGGTAAGAAGTTCGAAGAAGATACGGGCATTAAAGTCACTGTTGCTCACCCTGACGGCTTACAAGATAGATTCCCTCAAACTGCGGCAACAGGTGATGGCCCTGATATCGTATTCTGGGCTCACGACCGTTTCGGTGGCTATGCAGAAGCAGGCCTTCTAGCAGAAATCAAACCGTCTAAAGACATTCAAGATGGTATTGTTGATTTTGCATGGGATGCGGTTCGTTATGATGGCAAATTGATTGGCTACCCTGTTGCGGTTGAATCTTTATCTCTTATCTACAACAAAGACCTGGTTCCAAACCCACCGAAAACATGGGAAGAAGTCGCGGCGCTAGACAAAGAGCTGAAGAAAGACGGCAAGTCTGCGATCATGTGGAACTTGAAAGAACCGTACTTCACTTGGCCTCTAATGGCAGCTGATGGTGGCTATGCGTTTAAATACACTTCTTCTGGTTACGATGTAAAAGATGCGGGTATTGCAAAACAAGGCGTGAAAGACGCGATGAATTTTGTGAAAGGGCTTGTTGATCAGAAAGTCATTTCTGCCGATATGGATTACTCAGTATCTGAGTCTGCATTTAACCAAGGTACAACAGCAATGACCATCAATGGTCCGTGGTCTTGGGGTAACATCGAGAAATCTGGTGTTAACTATGGTGTAACGACGCTGCCTAAATTCCAAGGTCAATCTTCTAAGCCGTTTGTTGGTGTTCTAACAGCAGGTATCAGTACTGCGTCACCAAACAAAGATCTTGCGGTGGAGTTCCTAGAAAACTATCTACTTACAAATGATGGCCTACGTAAAGTAAACGATGACAAGCCATTAGGTGCGGTTGCACTTAAGTCTTTCCAAAGTGAACTTGACTCTGACGCGCGCATCGCTGCGACAATGGACAATGCGATGAACGGTGAAATTATGCCAAATATTCCACAAATGAATGCATTCTGGGGCGCAGCTAAGAACGCGATAATCAACATTGTTGATGGTCGTCAAGACGTTGATGCTGCTCTGGCAGATGCTGAAAAACAAATGGTTAAATAAATTTAGCAAACCCTTTTTAAGGAGGGGGTAACTCCTCCTTACTTTCCGATATTTATTCTTTATTCGCTAGCAGGTTCCCTATGCAGTCAGTTCAAGGTACAAAAGCTATGACAGCAACTGAAGCCAATCTCCCGAGCAGCAAAAAAGTGCTAATCAAATGGGCATTTTTAGGCACTGTCGGCATTATTAATGGTTACGCAACAATTCTAATGTATTCACGTGGTGAGATTGCATTTGCACTACTTACTCTTATTCTTACCGCTCTAGCACTGTACATTTTTGGTAGTAAAAAGACCTACGCTCATCGTTATATTTATCCTGGTATCGCAGGGATGATCTTATTCATCTTATTCCCGCTGGCGTATACCATAGGCTTAGCATTTACTAACTACAGTGCGAAAAATCAGCTTTCTTTCGAGCGTGCACAAACGGTACTTTTGGACAGAACCTATCAAAGTGGGGATAGCTACCCATTCACCTTATATAAAACTGAACAGGGTCATCAACTGGTTGTTGAAAAAGATGGTGAACTGCTTGCGACGCCCAACTTCCAGCTGCAAGGATTTTCAGCAACAGATTTAGATCTTGAGCCAGTCGCAGAAGTGACGGGTGAAAAAGAGCAAATCAAAACCATTATTCAGAATCGTGGCGCTTTGAGTGAGGTTGATCTTCACCTACCAGATGGTGGAGATATCCGTATGAGTGGCCTGCGTAAGTTCGCTGCGGTCGTTCCATTGTACACGCTACAAGAAGATGGTGAGGCTCTTTACAACAACCGTACGGAAGAAACACTGCGTCCGAATATGGATACGGGCTACTACCAACCAATCGACGCAAATGGTCAATTCGTAGGGAGTAGTGTGTCACCTGGTTTTGTGGTTGGTATTGGTACACACAACTTCGAACGTGTATGGAAGGATGATGGTATTAAAGAACCGTTTATCAGTATCTTTATCTGGACCATTGTTTTCTCAGCACTCACGGTGGTCTTCACTCTCGTTATCGGCTTAGTACTTGCGAGTGTTGTTCAGTGGGAAGAGTTAAAAGGTCGTTCTGTCTATCGATTACTACTGATACTGCCTTATGCCGTTCCTGCGTTTATTTCAATTCTGATCTTTAAAGGTTTGTTCAACCAAAGCTTCGGTGAGATCAACATGTTGCTTGAAGGCCTGTTTGGCATCAGTCCGGCTTGGTTCTCTGACCCATTCATGGCAAAAACCATGATACTCGTTGTCAATACGTGGTTAGGTTTCCCGTATATGATGATCTTATGTATGGGGCTACTTAAAGCGATTCCTGACGATCTATACGAGGCTTCTGCTATCGATGGAGCAAACTTTGTAACCAACTTTACACGCATTACTTTGCCGATGATGCTTAAACCTTTAACACCTCTTTTGATTGCGAGTTTCGCATTTAACTTCAACAACTTTGTACTTATCCAGTTGCTGACAGGTGGTGGTCCAAACATGATTGGTACTTCTGAACCTGCTGGTTATACAGATCTGTTGGTTAGCTACACATACCGAATCGCGTTTGAAGGTGCTGGTGGTCAAGACTTTGGTCTAGCAAGTGCTGTTGCTACGTTGATCTTCCTATTGGTGGGGGCGTTAGCGCTTCTCAACCTCCGTGTAACCAAAGTAGCTCAAGATTAAGGAGACATAAAATGGCAATAGTTCAAGGTAAGTCATTGAAGTATCGTGTTTTGACTACACACATTGTTATGTGGGCGTTCTTAGCACTAATTATTTTCCCTTTGCTGATGATCATCGCGATTTCATTCCGTGAGGGTAACTTTGCAACGGGTAGTCTTATTCCGGATAACCCAACTCTGGATCACTGGAAGCTCGCTTTAGGTTTCTCTGTAACCAACGCGGATGGCACGGTGACACCGCCTCCATTCCCAGTGATGACTTGGTTATGGAACTCGGTTAAAGTGGGCGGAATCTCAGCCATTTTGATCGTGGCACTATCCACAACATCGGCTTATGCGTTTGCTCGTATGAAATTTAAAGGTAAGAACACCATTCTAAAAGCAATGATGATCTTCCAGATGTTCCCAGCGGTATTGGCGTTGGTTGCTCTTTACGCCCTGTTTGATAAGTTAGGGCAGTACATTCCATTCCTTGGTTTGAACACACATGGCGGCTTGATCTTCGCTTACTTAGGTGGCATTGCACTTCACGTGTGGACCATAAAAGGGTACTTTGAAAGTATTGACTCGTCACTTGAAGAAGCGGCTGCGCTTGACGGTGCAACGCCATGGCAAGCATTCCGTCTGGTACTGCTACCGTTGTCTGTTCCAATCTTGGCGGTGGTATTTATCTTGTCTTTCATTATGGTAATTGGTGAAGTTCCAGTGGCATCACTCCTACTTTCTGATGTAGACTCATACACATTAGCCGTTGGTATGCAGCAATATCTTTACCCGCAAAACTACTTATGGGGTGACTTTGCGGCGGCTGCAGTTCTTTCTGCAGTACCAATTACGGCAGTATTCTTACTTGCGCAACGCTGGTTGGTTGGTGGTCTAACCGCTGGTGGTGTGAAAGGATAATCTCAATTGGTCGTTGAGGTTGACAAGAATAACTAGAAAAGGGCGACCATATGGTCGCCCTTATACCAAGCATTGATATTACACTTTTGGTTTGGCCGCCGATCAGTAATATCTTGCTTTATTGGCGTTACGCATAGCTGGCTGTTAGCTTAGTTCCTTACGATTCAATCACTAACAGTTTTTGTAACCATAACCTGAGTTTAGACTCAGGTTTTTTTATGCCAATTTGGGCTGGTTTGATATCACGATAAGCTTAACGACTTTGCAATGGATTACATAGAGACGGCATACCCCCATGCGTATCACTTCACAGAAATAGTCATATTCAAAAGGGGGCGGAGGAGGGGTCAAAACTCGCGGTTGGAAGGTGCGCAACCGACATATTGCAGCAGCGTGTATAAACTCTCTTGTTGTAGTGCTACACGTCGAAAGAGGTTAGCGAAAGTATCATCGCCACCAAAACAGGCCTGAATATAATGGTTAATTTCGTTGTCTTTATAACCCTCGACATACATTGTCCTTACCCATTGATATTCGACTGACTTTAAATTGGTCAATGTCTCTTCATTTAAGGTGGTTTTTACTGGTCCCAAGATCCAAACTCACGTCATCCAAATTTGTGCTTGGATTAAAGCAAAGCAAAGTGAAAGATTTATGACAATGAAAGGTAGGCTGTGAGCTAAATTGCATAACTATGACATTACTTCACAACCTAGGGTCTGTTGACGTTTCGAGATGATTTTTGCAGCAGTTTGTGGGTTCTTTATACAAGGCAGAGGCTTTGAAATGTAGTTGCCCTACCTGATAAGCCGATAACGCAGTAGAAAGGAGCCACAAACGCTGCCCGAAGGGTTCGGCTAAAAGCGTTTTACTCTTTGTTGAGAGGTGTTTTGCTTAGAATGACTAGGCTACAAACCTCTCGCCGCGATTAAAACGCTTTTGACTAGGCGTCCCCATCCGAACAAAATTTAACCACGAAACGTCAACAGACCCTAGCTCCAATAGAAAGGTTTATTTTAGATATTTAACGTGTGCTTCCATCTCCTCACCAATTTCTTGGCGCATATTCATAAGACGAATCGCTGACTGCTCTAGTGCTTTGTCTTCTTCTGATTCTGGAACCCATTTACGAACGTCAGTTGGTTGACCATGTTCATCAACAGCAACCATAATCACGATACAGTGAGTAGTTAAACGGTTTTTCATTTCTTTAGGATCACTGGCTTGCACATCAATCGCGATGTGCATAGAGGTACGTCCGGTATAGACTACTCTTGCACTGACTTCAACGAGGTTCCCAACATGAATGGGGGCGACAAAACGTATCCCACCCGCATAAGCAGTAATGCAGTACTTCCCGCTCCAGGCTGCAGAGCAGGCATAAGCCGCTAAGTCGATCCATTTCATTACCGCCCCACCGTGCACTTTACCACCAAAGTTTACATCCCCAGGCTCTGCTAAAAAACGAAGAGTAATATCTCTTTGACCACTGCTCATCTGTCATTCCTTTGTGAATTAATGACACAACCCTATAACAATATTTGCGAGATTAACCAGATATTTGTCACATTACGAAATTGCTTAAATTTCTTATGCAAAGTACGGTACATCACCAATTATGTTGTTTCAGCTTTATTGAGTTCCATCGTTGGCAAGGAAGGTGCTCAAGTTTTTGACTTAGAATCGTACTTATGATGTTTAAGACCAAAGCTTTTACTCCAGAGATATCGTTTAACCTTACATGATGAGATATGGCTTTTTCTTGAGGGCTGACTTGGTGTTACGAATCAGACGTACACTACCACTATTATCAATTAACATACTTTCACTAATGATGGTTTTATCTTTCATTTTTACTCCAGAGAGTAGATGCCCATCAGTAACCCCTGTTGCGCAGAAAAGTATGTTTTGAGCCGACACCAACTCATTCATCACATAAGCTTTACCCGGAATAGCTCCGGATACTTTACATTGCTCACTCTCTTTGACATCGCAGGAACGATTATACTCATTGTTGCCCTTTACTTGGCTCCGCAGAAGAAGCCTGCCTTGCATTTCACCACCTAAAGCTTTTACGGCTGCGGCTGATATAATTCCTTCTGGTGCACCACCAATGCAATACATCACATCGAACGGGCCATTAGGTAAGCAAGTTTGCAAGCTGGCAATCACGTCGCCATCCGGATATTCAAAAACTTGAATGTTGTTTTCCCTCAACTGGTTAATTAAGTCTTGATGCCTTGGTTTGGCGAGCGTGACAACGCGCAGTTGGTTTAACGGTTTGTGTAGAGCTTGAGCAATATCTCTGAGGTTGGTCAGTAGTGGACGGTCTAGATCGATCACCCCTTGTGCTCGTGGGCAGACGACCAACTTCTCCATATACATGTCTGGTGCTGCCAGCATTTGTCCCTTAGGCGTTGCGGCAAGCACGGCAATGGCATTGTCTTGGCCTGTGGCGACCATACGTGTTCCATCAATTGGGTCGACGGCAATATCTACAGCATCCCCGCCTTTACCTAGTTTTTCACCAATGTAAAGCATCGGGGCTTGATCGATTTCACCTTCACCAATCACGATGCGTCCATCAATATCTAGTTGGTTGAGTGTTGTGCGCATGGCATCAACTGCCGCTTGGTCAGCTTTATCTTTTTGTCCTTGTCCTGAGTATTTGTAACTTGCGATGGCCGCAGCTTCTGTCACTTGGACAAATTCGTATGAAAGTTTTTGATCCATGTCTCATTCCTTTTTGATTATTCTCAATCATTTTAGATATTATTTAATCAACTGTATATTTTCTGTTAACTCGATCAAAACTCAAAAGATTGGAGTTTTTAGAGAAAATATAGAGTTTTTAGTCTGATTTTATCTGGATTTTTGGTTGAATTAGGCTTTTTGTGCGCGATGTCAATTTTTTGTTGATAAAAGGTTGAATAAAAAATTATCAGTATTAATGTGATTAAAAATGATTGAATGATTTTAAATCTTCATTTTGAGACAGGGCAAGGATGAGTTTGTTTTCTTTTTAAGACGTGAAATGGGTAGCGAAAGAGATGGCAGGAAAAATGTTAAGTAGTGAAAAAGAGTTGGCTTATTACGGTGATGACTTTACAGGCTCTACCGATGTTTTAGAGAGCCTGAGTCTCAAAGGTAAAAAAACGGTATTGTGGCTTCGTATTCCCCATCCCTCTGAGCTTAAAGAATTTGAAGATTATTCATGCGTGGGGCTAGCGGGAGTGAGCCGGAGTAAAGATACTGAGTGGATGAGCACAGAACTTCCGGCAGTCTTTAAATTCCTTAAATCTCTTAACCCACAATACGTTCACTATAAAGTCTGCTCAACCTTTGACTCAAATGTAGACAAAGGAAATATTGCCACCGCGATGAAAATCGGCATTCAAACCATAGAACCGTCTTGGACTTCGATTCTTGTTGGTACGCCAAAGATCAAGCGTTACGTGTGTTTTGGTGAACTATTTGCTGACTACAAAGGTGAAGTTTTTCCGATTGACCGTCACCCAGTAATGAGTTGCCACCCTGCGACGCCAATGACTGAATCGAATTTGATAAAGCACATGCAAGCGTTAGGCAGTGATGACTGTGTGTCTTTCAATCTTGCCATGTATAACGGCGTTAATAGCCATTCACACTTGTCGAGCTTAATAGCTGCTCAAAAGGTGGTGTTATTTGACAGCTTTGATGAGACTTCACTCGCGAAAGCGGGAGCGTTCATAAAAGATCACAGTCAGACAGGGACTCACTTCACTGTGTCTTCTTCGGGTTTTGAAGATGCTATTTATTTCGATTCTGAAAGAATTGAGAGCCCCTCCATTGTGGGTAAAAGTCGAATTCTCGCACTATCAGGAAGCTGTTCTTTGATTACGAGTGCTCAGATCAGTTATGCGATTGAAAACGGCTTTTCGCCTATCAAACTTGATGTTTCTCGCTTGATTGATGAGAACTCTCGGGAAGTATATTTGAACGAAGTTACTGAGCATTGTACCGAGTTGCTCACTGATCAGATATCGCCTCTCGTATATTCCGCGCTTGGGCCAAATGAAGAAACGTTGAACCTAGTAAAAAATAGTGGGTGTGAATCATTTGACCAAGTGTTAGGGCAATTCCTTGGCAATATTGCATCAAAAGTTGCTGAAAGTGGGATGATCGACAGAATTGCTGTTGCTGGTGGTGATACTTCGGGTTACTGCTTACAAAGTTTAAATGTTGATGCATTGACATTTGTTGCGCCGCTTTGTCCAGGTGTTCCTTTATGTCGTACGCATTCCAAACACGCCAACTTCAATGGACTAGAAGTGGCCCTTAAAGGGGGCCAAATGGGGGATGATGACTTTTTTGTGAAACTACTGGCGGGTGAGGAATAATCATGGATAGATTTGAAGTTACATATCGATTGAGTAGTCATTTAAGTCTCGAAAAGATTGCGGAGAAAATCTGCAACGACCAAACAACGGGGACGTTCACCAAAATTCCAGAGGTGTCTAAAGAAGCGTTTATTAACTTTTGTGCTGATATCGTAAGCGTCGAACAACAATTTGATGGTCATCAATACTTTGGATCGGTTGTTATTTCTTATCCGATAGACCTCTCGGGTTATGACCTGTCCGCGATTTTTACTATTGCGTGTGGAGGGGTTTCTTCAATTAAGCCAATTAATAGCTTAATGATTGAAGATATCTCATTCTCGCCACTATTTATTGAGCAATTTTGTGGTCCGAAATTTGGTATTGAAGGCACGTATTCCAAACTAGGAATAAATAAGGGCCCTGTGATCGGCGGTATTTTGAAACCAAATATTGGGATTACGCCACAAGACAGCGCGAAGCTGGTTAAGCAGTTGTTAGAAGCGGATATTGATTTCATTAAAGACGATGAGAAGCTACAAAGTCCCCCTTATTCTCATGTTAAAAATCGGATTGACGCCATCATGCCAGTGATTGATGAATGGCAACAAAGGTCGGGGAAACGAGTCATTTATGCATTCAATATTTGTCACTCTGATATCGGTGAAATTGAACGAAATCATGAATACCTCATTCAGAATGGTGGCGATGCAGCGGTTATCAACGTTAACCAAATTGGCATTTGTGGCTTAGATTCTATTAATAAATTTAGTGATGTGATTTTACATGCACATACAAATGGCTTGGCGTTTCACGAGCGCAGTGATTGGGGCATCTCTTTCCGGGTTTGGCAAAAAGTTTGGCGGTTACTTGGTATTGATCACCTGCAGATTAATGGCATTGATGGCAAGTACTGGCAAGACAACGATTCAGTGATTCAAGCCTACAACGATATGATGCTGCCATTGGGCAAAACGAAAGCAGCGCTCCCCGTTTTTTGCTCTGGTCAATGGGGTGGACAGGTCCCTGAAACTTATCAACGCACGAACAAATCTATTGACTTAATGTACCTAGGTGGAGGCGGTATTCACGGCCATCCAATGGGTCCTCAAGGTGGTGTAAAAGCCATTAGGCAAGCTTGGGATTCCAGCCTAGCTAACCAAAGCTTACAAGACTATGCCGTGACTCATGAAGAGTTAGCACAGGCATTGGCTTATTTTTCAAATAGCGGTAAATAAACGGAGTATTTATGACAACTATCTCGTTAATCGGTGCAGGCGGCAAAATGGGTATGCGCCTATCTAAAAACCTCAAAGCATCAGACTATACAGTTAATCATGTTGAAATCAGTGACGCGGGTCGTCAACGCTTAAAAGACGTTTTGGATATTGATGCAATTGGGCCGCAAGAGCAGAACGAAGCGTTGCAACAATCGGACGTCGTTATTTTAGCTGTGCCTGATACGCTGATCGGCAAGATCGCAGATCAAGTCTGTGATCAGCTCAAGCCTGGGACGATGGTCGTGATCCTTGATGCCGCAGCACCATTTGCAGGGCATTTACCGGAGCGTGAAGACCTAGTGTACTTCATCACACACCCTTGCCATCCAGTTATTTTCAACAAAGAGTTGAATGAACAAGCACTTAATGACCATTTTGGTGGATTACATGCGAAGCAAAGTGTTGTTTCTACCTTACTTCAAGGTCCAGATTCCGCGTGGGACTTGGGTGAAGATATCGCTAAAACTATCTACGCGCCAATTAAAGACTCTTATCGAGTGTCATTGCACCAAATGGCGATGCTTGAGCCAGGTCTTTCTGAAACCGTATGTGCCACTTTGCTGACTGCCATGCGTCAAGCTATGGATGAGGTGGTCGAAGCGGGGGTTCCATATGACTGTGCTCGTGACTTCCTACTTGGTCATATGAACATTCTGGCAGCGGTTATTTTTGATGAAATCGATGGACAATTCTCAGATGCATGTAATAAAGCTATCGATAATGGTTTAGAAAAGTTACTGCACCCTGATTGGAAAAAAGTATTTAATAAAGATGAGCTTGCACACAGCATTCAATTAATTACTTAACGAAAGCAATAAAATTAAAAGACAAAACGTGAAACAAAGTCGAGATAAATAATATGAAGATGAACAATTACAAACTCTCTAAATGTGTAGCATTGAGTAGCTTGCTTTTAATGCCGATAGTCTCTCACGCAAAAACAATCAACATTGCTTTTACGCAAACCCTTGATTCCCAGCACGGTGAAGCAGCAAAAGCGTTTAAACAAGAGCTTGAAACGTTGAGTAATAACGGTTTTACCGTTGATTTAAAACCTGCCGGTGCGCTCGGGGGAGAGCGTGAAGTCGTCGAAAGTTTACAACTGGGTATTATCGAGATGACGATTTCTTCAACTGGGCCTTTAGGTAATTTCGATAAAGATGTTTATCTATTCGATTTCCCATATGTATTTGAAAGTTATGATCATGCTCATAAAGTTTTGGATAGCCACATCGGCCAAGATATTTTGGACGGTATGTCAGCGCACCAAATCAAAGGGCTCGCTTGGGGTGAAAATGGTTTCAGACAGATCACTTACAATGGGAAGCCAATCCTGACTCCTGAAGACTTGAAAGGTCGTAAGATCCGTACAATGGAGAACAAAGTGCATATCGAAACCTTTAAGGCTTTAGGCGCATCCCCGGTTCCGATGTCTTGGACTGAAGTGTTCACTGCATTGCAACAAGGGACGATCGATGGTCAAGAGAATCCGATTAACTTAGCGGTAACGTCGAAGTTGTACGAAGTACAAAAAGAAGCGTCTTTGACTCAACATTTGTACAGTCCTGCAGTTATTGCCATGTCCCAAAGTTACTGGGATGGCCTGTCGAAAGAAGAACAGGAATGGGTCCAAACGTCAGCTAAAAAAGCAGCTGTTGTGATGCGTCAAACTCGTGAGCGCTTAGAAAATGAAGCGTTTGATGAGTTGAAAGAAAAAGGTATGGAGATTGATAAAGTCGACATCACTCCGTTTATTGCAGCAACCGAGTCAGTCAGAAACAAACTGGCGAAGCAAATGGGCTTTACAGAGCGTCTTACTGAAATCAAAGCAATGAAATAAACAAGTGAAGGCCAAGGTTAATCCCTTGGCCTTGAGGAGTCGATGATGTCGCAGCTTATCATTAGGTTTAGCCGATTTTTATCCCGTTCAGTACTTATGTTGTCGGCAGTGTTACTTGGCTTACTGGCAGTATTAGTGTTTTATCAGGTAATAACTCGATTTGTATTTGGCGCACCTTCTACATGGTCAGAGATAACAGCTCGAATCATGATGGTTTGGATGGTTTATCTGACGATGAGTTGTGTGTTCAGGGAAGGTAGCATGATTACTATCGGCTTCTTTGTTGACTTGTTGCCTGAAACACTAAGCCTCTGGGCAAAAAGGTTGGTTACATTAATTGTTCTCGCGTTTTTAGCAATTCTTATCTGGTACGGGTGGGAAATGGCCGTGAGAGTTAAAGCGCAAAATGTATCAATGATTAATATTTCTGCCTTTTGGTTATACATCAGTATCCCAGTTGGTGCATTACTATCCATACCAGCATTACTTGAGTGGCACCTGCTTAATGTAGAAAAGCATTTAGCGTTGGATCATTTAAGAACACGTAGTGAAAGCGAGGTTTAATTATGCCAACCGCAATAGTTTCTCTATTAATGTCTTTTATAACGCTATCGGTGCCGATTGCTGTTTCGATCATCATTGCTTGCGCGATTGGACTTTATTTCTTTAGTAATTTACCGCTGATTTTGATCCCACAGCGTATGTTTATTGGGCTAGATAGCTTCCCGTTGATGGCGGTTCCTTTGTTTATCCTTGCAGGGAACATCATGGGGCAAGGTGGTGTTTCAAAGCGCTTGGTCAAATTTGCTAAATCACTGGTTGGTAATATCCAAGGCGGTTTAGCAATGGCTTGTGTAATCACTAGCATGATTTTTGCTGCTGTCTCAGGCTCCAGTGTTGCTACGACTTATGCAGTCGGCGCTATTTTGTTACCTGCCATGATATTGCACGGGTACCCTAAACAAGTGGCGACCGCGATACAGGCATCCTCTGCGAACTTAGGGATTGTTATCCCTCCTTCTGTACCACTTATCATGTATGGCGTGAGTACTAATACATCGATTGGTCAGTTGTTTCTCGCAGCAATTGGGCCAGGTCTGTTAATGGGAGCTGCGCTTATCATCATGGTGATCATTTGGTGTTGGATCGGTGGTTATGGCAAAAATGACTCTGTAGGTCGTGAAAGCTTCTGGGCATCACTAAAAGATGCGGTACTCGCTATATTAATGCCAACCATCATTCTAGGTGGTATCTATGGCGGGATATTTACTCCGACAGAGGCATCAGCGGTCGCTGTAATCTACGGACTGTTTTTGGGGTTAGTGGTTTATAAAGAAATCACATTTAAAGACATTCCGGATATCCTTAAACGTTCTGCTATGGCTACGACCTCGGTGATGCTGATTATTGCAGCGGCTTCCCTGTTGAGTTTCTTAGTCAGTCGTTCTGATATTCCCCAAACGTTAGCAACCTTCGCAACCGACAGCTTTTCAACAGGGATACAGTTCCTATTGGCAGTAAATTTGCTGCTATTACTCGTTGGAATGTTTGTTGAAACGTCTGCTGCAATCCTACTCCTTGCGCCGATCTTAACGCCTATTGCTGTATTATACGGTATTGATCCGGTGCACTTTGGTGTCGTAATGGTGGTTAATTTGGCGATTGGTATGTTTACCCCACCTTTAGGTGTGACCTTGTTTGCCGCGAGTCAAGTTGCCAATATTCCGGTCGAAAAAGTGGTTAAATCGACACTGATCCCATTGTTCACTTTGATATGCTGCCTGCTTGTAATTACAATCTTCCCAAGCATTACGCTTATGTGGGTAAATTAGATCGTTTTATTTGGTAGTGAGTATTCGTTTTCAATGAAAAAACAGCAAAGGTTTAAACAGATAGTTGACTATCTCAAGGACAGAAAACTTGCAACAGTGGAAGAGCTTGTTCCTCATGTCAATGTATCACCTGCAACGATTCGTCGAGATTTAGTTGAACTCGATGATCAAGGTGTGGTTCGTCGAACGCATGGTGGCGTTACTTTAAATAATTTTGTCGCTACTCAACTTTCTTTCCAGGAGAAAAATGAGTTATTTAAGTCAGAAAAGACAAAAATATGTAAAGAAGCCTCTCAGTTAATTGAAGGCGGACACGCCATCATTCTTGACGCCGGCACAACGACAATGGAAATAGCAAAAAATATTACGCATTTGCCATTGAGGGTTATCACTCCCGATTTGAGAATTGCGTTGTATTTAAGTCAGTTTAAGCAAATAGAAGTTATTGTATTTGGAGGTAAAATAGACAGTTCAAGTCAGTCTTGTATTGGTGAGCATGCAAGAAGGCTACTTCAGTCGATTACCACTGATATTGCTTTTATCAGCTGTAATTTCTGGAATATAGAGCATGGTGTGACAGCGCCGACTGAGCACAAGTCAACATTAAAAATAGATATGATGAAGAGTGCAAAGAAAAACGTTTTAGTCGCTGATAGTAGTAAGTATGGCAATAGCTCCTTATACAAAATAGCAGAGCTGGAACAATTTGAAGAAATATATACAGATGAAAATATTAATCTTCAAGAGCAAGAGTTATTAACAACATTAAAGACAAAAATTAATTTTATTTAATTAACCCCCAAATAATATCTAATTAATTTTCCTACGTGATTTTTTCGCGTAGGGCCCCGTACGCGTAAATGAAAGGAAATAATTATGAAAATAGCAATTGGATGTGATGATGCTGCGTTTGATTTAAAAGAAATCATCAAAAAACACTTACTTGAAAAAGATATCGAATTTGTTGATATGGGCTTAACAGAAGGCGATGACCAATATTATCCAGATATTGCGAAAGATGTCGCGGTTGCTGTCAGTACCGGTGAGTTTGATCGCGGTATCATTTTATGTGGCACGGGTATAGGCGTGTGCATCGTTGCTAACAAAGTTCCCGGGATTCGCGCTGCTTTGTGTCATGACACGTTTTCTGCGGAGCGGGCAAGAAAGAGTAACGATGCTCAGATTATTACAATGGGAGCGAGAGTGATCGGCCCTGAGCTGGCGAAAAGTATTTTAGATACGTGGCTAGCAGCAGAGTTTTCAGACGGCCCATCTACCCCAAAAGTAAATCGTATCAAAGAAATCGACTCAGAATTTCATGCCAAGAGCGCATGACCATTCGTTAGTTCATCTAATTAGATAAGGAGGATATATGAAACCTTTTTGGGTTGGGACTAGCTGGAAAATGAATAAGAGCGGTCAAGAAGCCAACGAATGGATCGATATTGTGAGTTCTTATTTACAGCAGGAGGCTAATCAAAGCCAAGTCTTCGTAATTCCTCCTTTTCCTTACATTGAAAGCGTGAGTCAGATAGCGCACCCTGCTGGGATCTTAGTTGGGGCACAAAATATGTGTTGGGAAGATGCAGGCGCTTACACGGGCGAAATATCTCCTATTATGCTGAAAGATTGTGGAGTAGATCTTGTTGAAATAGGACACTCTGAGCGTCGTCAGATGTTTGGCGAGAACGATGATACCGTGAACAAGAAGGTTCTTTCCGCATTAAAGCATGGCCTGCGACCGTTGGTTTGTGTCGGTGATAGTCAACAAGAAAAAAACTGGAATGTCTCCGAAGAATCAGTCGTGCGTCAAGTTAAAATCGCATTACATGATGTGCCTGCTGACATGCTCACTAAAGTCATTATTGCTTACGAACCTATCTGGGCAATAGGAGAGCATGGTGTTCCGGCGACAGAGCACGAAGCAGAGCGCATTCATTTCGCTATCCGCTCGGCGTTGGTAAAGAGCTACGGAAAAAATATCGCTGACTCAATGTACCTTTTGTATGGTGGTAGCGTGAATCATTCAAACGTTGCTGGATTATTGATACAGGCCAATATTGATGGGGTTTTTGTAGGCCGTTCAGCTTGGAATGCTGAAGACTTTTGCCGATTAGTCGATTTAGCGGAAGGAGCTTGTTAACTGAGTGTCCATATCTCTACTTCTTGGTGAACAAGCGTCTTAAAATAACTTGAATATACATTTGATTGAATTAGGTAATAAGTATTATGCCAATTAGCACTATTGAAGAGATAATTGACGATTATCGCCAAGGTAAAATGGTCATTTTGATGGATGATGAAGACCGGGAGAATGAAGGCGACATCATGATGGCTGCCCAGCATGTTAGTGCCCAAGATATCAACTTTATGGCAACTCATGGCCGCGGTTGATCTGTTTAACACTGTCAAAGCTGCGCTGTGATAACCTCAAATTATTTCCCATGGTTTCAAATCATACTGAGCCTTGGGCAACGGCTTTTACCGTATCTATTGAGGCAGCAGAAGGGGTTACGACTGGCATCTCTGCTGAAGACCGAGCGAAAACCGTACAAGTGGCGGTGAGTTCACAAGCAAAACCAACAGATTTGGTTCAGCCTGGACATATATTCCCTTTGGCAGCCAGAGACGGTGGCGTATTGGTTCGCGCGGGTCATACAGAAGCCGGTTGTGATTTGGCAAAGTTGGCCGGTTTTGAGCCCGCTTCCGTTATTGTTGAAATTCTAAATGAAGACGGAACGATGGCTAGGCGGCCTCAACTCGAATTGTTCGCAGAAAAGCATGGTCTCAAGCTAGGAACCATTGCCGACTTAATCGAGTATCGAAATAAGACCGAAACCACGATTGAGAAAGTTTCACAGTGCCATTTGCCTACGGAATTTGGCGATTTCACTATGGTGACCTACCGAGATACGGTCGATGATCAAACGCACTTCGCTTTATGTAAAGGTGATATCAGCGAAGAACCAACGAATGTTCGAGTTCACCTTCAAGATATGTTTAGCGATATCCTTCACTCAACACGCGAACGTAGCAATAGTTGGTCATTGAGCGAGGCAATGAGAAAGATTCAGGCCGATTCAGGTGTGCTTGTTATATTGGGACAAAAAGAAAACGTGGATGCTACTATGGATCGCGTTGCCCATTATCAGGCTCAAGATCTTGGTAATGCAGTGCCAACAAATAAAAAGCAGCAGACATCAAGACAAGTAGGGGTCGGTGCACAAATTCTCGCGGATTTGGGAGTGACTAAAATGAACCTACTGTCATCAGCAGACAAAAAATACCATGCACTATCTGGGTTTGGTCTTGAAGTAGTTAGCTATATAGAGCCTTGATACACGTTATCTCGCGTTGCGGTTGTAATAGCAACGCGAGAATTCCGTGGCTCATCCCCCATCATAAGTGACATACGTTCAACTCGATGAATCGATGTCATACTTACTTAACCTCCCCATTTTTATCAAGCCAACAATCGACTTTGCTTTATCTTCTGTTCGACTAACGCCAGCAATTTTTGATTGGTTTACAAGTCACACTGGCTATAAGCCTAATCGCTATTCCATCAAGTGATGTCGTTCAAATTTTATCCGCCTCAACACAATGTTAAGTGAATTGTTGGGTAACTAATAGACTGATCAGTCTGACATATTTATGAAAGAACAATAATATTCATTAAACTTACGAAGGCTTTTCTGATATCTTATATATAGTACTTATGTGTTATTTTTGTGATATTGGTTCAGAAATGAGAGTTGTATCCTGTTGGGTGAAGGAGTATCCATGAAGTTGCAGGTGTGGTTGTTAATTGGGGGACTGTTACTTCCGACTTTGAGCTATTCTGGCACCGATATGGTCGAGTTTCGTGGGTTTGGTACACTAAGTGGTGTCTACTCTGATTCTGATTCACTTGCTTTTCGTCGAGATATGACACAAGAAGGCAAGACAAAGGAGCTGAGTTTACTCTCTGATTCACTTTTAGGTTTACAGACTGACATTCAAATTACCGATGCACTTAAAGCAACTGTGCAGCTTGTGGTAAAAGACCGAGTCAATAATAGCTTTGATGAATCATTAACTTGGGCGAGTTTAAGTTACGATTTCAACAACGCATGGAATATTCGTGCAGGTCGAATAGCCAGCGATCTCACGCTTATCGGAGATGTTGGGAACATTGCCTATGCCTATGATTGGGTCAGGCCCCCAGTGGAATTTTATGGCCGGATCCCTTTTTATCATTTTGATGGTGTCGAAGTATTGTATCGTCAACCTCTTGAGCTGGTCACTTATCCGCCAAAGTTTTTTATGGCCAGTCGGGGAGTACTTTCAATTATAAATCAGTGATCTCGGAGTTTGATTTATCTCCTTTTACAGGGATAGCACTACGGTATGAAAATAGTGATTTAATCTTGCGTACGGCTTATGCGAGGACAAAATTAGAATCAGTTAAAAATTCCAGATACAGTGCTTTGATGCGCTTTCTTGCTGCTAACCCTCAAGTCCCCGGGACGTCTGAAACTTATAAGCGACTTAACTCTTATGATTCTCCTATCGATTATTATACCGCAGGGGTCGAGTACCGACACAAATCATGGAAATGGTTATCGGAAATCTCTTACATGGATAGTGACTTAAATACACTACTTCCTTCGATATCCGCTTATGTTGGCGTTGTAAAGCGCATTGACAATTTCGCTATCTACGGCTTGGCTGCACATTCTCAAACCACTCGTTCTAACGTAAGTGCATCGCCAAACCTGCCAGATCCTATAAGGATTCCTATACAGGCGGGGTATGACGGTGTCGATGTTAAGCAAAGTACGGCTTCTTTAGGTTTACGTTGGGATGTTGCTCAGAATGTGGCAATTAAAGGCCAGTGGGACCATAGCTGGGTATCTGCAAATCAAGACATGCTCTGGGATGGGGAAACAAATACGTCGGATGAGCAAGTAAACATTTTAACGTTTAGTGTGGACTTTATATTCTGATGACGATGAGAAATTGTTTTGTTTTGATACTAGCGTTGCTTTTTGGTACCCCAGCTAAAGTGTGGGGACAAGACTTGCTTGTCATTGTGAATAAAGATAATCCTATAGATCAACTCACAAAACATCAGGTTGTTGATCTGTTTATGGGCAGAACCCCTTACTTCCCGACCGGGGGGGCTGTGATGAAACTCGACGCCCCAAGTTCTTCTGACGTTCGTCGAGAGTTCTACCAATCGTTGGTCAGTATGTCTTTGTCAGAAGTTAACGCGTATTGGGCTCGGCTAATGTTCAGTGGTAGGGCTACACCACCAATGCAAGTTCCGCAAGAGCAAGATATTGTTCAATTAGTATCAGGTAATGCCAATGCGATTGCGTATATACCTAAAACCTCAATCGGAGAGTTGAGTGGCGATATCAAAACTATTTTCGTTCTATCGAATCATTAACCGGCGTATAGGGCTGAAATTCTTGGCCTCTATTTTTGCTGTTTCGAGTATATTTATCCCTGTGACAAGTTATTTGAGTTATCAACATGCCTATGACAATGTCCAATTGTCAGCGAAAGAACGTGTATATCGGCTGGTTGAACTGATTAGGTATAACGCGTCTATGGCTGCGTACTTGTCTGATAGTGTGATGGCAACAGAGCTGGTTTCAAGTCTGGTTGATAATCCTGAAGTTCAGGGCGCACGCTTTACGATGTCTTCTGGGATGATTCATGTACTTGGCCGAATACCTCACAATAAAAGCGACATTGTTGTGTCGCTATCTCCTCAGTTTAGTAATGAAAAAGTCGGTGAGCTGGAGCTGTTTCTCGATCGTGCTTTCATCGATCAAAAAGCGCGCGAGAAGGGAATGTCGTTAGTCGTTTGGCAAACATTTTTGCTTGTTACCATCCTCATGTGTGTGTTTGTGATTTTACGACAGGTTATCTACCGCCCTCTTAATCAATTGTTAGAACAAATTAGTCGTGCCTCAGTTGATGGTAACGCGACAAATACTCATATTCAGGTTAGCTCGAAGGATGAAATCGGATTTTTGGCTAGGAATACCAATAATCTGATGAATAGAATCTCAAGCTTCTATCAAAGTGAGGCTGAAAAAAATGCCCAGATTGTTCAGTTGGAACGCCAGTTTAGAATCATTTTTGAATACTCACACGCTGGCATCGCACTTCTGAACCAAAGAAACCAAGTTTATTTGGCGAATCAGGCGTTCAAATCAACCCTTAAATACGCTAGCACAAAAGATGAGTTAATCTATTTACCCGATCTGTTCGACGATAAAGAAGATTTTGAACAGTTACTTGATCAGGTGCGTCGTACCGGTGATAGTTTGTTTCGCGACTTCCTGTTACGCGAAGGCGACGACGTTTGGTTGCGAGTGTTGATATCTGACGTAGAGCAACAGCACCATAGCGATTTGGAACAGTTTATCGAGCTGGTGGTCTATGACATTTCGGATCGTGCTAAGAAAGAAAAAGTGTCTGACTATAACGCAGCCCATGATCTATTGACTGGTATTTACAATCGTCGTGGTGCGGAAGCGCGATTGAAAACGCTCTGCGAATATGCGAGAGAGCGTCAATCTTACTTGGCTATTGTTTGGCTAGATTTGAATGATTTTAAGATTATTAATGATGAGCATGGTCATGTAGTGGGTGACGCAGTCCTGAAAGAGTTGAGTATGCGACTGATAAAAATTTCTCGTCCTCAAGATATTGTCGCCCGCTGGGGAGGGGACGAGTTTATTGTCGCTATGAATTTGGATGATACAACGGTACTCCCTAACATTTTGCAAGAGATGGAAGCGGCGTGTTCAAAGCTATTACGGTAAACAGTGAGCTATCGGTCTCGGTCGGTGCGAGTATTGGTGTCGGTACTTCAGATAAAGTTGGATACGACGTTGAAAGGCTGCTTATTCGAGCAGATCAGTTGATGTATCAGGTGAAGCGTGATGGTAAACGTGGGTACAAAGTCGATTGCTTGTGAATGGAGTGCGTCCCTTCGGTCATCGAAACGTATTTAGCTCATGGATATTGATTTTCATCTGGAAAAGATGAAGCTTGACTGTTTTTGCACGTTGTATATATCAAAATCAAAAGCGACGAATAAGTTATACGCACTAGAGTCAATTATTCTCACAGCGCCAAACATTTTGAGGTTCTTTGGGTATGAATGAGCAGCTGCAAACCGAAAAGTAGTCGAGATTACTGGGACTTGTTAAACTCATGGCCAGCTTAAAAGGAGAGATTTTTGATATGGCTAATGATCTGGATGACTACGACGTAAAGATATTGGAACTACTGCAAAAGAACGGGCGCCTGACAAATCAAGAGTTAAGTGATCTGGTCGGGTTATCGGCTTCTCAATGTTCGCGCCGACGCATCTCCTTAGAAAATAATAAGCTGATCCTCGGATACCACGCTCGTTTGTCACCACATGCGTTACAGCAGGAAGTGATTGCGATGATAGAAGTAAAACTGTTGAACCATGAAGCGGATAGGACCAATAGCTTCTTGAGTTTTATTGATAGTCAAGCGTCAATCGTTGAGGTGTTTAAAACCACAGGTGACGCGGACTATTTGATCAAATGTTTAGTCTCGGATTTAAATGCACTTAACGAACTGATCAACCGCATTTTTACGACCCAATTAATTTCTCACATTAAAACTTCCGTTGTACTTGAACGTGTTAAAGAGTACGGCGCAACGCTTCAGTCCTAATGTTCTAATGCATGCCAGTGACTCATTGCAGTGCTTATTTGGTGCGTAATAATTTTCGTTATGCACATTTCTATTGATTTGTGCTTTTTAATTGCACATTTTGTTTATTGTGTTATTAATTATGCGTAATGAGTGCATGGAGACATGCAGTGCTGGGATTAAAGTGTTATGAAAGGGATTGATAATGTCAGAGGCGACAATGACGAACACAGAGCACAAATGGTTTGAGGATGTGTTCGCGCTTTTTATGGGAACAAGCTTGGTTTCATTTGGTGTACTGTTTTTAAAGCAAGTAGGGATGGTCACGGGTGGCACTGCTGGATTATCCCTGTTCCTCAGTTACAACTTCAGTTTAGAGTTTGGTACCGTTTTCTTTTTGGTTAACTTACCTTTCTATTACTTAGCTATTCGCCGTATGGGGTGGGTATTCTGCCTCAAGACCTTTACTGCTGTCGGTTTGGTTTCGGTTATTACCAATACTCAATCTCATTTTGTTCAAATTAGTGACGTACATCCACTCTACGGCGCTATTTTTGGTGGATTCCTATTTGGTACCGGATTCATCATTTTATTTCGTCACAAAGCCAGCCTTGGTGGTTTCAATATCCTAGCGTTGTATCTTCAAGATAAAATTGGTTTACGGGCGGGCTGGTTCTTAATGGGTGTAGACATCACGATTATGCTAGTGTCTCTGTCCGTTGTCGGTTACGCAGAACTGGCGTTATCAATACTCTGTGGCGTCATATTGAACTTCATAATTGGTTTAAATCATCGTGCAGACCGTTATCAGGCGAGTGTACTCAAATGACGGCAAGATGGTGGCTTCAGCGCGCTGTTACTGGTGCAAACCCAAGGAAAATAATTAACAAGGAGAATGTAAATGCTTGATCATGTAAAAGCGTATGCCGGAGACCCGATTTTGTCTCTAATGGAACAATTTATGGCTGATGAACGTTATGAAAAAGTGAATTTGAGTATCGGCTTGTACTACGATGAAAATGGTAATATTCCAACGCTACCATCCGTTGCTGCTTCTAAACAGGCATTAGCGACACAAGAAAGCCAGCCTTGTATCTATCTGCCAATGGAGGGGCTAGCACCATACCGTTCCGCGGTTCAAGATTTAGTCTTTGGTGAAAGTCATCCTGCTTTAAAGGAAAAGCGAGTTGCGACAATTCAGTCCCTAGGCGGATCGGGCGCATTGATGATTGGTGCCGATTTTCTCAATCATTATTTCCCTAACTCCAAAGTATGGGTAAGTAATCCAACATGGGAAAACCACAACGCGATCTTCGCTGGTGCTGGATTGGAAGTTGGTACTTACCCGTACTTTAATCCCGAGACGAAGATGTTGGACTTTGATGGTATGGTCTCAAAGTTAAAACAGTTACCAGAAGAGAGTATTGTGTTACTTCACCCATGCTGCCATAACCCAACGGGTGTTGATCTCACTAATGAGCAATGGGACAGCGTCATTGAAGTCGTTAAAGAGAAAAAGCTAATCCCATTCTTTGACATGGCTTACCAGGGGTACGGTGAAGGTATTGTCGAAGACGCTTATGTGATTCGTAAAATTGCACTAGAAAAAGACGTAGTGAGTTTTGTCAGCAACTCATTCTCGAAAACGTTTTCTCTTTATGGTGAGCGCGTGGGTGGCCTGTCTGTGGTTTGTGGTAACGATGAAGAGGCTTCTCGTGTTCTTGGTCAGTTGAAAGCAACGGTTCGTCGCAACTACTCCAGTCCAGCTAAACACGGTGCGGTTGTTGTTTCGAACGTGCTCAATACTGAAGAGTTAAAGGCTCAGTGGTTTGGTGAGGTGGAAGGGATGCGTAGTCGTATTCTTGCGATGCGAGAGACATTGCATAACCAACTTAAAAAACTGAGTCCTGAAAAAGATTTCAGCTTTTTAATCAAACAGAAAGGCATGTTCAGCTACACCGGTTTTTCTCAAGAGACGGTTGAAACACTCCGTGAAGTTCATGGGATCTATTTGATCAGTAGCGGCCGTATGTGCCTTGCTGGTTTGAATGAACACAATGTTGAACGAGTTGCCGAGGCATTCGCTGCTGTTTAGTTTGACGTTAATCTTTTTCAAAACGAGCCCCTAGTGTTTATGCTAGGGTTTTTTATTCGCTTTTCAACTTGCTTAGGGCTAGAAAATCCCAACGTGTTCCCCCACCTTCTGAAGGCCTGCCAGTAACGGTTTACAACGTCAGTTTACCGATATAAACGATAAACGTTTTCGTACTAAGCCTTCGCATTAAATGCGGGAGCGAAGAAGTAACGGCCCTTAATGAACAATAATTAATGACGAGCGTCTGGCTGATCTTTATAATGAAAAGTATCCTCAGAAAGACACAATAACGAATTGGAACACGACTTTGAAAAAGAGTCCGAGAAATCTTCATCCATCTTTAACCATTGACCGTGCGCCATCGGAAGTGTTTATGAACTTCGACGCGTTTTTATCTAACACAGAAACGCGTGTTCATAGTCACCCGTGGGGACAAGTCCAATTGATTAGCGGTGGAATTTTAGAAATGGATGCAGAAGATAAACGCTTCTTAGCGCCGCCACATTTGGCTATCTGGGTGCCAGCTGGAATTCGCCATACCAGTTACAACCGTAAACCAATCGAATACTGCTCACTCAATATTGCCCCCGAGCTGACTTCTCATTTCCCAACGAAGACTAGCTTGATCAAAGTTACTCCAATCACGTCTGCAATCATTGAGGATTTTCGTCAGCGTGATATCAATGTAGCGCAAAGCGACGAAGATAAACGCTTAGTGCAAGTGTTGCTCGACCAATTAGCCAAACAAGAAGTTGAACACCATTTTTTACCAACGACAGATAACAAGTATTTGCAGCCAATACTGAAAGCCGTAGAAGAATCGCCTACCGATGACATTAGCTTGTCGGAATGGGCGGAAAAAGTGCACACCACAGAGAGAACCTTGGCTCGCCACTGTCAAAGTGAGTTAGGCATGAGTTTTACTGAATGGCGACTACGCGTTCGGTACTTACACTCAATGGAGCTTTTGCGCAAAGGTCAAACTGTCAAAGAAGTTGCGCTGACGTTGGGGTATAACCAAGCCAGTCCTTTTATCGCAATGTTTAAGAAATACTCCGGTGTCACACCAGAGCAATATAAGAATCGGTTGTTGTAAATTATTGAGCGTGTGGCTGGAACCATAATTGGCCCCAGCCACAGCAAGTTCTCCGAGCATTTGTCGCTGCCCAACGGTTTCGGGTAAAAGTGTTTAGCCTCATTGACTTAGAATAACTAGGCTCAATCGAATTACCTTGTCTAAAACGCTTTTGATTAGGCGTTCCTATCCGAACAACAGTTAACCCCCGAAAGATCAATGGGCTCTAACGCTTAGTCAGTATCATTAAACGACGTCTAATCGATCCAGTCACTGTTTCGATATTGCTCAATGCCGTTTTCACCGAAACGAGCCAAATAGAGCCACTGGTTATCGACCAAATACCTGACGGTTTGGTGCGCATCAATCACGCCTTGGATAGCGGCTCTCGGTGCATCAATGATTACGGTCAGTCTCAATGGTTGATGACGCCAATCTTGACCATCGTGCACTGATTGAAGAGCTAGACCATTACGTAAGTCGCCGCCATTGCCTTCAAATAAACCAATGTGTCCACCAACCACGTTGTGCAAGGTTTTGTTACCGCTACCGTATCTAAAGTTATCTACGCTAGAGGCAAAATATTGCATATTGATCCAGTGTGTTACCAACATAGGTGCGGTCATGATCTTCTCTAGTACTTCACCTGTTTGGTCTTGGTTTGGATCGTACTCATGCATAAACACGCGCCCTTCTAAATTGACATCTCGACTGCGCCAACGAGGAGCAATAATAAACGCAGCATTATTGGTAAGTCCCCACTCAGGCCGAGTCTGTGACCAATCATTAGCTCGGATGGCAAAGGCTTTTGCAAGCTTACTATCGTCTACGTTGTTAACACTGATACCTATCCCAGGGGCTCGTTCCCGACGAGCAGCGATACTGGCCTGATCGAACTTTTGACGTAGCTTGGCGATGTCAGCTTGATGCGTTTCTGGCACCAGTCTTACATCGAGCAGTTCGACATTTTCAGTGGTGGTATTATGTAACCCAGCCATAAACCATGTCTCACTCGAAACCTCAATTCCCATGTTGCTAGTTGCAGCCTAACTTTTGGTTCGTTCAGTAGCGCAGCCGCAGCTCTAGCGTTCACTTCGCCACTCTGACCACAACAAGCTCCGCAATCCAATCCCGCCTGTTGGGGGTTATTCTCAGTCTGTGCTCCGTGTCCGACCAAGACAACTAGACGTGCTTGTTGTTGAGTAAGCCCCATGCCGGTGAGAATGTCTGCCGCTAATTGGGTTCGTTGCTCAAGAGACACCTCAGCTGATAATTTGGGTACTGAACAAGCAATATCACTCTCACTATTGACACTGGCACCAGAGCGGAGCGGTAACGCACGCTTCACCAACTGAGTGATATAGCTCAGACCCGTTGATTCAACCAAAGTAAACGCTGCACCAGGTTGACGATGGAACGGTTGCCAACTTTGCCCGCGCTTAAGTTGCTGTTTGCGTTGCTTGACCAAAGCATGTTGCTGTTCATGCGCGTCACAACACTCAGATACTTGCATTTGTGGGGCCAGAAGCCCTGGCAATTGAGGCCGATGAACATTGGTACCAATTGGGTTGTAGCTGATTGGCATACCAAAAAAGCCCGCAAAACCAAGCGTTGCTATTTTATCAGAACGTGCTTCTAGGTGACGACGAATGACTTCTGAGCGTACATCAATACAAAACGCAACTTGTGCCTCGATTTGCGCTTTTTCTGGACGATTAGCGTGACTTTGCTTTAAGGCGTTGAACAAATGACTTTGATAGCGAATTTCATCAGCGCGCTGCCAAATCATCAACGGTTGGTTTTGGCTCGGCATGGCGTAGTGGTGTTTCCATTGACGCTGCCAAAGCATCTCTATCGGGCGAGCAGAATCGAGAATCAACCATTCCCAGCAGAGCCTAATTGCCAACAAATCTTGTAAATAATCGGTAGTTTGTTGCTTAAAATTGGCTTGCCAGTTGAGATATGCGCACCAAGACGCCCAGCCGTTGATTCTCAATAAACACGCTTCTAAGTAATGCTTGTAATCACTTTCATTCAATAAAAGTTTATCGAGTACCCAATCTATTGCCGTAAAGCTATCATCTGGTAATTGCTTTGCCCGGGTGTTGATCTGTTTTGATTTCATCAGCAGAGCGACACTATAGTCCTGCTCGATCGCCGAACGCCAGCTCGCGTAGAGGCCTTGAGTATTGTCTGCTTTCCAATCTGATAATGAATCATCAAAATACGCGGCGCAAAATTGGGAAATTTGCGTGGTAATCGTATCGCACCACGCAGGCTGGTGAGACAAGTCGCGCTGGCTATCCAACGCGTCACAATGCAATGGGGCAGGCGTTAATTCTGTTTGATTGGCTGAGAGACTATCAACAAGCTCTCTAATGGTAAAACGATCACCAAACTCTTGATTCGCTCTCAGTAAATGTCCTTCAGTGATCTCACCGTGTTGCCAGCGCGCTAAATACACCTCCCCCTTCATACTCATGGGCGAGCCCGCTTGTTTTTCTAGCGAAGCAGCAACGAGACTGAAGGGTTGATTAATCCGATGCCAATAAGGGCTCACCGCTATCATTTGGTCTAGTGGCCAGTTGGGTGTGATGCGTTGGCATACTTGAGCAACCACCGTGCTCAAGTCAACGGCTTTTGATGGTTTGACATTCATATTAGAGCTCCCACTGACGATTTTGTCGTAATACCATGTTTGTGCTTGGCTAGCGTTAAAACGAGCGGGCCAATATTTAAAGGTTAAGCGGGTGAAGGTTTCATCCAGGAAAAAACCGTGATACGCCCAACTATATAATCTGGCGATGAGAGGGTGATGAGAACACAAGCCGACGATACCTTGCGTTAAATAAAGTATTGAAAATACGCCCATTACCAGGCTAGTTGCCATAAAGTTGTCGAACGGCTGGCTGCTGATCGCTTGAGCAAAAAGTAGGTGAAACAGCAAATAGGCTTGGGTCAATAATGCTATTCGCGCAACAGACACCAGTGCTAACGACCAACTTGAAACCGACCACAGTAAAGGGGCAAAGCCAAAAGCTAAAATCACTATGACCACAGGTGCGAGTTCAATTTCCTCCGTCATCCATTGCCAACCGAGCAAAGAGGTGACAATGATGGCTGCTGATACTATCGGCGCCAACAACAAAGCACTCGTTGAGACCATGCGAAATCGACCTTGAAGCCGCTCATTGAAGGTATGTTGCACCGCTTGTCCAGAGCTTAAGAAAGCGTGTGCCTTGTAGAGTGAATGAGCGACCAGGTGGAGTAATGCCAACTCGTAAAGACCTAAGCCTATTTCCATTAACATAAAGCCCATTTGCGCACAGGTCGACCAAGCCAAGCGTACTTTGATACTAATACGCGTCATCATTACCAACCCCGCAAGCAATGCGGTTAAGCTACCCACAATAATCAATAACCATTGAGCGACACTCGCAAGGCCTATCAAGTCAGCGATTCGAATCAGGACGAAGCCGCCCATATTCACGACACCAGCATGCAACAAAGCAGAAACTGGAGTGGGGGCTTCCATGACTTGAATTAACCAACCGTGCAGAGGCAACTGTGCGGTTTTAAGAATTGCAGCGATAGCAAACAGCACTGCGACTAGGTTAAGCGAGCCCATTACACCTTGAGTGGCCAAGTACTGATTGATCTGATCAAGCTGCCAACTCCCCACATCCTGATAGACCAATACCATCGCGACAATCAAACACAAATCGGCCAATCGGCTCACAATAAACTTTTTGTGTGCAACCAGCTGGGCTGATTTTCGCTGAGGATAAAAGGTCAACAAAGAATGCATGCCAATACTGGTCGCAGACCAAGCCACTGCAATGACCAAAAGACTTTGACTGGTTACTAACAATGCGACGCAGGCCAGTGTAAACAACATGGATCTGACAAATCGGTGTTGCCCCGATTCTCCTTCAAGATAATTTGCAGAAAATCGAACGATGACCCAGCTTAATAATGAAACAAGTAAAGCCATAATTAAACCAAGTGAGTCTTGGCTTTCTCCGTTGGCTAAGTAGCGATACAACTCGGTTAAAGCGGTGACTCCTGAAGTAAGCACAGCAATTGCAGTGGCCCACTTCGCGACGCGCCACGTTCCGACTCTCGGTAGCCACGACAATGCAGCTGCCGCAGAAAAAATCGCGGGTAAAAACCAAAAGGTAAACAGGTCTGACACCTTATATTTCTCCTCACAAGGATTATGATTATTGTGAGAAGTATTTTGCTGACGAGTAATAAATATGTAAAATAGTTAATTATTCACAAATCGTTCTAAAAAACAGAACAATGAAAATACGCTCACTGAATTTCCACCACTTACGTTATTTTTGGACGGTTGCCAAAGAAGGGCATTTAACTCGTTCTGCAAAGATGCTTAACGTGTCGCAATCAGCGCTTTCAGCGCAAATACGTCAGTTAGAAGAGCACCTAGGCGAGATGTTATTTGTTCGGCAGGGGCGCAGTTTACAACTGACAGCGACCGGGTATTTAGTATTGGAGTACGCCGATAGTATCTTTAATCTCAGCGGCGAACTGCTGTCCATTCTGGATAGCGGCGAAATGTCGCGCGTTCAGCAATTGCGCATTGGCGCCGTTGCTACCTTATCGCGTAACTTCCAAGAAAATTTTCTCCGTCCGGTCTTAGGCAAAAAGAATATTCGCCTAATACTGCACTCCTCAACCCAAGAGGCTTTGCTTGAGCAGTTACAAATGCATAAACTGGATCTAGTACTATCAAATCAACCGGTTGCAAGCGACTCATCACGGCCTTGGCGATGTAGACTGATTGCCCAGCAACAAGTTTGCTTGGTGGGGCCCAATAATCCTGCGCTACAAGCACTTTCTCTGCCGCAACAGTTAGACCAAGTCAATCTATTAGTACCAGGGCCAAGTAACGATATACGCCTGCAATTCGACTTATTCTGTGAGCAGCACGGCATCACGGTCACCCCTTATGCAGAGGTCGATGATATGGCGATGTTGCGTCTTTTGGCACGGGATGTAGAAGGATTGGCAGTCGTGCCGGAAGTCGTGGTTCAAGACGAAATAGAATCCGGCTTGTTAAAAAACTACCTTAGCTTAGACTCGGTCAGTGAATGCTTTTACGCTATCACCACTAAGAGGCATTTCAATATGTCGGTTATCAATAATTTGTTGAACGGCGTTACGCCCGATCAGCAGTAAAGTGACATTTGAAGACTTAGAGCAGGAAGAGACTTATTAACTCATCCCCTTAATGTGTCCAGCGCAGGGTTCTGTTGAGTAGGTTCTGCGTGCAATCATTTTGCTATTTACTCATCTCCAGTGCGGGGACCTTGTGTCTTTATTTCGGTTGTTAGAGCATGGAGGTGAGGGCGGTAGAAGTCAGAGTCTTTTGCTCTGAGCTTTATAAAGCGCTTATCCTAAGCCTATTCTTTATTCAAGAAGTTGAGATTATCAGACCGTAAATGGAGGGTATAGAATGTTATCTGAAGGCTGTGCTCTTATCATTGGAAATCATGGAATATAAACGTCTTATACGCATGTTTTGAGGGCCGGGTGGTTTATGATGTGGGGCACCTAAATCATACTAAAATGCGATGGATATTATTGTAACGTGTAAAAATTATGTTTGTTATTACATTTTTATAGCATTCTGAATCAAAGGTCTATTGAGGATGTATGGAATTCCAATTCAGTTTGAGTTTTTCTAATACGAACGATAAATAACATTTATTAATGACTTTCATGAAGAGCAAGCCCGTTTCCTTTCGAAATAGCCAAATAACTCAGTTCCCCTATGGACCGTTATCAAAAGTCGAAGTCACCCATGAGATTGGCCAATTTCTAGAGATAATGTCTAAATGCAATACACGTAGAGGATTGAATTTAGCTTCATTCATGCATTGGATAAAACCTGCGGTGATTCATAGGCAATATAAATTTTTGAAGTTATCCAGTGATATTGATTTTACAGGTTATGTAATATGGGCTTGGGTCGACTCATCGACATTAGATAAGTATATGACACAGTCTAGATTTTCACTAAAGCCAATGAATTGGAATGAAGGAAATCATTTAATAGTTGTGGACTGGTATGTTGAAAAAAATAATATAAGTCAATTAAGAGCTCTTTATAGATTCATCACCTCGTCTACGGAAATAAATAGAAAGGAATGCAATATTTGCATCCGAGATAGTCAGGGAAATATTATCAGAACGAATAAACGGAGTATTTATGGGTTCTGAACTATTAAAAACGTACAAGCGAGTAGGTGCGGACAATACCCCATATTTAGGTACAGTTTGTATTTATGGTTGTGATGTGAAGGTGCTCATATGTTTTTATAGCTAGGAAATAAGGATGATACCTTGGGATGAGAAAAACATGACTACTATAAGCTTATTGAGGTAAACAAATGAAGAAGATTTTTTTTAATAGGTGGTATCTTTTTGAACTACTTATGGTATCAATATTTACATTTGTTTTGGTAGTTTTTGTACAGATTTTAATTAATTGGTTTCTTGGGTTGGAGAGTGAGAGTGCAAGTGGAAACAATATACAATTTTTACATTTTGTTATTCTTGCTCCGATTGTAGAAAGTATCATCTCATTTTTTGTTCTATTAATATTCGGTTTATTTTTTAAGAAAATAGTAGCTAGTATACTTCTTGGTTTTTTATGGGGAGGTCTTCATTCAACCTTGTTAGATGGAATATATAGCTATGTTTTTTTTGCGGTTGCCTTTGTGGCTTTTTTTATTTATTCTATGTTATATTTCAAATACAAAGAATATGGCAATGTCAATGCTGTATTTTCTATGATACTTCCTCACTCTTTTCATAACTTTTATGTGTTTTTATTTATCTTGTAGTTTTTATTTGTATTTTTTACTAAGTTAACGGATTGATGTTATATTAAACTTTTATAAGGATTTCATCTGTGCGTATGACAAAATCTTAATAGGGAACAATGTGATTTTTGGCCAAAATACTGTGATCATGGATTATACTCGTCCATCTTGAAAAACGTCGTATGCAGAGTTGAGCACCTGACCATTATAGAAAATACGAGATGCTATAGAGCCTACGCCCTATGGAAGGAGCTCAGTGATACAGCGGTGACTAGTGGCTTCAAAAGATCGATTGTTTTTGCAGTAAACAATGTTTCTGATTTGTTCTTCCATTACGTTCCAAAGCAGCTCTATTGGGTTGATGTTTAGGTTTTAGGACAGTAGATAGCTAAGTTCGATATTGCTGCCCATGGACTTCGATTCCAGACAAGTCATTGGGGATGCAAGAAAGGTTCTTACATATTAAAAGTTGATAGTTGCTTCGTACGTTAGCTGAATAGCGGAGACACTAGAATGATAAAAATCCGAAAGTATGCAGAATCAGACGCTCATTCGTTGTGGAAAATTTACTTCCACACGGTTCGAAATATTAATATTCGAGATTATTCCCTGGCACAAGTCATCGCTTGGGCTCCTGAAGATATTGACCCGGACGTTTGGCAACAAAAAATGAAGTCTATTTCTCCATATGTTGCTGAAATAGATGGCGAAATTATGGGGTACTCTGATATTCAAGACAACGGTTTAATTGATCACTTCTTCTGCCATCATGAACATCAAGGTAAGGGGGTAGGTCGTGCGCTTATGGAACATGTACTTGACGTTGGTCGATCAAAGGGGCTGGTCAGATTTTACTCTGAAGTTAGTATTACTGCCCGTCCTTTTTATGAAAGGTTTGGTTTTAAAGTGGTGAAAGAGCAGGTAGTGAAAATCCGCGGTGAAGCGCTAACGAACTTCGTCATGGAAAAATTCATATAAGCAACGATTATGGTGTCAGGATAGTGTACTTAACCTGATACGGAAGTTTGGTAGGATACCCGAATAGAATGTGAGTCCACATTCAAGTCATCTCGCTCATTGGGAGCGTGTCACTGGGCTAATTCTAAGTCAAAGAACTTGCTATCTTGTCGCAGTTCTTTCTTTTAGTTTGAATCACAAATAGGCCTAAGTGACAACGCTGTGAAAGTGACAACACTGTGGACCCTGCATCTTGATGTTATTTGGGAACATATGATCTTGTGAGTGGTAACCCACCCATTTTCGATCTGATTCTGCAGGGGAACGGGTTAATTTCGCTGGGAAAGGATGTAATCCAGACCACCAACCACCGCTGCGACCTGAGCGTCGTTACACTCTTCATCGGTGACTGTCGGGCTGTCTGGGTAGACTTCAGTCGTCGTACCATATCTGCAGTTGGTGACGCCACCACACAGTCCTAGTTTGACCATTGGGTAGTTGATTACGCCAAATTGGACAACAGGTGAGCCGATGATTTCGCCTTTTTCGTCTGCTGGCGCAATGTGAGTGACTTTCGCTACTGATTCGATCACTGCTTTTTGAAACTCTGGTTGCGGGTTTTCAGAGTCACCTACGGTATAGAAACCATCGGGGATCATCCCTGCAATATATTCAATACCATCACGAGCTGCTAACGCAGGGCGGAACTCACTTTCATCCGAGTCGGTCGTCTCGTGCAAATCAATATGCATCAGCACATCATCAAGTGTGGTGACGAGTTTGATTAAGTTCGCGGATTCTTCTGCTGGGCTATTTGCGTAAAAAGAGCGGTTTGGGTCAATTGCATTGGGATTCCAGCGGTTAATGACTTCATAACCCCATGGGCTCACACACGGCGCAACCACGATATTGAAGTGCTCTGCGTAATGTTCTGCCTGTGTTTCTACAAACTTAAGTGCGCCGTGGACTCCGCTGGTTTCGTATCCGTGTACTCCGCCTGTAATTAGTACGACGGGTTTTGCTGAGTCCCATTGACGGGTTTTGATGCAAAGCAGAGGAAAACGATTTTCATCGTAGGAAAGTGCACCATATTGCTCGATATCAAAGCGATCTCGCAGAGCATCTATTTTACTCACTACCTCTTCTTGATAGCTTCTTTTTACACCTTGCTGTGCCAACCAAGCTTTGCGTTCTGTATCGCCCCAAGGTTGCCCTGGGGTTCCAACTGGGTATGTGTATCCGCTTTTCATCTATACTTTATCTTTTGTCTACTCAAGGATAAGACAAGACTAGTCTTATGGTTTATAGACAGCAACAAAAAACACGAACTCTCATCATATTCTTTGCTAAATCATGACTTTGTTGAGTAAATTTATGGTGCTACATTTTGTTTTTAATCCGAACTTTGGTGGTTCGGCTCATAGAAAGAGAGTAATAATGGCTGGAGCAAGTTTACTTACCCTGTTAGACGACATCGCGACGGTATTAGATGACATCGCCGTCATGTCCAAGGTTGCAGCGAAAAAAACTGCCGGTGTGTTAGGGGATGATTTGGCGCTAAACGCCCAGCAAGTGCAGGGCGTTGCCTCTGAGCGCGAAATTCCGGTTGTATGGGCGGTTGCTAAGGGATCTTTCAAGAACAAGCTGATTTTGGTGCCTTCTGCGCTGTTAATTAGTGCAATTATTCCGTGGTTGATCATGCCACTGCTTCTTGTGGGAGGTCTTTTCCTCTGCTTCGAAGGCGCGGAAAAAGTCCTAGAAAAGCTCTTTCCTCATTCTCATTCTCATGATGCAGCAGAGGACGTCTTGGCGACGGGGGAATCGGCCGCAGAGTATGAAAAGCGTAAAGTGAACGGAGCGATTCGCACCGATTTTATTCTTTCTGCAGAAATTATCGTCATTGCTTTAGGTACGGTGACCGGGGCGAGTTTTGTCACTCAAGTTATCGTGGTGAGTTTAATTGCAGTTGTGATGACGGCAGGCGTATACGGATTAGTGGCGGGTATCGTCAAGCTGGATGATCTTGGTCTCTACTTGGAAGTTCGTGCCAAAGGGAAGGGGATTGTCGCGAAGATCGGAAACGCTTTGGTCTCGTTTGCTCCCAAACTGATGAGGCTCCTAACCATCGTAGGTACCGCTGCGATGTTTTTGGTCGGAGGGGGCATCATTGTGCACAATGTTCCGGCTATTCATCACTTGGTTGAACCGATTATTATGAACTTTGGTGAGCACACATTTGCGTCTGCGGTCTTGCCTGTTTTGCTCAACGGTGTGATTGGATTAGTCGCAGGTCTGCTCGTTGTCGCGGTTTGGACACTAATCGCAAAGGTCCGTGGAAAATGATTCGTAATACCTACCTACGTAATATCTACCTAGATAAGTAAGTGATCATTGATTGCCTAAGAAAATCGCTCAGAGCAAGGCATAGATTGCAGTAAATCGTAGCGTCTTCGTCTTCAGGTAGAAGAAAAGGGTCATGATGTGAATCATGACCCTTTTGCTTAAAATCATATAGAGATTATTTCACTGTCCATTCAATCTGTTCGCCAGCGCGGATAGGCACCACGATGTCACGACCAAAAGGCATAGATTCAGGCACATCCCAAGATGTTTTCTCTAACGTTACTGTATCGGTGTTGCGGGCGATGCCGTAGAAGTCTGGTCCATTCAAGCTTGCAAACGCTTCAAGGTTTTCTAGTTTACCCTCTTGTTCAAACACTTCTGCGTACAGTTCTAGTGCTGCGTGAGCCGTGTACGACCCTGCGCAACCGCACGCCGATTCTTTAGCACCTTTTGCGTGAGGCGCAGAGTCGGTACCTAAGAAAAATTTCTTACTGCCGCTGGTTGCTGCTTCGATTAACGCTTGTTGGTGGGTATTGCGCTTAAGGATTGGCAAGCAGTAGAAGTGTGGTTTTATACCGCCGACAAGCATGTGGTTGCGGTTAAAAAGCAAGTGATGCGCTGTGATGGTTGCCGCGACATTATCATTCGCATTTTTTACAAAGTTGGCGGCGTCAGCAGTGGTGATGTGCTCCAGAACGATTTTTAAGTTTGGGAAGTCATTGACGATAGGAGCAAGTACGGTGTCGAGGAACTCTTTTTCTCGGTCGAAAATATCAACATCATGATGCGTTACTTCTCCGTGAACCAACAGCAACATACCGACTTCTTCCATTGCTTCCAGCACGTGATAGATGTTCCTAGCGTTAGTGACGCCTGAATCAGAGTTGGTGGTTGCACCCGCTGGATACAGTTTAGCGGCAACAATTTTACCGGTGGCTTTTGCTGTGCGGATGTCTTCTGGTGTGGTGTTGTCGGTGAGGTAAAGAGACATCAATGGTTCAAATTGCTCGCCATGCTGCTGCTCAAGGATTCTATCACGGTAGGCGAGTGCCATGTCTGTATTGGTAACCGGTGGGACTGTGTTTGGCATGATCAAAGCGCGGCCATTGTAGCGGCTGATATCGCGAACGGTGTCTTTTAGAACATCGCCATCGCGTAAGTGAACGTGCCAGTCGTCAGGACGAGTGATAGTCAGTGTTGTCATTAATTGCTCCCACCATTAAAAAAGTTGCGGATTGGAGCCTAAACGCAGGGTTTTACTTGTAAGCAAACGCTTGCGCTTAGGCGACAGGATGATAGAGGAATTGACGTTACATTTCATCCCATTTTTTATTTTTCTAATGTATCGGAGCAGCGTCGGCTATTTCATCGTTAACCAAAGTGCATGAATGGTGCCCGGTAGGAAGAAGAAAAATGTCAGGATTAAATTCAGTAAGAAATCTTTATTTAGACCTTTTTCCATGTATACCGCTACAGGTGGAAGAAAGATACACAACAAGATGAGGATGAGTTTTCTTGTGTCCATAGTACGTTCCTAGTCAATACGTTAATGTTCTCAATGAGACTGAAGAGTATGTGTTTGGTGTCACATTTTATCAAATGGTATTTAGTCAGCATGAGGTTAAAAACCAATGGTTATATTTAGTTAGTTTGACTCCTTACATTAATCGACACTTCTCTTTACAATAGTCCAACAAATAACAAGCCCCTCAAGGAAGTCGTCATGTCACAACCCATGTTATCTCAAATAAATGTCTTTCCGGTGAAATCAGTCGGAGGGGTGTCAGTCTCTTCTGCATGGGTGGAGAAGCAAGGATTGAGCTTTGATCGACGTTTTATGCTTGCCAAAGCGGATGGCTCGATGGTCACGGCACGAAAATACCCACAAATGGTGACCGTTAAATCTGCATTACTCGCAGATGGTGTGGTATTCAGTAGTCTCGGTATGGAACCCCTGAAGATTCGCTATCAAGACTTCAAAATGCAGGAAATCCCAGCCACGGTATGGAGCGATACGTTTACGGCTTTTACGACCACTGACGAGGCGGATGACTGGTTTACCTGCGTACTAGGTCAGCGTGTGGAACTGTTGTTTTGTGGTGAACAATCCAATCGAGTACGCGAGAAGTTCGGTCACAATGTGAGCTTTGCAGATGGCTATCCTGTTCTCGTGATCAGTCAGGCTTCTTTGGATGAATTAAATAATAGAAGCTCGGAACTGCATTCGATGGACCAGTTTCGGACGAATCTGGTCGTTGCAGACACAAAACCCTTTGAAGAAGATTCGTGGAAACGCATTCGTATTGGTGAAGTGGAGTTTGAATCTCTGAAACCGTGTGAGCGTTGTATTCTTACCACTGTGAACACGCAAAGAGGTACATTTCGTGAAAGCAAAGAGCCATTAAAGACATTGCAGCAGTTTCGCTCCAACGAACAAGGTGGTGTTTTCTTTGGGCAAAACCTGGTTGCGCGCAACGAAGGCATCATTCGCCAAGGTGACAAAGTTGAAGTGCTTGAATACAAAGAACCAGAGTTCTACCCAGACCACGCTCCAGAACTTATAACATTAACTTGTGTGGAGCGTGAAGAAATCGCACAAGATTTTGTGACGTTCTGGTTAGAACCGAATAAAGGGGCACTGCCAAATTATTTACCAGGGCAGCATTTGCCGATAGAGGTAGTTATTGATGGCAAAAAGATTAGCAGACGTTATACCTTGTCTTCGAGTCCTTCTCGTCCTGGTCGTTATGCTATCTCTGTTAAGCGAATTGCTGGTGGACGAGTGTCGAACGCGTTGCTTGATAACCTTCAAGTAGGAGACGTGTTGGAAGCGGAACATCCCGATGGAGAATTTCATCTGGCACCGCATCATACTCAACGCTTGTTATTGCTGTCAGCGGGAAGCGGTGTCACGCCAATGCTGTCTATGGTGCGCTATTTAGCCGATCATGATCAGTTAAATGATGTTGTATTTTACCATCAGTGTCGTACAGAAGCCGATATTCCTTGCCGAGCAGAGCTGGAGCAATTAAAACGTGAGTTTCCTGGGTTAGAGATCAAGGTCTCATTGACTCAACCAGCCGTAGATTGGTTTGGTCTCAAAGGACGCTTGAGTCTATCGCATATCAAACAAATTAAAGATGCTGAGCAGCGCCAAGTGTTTGTGTGCGGACCCGACGGCTTCATGCAGAAAGCGAAAAACCTACTGCTGAAAAAAGGGTTACCGGAAGAGCATTATCACCAAGAGGCCTTTGGTGTGGTGCCAGTTAAGGCAAAGCCCGAGAAAAGTATACAAATTGATTTTAATGGTGACATGATTACCGGCAGCAACCAGAAGACCTTATTAGACCAACTTGAAGATGCGGGTAAGGACATCAGCAACAGCTGCCGAGCAGGGCTATGTGGTTCATGCAAGGTGCAATTGAAATCAGGAAAGGTCGATCATCCGAACGTTCCAGCGTTGAGTGATGAAGAACGAGCCATGGGAACAGTCTTAGCTTGCTGCGCCGTCCCAGAAACCGACGTCACCATCACAGACTAGCCAGATCGTGTAGATTGTAATGTGCAGCAGACAGAGAGGTTCATGGCTGTGTAGGAGAGCTATGTTGACCCTAGGTCCTAAAATTCTAGGACCTAGGACCTCATTTTACTTAATCATAAATCGTAGGAATTGGCTGACGTTTGTGTTGCGTGGCTTTATAAATCGCTACCAGACGAGCACTGACTTGTTCTGATACTGGTTTACCTTCCAGGAAGTCGTCAATTTGGTCGTAGGTGAGGTTCAGTGCGTCCTCATCCGCTTTTTGAGGAGCGAGTTCTTCCAGATCAGCGGTTGGCGTTTTCTTGACTAACAGTTCTGGGGCGCCTAGCGTTGCTGCTACTTCACGAACTTGACGTTTGCTCAGACCGAACAGCGGAGCAAGGTCACAGGCGCCATCGCCAAACTTTGTGTAAAACCCTGTGATGTTTTCTGCAGAATGGTCCGTACCCAAGACTAAACCGCCCACGTATCCAGCGATTTCATATTGTGCAATCATGCGAGCACGTGCTTTTACGTTGCCTTTTACAAAGTCGAGTTTCGCTTCGTCAGTGGGCAGAAGTCCCGTTCCTTCCAGCGCAAAACCAGACGCAGCATGCAAGCCGTCGACGCCTGGTTTGATGTTTACGGATACCGAATGCGTTGGTTGGATAAACTGCAAAGCGATTTGCGCTTCGTCTTCGTCTTTTTGCTCACCATAAGGAAGGCGGACGGCAATAAACTGATAATCGTTAGTATTGGAACCTTCGTTGAGCTGATCTACGGCAAGTTGTGCAAGGCGTCCACACGTAGTTGAGTCTACACCTCCACTGATGCCTAGCACGAGTGACTTACAACCTGCTTCTTGTAGCTTACGCTTAATAAAAGCAACACGGCGTTCAATTTCGAAATGCGGATCGATAGAAGGGAGTACACGCATTTCATCACGGATGGTTTGTTCCATTTGAGGTTCCTTTTCCTGCAAATTAATAAGACACTTCACTGGTACAGGCGGGGAGTTCACCAACTCTGTAGATGCAGTAAATGATGGTTCGCAATCGCTCGATAAATGCTCAATTGAGGCTTGCAAACATCGCATTAGTGTCAAAAAGCTTTAAAGACTAGTAGTATCATACCGAAATCATTTGATTAGAAAACTCTCTTAAACTAGGTAATCGTTGGATATGAAAAAAATCGCCATTTTTGGTAGTGCATTTAATCCCCCTAGCTTAGGTCACAAAAGTGTTATCGAGTCGCTGAGCCACTTTGACCTTGTCCTACTTGAACCCAGCATTGCACACGCATGGGGCAAGGAAATGCTGGATTATTCCACTCGTTGCAAATTAGTAGACGCATTTATCAACGATCTCGGCTTATCCAATATCCAACGTTCTGACTTCGAGCAAGCTTTATACCAACCTGGACAAAGTGTGACGACCCATGCTTTATTAGAAAAAATTCAAGAAAATTACTCGACGGCCGATATAACTTTTATCATTGGTCCTGATAATTTTTTTAAATTTGCTAAATTTTATAAGGCAGTAGAAATTACTCAGCGTTGGGCGGTCATGGTGTGTCCTGAAAAAGTAAACATTCGGAGCACAGATATTCGGAACGCACTAAGTGATGGAGAGAGTGTGGAGGCTTACACCACGCCTACAGTTAGCCAGTTATTAGTAAGCGAAGGTTTGTATCGAAACACATTGTCTGGTAGCTAAATTGTCTGGTAAGTAAGAGGTCAGGTTGTCATGTTCAGAGTCGCTGTATTTAGTGCATGCGTTTTGCTTGTGGTCCCACAAGCTGTTTCTGCATGTGACTATGTGTCTGATCGGTCGGTGGTATTCAACGACAATACGCAACCGATTTGCGACGAAGACTTAGACTCGGCGAGTGAGCTCAACTCTGACGTTTTGAATTGGGAGGAACCCGAAGCCAAAGTAGATGGACCTACGAAAAGTTACTGGGATGAGTGGGGAATAAAATCACCAGACACACCACTCCTTACTCAAAGCTTACAAAAGAACCACTTTGGCCTTGGTATTTGGATGCCACATGATCTCGAAGAAGAAGAAAAAGAGATGACGACAGAAGAGTGGCTTCGTAACCACGGTTTGATGCTAAGTGTCGGTTTCGGTGACAAAGGGGATGGCGCACCAAGAATGCGATTCGACTATCGTTGGCACGAACTATACGATGCAGATTGGATGATGCAGATAGAAGTCCCTTTCTGACGCTTCAACACAGTTTCATTTCTATTGCACTTGTTCATTTCTATTGCGCTCGTTAATGTTACAGCCCATCCCCAAAGACTAAGAAACAAAGCTGCTCATATTCTTCCGTATTCCCGTTAAAAAGCAACGTTACAATTTCAGCTTCAGACTTACCTGAGAGTTTCATTTTTCTTGCTTCGCGTAGCGTGAGCACCAAACACAACTCGCGTGAAATACTTACTTCACAATCGGGCTCCCATTGATTGATCGTTTTGCTCAATGATGATTGTGAGAGTTTAGGGGAAAGTGTGAGTGCCTCGTGTTTAAGTACTGCAAGTAGATCGAGCTGGATCTCAGAACGGTCTTCGGTTGTGGCTAATTTGGCCATTACGGCTCTGAGTAAAGCTGATGGTTTAAGGTAGCCCGCCTGTTGCGCGAACGATTCGTTCAATCGTATAGAGAAGTCACAACGGTGAATCCGAGTGCCCGGTAGAAAAGTAAGAGAACTCAAACAATTTTGAGGAATCCAAAAATATTGACCGGGCTCAATGGCATATTCTAGCTTACCCAATTTGATGATCGCGAGGCCTTCTTGTACAGATAATAGACTGTGCTTAAGCGCTTTTTTACGCGCGGTGACATTCAGAAAAGAAAATTTAGCGTCGTGAAATTCAATTGCGTAGTTCATTCTATATACCAATGTTTTTGGGGCCTAGGGTAACGCTAAACCTATAGGATTCCAACCGTGTAACACGATTTTTTAACCCTAATACCGATAAACAACTTTAATCATCTGGGGCCATTGGGTATGGTTTAGTTTTAAGAACTAACAGTAATTGTGTGGTTTACTCTAGCTTAACTGGTACGACCATGATAAAAGTATGAGCTGATTTGCTGCGGTTGAGCAAAACTATGCGTAAAATGTGCCAGCTTTTTTTTAAATGTAGTGAATAATGACAGCCAATACCGACCCTTATATTGAAATTCGTCCTTACAATGACGAAGAAATACCAGCTGCGCTGGATCGTCTCATTCAAGATGATGAATTTATTACAGCGATCTTAGATCACCGCTTTGAGAATAAAGCCGGTTGGTTTAAAACGCTGATGAGTCCGATTGTTCGTATCTACTTGAAAGCGAAATGGAGTAAGTTGAACTCTGTTGAAGCGATTCAAATGGAGGTAAAGAAATACCTACAAGATATGCTCAAGAAAACATCGGATGGCGTGACATTTTCTGGTCTTGATAAGCTAGATAAAGATACGTCCTACTTGTTTATTTCTAATCACCGAGATATCGCCATGGATCCCGCATTAGTGAACTATGGTTTGTATCAAAGTGGTCACCGTACGGTTCGTATCGCAATTGGTGACAACCTTCTCAAGAAGCCGTGTACGACTGAGCTAATGCGATTGAACAAAAGCTTTATTGTTAAGCGTTCAGCGAAAGCACCGCGAGAGATGATGAAGGCGTTAGGGCAGCTATCGAGCTATATTAAGCACTCTCTAGAGACAAGAAACTCGATTTGGATCGCCCAGAAAGAAGGGCGAGCAAAAGATGGCAATGATTTCACGGATCCCGCCATTTTAAAAATGTTCCATGTCGAAGGTCGTAAGCAAAAAATAAGCTTTGGTGAATACACTCGCTCCCTAAACATTGTGCCTGTTTCTATCTCTTACGAGAATGACCCTTGCGATATCGCTAAAGCAAAAGAGTTGTTCGAGAAAGCGGAACATGGTCGATACGAAAAAAGTGAATTTGAAGATATTGAAAGTATCATCCAAGGTATCGTCGGATATAAAGGCCGAATTCATGTTGCGTTTGGTGATGTGATCGACCAAGAGTTTGAAACGCCAGAAGCTTTAGCCAACGAAATCGATCGTCAAATTCACCAAAACTATCGACTGTACCCAATTAATAAACTTGCTGCCGGGCAAGAAGATGACAGTATTACCGAGTCGATAAAGGTTCAGCTAGCGCAAAAACTGGAGCAACTTCCTGAAGCCGCAGGGAAATACCTCGTCGCAAGTTATGCAAATCCAGTCAACAATCAGAACTGATCCTTTTGAAGGTTAGCTCCTGCTTGTAAAACTCGTCAGGAGCTTAATTTGATGCCTTGAGCAGAGCCTAAGGTGCAACTGCTCCACCTAAGGTTAAATTTGTCGGCCACTTCGTAATCCGGTTTCCACCTAGGAAGATATTGCCTTTCACGGTCAGCGTATCAGGAAACTGTGTAAGAGCAGATCCACCTATGTAGAGGTTCCCATCTACCACTAATCCTTCTGGTAATTCTGTCAGTGGCGTACGGATGACACTAAGATCGCCTTTCACGCGCAGCCTAGGCGGTAGCCTCTTTAGTGGATTGTCTGTTAAATTTAAATACCCACCAAGCTTAATCCCACGTGGCCAGTTCTCTATTTTGCTACCCAGTAAGTTCGCATAACCCTTAATTTTCGTTCCTGGTTGGATAACTTTAAGTTCGCTGTTGGTGGCTTCCAAGCTTCCGCCTACATCAAGATCTTTAGGTAATTTGGTTATGGGGGTTTTAGAAATGTTCATATTCCCTTTCACGACCAAACCTGAGGGTAATTGAGTGTAGGGCTTATTGCGAAGGTCTAAGTTGCCATAATTGTCGGTATGGCCAAATTTCGAATAGTAATCAAGCTCATAGGCCTGTATAGGCGCACAAAGAGTGAGCAGTATAAACAATAGAGGTACGCAACGCATAGCTTGTTACTTTATAAAAAGGGAATCAGCAAGATGATAACGCAAAGATAAGTAAACAAAAAGCGAGCAGGAGTGCTCGCTTGAGAATAGAGGCTAGCGTGCGATTGAACGAGTTTTTAATTCAAAAATCAATTTCTCTGCACTGACTTCAAATTTGAAACGAGCAGTCACTTGCTGTGTTTCTTCTGTCATCTCCGCAACATTATATTCGACATTGTCACAAACAGATTTGGCTAGTTCGATGTACTTCGCCAATTCAGCTTCTAAAGCCGCTTTATTTTCTGCGAAAATCGTTACGTCAGCGACTTCGTCGCCTTCTTTGATAATAAAGCCAATTTCACCTGCACAGCCACACGCTTCACAGACTTGGTTTTCTTCTAAATCGATACTCATAACGAATCCTCTTGTAAAAATTAAGGTTATTCTAGCAGGTATTTGATCGGTATCTACAAAAATGCTTCAGCTTGACTAAAAAAGGCACTCAAACTGGAAACAGATCTAGAGAGGTTTCATTTTTGTTCATGAAATAATGTGATTTCAATCAATATTTAAACGTTATTGCACGCTTTATGAGAGAGATTTAGGTTTGCTTAGTTGAACTGGAACGCGATTTATAAGACTATTTCGGGTTAAGTCATTATACGATTATCATTTCAACCTTGAAATCGTTTAGGGAGAAAGGGGTTTGATAACTCCTTGATATTGTTCACTTTTCACCTTTCCTTGAGTTAGATGGATCTATAAAGAGAATAACTTAGAAATGCCAAAGCGTAGTAAAGAAGATACGGAAGTGACTCTCCATAAGATTATGGATGCAGTGATCGATCAACTGCTTCGACTCGGATATGACAAAATGTCATACACAACATTGAGTCAACAGACTGGAGTTTCGCGCACTGGTATCAGTCATCACTTCCCTAAGAAAACCGATTTCACTGCAGCACTTGACGGTCGCATGTTCAAAATCTTTATCAAGCATCTAGAGTTTGACAAAGACTTAGACGCGTTTTCTGATAGCTGGATTCAAGCTCTCGATAATACAGAATTCTTGGCCATTCTACGGTTGCTTTTCCACCACATAGTCACGATAGATAATGCCGATGGCTTTGCCGCAAATGGTGTTGAACGTCTATATAAAATGGTTGATAGTCAATTCGGTGCGGGGGGTGAGAAGGAGCTTGAGTGGTTAATTGGTCGTTCACTTGTTCGAATGAGTAAATGATCACACTGGGTATAAATCTTACAACATAGCCGAGAGTGCAGTATGTCGCATAAAAGCCCCGCACAAATTACAGCAGGGCTTACCGAGCGTATAATTAATTTCAAGAAGCCATTGCGATTACTTCCAATTCTTTAGCGCCACGTAGCATTGCCTCGATTAGCTCACCCGCATTGAACTTTTCTAGCGCTTCGTGTGCCCCTACTTGATGAGCCCGATCAACACAAATTTCACTTGAGAGTGACGTGTGCAGAATACGGTATGACTGGTTGAGCTCAGCGTTATTTTGCACTTCAAAGGCTAATTCGTAGCCATCAAGACCTGGCATTTCAATGTCGCTGACTAAGATATCTATTGGTGAGTTGGCTTGGGCCTGGTTTTTCATCAGGTTCAATGCATCCAAACCGTTGTTGCATATTTGGTATGAGATATTAATGCTATCCAACGCGTCACAAAGTTGCTTACGAGCGATAGATGAATCATCAACGAGCAGAATACGCAATGCTTTTAGGCGTTCACGTTCAATATCCGTTAGCATTGGGATCTTCGCGTTTTCATATTGTGGATAGATCTTTGAAAGCAATAGTTCAACATCCAACATCTGTACGGTTTTATCTTCGTAGCGTGTAATACCTGTGACAAATATGTTTTTCCCAGCACTTTCGGGAGGAGATTCAATCGACTTCCAATCACACTCGATGATTTTTTCGATACTTCTTACCATGAAGGCGACGACGGTACGCAGACAATCCGTCACAATCAGGTAGCAGTTTTTGTATTCCTCCTCACTGATGGGACGAAAACCAACCGCGGCAGACATATCGATTACAGGAACCGTGAGGTTACGGATAGTAACGGTCCCGATCACATGGTGATGAGAGTATGGGATTTTTGTCGTTGGCATGTACGGTACAATTTCACGAACTTTTAGTGTGCCTATTGCAAAATTCTGTTGTAAGGTAAGTTTGAATAGCAACATACCTTGGGCTTGATTTGCTTTACTAGTGACTTTTGCCATGAAATAACCTTGTCGATACCACTGATAGCTAACTAATTTTATCGGATAAACTAGAGTCTTCAACCGTTCAGCGACGAAATGTGAGGGGCGTTGAGTATATCAGCATTTCACGTGCTATTCCTGACTTCACGCTATCTTTATCAAAGACGCTGAATCGAAATGTTTGGCGACGGTATTCCGATTGAGTAAACTACGTCATCGGATTAGCGGGAGATAAATAAATGGCGAATACTGCAGCTGCATTACACATTCTTGTTAAACACAAAGAACAAGCAGAAGACATCATCAAACAGCTTAAAAAAGGCGCGAAATTTCAGACCTTGGCAAAAAAATATTCCACTTGTCCGTCAGGAAAGCGAGGTGGTGACCTTGGTGAATTTAGACGTGGTCAAATGGTACCTCAGTTCGATAAAGTGTGTTTCTCGGGCGAAGTACTTACGCCACATTTAGTCAAAACGAAGTTTGGTTGGCACGTGGTGAAGGTGCTTTATCGAACATAGAGCAGGGATAGAGCATTGCTCGAAATGACTAATGAGTTATGCGCCCAAGTGAGTGACCAGTTGGTCTATCGCCATTGGGCGTCCTAAATAGTACCCTTGAGCCTGATGACAGTTCATTTGTTTTAGTAGCGCTAATTGTTCTGGTGTTTCAACGCCTTCAGCTACCACATCGATACCGAAGCCCTGTGCGATATCAATGATGCCTTTTACAATAATTGCGGAGCGTTCATCTGTATCTACATTCATAATGAAGCTTCGATCTATTTTTATTTCATTAACTACCAATTTTTTGAATATCTCAAAGGAAGTGTATCCGACACCAAAATCGTCGATAGAAAATGTTGTGCCATATTGTTTGAATTTACTAATAATGTCGGCACAGTTATCGATATCATTTAGAGCCGCTGTTTCCGTGATCTCAAGACACAAATATGGCGATATATGTAGGTTATTCTGAAGAACGTTCTCGAGTGTTTTCATGTGTGTTGCACAGTTAAACTCAGTCGCTGAGATATTGATAGAAACTTTCTTTATTTTAGTTTCCATCATGCGCTGTTGAGTCAGCTGTTGTGATGATTTAGCAATAACTAACTTGGTAATAGCAGCACATAGATTGTTTTCTTCTGCTAAAGCAATAAACGTTGCTGGAGGGACAACCCCGAATGTCTCGTGTGTCCAGCGAGCGAGTACTTCAACACCAGAGAGCTCCATGCTTGCTAAATGGTACTTGGGCTGGAAAACCACCTCAATCTGATTGTTTTCTATTGCTTTGTGTAACTCCTGAACCATAGCTTTTCGATTTCTTTCCTGTGCTGTCAGCACTTTGTCATGGTACTGGATACTATTCTTCGTTTTTTTAGCTTCATTCAGTGCATTTTTCGCGGATTGTATAAGCTTTTTGGCGTTTTCACCGTCTGCGGGGTAAATGCTACGCCAATACAGCAGGTCGTTTCAATACCGTACCGATGAGCACATTGATTAACCTGTTGTTGGATATAAGATAAATACTTGTCTGTTGAGATTTCTTGGTCAAGCTTGGTAAAGCTAGCAAATGCGTCGACATGTATACGAGAAGAAAAATGCTTAGTTGAAGACGCACTATCGATTATATCGGCAATGTCTTTTAAAAAGTTGTTCGTATCGTCAAAGCCTAAGCTGGCTGACGCTGAATTAAAGTTATCGATATCCAGTATGTACAGGATTTTCTTTTTATTAGAGGTGGCGTGATTCAGTTTCACATCGAGGTTACGATAAAAAACGCTAGGGCTATTGAGCCCTGTGACGCGGTCGAGATCATCTGCTGCTCTTAGCTCGCGGATATTGCTGTATATGAGACCCCAGAGCATCAGTGATGTTAAAACGACAAAAGTCCCGCCTTTAATCGATTGAGCTAATGTGTAATGTTCAATATTGGTAAAGATTTTTTCAACGGCGAGATCGGAAAAAAGTATCCAAATTAATGAAAATATCAGGTAGGCGAATACGACTTTGAAAGAAGAAAACTTTGCCGTGTCCATATATAATTTTCCTGGAGCAAGTTCTTAACTAGGAGGTGTTATTCTTATTTTTATAACTCTAGGTTATATTAACTAAGAAACTATCGCAATGCCGTATCTCACTTTTTGTGATTAACGTAGAATGATATTTCTTTCTTATTTCAGAGACTTGCATTGACTCTAAGTGTTTTGAAAGTGAGAATATCTCATCGGATGTCTATGGTGCAGAGTTTATGTTTGAAGAGCAACGAAGCCTAATATCCAACAGTGTTGATATGGTGGGTAGTTAGCAAGAGTAAAGGGGAAGAAGATTTACAATCTTAAAAAATGCTTTTAATGTTTACGACTAATGAATGCGGCTATAATTAAGCCGAGTCCAATACCTGCAATAAGGGCTCCTACGAATATCAGGGCAGAGTATTGAACAAAAATGATGCCGACGCCAAGTCCAAGTAAGGTCCCTCCACCGATTGCCCAATTGCTTCTATCTTTGTTATGAGTTTCACTGACCATCTTGCTGCTCCTTATGTTGTATCTGTTATGATTATAGCGAACATAAAAAACTCCCGCGTTAAGCGGGAGCTGATGAATACTAAAACGATGAATTATGCCAAATCGAATCGATCCGCGTTCATCACTTTTGTCCAGGCTGCAACGAAGTCTTTAATGAACTTCTCTTGGTTATCATCTTGAGCATACACTTCTGCGTATGAGCGCAAGATTGAATTTGAACCGAATACCAAGTCTACACGTGTCGCTGTCCACTTCGCTTCGCCCGTCTTACGGTCACAAATGTCGTAAGAGTTGCGACCTGTTGGCTTCCATGTGTAGGCCATATCCGTTAGGTTGACGAAGAAGTCATTGGTTAGTGTACCAACATGGTCCGTAAATACACCGTGCTGAGTGCCACCGTGGTTAGTACCAAGTACACGCATACCACCGAATAGTACTGTCATTTCCGGCGCCGTTAGACCAAGTAGTTGTGCACGATCGAGCAGCAATTCTTCTGGTTTGACTGCGTAATGCTGTTTTTGCCAGTTGCGGAAGCCATCGGCAAGTGGTTCTAGTACGTCAAACGATTCAACGTCGGTTTGAGCTTGGGTTGCATCCCCACGACCCGGCGCAAATGGTACTTTGAAATCGTAACCCGCTGCTTTAATTGCTTTCTCCAAACCGACATTACCTGCAAGTACAATGGTATCTGCAATGCTAATTCCGGACTCTTCAGCAATCGGTGTTAGAACGTTGAGCACTTTATCAAGACGCTCAGGTTCGTTACCTTCCCACGTATTTTGTGGCGCTAGACGAATACGTGCACCATTTGCACCGCCACGAAGATCCGATTGACGGAAAGTGCGTGCGCTGTCCCAAGCGGTTGAGACTAATTCGGAAACATTCAGATCCGTCGCAGCGATTTTTGCTTTAACTGCATCAACATCGTAGTTTGTGACGCCCGCTGGGATTGGATCTTGCCAAATTAAGTCTTCTGCTGGCACATCAGGTCCAACGTAGCGAGCTTTTGGTCCTAAATCACGGTGAGTCAGTTTGAACCAAGCGCGAGCAAATACTTCATTGAAGTAATCTTGATCTTGGTAGAAGCGCTCAGAGATCTTGCGATATTCTGGATCGACTTTCAGCGCCATGTCCGCATCGGTCATCATTGGATTGTAACGGATTGAAGGATCTTCAACATCGACAGGTTTGTCTTCTTCAGCAATGTCGACGGGCTCGTACTGCCACGCGCCTGCCGGGCTTTTGGTTAGTTGCCATTCATGTTCTAGCAACATTTTGAAGAAACCGTTATCCCACTGAGTAGGGTGACTAGTCCAAGCGCCTTCCACGCCACTGGTGACTGTGTTGCGACCGATACCACGAGATTTGTGGTTCATCCAGCCCAAGCCTTGCTCTTCAACGTCTGCGCCTTCAGGATCAGGGCCAAGCTCAGATGCATCGCCGTTACCGTGTGCTTTACCGACGGTATGACCACCAGCTGTTAGCGCGACGGTTTCTTCGTCGTTCATTGCCATACGAGCAAAGGTATCACGCATATCTGCCGCTGTTTTAAGAGGATCAGGGTTGCCATCAACACCTTCAGGATTTACATAAATCAAGCCCATCATCACAGCGGCGAGCGGATTCTCAAGATCGCGTTCTCCAGAGTAACGGGTACCTTCACTGCCACTTGGCGCTAACCATTCTTTTTCAGAGCCCCAATAAATGTCTTTTTCTGGGTGCCAAATGTCTTCGCGGCCGAAAGCAAAACCGAACGTTTTCAGACCCATAGATTCATACGCCATGTTACCGGCAAGAATTATTAAATCTGCCCAACTGATTTTGTTGCCGTATTTTTTCTTGATTGGCCACAGTAAACGTCGCGCTTTATCTAGGTTGCCGTTATCTGGCCATGAGTTAAGAGGCGCAAAGCGTTGGTTACCCGTTGATGCACCGCCTCGACCATCGGCTGTACGATAACTCCCCGCGGAGTGCCATGCCATACGGATCATTAAGCCACCATAATGTCCCCAGTCTGCTGGCCACCAATCTTGGCTGTCGGTCATTAGCGCTTTTAAATCGTTTTTTAGTGCTTCTACATCGAGTGTTTTTAGCGCCTCTCTGTAGCTAAATTTTTCACCTAGAGGATTTGTTTTCTTGTCATGCTGATGAAGTATGTCAAGGTTCAATGCATTCGGCCACCAATCCATCACCGTTGAACCTGCGGAGGTCATGCTGCCGTGCATCACCGGCACTTTCCTACTGAACTGCTATCACTGTTATTCATAGAGCATCCTTTTTTGTAAGATGTACTTTTATATTTAATAAATGAAAAATTTTAAAATTCTTTAAGTTCTTGGAATTTTATTTACTAAATAGATTAACTACATTTAATTCACTTCAAGAAGAATTTTAGTAATTATTATTGCATTGGTCACATTATTTATGACGATTGATTCAATAAGTAAAACCTATCATTCGCGAGGAGAATGATAGCAAGATGACTAATTTTTTTAGGGAGAATAAAAGGTATTTTATTAACAGTTAGTGGTCGGTTTTTGCAACATTAAGGTGTAATAATTTGTTTCAACTTTATGAAAAGTATAATTAAATTAATTTTCACGAACTTTTCGTTTGAAGTTTACTCGGCCTGACCATGTAAAGAATGAGGAATCGATATAGGAAAAATCACCGATGTTGGTTTATCGGTGACTTATTTTTTGTTTCAACACATGTTTGCAATTTCGACAACGTGTTTTAATTTATTTCATTGTTCTCTTTCAGTCCGGATGTCGCCGTCTTGCTATTATTTTAACGTAACACTTCATTGAATCGATTAATTGTGAACATTGAAAGGTCAAACTCAACGGGTTTATCTAGTGCTAGATCTGCGACCACTTCGCCAATGGCGCTGGCAAACTTAAATCCATGACCTGAAAAGCCAGAGGCTATGATGACATTTGGGTTGCTCGGGTGCCTATCGATAAGAAAATGTTCGTCCGGTGTTCTGGTGTACATGCAGGTTTTCCCAAACTTAATTGAGCCGACGTTAGGCATGTGCTTACTCAATAGCTGTTCAAGATCGGCATCGTCTACAGATTGAATAAAAGGCGAGATTTCGACATTTGGGTCTTGCTCTTCGCCTAAGTCATGGCGGCCTATCTTTAAGCCCGCACCATCAATACTCGGGAACCCATAATAGATACCTTCTTGAGTGACGAACGAAAACGCTGGGAAGTTTCCTTCTCCATACAGTGTTTCTGGTGCGTTATACCAAGCAAATGTTTTACGTACAGGCGTGACCGGAAGATTGAGGCCCAACATTTCAAGTAAATCATTTGACCAAGCACCAACCGAGACGATGAGTTTCTCGGCTTGGAATGTTTTCCCGTTCGCTAACACGTGAATCTCGTTATCTTCAAGTTGGACGTCAGAGACTTTGTGATAGGGCATGAGCGTGGCTCCCTCGGCGATTGCCAAATCACGATATGCTTGAATACACGCTTCGCATTTCAATACTCCTGAATTGGATTCAAAACAGGCGACATATTTCGCAGGAATATTCAGGCCGTGATAACGTTGATTCGCTTCGTCTGCCGTTAGGATTTCTACTGGAAGCTGGTAGCGTTCTGCACTGGCAGTCAGCATGGATATGAAGGGAGAACTGCGTTTGCCGATGTTCAGCACGCCCGTTTTTAAAAACAGAGATTGTCCAGAAAGTTGTTCCAATTCTTCCCATCTTTTCTGCGCTTGCAGCGCTAAAGGAACATAACCTTCGCCCTCTCCATAAGCGTGCCGAATAATTCGTGTTTCACCGTGATGACTTGCATTAGAGTGAGGAGGATCAAAGGCGTCGAGAAGCAGCACCTTTTTACCTTGCTTAGCTAAAAAATATCCGGCTGACATTCCCATTGAACCTGCGCCGACGACAACGACATCGTATTGCATTTAGTACTCCGTTAGTGTGTAAGCCTCATCCTTGCAATTCAGTATGGCGGTGAAAGTCATCTTGAGGCGATTCGGTGTGGAAATGCAATGTTAAAAGTATTGATGTTCCTGTGCAATAAACGGAAAGATTTAGTGGTAGAAACCGTTTCAACAAGGGTAAGGTGTAGTTAATCTCATATCGTGTATGTTGTTCTGCATTTTTCTATTTTTAGATGTAATTTTCCGATTTTTACTCTGCGGGAGCGCTTTCCTTCTCCCCAAATGTGACCCAGTTAATCATTTCCACTTTCTATGATGTGTCGATCAATGAGTCGCAAAGTGTGAGTTGCAACTAAGACTCTTGGAGGGGGCGTATAAGTATTTGTATCGGCATGAATGAATATTGAGACAAGTCTAATTTAAAACAATGAGTTAGAATGAATTTTTGTTTGGTTCTAGTTCGCCAAACGTACAAATCGAGCCTAAGTGTTTACCCGCGAGTGGTAAGGAGGAGCAACTACGCCTTAATTTTCAGCCTCGAGTAAACGATAAAAGGGTGAGGGCGTCTTTCGAATAGCACTTATAATTTAATTTAGATTATTGAATTCACTCACAAAGAAAAACGAACAAAACAACTGATCGTGAGTGGACGCGACTAGGAGAAAACCATGAGTGGCTTACAGGAAACACAATCAGCGGGTGCGAATGTCATTCTGCATGCATTTGATTGGAAGTATGCTGACATTGCCCAACGTGCAGAAGAGATTAGCAAGCTAGGATACGGTTCTGTTCTTATCTCTCCACCAATGAAAAGTGCTGTCGAGGAGCCTTGGTGGCAACGTTATCAGCCTCAAGACTATCGAGTGATAGAGAATGCATTAGGTAACACAAAAGATTTCATCCATATGGTGAAAGAGCTCGAACGTTTTGGTGTTCTTGTTTATGCAGATGTAGTGTTCAACCACATGGCAAACGAATCACATTTACGCCGAGATCTCCAATATCCGCGTCAAGAGGTGATAGAAGAATATCAGCGCGATTCAGAAAAGTACGAATCGCTTAAATTGTTTGGTGATTTGTCCCAGCCACTTTTTGACGAGAAGCATTTTGTTTTGGCGTTTGGGATAAAAAACTGGAAAGACAAATGGCAAGTGCAAAATGGCCGAATCACTGGTGGCCCTAAAGATCCTGGCCTACCAACCTTGCGGGTGTGTGACCATGTTGTTGAGCAACAACAAGCCTTTTTAAAAGCATTGAAAGCGATCGGTGTTAAAGGATTTCGTATTGATGCGGCCAAACATATGTCGTTGGAACATTTAAAACGGGTTTGGTCAGATGATATTACTCAAGATGTTCACATTTTTGGTGAGATCATTACGGACGGTGGGGCAACGGAAGAGGAGTATAAGTTGTTTCTCGAACCTTATTTGGAAGAAACAAGTTTGTGTGCCTATGATTTTCCTTTATTTACCACTATTTACAAAGCCTTCGCAGAAGGGGGCAGTTTGACGTGGTTGATCGATCCGTACTGTTTTGGCCAGGCGTTGTCTCCCGGACGTGCCATCACTTTTGTGGTGACACATGACATTCCGAATAATGATGTTTTTCTTGATCTCGTTATGGATGAAGACGATGAGTGGCTTGCCTATGCCTACATACTAGGCCGAGATGGTGGCGTACCTCTCATTTACACTGATTTAGATACCAGCGGAATTTCAGGGAAAGATGGGAAGCCAAGATGGCAACGGGCGTGGAATGATCCGAGAATGGCGAAGATGATTCAATTCCACAATTTGGTCCACGGACAATCGATGACGGTTTTGGAAGGCAATGATGATCTGTTGGTTCTAAAACGCGGTAATGCAGGCATCGTGGTACTGAATAAATCTTCTCGACCTCAATCCTTCTCGATAGACACCGAGTTTGATTGGATAGACATGATGTCGGATTTACACGTTTGTTGCGGAACTGAGATTCAAGTGCCTGCAAAATCATCGATGTTGTTCATCCCCGCCTAGAAATATTAGAAAGATGAAAAAACCAGTAGCGATCTATGCTACTGGTTTTTTCAAATAGCGAGCCATTTTTGTCGATAAGATCATTTCTACTGATTCAGTAACCTTCAATCGGTCCCTTTAGTCATGAATCGGTACGACTAAAATGTCCACGGGAGATTTATTGATCAGGTGTCTTGAATAGGAGATCAGCTTACTCCACAAATCGTGGTGGTGACCGCAGATCAAAAGATCGACGTCTTGCTCTTTAATGGTGACTTCCAGTTTGTCAGCTAAGTCACCAGTACCGACAAAGAAATGTTTGAGCGGGTAGTCCATATAGTCACTGAACGTTTTGAGGCTTTCCATTGAATACTCGTTCAACGGTCGCTGATCAGGCTGTGCTTTTATATCAACAAGTTCACGATAGATCTCACCGTGTGTGCCGTCGATATGAATGAATGAAATATCGGAATCGAAATAGTTAGCCATTGATACCGCTCGGTCGATCAACACTGTACTTTCATCAGACAGCTCGAGTGCGACCAAAATATGTTTGTATTTCATAACCACGCCCTTATATGGATGATGTTCACCTTAAGCATAGTATGAGTTGGGGAATAATTGTGTCGATAAGCTCTCGAAACTGTTCATATTTATTAAGAAAGTTAATGATTAAAAGACTTGTGTTTAGAGAAGCTTGTTTTATGGAGCCTAAGCTAGCCGCCCAGTAAATGTTGTTTCTTAGATGTAATGGCTTTATGCAGAACAACCTCTATTTGTATAAAACCGATTAGTGATAATTACGTCGCTTTCTTATACCAGCGCCAATGTGAGTAATGTTCATTGCAATAAAAACGCAGCGTTCCTGCTGCGTTTTTACGTTACTTATGATTGTTTACGCTAAGTTCACCCACGATTAAAAATCGTAACGAACACCTAAGCGTAGCGTATCTTCGCCTTCGATGACTTTGCCGTCTTGATCTTTCTCTTCATCAAGTTGGTTGAAGTAGTAAGACAGGTAAGTGCGGAAATTGCTGTTCAACTTGTAGTATCCAGCAAGTTCGAAACCGTCTACAGCATCGTATTCACTTGCGCCGTCAGGATCGTTCTCTTGGAATGTGTACATACCGGCAATGGTCACTTTGCTGGCAACTTTGTAGGTAGCTGCGATCTCGTAGGCAGTAAAGTCTTCAGAATCATCTAATGAGCCTTGAGAGTAAGTACCAGCAAGATATAGGTTATCCATTGAGTAGGCGATACCACCAAGGATTTGATCTTCTGAGTTATCTGCATCAACATCACCACCAGAGTAGGCTAAACCTAGGTCTAAGCCCATAGGTAGCGAGTACATGCCCGATAGACCGTATTTGTCTGAGTCTTCATCAGAGTTCGCTTGGTATGTTGCTTGAACCTTTAGCGCATCAAACTCACCACGGTATGCGAATACACTGTCTTGTTTATCAGATGAAGAATCAATGACTTGCTGAACACCTGAAAACTCGGTGATATCCGTCATGTCAGAGATGATTACCGCAGCCATGTCTTGGCGGCCGACTGAGAAATCGCCAGCTTCAGTACCGACACCCGCATACATGTAGCGGTTTTTGAATTCACTCTCGCCTGTTTTTTGTTCTGCTTCGTAAACACCGAATGCGGAAAGGCCGTTACCGATATCGGTTTTGCCTTTTAGATTTACACGAGCACGGCTTTTGTCTTTCATTGTGCCTTCAACTTCTTCACCGCCAGAGCCAATGAAGTCACCACGGAACTCCACACGACCACCGACTTTTAGCTCAGTGCCGTCATTGTCGTAAACGGTTGCTGCGAAAGATGGAGCGGTTACCAATGCTGAAAGAATTGCAGTAGCTAATGCTGCTTGTTTCATTTTCTTATTACCCTAGTCGTTATTAATAGGCTTTCTTGCCTGATGTGTTGACGCTAAGGTAAAGGGAAAAAATGAACGAGAGATGTCCGTTACATGATGATTTTATTTCATTTTTATTTATGGAAGGCGTTGTGTTCCATCAGTTTTGTGAATAAGTAATCGTCGAACAGTGCAACCAGTTTAAGTGTGTGAGAGAGCCAATCACCGCGATCTTATTCTCAATCTTAAAAACACTCAAAAAAACGAGTCGAATGTCTTATTTTTAACATTTAAGGTAAGAGAAGCAGTGTCGTCACAATAAGTGATTAGATTATCATGATGCTTTTGAGTTTCAGGGAAGAGTCATGAGCAAGATCCAACAAGAGGAAAGCCAAATCGAAGTCGGTAAGGTGGTATGTGTCGGGCGCAATTATGTCGAGCATATTCAAGAGCTTGATAACGCAATACCGGAGCAGATGGTGGTGTTTAACAAACCTTCTACCTCCATATCGACGACCTTAAGTTCGTTTCATCAAGAACCTTTGCATTATGAAGCTGAAATTTGTTTCCTGATTGAAAATGGGCAGTATGCAGCCGTCGGTTTAGGATTAGATCTGACTAAGCGTGGGCTGCAATCCATACTAAAAAAACAGGGACTTCCTTGGGAGAGGGCGAAAGCGTTCGACGGTTCCGCTGTTTTTGGACGTTTCATTTCTCTTGAGGGATTAGATATTCATGATCTCAACCTAGAGCTGTTGATCAATTGTGTTCATGTTCAAAAAGGGCACGTTAAGCACATGCTTTATCCGCCGCTAACGATTTTGGAAGAGTTAAGCAGTTATACAACATTGGAAGATGGTGATGTGGTAATGACTGGAACGCCAAAAGGCGTTGGGGAAGTGCATAAAGGTGACGTTTTTCTCGGCCGACTGAAGTGTGGCGACGTCACCTTGTTAGAAACGGAATGGGTGGCGAGCTAGGCTAGAATAAGAGCCTGAGTACAAGAAACAAGACCATACTTACTATCGTTGTGAGTAATACGTTTTTGGTCAAATAGGCAATTAAAACGGCGACGAGCGCGGCTAGTAAGAACGGATTCTGTACTTCCAGGCTGAGCTCTCCGTCGGGCATAAACACGATAGGAGCCCAAATTGCGGTAAGTACTGCAGGGCTTGCGTAGTTCAGCACTTTTTGCGTCCTCATCCCTAACCGTAGCGGCAGCTTTGGTTCGAGAAACAGGTAACGGCTAATAAACACCAGAACCGTCATAAGCAATATCGATAGCATGATCATTGGCGAGGCTCCTTGAACTGCTCTACAAAATAACCACTTAACATCGACACGAGACTTGCGATCATTAAGCTGCCTTCTACCTGGTAATAAGTCAGGGTGACGGAGGTGATCAACGCCACCACTACGCTTGTCAGTACGGCGAGATTTTTTATGGTGGGCACGACAATCGCGATAAACGTGGCGGCTACCGCAAATTCGAGCCCGATCTCATTCAGTTCTGGTATTAGGCTACCCGCAACAATGCCAGTGAGTGTGGCAAGGTTCCAAACCAAATAAAAGCTCAAACCTGCCCCAAGTGCATACCAGCGATTAAACTGTTTGTCACAGTGATGACCCACAATAGCAAACAATTCGTCGGTTAATAGGAATCCGAGTGATAACCGCCACTTGAGAGGAAGTGGCGAGATCTTGCCGCGCATGGAGACGCTGTAGAGGAAGTGTCGTGACGTGATAAAAAACGTGGTAAGCAACATAGTGACCAGACCGGCGCCAGCTTTTATCATGCCCATCGCAACGAGCTGAGCTGAACCAGCAAATAAGATCGCAGACAGGGCCTGTCCCTCGATAGGCTGAGTCCGCTATCAATAGCAAAAGAGCCAGCGAGTAACCCCCAGGGAAGTACCGCGATGCTAAGTGGCAGCATAGCTATTGTTCCTTGCCAAAACAGTGCGGCTTTTGATTCTTGCTCTAAAGGCAATGTATTTTCCATAATTTATGTGCAGTAATTTCTAATATTTTATTGAGAATTGAAACAGCCAGATGATCAAATACTTATTCGGACAGACCCTAGAGTAATTCGTTGTCTCAAAAACAACAAGAGGCACATCATGTGCCTCTTGTTGTTCGTTCACACATATCCCTTTACTACTTGCCGCCTACCTGTAATTCCAAGTAGTTTGGGTAGACATCGCGTGCTTATAGGCTTTGCTGATGCGCCTCAATCAGAGTATTCATCTTGTCTTCAGCGGCCTGTTGAGCTTGCACATAGGTCATGTTATTCGGAAAATCTGTAATCACTTCGTAGTAGCATTTCAGCTTAGGCTCGGTGCCTGATGGGCGCACGATCACGCGTGATTGATCATCTAAGTGGTAAATCAACACGTCACTTGCTGGTAAGTGAATTGTCTCTTGTGAACCGTCGTCATAATGCCTAATCGATGTTTTTAGGTCTTCCGTTATCAGGACTTGTTTACCCGCGATTGCTTTAGGTGGATTGGCGCGCAATTTGTCACCGATAGGTGGTGAGTTTGGATCCAGCGCAATACTGCGTTGCGCGTTAAAGTAGAAACCGTGCTGGCGGTAAAGTGCTTCTAATTTATCCCAAAGTGTTTTTCCTTGCGCTTTAAGTTTTCCGGTTAATTGCGAAAATGCGACAATCGCAGACAGGCCATCTTTATCCCACACTGTGTTGCCAACGGTATAGCCAAGAGCTTCTTCGTAGGCGAACAAAAAAGGATGTTGTTCCGTCTCTTTCTCCATGGCGACATTCGTCAGCCACTTGAAACCGGTTAGGGTTTGGTAGTACTCGGCTCCGTGCGCTTTGGCGATACTGCTTAACAGACGGGAAGAGACGATGGTATTCCCAACCAATGAATTAGGTTGTTGCTCCAACAAGTAGTCACCAAACAGTGAGCCAACTTGGTCGCCCGTTAACATTTGGTATTCACCATCGGCGCGCTTTACGGCTACCGCGAAGCGGTCTGCATCAGGGTCATTGGCGCAGGCGATATCCGCATCAACAGATTTACCAAGCGCCATGACCATGTCCATTGCGCCCGCTTCTTCTGGGTTCGGAAAGTTCACGGTTGGAAAGGTGCCGTCGGGTTCACGCTGTTCCGCAACACTCGCCACTTTCTTAAAGCCAGCGTCCGCTAATAGGGTTTCTGCCATTTCTGCCCCAACGCCATGCATCGCAGTATAGGCGATAGAAATGTCCGTATTGTTGTCAGCGTTAAGAAGCGAGCTCGCGTTAATCGTGTCGCGATAAGTTTGGTAATAGTCATCGTTCAGCCAAACCAGTAATCCGTGAAGCTTCGCATCATCAAGTGACATGAGTGGTAAAGGTTTAGTGGTTGCTTCTTCAATTTTGTCTGCAATGCCGGAGTCATGGGGAGGAATGATTTGCGCCCCATTTTCCCAGTAGACTTTGAAACCATTGTATTCTGGCGGATTATGGCTTGCTGTTACCACTACGGCTGCTGCAGCATTAAGTTCACGAACGCCAAAGGCAACGATAGGGGTAGCTGCGACTTTATGAGTTAGGTACACCTTGATTCCCTGAGCTGTCAGTACCGACGCGGTATCATGTGCGAACTGTTTAGAATCTGGTCGGCCATCGTAGCCTATGACGACGCCACGAGAGCGAGCCTCTTCTACCTGTTCTATCAAATAGTGACCAAGGCCAGTAGCCGTTTCTTGAATGACCAGTCGGTTCATACGGTTTGGACCGGCACCGACCTTGCCGCGAAGCCCCGCGGTCCCAAACGCTAGTCGAGACCCAAAGCGATCACTCAGTTCTGCTTCATCTTGAATGTCGATGAGGTGCTGGAGTTCTTCACGGGTTTTAGGATCCGGATCTCGTTCTAGCCATTTATCAATGAGTGCTGTCATATCTATTTTCCTTAGCAGGGGAGCCTACTGTTTCGACGCTTTTATTGTAGTCATGTCTTTGTGTCTCTGTGCTAATTAATGTAAATGGTTATCAATTCCAATTCAAAGAGGGCAATCGATAAACTGAAATTATTTTTTAGGTTTGAACAACATTTAATCGTGTTTTATTTCTTGAAGAACCTTAGAAGTATAACTAGCCTTTAACATAAATATAACAAACCGTATCCAAATCGCAGTTTCTGCGATTTTTCGTAAATTTGTTCGATATTTGCATCGAGACGCAAGGAAGCTCGCGCTGGCGTAGCGGCTGAGCAGAGGAGAGATCTTTTGAAAAGATTAGCAACTACTCTAGCCTTATCATTGAATGTGATGTTAATCACCTTTTCATCTTACACTTGGTCAAATGAAAGCAGCTACAACATGACCAAGGGCGTAACCGAAATCAGTGGGCAAGTGTATGAATTGCACATGCTTATTTTTTACATTTGTTGTGCGATTGCCCTAATCGTTTTTGGGGTAATGTTTTACTCCATTGTTCGTCACCGTAAGTCAAAAGGCGCGGTTGCCGCTCATTTTCATGAAAGCACTAAAGTCGAGATTATTTGGACGGTTATTCCGATCATCATCCTCGTTGCGATGGCTATTCCTGCGACCAAAACCTTAATAGCGATGGAAGATACCAGTCAATCTGACATTACAATAAAAATCACTGGCTCTCAGTGGAAGTGGCACTACAGCTATTTTGGTGAAGACGTCGAATTCTACAGTTTGCTTGCGACCAGCCAGAAGCAGATCGACGGAGTAGAAACCAAAGGCGCGCACTACCTCCTCGAAGTCGATAACCCGCTTGTTCTTCCAATACACCGCAAAGTGCGTTTTCTTCTTACTTCTGATGACGTCATTCACTCGTGGTGGGTGCCGGATTTTGCCGTGAAGAAAGACACGGTGCCAGGATTTATCAATGAAGCATGGACTCGGATTGATGAACCAGGCGTATATCGAGGCCAATGTGCAGAGTTGTGTGGCAGAGCACATGGCTTTATGCCAGTGGTCGTTCATGCCATGCCTGAAGACGAGTTTGATCAATGGCTGATGGCTAAGAAGGAAGAAATTGCATTACAGAAAGCGGCTGCACAAGAAGCGCTAACGCAAGATTTATCAATGGATGAATTAATGTCTCAAGGTGAAGCTATATACACTGCCCGCTGCGCAGTTTGTCACCAAGCGAGTGGTGAGGGTATTCCTGGGGCATTCCCAGCGATTAAGGGCAGTCCGGTAGCAACAGGTAATGTCGCAGAGCATATTGGCGTCGTTGTAAATGGCCGCCCAGGAACGGCGATGCAATCATTTGCTAACCAACTCAGTGACCAAGAAATTGCAGCCGTGATTACCTATCAGAGAAATGCGTGGGGTAATGACACGGGCGATACAGTTCAAGCTTCCGACGTCAATGCCTTTAAGGCACAAGGTAGTGCTAAGGAGGAAATATGAGTAAGCCAGCCGATAGAGTAGTGAAGTCTGCGCCAGTTGAAGCACAAACGTCTGCCAACTCTACGATTGCGATTGATGATGACCACGATGTACATCATGCTCCTAAAGGGATCGCACGTTGGTTGTATTCGACGAACCACAAAGACATTGGCACCTTATACCTCTGGTTTAGTTTTGCCATGTTCCTTACTGGTGGTGCGATGGCCATGGTGATTCGTGCTGAATTGTTTCAACCTGGCTTACAACTGGTTGAGCCTGAGTTCTTTAACCAAATGACCACCGTTCATGGTTTGGTGATGGTATTTGGTGCTGTGATGCCTGCATTTACGGGTCTGGCAAACTGGATGATTCCGATGATGATTGGCGCACCAGACATGGCACTGCCGCGTATGAACAACTTGAGCTTTTGGATCTTACCTTTTGCCTTTCTCATTTTACTGAGCTCGCTGTTTCTACCTGGCGGTGGCCCTAACTTTGGCTGGACATTCTACGCGCCGCTTTCTACCACGTATGGACCGGACAGCACTGCGCTGTTTGTATTCTCTATCCATATTATGGGGATCAGCTCAATCATGGGCGCGATTAACGTCATTGTGACCATCGTGAACATGCGAGCGCCAGGCATGACGTGGTTTAAAATGCCAATGTTTGTCTGGACATGGTTGATCACGGCATTTTTGTTGATTGCCGTTATGCCGGTTCTCGCGGGGGCGGTCACTATGGTACTTACCGATAAATACTTCGGGACTAGCTTCTTTGATGCGGCGGGTGGTGGTGACCCTGTCATGTTCCAGCATATTTTCTGGTTCTTTGGTCACCCAGAAGTGTACATCATGATCCTACCGTCATTTGGTATTGTCTCTGCCATCATTCCGGCGTTCAGTGGCAAAAAGCTGTTTGGCTATCATTCCATGGTTTACGCGACGTGCAGCATTGCTCTGTTGTCATTCCTTGTTTGGGCCCACCATATGTTTACAACGGCATGCCCGTATTTGCCGAAATCTTCTTCATGTACTGCACCATGCTGATCGCAGTTCCCACAGGTGTGAAAGTGTTTAACTGGGTCGCGACCATGTGGAGAGGCGCGTTGACCTTTGAAACGCCCATGCTGTTTGCTATCGCGTTTATTGTGCTATTCACCATTGGCGGCTTTTCAGGGTTGATGCTCGCTATTGTGCCGGCGGATTTCCAATATCACGATACCTATTTTGTTGTGGCGCACTTTCACTATGTCCTGGTTTCTGGCGCGGTATTTTCCATTATGGCGGCAGCGTATTACTGGTTGCCGAAATGGACCGGGCATATGTACGACCACAAGTTGAGCCTTTGGCATTTCTGGTGCTCGATTATTTCGGTCAATGTTCTCTTCTTCCCAATGCATTTCTTAGGACTGGCAGGAATGCCGAGACGGATTCCTGATTATGCCATTCAGTTTGCCGATGTGAATCAAATCGTCTCGATTGGCGGGTTTGCCTTTGGCCTCTCGCAACTGATCTTCCTTTGGTTGGTGATCAAATGCATTCGTGGTGGTGAAAAAGCCCCCGCGAAACCATGGGAACGTGCGGAAGGCCTTGAATGGACGGTTCCAAGCCCTGCACCTCATCATACGTTTACTACCCCACCCAAAGTGGATTAAAGGCAAAGTGAGGTGAGTGCGATGAAACCGAGTCGATCCAATAAAAAACTCACGATCAAGTTGTTGTTGGCAACCTTGCTTATGTTTGGCTTTGGATTTGCCTTGGTGCCGCTCTATGACGTGATGTGTGATGCGCTGGGCATCAACGGGAAGACCAGTGACGTTGCGGCCATACAACCTGCCGGAATGGTGCCAGACATGAGTCGAACGATACACGTTGAATTTATGGCGCACGTAAGCCAGAGATGCCTTGGGAGTTTAAACCTAAAGTCATTTCAATGGAGGTTCACCCCGGAGAAGTTGTGCAAACCGAGTATTTGGCGTTTAACAAAAGTGGACAAAAGCTTGTAGGGCAAGCGGTACCGTCCGTTTCTCCGGGAAATGGTGCAGCTTATTTCAATAAGATCGAGTGCTTTTGTTTTCATCAGCAGCCACTTAATGGGCAGCAACACGCCCAAATGCCGTTAATTTTTTATATAGAACCGGATGTGCCGAGTTCTATACACACACTGACGCTGTCTTACACACTCTACAAACTTCCTCCTCAGACAGGCGAAGCGCAAGCCGTAAGCCTCTCAAGGAGTGAGAAACAGACCAATGAACGTCTGTAAGGAGAGAACTTATGAGTAACAAACCAGGGACGTATTATGTGCCCGCTCAAAGTAGTTGGCCGATCATCGGAGCGTTTGCCTTGTTTCTGGTTGCGGTTGGGGCAGGGATGACTGTACAGGGCACGCAGAGTGAAGGTGCGGTAGGCCCAATAGGAAAAATCATACTTGCCGTGGGCTTTTTGTCTCTCCTATATATGCTAGCGGGTTGGTTCAGCAACGTGGTGACTGAATCGTTAACGGGCAAGTACAGTACACAAATCACCCGTTCATTTCGTCAGGGGATGAGTTGGTTCATCTTTTCTGAAGTGATGTTTTTTGGCGCTTTTTTTGGCGCTTTATTCTACGCCAGAATGATCTCAGTCCCGTGGTTGGGCGGGGCGGATAATAACTTTATGACCAATGAAGTGTTATGGCCTAGTTTTGAAGCCGTATGGCCGCTGACAACCACACCTGGTGGTGAGACAACACAAGCCATGCCTTGGCAGGGGATACCGCTGACGAATACTATTTTGCTTCTATTGTCGTCTATCACACTGCATATGGCGCATATCAGTCTTGAGCGGGATAAAAGAATGGCCCTGATAGTTTGGCTGGAAATTACCATCGTGCTAGCCGGGTTTTTCTTGTTTTATCAAGCGGAAGAGTACATCCACGCGTATCAGGAAATGGGATTGACGCTTCAGTCGGGTGTGTACGGAAATACCTTCTTTATGTTGACCGGATTCCACGGTATGCACGTGTGCCTAGGGACGATTTTCTTACTGGTGCTGTTGTTCCGAATTGCCAAAGACCACTTTTCTCCCACTAACCATTTCGCGTTTCAGGCGGGCAGTTGGTATTGGCACTTTGTTGATGTGGTTTGGCTCTGTCTGTTTGTATTTGTTTATGTCCTTTAGCGCCAAGTTCTCATGACTTGGTATATCGCTAATGTCGTTAGGGAGACAACCTAGAGATAGATTTAGTGACACAGAGCGCAGTTAGTAGGGCCTGGGGTTAGGCGTCAACCATCCCAGACTAAGCGCCATAAGAAGAAGGATGATGACCACAGCAGAAAACATGACACGGCGACCTAGATAATGACTCATGGACTTGTTTTTCTTATCCGTGCTTTCCTCTGAGTCTTCGCTGCTATCTGAGTCATCACGCACCATTTCAATGAGCGCTCTCGCGAGGTTGAAAATAATGAAAAGCAATAATAGGACCAGCGTTAATTTGAACAGGAATACGATGGACATATCACCTCCGATTTCATCGATATTGGTGTCAAAGTGGGTTTGGTTTGCGATTGGTTTAACTGTGGTTGTGTTTTCTCTATTGGTCAAACTCGGTTTTTGGCAACTGGACAGAGGAAAAGAAAAACAAGCGCTGGAACAATCTATATTAGCCCGTGCTGACGCGCCCTATCAGAGCCTGGAGAGCGTACTGGAACGGAATGATTGGCGTGAAGAAAGTGTGGTTGGCGTCAAAGTGAAAACAGAGGTGAAGCCAGAGCCACTGCCTGTGATTTTACTCGATAACCAAACTTATCAAAGTACAGTTGGCTACCTTGCTTTCCAAGTGGTTTCGGTGGGGCAAGATCCCAATACGCTGGCGTTGTTGGAATTAGGTTTTGTGGCTGGAGGAAACAATCGCTCTACTTTACCTGACGTGATGAAAATCGAGGCTCCGCTAATGGTAACTGGTCGGTTATATCGTAAATCGATGAACCCGCTCAGCTCGGAATTGATGCCTGAAATAGGTAATCCAATTCGGGTGCAGAATCTCAATATCTCTCAGTTGAGTCAGCAGTTAAACATTGAGTTGATGCCAGCCGTTATTCAACCGAACAATTTGGAAAACTGGCCTTATGCATTCCCATGGAATCCGCTGCCATTAACCAGTGCAAAGCATTTTGGCTACTCGGTTCAGTGGTTTGCAATGGCAGGCGTATTTTTATGTATCAGCGCGGTGATCTTTGTTCGTTGGTTAAGAAAGGCAGGTTTAAGAAGCCGTAAACATGGAGGTGAGCTATGACATCTCAGGTAACAAGAGGACGACTCGTCCTGATTTCATTGATTGGTTTATTCGCTTTGCCTGCGATTATCGCCAAATTGATTTTGAGTCAGGGCTGGTACCACAGTGGTGTCACTAACCGGGGAACCTTGATTGAACCCTACACTACGCTTGAGCAGTTAGGGCAAATAACGCCACAAACGATTCACGGATGGCAACTCGCGTATGTTGTCCCCTCACAATGTGATGATGAATGTCAGCAGCAGTTGTACTTACTTAAACAGAGCCACACAGCGCTGGGTAAGTACCAAGAGCGCGTCGTCCCCGTGTTATGGACATCGGAGTTGTCAGGTTATGTCGATTCAGGGATGGAGACAATGACAATGAATGCTCTGGTCTCGGCAGTTGTGCAGCAAGGGCAGGTGGTGATTGTGGATCCTTTAGGGCAGTTAGTTATGTCCTATACCCCTGAACCTGAAGAAGATTTAGTTGCGCTCAGTAAAGATATGCTGGCGGATTTACGCAAATTGCTTAAGTTGTCTCGAGTGGGATAGGGGGAAGCGATGACATTAACTCGGATGGTGAAAATAAGCCTATGCCTTACATTGGTGGTCATTATGCTCGGAGCTTACACTCGTTTATCCGATGCAGGGTTGGGGTGCCCGGATTGGCCGGGATGTTATGGCCACTTGTCGGTGCCTCATCATGAAGAAGATGTACTAAGAGCGAACATGAACTTTCCAGACCGTGCCGTGGAACATGAAAAAGCCTGGCTCGAGATGATTCATCGATATTTTGCCGGAACTCTGGGCATTATGATTGTTGTAATAACAGTGATGTCAGTGCGAGAAGAGCGTGTGAATCCTTCCATTCCCATCATGCTTTGTTTGCTCGTCGTTGGGCAAGCAATGCTGGGGATGTGGACAGTAACGCTCAAACTCATGCCGGTTATAGTGATGTTGCACTTACTGGGAGGTTTCACACTTCTGGCGTTACAAGCGGTGTTTTATTGTCAGTTGCACACGCAGCGGCACCACTACGTTTCACCATCGACCAGTTCGGTTCGTCTGTTTTCTTTGCTTACCTTTGCCGTCGTGTTTATACAAATCGTTTTGGGTGGATGGACATCGTCTAACTACGCGGCGTTAATGTGCAGCTCGCTGCCTATTTGTGAAGGGGACTGGGTCAGTCATTTATCTTGGAGAGAGGCGTTTTCTTTTTGGCAAACTGGATTTGATAATTATGAATTTGGCGTCCTTGAATATCCTGCGAGGATGACCATTCATGTGTCTCATCGTATCGGTGCCATTATCACAGGGCTGGTGGTGTTGACTTACTCTATCATGCTGTTGAAACAGGATGCCTATTACTCTCAAAAGGTGGGAATGTGGATTGGCATCGTACTGGTATGTCAACTGCTGCTTGGTATTAGCAATGTTGTCTTTCAGCTTCCCATATATGTGGCGGTAGCACATAACCTAGGCGCCGCTATTATGCTGAGCCTCATTTGTGTGAGTCAATTTTATCTATGGCAGGGTCAAACGGACTGGAGCCATAAAGCGAAAGGAGTTCGCTATGAATAAAGAAGCGGTATTGTCACTAGGAAACCAAAAACGAACGAGTTCAACTTACATAAAGCTGACTAAACCGAAAGTTGTCGCCTTGATGTTAGTGACGGCAATCGTTGGGATGAGTTTAGCTCCAGTGGCGAGTTTTCCTTGGTTGCAGGCAGTAATTGGGCTTACCGGTATTGGATTGATGGCGGGGTCAGCTGCGGCATTCAATCATCTTATTGATCGTCGTGTTGATGCAAGAATGGCGCGCACCCACAAACGTCCTTTGCCATCAGGTGAAATCAAACCGACTCATGTCATGATGTTTGCAATGTCATTGGGCGTGATTGGCTTTACGCTGCTTTACGCCTGGGTAAACCCGCTTACTGCATGGATGACCTTTTTAAGTTTGCTTGGATATGCTGTTGTTTACACCATGTATCTAAAGCGCGCCACGCCTCAAAATATTGTGATTGCAGGCATTGCTGGTGCGATGCCTCCTCTATTGGGTTGGACTGCTGTCACCGGGGAGTTACACGGTAATGCGTGGTTGTTGGTGATGATCATTTTTATATGGACACCGCCTCATTTTTGGGCGTTGGCCGTTCATCGCGTTGAGGAGTATCGTAAGGTGGACATTCCGATGCTACCGGTCACACATGGCATTGATTACACCAAAACATCGATTTTGCTGTACACCGTATTACTGACACTGGTTTGTATTCTGCCAGTGCTAGTTGGAATGGTGGGCATGCTTTACCTGTTCTCGTCTTTGATTCTGAACGCTGGCTTTATTTATCACGCTTGGAAATTGAAGTTTGCACCAGAAGCACATAGTGCAATGGAAACCTTTAAGTTTTCCATTTATCACCTGTTTGCACTGTTTGTTGCTTTGCTCGCGGACCACCATATCGGTTTTTAGAGGTCAGTAGGGCAATGCTAAAGATGAACAAATAACGCCGCGATAAGTGAAGTCGCGCGTTTATATTTGTTTATTGAATTTCCAATAACTCGATATCAAAAATCAAGGTACTTGCTGGTGGAATCGGGCCAGTGCCATTTTTTCCGTAGCCTAGCGTGCTAGGGACGAATAAACGAATCTTTTCACCTTCGACCATATACTGCACGCCCTCTTGCCAGCCCTTAATCACTTGATTTAGACCAAATGAAATTGGCTCTCCGCGTTCAACTGAGCTATCAAAGACCGTACCATCGATTAATGTGCCGTGGTAATGCACTTTTACTTTACTGGTCGCCGTCGGATGAACGTCACCAGTGCCTTTCTTAAGCACCATGTATTGAAGTCCGCTTTCTGTCGTGATGACACCATCTTTTTGGGCGTTTTCTAACAAGAACGCTTGCCCTTTGGCAAAGTTTTCGTCTGCTGCTTTATGGTTTGTCCAGGTGCGGTAAATGAAAAAGGCCGCCAAAACAAAAATGATAATAGGGAACAAAAATTTAGACACGTTAACTCCTTGCCTACTCAGCTAGTTTTAATCAGGTTGTTTTAATAAAAAATTAATGGTTTCGGCCATCGCTTCAACACTTTCATGTCCAGCGCTGAGCACTTGATATTTTCCGTTAACGATAAACGTTGGAACGGAGTTAATTTGCCCTTGGCTTGTAATGGCTTCTGCTTTTTCTATGTAGTCAAACAATTTCGTTTGTTGCGGCTCATCAAGGTAATAAGGGCTAATCAGGTTACGTGATTCAAACGCGTTTTCTACTGCCGCTTGGCGTTCTTCTGCTGAAGCTTCTGGTCCCATTTGTACTGCAGAGAAAAGATCGGCCATAAACGCTTTGTCTGGCATTGCGTCTAATTGCATTACCGCTGTGTAGAAAATTATCGCGCTGATTTGTGCGCTTTTATTAAAAGTGACGTGCACTTTTTGGACCTGTTGGTTGGTCAATGATTCGATTTGAGGAATGTATTCTTCCATCGATCTGCAATGCCCACAGGTTAAAGAGAAAGCTTCAGTAAGCGGTGGTAGCTCAAACTCTTGGAGTGAGGTAGGCAAAACGTCATATTGTTTACCCTGTTGTGGCTGAATATTGCCGTTGTCACATGCTGACAGGGCAGCGATCGCGGCAATGATAGCTAGGCCTTTAGAAACGGTTTTAAACATGTTTTTATCTAAGTTTGAATGTTTTCACTAGTTTATCGGTTAACGTTAGCGACGAAAACCATTAAAACCACTTGTTACACTTAAGTTGGGGACGGCTCAATGAATATTGCATCGTTCTATGACCCATTTTTCATTGTCTGCAATGGCACAATATATGCTAACAGTATATGCAAAAAGTGCATGCGTATTGGTGACAGGCTATTACTTAATAACTGTATAATAAGCCTGAATATACGGGTTGTGTTTGACTACAGCTAAAGAAATCAAGCTGTAGGTCGACACAATCAATAAGAATTTATCTATGTTGGTAACGGTATGAAACAATGGATCTTAATCATATGTGGCATTCTCGCTGGGTGCAGTAATCTCAGCGATGAAATGATGCCTGGCGGAAATATGCTGGATACAGCCCCGAAAACCAACTCTGAGTTGAGGCATCCAGAGTGGGGGTATGCCAGCGCGCCACGTGCCGTTGCATCGCCTCAAGTCCGCCAAGCGTCACGTATGCCTGTCGGGGAATCACAGAAAGTCACTTCGCTAGAAATGTTTTTGGACAGACACAATATTGCCCATGAAACGGTTCGCGGCGGACATTTAATGGTGAGACTCAATGATCGCGTCCACTTTCAGACCGGTTCTTCACAGTTATCTCGACAATCACGGGATTGGTTAAAGAACTTGGGGTATTACCTTGCAGATCGTAGTGATGTGGATGTTGTTATTGATGGTCATGCGGACAGCACTGGAGCTGCCAGTTTTAACGACTCGCTATCAGAAAAACGCGCTCGTGAAGTTGAGAAACAGCTATTAGCCACCAATATGCCAAAGCAGCGTGTTTTCTCGCGCGGATTTGGTGAGCATGTGCCGCAATGTACCAATGCGACCTCGAGTGGGAAAGCTTGTAATCGACGTGTTGAGCTGATGCTGCTTGTGACTGACTAACTGTTACTCATCTTTATCTAGGCTAAAATCGCAAAGAGACAACCATATTGGCTGTCTCTTTTCGGTTGAGTGAAGCAGTTGTTTGGAAAGAGAAAATTAAGCAAACTCTTTCTCGATGTAGGCGACAATGTCGGATGACTCGTAAAGCCATTGGGTTGCGCCATCTTTTTCAATACGCAAACACGGTACTTTAATACGTCCGCCGCCCTGCTCAAGCTCTTGACGGTGCTGTGCATCGTTTTTCGCATCACGTAGCTCGATTTTGACCGACTGTCGTTTCATTGCACGACGTACTTTGACACAAAACGGGCAGGCATCAAATTGATAGAGAGCAAACTGCTTGGCTTTGTCATCTACGATTTTTTGTTCTTCCGCGCTGCGTTTGATCCCACTCGGTGAAAAAACAGCATTGAGCAATAAGATGATCTTGCCTAAAAACCAACGAATAAACTTCATGATAGGTCCCTGATGAACATGAATAAGGAGTGCGTGTCGCGTCTTGAGAGGGAGTCTATCAGGTGTTCGAGATGGATAAAACCATGCTTTTTATGAGGATAAGATCCGCTTTACCCATCCCAAAATACCGTCGCTAGAAGTTGAGTTTGCTTCTTTACCTAAGTAAAAGCTTTGCATTAACTCAGTTCTAAACGCGTCGATATCAACTCGCTTGATAACAAGTTCATGTTGCAATGACTGTTGGGTTTGCTGGGCATGATCGTGTGCCAAACTGAAGTCCATATTTAAATACCCTTGCGTGTAAAGCCATAAATGGGTGATAAGAATAAGATCTTCCGTTACTGGGTTGGTAAACTTGCTTGCGTGTTCATCACCTAAGGTGTCAGTCAGTACTTGCTGCATCTGCTGAGTAGAATGAGCTTGTTGCTCATACAAGGCACTGGCTTCAATGTGAGATTTGGTTAGCAAGCCAAGAAGATGAAGAGTTGGCGCGGTACTAGGTTTGTGTTCACAAACACGCTCGAATAAAGGTGCTTGTTGCTGCAGCCAACGTTGATTTGCCACGGCATGCTCTTTGATAAATGGAATATCAGTGAATCCCATCTCTTGAATCAATTCATTAAGAGGCGTCATGGCTTTGCAACTCCTTCAATGTAACTTCGACATGTTGATCGTTAATATCAACAAATATAGACGTACCCGAAATCATAACAGACAGGTTGGCCCCTCGGTCAAGGCTATGACAAATGCTATCGATAGCGTCGTAATCAAAGCTATATACACTGACCGGCAGCATCGAAAATTTATTGATGACTTTGTCCCACCATACGGAGCTTTTGGTGTTGAAGCTGTAAACTTTGACCTGTTTCGCTAAGCGGGAGGCTTTTTTGACTCTGTCTGGCTCGGGCTCCCCAATTTCTATCCACTCAACAATGGTTTGGTCATCCGCGACATGCCATAAATCTGGCTCCTCAATGGAGGATAGACCTTTAGTAAACTCCAAGTTATTTTGGGCATTCAGGCAGTAGGCTAATACTCTCGCCAACATGCGTTGTGGCTTCTCCGAAGGGTGAAGGGCGATCGTCAGGTTTTTGGAGTCGTAATAATCGTTGTTCATATCAGAAATCGCGATACGAAACTTATAAATGGTTGGTTTTAGAGCCATGGACGTGATCAGTAGTTTATGTGACAGCGCACTTGATGTCAGGTTACTTGGGAGTAGGCAAAAAAATAGCCAGCTTAAAAGCTGGCTATCGTATCAAATTCTTTAGAAATTAAAGTACTTTGATTTGCTCTGCTTGAGGGCCTTTTTGACCTTGAGAGATAACGAATTCTACTTTCTGGCCTTCAACTAGAGTACGGAAGCCGTCACCAGTGATTGCAGAGAAGTGAGCAAATACGTCAGGGCCGTTTTCTTGTTGAATGAAACCGAAGCCTTTAGTTTCGTTGAACCACTTAACTGTGCCAGTAGCTGTGTTAGACATGTCTATTTCCTAATTATAACGTGTAATCTTTCGCCTCAACGGCGCTTATAGCGTGGAAAAATAAATTGCTATTGCGTACCACAGGACGACGGAATCACGAGAAATCCAACGAAATGTGAAAACAAAGAACTTTCTTTCTAGCCGGCTTTGAGTCTAGGTTAAATACGCTGAGAGTCAACATTTATTGGCACTTTAAGTCAATTATTTGTATCCAGTCACCTTTTACCCAGCATGTTTTTGACTGGATTTCAAATAAATGACAACGAAGTGAATTTTTTTAGTATAAAATACAACCGAATCTACAAAATTGATTCAAAGTCTTAATTTTTGTTCCATCTGGTTTGACCATTGAGGAGATTTTATGGCAAAGCATAAATCTAAACCTCCGCTGAATGTCACTGAGCAAGACACTGAGTTCGGCAGAGGGCAAATTAAAGACAACGCGCTAAAAGCCGTCGTCACCAGCCAACTGTTTAAAACGAGAGTAGTTAAAGCGAAGAAAGGGAAAGGAAGTTTTAATCGGAAAGCGAAGCATAAAGGCGAAAAGCCCTATTCAAAGCACTCTTTAAAGAGGATTTTGAATAGGGCTTTTTAGTTTCCGCTGGTGTTAAGTTATCGATTTGTTTCATTCTCGACGCTCCTCTCAATGGGTTCCACGTTTATTTGATTCATGAACCAGTCATGGTTTGGGTGTCTTGTTGTTCAGCTCATCTTGCTAATGAATGGGCCTAAAGTCGAAGAAAAACTTGAATACCATTCATTTTCAATGATTTTATTTAACATTTTTGTAAATATTGGTATATTTATACTCACTTAACTTCAAGGTGTTTGGTTTTTCCGAGAATACTTGGCTGATGGATCTGTCAACGGATAAGGCACGACATTCTGTAATTTGAAGTTACCGGGGTTAAATCGCTCATCGTTGTCAGGAGTTTATGGATGAACCTTACGATATCAAGAAAGTTACAGCTAAGCTTTTTGTTGTTGGCCGTGCTTTTTGTGGCATCATCGGTATTTACTTATCGAAATATTACCGTTGTTGAACAGCATGCTTCGTCGTTGCTTGTTTCTGATTTGCCTACTGTAGACACCAGCCGGGCTATTCAGCAATCCGTACACGCTTCGTTATCCTCTATTCGTGCCTATATGTTGCTTGGAGGCGAAAATGAAGCGACAGGTACAGAATTGAGCCAAAATGTTCAAACAATTATGACTTCGACCGATGAATCTTTGCCTACTTTACAAGCATTGATCCCTGAACAGGAATTTCAAACCATTCAGAGTCAGTGGAACGCGGTTAAGGACCTACTTAACCAATTGATAGCGTTGAGTCATAGCGAAGAAAACCTCCCAGCTCACAATTTATTTATTAATGAAGCCGCACCGATTGCTGAAGTTGCATTGGATCAAATCCAAAGCTTGATCAATGAAGAGTCTGGAAACCCCTTTGGCGGAGATCGCAAACGCCTTTTTAAAGTCTATGCTGACAGCTATACTTCATTGGCAAATGCTTTGTCTGCACTACGTGATTTTCTTTTGTATGGAAATCAAGATCACCTTGATAAATATAATGATTTGATTAAGTTCCATACTCAGTCAGTAGCCGAAATCGATGAAAAAATTGATAGGCTTTCTGACAACGACCAATCACTTTGGTCTCTGTTTAAGGAAATGCAGCAACTTTATTTTCCTCTCGCCAAGCAAGTAATCGCTTTGCGCCAATCTGCTGAATGGAATAAAGCCAATTTGTTGATGGCGAACGAGTTGTTGCCAGCAGCAGATGCACTTGATCACAGCTTAGAAACGGTCGTACGCGAACAACAGGAACGCGCCAATCAAAGTGGACAGGGGATCAATCAATCGATCCAAAATGTGCTGTCTTCTATGTTGATTGCCGGTGCGCTTGTTTTAGCCGCAGCGATAGCTATCTCCAAGTTTATGGGTAATAACATTGGTCGTCGGGTACAGAAGGTATCCGAGAGAGCAAAAATCATTGCTTCTGGTGATGTCTCGCAGCCCGCATTAGCCGTGACTGGCCATGATGAGCTTTCTGTTCTAACTAACGCCATCAATAGGATGAATGAATCTTTAGCTGGTATTGTTTCTGGGGTCAGTGGTAAGGCTAGCCAAGTCGAATTTAGCATGGGTGAGCTTTTACAGTCGGCTCAAGTCACGTCCAGCCATGTTGAACAGCAGCAAACGAATATTGTTGAAATGGGACGGCAGCTTGAAGAAATCGCCATAGCTGCGCGCAATACACTCGATCAAGCCAATCAATCGGTACACAAACTGTCTGAGTCGAACAGTGAGATCGATCAGGGGCGCGAGTCGTTAGAGCAAAATAAAGCCACGATGGAGAGTTTGTATACCAGTGTAGAAAATGCGAGCACTCAAGTAACGTTGTTGAGTAAAGAGAGTGAGGCCATTGGCCGTGTGACGGAAGTCATTGAAGGATTAGCTGAGCAAACCAATTTGTTGGCTCTCAACGCAGCTATCGAAGCGGCGCGGGCTGGTGAACAAGGGCGTGGTTTTGCGGTTGTCGCTGATGAGGTACGTATGCTAGCGACAAGAACTACGGAATCAACGTCAGAAATTAATGGCATTATTCATGCGATTCAGCGCTCGACTCATGGAGTGGTAAAAGAGATTGAGCATAGCCAGTCACTGGCAGAGCGTGGCGCAGAACATATTGAACAAGCGGTGACAAAATTGGTATCCACCACTGAGCAAATCAGTTCGCTGAATGGACAAATGGCTGAGCTTGCCGCCGCCGCAGAGCAGCAGTCCCATGCAACGGAATCGATTACTGGCCTGATGGAGGATATCACTCACGCGGTCAGTCAGGTTTCGTCAAACAGCCAACACGCCTCTGAGACGTCGATGCAAGTCAAACAACAAGTGACAGAGCTTAACCAGCAAATGGCCACATTTAAAACAGCGTAAATATACAGCGTAAACATATAGCCAAACATTCTTCAGTTGTCTTGCGGAGTGTTTGGATTCACATACCATTTTATTGTCTGTTTAAGTGCGTCGACAGATCCATTGATATTGGTTATCGAAGCTATAGCCATAACCGAATTCCTTTACCCAGTCCACAATCCTAGAATGATTCCATCAGCAGTGAGAAGTAAACGCTGCAAATTTAAATTGAATCATACATAGGAGCTAGATGATGAGCACACAAGTTAACTTAATTGGTCTTGATAGCCAACAGTCAGAACAACTAGCACTGCAGTTGAATCAGCTACTTGCCCATTACCAAGTGCTGTACATGAATACGCGTGGCTACCACTGGAACATTAAAGGACACCAGTTCTTTGAACTGCACCTGAAGTTCGAAGAGATTTATACAGATCTTCAAACCAAAATTGATGAGCTTGCTGAACGAATTTTGACTTTGGGTCACACACCAGAGCACGCATTTAGTCGCTATTTGGCATCAAGCAAGATAAAAGAGCACCAGAACGCTGTCTCTGGAAATGACTGTGTGAAAGGGTTAGTCGACGGATTTAGCGTTCTGCTTGTTAGTCAGCGCGAGATTCTAGCCAACGCCAGTGAAGCCGGAGATGAAGGTACTGCGGCGTTAATGAGTGATTATATTCGCGAGCAAGAAAAGTTAATGTGGATGCTTAACGCTTATCTACAAGGCTAAAATCCGTAAAATGGTCAAAGGAGCACTGGTGTGCTCCTTAGTCTACTTTAATGACGCTCTAGTTATTTTCAATGACACGCTTTACATTGAAATGTTCAAGAAGGTCTAACAACTCTGCCACCGCAAGTGACGCGGATTGATGAAACGATAGCTGCTTACCATGATGGATGAGGCAAGATGGCATCTTTGCATTGTAGGCGGCTTGTAAATCATAAATAAAGTCACCCACATACAGTACTTCTCTGGGCATGAGTCGCCACTCTTTCGCCAACATTTGCAGCGCTAATGGATCGGGCTTAGGTGGATAACATTCGCGCGTAATGACAAGTTCGACTTCAATGTTGTTATGTTGCAACTTGCGTTGCGTCGCTATTTGGCAATTACGTGTCACAATGGCTGTCTTAATATGATTGCTTTTCAGATAGGTCAACAATTCGTGACAACCCAATAAAGGATGTGAATGTTCCGCGTCAGAGATCTCATGGTCGAAAATGACGTTGTGTGCATGTTCTCTCTGATTTGGATGCTCTAGCTGTTCGACAAACGTTAATAAGTCCTCAGTTGGAGGGCAGCCCAGTTGGTGGCGCAGCCCGTTAAAGTCCATATCCGAACTGACCAACGTGTTGTCCAAGTCGAAAATGACCGCTTTAATGCTCTCTATATTCAAAGGGAAGGGCGTCATAGTTACCTCGTAAACATGGTTTAACACGAACAGGTGTCTTACGCTTAAATGAACGCATTATACGGCCTACGCCTTCTCTAAACGGAATATCTTTCCACTGTCTGTTGAAAAGTAAATATGTCCATCTGGGCTGGTTGTAATGTCTCTTATTCTTTCACCCAAAGCTTCCAGCAGTCGTGTGTATTCCGACAGTTTGTTGTTCTCTATACTTACAACGTTAATATGCGTCAGTTTAAGTGCGCCTGCGACGATTTTCCCATTCAGTTCAGGGTATTGATTTCCTCGATACACGAGTAAATTGCTTGGGGCGATAGACGGGATGTAAACCAGTTTTGGGTCTTCCATTCCCGGTAAGGACTTCGCGTCTCCGACATCAAGCGGGCCCCAGTATTCCTGACCTTGAGATACGGTGGCCCAGCCATAGTTCATGCCTTTTTTGATTAGGTTAATTTCATCGCCACCACGAGGACCGTGCTCTATAGACCAGAGCTGCTTGGTTGCCTTATCGTAAAAGAGTCCTTGTGGGTTTCGGTGGCCATAGCTCCAAATTTCTGGACGGGCGGTCGATGCGTCAAAAGGGTTATCATCGGGAACCGAACCATCAAGGTTGAGGCGCAGAATTGAGCCGGCATGAGTTTGCGTATTTTGTCCGTTCTCACGCTCTCCACGATCACCGATAGAGAAATAGACTTTACCTTCAACAAACGCAATGCGGCTGCCAAAGTGCCGACTTGTATCGGTATACGCATCAGCGATAAAAAGGTCTCGCCAGTTGACTAATGCGCTTTCTTCAAGCTCTGCGGTTGCTAGGGCAACCGTATTTCCTTTTGCAGTCCGTTTGCTATAGGTAAAGAAGAGTTGTGGCTTTTTGGGATTGGTGTTCGGTGCCAGTGCAACATCAAGCAAACCTGCTTGACCGCTGGTATTGACGTTTGGAACGGTGAACAGTTTATCTTTCTGACCGGATTCCACGTTGAGTAATGAAACTGTGCCGTTCTTTTCATTGACCAACAGTTGCTGCTCATCTAAAAACTCTATGCCCCACGGAATGTGAAATCCTTGAGCAATTTCTTTTACTTTGTACTCCGTGGCATTTACTGCGAAAGAGAGGCAGCAGAGCAAAGTTATAGCAATAGTTCTCATGGTTCCTTCCAATTTGAGTATGTTTATTAATAGAAGCTAGCACCTAACGACGGAGTTTGTCAGGGAAAGAACTGTATAAAGATGTAAAAACCCCCGAACGTTTTTCGAGGGTTTGGTTAGTAATAGACTTCACTTTCGTGAGGTCACAGAATAGATTTAAGTTATTAGCTAATTTCTATCAGCTTAGATACGAGCTTATCTATGCCTGCTGCCGCTTGCGAAATAGTTTCGGCCAACATATAAGCCGGTGTCGATAAAACGTTGTATTTCTCGTCAAAAACAATGTCTTCCACTTTACATTCAATATGCTCGCCTCCCATCAGGTTAAAGGCGGTAGCGGTCGCTTCATCATTGCCAATGGTTCCTTTTACACCTTGCTCATAAATCATAGGAATGATGATAGGAGAAATGCACAGATAACCAGCAGGTTTTTTGGCGTTTGCGAACCCGCGACATGCTTGAGCAACATGCGTATTGATGGAGCATTCCGCGCCAGAGACCGCAAAGTCGGTAAGATTTTTTGCTGCGCCAAACCCACCAGGGATCAACAAAGCATCAAAGTCGTCGACGTTGAGTTTGGCAACATCCTCAATATTACCACGCGCGATTCGAGCGGCTTCTTCTAGTACATTTCGCGAACCGTTTGTTTCTTCTCCAGTGAGATGATTAATCACATGGAGCTGGTCAATATTGGGAGCGAAGCAATGCCAAGTGGCTCCTGCTTTTTCAACCGCATGGAGTGCTAAAACGGCTTCATGTAACTCTGTTCCATCATAAACACCAGCGCCACTGAGGATGACTGCGACTTTTTTCATTTTCCCACTCCTTGTATATAAGTTTGCATTGGTTTCAATCAGCATAGAGTGCTAGCACTATACAGTTCAAGCACCAGAGCACTCTTTGAGTATGGTTTTTAATTTCACTTTAATAAAATACCACATTGAATGTCGCACTTATTATCTGAAGTCGGGTTAATCATTGCTTTTGACAGGCCCTAGGATGAACTTGATTGCTTTAATCTCCTGTTGAGTAGTAATCAAAGAACAAACGGCAGAATAAAAATACCAAGAGGCGGCGTGAGATTATTGGGGAAAGCTAAGCGCCCAATTAGTCGCTTAGCTTAGATAGGGGATTTGGAATAAAGAAGGTCTAAAAAGTCGCCACGTTTAATTGCAACTGCAATTTAAACTTGTGCTTGGACAGGCGCTTAGTTAACTGATGTCTTGTTTGCTCTAACGTTTCTAACTCAAGCGTGTCATTGTCAACGCGCAGATCGATATTTACTCGTAGTTCTTGCCCCACTTTAGTGATTCCCGCGACTTTTAACTGATGGTCAGAGGCTTTGTTTATTTCTAATACATCGTGCCCGACCACTTGGCACAACTCTTTACTCGGAGCCATCATAAGTAGTTCACGCAATGCTCCGCACAGCATATCAAATGGAACTTTAAGGAAATAAAAGCCCATAAGAATCATCATCATTGGGTCGGCATAGACAGCATACTCGGAAAATGGAGATATCGATACTAGCCAAGCCGAAACAAAGCCAAGTGTAACCGCAACGCTGAGTAGCGTATCCATTTGCCACTGCTTTTTCTCTGCCTCAATCAAGCCCGATGAAAAATGGCGGCTCCGTTTAGCCATAAACCACCACGCATAGCCACAACCTAACACATTCACGATGCCGAACAGGGTAGCAGCAGACGCATCAACTTCTCGACCACCAGACATAATCGCAGAGAGCGCAGAATACAAAGAAAACAAAACCACAATCAATATAACGATGGCTTTGATCGCGATGACGATAGGCTCTAAGACCGCTTTTCCAAAAGGAAATACTGATTTAGAAGGCTTGTTGATGTAGTAAGAGGCGGCCAGTGACAATAATGTTAACAGTAAGCTAACCAAAGAATATACACCGTCAAATACGATGACAATGGAGCCGACAGCCAAGCCAAGAACCATGCCCATGACCGCAAAGCCCGAAGCTAAAAGGGCTGAGGTAGTGAGCACGTGGTTTTCGTTTTTACTTGTTCTGTCACACATAAAAGATGCCTGGTTGTATTATTACCCAGTATTCTTGTCGCTAGGGGTAATTAAGGCAACTACTAACTTTATTTTTAGCAAGTGAATTAGGAGTGGTTTAATTTAATTTGTTTAAAAACAGCTAGTTATGTGAGATTTGTGGTGTCAGTAATATTGACAGTCAGTGCGAAATAGTTAGAAGTCAAATAAATAATCACTGAGTTTATCAGCTAACCAAGTCATTGCTGGGTGCTCGATTTGGCCATTAGGCGCGAACATACAGTAATCTTCTTGCGTTAAACCGTAAGTGTGTTTAATGACTGCCAGTTTTTGTTGACGTAAATAATGGCGGATGAGTGGTTCAGGCAACACCCCCCAGGCATCTTCTTCCAAAATGGTATTTAGCATGTAATCGAAGCTAGAAAAGCCAATGTAACGTGTTGAAAAAGGTTGTAATTCTGGATTGTCTTTTTCATTCAAGTAGACCATCAGTGCTTGCATTTGACTGCGTAAATCCTCGTCGGATACACGGCGCATTTTACTTAGTCGGTGCTCTGCACTGCAAACTGACATCATACGAATTTTGCCGAGAGGGTTATAAACAATATGCGGGTCGTCGACTCTTTCATAGTCAACACCAAACGCGAAGTCGACTTGCTGTGTTACCACTAAGTTGGCTAAGTCACCGCTAGAGGCCAAAATGAGGTTAAAGGCCGTAGAAGGGTAGCGATTATTCAGTTTATGCGAAAGCTCCTGCCAAAGGTCATCAGGGAGTGAGTCATCACGAGCTACCCAGACTTCTGCGTTAAAGCCTTCAGTAACCTGAGCGCATGTTTTACGGATACGTTGCGCAGTGACCAACAGGTACTCACAATCTTTGTACACCGCTTTGCCCGCTTCTGACAGCGTTAATTGATTCCCTGTTCGTACAAACAATTCAACGCCAAGGTCTTTTTCTAGCGCCTTAACTGACATGCTGAGTTTGGTTCGATTGCATTCAAGGTGGCGTGCGGCTTCCGAAACGGAGCCACAATCGGCAATAACGCAAAAAGCTTCTACTTGAGCTAAGTTCATGATTTAACATAACCAAAAATAAAATTTATATGAAAGAAGAGCAGCGTGTCGCTGTGCTCTCAAAGCTGTGAAAGATTATCGAAAAAAACAGTAATTCGCCAGATAAGTCTATGGCCTTTTAACGATTTTGGGGTACCCTATACAGTCTCAAGGCGCTAGTGAGTACCTTGACGTCTAACGGTGATATGTGGGGCATAAGAAGTGAACATGGAGGCCACGATGGCACAAGATTGGGACGGCTTAGCAAAAAACTGGGAATCCAATCCAGCAACAGAGAAATTTGCGCAGTCAGTATTTGAGCAGTTACAACGATTAACTCAGCTTAATGGTCTTAAGGTGCTAGACTTTGGATGCGGGACAGGACAGTTAAGCCAATTATTGTCACCGATTGTAAAAGATATCGTGGCGCTAGATGCATCAGAAAGTATGATTGAAGAGTTAGACAAGAAAGAGCTTGCTAACGTAGAACCGGTCGTAGACGTGCTGTCGAGAGGTTTAGTCGCGCAGCATCCGGCGTTTCGCGGCCAGTTTGATCTTGTGGTCGCCTCGTCAGTTCTAGCCTTTGTCGATGATTTGGACGCTTCTTTAAAAATTGCACTTTCTATCCTCAATTGCGGTGGTTACTTTGTGCACTTCGACTGGGCGGCGGATCCAGAAAGTGAAGGTTTTACCGTTGCTCGCTCTGAGCAAGCGCTGAAAAAAGCGGGCTTTTCAGAAGTAGAAGCAAAAAAGGTATTTGACATTACCTCAGATACTCAAACGATAGCGGTTGTAATGGGTATTGGTCGTCGCTAAGGCGATAAGCATTGCGTTTTGACTACAGAGTCAGGCGTAGATATCGCCCCAGCAAAAGTTTTGAATAATGAACATTAACCAAAAGCGAGCGATTTAACGCTCGCTTTTTGTTGTCTTTAACGTCTACTTATCGTTAACACCCAGGCTAAATCCCGAACATGATCTACGCCTAGATTCGTGCTCTTATTTCATCTAACACATGTGCATTGGCTATTGAACCAAGGTTATCAACGTCTCTGCCATTGATCACTTGCTTAACGGCGAGTTCCACGAGCTTTCCTGACCGAGTCTTCGGTATGTCACTGATAGCAAAAATCGCACTCGGTACGTGTCGAGGAGAGCAGGAAAGTTTCAGTTGTGTTTTGATCTTCGCAATTAATTCATCACTCAATGTCTCGCTGTCTGCGAGCTGAACAAACAGCCAGATCTGTTCATTTCTATCGATTTCTTTGCCCACGGCAATCGAATCTACAATGCCATCTATTGCATTGACTTGCTGGTAAATTTCAGAGGTGCCTATTCGTACACCACCCGGATTTAGCGTTGTGTCACTGCGACCATAGAAAATATAGCCACCCGTTTCGGTTGCTTCGACGTCATCCCCATGATGCCAAACATTATGAAACTTGTCCCAATACGCATGGTGGTAGCGCTCACCGAAGTCATTCCAGAATTGGGATGGAAAGTTGGGAATGCTATTAACACATACCAGTTCGCCACGTTCACCGACAATACTGTGACCTTGCGGGTTGAATACTTTGACATCCACCCCTAATCCAGCGCCCTGGCACTCTCCGCGATAAACAGGAGAAATAGGGTTACCTAGAACAAAGCAGCCACATATGTCCGTACCCCCAGAAATAGACGCTAAATGAACGTCTTCTTTTATGTGCCGGTACACGTAATCAAATTGTTCGGGAAATAGGACAGAGCCCGTCGAGCAGATGGTTTTCAGTGATGGAAAATCATCGCTGTCTTTCGGTGAGTAGCCTACTTTTTCCATCGCTTCTAGGTACTTAGCGGAAGTGCCAAACAAAGTGACTTGTGCCTTTTGCGCTAATGTCCAAAGTACTTTGTGGCTCGGGTAGATTGGGCTACCATCAAAAATGACTAAGCAAGCGCCACTTGCCAATGCGGATACGTGCCAGTTCCACATCATCCAACCACACGTTGTGTAATAAAACACTCGATCATTCGGTTGCACATCGCAATGCAGTTGATGCTCTTTTACATGGTTAATGATGGTGCCACCAACCGAGTGAACGATGCACTTGGGTTTTCCCGTCGTTCCAGAGGAGTAGAGAATAAACAATGGATCATTGAAACGGCCGCGATGAAAAAAGACAGATTCTGGCGAATATTGATTGAGGACGTTCTGCCAATCTTGAGTACATACATCGCATTCGCATATATGTGGCTTTAGGTTACTAATCTGACAAACTTGCTTAAGCCCTTGTAGGTTTTCTGCAAGCTTGTGGTTTTTATCTGTCATGTCGAACGTTTTACCGTTGAACGTATAGCCATCACAGATAAATAGGACTTTTGGTTTTACTTGGCCAAATCTTTCCAAAACACTGTCAACACCAAAGTCCGGTGACGTTGATGTCCAGGTTGCACCTAAACTTGTGGTGGCTAACATCGCGACAATGGTCTGGGGTAGGTAGGGCAGGTATCCAGCTACGACATCTCCTGGTTTGATGTCACATTCTTTGAGCCATTGTTGAACACTGGATACCTCATCGCAGAGCAATTGCCACGTATAGGTTTGCTTTTCTCCTTGCTCGTTTTCAAACCAAATGGCTAAATCGTCAGGCTTTTGGTACGCAAAGCTAAGCAAATTTTCGGCATAATTGATATGAGCGTCAGGAAACCAAATCGTATCCCGATTCACTATGGGTTGTTGCCATTTGCTGTCTCCCTGAATTTTTACTGTATCACCTGGGTTACCAATGACGTCACAAAACAACCATACCTCTTGCCAAAATTGTTCGGTATTGTCCAAAGACCATTGATGTAACTCCGAATAGCTTCGGATGTTATTGCCCTGCTTGTTTACGTGTTCAATAAACTGGGTCAGGTTGGCTTCGTCGATACGATTTTCGCTCGGTTGCCATACTTTATTGCTTTGGCGCATTGTCCCTCTGCCCTTCTCATAACAAAATGCTAACAAGTTAAGTGTGAGAGGATTATCTAATAAAGTCAAACTTGCGATAATTTATTGACTGTCAATAAAATCATGATGTTACAGAGTTTTGTAAACAATATGTTACAGCGCGAAGGCGCTAAGAGTGACGCAATGGGATTGGAAGCTGCAATGAGTCCGGATAGGCTTTATGTAAAAGGATTGTTAATCGAGGTGTGCCATGACTCAGTATCATTCTAAGCCTGTCAACCAGGAAGGGAAGGTTGAATGGAGCCCAGAGGAAGACGCGATTTGGCGCGATCTGGTCAGCCGACAAATGAGTGTGATTCAAGATCGTGCTTGTGATGCGTATCTACACGGTTTGGCGTTGCTTAACTTGCCAACCGATCGTGTCCCCCAGCTCCCTGAAGTAAACAAAGTGTTGAAGGAGGCAACAGGCTGGCAGGTAGAGCCTGTGCCTGCGCTCATTGACTTCGATCGATTTTTTAATCTGTTAGGTAACAAACGATTCCCTGTCGCTACGTTTCTTCGCAGTCGTGAGGAATTCGATTATTTACAGGAACCCGATTTTTTCCACGAAATATTTGGTCACTGTGCGATGTTAACCAATCCCGATTTTGCTGCATTTACTGAACACTATGGGCAACTCGGTCAAGCGGCAACGTCTAAGCAGAGAGCCTATCTCGCCCGTCTATATTGGTTTACGGTTGAGTTTGGCCTGGTTAAAGAAGGTAACCGTACAAAAATATACGGAGGAGGTATTTTGTCTTCTCCGGGGGAAACCATCTACGCATTGGAAAGCGATGAGGCGATTCGTGAGGAATTCGACTTACAAACGGTGTTAAGAACGCCTTATCGGATCGATATCATGCAGCCCAAGTATTATGTGATAGATGATTTTTCACAATTGTATCGCATTAGCCAGTTAAATCTTTTAAAGCAAGCCGATCTCGCGATTGACGCTGGTTTGCTTCCTCCACTCTTTGAACCAAAGGAACCCGCTCATGTTGAATGAACAAAAATGCGAAGCTTGTAGCCTCGACGCCATCGCCTTAAATACAGAGGAACAACAGTCTCTACTTCTGCAACTGTCAGACTGGAAAATCCTAGACAGAGACGGCATTTCTCAACTCGAGAAGGTGTATAAATTTAAGAACTTTAAGCAAGCTTGGGCATTCACCAACCAGATAGCTGAGTTGGCTGAAGAGGAGTTTCACCATCCATCAATTCTATTAGAGTGGGGGAAGGTGACGGTAACATGGTGGAGTCACTCGATTAAGGGGTTACACAAGAATGACTTTATCTGTGCGTCCAAGTGCGATGAGCTGATATAGTATTGCCCTCATAGAGCAAAGTACCACGCCGCATACCGACGCGGGCGTGGTTTTTTTACGTATTTGTTGTCGTCTTAGAATTCTATTCGATATACAGAGGTAGTACCCGATACCTCATTGCCTACCGCAATAAAGTGATGGTCATTGCGAGTAAAGTAATGGATCGACTCCGGACCTAAATCGCCTGCTTTTGGGTTGTAGGTATCGTTCGCACATTCACCGTCGTCAACTTCGGTGCAGACAGGCTGGCCGTAATCACGGTGATTAACATAGTGCAGGAACTTAGCTTGCTCAGGAATGGTAATATCGTAAACCATGATTCCGCCTTGGCGCTCCAGGCCAATAAAGGCGTAGTCGCGGTTGTTGATATGCGCAATTTCAATCGCTTCTGGTTCCGTCCCCTTATCATCGCTGCGGTCATCACCACTGCTATTGTTGTCGTTGGTGCTGTTAAAGTTTTGACCTTGATTTTGGTAAGCGAACGTTGCAAATTCATCACCACTATCAAAAACAAGTTTGCCATTCTCATCCCAAATGGAGAAAGATCGCGCGCCAAAAGCCTGTACATTCTCGTTGGCAGACAACGTCTTTTCTGGCTTGATTACTTTAAGACGTGCCAATTGGTCGTTGTCCTTGAGCGCGTCTGCAAGAGGGTGAGCACTCTCCACGTTAAGCTTTTTCCCTCGGACTTCATCAACATGGCTTAGACAGGTACCTTGTTTACTGGCGTAATCATCGCTACCCGCGTAGTCATCTTCATCCCACTTAAAGCCTTTTTGATCGCACAGCTCTTGAGTGGTTGTAAATCCGTATTCACGGCCATCACCTTCGTTAGCAGAGACGATGTAAGTTTTCCCATTAACCGTATAGCTATCTAACGTATCTGGCATGTATAAGCCGACCAATTGAGGATAGCTTTTGAAGTTACCAACGGTTTTGTCTTTGTTTGATGCATCTAATTTAGAGTCTGACCACGATTTCTCACCTAAGGCGACGATCTTCTCTACAGATTTGCTTTCTGGGTTGATGATCGCCAAGGCGTTGTTTTCCTGTAAGGCGACATAGATTTTTCCATTCGCTCCAAACGTTAAGTATTCTGGCTCAAGGTCTTGCGCAACACTTGCGTTTGGCGCAGAAATGCGGACATGTTCTGGTAGTTCGTTTTTCCTGCCTTTATCAAACTCATTGAAGCCGATTTGAGTCACTTGCGCACTTTTTACGCCTGTACTTAGATCAATGAGCGTGACGCTACCTTCAGGATCGACGCTGTAGTCGCCATTGGGTTCGCCTTCATTGGCGGTCGCAATGTAACGACCGTCTTTAGAGAAGCCCACCATATCTGGTAGTGCACCAGCAGGATAGGTTGTGATGAGCTCAAGGGAGTCCGAACGGTATAGTGCTATGATGCCGTTGTGTTGTTTGTTGCTGTTTTCTATCGCAACCGCGATGAGACCACCATTGACCGCCACACTGTTCGCGGCGCCGATCTCAACCCCGGCTGATTTCCCAGCGCTTGTTAAGTCAATGTAGGTGTTTGATGAAGGTACGCTATTGTCATCCATTTCTAACACATCAACGCGTTGTGCTTGCGCATTTACTACATAAAGCTTATCAGTACACGCATCGTAGGTAACAATCTCTGCCGCTGAAGTGTTAAAAGGCGAACTTGCCACTGAAGTGCCGACAAACGTTAGACCCTTAAGGGGGACTCCTGTTGAAGTCGGTGCGTTAGTCGGTTTACATTGTAAACTGTACGTTGTGTTTGCCTCTTCGGCTTGCACACTACATGCAATGGCGAGGGAAGAAAGAGCGAATACTCTGATTGCCTTAACGGTTGTGTTCATGGTTTTTCCTAATTGAGTTGATGCAACAGAGTTCAATGCATGGAATAATTATTCAGGTTTTTGAGTAAAAGACGTTGGTGCATTGACTTGAGCGTATTTTGTTAACGCATTGAATGTATGTATTATTCATGACCTTTGTATTAGCTTTTTATGAAACATATATGTCACTTGTTGTTCGAAACAGAGCAGTGGCAAGAGGATTTGGAATTTACATGGAACTGAAACAATTTTTGGATGCACTTGCGTCACAACCAGAGAAAATCGAATTTGAAACCACAATCGCGGTCATTGAGGCAAATTACGATTTCACGCCAACGTCTTTTATAAACGGCGAGATACAAAATGGTGCCGGAGAGAATAATGGTTCGTGTAAGATCTTTGCGTTTGGTTTACTCAACGGTTTGGACAAGGATGCGACGTTAGCTTGCTTTGGTCGTTTTTACCGTGAGGATGTCTTACAACACCCAGATAACAACGACCATCAGAATATTCGTAATTTTATGGTAACAGGGTGGGATGGTGTGAAGTTCGATGCCCAAGCACTGGCGGTGAAGTAAACGTTTCTACCCAAACAACGGCCATACATGGGTTGTTTGGGTAAAATTTATTATTCGATAGGCTTCTTCTCTAAGCATTTACGGCAAAGGCATTTTTGCCCTTGTTGTGGTTTTGGTAGCTCTCTGGATTCAACGTCAAAGCACCAGCAGGTTTCTTTCCCTGCCTCGATATCGCAGTGAGATTGGCTACCACACTCAGGACAGTCATGTGTTGAGTCGTTACCTGTGATCTGCTCGATGAGCTCGTCTCGCTGCTCATCCGTTTTATCTTTCCATTGAATAATTTCTGTAATTGTCCGATGGCAACCAGAACAGATACCGCCATTGTTCTTGCATGCGGCACGACAAGGTGACTTCATTTTATTCTCATAACTCGTTCTTAATGTCGCGTACTCTAGCATAAAGAGAACATTGGATGGGAATATCATGCAGGAGAACTATCCAGATGGTTTGGGTATAATAGTAAACAACATTGCTAACGCACCTGAACAGATAATCTTATGTTAGAAAAAGAAAACTTGATAAAACTGGCGAGAATGCAGATGCCCTTCGGTAAGTATGCAGGAAGAGTGCTTATTGATTTACCAGAAGAGTATTTACTGTGGTTCGATAAAAAAGGCTGGCCGAGTGGTGAACTAGGCGATTTGCTCAAGCTGTGTTTAGCTCTCAAAATTGAGGGGTTAGACAGTGTGGTTAAACCTTTGAAACGGATGTAATTCCTCAGGGTGATACTAAGTCAGCGAACAGATTTTACCTTAGGCATGTCAGAACGTTATCGTGTTACATGCCTCGTCAGCACACCTTTGGACATAACCTTGTCAGTTATATTGCTCAATTAGGATGTAACGGATTAGGTGAGGTATGGGAAAGTAACGCCTTGCTAAGGTGCGGCTAACACCACGAAAACCAATCAAAGCCACCGTAATCACCATACTCAACCAAACCAAAAATGCCAAAGGTTAGCCGTCACTCTTGAGCAATTTGTTAAGTGCCGTGTCAATTAAAACCCTATACCCATCGTTTTCCAGTCTCGTTCCCAGTTTTCATATGCCCCTAATGCCATCAGTATTTCCTGATACTCATGTTTATACATTTCAGGGTTAGGAGCGAGCAGCTCTTGCTCTGCTTTCAGTGCTAGATAGTTAAGCAGCTTAGCTCTTTTCTGAAACAACCTCCAAGTCACAACAGCACTCCACCTATGCTCATCTAATGGGCAGGCTTCACTCAAATCTTTAGCTGATTGCTCAATCAGATATAGATACCGTCTAAAGATATATTCCGCACTTTGTATCAACCGTGAAGCGTGGATGACATCATCTAAAATATAAATTGGCTCAGCTTGTTCAGAAACCTTTTGAAGCTCACTATCCAAACAGAAAGCCAATTCAATACCTAAATGCTTTTCAATTGGCAGCATACTCTCGATAGACAGTTGATTGGTGCGTTCTAAGCTCTCTTTGATCCTAGTTACGTGTTCATCAAATGCCTTATCTCGAGCCTGTTTCTTTATTGAGTTGCGTTGCTCTGAAAGTTGTTCTCTGATTCCCAAATAAGCTAAGAACGCTAATAAGGAGCCAAGTGTACCCCCAATATATGAACCAAAACTTGCCCAATCTTGTTGTTTTTCAGAGAATAAAGGAATGTGTACCACGTTAAAATTAACAAAGTACAACGACAACAATACTATTGTCGCAGTTAGGATAAAAATCCAAAATTGCCGTATAAACTTCAAACATCCTCCTAGGCACTTAACGCCGAATTAAGGAATGAGCCACGCTACCACGATACTAAAATTGAACGCCGTAAACACTAAACTAGACCCAAACCAAAATTGCCAAGCGTGGGGAGTCACTCTTAAACTGTTTGTATGGACAATTTCTAGAACAAGATATTTTGCATATTTATAACTCCCGCAACTACCTTGTAGAAAGGTTGGTCATTTTTATCACAGAGTTCAATAAAAGCCTTATAAGTTGTACTCTTGGTAAAAAGTAATGTTACTTCATCAACGTCAAACTCAAAGTCACCTTTGACTCTCCATTCACGCTCATGCGTCCAGTCAATGATGAAGTCTGGATTTGAAAGATCAAAGTTAACAATACGCCACCATTCTGACTCTGGTAAGTATTTCTTGGCTTCAGCAGTTTTGTCGTAAATCACAGGACGACCACCACTCGTATAAATCTTTTGCTTTGAGAACATGAAACCGCAAGGATGATATCTTGTTTTGTTCGTATGACCGCTTGTCCTAAGTTTTTGCTCAAACCAAGTGTTCTGACAAACTGAACTCAAAGGTGCGTCTTGAAAACAAACTGCGGTGTGTTTGCCAACGATAAAACCTTGCTCAGTGGAGCTACCTTTTAATGTACGTTCCGTCAGTATTTTAAACATAAGTTCAGCAACAGCCGCATTGTCCGTTGCTCGTGTTAAATGAACCAGCCCAGTTGATAAATCAGAACGCTCTGAATAGCGATTTCGCCAATCTTCAAACTTGTACGACATATTTACCTTATCACATAACGTCCGCTTAAGAGGCAGACAACGTACAACCACGGAACTCAGCCATAACAGCCGTAAGCAAAATTGCTCATTTGAACTGAAAGTGCCATGCGTTGGCTGTCCCTCTTGAAGTGTTTGCTAGCATTATTAATGCATCTTCTCTGCATCATAGCGACAAGTTTGGCACTTAAAATCTTCTTCTAAATATGCTTGGTATAAAGATTCATCATCAACAATACCACCATTGATACATGATGATTCATAGTTACCATCTTCGTCCTCTACGAAACCTATTGGCCCTTCACAAACAACTTCTTCAAGCAAAGGGCGAATTACGTTTTCATAATGGTAAATTTGTTTGCCCTTAATTGACGATAACTCGCCATTATTACCTCTCAATATTTGAGCAACAATTAAGCTAATACTGCCATCCAAACCACAGTCAGCAGCTTTTTCCATAATATAATGCTCATTATCAATTAGGTGGTTGATAACCTCTAAGTTCATTTTTTCTATCTCCGATTTAAATATTAGGTTTGGGAATAAGCTAACGCTTTTCAGACGGAGTTTTTCCGCCTTTGCTTTCGGTCTATCTTGCTCGTATCCATTATGCAACTCAAGCAATATTAGCTTGTTATGTGATTATTACTTGTGTATGTGGAGGGTAGAATGCTGCTTACGCAGTACAATTAGGTTTAGTAAGTTAAAAGTAGATGAATAACATATGAATGAGCTTTTGCCCTAACTGATAAAGGGGCACAAATGAGTTACAGTAATGAAACGAAAGAAAATTCCCAAAGACATTTGTTATTTTATGGCTCGATAAAAAGGCTGGCCCAGCGGAGAGTTGGGGAGATTTGCTTAAGTTATGTTTAGTCTTGAAAATTGAAGGCCTAGATAACGTGGTTAAGCCTTTAAAGCGGATGTAACCTGGCTTAGAGCCACTTTCACACAATTTAATTTAATGCCTATTTCTTAATGCATTTCAGTCAAAAGGGGCAGAGTCTCAGTCTGACCCTTTTTGCTACATTTCCCTGTCCTCAAATCATGGTCAGTAGCGCTGATTATTGCCAAACCTCTTTGGCGATATCGACGACATGTTTAAGCTTGTTCCATTGTTCTTGCTCCGATAGAACATTGCCTTCTTCTGTTGAGGCAAAGCCACATTGTGGACTGAGACGAAGTTGGTTTAACGGAAGGTATTTTGACGCTTCATTGATGCGAGCTTTGATAGCTTCTTTATCTTCAAGTTCAGGTGTTTTTGATGTCACTAAGCCAAGCACTACGAACAAATCATCGCGTTTTACATGCTGCAACCCTTCGAAACCGCCGGAACGTTCGTCATCGAACTCAAGGAATAAACCGTCGACATTAAGCTTACCGAAAATGGTTTCTGCAACGGCGTCGTAGCTGCCCGAGCCGAAATAGGTTGAACGAAAGTTTCCACGGCAGATGTGCATGGTAATCAGCATATCTTGCGGTTTATGTTTGATTGATTCGTTGAGAAGCTGTTCAAAGTCTACGAGTAACTCTTGAGTGTTATAGCCAAGTGCTTCGAGACCGGAGATCCCTTCGTCCGATAAGAATGAGGCCCATGCGGTATCGTCAAGTTGAAGGTAACGACAGCCTTTCTCATAAAATGCTTGAATCGCATCTTGGTATGCTTTGGCGAGGTCGGCAATGAATTGTTCACGACTATTTTGATAGCATGCGTATTCGTTTTTGCCACGTAATAGGAGCATGTTTGGGCTTGGAATTGTTTGCTTGGCGACATGCTCACGTGGATCTAACAGTGAAGCGAGAAACTCAAAATCATTGAGGAAGGAATGCTCTGGATTAAATGACACTTTATCAACAATCTTGATACTGTGGGTTTTAGGTTTTATACCCTTAAAGTTCAGTGGCACATCTGGTGTGTAGCCTTCGACACCGTTTAGGCCTTCTAGAAAGTCAAAATGCCACCATGCGCGCGAATACTCCCCGTCAGTGATTGCTGTTAAGCCTGCGTTGATCTGTTGCTCTACGTGCAGACGCGTTTCTTGCTGCTGAACACTAACCAAATCTTGATAAGAAATTTCGTTATTTTGGTACTGAAGACGTGCAGTCTTTAACGTGGCACTGCGAAGAAGGCTGCCAACTTGGTCTGCGTAGAAAGGAGTAGAGGTGGTATTAATATTATTGTTCGTCGACATAAAATTGCCTTAATTTTGCATACGTCTAGATGGCTAAATGATTGCGTGATATTCATCTGAGTGCAATTGAAGTTTTGTTATAGTCAACGTGAATAAAATTCATGTAGGGTTAAGTGTAATTAACTAACCTAATGCTTATGTTATTCAAGTAAAAGTGTATTCACTCAGGTTACATCGTTTCTTCATCATCGAAAGAAGTTCAACGCTTACACTCAAGTGATAGCACTGCTTAAGGCGGGTGAGTGTCGTGATACTTCTCCTGTTCGTGGTTCATAAACCGCTTGTCGTAGGAATAACAACGCCAAGTAGAGCTTGTTTAAACGTAACGTTCGCCTAATTTTTCTGACTCAAAGGCATAAAGTTGATTACTCTGTGTGTTATGTTATAACATTTCTATCAAGGGTGTATCATAACTGTATGGGCGGTCAAAGGTTCGACGAAGCGATAATCATGTTGAGATTAAACACTCTGTTGATTTTCGCATAGGCATGGACCGCTAAATTTGGTCAAGACCTTATTTTAGGATACACCGACAGTCCCAGTAGTGGCCTTCATCGTGACTGGGCTATTTATCGTATCGAGCATTATTTGGAAAGTTCGCGATAAATAACAAGTCGTCGAAAGCGTTAATACAATAATAACAATATCAATTTGGAGTGAGTGAAATGAGTCAGAAAAAAATTGCGGTGACGGTGCTTTCGGGGTTTCTCGGGGCGGGGAAAACCACAGTGTTAAGCCATATTCTTAATAATCGCGACGGTAAGCGGGTCGCGGTAATTGTTAACGACATGAGTGAAATCAATATTGATTCCGCAACGGTGAAAAACGAGGTGTCGTTGAATCATAAAGAAGAAAAGTTGATAGAAATGAGCAACGGCTGTATTTGCTGTACGCTGCGTGAAGATCTACTAGTCGAAGTGACCAAGCTGGCCAAGGAAGGTCGCTTTGACAACCTGGTTATCGAATCTACGGGTATTGCTGAGCCACTTCCCGTTGCTGAAACCTTTACTTTTGCCGACGACAATGGCGTATCGCTGTCAGATGTCGCCACGTTAGATACCATGGTGACCGTAGTCGATGCGATGAATTTTCTGCGTGACTATGAAGCGGCGCAATCTTTACAGGAAACGGGTGAGTACCTAGGAGAAGACGACCATCGAAGTGTTTCTGATTTGTTGATTGATCAAGTTGAATTTGCAGATGTGATTTTGATCAGCAAAACGGATCTTGCTGAAACTAAAGAAGTTGAGCGTTTAAAAGCGATTTTGAAAACCCTAAATACGGATGCACGAATTGTTGCGGTACAGAATGGGCAAGTCGATATCTCGGAGGTGTTAGATACCGGCCTATTTGATTTTGAGCGAGCACAACAATCGCCCGGGTGGCTCAAAGAACTTAGAGGCGAACACATACCGGAAACGGAAGAGTATGGCATCAGTAGTTTTAGTTATCGGGCTCGTCGACCTTTTCATCCGGAAAAATTCTTTCAGGTGCTGCACAACCTAACTCATTTTGGCAAGTTAATTCGGTCAAAAGGATATTTTTGGCTCGCATCCCGTCCGGAATTTGCTGGACAGTGGAACCAAGCTGGAGGAATCGCTGACTATGGTTTTGCTGGTATGTTTTGGAAAGCGATCCCCAAAACGCAATGGCCAACTGATCCTGAATATTTGAAATCTATAGAAGACATTTGGGTTGAGCCATTTGGTGATATGCGCCAAGAGCTGGTGTTTATCGGGCAAGGATTAGATAAAACAGCAATGACACAAGCACTTGATGATTGTCTACTTAGTGACGAAGAGTTCGCAGCGGGTCAAGCCTCATGGCTGTCGTTACCGGATCCATTTCCTGTTTGGGAGGAAGAGTTATGAGCATAAATGTAATCAACAGTGCCGAGCGTACTCTGCCACATTTATAAGCCTGATCGACGATTACTTCTTACATTGGATGTCATCTATACAAATGCGAAACATAAAGAGCATTGATGAGATTATGGATCAGGCAAAAAAATCTATCTTGCTCGGCATAAGCAACTCACGACTAAACGGAAATTGATACTGGGTTCACTGCTGCTAGTTGACTTGAAAGTAGAGTGTCGGAAAGCGGTTTTGATCATTGGGAATGGTATTTGTGGTTACAATCTCACGAAAGACGGACTGATGGAGTTTGAGCTGGATGATTGCCCAGAAAGCCGTCTTGAGATCATTGCTGATTCGTTAGATGAAGGCTTTGAAGAACAAGTGCTTCGTTGTTTACGGATAGGAAAATTTACAGTTAATTAAGCTATCTATGTTTGGAGATTGATTCTTTGCTTCATATATTGGCGAGGGCTTAATGCATATTTCTTTTTAAAACATTTGGAAAAATAATTACTGTCGCTAAACCCCGATTGTTCCGCAACTTTTTGAATCTGAGTGGCGTTTCCACTCGTTAGCAGTGCATAAGCATACTTTAGCTGCATTTCTCGTAAATAGTGGTTAGGGGAGGTGTTGAGGAATTGTTTAAACAGTCTTTCTAGCTGCCTTTGGCTGGTAAAAGCCGCTTGAGCAATATCACGACTATTCAAGTTGATATTGGTAAAATTTTGTTCAATAAATATCAGTGCTCTTCCTAATGCCATGGTCGTTTGAGGGAGGTCTTGCGTTTGTTGCTGGTACATACGAGCTAATGTAACAGCCAGTTGCTGCATTAAACTGGTGAGCATCATTTCAAAACCGGTTTCGCCTTGTTCATATTCGTGGCCGATTGCTTGAATGAGTTGAGTCACGATAGGCAACTGTTCGTCATTTAACGTCAGTTGTGCTCTGTACTTATTCTTTTGACGGGCGATAGGTTCAACTTTGAACATCGCCTGGTAGCCCGAAAGTCGTTTTAGTGATGGCGTCTCAAAAAATGGCGATCCCGCTTCAAACATTAAGTTAATAATCCTTAAGTCCTCAACATCTTGAAACGCATGTTCAATATTGCCATTGATCACAAAGATATCACCAGCCTTCAGTGGATAAGCATAAGACGAAACTAAGTGGTTGCCTTTACCGCTGATCACTAAAAAGAGTTCAGAATAGTCATGCCTGTGTAAGCCAAAGTCCTGGCCGTGATAACAGTCGAGATAGGCAAATTTAAAATGAGGGTATCGTTGATGATGCTCCAGGTGATACGTGGTATTCATGTCGCTATTTTCCTTTTTCCAGTCGCGTTTTTGGTAGAAAGTAGTGAGTCCCTATCATATTCTTATTACCCCCAAGATATCAAACTCAAATCAATGCCTTACTAAGAGCGAATCAATTTTCGCTGAACAAGCATCCTGAGGTGACTTGAGTATGTTTAGAGTTTACCAAGCTTTTATCTAGCCCAGTGACTATGTCTCGCGGTTTCATGCAGGGACGGTTTCCATATTTCTTTTCAAGGTCAAAATGATGTCCAAAAACGAAAATCTTCATCAGCGTATGTCTATTGTTGCTCTAACGTGGCCGATCTTAGTGGAAATTCTGCTAAGAACAGCAATAGGCACCAGTGATGTATTCATGCTTTCAAGTTATTCAGATAAAGCAGTATCGGCGGTTGGTGTCATTACCCAGTTGTCGTTTTTCCTGATTATTGTTTCCACGTTCGTGAGTAGCGGAACGGGTATCCTAATAGCTCAATACAATGGCTCTGAACGAACGCAAGACTCGACCGATGTCGGTGTTGCTAGCATTGCGCTCTCTGTCGCTGTTGGTCTGTTGTTGAGTATGATTGCGGTGCTGGGGGCATTCTATTTTCTACCTTTTTATGGACTTGAGGCGTTAGTAGAGCTGTACGCTAAAGAGTATCTCATTATAAGTGGCGCGATGACGTTCAACGTCACGATTGGTATTGCATTGACGACGATCTTGCGTAGCTATGGTTACTCTCGTTCGCCAATGGTGGTCAATTTGATCAGTGGTTTGATTAATCTCATTGGTAACTACATCGCGCTATATCAACCTTTTGGCTTGCCTGTCTATGGCGTGCAAGGCGTTGCAATTGCCACGGTGATTAGCCAAGCACTCGGTACGGTGATTCTTGGAGTGATACTCAGTAAAAGTTCAATTTCCTTACCTATGCGGTCACTAAGGCAAATTCCACCAGCGGTATACAGCAGAATTCTTAAAATTGGTGGCATGAATGCGGGTGAATCCCTTTCTTACAATATGGCTCAGATTGCGATTGTTTATTTTGTGGTGCAAATGGGCACGGCTTCACTTGCTGCCTTTACTTACGCCCAGAACATCGCCCGTTTTTCGTTTGCGTTCGCTTTAGCCATAGGGCAAGCAACTCAGATCCAGGCTGGTTACTATATAGGAAAAGGATGGATAGAAAGCATTCTTAAACGCGTTCAAATCTATTTCTTGGTGAGCTTTGCGGTTTCTATTACTGCTGCGAGTACGATTTACTTTTTTAGAGAAGCGATAGTTTCGGTATTTACCGATCAACCGGACATCTTCTATTTGACAGGGTCACTATTATTGGGCTCGATCATTTTGGAAGCAGGGCGGGTGTTTAACTTGGTTTTTATATCCGGCTTGAAAGGCGCTGGCGATGTTCGATTCCCTGTCCAAATTGGAATTGTATGCATGTGGGGTATTGGCGTTTTATGTGCTTATCTTTTCGGTATTCACTGGGGCTATGGTGTTCTTGGTGCATGGATGGCGATTGCTTTAGACGAGTGGGTTCGAGGGATAATTATGCTCATTAGGTGGCGATCTTCCACTTGGATAAGATTCAAATTTTAATAACAGAAAGCTTTTAAATAAGAGTTATTTAAGAACCCCTCTTGAATATTTCATGATTATGAAATGTTTCAAAGAGGGGTTCTTTTTTAGCCGTATATTGCCGCTATATTTCGTGACAAAATTCTCCATTTCTCATGAAAAGAAAGCGATTTCATTATTTTAATTGTTGCTATTATGTATTTAAGTTGTTGATTGTTATTTTGTTTTTTCTTCTTCTGTTTGTTGGTTTGTTTCATGATGATTTCTTCTGTTCTCGGATGTGAAGTCGACATGTGTTTTCAAGTCTTTCATTGCTTAAGATTTTATCGAATTAAAAACAAACATAAAAAAACAGGGAAATAAGATGAAAAACTTCAAAGTCTTACCAATAACTTTAGCGGTGGCCGCTTCTCTTAGTTCTGTCTCTGCATTTGCTGCTGAATCTACTATTGCTGATTTAGAAAAACGCATCCAAGAGTTAGAAGCTAAAACGGTACAGCTTGACTATGTTGATGACCAACAACAAGCGGTATTAACTCCAGAAACAAAAGTACCAGAAGGCCTTGTGTTCTCTGGTTATGCTCGTTATGGCGCGCATTATTCAGATGGTGATAGCCGTTATGTTAATGTGGGTAGTACAGGTCGCTCAGTAGGCCGTCTGGGTAACGAAGCTAACGGTGGTGAATTCCAGTTAGGTAAAATTTTCCAAGCAGACAGTGGCGCTAAATGGAACCTCGTTGTGATGATTGATGAGTGGGCGCATCGTGACTGGGGTTCTGATGGTGGTGTGAGCTTGAAAAAAGCATACGCTGGTGTCACTAACGTATTTGAAAGCCAGCCAGAGCTTTACATGTGGGCTGGTCGAGATTTCCACGGTCGTTTACAACAAGGTTTGAACGATTACTTTATATTCACACACGATGGTCAAGGTGGGGGTTTCAATAACCTAAACTTGGGCGGTGCTAAACTTGACATGGGCTTTGTCGGTAAAGTCGATGCGGAAGGTGGCAGTCTAAACAACGATACAGGCGTCTACGCAATCACTTCTAAACTTCACAGTATTGATGCAGGTATTGGTAATCTTGATCTTTACTTCAACTACGGTTTTGCTTCTGACGAAGCTGGCGATGATAAGAAAGACGAAAACTCATGGCAAGCAGGTGCTGTACTAGGATTAGGCAGTTCGAACAAACTCCTTGTGAAGTATGCTGATGGTGCTGACGATTCTGCGTTTGATTTGGCAGGCGATAAGCAAGTGCTATATACCAGTTTAGAAGGTAACTATGGCGTATCGAGTCAATTTATCATTGATTACATTGTCTCGTACAAAAATATCGCTGGTAACGATACTGATGAGAAAAATGAATACTCTGCTATCGTGCGTCCGCAATACCAATGGACTGACGTTCACTCAACTTGGTTTGAAGCGGGTTATGCAATGGAAGACTGGGACAACGATAAAGAAGTGACCGGTTGGAAAGCGACACTTTCTCAAAACTTATCTCTAGGTGGTCTACCTTGGAGCCGCCCAATGCTTCGCTTCTACACTACAGTAGGTGATGTTGAAACAACGGATGGTTCAACGACAAATGTGGATACTCTTGCTTTCGGCGCGATGTTCGAAGCTTGGTGGTAAACCAGTCAATCTTAATTGTCCATTCATGTCTTAGCCCCAAAGGCAGCTTATTGGGGCTGATATACTAGCAAACTTGACTCCATTTTTGGGCACTATCATAGGTGCCCTTTTTTTGTCCTTTTGATTAAGGCAGGAGTTGTCTATGGGTTGGTGGATTATGCCCTTTCAAACGTTAATTTCTCGTCTCTACTTTGGTTGTGTGTGTTTAATTGTGATCATGCTGAGTTCAGCATGGCTTTCTGTCAGTGGTAATCAGGATGTTACCGCAAAGATGGAATCTATTACTCAAGATGCAACTCCGTTGATGCTACGCTCAGCTCAGCTAACCATCGATTTTCTCAATATAAACCGTAACCTTACGCCTTATTTGTCTACTCAATATTTGGATGAGCTTCCCCCATTTGTTGCGTCAATTGAAAAGAGTATAGAGATCTATAATGCCCAACTTAATTGGTTTGTTTCTCAGACCAATCAGCGGCCAGAACTAAAAGATTTTGTTGAGCCAATTGCTGCTCAAAGTGAGAAGACCTTGAGCCTGTTGAGGGACGTTATTGCTGTTCATGCTCGTTATCTCGATCAGCTCGACCAGAGCTATTTTTTACAATCTAAATTTCAATCGGTAAACGCTCAACTTCGTAATGCATTGCAGCGAGCACTTAGTCAAGCCGAAACCGATGATGCTTTAAAAGCGTTAGACGGCTTATCCAGCCAAATTAGCCTTTTGCAAAATGAGGCTAGCGAGGTGTTCAAGTTACAAGATATGACGGAGGTTCGTGCGGTTGAGCGTCGGCTAGAAAATCGCCAACGTTACTTAGAAGAGAGTGAGCAGTTACTAATCAAGAAGTATTCTTCACTCTATTCTTCAATTGAAAAGCCGATGTCTGCACTTAAACAGTTGGCATTCGATTCAACAGGTGCAATAAAAATGCATGTTGCCGTGGTAGAGCAAACACAAGCCCGTAGTGCTCTTCGGTTAGATTTAGAGGAAAATATCGATACACAGTTAGCAAACATTGACAGCCTATCACATAGTGCAAATCACATTGCTAACCAACTTTTTGAGCAAGCAACACAAGCATCTAACGAAACCCGCACGCTGCTTATTAGTATCTCTTTGGGCTCGATTTTGGTCACTGTGTGTTTGGTTCTGAGTTTTACGAATATGGTTCGTAGGGCGACTAAGTTACTGCTTAATGCCTTGAATAAAATTGCCGCGAAAGATTTAACTTCAGAGGTAGAGTACTCAGCAAGTAATGAGTTTGGGCAAGTGGCAGAAAAGGTCAATTTGGTTGTGCGCCATCTTTCACTCATTATTGAACGAATTCGTCAATCAAGTGCGGAACTCAATAGTGCATCATTGACCAATCAAAATATCAGTAAGGAACTAAATAGCGCCATCTTCGAGCAAACCTCACAAACGGTGTCTGTAGCGTCTGCAATGGAGGAAATTGAGTGCTCGGTTAGCGAAATTGCCAAGTCTACCGAAGATACACTCAGCTTAGTGACGCAAGCCGTTGAACATTCTGATGAAGCTCAGAATGATATGACTGAAAATGTTGGCATGTTAGAGCGTCTTTCTGAAGAGCTTCATCAAGTAACAGAGACAAATCTGGCGTTGGAAAAAGAGAGTAAAAGTATTGCGTCTATATTAGATACCATCGCGGGCATTTCAGAGCAAACGAACTTGCTCGCACTAAATGCAGCAATAGAAGCTGCAAGGGCGGGAGACCATGGACGCGGTTTTTCTGTCGTCGCTGATGAAGTTCGAGTCCTCGCTGCCCAAACCACGAATAGTGCTCAGGAAATTAAAAATAAAATTGAACGTTTGCAGCGACAAACGGATCTCGCAGCATCACAGATTTCCGATTGCCTTTCAGGTATGAACCAAAGCATGCAACAAGCCAAGCGTGTCGATGGGCGCTTCGTTAAATTACATGTTCTTCTCAACCAAGTATCTCATCGCAGTCAGCAAATATCGTCAGCAACGAGTGCACATCAAGCTGTTGCTCGTGACGTAGTTGAAAATATCACTCAAATTCACACGCTGTCAGAGCAAAACTCACAGCGCTCAACACAAGTTGCTGAGCATGGTGAAAAGCTTGAGCGTTTAGCGGAAATTCAATTTGAGCTGACGGAAAGTTTCATTTTACAGCAGGAAGAGAGTGGCCAGCAGGAAGAGACGGATAAAAAGCAAAAGAGTGACAATGATGTCATCACCGAAGCGGTTTGAAGAGTGAATATTAATTCATGAAACAGTTTCATGGGAGTGGGGAAAACTGTAATAACTCTCAATGTTTCTTAATACTGAGTTTAACGTAAAAATTTAGTGTGACAATACTCACTAAAACTATTCCATGATTACTCAATAATTAGTTTGTAAGCGTTTTCAAGTGTCTTGGGAGTAGAGGTAACGGTGGCAACGATTAAAGACGTATCTGAGCATGCGGGGGTATCTCAGGCGACAGTATCCAGAGTTATTAATGGTACGAGTCGGGTGAGTCACGACAAGAAGTTAAAAGTTGAAAAAGCGATAAAAGAGCTGGGCTATCGCCCTAATTCTATCGCCCAAGCTTTAGCGTCGAGTCGAACTGGCAGCGTTGGAATTGTTGTTCCAGAACTCGGTGGCCCTTTTTATTCGGGCATTCTCCATAGCCTAGAAGAGCACCTGCGTCGCTTCGGCTACCATGCTGTTGTGACTGCAGGTTCAAATAATGAGAAGGAGCAACGTGAAGCGGTTGAATTTTTATTGGGACGTAAGGTTGATGCCTTGATTCTTCATGTACAGAGTCTGAGTGATGATTACTTGATTAATTTGGAAAGTCAGGGTGTCCCCGTCGTTTTATTGAACCGTTTTATCCCAGAGATGAGTCGGAGCTGTATTGATATTGATAACGAGTTTGGGGGGAAACTCGCGACTCAATATCTCTTAAAAATGGGGCATACAGAAATTGCTTGCATTACAGGTCCTTTAGATAAGTCTGATGCTAGAGGACGCTTACAAGGCTATCGAAAAGCCTTGGAAGAGGCGGGGTTAGAGTATAACGAAGTATTGGTTTCTGAAGCGGGTTTTACTGAAGAAACGGGTGTGAGTGCGACACAAAAATTGCTGAAGAGGGATTGCCAATTCACTGCCATTTTTGCGTCAAATGATCATATGGCATTTGGAGCATTTGAGGTGTTGCGGGAAGTGGGTTACTCGATTCCTGATGATGTTTCACTTGTCGGTTTTGACGACATCATCTTTGCTCGTTATCTCACCCCCTCTTTAACCACCATTAATTTTCCTATTGAGCAGATGAGCATTGAGGCGGTACAGCTCATTTTGCAAAAACTTAAAAAGACCAAACCAGATGTGAATTTCAAACTAAGCCCTGCGTTAGTTGTACGAAATTCTGTCAAGGATAAAACGAGTACCCTATAACTACACTAAGGATAAAGCATGAAATTTAAGACCTTAGCACTTTCAAGTGCAATTGCATTGGGACTTGCTACAACAGCATCAGTATCTGCAGCAGATAAAGAGATCCGTTTTGATGGTTTCCCTGACTTTGACAGCAGTTTGAAGGTATTGCTGCCAGAATTTGAGAAAGAAACGGGCATCAAAGTTGATTACCTGATGAACAACCATGGCGATCACCACACCAAGCTAACCACTAACCTTGCAACGGGTTCAGGTGCGGGTGATGTGATTGTCGTTGATGTGGAGAAAATTGGTCCCTTCGTTGCCTCTGGTGGCTTAGTTAATTTGTCTGAAAAATATGGCGCGGATAAATTTGCTGACAGTTTTGCACCTTACGCTTGGGCTCAAGGAAAAGGTGCGGATGGCGATGTGTATGGTATGCCTGTCGACCTAGGTCCTGGTGTGATGTATTACCGCACTGACATCTTCAAAAATGCTGGTATTGATGTTAAAGAAGCGATCAAAGATTGGGACTCATACATCGCAGCGGGTGAAAAACTAAAAGCGCAAAATGTTCAGTTGATTGCTTCAGCAGCAGACGTCGCTCAGGCAATTATTTTTACCACAGTCCCTGAAGGTGAAGGTCTATATTTTGATAAAGACGGTAATCCAGTTGTTACTTCTGAGCGCTTTGTGCACGCATTTGAAGTTGCTAAGGAAATTCGTGATAAAGGTTTAGATGGCAAGATTCTAGCTTGGTCAAACGAATGGTACGAAGGTTTCCGTAACGGTACGTTTGCAACTCAGTTATCAGGCGCTTGGCTACTTGGTCACTTGAACAACTGGATTGCTCCAGACACAGCCGGCAAATGGGGTGTATCACACCTACCTGATGGTATTTATGGTAGCTGGGGTGGCTCGTTCCTATCTATCCCAACTCAATCGACTAAGCAAGATGAAGCTTGGAAACTGATTGAGTACATGACAACTCGACGTGATGTTCAGCTAAAACACTTTGAAACAATTGCCGCATTCCCAGCTAACGTAACGACTTACGATGATCCTCTATTCGAAGAAGAAATGCCTTTCTTAGGTGGGCAGAAGGCGCGTTTGTTGTTTGCTGAAGTTGCGAAAAATATCAAGCCAGTCGCACCGGCAAAAGGTGATCATGTTGCGCGTTCTATCGTTCTAGAGAATGCATTGATGGAAGTGCTGGATGAAGGCAAAGATATCAAGACCGCACTTGAAGAAGCAGAGCGCTTAATCAAGCGTCGTACACGCAATCTGTAAGCCAAAGTTGTTTTAAATTTGGGGGGCGCAATTTGCGCCTCCTAGGTAAGAGGTTGTTACAATGAATTCTCCTATAAGTAACGCAGTAGAAACATCAAAAAGAGAAAGTATTTTTTCTCGCCTAAATTTGAAAGCGCTTACGCCGTACTCGTTTCTGTTGCCGTTTTTAGTTATTTTTTCTGTATTTGGAATATTTCCGTTACTTTTTTCAGTTTTCTTGTCGTTTCATGAATGGAACCCTGTCGAAGGGATTGGTGCGATGGAGTATGTGGGACTTGAAAATTACCATATTGCTCTGACTGACCCGTGGTTATGGCGTTCTCTACATAATACGTTTTGGTTAGCGATTACATCGGGTGTGGCGCAACATCTCATCGCCATTCCAGTCGCTTACATTCTTGTATCAATGGGTGATCGAATTCGTCATTGGTTAACGTCAGCTTACTTTCTACCGTACATTACATCAACGGTCGCTGCGTCACTGATCTTTTTCAATATGTATTCACCAAGCTCAGGCATCATTAACCAAACGTTGATGACGCTAGCAGACAGTTCTCTGTTTGGCTGGGCATTCGCTTGGGTGAATGATTACCAACCGATTCGCTGGTTAGATGATGCGACGCTGATCAAACCATCTATCGCCATCATGGTATTTTGGAAGTACACAGGTTTTAACATTGTTTTGTATACCACAGGTTTGATGACAATACCGAAAGACATTCTTGAAGCTGCTCGTATGGATGGTGCCAACGCGTTCCGCCGCTTCTGGAATATTTCACTACCTATGATTCGTCCATTTGTGTTTTTCGCGGTGACGATGACCATTATTGGTAACTTGCAGTTGTTCGAAGAACCGTTTGTATTGACCCGTGGCGGAGGTGGTACCGGTCAAGCTGGTCTGACTATCTCTATGTACTTGTACAAAGTAGGTTGGGAATGGCTTGAAATGGGAACGGCTTCAGCTATCTCTTGGTTATTGTTCGCCCTGATTGCTGCTTGTACTTTGGTTCAATTCTTCTTCTTCGGTAAAAAAGGGTTAGGGGAGCAATAACATGACGGCTCAATCTACTACATCAAACTCGTCGGCATGGGCCGCTATTAAGCCTAGCGATATTGCTATCGAACGTTTTACTAAGGTTCTAATGGTGGTTCTGGGACTGATTTTAGTTGTCTCGGCGATTATTACTGTCTTCCCATTTTTTTGGTCGGCTCTGTTATCAACACGTGATCGCGGTGAGATTTTTGGCACAGGCATCAGTTTTGCTATCGGTGATAGCCTGGCAATTAACTATGCCAAATTGCAAGAGATCATGCCTTTTTGGAAGGCAATGTTTAACTCGATTTACGTCGCGTTTCTAGGAACAACGATATCGCTATTGTTCTGTAGTATGGGTGGTTATGCGTTCGCAGTTTTTAAGTTCCGTGGCAAAAACATTTTGTTCGGTATGCTTGTTGGCTCAATGATGATTCCGCCTGTACTTAGCCTCATTCCATACTTCATGATCGTAAAGTTCTTAGGGTTGTTGGATAACCATGTTGCAGTATGGCTTCCGTTCACGACGACGCCATTTGGTATCTTCCTAATGCGTCAACACGTGGTGGCGTCCATTCCTAAAGAGCTACTTGAAGCCGCGAAGCTAGATGGTGCTGGTGAATTTAGAACTTACTGGAGTGTGGTGTTACCACTCATGAAACCAGCCCTTGCAACATTGGCCATCGTTCAGTTTGTCTTCTTCTGGAATATGTTTATGCAGCCGTTAGTTGTACTCAATTCACCAGAAAACTATGTAATTACTCAGGCATTACGAAGTGTTCAAGGTATTCCAAATACACCATGGGGCGCCGTGATGCTAGGAACCACTATCTCGATTCTACCACTCGTTGTGACCTATCTGTTTGCGTCAAAACAGATGATTAGCGGTTTAACTTCTGGTGCAGTAAAAGGTTAAAGAAAATTATGACTATAAATAAATACCAATTGCCGAAAGACTCGGCGCTTCTTACTCAAGATTTCGTTTTTGGTGTCGCTACATCATCTTACCAAATTGAAGGTGGTGTGAATGAAGGGGGCCGTACCCCTTCTATTTGGGATACGTTTTGTAAGACTCCAGGAAAAGTAGACAAAGGCGATAATGGCGATGTTGCTTGTGATCATTACCATCTATGGCAGCAAGATATCGAAATGATTGCAGGCCTAGGCGTAGACGCATACCGCCTATCAATTGCTTGGCCAAGAATTCTGCCTCAAGACGGTGTGGTTAACCCAGAAGGCTTGAAATTTTATGAACAGTTAATTGACGAGTGCCATTCTCGTGGTCTGAAGGTGTATGTAACTTTGTACCATTGGGACTTACCACAATACCTCGAAGACCGTGGTGGATGGTTAAACCGTGAAACGGCATATAAATTTGCTGAATATGCTGAAGTTGTAAGTGCGCATTTTGGTAACAAAATTGATGTTTACACCACATTGAATGAACCGTTTGTCTCGGCATTTTTGGGCTACCGTTGGGGCCAACATGCACCTGGCATTAAAGGGGAAAAAGAAGGCTTCTTAGCTTCTCATCATCTGATGTTAGGTCATGGCCTTGCAATGCCGATACTTCGTAAGAATGCACCTGAATCTAAGCATGGTGTTGTATTTAACGCGGCACCAAGTTATCCAGAGAGTGCAAAAGATCAAGCTGCTGCTGATTATTGTGATGCGGAAGGATTCCATTGGTTTATTGATCCAGTACTTAAAGGTGAATACCCAAGTGTAGTCGTAGAAAAACAGCAGGCGAATATGCCAATGATCCTTGAAGGTGACTTGGAAATCATGTCTGCACCGGTTGATTACATTGGTATTAACTATTACAGCCGAAATGTGGCTCGTTTCAATGACAACAATGAGATTGAAACGATCAAACCAGAGGGGGCTGAATACACTCATATTGGATGGGAAATTTACCCACAAGGTCTAACAGATCTTTTGGTAAGAATCGATCAACGTTATGACAACGTCCCGCCTATATACATCACAGAGAATGGTGCGGCTGGGAATGACGCCATCGTTGATGGTGCGGTAAACGACGAACAGCGAGTTCGTTACTTCCAAACTCACCTAGAAGCAGTAGACAGTGCTATTCGTGCAGGTGTTCGTGTTGATGGCTATTTCGCCTGGAGTTTGATGGATAACTTCGAGTGGGCGTTTGGTTACGAACAGCGTTTTGGAATCGTCTATGTTGATTATGAAACTCAAAAAAGAACATTGAAGCAGAGTGCTATCGCGTATCGCAACATGCTGCTAGAGCGCGCTGAGGAGAACAAGTAATGGCAAAAGTAGAATTCCGTAACATTAAAAAATCCTTTGGAAACGTCGATGTTGTTAAGCACTTTGATTTCACGGTAAATGACGGTGAGTTTGTGGTATTTCTTGGCCCTTCTGGTTGTGGGAAATCGACAACATTGCGCATGTTAGCGGGTCTTGAAGACATCACTTCTGGTGAAATCTTTGTCGATGAAAAGCTAATGAACAAGATTGATGCTAAAGACCGTGACTTGGCGATGGTGTTTCAAAGCTATGCTCTTTACCCGCATATGTCGGTCTATGAAAACATCGCTTTTGCGCTCAAGTTAAAAGGCATGAATAAAGCAGATATTGATGTGGAAGTTCGCAAAGCGGCAAAAATGCTAGAGCTAGAACCGCTACTGGATCGCAAGCCTAAGGAGCTTTCCGGTGGTCAACGTCAGCGCGTAGCAATGGGGCGTGCGATGGTGCGTACTCCCAAAGTATTCCTATTTGACGAACCGCTTTCTAACCTTGATGCCAAGCTCCGTGGTGTGATGCGTGAAGAAATCAAACAGTTACACGGCGAGCTTAAGACAACCACTATCTACGTAACGCACGACCAAATCGAAGCCATGACACTCGCGGACCGTATTGTGATTCTAAAAGACGGTTATGTCGCTCAGGTTGGTACGCCAACAGAAGTGTTTAAACGTCCAGCCAATAAGTTTGTTGCTCAGTTTATCGGTAACCCATCAATGAACATGTTAGATGCGAAATTGGTGAATGAACAAGACGAATCCTTTATTGCTCTAGGAGATGTGAATATTCCATTACCTGAACGCTTTAAAGCCCATGCATCAAAGAACTTAGCGTTGCATTTTGGTATTCGTCCTACCGATATTCATTTGCGTGCCGAGCAAGTAGAGCACGACCGTGTATTGCCAGTTCGCGCTAAAATCAAAGATAAAGAACTGCTTGGAGCAAGCATTTTATTGAGAACTGAGATTGGTGGTCAGTTGTTAACGGTCGAGACGCAAGCCGCAGAAGTCGATACCCAAGAGATCACGCTCTACATTGATTTAGATTCTGTTCACTTGTTTGACGCATTAAGTGAAAAATCACTGGCTCACTAATTTCCATACCCAATCTCTAAGAACAAATTAATAATTGGTCCCCAGTCTACTGGGGACTAAGGATAGTGTTATGAAATTCGGATATTTTGACGATAATAATAAAGAATACATCACCACCACGCCCTGCACGCCAATAAAATGGTGTAACTATGTTGGTACACTGGAGTTCGGTGGTTTAGTTGACAGTAACGGTGGCGTTGTGTTGTGTAAAGGTGACCCAGCACTCAACCGTATCACGAAGTACATTGCCCAGTTGCCTAATTCTGATTTTAAAGGATCGACGGTTTACCTAAAAGTGACCAACCGCGAAGGTAACGTTGAGGTATTTTCACCTTTTTATACTCCTACGCTAAAACCGTTAGAAAAGTTTGAAAACCATACGGGACTTTCTTACACCACAATTATTGCTGAAGGGTACGGCGTCCGTTGTGAAGCCACTTTGTTTGTGCCTAAAGATGCGCCAGTATTACTTGAAGATATCAAAATCACAAACATCAGCGATGAAGCGCTACACGTTGATGTTGTTCCTGTCTTTGAGTTCACTCACTTTGATGCGTTAAAACAATTAGTTAATGCAGACTGGGTACCACAAACCATGACGCTTAAGGCGCATCAACAAGCATCAGGCCACACCGTTTTAGAGCAATACGCTTTTATGAAGCGTGACTATGCAGTAAACCTAATGACGGCGGATCGCCCTGCGACCTCTTTTGATGGTGACCGTCAGAAGTTCCTTGGCAACTTGGGTTATGGCAGTTGGGCCGCTCCTGAAAAACTGTTCACCGATGAACTAGGAAACAGTGAATGTTTGCGTGGAGACAATATTGGTGCGTTGAATCTACGTTTAGGCTGGATTGAACCTAAGCAAATGGAGCGTACCGTTGTACAGTTAACGCAAATGCCAAGTCTCGAGCAGGCTGAGCCTATGCTTGAGAAGTACCGAGACCATCAAGAAGTGGACAAAGCGTTGGATGCGCTTGCTAATCACTGGGATAACTACCTTGCGGCAGTACAGGTAGAAACACCCGATCCAGCCATGAACTCCATGCTAAACATTCATAACCCACGCCAATGTCACACGACGAAAAATTGGTCGCGTTACTTGTCGTTGTACCAACTTGGTTACGGAGCACGAGGCATTGGTTTCCGCGACTCTTCGCAAGATACACTTGGCGTCATTACACATATGCCAGAAGAAGCACGCGAGTTTATCGAACGCTTACTTTCGGTGCAAAACATCGATGGTTCAGCGATGCATCAGTTCTTCCCTTCAACGATGGAAGCAAATGCCGGTGATTCGCGTGAAGAAGAAGACCGTCCCGATTATTACGGCGATGATCATCTTTGGATTGTATACGCGGTTACGCAATACGTTAAAGAAACCGGTTATGCTGAGTTCCTAAATAAGGTTATTCCGTTTTATCAGAAAGATGCACAAGGCCAACCTGTCGAGTCGGCTAGCGTGTGGGAACACTTATGCCGTTCTATTGAGTTCACTCGAGGCAACACAGGCCAACACGGATTGCCATTACTTGGCTTCGCGGACTGGAATGACACGGTGAATTTGCCAACGGGTGCAGAATCTCTCATGGTTGCTAGCATGTACGGCAAAGCGTTGCTTGACATGCTTGATCTGTGTCGCTTGCGCGGTGAAAGTGACCTGGCAGAGCGTTATCAAGCTCAATACGAGCAAATGAAAGCAGTGGTGAACGGATGCGGTTGGGACGGTAACTGGTTTATTCGTTACTTTGATGAGCAAGGATACCCTGTTGGCTCACACATCAACGAGCAAGGCCAAATCTATACCAACGGTCAAAGCTGGCCTGTGATTGCAGGGTTTGCAGAGGAAGAGCGTGCGACGCAGGCACTAGACTCTGTCTACACTAAACTGAATACGGCAAATGGCATTAAGCTATCTACCCCAGGCTACAATGGCTTTAATCCGAATCTAGGTGGGGTCTCTACCTACCACCAGGCGCGAAAGAAAACGGCGGTATTTTCTTACACTCTAATCCTTGGGTGATGATCGCGGAAGCGAAGATGGGTAATGGTGACCGTGCTTACGAGTACTACCGCCAGATCAATCCAGCATCGAAGAATGACGCTATTGATATCTTTGAATCTGAACCGTACTGCTATCCACAAAATATTCTTGGTGACGAGCATCCTCAATTTGGCCTTGGCCGAAATGCCTGGTTATCGGGAACATCTTCATGGACATATGTTGCTGGTACACAATGGATTTTAGGCGTACGTCCTGATGTTGATGGTTTGATTGTTGATCCTTGTATTCCATCGGAATGGGAAGAGTTCCGTGTTAAACGTGTGTTCCGCGGGGCTACGTACAATATCCATGTGACGAACCCAGAGAAAGTGAGCAAAGGTGTCGTGGAGTTACGTGTTAATGGTGAAATCCTAGACGGTAATAAAGTGCCAGTCTTGCCTGAAGGAGAACATAAGGTTGAAGTTCGTTTAGGTTAAAGTTTAAAGGGGAGTGTTGCGCTCCCCCCATTTCGTTAAATTAGCCATAGTGAGCTTGGCATTGCCAACTAAATTGATTGCTTTCTCCAGGTGCCAGTTCTAGTAACCCTATATGGTTATTAAATGCATCAGCAGGACAGGTCATCGGTTCAATAGCAATACTAGATTCCGACGGGGGAGTATAAAGCTGCACGAACGAGTAACCTTGGTTCTGTTGGAAACGTAAAGACGCGTTTTTATCTTCACGTAGCAACATCACCGTTTGTTCGCAAGGATCGCTAAATTGATAACAATGATTGAGCGTTAAGCCTGTTAGCAATGTAGGACTAGAGAATAGATTGCTCGATACGCATTCACCAGTGGGTAAATCGTGTTGGTGTGTCAGCTCAGTATGAGGCGACATGGACAGTTGGCATTGTTCGAGTTCGCAACCGAGAGAAAAGTAAGGGTGCCAAGCATCTCCAAACGGAAAGTGTTCGGTTCCGATGTTCGTTATCATGGTATTGCAACTTAGCACTCCTTGGTCATCAATACGGTAACGTATATCCAGGCGAAATGAGAATGGGTAACCGTCGGCTAACTTGCTTGTTTCGAAACGAAATATGGCTTCTGCGTACTCGCTATTGGCTTCATGTGCTACGAGTTCGAACGGTTGGTTATAGAGCAACCCGTGTACAGCATGCTCTGACCAAGGAAAATTGGCAGCCAGTTTATACTCACGTTGCTTGTAGTTGTAGCGACCTGCATTTAAACGATTTGGAAAGGGGAATAACTTCGCACTACGGGAAAAGAAAGGATGAGATTGAATTAATTCTTCACTGTCTTTGTACCCAGTGATAAATGAAAATGGACTGTGGTTTACTCGATATTGATTAATAATGGCACCGAAGTCTTGAATAATATCGACTTGGATGCCTAGTTCAGAATTTATCAAGGTTGTGGAGTTGAATTCTCCAAAATTATTTTTAATTAACTTAAACATAAATAGTCTCCTTTTTATTAGATAGTAAAGGAATAGTTTAATTATTCAATGTCGGATTTAAAATTATGATAAATAAAATTCCATATGCATCATATTCAGGTCAGGCTGGGGAATTATGTAGTAAAGGAAACGCGGTAGAATTTATTCAACCGTGGTATGTCCCGATCTCTACAACCCCAGAAAATACGGGGATGGCTATTGGTGGCATAGGCTCCACCTTTACCTTAACTCCACAAGGCAACACGCCAAACTTTAGTTTTATTCCGGGAATATTTGTTGATTGTGAACATGAAGACATTCACTTTAATGACTTTTATTTTTCGGTTATGGATGAGCATTCACTTGAAAATTTAGAAATTCTAAATGTCGATGAGTTGTTAAACTTTTTGAGATATTATCCAGCCGACTTTTCATTCGATATTTCACAGTGTGATAATAAAAATGACATTTTAAATGGAATAAAGGATTGTTTAAAAACAGGTCTGTTCTATTTAAATAATAAAACTAACTTCGAACGCTGGCACATTGAGTTGTCTGCTAAAACTCAGCAATCAATAGCGAAAGATGCAACTAGCATTGAAACGCAATTGCTGGTGGTTATCGATTTCTTTAATGGTTTATTGGTGAATAGCTCCACGCGAGCTTTGTCACTTACGGCAAACCAAGTGTCGAGTGTGGAATCAATCGACGCGAATAACATCGATTATCGTGCCCTTTATCCGATTGCAGAATATGAGTATCAAGGACTTGAGTCTATTGTTTTAACTCGTCAGGTTGTGTCTCCAATCGTTAAAAATGACCAAACGCTTTGCAGTTTGCCGATGCACTGGAATCACTTTGAAGTGAGCAATGAAGGCGAGCAAACTCAACTGGTTACCCTGGTGCAACCATTGCGTAATTTTATTGGCTCAACCTATAAAAAAGCGCGAGATGGCGTTCAAGATTCTTGCAGTTATTTGGTGCAGAATGCGATTAAACAGCAGCATCAGCTTATATCTATCTCAGGGGAGGCGTATGAGTTCCAAGGCGTGAGTATGACATCAAACTCACCATACGACGGCGACATCTCTGGTGAGATTTTATATGGTGTGCATACTCAATCTGATGATGTGGCATTGGATCAAGTGACGGTTACGATTAAGCCTCAGGTATACAGCAGTAAAACCGATCCACAAGTTGAGAAAGCATTAAAAACCGGCCGAACCAATCAACATTTTGATCATGGTATTTATAGCGGCAGAGAGGCGTTAAGCGCCTTGGTTTGTGTTCAGGTGATGCTAAAGCCGGGAGAGACAATCGCGCTTAGGTTTGCACAAGTGATGGACCACAGCAAGATCATGTTAGATGGTTGGGAGAGTGAAAAAGCGTATACCCGCTACTTCCCTGTAGAGTCGCGAGCGAAAACTATCCTTAATCAGACATTACCGAGACTGAATGAGATCGAGCAGAACATTGTTGATCAGCAACGAGAGTTCCTCGAGACGGCAGAAAGCAACTTTGTTGATCAAGACAGTGCACTGCGTTACTCAACCATGGCAATGAATAGTTTGTCCTTTTTGGCGGAATCTACCGTATGGGATAAAGACAATGTACTGTTGGTTAAAGAGTGTGTTGATTATCCATTTTTTAACTCATTAGATGTCTATTTCTATGGCTCGTTTTCTTTGCTTTACTTGCTACCAGAACTTGATGGTTGTGTCATGAAACATTTCGCTAATGCCATCTTAAGCAGTGATGACAAGCTTCGACGTTTCTGGGAGTACGAAGATAAGCCGTTTGCTGAGCTGATAGACGAGAAGTACCAAGGGGTAAGAGCTGTGCGAGGTGCAGTGATTCACGATTTGGGAAGTCCTTACGATATTCAGCCTGACGCTTACAGTTGGCATAACGTCAAAGAGTGGAAAGATCTAGCGCCAAAATTCATATTGATGGTTTTTCGTCATTGGCAAAAAACCGGTGATCGTGATGTTGTAGAAAGCTGTTGGCAATCCGTTAAGGAAAGTATCGATTATCTCACCAAACTGATTGAACCTGGAGACGCATTGCCGTTAACTCGTGGTACTGATGATACTTTTGACAACCTTGCGTCTCATGGTATTTCGATCTATTGCGGCAGCTTATGGATAGCAGGGCTGCGCGCAGCGAGTGAGCTTGCTGTGCTACTTGGTGACGTCGAATTGTCCTGTGACTATTCGCGCCGCGCTGAGGTTGCACTTGATATATTAGAGCGTGGACTCTGGGATGAAGAAGAAGGATATTACCATTTCTTTGTCACCCCAATACAAGCCAAGCATTTAACTGGGACTGGCTTTGAACCACTTGAAAAGCTCGGTTTAACCTTGACAGGCGATGCAATACAAGATGCAAGTAAGGTGAACGCGTATTTGGATGCTTATGAACTCAATGTCGGGTGCAGTAAGCGTGAACAGCGTATGGCCAAAAAGCAAGCATTGCTGGAAATAGCACCTCAGGCATTTCATGCTGAATTTGCTGAGTTGGAAGCGGACTCAGATAACAGTTTCGGTGATGCGTTACTCGCGGATAGTTATTTAAAACTGGTCGGGTTACCTGGTTTATTTGATTCTTCGCGTATTGAACGTACGTTAGATTTCATCTACCGGACTAATTATGTTGCTAATAGTCCTAAATTGGGTGTTGCGAATATGACTCTGGCCGATGGTCGTCCTCATGAGGCGTTTCAGGCTCAGGATGTTTGGATTGGCGTTCAGTTTAGCGTTGCAACCGCGTTACGCCTTGCTGGTAAGCAGAAACAAGCAGAAACTCTGATGGACGCAGTGTATAAGGCACTGTATGAAATGGCGAAAATTCCTTTTGCCGCACCGGAAGGTTTTAACTGCTCGGTGACCGTGAGTCACGATGATTTAGCACAACGTTTTGGTTTAACGCGAGAGGTGGCAAGCAACTTAATCAACCAACTCAAAGACCTTGGTCACTTGTTTAATGATGGTCGAGTTAATCCCGACCTTAATCCAAGCCCAGAAGCGTTTAAGTTAAGTTTAACAGCGTTGCCAGCAAGCATAGACTATTGCGAACTTCACACGTGGTTATTGAGTACTGGCCTTAAGTATACCGCAGGACGGTATTTCCGACCTGGGATGATCTATGCCTATCTCTACCGATAGCACTTAGGGTTGATGTAAACGCCACAAACGTGGGATTGATAATGACAATTCACTCAATCCCACGTTATATTCATTGCTTAATAAATTTATTCATAGTTGTAAATCTATTCATAAAAGGCAGAATCAGGTTATGGTCAGGAAAAAGAATAAAGTTCCCACTTTATACGATGTAGCAAACTTAGCAGGAGTATCACCTAGTACTGTTTCACGTTTCCTAAACCGAACTACTTATGTCTCAGAAGACAAAAGCCATAAGATAGAGCATGCCATCACTTCTCTCGGTTACAAACCTAACTTTCAGATGCAACAGGATAAAAATCGTCGCTCGATGACCATTGGCGTTTTAGTTCAGCATCCAGACAGCCTTATACCAGCAGCATTCTCAATGACATGGAAAGAGTTCTGATGGCGCAGGGCTATTCTTTGGTTTTAGCGACGGGACATTGGCAAAATAAATTAGAGGTGAATGCACTTGAATATTTGCTGAAGTGCGCTGTCGATGGTTTGATCGTGGTTACGGGGAGTTTGAGTGAGGAGCTGATTTTAAAAACGGCGAAATCGCTCCCTGTTGTTGCAGTCGGATACAATATCGAGGGAGAAAACATTCGTTCATTACGTTTGGATAACAGCCTTGGCGGCTATATGGCAACGTTGCATTTGTTGCAGCTTGGTCATATGAATATCGCGCATATTAAAGGTTTAGACAACCAACCGGATTCTAAAGCACGCTTTCAAGGATATAAAAAGGCTCTGTTAGAGGCGAGTATCAAGCCGAATCCTAAGCTGATTATGCAAGGTGATTTCAGTGCTGAATCAGGGTATCAAAAAACAATTGAATTAATCGAATCTAAAATACACTTTTCGGCTATATTTGCTGCCAATGATCAGACGGCATATGGTGCGATTAAAGCGTTGACTGACCGAGGTTTGCGTGTACCAAAGGATGTATCCGTTGTTGGGTTTGATGACTTACCTGTATCCCGCTATTTCACTCCAGCACTGACGACATTACGTCAACCGATAGAAGAAATCGGAACCTTATGTGCAAGATCAATGTTGAACTTATTGGCAAGAGAAAATAACGAAGCGAGATTGCCTCCGATTGATCTCGTCGTGCGGCAATCAACAAAATCGATTTATCGATAGCACTTTCCTGAAACGGATTCATTGGCTTGTCATCAAATGTTACCAGTGTCACGAAGGTGAGAATTGGCATTTATGACGTCTTTTTTTTGTGTGCATACATCAACTTAATGCGAACAAAAATAACTTAATTTCATGGTGTTGTATTCGCAATGTCTAGGAATAAGTATGAACAAAATGAACCTCTCACTGATTGCAGCACTGATACTTTCATCGGGGTCCGTTTATGCAAGTGAGCAAGTTATTAATGGTAACTTTGATGGAAGTATGGATGGTTGGTGGAATGCCGGTGCTGATGTACAAGTCAATAATGGTGAAGCTTGCGTTGAGATCAGAAACCCAGGTGAAAATTCATGGAATGTGATTTTGGGGCAGGGTGGTATTGGTTTAGCCAATAATGAAGACTATCAAGTTTCATTTGATGCTTACTCAACAGTTGATACTCAGATGAAATCATTGATCCAACATGAAGGACCGCCGTACACGCACTACTTTATCGATGAGACAAAAGTATCAACCAACAAAAAGCACTATCAATTTAACTTCACTCATGATGTTGAAAGTGACGGTAAAACTGAGTTCCAATTCCAAATGGGGGCGCAAAAAACTGGGACCATATGCGTTAGCAATGTTTCGATTATCGGTAAACGGTATGTTGAGGAGCTGAAGATAAGCTCGGTTCGTGCGAATCAATTAGGCTATCTTCCCAAAGCGGATAAAATCGTCTTTGTCGCCAATGAATCAAAAGAACCTTTAAAGTGGGTTTTAACCAACAGTAGCGATATCAATATCGATTTAGGCAAAACGGAAGTGTTTGGTTTGAATAAAGCATCCGGTGAATTTATTCATCAAATTGATCTATCAAACTACAAAACGGACATGAGTGGCCTGAAAGTGAAAGTGGGCGACGATCAGAGCTTCCCATTTAGTATCAGTAAAGGTATCTACAGCCAGTTAAAATACGATGCACTTTCTTATTTCTACCAAAACCGCAGCGGCATAGATATTGATAAATCCCTTGTCCAACGTGAAGATTTAGCACGCCCAGGCGGCCATATGAGTGATGTGGTCACTTGTTTTGATAAAGTGGACAGTTGGGGTAATCAATGGCCAGGTTGTGACTTTTCTGTTGATGTCACCGGTGGTTGGTATGATGCGGGTGATCATGGCAAATATACAGTTAACAGCGGTATTTCGACTTGGACGCTGCTCAATTTGTATGAAAGAGGTAAATGGCTAGAAAATGTGCCAATCCCTTTTGCTGATGGGAAAGTGAAAATTCCTGAAGCGGGAAACGGTGTTAATCCTTTGCTATCAGAAGCTCGTTGGAATATCGAGTTCATGTTGGCTATGCAGATCAACACAAACAGCTCAGTCGCGGTGCCAATTGGTGATCAGTCGAAAGGTAAGACACTGAAATTGACAAAGATTAACGCTAAAGGCATGGCTTTCCATAAAGTTGCTGACGAAGCTTGGACTGGGATGCCATTACCTCCTCACCTAGATACACAGAAGCGATATGTGGGCTATCCTACTACCGCTGCTACGTTAAACTTGTCAGCGATAGGTGCTCAATGTGCGCGAATTTGGAAAGATATTGATCCAGAGTTCTCGAAAACCTGTCTGAATGCAGCGGAAGAGGCTTGGAAGTCAGCGAGCAGAAGCCCTAACATTTTCGCATACGATAACTTTACGGGTTCTGGTCCTTATGATGATTCTGAACTTTCTGATGAGTTTTATTGGGCAGCTAGTGAGCTTTATATTACGACAGGAGATAGCAAGTACGCTGATGCTCTGAAAAGTTCTTCTCATTACCTTGAAACACCAAAAGGGGATATTGAGGCAACTGGCGAAATGTTTTGGGGTTATACGGCACCTTTAGGAACCGTAAGCTTAGCGATAGTCCCGAACGGCCTAGGTGAGGAGCAAGTTAAGATTGCAAGAAACAACTTGATAGAAACGGCGGACAACTTTGTAAATCAGATTAAGAACGAGGGTTACCATATTCCTTACACGGTAGAAGAATATCCGTGGGGATCAAACTCAAGTTTTGTAAACCGATCTATGCTGCTAATTTACGCGTACGATTTCACTGGTGATCTTATGTATGTCAAAGCCGCGGCCAACGCGATGGATTATCTACTAGGTGCAAACCCAATGAACCTATCCTATGTTACAGGTTATGGTCCAAATGCTGCTAAGAATCCACATCATCGTTTTTGGGCGCATGCTGCGGATGAGAATTCACCTGAACCTGCGCCTGGGGCATTGGTTGGCGGTCCAAACTCTGTAAGTTACAGTGATCCAGTTGCCGCTACGTTGAAGGGCGTATGCGTTGGACAAACGTGCTATCGTGATAACATCAATGCTTGGTCGTTTAATGAAATTACAATTAACTGGAATGCTCCATTGGTTTGGGTAGCAACTGCCTTAGATGAAGGTCAATTGAATTAACAAGCCCGGTTACGACGTTAATAGGTCACTTTACATTTTTTCTCTTGAACGAAAAAGTGAGGTGGCCTTTTATTACAACAAGTAATAATGATTAAATAACTAATTTATTCGATATAAAAATACCCAAGTAACATAACGGAACTTGGGTATATGTTTTTTTAAAAGTGTTATATTTATTAATTTATACCTGTTTGGTTGTTCGTTAATCCAAGCACTAACATGCCATTCCTAATTGCTATGTTGTCTTGTGAAAATGTTACTAGGTTTCCATCAAAACTCCAATCGCCTTTTCCCCAACGCTTTTCATTGAAGCTATTAAAATCATCTCGCCACTCTAAGTTAAAGTCGCCATTATTAAAGCTATGATATTCAATCCAGTCGACATATTGATATAATGGTAAGTTTTTAGTATTGAATAAACCAGCCCATTCAATAGCTTCAGATATCCATAAATTCATACGGTAACTTTGAGGTGAATCTCGCATATCAATAACTTGTTTTGATGTTGCCGCAGTTTCAGTATGGATCACCTTTCCATCGACTTTCCACGTTATTTCATCTGGTGTCCAGATTAACGTGAACTCGTGGAACTGGTCCAAATTTTGTATGTTGTGAATAGTCTCTGAGTGTATGCGTTTTGTACTATTTCCCGTAATTAGGTTAGTTTGTAGTTGATCTGGTTGTTTCCCAACCACTTCGATATCAATCTCTCTCCAAGGGATACCGCCCTGCCATGACTCGTTATCGTAAGTGAAAAACGAAGAGATAACACCAGGGCTTGATACCATCTTCATACGCATAACAAACTTGCCGAACTTAATTTTATTATGACTGTAAATTTCCGCGCCATAAAGAGGTGTTTTGGTTTTATTGAGTTTTCCTGTTTTTATTAATGTATCTTGATTAATATCTGTATGTGATTGTCCTTGATTAGATGCTGATTGTGATTGGCAACCACTTAGTGCACTCCCTATAAGTGCGATAGTTGCGATTGATATGATTTTTTTCATAACCATCCTTATTAATTTAAATACTGAAAAATATTTTATGTTTCTAAACTGTCTATTTCAAATTTCTTAATTAAATATGAGAGGTTTGGGTGAATATTTTAACTATAAGTTGTAAGTGGTTTTTATTATCTAAATTTAATTTATTGAAGTTGACAATTGTGAGGAGTTAGAGCTAGGAAAACGTTCGATTATTTGCTATTTTCTAATTGAAATAATAAGGAATGTTTATGACTGAAAAAAAATTCAATTGGGGTATTATCGCCCCAGGTAGAATAGCTCACACTTTTGCTAAAGCGTTAGATGTAGTCCCTAATGCAAACTTGTATGCCGTAGCAAGCTCAAACCTAGAGCGAGCCAACTCTTTTGCGCAAGAATACGAATGTCAGCATGTTTACAATGACTACCGTGCCTTAATCGATGATGCACTTGTTGATGCGATTTACATTGCTAACCCTCATCGCTTTCATTTTGAATGGGTAAAAGCATGTCTTTTGGCGGGGAAGCCGGTTTTGTGTGAAAAGCCACTTTGTGTAGATGAAGCTCAAGCACGGGAGTTAGTAGAACTCGCTGAAAAACGTCAGGTCTTCTTGATGGAAGCTGTTTGGACACGCTTTTTGCCAATTTGGCAGCAGGTGTCAAACTGGCTGGGTGAAAAACATATTGGTGACTTACGCCTATTGAGTTCATCTTTTGGTTTTAACGTACCACGTGATGAGAATGATCGACTATTAAACAATGACTTAGCAGGTGGAGCACTGCTCGATATGGGAATTTATAACCTCACCATGTCACAGTTTGTGCTGCAACGTGAGCCAAGTGTGATAGTGGCGAATGGCATGATTGGTGAGACAAATGTCGATGAACGTACCAGTGTAATTCTTGATTATGATGGTATTGGTAGCCAGTTCACGGTTAGCTTGAACACTACATTGGACAATAGTTTCACGATTTACGGTAGCAATGGCTACATAAAAATCGAATCCATGTTTTGGGCAGGTTCGAAGGCGGTATTATGTGTTGCCGGCGAAAAAGAGGAAGTGGTGGAGCGACCGTTTAGAGCAACAGGTTTTGAATATCAAATTGAAGAGGTAATGAGTTGCATTGCTCAAGGTAAACTTCAGAGTGATGTCATGAGCTGGCAAGACACTATAAATACGATGAAAACCATGGATGAAATTCGTCGGCAGATCGGGCTGGAATACCCATTCTTACATCACACTTAAAACAGAAAACAGATCGTGCGCGTGCAGATTTGCGCTAGCAACTAGACAGTGTCATCCTCTCTAGTTGCTATTGGTTACACGTGTGGATATAACCTACCAAGAAGTATTATTTTGTTATCTCTATTGTTATTTGCAAAAGTATAAGAGGTTGATTTTTACCAAACCTTTACCTTCACTAATCTGAAAACATGTGTTAGAACGGTTACTCTAGATTGGATCTAAAGCATTAAGTCTTCATATGGATAAAACAAATAAAACCAAGGCGCCTACCGCTTACGAAGTTGCGAAGCTTGCTAACGTATCTCCCAGTACGGTTTCTCGATACTTTAATAGATCGTCCTATGTCTCTAATGATAAAGCGGAAAAAATAGAAGATGCCATCCGTTTATTGGGGTATAGGCCTCAAGTCGATGTTGATAAACTGGTCAAAACCCGTTCGCTGACGATTGGCGTACTGGTTCAGAATCCGGACAGTCCTTACACCAGTTCTATTCTGATAGATATAGAAAAGGTGCTTGATGAACATGGGTATTCAATATTGATGTCAGTGAATAGTTGGCAGCAGAGGTTGGTTTCTCATTCTCTTGACTATCTTCTCAAAAGCGATGTGGATGCGATCATCATCATTTCTGGCAATGTTGATAAGTCGCTTATTGTTAAGTGTGCTGAGAAAATACCCGTGGTTGCGGTTGGCTATGATATTGAGGGAGATAATATTCAGTCGATCGCACTTGATAACACGCTCGGTGGGTATCTTGCCACCTTGCACTTAATACAGCTTGGGCACGTTAATATCGCACATATAAAAGGCTTGGCAAATCATCAAGATGCGACTTCCCGTTTTCTTGGTTATAAAAAAGCACTCTCGGAGGCAGGCGTTGCTTATAAGGAAAAGTTGGTCTTGGAGGGCGATTTTGGTATCAAAACTGGCTACGATAAAACGGTAGAGCTTATTCAGTCTGGCGTGTATTTTTCCGCCATATTTGCCGCTAATGATCTTACCGCCTTTGGTGCAATCAAAGCATTACATAAGCATGGGTTCAAAGTTCCGGAAGATGTGTCCGTTATTGGTTTTGATGACCTACCGATGTCGCCTTATTTCACGCCTTCTCTTTCAACATTACGTCAACCACTTGATGAAATCGGTGCGATCAGTGCTCGATGTGTATTAAAGCTGCTGTGTGGAGAAGTCGAAACGGTTAGGCTTCCACCTATTTGTTTAAAAGCGAGAGATTCAACTAAGTCTCTATATCGATAAGAGCGCGAGTAAAAAGCCGAAAATACTTTTTCGGCTTTGTTACGTTATGCTACTCAGTTATTGAACGGTTTCATCTAAGAAACTCGTCGCCCAGAAAAATGGCGCATTCCAGTTGATGGTTATTTCATTGAGTGTCCACGCCCCGATATCATCTTTCCAACAAGTTTGTCCAATACACTTGCCTTTCATTGACGCTGCGACAGGATCACTGAAGTTAATAGAGTTAGGACCTCCAGACATGACACCAGGAGCGACTACTGGAGATTCACTGTCGGCGGCATGAGCCCAAAAACGGTGATGAGGATTCAGAAGCGGGCGACTTCCATAGCCCGAAACATAAGACTGATCTAACGCGTTACGGCCAAGGACATAGTCCATCGCATCAATAATAGCTTCTACATACTTACGATTATTTGTGAAATCATAAGCAATACCTAGGAAGATACTGCGGTTCATTAAGTTGGAATTTGAACCCCATGGGTACTCTTCGGTGTTGTAAGGAATGAGATAACCTTCTTTTTCTATCGACTGGTAATAAGCGTCCGCAGTTTTGATAATATTCGCACGTGCTTTCTCTATTTCGCTAGCTGGTAATTTATTAGGAACGATAGCAAGAGACAAGGTTCCTGCTGCGCTCACTCCTTGCCAGTAAAGATCGCCAGTAGCATTAAGGTCTCCTTTAGGAGTTGCTAAATAGTAAGGTGAAGATTGAACCGCTTTTTTGTATTCTTCTTTCCCTGTCGTGACAAACAGTTCCGCAGCGGCCCAGTAAAACTCATCATCTAGTTGAGTATCATCATATGGGCCGGAGCCGACAAAGTTGTCGTATGCATACACATTTTTGTGTTGATTGGCTGCCTTCCAGGCTTTTTCTGCAGAAGTTAGGCAACGCTTCGCATAGCTTGGATCGAGGTCTTGCCAAATCCTTGCACATTGAGCAGCTGTAGCGGCTAAGTTAAGTGTAGCGGCGGTGGTCGGGTAGCTTAAGAATCGCTCACGTGGATCTTTGTGAGGAGGTAAAGGCATTCCCGTCCAAGCGTCATCAGCGACTTTATGAAAAGCCATGCCATCGGCATCAATCTGCGTGAGTTTCAATTGATCTAATTTCTCGGATTGATCACCCACGGGAACCCAGATTTTGCTATTTTCAGGCACTTGCATTGCCATCATAAAGTCCATCATCCAACGACTTTCATCAAGAAGATCGTTGAAGTTGTTGTTATTTTCTGGGATCTTTACTTTTCCATCTGCAAAGGCGTTGGTACGATTTGCCTGCTTTTCTCTTTCGTAGTAGTTGGCGAGAGTCCATGCCGAAATGCCGCCATTAACCACGTACTTGCCATGATCTCCCGCGTCATACCAGCCGCCAGTGACATCTAAGTTAAGATCACAACCTGGCCATTGGTTTCCTTTTGCATCGGTTTTATTAAAACACGTAACAACTTCAGGCAAATGTCCTGCAGGTCGAGCGAGATCGGCTCGTTGCACGTATTCAGGCACAATATCAATGCCACTGCGTTGTTGATAGAAGAAAGAAAGAGCGTCGTACTTCATTTTTCTATAAATGGCATTATCAATAACAAATGGACGGCTTTGATGTCCGTCCACTTCTAACGTGGCTTGCTTTGCCGGCTTTTGCACACTGCTAAAATCGATCAACTGGACATGTTCACCAGAAGCTTTATTCAAGCCGAATGGAATCGTTTCACCTTCGGCGATAACACGTTGGTCAGAACCTAATAACTTCCAACTCACAGGTGATGTCTCTTTAGTGACGACCGTGGCATGTTTAGGCCCATGAATAAAGTAGCCAACTTGGTTAACTCTTACGCGAGCTAGGTTGCTCTCCTTAACATATTTTGGCCCGGTTAAAGAAACATCTTTAACACAGACGGTTGTTGGTGATTCGGTTCCCATTTGAAACTGGAATTGAACGTTATCGTCATCACCAGCTGGCTTAAACGAAAATTGAAATGGTTTAAGATCCTGATTGAGAGCAATATCCTGAACAAAATGGTTGGTGTATGGCGCTCCATTATGCTGGACGAGTGCTTTTACGTTTATTGACTGTTTAGCTAGCGCACTAAATTGTAGATGGTAGTCTTGGCCTTGTTTTAAAGCCAGTCCCGATTGTCCAAGAATAACATCCCATGGATTCTTACCCTTCTGAGTAAAGGTAATACAACCCATCTCGTCGGTAGATTGTAGTTCTGCGCCTGCAGCCCACCATCCATCAGTGCTTTGTGAAAAACTGCCATTGGTAATGAGTTCTTCTTTATATTTGTTGGTATTACTGGACGTCGATGGCTCTACAGCACAGCCACTAATTCCAATAAAGCCACAACTAAAAATAGCTACGATACTTAGCTGTTTCTTATTCATTTTAACCTCGTGAACTTTAAAAGATGATATTGATAGGTCTCTTTTATAATCGTAATTAACCCCACCGAAAGTGGAGGTTTGAATATGTATTTTTATAAATGGGGGAACTTTGATAAAACGATATGTTACTTAATAATGCAAGTGGTATTTTTTAAATTGTGAAGGCGGTTACTATTTAATATTTTTATCCCATTTTTCTTTTAAAATCCATTCTCAATTTCAAGAAATGATTTCATGAAGGCTATGGAAGTGTGATTGATTCCTTTTTTTTAATTTTTACTAATTAATTAAAACTTTATTTTTAAAGATGGATATGGACAAATTTTAACAAATACATCTAGAGTCTAATCGTAAAATAAGTGGGGGAAACAAAGAGATTTTGCTGTTCATACTTTGTTCTCGAAATCTAAGAATGTATACGTCAGGTATATATAACCCTAGTTAAGAGGTTAAAAATGAACACAATTTTACGACGCTGTAGTTATGCATTGCTACTCAATACTTTATGTGTTTCTTACAGTTTTGCTTTGGATTGGAGCGGAATGAACTGGCTTGTCTCAGATGGTTGGAGAAATGGTGGAAGCGAGTTCGATTGTACATGGCAATCACAAAATGTTTGGCGTGAAGCTGATTTATTGATTATGCACGCAAAATCAGAGTCTTATGGTAAAAGTTGCTCTGAAATTAGGACTTACCAATACGTTCGTCGTGGGCGTTATGAAGTAGAAATGCAAGCGGGTGCGGTACCCGGAACTATCAGTTCATTTTTTACTTATGCGGGAGAATCCGGAACTGACAGCCATTATGAAGTTGATATTGAACTGATGGGAGGAACGAATTTATTACACACGAATGTATGGATAGAAGGTCGTCAATCTCCTGTGGATATCGACTTAGGTCAATATGGGATGTCTATTTGGAGCATGGAAAAATATGCATTCACAATCGACGAATATGGTGTGACATGGGAAGTTTTCAGTCGATATCATAATCAATGGGTTCAAGTACGAAGAGCCAATAAAACAGTCTCAGGTTATATGCAAATATTTATTAATAATTGGATAAGTGCTAATCCCCAGTTTCCACCTAGTTATTATAACGGCTATCCCGTTTATGCAAAATATCGAGCAGTTAGATTTTCTCCTTATGAGTAATTTATTAAAGGTTTATATGTACCAATTAACGAGAGTGTAGAGTTATCATGAAAAAAATAAGTAAAAAATTTATCCTTTTACCATTAATACCGATGGCTATGGCTATTTCTGGATGTCATTCTGATAATGACGATAATCAAGCAGATGTTTCGGGCGGTGATGATCTCAAACTATTTGGCGTAGATGCAATGGCTGGCATATCTCCGTGGATTCAGTCTGAGAACGATGGATGGAAGGTCGTTGAAGTCAGCGAGACCCAAGCTAGCTTGGCAGATATCAATGCTGTGCTGATCAATAATAATGGTGAAAGTGATACCGCAGATATCCAAGTTACAGGTACTGGAAGTCACTTATTCATGCTTAAGTCCGAAGCAGCAACGGATCTAAGCGGTTATCAGACTGGTTATCTAGAGTTTAAAGTTCGCGCGAAAAGTGATGCACCTGAATCAATGGTGGTTTCGATTGATAATGAGTGGCCAAACAGAAGCAGCCTCGAGTTGAGTAATCCGCTAATAGGAAGCGGAGAATGGGAAACGCTTAGCGTTCCAGTGACATGTTTGAAACCTTTCGATGGCGCTACTGCGGTCGACTTTACACAAGTGGGTACCCCTTTCCATCTGGATGTCAAAGAGTCATTTGACTTCGAAGTTACCGATGTCACTTATCGATTAACTACAGATCAAGAAACCGTCGTGGACGCTGATAGCTGTGCTTCGACTTCTGATAGTAACAGTGATAGCGATGGTGACAGTAATAATGATGTGGAGCTTGGTGTGAACAATGCTCCGGCTCTTAATAGTGGAGACGCTGCACTATATTACTCAGGTGATATTAGCCAGGCTCAAGATTATTCGTCTGCTTACCCATTAAATAGTTTCGGTTTTGTCGTGACAGAGGAAAACCAAGTTGTGAATGTCTCATCTTCAGAGAATGGCGGTGTATTCCTCGGAAATGACGATTCTGATATGGATTTCTCTGCTTACCAAGACGATCTTGTTAGTCTCGATTTGAAAGTAAAAAGCTACGGAGAAACGAATGGCCTTCAGATTCGCATGGATGGAGTGACTGAAGATTTCGGCCTGTTCTTTACCGTGGATAACGTAATAGTGCCAAGCGATGATGAGTGGTATCGCTGCCAGATTCCTGTTGCATCAATCATTCCTCAAAGCAATTTAACTCAAGTTAAAAAAGCAATCTATATTTCTGGACCGTGGGACAGCATGAACAATCTGGAGTTCTCCTTTGCAAATGTTTCAATCGAAGGTAAAGGTGACAGCTATGATCCTTCGTCTCCTTGCAGAAAATTATAGCGATTAAGCCGTTCTGCATCGAATCAGGGTAAACCAATATTGCCATCTCATTCCTATGAGTGAGGTGGCTTTGTAATGTACACAAATTCATAAATAGCAGTTTAGAGCTGCTTGTAGATATAAAAAGTTTATTTAATGGTTGCCAATTGGAGTGACATTTCATGGCTATTGGGTTTTAAAGGAATAGTGTTTTATGTTTCGTGAGATAAAAGTAACAAGCGTGGCAATGTTAAGTCTCATCACGTTGATGGGCTGTGGCTCGGGTAGCAGCGATAAAGGTGAACAATCGGTTGTTCTAGATAGTCGTTATTACACAGATATGTATCATTGGAATGACAGCAAAGGGCTTAACGTTACTGCGCTTGGCCGTGGTATCAATATGGGGAATTATCTTGAGTCGCCCACTTATGAAGGGGAGTGGAATAATAACCTGACGATTCAGGCCAGTGACTTTAGAAACATCAGCCAAACTGGCTTTTCAAGTGTACGGATCCCTGTTCGCTGGAGTGCACACACGTTGATTAATGATCCTAATACTATCGATGACGCTTTCTTGTCACGTGTGCAAGAAGTGGTTGATCAAGCTATTCAGGAAGACTTAAAAGTAATCATCAATACTCACCATTTTGACGAACTATTTTACGATGATAAAGATTTTGACTATCAACGTTCACGACTATTGAAGTTTTGGAACCAACTATCTAAGCGTTTTCCTATAAGCCAATATAATCAAGACCAACTGATTTTTGAGTTTCTTAATGAACCCCATGAAAATGTCACCGTTAAGGAATGGAATAGTTTAATTTCAGATCTCACCGATATCGTTTGGAATGCAAATGCTGTTACTCAAAACAACGCACTTGGCCAACGTAAAGTCATGATTGGGCCTGCAGATTGGGGTGGGGTATCTAAGCTACCTTATTTGGAACTGCCTAAATCATCTAATCCCGATAATACAATCATTACGGTGCATTTCTACGAACCGTTTCAATTCACTCATCAGGGGGCTTCTTGGGTAGATGGGGCCGATGCATGGATTGGGACACGTTGGTTGGCGACAGAGTCGCAGCAGAAAGTACTGCTCGATTACTTAAATATCGTGGATACATGGAATGCTGAACCTGGCCATGGATTTGAAATTAACATTGGTGAGTTTGGTGTCTACAGTCAATACTCTGCGCGAGAAGATCAACGCGCTTGGACAGCATTCATTACCAGAGAAGCTGAAAAGAGAGGGTATAGCTGGAACTACTGGGAGTACAGCTCTGGTTTTGGTGCTTACGATCCATTTACAGAACAATGGCGAAAAGCGCTAGTTGAAGGACTTATACCTAAAAACGCAGATAACGATTAAATAAGGCAACCAAGTTAATGTACCTTGGATAGAGGCATTTCGGTCATTAATTTTTTATGCTACCAATGTATGCAGGTTAGTGCATCAGTTGAGCTCAGTTACTAACCGTTACAATCCTGACTAGAAAAAAAACCTTTACTGGTTAAGAATTAACCAGTAAAGGAGGTGTGTATGAAACGTTTTGAGAACATACTTTTTGCTACTCAAGGACTTCCAGGGCACAGTGATGCCTTAGGGCAAGCGATCAGAATTGCTGCTAACAATAGTGTCCCCGTGACAGGCCTTATTGCTTGTCAAGATTTTCCGACCCACTTGGTTCAATATCAACAAAGATACGAACAATCTCTGTACGACTCCTTACTCGAGCGTGTCAAAGCGTTACGAGTAGAAAACAACGTTTCTGAAGAGCAAGTTCCGTTTCCCTTGACCGTCAAAAGTAGCCAACAGCCTGCTGTTTGCATCATTCAGGAAGCGATTTCTCATCACAACGATTTGATCATCAAAGAGGCAGAGCCTTTAAATGAAGGGGCAGAAGGCTTTAAAGCCATTGATATGACGTTACTGCGAAAATGCCCTTGTACAGTTTGGTTACATCGTCGAATTGATAAACCGCGAAATAAGCGCCGTATTGCTGTCGCGATTGACCCAATGAGGACGAGTGATGAGCAACATGAGTTGTCGTTAAGGTTGTTAGAGCTGTCTCGCTCCATTGCTGATACTTGTGATAGTCGATTGCATGTCATTTCTTGCTGGGAATACTATTTGGAAAACTACTTGGATGGAAACATGTGGATTCAAGTAGAAGATGCGCAACTTGATAAAGAAGTGTCCAACGCAAAAGTTAAACACGAGCAAGCATTGCAAAGTCTTATTGACGAGTCTGGGATTGCAGGTGAAATGGTGTTCCACCTTCTTCATGGTAAAGCCGACGATAAGATACCCGACATCATTGATGAATTAGAAATTGATGTGCTTGTGATGGGCACGTTAGCGAGAACTGGTATTGCAGGGTTTGTTATCGGCAATACTGCAGAAAACATCCTTCAATCGATAAACTGCTCTTTGGTGGCAATGAAGCCGGAAGGTTTTGTGTCGCCAATCACGTAGTTTACTATGGTTGGTATCATTTACTGTATGTGATTACGATGAATTAGGAGGAGTGAGCTAAGGTTGAACTGGTTACTAAATTTTAGTGTGTAAAGGAGGGGAGTATGAAAACTTATTGTCCAGTCTGTCGAACTGAAATGGTAGAGCGAGCAAATATTCTAGTATGCCCGAGAAACGAGATTGGCGATTGTTGCTATGACTCGCTAAGTTTTACGCAGGATGAAGATAAATACACGCATCACAACGATCTCAAAACGTATGTCACTTCCGATGTTAAGTAACTAGAATTTATCGGAATATCGGTCTACGTTGAAGTAGATACTCTTTTCCCTTAGTTCGTTCATCTGCTGTGCTCGGGCTAAGGGTCAGTCTCAAGAGCTTTTTACAGGTCAAAATCGTTTATAAGATGCGAGTGAGCCAAACAGTTGAATGGTGCGGCGCGCATCATAACCATGGATGGCGATATTGAATAACCATAATACTAACAACCGAACTCTGCACTGGAAAAAAGACACGCTTTTACTGATGATTTTTCCGTTGTTGTCATTCATCATTTTACTGTGTGTTCTCAATGCATACAGCCGCGAAGGGGTGGGTTGGTATATCGAGTGGGTTCCAAGTCTCGATATTAATCTCAGCTTTCGCCTGGACGGTTTATCGTTTTTGTTTGCATGTTTGATCAGTGGTATCGGTACACTGATACAATTCTATGCCCTTGCTTATATGCGTGACCATGGGGCTCGTTTTTCTTTTCACCTTTACCTCACGTTATTTATGCTCTCCATGTTGGGGGTGGTGTTGAGCGATAACATATTGTTGCTATTCGTATTTTGGGAGCTCACGACCATTACCTCCTATTTACTGATTGGCTTCAATCATGAGAAGGAACAATCTCGCCACAAAGCGTTGCAGGCCCTGTTGGTGACAGGTTCAGGCGGTCTAGCCTATTAGCGGGGTTAATCTTATTGGGGCAAATCGCGGGCAGTTATGAGATAGGTGTCATCATTTCGCAAGCCGCAGTGATTGCTCAACACCATTGGTTTATCCCTTCTCTTGTGCTCATTTTAATAGGGGCATTCACCAAGTCCGCTCAGTTTCCGTTCCATTTTTGGTTGCCCAACGCGATGGCTGCTCCAACGCCTGTTAGCGCATACCTGCATTCAGCTACGATGGTAAAAGCCGGCGTCTACCTTTTAGCGAGATTGTCTCCGATCTACTCACACAGTGATGCTTGGTTCTTTACATTAGGCACTGTCGGTGGGGTGACCGCTATTTGGTGCGCGTGCTTAGCACTAAAACAGACCGATCTAAAACTGATGCTTGCCTACAGCACTAACGTGGCGTTAGGTAAGCTTGTGTTGTTGCTCGGAATGGGAACTGAGTCGGCAATAAAGGCTGCGTTGGTGTTTATCTTAGCCCATTCCTTTTATAAGGCCGCTCTGTTTATGGTGGTTGGGAACATCGATAAATCCACCGGAACCCGAGACATTACTCAGCTTCATGGCCTTAAGACCGTTTTGGTTTTTAGTTTGGTAGCCGGTACTTTGGCCGCACTGTCTAAATTAGGCTTGCCCCCGTTTTTAGGTTTTGTAAGCAAGGAATACATGTACAAGTCAGGGCTAGAGCTCACCAATATCATCACTGTACTGTTATTGTTGGTTAATGCGATCATGGTGGCGGTGTCGATTGCGTTTATCTATAAGCCTTTCTTTGCGTCTTCCGAACGTTCACCTGTTTCTACAAAACACGTCGAGAAAGTGAAAGGATTATGGGTTCCTGCACTGTTGCTCTCGTTGGGTGGTGTGATTGTGCCACTGTTATGGCTTGATTGGGTCAACAGTCATGTCGTTATTCCTGGTGTCGTATCGATTCTACCGAATGCTTTACCTGAAGCGGCGAAGTTATGGGAGGGAATAAATCCCCCATTGCTTTTGAGCTTGCTACGTTGGTACTTGGAGGAATCATCTTCGCGTTTTATCCGTCCATTCTGTCTATCTCGCAAAAAACCTCATTCTCTTTACCTAGAGCTGACCGAGTATTGGACCGATTGATCGATGGATTGGTACACGTAGCTAAATGGCAAACACACGCGTTGCAGCAAAAACGATTAAGTCGTTACGTGTTGTTGTTTAGCCTCGTTTTGGCCATCGTGTTGATCAGCAATCTATCATTGGTACCAATCTCTCGATTTACCGAACTGTCGGCACTTCACTTCTATGAAGTGGCGATTGCATTGTTACTCATCGCCGCTGTTGTTGTTTGCGTTGTGACGGCGTCACGAATGTTGGCGGTTGCGGCGCTGAGTATGGTGGGCTTTATGACGACATTGGTGTTCATGTTGTACAGCGCCCCCGATGTTGCGAAAACCATGCTATTAGTTGAAACCCTAATGTTGGTCTTTGTGGTTTTACTTATGCGTCACTTGCCAAAGCTCTCCACAGTCACGAAACATTCTAATTGGCGACGAGTATTGCACGCCACGATAGCAGGTAGCATCGGCTTTTCCGTCTCTGCTTTGCTACTCAATATCACCGCCCAACCACTGGACCCAACGTTGGCCGATTTTTTTGCCAGCAACAGTGTCCCTGGTGGACATGGTCGGAATATCGTTAATGTCATACTCGTGGATTTTCGTGCCATGGATACGTTGGGAGAGGTAGTGGTAGTTGTCATTGCGGGTATCGCCGCGATGAGTCTACTCACCATGAGTAACCCTAAGCGGACTCCTGTTCACTCGTTAATCTTTGCCACCACGGCGCACATTGTTTCTACGTTGATGTTGGTGTTTTCTCTTTATTTGCTGCTGCGCGGACACAACGAACCGGGCGGCGGTTTTATTGGTGCGCTAATTGCGGTGATAGGCTTTGCTTTGTTGATGTTTGCTGAGTCTCCAAAATATGTAAGAGAGCGTTTGTACTATTCCCCATTAAGCATTGCTATGTTCGGTATTTTACTCAGCCTAGGTGCAGGCTTATTGAGTGTTGCTTTTAATTTGCCTTTCTTAACGGGGTTGTGGTGGAAAGAAGTCCTGCCGATTGGTACGCCATTGTTGTTTGACTTGGGGATTTATTTTGCGGTTATCGGCGGCGTTTTAGGAATGCTATTACACGTGAATGAGGTGCTCGACTGATGGAAGTGTTGTGGAGTTTAGTCGTTGGTGTGTTTATTTCTGCGGGTATTTACCTTTTACTCGAACGACATGTGTTACGGATTTTATTTGGGCTAATTCTGCTCAGCAGCTCGGTCAATCTCGCGATATTTACTGCCGGACGTTTAACGGCGTCACAGCCCCCTCTCATTGATGCAAACGCGAAGCTACCACCGGATGGCTTTGCCAACCCGTTACCGCATGCATTAATTCTGACGGCCATCGTCATTGGTTTTGGTTTGTTGGTTTTTGCGTTGATTTTGCTCTATCGAGCGTATTCAGAAACAGGATCGGCAGATATTGATAAGATGCGCTGCTCAGAGGAGGATGAATGACGACGATGTGGTTAACCTTACCGATCGTGACCTCAATTCTGACGGCGATCGCAGTGTTTTGTACCAAACAGAATGCGAATCTTGCCCAAGGTGTTAGCTGCGCGAGTACGCTTTTTACGCTAGCAGTCGCCGTTTTTCTGGTGAACGATATCATGCAGTTGGGTCCACAATCGGTTGCCTTTGGCCAGTGGAGTGCCCCGTTTGGCGTTGTATTTGTTGCTGATTTATTGACTGTCGCCATGGTGATGGTTACTGCAATTATTGGTTCGATCTGTACGTTTTATGCGGTAGGCGATATTCGAGACAAGCGATCTTACGGAACGTATCACGCATTAATGCATGTCTTGCTTGCGGGAATTTATGGCGCGTTTCTAACGGGTGATGTATTCAATCTTTATGTCTGGTTTGAAGTGATGTTGATTGCTTCCTTTGGCCTGATGATTTTGGATGCGGATAAGAGCCAGATCGATGCTGGCGTTAAGTACGTGATTTTAAATCTTATCTCTACTTTATGTTTTTTGTTGGCTATAGGGCTTTTGTACGGGGCAACCGGTACCTTAAACCTTGCGGATCTCCACACTAAAGCCGCGTCGATTGTGCCAGAAACAAAAGTATTGCTTGCTGGCCTGTTTCTATTCGCCTTTGCTATCAAAGCCGCTTTGTTTCCACTATTTGCCTGGTTACCGGCTTCGTACCATACCTTACCAAGCGCGGTGGTCGCTTTGTTTGCAGCGTTGCTGACCAAAGTTGGCGTCTACGCATTGATGCGGGTGTTCACGTTAGTGTTTCCACTCCCCGAGAGTGGTTGGCAGTCGACGTTAATGTGGATCTCTGCCCTAACTATGCTGACCGGGGTGCTTGGAGCTGCAAGTCAGTTTGATATTAAGCGAATCCTTTCGTTTCATATCATTAGTCAAATTGGTTACATGATTATGGGACTTGCGATCTATACACCTCTAGCGATTGCTGGTGGTATCTTTTATATCATCCACCACATTTTGGTGAAAGCGAATCTATTTTTGATTGGAGGCCTGATTGAGCGTAAATACGGCTCTGGCAAGCTCGAAAAGTTAGGCGGTGTGTATAAGGCGATGCTTGGTTAGCATTTTTCTTCTTGGTTACCGCATTCTCGTTAGCGGGTTTTCCACCTTTGTCCGGTTTTTGGGGCAAATTTTTGGTGATTAAGGCAAGTTTAGTGACCGAGGGATATTGGCTAGCAGGGACTGCGTTATTGGTCGGTTTATTAACGGTCTTTTCTATGAGTAAAATTTGGAACGCTGTATTTTGGAAAAAAGCGGATAGCGGTGCTGAAGAGCATGAATTAGCCAAATCAACTCTATATTTGTACAGCGTACCTATAGCAATACTGACCACGTTCAGTTTATTTATCGGCCTGTTTGCTGAACCCTTATATCAGTTTGCAGTGCAAGCCGCAGAACAGTTATTACAGCCTAACGATTACATCAGAGCGGTGTTGGGAGGTCGTGAATGATTTACTTCTTTCTCAATCTCTTTCTTGCCATCGCTTGGATGCTGTTAAATGGAAGCTATACCATCGGCAATTTTCTCATTGGCTTTATCGTTGGTTTTTTCGCCTTAAGGTTAAGCCTGCCATTTAGGCGTCACAGTGGTTACTTTCGAGTATTTGGTGCACTTCTGTTCTTACTCATTTACTTCTTCTGGGAAATGGTGAGATCGGTTGTTCAGGTGGCTTGGGATGTGATAACTCCCACACATTTAAGTGAGCCGGATATTGTTTACGTGCCACTCGATGCAAAGACGGATTTAGAAATCACGCTTCTTGCCAATATGGTTTCTTTAACGCCTGGTACGTTGAGTTTGGATGTCACGCCTGACAAAAAACACCTTGTGGTGCATGCTATGTTTGCCTCTGAGCATGATAAGGTTATTCGTGAAATCAAAGAGGGTTTGGAACGGCGTATTTTGGAGGTGACTCGTGGATAGTTGGCTGCAAATCTGTATTGTCTTCGCTTATGGTGGTTTATTGCTCAGTGCGGCCTTGGCATTAGTGCGATTGACCTTGGGACCAACACTGGCGGATAGAGTCGTTGCTCTTGACCTAATATCCTTTGTCACGATTGGGTTCATCGCCGTGTACACCTTGGATAGTAAACAAGAGTCGTTGTTAGATATCGCAATTACACTTGGTTTGGTGGCATTTCTCGGCACTATCGCTTTTGCTCGGCTGATCGCGAAGAGAGAAGGAGAGGAGTAATGGAATTGTTTATTGGCATTTTGCTGTGTTTAGGGGGCCTGTTTATCTTGATAGCCAGCGTAGGAATTGTGCGTATGCCGGATCTCTACACTCGTATGCATGCTGCGACTAAAGCGGGCACATTTGGTGTTGCTTCATTACTTTTGGCTGTAGCACTATCGATTCCTGATAATACGGTTATTTCGCGTACACTTGGCACTATGTTGTTTATTTTCCTAACCGCGCCTGTTGCCACTCATTTACTGGGTAAAGCGATGAGGCAGAAAGGTTATAGGATGTGGCGAAATTCAAAGTGAAGCACGTAGACTGACATTAAAGGAAAAAGTGAGTTGATTAAGGGGTGAATCGCAGCGATACCTACCATGGGTATGAATACAATCGTACCAACGAGTGCTGTGCATATAAAGGAAAGATGGTCGGACTGACTGGATTCGAACCAGCGACCCCCGACACCCCATGACGGTGCGCTACCAAGCTGCGCTACAGTCCGACTGACTTCGAATTTTACGCAGGACTTCGTCACTGTCAACCCTTAACTTTATGTTGTTTAAATAGAAGTTGTTGCAGTTTGGCTTACCCTCAACTCTATCTACCTCAAATTTGTTATTTTGAACGGTAGAGTTTATTAAGCTGTGTGTCGCTATATCAATCAACTTTGATGACGAACTTCAAGTACCTATTCAGAATACCTTTGTGGATATGGCGTTACCAAACGGGGCTAAGTTGGCTTAAAAAGACATACTCAATATGATAACTGTGTGCGTGATCGAATGCTCGATGGTTTTATTTCATAAGATGTTGAAAAGAAAGGGCCAACAAACTGGCCCTTTTAGCAACGTGGGGCTTACTCAACTTTGCTTAAATCTACCAAGGGCTGTGCAACTTTCTTAACTGACAGACCTTTCTGGATGCTTTTGACGGTGTCTAGCGCCGAATTAACCTCATTGCTATCACCAAGTACTGTATAAGTAACATCAAACTGCTTGCTTTCGCCCGCTTTAATTGTTGGAACTAAACCCAGAGGGCGTTGATATTTGGTGTTGTAAGCATAGCTAGTACCAGGCTCAATCCCAGTCACATAACCTTGTTGTTCCGTGTCGGTATTCTTCCACAGTGTGAGTACCGGGAGTTGCTCAATGTTGAAACCAACTGACACACCTTGATTACCAGACTGGTTGTGCAACACAGCCAAAGAGTTGCCTTCCGAGTCGCCAATTGGCTTTAGGTTAAATACCATTTCATCGAAGTCTTTTGTTGGGCCCAGATAGGTTTGCCAATCTTCTAATCCCGCCTTAGCGTAGTCGTTAAATGGTGAGATTTCACTGGCTGCGGCCGTGATCTTCGCGCCTTTTTCCAAGATAGGACGTCCAAAATTGGAATGATAAATGATCTGATACTCATCATCGTAGTCTGCTTTGTTTGTCAACGTATCATGAAGAGCGAAAGAGTTTGCTCCCGGGACGACTTCCAGTTTCGTTAATGTTTCCAATTCCGCCTTTTTAAAGGTTCTTTCTGAAACCACGCCCTCGACGGTTATTTTATGTGGTGGTGTATCATCGATAATAACTTTCACTGTTGAAGCAGGAGTATTTTGAACACGTCCATGAAGGCTCAGTAGTTGCCCGTTGTCATCGACGCCCGGGTGACCAGTCCATTCATAGCCACAGCGAACAAGCATTTCGTTAAAGCCATCTAACCAGCCAAGACCATTACGACTCTCTAAGTCGATAAATGCCGGATTAACGACTTCTTTTACCGGTGAGTCCCATCCTAGAACACGTTCATTGTCACGTTTTACATTCAGTATGCCCATCCCCCGAGTTGGGACAAGTGTAATGGTGAGATCGCCGTTATTGACAACGAGGATATCAACACCCATCTGCTTACCACCATGTAAGCGGCGTTTTTCTATGGAAAAAGGCGTATCACTTTTCAACTTCAGAGAATCGCTGCTGACGAGCCAGTCACCGACGTCTTTTCCCTGTGCGGCGTCGGTTAATACAAACTCAACTGCGTGGGCATTCATCGCGGTCAAACCAAATAATACAGCAGCTAACGTTGACTTGATTTTCATGTTCTTTCCTTAATTGTTGTGAAATGGCAAAGCTGAATCGATTCAGTTAAAACATACGCCTAACGTAGACAGGTACAATGCGCAATAAGTGGCATTGTGATGTTGATAACATGACAGTGAGGAATTGGCATAAATTATGATTGCTGAATCAACTTCAGCAATATTTTGAAACAGTTCCTGTATTTGAGAGATATGATTTCTTTGCGGAACATAAAAACTTGAAGTTACAGGTTTAATCGCTGAGTCCATGATTAAGACGTTGAGTCGCATAAATAAGTACAACGCGTATCAGCGAAGCGTGTTCAAAAATAAGGGGACAACGTACAGAAAGGGCGAAGGAAAGGGGGCATATTGAGTTGATTTGAATCAGCGCACTCGAAACACCGAGACAGTGCGCTGCCAAATAGGGCTTAGTCAGTTTAGCCCCAAATTCGATTGCTTAGTCTAAGTGTTTAAACTGCAATGCCACGAGCCTTTGATACAGTTCGCAGCTTTGCATCAATGATTGGTGATCGCCAATATCAATCAACTCGCCACCGTCTAATACTGCTATTTTGTCAGCATGTTGGATGGTTGATAAACGATGCGCGATGATCAGTGTGGTACGGTTTTTCATTAGCGCTTCGAGTGCTTGCTGAACATGATATTCGCTCTCGCTATCGAGTGCACTGGTCGCTTCGTCAAGCAGGAGAATCTTTGGATCTTTAAGGATGGCACGAGCGATCGCGATTCTCTGTTTTTGGCCCCCCGAGAGTCTTACGCCCCGCTCACCTAAAAAGCTATGATAGCCTTCGGGTAGTTTCTCGATAAATTCATGCGCATGGGCTTTTTTTGCCGCTTCAAACACTTGCTCATCCGTTGCTTCTGGGTTGCCGTAGCGAATGTTGTGAAACACATCTTGCTAAATAATGCCGGCTGTTGTGGTACGAGAGCCATTTGGCGGCGAAGATCGCTAGGATCGAACTGGCGAATATCTTCTCCTCCTAACAAAACTTGGCCTTGTTGTGGGTCGTAGAAACGCTGTAACAGTTCGAATATTGTTGTTTTCCCTGCACCAGAAGGGCCAACTAACGCTAGAACTTTACCTTGTTCCGCGGTTAAGTTAAGTTGTTTAATCGCTGGCTGGTTCGGGCGAGAAGGGTAGTTGAAATGAACGGAGTTAAATGTCACTTCTGCAGGCAACGTATCGCTAATCGGGAATCGGTGGTCTGGCGCACTTATATCGCTGTTGACTTGAAGGATCTCAATCAACCTTTCGGTCGCACCTGCTGCTCTTTGTAGCTCGCCAAGCACTTCTGAAATGGTGGCCATTGAAGATGCGACCATGATGGCATAAAAAACAAATGCTCCAAGGTTACCTGCAGACATATTGCCATGAATAACATCGCTGCCGCCTACCCAAAGCATGCCTGAAATGGCACTGAATACAATGACAATCACGCCGGATATTAAAATAGCGCGCTGCTTCACCCGTTGCTTTCCTACCTCGAACGCTTTCTCCACTTCTACTGCGAACGCGGCTTTTTCATGTTGCTCTGAACTAAAGCTTTGTACGGTTTTAATGTGTTCTATTGCTTCACCGGCATAGCTGCCCATATTGGCCATTGAGTCTTGGCTTTGACGCGACAGCGCACGCACTCGACGCCCATAAACTAATATGGGCACGAGAACAAATGGTACAGATGCCAGCACAATCAGGGTGAGCTTAAAGTTGGTGGCAAATAACATGATGATAGCCCCAACACACATAATTGCGCTACGCATGGCCATTGAAAATGATGAACCAATGATGCTCTGTAGCAAGGTGGTGTCAGTAGTAAGACGTGACATAATATCGCCGCTACTGTTGGTTTCAAAATAGCTAGGGTGCAGAGAAATGACATGGTTAAACACGGCAAGACGAATATCCGCGCTCACACGCTCTCCGACGGATGATACCAAATAGAAGCGGAAGAAAGTGCCCGTAGCAATACATAGTGTGATCGCAACAATAAACAGAATCGCACTGGTCAGTTGTTGCAATGACTGTTGTGCAAATCCTTGATCAATAAGAATACGTACCCCATACCCTACCGATAATGTCAGGCTGGCGGTGGTAACTAGGGCGACTAATGCCGCAGTCACACGCCACTTGTAAGGTGAAACAAAGGTACTGAGTTTTAGAAGAATACTGAGATTTTTGTAATTTTTATTGCTCATTCGTGGCTCACAATGCGTTCCTGATTCTTGGCATGGTAAAGCACTTTGTCTAGTGCAGCCAGCGGAGTCGTTAACCTATACCAACTGCACTAAGACAAGTGATTACATATGGCTATGGGATGTGTTCAAATCATCGCGAACACTGTCGGAGTGAGTGAGTCGCTTCTGACCATCAACGGCGTTGGGTTTAATTAAACTACCAATGACAAAAGCCAGTAACCCCAAAATCATGGTCGGAACAATGGGATGGAGACCTGCCATGTCAGGCTTGAACCAAACCAAATTGATGTACACACCCAGTCCTATGACCATGGAACTGAAAGCGCCAGTCGCCGAGGCTTTTGACCAATATAAGCCAAGAACCAGTGGCCATAGGAATACTGCTTGAAGTCCTCCCAATGCAACAAGGTTTAGCCAGATAATCATGTCTGGTGGATTCGTCGCTGCAACAAAAACCAGAGCAGCGAAAATGCCAGTTGTCCACATTGAAATGCGATTTAGCTTGCGATCTGCGCTTTGCTCTTTGACGATTTCCGGATTGATATAGTTAATATACAGATCTTTAAGTAGTGTTGATGATGCCTGTATCAGTTGCGAATCGATACTCGACATAATCGCTGCCATGGGACCGGCAAGAAAGATGCCTGCAAACATCGGTGGAGAACCGTCATCATCAATGTAGGCATGATTTGGTCTGGGCTAGAGACCTCAGGTACGATTGCTCGACCCAACGCGCCAGTTAGGTGAGTCCCGAACATCACCAATGCAATCATTACCGTACTGATCACCATCCCTTTATGAAGAGATGCGCTGTCTTTGTATGACATACAACGCACGGCGGCTTGCGGCAAGCCAATCACACCAAAGCAGACTAAAACCCAAAAGCTAAGAATAAACGGTTGGCTAAGGAAATGGTCTGGACCATACGGTGTGACTAAATCTGGGTCAATGGAGTGAAGCTTGGTGACGAGAGCCTCTAAACTTCCGCCTGCATGAATGACACCCACAAGCAGGACGATGGTGCCAATGATCATCATGATTCCCTGTACGGTGTCAGTAAGAACGACCGCTCGGAACCCCCCGATCGTCGTATATAAACCGACTGTACAGGCGAACAACAGTAACCCATTTTGGTAGCTTATCCCTAGTACAGTTTGCAGTAGACGTGCTCCCCCAACAAACTGTACTACCATGGTTCCAAAGAAAGCTAAAAGCAGGGCAAGGGAAGCAAAAATAACCACTTTGCGGCTTTTAAATCGGGCATACAGCATATCATTGATGGTAAGAGCGTTGTGACGTCTCGCTTCAATTGCAAATTTTTTCCCCAATACACCGAGAGTCAGCCAAGTGGCTGGTAATTGGATCATCGCCAGTAGTACCCAACCTAGCCCCATTTTGTAAGCGGCGCCCGGCCCACCTATAAAGCTGCTGGCACTGGCATAGGTTGCGGCCAACGTCATGGCAAGTACAAAGCCTCCCATGCTGCGGCTGCCGACGAAGTATTCTGTGAGAAAATTTCCTGGCTTGTGATATCGGCGGGTGAGAAATGCCAAAGCGAAAACCGCGACAAGATACAAACACAAAGGAATAATAAGTTGGCTATTCATAACGTTCATCTTTATGTTTGTCGTCGTGTTTATCTAGCGGGATATCCTTATACAGGTACTTCACCATTAGGGCGCACAAGACGGTAAAAAGTATCGGACCAAAAACGCAGGATAAAAGAAACCATAGCGGCATACCCCAGTACAAATCTGGTAGTTGTGTTTGACCTTGTGGGCCAGAAAAAACATAAGCACTAATGTACCACCAGGCAAAATAGCATAGAGCAAGTAATATCGCCCAATATGCTTCTCGATTGGCCTGACGGTTTAGGTCAGATTGTGTGTGCATAAAATAATTGGATTGGTAATCACTGTCATGTGGAAATACGAATGAGGTCGATGATATAAAATATTAGGATGCATGTCGGTCTCGATTGCGATACTTCCCACTGTTCGGCCTCGTTAAAGTACGAGGAGATAGTATTGCTTGTCATCTCAACATGCAAGACAAGACCTTGAGTCAATAGGGTATTAGAGGTTTATCAACCATCATGCCGACGTAAATCGATAAGATAAACTTAAACTGCTGTGCAAGAGTAAAGTGGTAAATTAGGCGCAATAAGGAAGGCAATGTCAAAAGTCATATTAAAAGGTTTCATTATAGTTCCTGAGGCAGATCTTAAATCAGTCAAAAGTGAACTGGTAAACCATAAACGGCTAACTCTTGAAGAACCGGGCTGTATTACATTCAGTGTTACTGAAAACTCGGAGAATCCTTTTCGTTTTGATGTTTACGAGGAGTTTTCGGATTGGGTTGCTTTTGAGTCTCACCAGGAAAGGGTGAGGAAATCTTATTGGGGCGAGGTAACAATGAATGTCGAGCGTCACTATGAAGTATTGCACGGTCATCAACCATGAACATAAGAAGATTTTCTGAATTAGTGGGAGTGTCTGCATATACGCTTCGCTATTATGAAAAAGTCGGGCTACTGAGAAACATTACACGTAACGCTAGTGGTCACAGGTCATACACGCAGAAAGATGTCGAGTGGATCCAGTTTATTATTCGCTTGAAAGAAACTGGTATGGACCTAGAAGGAATTAAGCAATATGCAGATTTACGGGAACTCGGCGACAGCTCTTTACAACAAAGGAAACAACTTTTAGAGCTACACCGTAACAAACTAAAATCTGAGATTGAAAATCAGCTTGCTCACCTTAAAGCACTTGATGGCAAGATAGCATTCTATGATGACAAAATTTGTTCTTGACTTAGAGCATACTCTAACCATTAGCCTCTGTTACAAAATCAAACAGAGGAAGACTAAGATGATGAGTAATACGAGATACGAACTTGGTTTAGAACAACTGAGCAAGATTGATGGAGACGCTGGGGTTAAGGTAATAGAAAGCCTTAGAGAGATATGTCCAGATTTGGCAACGTATATAATTGAGTACCCATTTGGAGATATTTACAGCCGAGCTGGGTTAGATCTCAAATCTAGAGAGATCGCAACGGTTGCGGCACTAACTTCACTCGGCAACTGTCAACCACAGCTTAAAGTTCATCTTCATGCGGCCCTAAATGTTGGCTGTACCGAGGAGGAAATAAAAGAAGTGGTTCTTCAGATGTCTGTCTACGCAGGATTTCCCGCTGCATTAAACGGCATGTTTGCAGTTAAGGAAGTACTGGAGGAACGGGCTACCAATTAGTATTCAATGATCGCTATGTATCTAGCTAAGACCAGCTGCCACTATTCTGTAAATCGCTGAACGAGTATCGTCGAGACGGTTTTTTGTCTATCACTCTCAGATGAGGTAACGGTTTTAAGGACGTGGCATATTGGCTTCGTTGTTTATATCTTTTTAAACGTCTCCGCTGGTTTTAATGATAAGTTTTTTTAGCATGCCGAATAGCGGGAAGCCATGAAGTAATTAGGACCAAAGAAGAGCAGTATTCTTTTTTAAATAATTTATATCATGAGCTATCCCGTCACCACTAACACCTGAATGTTATTTCCACTCTGCTATGCGAGTTTCACGCAATACTTCAATAAAGCGTCTTAATTTCAAAGGGTGCCTGCCTGTTGAGTAAAAGCAGTTAATGGCCGCAGGCGCGGAAAGCCAGCCTTCAAGGCAGGGCGTTAAACTACCAGGATGCGCTTTTTCAAATCCATTTGCTAGCCAAGTTGGTAGTAGTCCGATCCCTCTTCCCTTCGCTATTGCATCAGCTTGCATGGTTAAATTGTCACTTTGTAAACGGCTTTCCAACGCTGGAAGTTCATAATTACCATGGTTCTCATGGTATAAGGTGAGCGACTCCTGCCGAGCGGAGATCAAGTCAATCCAATTATGATTAATCAGTTCTTTAGGGTGGCTCAAGCTAACATTATTAGTTAAATATTTTGGCGAGCCATATACCGCATAGTGCCACAGTCCAAGTTGCTCCTGATGATATCCCGCTGGAGTCATATCACCTATCCAAACAATCAAATCTGCATCAATGGCTGTTTCGCCATGATAGAACTGACTATACATCCGTATTTTAATTTCAGGGTGGTCTTGCATGAAGGTATCAAGTACTCGGCTCATCCAACCGCGTGTCAAGTTAGGATGGACGATAATCGTTAACTGTCCGCTCACTTGATTATTCAGTTCATGAAGTGCTTCTTTACCTTGACATGCAAGCGCCAACAGTTGTTCTGAGTAAGCTGAGAATACTTTCCCCGCTTTAGTCAGCATCAGTCTATTGCCTTGTTTGGTCACCAAAGCCTGTCCAAGATCCTCTTCGAGTTGTGAGAGTCTTCTGCTGAGCGTCGATTTCGGTTGCCCCAAAAACTTTGCCGCTGCGGTTAAACTTTTGTGCTGGCATAGGGCATGAAACGCGCGCACAGCGCTGAGGTCTTGCATGTAAGCTCCTTAAGCAATGAAAGTAGTGGTTGTGCGAATGAGAATTGTTCCAATTACGGTCTAAATTGTCCCACATATTGATCTATTTCAGAAATCAATTTTATGAATAATGGCCATATCAAAATTGATATTGATAATTATTAACACTTAAGGAGTTTTGCATGTTCAGATGGTTCCCTTCTCAAGTTGCGCTGGCCGTTTCTCTTGGATTAATTAGCCAAAGTGCAGCTTGGGCGGAAGACGCGCAAAATCAAGCAGATGAAACCATGGTTGTTACTGCATCTGGTTTTGAACAAACGTTACAGCGCGCGCCCGCAACCATGTCGGTGATCACTGCTGAAGACATTGAGAAAAAAGCCTATACGGATATTACTGACGTATTAAAAAATATGTCAGGTGTGCAAGTGATGGGCGGCGGGGTTGAGCAATCCATTATGATCCGTGGCATGGCTTCCAGCTACACACTTTTTTTGATTGATGGTCGTCCTGTACAAGGCAATGACGCTTTTGGAATGAATGGGTCTCAGGCAGGGACACCGATCAACTTTTTACCACCTGTCTCGGAGATAGAGCGAATCGAGATTATTCGTGGTCCGGCTTCAGCACTTTATGGTTCTGACGCGATGGGTGGCGTCATTAACGTCATCACCAAAAAAGTTCGCAATGAATGGAGTGGCAGCATTGCGACCGAGTACACCAAAGCCGATAGTGCCAATAAAGTGAATGAAGATGCGATGCAAACCAACTTCGTTCTGAATGCCCCGCTAGTTGATGACAAGCTTGCTATGCAAGTTAGTGGCTCCTTTTTAAACCAAGACGAAAGTCACTTTGAAGGGGACAGAAAAAGCTCAGCGTCTGACCCGGAATACAAGCGTAAAAACTTTTCATCAAAAGTAAATTGGGTGATCGATGAGCAAAACAATCTTTCAGCTGGATATAGCCGCTATGTGCAAGAGCGAACTCATACGCCAGGAATAAGTATTGCTGAAACGGTCACAAACCGCGACGGCAGTATCAGTGACGCTGAACTGAGCTACGACAAATCGGTTCGTGATACTTATTTCATCGAGCATGAAGGTCATTATGACGACATGCGCTGGAAATCGTATGTTAATTACGATGATTCTGATAACTCCACACGCACCAATGAAGTTACGGGTAACGGTGTACAATTCGATGTTTTGACAGTCAATTCTCAGATTAACTGGTTTTGGGATAATAATACGCTGACCGTTGGTGCAACCTACAAAAATGAGCGCTTAGAAGATGGTGCGACTAATGGCTTAACGCCACCTGTGGTTCCTGATGCGAATGCGGTGAACACAATGGAGCGTTACCAATATTCTGTGTTTGCAGAAAATGAGTGGGCGCCTATTGACGATCTTTCTATTGTATTAAGTGGTCGTTTTGATGATAACCAAGACTTTGGTAGCCAATTTAGTCCTAAAGTGTATGGGGTATATGGCATCACTGATGAAGTCGTTATTAAAGGTGGTGTCACATCAGGTTATAAAGCGCCGAGCTTACGTCAAAGTGCGAATGATTTCGGCGCAACCTCTCGTGGTGGCGTGATCATCGGTAACCCAGAGCTAAAACCGGAAACGAGCCTTAACTACGAGATTGGTCTTGGTTATGACGACCTCTATGGTTCAGGTCTATCAACCGCATTAACTGCCTATATCTCAGAATTTAAAGACAAGATTAATCGTACCGGTCGAGTGTGCGAAGCGGATGTCGATTGTTACTATAACGGCAGCTATTATCCAGCACATCAGTACGGCTACACCGCGTATGAAAATATTGCAGAAGCTGAGATGTCGGGCATTGAGTTCACCCTTGACTACCAATTTACTCAAGATCTGATGTACCGTCATTCATACACGTACACCAAAACAGAACAAAAGTCTGGAGAATACGCGGGTAAACCGCTTAATGATGTTGCGAAACACATGTTTAATGCGTCGTTGGAGTGGCAAGCGACAGAGCAGTTGATGTTGTGGACACAAGGAAACTATCGTGGAGAAACCTCGGGCCGCTGGCAAACGGGTACGAGTGGACGCGGGACTAATGGTCTAACTATTCCTGATTACACATTCTACGACCTAGGTTTAGTATACAAACCAAAACGCGATATTAGCTTAAAGGCTGGGGTATACAATGTCTTTAACGAAGAGGTTAATCCAGAAGAAGATGCAGATTACCGCTACATTCTAGACGGGCGTAAGTATCACTTGTCTGTTGCTTACAACTTTTAACTGAATAGATGTATTGCTAAGTAGCTAAGTAGTGGGATGGACCACCGCTCCTTATTGCATTGTTTCTATATACTATCTCTCAGTTTACATTTTATGCACGACTAAAGTGCAAGTTCGTTTTTGTATTACGATGGTAATGTCGAGATATTTATTAGAATCGGCGCGGGGTTAACATTTAAGCATAAAAAGCCATGACGCTATTAGGCATCATGGCTTTTTTCTTTTTCTACTTTCAGTTTCGTTAATGCCTACTCGCGAAATTAAATCAAGGCCATTGTGTAAATCAGTTATCTAGCAGGGGGAGGTCACGGGACGTCAAAATCCGGTGTTCTTTCTGTTTTCTTTCTTAAAAATGAAACAGGCTTTGTTTTTTAACTGATTGATTTTATTTAATTTAATGATTATTAATTTTAATCATAAGGTTTACTGGAGCAACTCTATTAATATACTCAAAAGTAAATCATGGACACCAAATGGCTTTTGTGGAGAGGCTGCTCGTCCAATGCTAGCTATTCACAATCATTCATAGTAATCAGGAAAACAAGGAAGTGACGTAATGCATTGAAGTCACTCTGGCGAGATTTTTAGAGTGAATTTGTATTCATTGTTCTTGTCGAAGTGATGATCAACGTCAATTGTCGAGGTTACCCTTTCAGGCTGACTCTTGATGATTGTTTGTGTTCACTGCATCTCAATTACGCTAGTGCTGAGCACAGCAATGTAACAGAAGGTACTTATCGTGTTCGATTCCTTTTTTCCCAAACCTAAGCTGTTTTTCTTTAGCTTCACTTTTTGGTCCGTCATTTGTGTCCTTGGTTGGTATACTCTCATTCAAGATCTTGGCCCTAGTCTAAGCTTGGCGGACTGGTTTGGTCTTCATTATCCTAGCGCACTCGCTGCTGATGCTAACCCCGACTTAGTGGCACAGTTTCAATCCGCGCAAGAGAGTGCGACTAACGCTTGGCTATATCAATATATGGCGGTGTGTTATGCCTTATTCATTGGCACTTGGCTAAAAGTGGGTGGCCAAAAGTGGGCGAAATGGTCTGTCGCTGGTTCTGGATTAATCGTATTCGTTACTTGGTTTCAGGTGGAAGTCAGTGTGGCTCTTAATGAGTGGTATGGTGACTTTTACAACTTGATCCAAAAGGCACTGTCCGCTCCAAACAGTATTACAATGACCGAATTTTACTCGGAGCTCTCTACGGTAATGATCATATTGATGGTCGCGATAACTGTGGCGGTGTGTAACTCATTTTTTGTCAGTCACTATGTGTTCCGTTGGAGAACGGCAATGACCGATTATTACACGTCAAAGTGGGAGTATGTCCGTCACGTAGAAGGTGCTTCTCAGCGTATTCAAGAAGACACCATGCGTTTTGCGTCGATTATGGAAGACTTGGGTATCAGTTTCCTCAATTCGATCATGACGTTACTTGCATTTCTACCGATTCTTTGGAGCTTGTCGGAACACGTAAAATCAGTTCCGATTCTGGGTGAAATACCTCAAGCATTGGTTTTCGTTGCGATTCTCTGGTCGATTTTTGGCACCATGCTGTTGGCAATCGCTGGGTCAAAACTACCAGGGTTGGAGTTTAAGAACCAGAAAGTAGAAGCGGCATACCGTAAAGAATTAGTTTACGGAGAAGACCACGAAGATCGTGCAGAGCCTATTACTTTGCAAGCATTGTTTAGTAATGTTCGTCGTAGCTATTTTCGACTTTACCTACACTACGTGTACTTCAATATTGTTCGCTATGGTTATTTGCAGGTCGGTGCATTCGTTCCCATGATTGCTTTAGCGCCATCCATTGTGGCGGGCGCATTTACACTGGGTATGATGCAACGCATCATGAATGCCTTTAGTCAAGTGGAGAACTCTTTCCAATATTTAGTTAACTCTTGGACGACCATTGTTGAACTGCTTTCAATTCATAAGCGTCTAAAAGGTTTTGAGCAAGTGCTTAATGAAGCTGAAGCCGAGTCGCTTCAAGCCGAACTTCAGCTCAACCAAGCGGGTTAATACCAACAGTTCGCTGTAACAATCATTTCAAAAGGTCAACTGACCTTAGCAGTTAGAGCCGCATTGAGCGGCTCTTTTTTTTTTTGCGGTAAAGCCGATACACTTGAGTGGTGATTTTAATCCTAAGCCGTCGTTTTTACTGTGCCGTTTCTTTCTGATACTGGTTCTTCAAAATATACATTCTTTTAACGTCTCGATAAGCACCATTGATAAAGTACTCCTCAACCAAATGGCCTTCTTCAATGAAACCGCATTTTTTGTAGAGGTGAATGGCAATGTCATTGTCTACTGCAACCAGTAGGTATATTTTACGTAAATTCAAAATTGAAAACGAATAGTCTAACGCACGGTGTATCATATCGGTCGCGTAGCCAAGTCCCTGATGGTCGGGTGCGATGATAATTTGAAACTCAGCACTACGATGTATGTAGTTAATTTCGATAAGCTCGACAAGGCCGATCACAATCCCGTCGTCGTCTTCGACAACAAAACGCCTTTCGGCATCATCATGGATGTGTTTACGATACAGCTCTTCTAACTCATCGTAGGACTCATAAGGCTCTTCAAACCAGTAGGCCATGATATTACGATTATTGTTCAGCTCGTGAATAAAACGTAGATCAGAACGTTCTAGCGCACGCATTTTAAGACCTTTTTTCATTTTGTTTCTCCTAAGAGAGTAAAAGTCACTCCCTGATCTCCGTGACGAGGATTGTAATCCAGTTTCGTCAATGGTTCCGAAATTTAATGCGTTTTCGACGGTCACTTCATTATAAAAATTTGATCCTTACGACAAAAAACCTGATTAGGTGTATGTCGCTATTTCATATTAAATACACCCAATTGACCCATGGTCTTAATCTAAATAGAAGGTATGCAGTATGTTTTCAATTGGTGATGAAGTTGTCGCTACCAAAGGCGTTGATCTAGGAAAAATGGTCGTATCTGGTGTAAGTGGCGGTGGTGCGTATACGCATGTTAAAGCTAATGGTGCCGTATTGACTTATCCGACAAGAGACCTGAAGAAGGCATAATGTACTGAAATGACGTTAAAAAACGTGTATCTATTTAACGTCATTGATAAAAGTGCTGCGGGTTGATTGATTTTACCCAGTGGCCAACGAATAAAAGGTAGTGTTCTAGAACGCTACCTTTTTTGTTGTGCTTATGTAGTTTGACTCACAGAGGTAGGGCAGAAGCTATATGTTCTTATAGGGCTCTAGAATGAGTTGACTGATTTGAGCAACGAGTTGATCTCGTGCTTGTAAAGATAGTTCGGTATCGGTCACGTAAATAGTGATGTAAATGGGCTTATGATCTTCTTTCCAGATCACTGCATTGACCGACCGCGATCCGTGACCTCCCTGCCCAGAACGATCGGCAATGGACCATCCTTGTGGAAGTACGGAGCGAATAAGAGCGTTGGATACTTTGTTGTCCTGCATCCAAATTCTTAACTGTAGACGAGACTCATAAGCAAGTACTTTGCCCTCAAGTAAACTTTCTAATGTATTGACCATGGCATTTGGCGTGGTTGTATCACGTACATCCCCTGGTTTGGCCTCGTTTATTTCTGGCTCTTGGCGATCTAATCGTGTTGTATTGTCTCCAACACGACGTAGGAACAAGTTTACTGCGTCTGGGCCTCCAACGCTACTGAGTACAAGGTTGGCAGCGGTGTTGTCACTCATTAACATTGCCGCTTCGCAAGCATGTTCAACGCGTACACTTTCTCCGGTCATCTTCTCCATCACAGGCGACCACATTACCATGTTTTCTTTGACTAATTTAGACGTGGCATTTTTATCTAATTGACCGGTGTCCATACTTTCTAGCATTGTTGCACATGCCAGAGTTTTTGCTGTCCCCGTTAAAGGAAAGCGCTCATCACCACGATAATCCCAGTGGCTGTCGTTTTGCGTGTCCCAAATAGAAACACCAATACGCCCAGAGATTTGTTGCTCAATATTAGAAATGTTTTCATTGAGGTGGGTGGCTAAGCTAGCGGATGAATACACGAGTAGTCCCATCAACAAAAATAACTTTTTCATAGGTCTTGTTCTTCTATTTTTATCTTAGCTCGCGAAATCGCGTCATTCGGTTCGGTACTATAGCGATTCACGGTTATCTGGCCTGTTAAATCTCTGTCCATTTTCTGTAGAAATATGCACAGGATTTACGCAACTTTACGTATATTGACGTTAGAAGAGCTAAAATAGAATAAAGGTGGTTGTGAGGGTGACGAGCATGAAAACGGTACGGAATTTTGTGTTTGTATTAATAGCGATTGTGTCAGTGTTGTGGCTGATATCTGAACCGCAGCTCCTATCATCGACTCAATTCTTCCGTTGGCGTTCAGCGCTAACCCAATATTCAGGCATGGTTGCATTGGTTTTAATGTCGGTAGCGATGGTTTTGGCATTGCGATTGCCCGCGATTGAACGATGGACTCGTGGCCTAGACAAAGCGTATAGACTCCATAAATGGTTGGGCATTTCAGGCGTTAGCGTAGCGGTTCTACATTGGGCGTTGTATCAAATACCCACATGGTTGATTGAGTCAGGATTTTTGGAGAAACCTGTCAAGTTTACCGGTGCTGGGCCTGCGGGTCATAACCTTCAAGGGTGGGAAGCCTGGATAGCAGATTTGCGTGATGTTGCGATGAATTTTGGGGAGTGGGGCTTCTACTTATTATTGGTCTTGGTTGGTATTTCACTTTGGACCGTCGTAAAGTATAGACCCTTCAAACTATCCCATCGATTGATGGCCGTAGCTTACTTGATGCTAGTGGTTCACTCGGTACTAATGATTAAGCGCGCATATTGGGGTGAGCCTATTTATGTTATTGTTTGGGTATTTGCCTTGCTAGGGTCTGCGGCCGCGGTTTACAGTTTGCTTGGGTTCGTCGGCCGTGCGAATCGTCATCCCATGCGGGTTAAGTCAACGCGCTTTTTCTCCCAAGCCGGGGTGATGGAATTAGTTCTCACGCCGACAGAAAGTTGGCAAGGGCATAAAGCGGGGCAATTTGCCTATGTGCGCTTTGGTGATGAAGATCCCCACCCATTTACGATTGCTTCGGCAAGCTCTGACCCTGAACTGAAGTTCTTAATCAAAGAGCTAGGGGATTTTTCGACTGGTTTATACCAACGAGTAAAACCCGGTGATAACGTCACTTTGGAAGGGCCTTATGGACGTTTGGAATTCGACGTCAGCAAACCTCAGGTTTGGGTTGCTGGTGGGGTAGGGGTTGCGGCTTTCTTCGCAATTCTCGCGACATTAAAAGAGCGGAGCTCACATCAGCCAGCGCACTTATTTTATTGTTGTCGCGGACTTGATAGCCAGTTGCTGGATGAGCTTTGGCACGCTGCGTACCAAGCAAGGGTGGATTTGAGCGTGATTGATACCCAGTCGTCACCAAGACTTAATGCGGAACGGATCGTAAAACGTTGCGGAGACTTAACAGGTTATGAACTGGTTTTTTGCGGTCCAGAATCATTCTCACAAGCATTGAAAATGCAACTAAAAGCGTATCAATTTGATACTGAGCATCATTACCATGAAGAGCTGTTTGTGATGCGGTGAAAGGGCTGCGCAACGGAAGCAATGTCTTGGTCACTCTTTGGCTTTGATCAAGCTACGACTTCGTATCATAGCGTAGCTTGATTTTGGAATGGGAATAAAAAGGTTATCCTTCACCTTGGGGAATTTACCCGCTTAGTCAGCCATCTGAAATTTTATTCAGCTAAAGCTGATACTGTTTTACTAAGTGCCACTTTTTCTGATACGACTCAATCAACTCTTGTTTGCTTTTATCTTTATTGTGAAAATGCAGCGCACCTTGCTCTTTGAGTAGTGGATAGTCGTTTTCTATCATCTCAAGAACCGTATTCACTCGCTTAACGGTCGTGGGCGTACAGCTTTTGCCACTCAGATCATCCTCAATATCCAGTACATTGGAGCGAAACATCTCAACAGTAAACAGCCTTTCCAGTTCGTCATGGTTTTCAAGTGCGAGAAGGTATCGTGCTTTCAACGACTGAGTGACGTCAATGATGGTTCTATCAGCATGATTTGCTCGCAACCATGCAATCTTGTTCTCCAGTGCACCTACGGCTGCGTGTTTGACGTGATGGAATATCGTTAAAGACTGATGTCGTGAACAATCATGGTCCAGAATCCAACCAGATAAGAAGCGGGTCTCAAAGCGTTCGCAAAACTGGAATAACGGCGCTGTAATGCCATCACTATTATATTCAGTCAACGGATCAAATGGATACATATAACCGAAATCAAACAGCCATAACCTCTCGTTACTATCAACTAATAAATTACCAGAACTTAAATCCCATTCGAACAAGCCGACTTTTTCGCTCTCAATCAAGGTAGAAAAAAGTTGCGATAGCAGCGAAGGAGTAAGCTCACTGATAGGTTCACCTTCAATCCATTCGGACAAGATTATACCCAGGCGATAATCTGCATACACTGTCTCCACGATACACCTGAATGCTTGAGATGTATTGGGATCATCTTTAAGCTTTTGAAAATCAGAGCGGCGTTGCACCTCATTAAGAAAAGAGAACTGACCATCAAGGTTTTGTACGAGAGGTATCGGGCGCTTTTTCTTTAACGTGTAGTCCTTTCCGTTAAAGCGGACACGATAGACTTCTGCCGTTAACCCACTTTTGAATGTTTGAATGACATAAGGTGAGTGACTCGTGGTTAAGGCGAGTTGTTTTGGCGATATGGGGCAGTGAGCCTTGTTACCAACAATCAAATTGGCATTACTTTCTTCAAATTGTTGTTGTGCTTCGTGACGTTTAGTCATTCTAATTTCCGTTTCGATGCGTATTGGAATGATAACGTTATCAAAACACCGTTGGTGACATATCACCCTTGCGATAATCAGTCGGGGGCTGAGAGCGAAGGAGGATTAGTGGTTTGCCGAAGAAATCGTTCAAGGTTCCATGACTCGATATGAGGTCTGGTTACTTTCCGACAGAGGATGCGACTTCTCGAAATAAATAGGAGCAGTGAAGTGCTCCTATTTGCGTTCTCGTTCAGGTACAAGGATAGCGTGCTTACAATTTCACTTTTTTGATCATTCCTGCCTCTGCGTGGCCAGGAATGTTGCAAGCAAACTCAACATTATTGTCACCGTGGAAGTGCCACAGCAACTGTTTCGCTTTGCCTGGCGCGACGGTGACAGCATTACCAGTGTCATGCATATGATCACCAGCCATAGTTTTCATCATTTCTCGATGTTCACGTTGTTCTTGCGCTGAACCAATCGTGAACTCATGGTTGATCTTGCCTGTATTCATAACCACGAATTGGACCACGTCGTTCGGTTCGATTTTTACCTCTTTTTTGAATGTAATTTTCATGTCATCACTCAAGATAACGTGGATCACCTTGTCGGGCTTGGCCCCAGTAGCTGGCATGCCTACCGCAGACATGCCTGGCATTCCGCCCATACTTGAGTGATCCATTTTTGAATGATCCATAGGCATGCTTTCACTTTGCATATTCTCCATAGGCATGTTTTCTACAGACATACCTTCTACAGACATAGCGTCATGGTTCATATTTGAGTGATCCATTTCAGCCAAGACGCTACCAGAAGCTATAGTCAGAGTAAGTGCGATTAGTGTCTTTTTCATCGTAATGTCCTTACATTTCATCAGTAATGCGCCATTGATAAATACACAATGGCGCTGATTGTTTAGTTATTTAGGGTGTGATTGATTTTTCACTTCGCGCTTTTTCCACAGCTTGAAGATCGCTGGCAACACCAGCAGGGTGAGCAGAAGCGCTGACGCCATGCCACCAATCATCGGCGCTGCGATACGCTGCATCACTTGTGATCCGGTTCCTTCACCGTACATGATTGGTATGAGACCAATGATTACGGTGAGTACGGTCATCATTACTGGACGCACACGTAAGCCCGCACCTTCACGAATCGCGTTGGTCAGATCGTTCAGGTTTAGTGATTCTTTTTTCTCTTGAGCGTCGAGCTTTTTGTGGTGCCAGGCTTGGTTGAGGTACACGAGCATAATGACCCCAATTTCGACGGCGACACCTGCCAGAGCGATAAATCCGACTCCCACAGCAATGGAGAAGTTGTAGCCGAGGTAATGCATGAGCCACAAGCCTCCCACCATCGCTAAAGGCAGTGTCAGCATGATGATCAGGACTTCACCTATCCGGCGGAAGCTGAAATAAAGCAGCATCATGATGATTACGATGGTGATAGGGACCACGATGCTCAAACGGTCTTTGGCTCGCTCCATATATTCATACTGACCCGACCATGCGATCGAATAGCCAGTCGGCAGGACCAGTTGATCAGAGACAGCTTGTTGTGCTTCGACGACATATGAGCCGAGATCGCGTCCGTCAATATCGACGAATACCCAACCGTTAGGACGTGCATTTTCGGTCTTAATCATCGGTGGTCCATCTTCGTAGCGAATGTCGGCCACATCTGCGAGAGCAATGCGAGCGCCGTTTGGTGTAACGAGTGGTAAATTTTGCAGTTTGACGACAGAATCCCGATAATCTTGTGGGTAGCGAACGTTAATCGGGTACCGTTCTAGGCCTTCGATTGTTTCACCTACGTTCATCCCACCAACCGCAGTAGAAATGACTTGCTGAACATCTTTGATATTGAGTCCATAACGAGCGGCAACGCGACGCTTGATGTCTATTGTGACATAGCGGCCCCCAGCTACACGCTCAGCATAAACCGATGACGTGCCATCAACACCATTTAAAATAGGCTCCAACTGAGCGCCAATTTTTTCAATTTCCTTGAGATCTGGCCCCGCAATTTTGATCCCGATAGGGTTTTAATACCGGTCGCTAGCATATCGATACGAGTCTTAATGGGCATAACCCAAGCATTCGTCAACCCAGGGAACTGGATCAGCGCATCGAACTCTTTGCGCAGTGACTCTGTGGTTACCCCCTCGCGCCATTCTTCTCTTGGTTTAAACTGAATCACGGTTTCGATCATCGTCAATGGAGCGGGATCTGTCGCGGTTTCTGCACGACCAATTTTGCCCCAAACGGTTTTTACTTCAGGTACCGTTTTGATCAACTTGTTGGTTTGTTGCAGTAATTCACGCGCTTTACCAATAGAAATTCCTGGATAAGTGGTTGGCATGTACATCAAATCGCCTTCATCCAGCGGTGGTATGAACTCACTGCCCAATTGACTCGTTGGGTAGTATGCTGACGCCATGAGCCCAAGTGCGAGGACGATCATCGCTTTGGGATACTTTAAGCTTAGGTTTAACAATGGGCGATAAAGCGCAACCAAACTACGGTTCACTGGGTTTTTGTGTTCAGGAAGCACTTTTCCCCGAATAAAGTAACCCATTAAAACGGGTACAAGTGTGATCGCAAGCGCGGCGGCTGATGCCATGGCGTAGGTTTTCGTAAAGGCGAGAGGCGAGAACATTTTGCCTTCTTGTCCTTCGAGCGCAAACACCGGAACAAAACTTAACGTGATGATAAGCAGTGAGAAGAACAGCGGTGCACCGACTTCTTCTGCCGCTTTGCTAATCACCTGCCAACGGTTTTCATCCGTTAACGGTGTTCGCTCGATGTGTTTGTGGACGTTCTCGATCATGACAATCGCTCCGTCAACCATGGCTCCGATGGCAATGGCTATCCCACCCAGTGACATGATGTTGGCGTTAATGCCTTGAGAATGCATGATGATGAAGGCGGATAAAATGCCGACCGGTAAGCTCAGAGCGATGACCAAGGATGAACGGATGTGGAACAGGAACAACGCACAAACGACCGCGACAACGATGAATTCTTCGGCAAGCTTTTTCCATAAGTTGTCCACCGCAGCATTGATCAGAGTTGAACGATCGTAAGTTGGAACGATTTCCACACCATCAGGCAAGCTGGCCTGTAAATCATTAAGCTTTTCTTTGACCTTGTGGATGACTGCGCTCGCGTTTTCTCCATAACGCATGACGATAACACCGCCGACTGCCTCACCTTCGCCATTCAACTCTGAGATACCACGGCGCATTTGTGGACCTAAGTTGATGTCGGCAATGTCACCTAACAGCAGCGGTGTACCTTTCTCGGTCACTTTTAAAGGCAAGGATTCAATGTCTTCGATGCTCGTCAAATAGCCTGTGGTTCGAACCATGTGCTCAGCTTCTGCCACTTCGACAACCGAGGCGCCAGTCTCTTGGTTACCATTTTGGATCGCCATGTTGACTTGCTGCAAGGTGAGGTTATAGGCACGTAATTTAGCTGGGTCGATTTGAACCTGATATTGCTTCACCATGCCGCCAACGGTTGCGACTTCAGATACGCCATCAACGGTTTGCAGTTCGTATTTTAAAAACCAATCTTGGAAACTGCGCAGTTCAGCAAGGTCGTGTTGACCCGTTTTGTCTTGTAGGACATAACTGTAGACCCAGCCAACACCCGTTGCATCAGGCCCCAATGTTGGTTTCGCACTGGGTGGCAATTTCGGTGCAACTTGGCTTAAGTATTCCAAAACACGAGAACGAGCCCAGTACATGTCGGTATCATCGTTAAAAATGATATAAACGTACGAGTCGCCAAAGAATGAATAGCCACGGACGGTTTCTGCGCCCGGAACCGCTAACATTGCCGTTGTGAGCGGATAGGTGACTTGATCTTCTACGACTTGAGGGGCTTGTCCCGGGTAGCTTGTTTTTATGATGACCTGTACATCAGACAAGTCTGGAATAGCATCGACAGGTGTGTTTTTTACACTATAAAGTCCGGCTAATACCAGCACGATCGTCGCGATCAGTACCATAACGCGGTTATTGATGGACCAACGAATAATTGCGCTAATCATAATTATCCCTCGACCGCTTCAAGTTGCTTGAGCACATAATCAGAGCCTTGCTTTTCGATTAGAAACCGAACTTTTTGCCCTTCTTCAAAGCCGGATAAATCGACGTTGTTGCCCACTGAGAAGTTCATTTCCCCAGCTTGCCAATTCCATTCTGCAACTGGCATATGGTTGAGAGTAATCATGCCAAAGTCGGCCATTAGCATGCTGATGTCACCTGTTAGCCAAACGTCAGTGACCACTACACTATCATTGGCTTTGTAGTCCAAAATCTCATACTGGCCCGATGGTGTTTTTTGTATTTCGAACTCAATGGCTTGCCCTTTGCTCAGGCCATTCATTTCTACCCCTTCAGCTAAGGTAAAATTCATCACCATGCCTGGCCAGTCCCATTCCGGTACTGGTTGGTGGTTGATGGTCAGCATCCGGTGATCGTTCATTACATCGGTAATTTCACCTTTTGCCCATGCGGTTGGGGCAGGCGTTTGTTTTGCCTTCGAGATTCTTGATAGGTCTGCAGACTGACTGGATTCTGAGTCAAGCATGAAATGCGCTGATGTGACGATGTGATCATCTTGGGTTAGACCTTCCAGCACTTCCGTCTTGTCGTCGGCTTCACGTCCAACCTTAATGCGTGTTGAACGATATTTTCCGTTGCCTTCTGCCAATACCACCCGAGCCATTCCGCCAGAGCGAATAACCGCAGACTTTGGAATCGTCATCACAGCTTCGTCGCTGACCGGTTGTAGGGCAATGTTGGCAAACATATTAGCTTAAGTTCGCCATTTGGGTTGGGGAATTTTAAGCGCACACGCAATGTTCGGGTTTTCGGATCCAAAATGGGGTAAACATAATCCACCAGGCCTTGCCACTCCTTGCCAGGAATCGCATCCAGTGTCATAGAGGCGTTACTACCCGCTTTCATCCAATGGGCTTGACGTTCGAACACTTCTGCGTCTACCCAAACATTATCAAGTGGACCCGCACTGACCACGACTTGAGCCGGTGATAGATACCCGCCTTCTCGAACGTTTAAACTCGCGATGATTCCGTCGGCAGGGGCTTTAATTTCAATGGTTTGTGACGCTTTTCCGCGTTGGGTTATCGTTTTGATTTGCGAGCGATCAACACCCAAAGTCACCAAGCGCTCGGTTGCGCCTTTGACTAAGCCATTGCGACCCGTGCGGTAAGCATTCAGAAGCTCTTCTTGTGCTTTAACGAGCTCCGGCGAATATAGCGTGAACAATACATCGCCTTTTTTAACCTGCTCACCTACCGCATTGATGTACAGTTGTTCAACCCAACCAGCGACTCTGACGTTGGTTTGCCAAAGATGACTTTCATCAAAAGCAATATAACCGACCGTTTCAATACGAGGGGCGAGTTTCTCTAAGGTGACGGCAGCCGTTTTCACTCCGAGGTTATTTTCCACCGATGGATCAATCGTTACCGTTCCCGGCTTATCCTGTTCACCGGCGAGATCGCCCGCATAAACAGGGACTAAATCCATTCCCATTGGAGACTTTCCGGGCTTATCTCGCTGGTAATTAGGGTCCATCGGAGCGACCCAATATAACGGTTCATCTGAACTGCTTGATGTGTTCTCGCCTATGTTGGCGTTCTCGTGCTTCGTGCCAGAGCTAAATTGGTTTGCTCCAAATCCGAGTACTCCACCGATAAGCAGAGCGATCGTGGCAATTTTGATTGAGTTTGACGTCATTCTTAATTCCTTATTTCCTCATTTCATTCAACAGTCGATGTATTTTTTGTATTTCGGACTGCGACGAGAGGTTTCGAGTTTTTCGTGATTCAGTTCGTATTCTTTTCAGGCGTAATAACGGGTGTTGATACCTGATATTCAAACCCGCCCAACAGCGCTGATAAATTGCTGTTTACGATGTTTAAATCGGTGAGCAAGCGCTGTTGTTCTAGCTTTAGGGCCAGCTCATCAGTACTTGCCATGAGCACATCGTTAAACTGAGCGGTGTTATTTTGGTAACCTCGCTCTACCGCGCGAATACGAGCTTTGACTTGAGGAAGTAGGGTGGATTGATACCGTTCCAAACGTTGAGTTAGATTGGTACGATCGACTAGCAAGGTGTTTACCTTGGCATTCATTTGGGTGAGTAATGTGTCTTTCTGAGAGCGAGCTGCCCCAACCTGATATTGGGCTGCTGCGAGGTTTCGGTCTTGGCGATTGCCCGTAAACAGAGGAATATCCATGGTGAGATAAGCACTGACTAAATCGGATGCTGGTTCACCTTTCATGTTGTTTGCCTGACGATAAGCATAAGCCACTTCGACCCCAAACTGTGGTGTATAAGCCTGCTCGGCGATTTCTACCTGTGTTTCATTAGTTGAAACACTGATATCCGCCATTTTCACCATAGGGTGGAAGCTCAACTGTTCATAATGCTTACTGGTACCGGTATTTGCGGCGAGTATTCGCGTTAAATGGCTCCAGTTCAATTGGTTACTGGCTTTAATAGAGATTTGGTTGAGCTGTGCATCGTTGTGAATCCAATCTGCCCCTAACCACTCAGACAGTTGAGCGACCAAACGACGCTGCATCTGTGCGTTGGCCTGTAGCTTTTCGTCTAATTTGCTGACTTGGAGTTGTGCATTGAGTAAATCCTGAGCCTCACTCTTACCAATCGAATAATTGGTTTGAATAAAGTTTTCCATTTCTTTCATTAAACGGCGGTTTTCCAACATGATCTGTTCCGCTCGTTGTTGATACCCAAGCTCAAGCCAGAGTTGGGTCATGCTGTTGGCAATCTCCAATTCACGCGCATGTACTTGGAGTTCGACACCATCAGCTTGTTGATTCGCTTTCTTTTGCTGCAGACCAAGGGTGGAACCGCGTTCAAACTGCTGCATTAGGCCAACGGAAATATTGGTCATTGGATCGTCATCAAATTGAAAACTGTCGACAGGTAAGCCGCCAAAACCAACTTTCAATTTTGGATCCATGAGCGTTGCGCTTGCCACACCAGATTCGCGTATGGCTTCGGACTGTGCAAAGAACTGCTTTCGAGTTCCGTCATTACTCAATGCAAGGTTAATTAGTTTTTCAAGTTCTTGGGCTGATTGAACTTGTGTTGACTCATTTGCCGAAATGTCAGATGAGGACTGCGCCATGACATTAAAGGCGGGTAAGGCAACAAAGGTCAGTGAGCAAATAGTGCTCACTAAACGATTGGGGTGGAATTTCATCGTTTACATCCAAAATGTTTCCCTTCAAGAGCTGAGGTACGATCGAACTCGTATGTCCAGAGCATATGAAGGGAATTCACCAATTCTATGAGCTAAAACCTGTTCATGTGTTGCCATGTACTCATGTCAGTAAGCACAAAGTAGGAGAGAGTTTTAGTTCAAAAATTGGGTGTAGTTAAACAACCTGCGAGTTAGCAGGATCGAATATGGTTGGGGGAAGTTAAACGATGGGAGGTCGATAGAGGTTGTTGTTGACTTGTACAACAGGTGCACTTGTATCGAACAACATTGGAGCACGATAGGCCTGCGGTAAAGTATGATTACTTGGTGTTGGTAAATACACGAACATGGCTGAACAGGATGCTGAACAGCAGTTATGAATTGAGCCTGTATTGTCCACACAATCTGCCATCACGTTTTCAGCTAAGGCGTTTTCAGACAAGGAGAGCGAAGCTTGATCGGGAGAATGCGAAGCGTGAGTATCTACCACTACCTCCATTGCGCGAGAACCACAATGTTCGGTTGTAACCATTCTCTGCGTATTAACTATTTTCTGCGTACTAACCATTGCGTGAGTCGACATGGAGGTGCTATTCGACATCATATTTACACTCATTAATGACGCGCTGTTGACCACACTGGATACTAAAAATACCAGTGTGGTCAGTAACGTAAGCCAAATTGTATGCAGTGATTTGAGACGCATACCGTATCCAAAATAAGAGTGATGATGTTAATAACCCTTACATCATAAAGGTTACCCTAGGGGTAAGGTCAATACTTAAGAATCTACAATAAAATTCTCTTATTGAGTGTTTTATCACAAGCGTGCTGCGTAGTAGGATTTATCCTTAAAAATAATGAGGTCAATTGGCTAGCCTCGGGGGAAATATGATCGAAATTGTCATTGACGGAAAATATAGAATAGTTGAAGAAGGGCTAACCCTTCTAGAAGCCGCAAAAGTGTGTGGAGTAGAGATTCCCTCATTATGCGGCTCGAATAAAAGTAATGAGAAAATTCCGTGTGACTTGTGTGTGGTTGAAGTCGAAAGCGGTGGTATCAAGCGCGCTTGTGAACTCGAAGTGCATCATGGTTTGAATGTTCTTACACAGTCTGAAGATTTAACCGAACGTCGCCGGAAAGCCTTGAACCGCATCATGAAAGATCATTACGCTGACTGTGAGGCGCCATGTAAAACTGCCTGCCCAGCTGGCGTAGACATCCAATCGTACCTATATCACATCGCACAAAACGATCATCAAAAAGCAATTGAAGTGATTAAGCGTACGTTGCCTATGCCGCTGTCAATTGGTCGAGTCTGTCCTGCATTTTGTGAAAGTGAATGTCGTCGTGCTTTGGTGGATGAGCCAATTGCGATTCGTCAACTTAAACGACACGCTGCGGATGCGGACTTAGCAAGCTATGAGTCTTTTGTTCCTGAACAGAAAACCGCTAAAAACTTAAACATCGCGATTGTGGGCAGCGGCCCCGGTGGTTTAACGGCTGGGTACTACTTAACGAATGAAGGCTATAACGTCACCGTTTTTGAGTCTATGCCAAAAGCGGGGGGATGGTTACGTTACGGTATACCAGAATACCGTTTGCCAAAGGATATTCTGGATAAAGAAATCGAGTTAATGTGTCGCAATGGCATGCGGATCGAGACCGATAAAAAGCTCGGGGTTGATTTCACGCTTTCCCAATTAAGTGACGATTACGACGCGGTGTGTTTAGCGGTTGGGGCATCGCAAGCGGTAGAAATGAATTATCCTGGTAGCGACTTGCAAGGTTGCTATTTGGGGGTGGATTACCTGAAAGACTATGTGACTGAGCAAACATACATCACGGGCAAAAAAGTGGCGGTGATTGGTGGTGGTAACACGGCGATTGACTGTGCCCGGACCGCCCGTCGTGCGGGAGCGGATACCACAATTATCTATCGTCGAACTCGAGACGAGATGCCTGCTGAAGACTACGAAATCGTGGAAGCCGAGCATGAAGGCGTAAAATTCCATTTTCTTACCAATCCAGCAGAAAATGTCTCAGACGATAAAGGGGCTGTGAAGGCGATTCGTCTAGAGCGCATGGCCTTAGGGGCGCCAGACTCTTCAGGTCGCCGCAGTCCGAAACCAACTGGTGAGTTTTTCACGGAAGAGTTCGATACGGTCATTGCGGCCGTTTCTCAAAAGCCTGATCTGAGCTTTTTAGATAATGACAGCGTTTCTATCCCTGTAACTCGATGGAACACGTCTGAAACGGACGACAAAACCCTACACACTGGTACTGGGAATATTTTTAGTATCGGCGACTTTCGACGAGGCCCTGCAACGGCGGTTGAAGCGGTGGGAGATGGTCGTGTCGTTGCAAAAGCGATAGATTTGTTCCTCAATGGCGACATGGCGGATATGCCAACTGTGGCGTTTAACTCTCGTAAAGAGAATACGTTATCGCAAGTTGATCCGCTGCACTTTGAGAACATTCAAAAAAGTGGCGCGTTCAATCATGCCTGAGTTAACACCTGAACAACGTGAACAAAGTTTTGCTGAAGTGGAATTAGGCTTTAACAATGAAGAAGCCATACAAGAAGCGGCTCGATGCTTGGAGTGTGGCTGTCAGGCCAATACAGATTGTGATTTGCGTGATTATGCGACGGAATATGAGGCGACACAGTCTTTTGACTCGTCACTAAAACTCTCGCCAACGAAAGTTGTTGGGCATCAAGATTGGCTCGACTTGCGAGCAAAAGATCTTCGTCATAAGTATCCAGTTGACCGTAGTTCGGAGTTTATCGAATTTGATGCCAACCGTTGTATTAGCTGTGGCCAATGTATTCAAGCCTGCCGCGAAAAAGCGGTACACGGGGTATTGAGTTTTGTCAGTGACGAAAATGGACGTCCGGCATTGCGACCAGATGACCGTCCGAGATTTCGCAGTGCAGAAAAAGGTTCAAACGTTAACGCCGCAACCTTGATTGGGGATTCTAACTGTGTTCAGTGTGGTGCCTGTGTACAAGCGTGCCCAACCGGTGCCATGGTAGACAGTCGTGATCGCTCTCAAGGTCGTACCGAGCACTTGAAAGCTGTGGATACGATCTGCACCTACTGTGGTGTGGGTTGTAAGTTGACCATGTATGTTGATGAAGCCGAAAATAAAGTCCGTTATGTAGAAGGGGCAGACTCGCCAGTTAACCAAGGTATGTTATGTGTGAAAGGGCGATTTGGTTTTGACTTCATTGCCAGCGAAGAGCGTTTAACTACCCCTTTGATTCGAAAAGACGGCTGGCTACAACCGGCTAGTTGGGAAGAGGCGATTCAGTTAGTGGCGTCCAAGTTCTCCGCAATCAAGCAGGATTTTGGAGGAAATGCGCTGGCAGGTTTCTCTTCTGCTAAAACGACTAATGAAGATAACTACCTGTTCCAAAAGTTTATTCGTCGTGAATTAGGCACCAACAATGTCGACCACTGTGCGCGCTTGTGTCACGCTTCAACGGTTACGGGGCTAGAGGCCTCTCTGGGCAGTGGTGCGATGACCAACGATATTCCAAGTATTCAGCATTCTGATGTAATCTTTATTATCGGTTCGGATACCACATCCGCACACCCAATCATCGCCTCGCATATTAAACAAGCGATTCGACATAACGGTGCTCGTTTGATCGTTGCCGATCCTAAACGTGTGGATATGGTCGATCATGCCGAACTTTACTTAGCACATCGCCCCGGTACTGATGTCATGCTACTCAACGGGGTGATGCAGCAAATCATCAAAAATGGTTGGTATGACTCAGAGTACGTTGAAGAGCGTGTTGATGGCTTTGATACCTTATTACAAGAGGTAATGTCGCCAGCGTATAATCTCGATAAAGTTGAGCTTGTTACGGGCGTGAAATCGCAAGATATTTTCGCGATGGCGCGCATGATAGGGACTGCTCAGCGCACCGCAGTTTACTACTCGATGGGGATTACCCAGCATACCACTGGACACGACAATGTGCGCTCGATTGCAAATTTGCAGTTGTTGTGCGGCAACATCGGCATCGAAGGTGGTGGTATTAATCCGCTACGCGGTCAATCGAATGTGCAAGGCGCGTGTGATATGGGAGCGCTGCCAAACTGCTATCCAGGATATCAAAAAGTGTATAACCCAATGGTACGTCAACACTTTTCTATAGAGTGGAACGCGCCGGACTTGTCTGCTGAGCAGGGGTTGACACTGACCGAGATTATCGACGCAGCGTGTAAACGCGATGTGCGCGGTATGTACATTATGGGTGAAAACCCAGTGCTCAGTGATCCAAACCAAGCCCATGTGATTGAAGGTTTGGAAGCATTAGATTTCTTGGTGGTGCAAGACATTTTCCTAACCGAAACCGCACAGCATGCGGATGTCGTTCTTCCTTCTTGTTCCTTTGCAGAGAAGACCGGGCATTTCACCAATACAGAGCGCCGTGTACAGCGGATTAATCAAGTGGTGTCGGCACCGGGTGAGGCGAGAGAAGACTGGAAGATCATTCAAGACATTGCCAACGCGATGGGTGGCGATTGGCACTATCACTGCGTTTCTGAGATCACCAATGAGATCGCTCGCGTCACACCACAATACGCAGGATTACGCTGGGAGACGATTACGCCAAATGGTGTGCAATGGCCTAGCAATAAGAACAATCCGCACGGTACGCGCATTATGCACCAGACGCAGTTTACGCGTGGCAAAGGGCAAATGGTGGGAATTCCATTCCGCTATGCTGCTGAGCTTCCGGATGAGGAGTTTCCTTTAGTACTGACCACGGGGCGTGTTTTAGAGCAATTCCATACGGGAACGATGACGCGAAAAACCAAAGGGTTAGATAATTTGGCTGGCCCGAGGGCGATGATCAGTGTTGAGGATGCAGAAATACTGGGCATCAGTAATGGGCAGAGGCTGAAAATCTCTACCCGCCGTGGCAACATGGAAATAGATGCTTTTGTCACCAAACGAATGCAGCAAGGGGTGGTATTTATTCCATTCCACTTTGTTGAATCACCGGTAAACCGTTTAACCACAACGGCAACCGATCCACATGCGAAAATCCCAGAGTTTAAAGTCGCTGCAGTAAAAATTGAGGTGAGCGTAACGGAGGACGTATCGGCTAAATCTTCAACGCTCGTTCACACGGATTAGATAAAATAGGCAGGTGAGAGCTCGACATGGGTTCTCACTTGTTTGAGTTTTTATCAGTTCTTCAGTTCTTCAGTTCTTCAGTTCTTCAGCTTTTTGACTTGATCATTCTCGTTATTTTAAAGTTTTCAGACATGTTGACTGTTTTTTGTTCAAGTGCTGTTAGAGCTTGTCATAGAATTGACCATTTCTGACCATTCCTTGTTATTTAGGTAAGTTTTATAACCTAAACTTTTCATATCCACTATGCTTATACCCAAGTTAATTAGTGAAACAAGATTCATATGTTGCCGCGGCTAAGCGCTCAGCTATTCTCGCTGAATCGAACAACTTTAGGTTACTTAGATATACGAATAACAAAAAAGAGGAAACTTGCATGACAAGAACAACCTCATTGACCTTGCTCTTATTACTTATGTGCGCCTATTTCGGATACAACCGAATGTATGTGTATCCTAAGCAGTTGGAAACACAGGCTGAATCTATGCTGATTCAGATGGCAAATCGGGAAGAGTGGATTGATGCATTTGACGTTAAGAATAAGGTCAAATCGCATAAAGGGCACCTTGAGCTAGATGCACGCATTAAGTCGTCAGACGGCAACCGGGCTTACAGTGAAGGCCTTATTACTTATACCGATCGAGAAGGTGTCGTGTGCAAAGAGGTTCTGTTCTATTTCAAAATAGACTCGCTGAAAAACTACACAATATCCCATTTAAGAGATTGCTCGTACGGTGAGTACTATTGAGTATCAGGTTATTAATCCAGCGATTTCTTAAATCTTAATGAAGCGACGAGCAAGCCAAGTAAGGTAAAGCCCACCAACCAAAGTGTATCTCGCCACAAATCGACTAAGTCTGCACCACGTAAGACAATGCCTCGAATCATGCGCATAAAATGCGTTGCTGGCAGGACTTCAGAGATCCACTGGGCCGCGATGGGCATGCCTTCATAAGGAAACATAAATCCTGAAAGCAGGATGGAAGGAAGAAGAATAAATACCGTCATCTGCATCGCTTGAAGTTGAGTCGAGGCGACGGTGGAGATCACTAATCCAAGTGTCAAACTGGCCGCGATAAATAACAATGTGCCTAACAAAACCTGACTCAGAGCGCCGTTTATTGGTACGTCGAAAATCCAGTGTCCTAATCCCAAGATGATGAAGACTTGAATTAATCCAACAAATATATACGGAACGATCTTAGCAATCATCAACTCGATTGAGTGAATCGGTGTGGTGATGAGTAGCTCGAGATTGCCACGCTCACGCTCTCGAACAATGGCCGCGCTAGTAAACAAAATCATCGTCATAGTAAGAATAATTCCTAGTAGGCCAGGAACAATGTTGACTGCTGAGCGCCGACTCGGATTGTAATAGAGCGCGACTTCAAAGGTTTTAATGGGGGTTGATCTGATGTCGAAGTCAAAATCCGTGAGTGGCATGGTTTGCAGTGACAGAATCGCAGAACTGATCATGGTGTCAGAACCATCGACAATCCATTGCCCAAGAACACGTCCTTGCATCATTCGTTGGGTCAGATCGCTGGGTAAAATGAGTGCCGCACGCACGAGACCATCCTGAATCGCTTGTTCTGCTTCTTGAGGTGTGGCATAGGTTTCTTTGATATCCACGACCTGAGTCACTTTTACAGACTGAGTAATGATACGCCCTGCAGTACTGCCACTTTGGTCTACAACGCCAACAGGGATATTGCGGATATCTGTGTTGATTGCAAATCCGAACAGTAACAGTTGAATGAGCGGGATCATCACCACCATGCCAAATGTAATGCGGTCACGAGACAGTTGGCGTATCTCTTTTATCATTACCGCTTTCATACGGGTGATGGTACTCATTATTGTCGGCCTTTTCCTGTTACGCTGACAAACACGTCTTCTAAACTAGGACGTGCGTCGCTCATTTCAGCATGTTTTAGTTCTGGAAAAGTATTTCTCAACCATTCTATTGGCTGTTCAATATGTTGGTGAATGAGAATTCTTAATCGAATCCCGAGTTGTGCAGCAGAACGAACTTCTTCACGCTGAATGAGCTTTTCTTTCAGTTCCCTTAGTTTGTTCGCTTTGACTTCGACAATGTTCACCCTCATGTTTTGCATTAATTGTTCCGGTTCACCATCCGCACGAATTTCTCCTGACTCCATGATTGCGAGACGGTGGCAGCGTTCAGCTTCGTCCATGTAATGGGTGGTCACAAGGATTGTCGTGCCTTTGTCGCACAGGTCAAACAGTTGTTCCCAAAATTCACGCCGATTTTCTGGGTCCACCGCGGACGTTGGCTCATCTAAGAACAAAAGTTCTGGCTCATGCATCGTCGCTGCAGCAAGGGACAGGCGTTGTTTCTGACCGCCACTCAAGCTATTGACTCGTTGTTTTCGTAACTGACCTAAACCGTATATGTGAAGTTGATCTTCGATTTTGGCTGTGAGGTGTTTTTTGGGCAAGCTGTAGATTTGGCCAATAAACTCAAGATTTTCCTGTACCGAAAGATCGTCGTACAAGGAGAACTTCTGTGTCATATAGCCGATCTTAAGTCTCAACTGCTCTGCTTGTTTGGGGATCTCTAGACCGAGCACATCGACGCTGCCTTCACTGGGGCTGAGTAAGCCAGTAAGCACGCGAATAGTCGTGGATTTACCGCATCCATTAGGCCCTAGAAAACCGTAAATCGAACCTTTGGGCACGTTTAACGTGATATCGTTGATCGCAGTAAAATCACCGAATCTTTTCACCACATTGTGAGCCTGAATCGCGTATTCGGTCATGGGCTATTCCACCAAATCGACTTGCGCAGGGATGCCGGAAGGCAACGATACTGCCGACTCGGGCAAGTCGACTTCAGCCAAATACATCAACCGAGAACGTTCCTCTTCGGTCAGAGCAAAATAAGGAGTAAAAGATGGTTCACTCGCCACCCAGCGCACCGTGCCTTGCAATGGGCTGTCTAAGCCATCAACGTTCACCGTAACGGATTTGCCTGGTACGAAGTTGATGCGATAGTCTGCAGGAACGTACACTCGCGCATAGGGCACGCGGCTAGCCTGAATCACCGCAACAATGCCATTAACAGGTACACGCTCGCCAAGGTTGTACGGTAGGTTGTCCAGTTTCCCTTCTCGTGTTGCCGTAATCGTCAGCTCTGATAACTTTTGCTCTTGCAGGGCAACATCGGCTTTTGCCGCCATTAGCGCAGCTTTAGCTTGTTCGATGTCCTCTAGTCGTGAGCCAGCAGTAAGTTTGCTGAACTCTTCTTTGGTCGAATTTAGCTCTGCTCGGGCAGAGTCTCTTGCTGCGAGGGCGGAGTCTCTCTCCGATTGACTGATGAGTTTTTTGCGCACCAATTCGGCTTTGCGTTGGAAGTTCTTTTGTGCTTCAGTCAGTTGTGCCTCGGCTCTTGCTACTTTTGCAGAGGCGGCCGCGATATCTTCTGGTCGTTCCCCGTTCGTCAGTTTCAATAAGTAGGCATCTGCTTTTGCTTGTTCTGCTACCGCATGAGCGAGCAACGCTTGTTGGCTGGTACTATCCAGTTGTACCAGTACGTCCCCTTCACTCACTAGGCTACCTTCTTTGACGGGGAGGGCTCGAATAATCTCATTCGATGTGGCTGTGAAAGTGACGCGGTCACGTTCTAACGTGCCAAGAGCTTGAGGTGTGTTGTCTGGTGAGCATGCTGCGAGAAGGGCGATGATAAAAGTATTGAATAGAATTCTCTTCATAATGCATGCTTCCTTATAAGGCCGGCCGACCCCTAATAGATACATTTTAGCATGTTATTTGGATGCGATTCTTTTTAAATAGAGAGACTTATATTCAAGTCACAGCAAAAAATTTGGTTCACAGAGGATAGCTTGGATTGTCGTTACGGTAGCGAATGAGTTACGGACCATTGATGACCTGTTTATCATGATAGCCCAACCGATCGTTGGGCTTCGCTTGAAGTCGTTGATCGTGTTAAACGAAAATTTTCCCTTTCATATACAGCACACCATCACCAGAAACCTTAACGTTACCTTCGCTCACGTCGCAGTGTAAAATTCCACCGCGCTTTGAAGCTTGGTAGGCGATAAGTGATGTTTTGCCAAGCTCTTTTGCCCAAAATGGTGCCAGCCCTGCGTGAATAGAGCCAGTCACAGGGTCCTCATCTCCGCCATTCGCTGGCCAAAAATAACGCGAAACAAAATCATACTCAGACCCTTTTGCCGTGACGACAACATCGTATGGCGCGAGTTTTTTCAGCTCCAATGATTGGTATTCAATCGACTCCACTGCTTGTTGGCTTCCTAATATCACGAAATAAGCTTGCTGGCTCAGCAGGACACGATCAACCTGACTACTGAGACCCTCAATCAGTGCAGTAGGGATCTTCGTAACGGGTTGCGGTGGTAACGCCGGGAAACTCATTTCTATCTTGCCGAGTGAATTTTTCACTACGGACAGTTGGCCAACTTGCAGCGTGTGAAATTCGATACTGCCTTCAACACCAAGCTCCTCGAATAATACCAGCGAAGACGCTAACGTTGCATGACCACAAAAGTCGATTTCTGTGAGGGGAGAAAACCAACGGATCTCATACTGATTCGGAGCGGTTTTTTTAATAAATGCCGTCTCAGAGAGATTATTTTCTGAGGCAATGTTTTGCATGAGCTCAGGTGCCAACCATTCTGTAAGAGGAACAACGGCGGCAGAGTTGCCTTTAAATTGTGAGTCAGTAAACGCGTCAACGACGTAAATATCCAGTTCCATTCTGTCTTCCTTATTCTCTGAGCAGTGAGTTAGCATAAACCAAACATTATTAAGAGAATAAGAAATTTAGCTCGAAACTTTCAAGTAGAAAAAAGTGCCTATGTGTCGTGTTTGATGTCGTTCACTCTCATTCTCAGTGTTATGTTCACTAAAGCGATTAGGAATGAAAACTCAGTAAGAGGGCCAATGACTATCAGACAAATGATCACGGTTGGTTCCTGATACCTCTGTCGCCGAATAATGATTGAACGATTCAAATTTCGGCACTTATTTGGGTATACATCGGAATTGAGTGATGAGGATCAACAGACGCTAAAATAACTCTGAAAAAAGCGCGCTAAATTTATTGAGAGCGTCTCTTTGTATGCGGTAGCAAACTTTTGGTGGATTTGGCTCTGCCGTTATGAAGCCCGCCTGCTTAAGAATGCGAAGGTGTTCCGATACCGTTGATTGTGCGAGTCCTAGTTCAGTGACGAGATCACTATTCAAGCAGCCATCCATTTTTTCCAAGGTATGGAGAATATGCAGAATTCGGAGGCGTGCGGGATGCGCCAAGGCTTTCGCTTGTGCGGCAACTTCTTTTTCATTGTCTAATTGCTGTTGCGTCGTGTTGAAAACGGCTTGGCAATTTGTTGTGCACTTATTACTCATGTTTGGCTTTTGATAGCTAATCGTCGAATTGCGATGGATCTTACTCGCTGCGTGTGTTTTACGCAAGGAAAGTAGGTTGTGGTACAGAGAAGGACTTACGTTACTCTAAAGGTGCTCTGACGGCTTTGTATTTGCGTTGCTCTCGTAAAGGAATAAACCACGTGTCCTGATATTTGAAGTAACTTTGACCATCCACAACCACGGTTTTTTTGGTGTGCGGAAGGGTATCGATAATCTGACCAAGTTTATACCTACTTGGTTTAATGGTTTGTTTGGTCGACAATATCTGTTTAGCTTGGTTTGCAGAATTTGTCGAACGGGCTACCCCGGGCAAATCAGCTTGTCTTAACTCTGAGGTGCTGGATAACGATCGGTTCGGTACGTCATCAATAATCGTGTAGTTGCCTACGGGTGGACTCTCTACATAAACATAACGGTTACCGCGTTGCTGATAATAGGCATCGTGAACGATTGCGTAGGTGATCCCGGCAAATACCGCGAACGTTGCAATGCCTACAAGATCGTTATGATAGTAGTAATATCGACCACGATAAGGTGGATACCAGTGCGCATTGCGAACATAGAAATGGCTTGCGTGATGCCTCGGTGGCCTAACGATATAAGGCGCCCTATGGTGATGTGGTCGATAATGATGGGGCGGCCTGTGACTATGGGGTGGCTTGACTGGTTGATGCGGGCGCTTTAATAGACGAGTGTGATGTTTGTTACCCGGTTGAGTGATTGGTCTCACCGAATGTTGGTTATCGGTTTTTGCTGACAAAGGTGCAGTGCCGACAAGCAGCATCAGAAAGGCCGCTATCACACATTGGGTCAAAGAAAGGTTTTTCATTGTCTACTTCATTTGTCGGCTTTTAGTACTTCTAAGTATATCGTAGCCTGGCGTATGTGAGCGGAGCAGCCTGCCATTCATTCGGCTGATTGCCAACCTAAAGATTCAAGGGCGATGAGTAGTAAAGGCAAGATGTAAATGCTGGGGAGTGAAACCCAGCATTCAGACACCGATTTACCAAAATTTTCGAACCGTAAATCAGTGTGTTGAGGTATTCGTACCAAAGCGTGTTGGTACGTGGTGGATAATAGCGATAATGGCATCGCTAGGCTACGTAACTGCGCTCAAATGCTTACTGAGGTTCTGTAAATTTTTTTGTACATACCAAGTTGTTATTTCGCGATTAAATCACTCGATAATTTTTTGGGGACTTTATCGCTGGTAACTGAACGGTTGGTAGATGTCTATGTGTAATCTAGGTGAGTCTATTGAAATATATCACCATGTGATAGGTCTTTTCATTGTTAATTCTGCTAATTATGGCTTACAATCCATGCGAATTTCGTCCATTCAATAGTGAGTGGGGGGATGGTTGGTGAAAGGACTCATTTTGCTTCGAACCCAAAATGGTGACGCTTCATCAACCAAGCATCGACCGGAAAAACGGATAGATATGTTCGCCGTAGAGTCAGTCTCTATTTGGCCTGTATCTTTTTCGCCTCAAAAGTGTACTTTTGCGTTCATGTTTAGGTGGGGATAGCTTCTGCATCCGTGCTCATTTCCTTGTGCGTCGGTGAAAACAAAACGGATTGAATGTTGAGGTATTAACCGTGAATCTAAAACTAATCGGCAGTTCTCTGATCGTCGCAGGAACTGCACTTGGCGCCGGTATGCTTGCTATACCTATGGTGCTTGCACAATTTGGCCTTTTATGGGGTACACTTCTCATGCTCTTTATTTGGGCTGGGACGACTTATGCTGCTTTGCTTCTTTTGGAAGCAAGTTGTAAAGTCGGCGGTGGCGTCAGCATGAACGCTATTGCGCGCGAAACGCTGGGTAAAGGTGGTCAATTGGTTACGAACGGACTGCTTTACGCGTTGTTAGTATGCCTGTTGATGGCTTACATTATTGGTGCGGGTGATTTGGTACAGAAAGTCACAGCCTCGGTTGGACTGCCTATTTCTACCGTCTCGAGCCAAGTAGGCTTTACGCTCTTGGTCGGCATTATTGTTTCTGCTGGCACAGGGGTTGTCGATAAGCTTAATCGTGGTCTTTTTGTAGGTATGATTGTTGCGCTTATTCTTACGCTTTTTGCTCTTATGCCAAGCGCTAGTTTCGAAGGATTGGATGAGGTTGTTAGTGACGACAAGATCGCGTTGATAAAAACCAGTTCAGTCCTGTTTACCAGTTTTGGGTTTATGGTGGTTATTCCGTCACTCGTGAGTTACAACAAAGAAGCGAGTAAGAACCAGTTACGTAATATGATCATCATTGGTTCGACGATTCCTCTAGTCTGTTACTTATTGTGGCTGCTTGCTGTGGTGGGTAACTTGCCTCCTCAAGAGTTGGTGCAATACGCAAATGTAACGGAGTTAATTGCTGTTCTTGGTCAAAAATATTCTGGATTGGCGTTTATTCTCTCTTTGTTCACTGGCCTTGCGTTGTTGACTTCTTTCTTAGGTGTTGCCATGGCACTTTATGATCAAAACGCAGACTTACTTAAATCCAATAAGCCAGTAGTCTTTATTGCCACTTTTGTTTTGCCGTTAATGGGGGCGGTGTTCGCGCCAGAACATTTCTTAGCGATTTTAAGCTATGCTGGAATTATTCTCGTATTCCTTGCGGTGTTTGTTCCGCTTTCCATGACGATGAAAGTACGCCGAGTATCGGTTGAAGACGACACTATTTATGAAGCGGGTGGTGGCACGATGGGAATGAGCATGATGTTCCTATTTGGCTGCTTCTTGTTGCTTGCCCAAGCAGTCTAAAGACTAATCGGAATTATTTGAAAGCCGCACAGTTTATCTGTGCGGCTTTTTCTTTATTTATCAACTAACTATATGTATATGAATGCAAATTGGCTGAAAATGGCTCTGACGTAACGCTGATACACAACAAAAACTCTGACGATTTAGTGATAAACCTTAGCCAAAGCCTGACATGGGTTACAGTGGTGATTCCTATTATTGAGACGGCTACTTTTTAAAAGGAGAACGGTTGTGTCAAAACAAATATCTGTTGCCATGGCTGGCGCTTTGCTCTCTCTCGGTATGTTTAGTGCCGACGCGATAGCGGATCCAAAACATAAGCATGGCCATAAGCGTGCTCATCATCATCACGATCACTATTATGATGACCGACATCATCACAAACGCAAACATAAGCATAAACATAAACACAGACATCGAGACGTAGTTGTGATTGATTCAAGACCTCCTAGGCATCGATACTACTACCGAGATCGGATACCAAGGGACAGTGTTTTCATCCAAATAGGGAATCTGACTTACTTAAAAGTGGATGATCATTATTACCGTCGTTCAAATGATCGCTATATCCATGTCGGCCTTAAATTGTAGTTAACTTTGGGTACAAAAAAGGCTTCGCATTGCGAAGCCTTTTTCTTTGAGCTGTTCAGGTTAGAATATCAGGTGTGCCACACCCGCGATGACTGGAAGTGTGATCAGTGTACGAAGGATAAAAATAACAAACAGCTCGACGATGTTAACAGGAATTTTGCTCCCGAGTAGTAGGGCACCAACTTCAGACATGTAGATAAGCTGAGTGACCGACATCGCAGCAATAACAAATCGAGTCATTTCATTGTCGATAGACGCAGCGAGAATGGCTGGAATAAACATATCAGCAAAGCCAACAACGATGGTTTGTGACGCAGCAACTGCTTCTGGAATGTGCAGAAGCTCTAGATATGGGATAAACGGTTGGCCTAGCACTTCAAATACCGAAGTATACTCAGCAATCATGAGGGCAACGGTTCCAAGGCCCATAACCACAGGTAGTACGCCGAATACCATATCAACCGCATTGTGTACGCCTTCTTTAAATACTGAACGTACAGATGTTACTTGTGAGGCGCGCTGTAGAGCTAAATCCATGCCCCAAGACCAGGTCGTATGACCTTCTGGCAATGCATCACTATTGGCGTTTGGCTCACTTCCATCAATGTAACGATCTGTCTTCAAGCTCAATGGTGGTAGGCGCGGAATAATGATTGCGGCGACGATTCCTGCTAAGCAAACTGCACCATAAAACGGTAGGAATAGGTGTTCCAACTGAACTTGAGCAATGACCACCAAACTGAATGTGATTGATACCGCAGAGAACGTAGTACCAACGACAGCCGCTTCACGCTGAGTATAAAATTTATTTTCGTACTGTTTGCTAGTGAGAAGTATGCCAACACTGCCATCACCCAGCCAAGAAGCCATACAGTCAATGGCACTACGACCAGGCAAATTAAATACAGGACGCATCACTTTACTGAGTAGCGCTCCAATCAGCTCCAATAGACCGAAATTAAGTAATAGTGGGAGCAATAGGCCCGCGAAGATAAAGACAGCGAACAAGGTCGGCAATAAACCAGTTAATACCAAACCTCCCGTGTTTTCTTCCCAAATCGCTTCTGGACCGACTTGAAAAAACGTCATCACGACGGCTACACCACCGATAAGACGAACAAGTAACCACAATGGTGATGGATTAAACAGACCGTTGAGAAAGCTATTACGAATCACAGCAGATGGTTGAAAAATCTTGCAAAGAAGAGAGGCAACAGCCATTAGAGCGATAATACCCGTAATAATCGCGATAAGTGCATCACCAAGAACGGCTGGAATGACTTGTGCTAGGACCGCAACAGGGATGGTGAGACCGCCATCGTAAGAGATGGGTGCCATGAAGAGCAGAAGACCGATAAAGGATGGGATGAAAAACATCCAAAAGTTGCGTTTTGGGGCTTCTACCGCATTAATGTTGTTATGCATAAGCGTCTCTTGTTACTACTAGTCAATACACTTGTCATATTCCATGACATAAATATTCACTAAACATCCGTATTCAGCCGCAGGAAGTGAGCCTACCTGTAAACCATTTTTGATGCAATACTATTCATTAAAATTATCTATATATTCAGAGTAAGCTGTGGCTTTTTGTCTAAAAAATAAGACAATGTATGTAGTTATGTTGTGAATGTTAGTGCATTGTATCATTTTGATGGCTCGTGATGATTAGCAATGACTTACAGTGTGATAGAAATATTAAAAAGCATTATAAATGAGAACCGCATCACTCTAATTTGTGTGGATTTTAATTGGAATCTTTAGTTTGTAAGCTTTTTGTGAACTTATTGTGAAGGTGAAAGGCGAGCATGTGAGTTGGGAAATGTTTCAGTGTCTTTATGACATATTCACTGAGTTTGCCATGACGGATTCACACACTAAGGCATCATGCTATGGATAATAATCCGCATTTCGTTATTCTTTATGAGCGTGGAAATATAGGTATGCCCAGTAAATGAACGCGATACCGAATGATAGCAAGGCCGGAAAGAGCAGTGTGCGTAACCCAAATATATCGAAAAGCGCAGCGCCGACGATTCCACCTAACAAGAACCCAGAAAAGATAAAAAAGAACAGTTTAGCTTTGCGTCGGTCAAATTGTCTTCCTCGTAAACTTTCCCCAATCATGATCCCCAAGTCTGTAATGATTCCCGTCATGTGTGTGGTTCTAATAACGGCGCCGCTAAAGGTGGTGATCATCGCGTTCTGCAAACCACAGGCTGCCGAAGCGAGATATTGGCCATATACGTTGCCTTGAACCAAAAACCCAAAACTGAGTAAAAGCAAGCTACCTTCAATACAAAGTGCGACGCCATAACGACGCCCGAGTTTTAAGGCGCTGCTTTCAATGAAGAAACCGCTAAATGCTGCACCAATTAAAAAGCTAAATACGATAAGAAACAGGTGAATTGGGCTGTCGATATCTGTCAGTAAACTGCTCCCTAGTTGGGTCACAGTACCCGAAATATGTGTAATCGCTTGATGGTGAAAGCCGAGCAGACCGACAGCATTGACGCAGCCTGCTAAAAGGGCTAACAGAAATGCGCCATATTCTACCCAACGAGGAAGTTTGGAAATCAAAATAGTGCCCCAACTGATATTAAGCGGGGATTATAACGCTCATGTTTTACCACTGACAACAGCGCCTGGTTGGCAGCCTATACCAATATATCGTAAAGCGATCTTCGAAGTGGCTTTTAGTTAGGCTCTGAGTCCTGCACCTTGAAGTGATTTGAGGTTATAATCCGGGCGGAAGACATCGATAACTCTTTTGATAAGGAAGCCCCTATGACTGGTAAGAAAATCTTGCCCATTCCTCTTATTCTTTTGATTCCGATTGTTTTGTTGGTCGTGGTGAGCATCGCGGGTATTTATCGTTTTAGTTTGTCAGACGAAGAGATCATGGCGAAATTTCCGCAAGCCAAGACACAAATCAATTCTATAGTGAAGGATACCTTAGGCATATCATCTCGAAACCCTTGGACAATACAGGTGCCTGAGCAAAGCGCGGTCACTTTTTTAGATGAATGGGATAAAGAGTCAGGGTATTTGATCGGTCAATATGATGCTGGTGCGACAAAGGGCCAAGTAAAGGTGTTAACCGAGTTTATCGTTAAACGCGATATAGAGGATGTTCCATGGGTTGTCGCGCCTATGATTGTCACGACTCAAGGGACAGGTGCATTCTACTATATTGGTCTGTTCAAGTTTGATCCCATTCCTAGTCGTGTGGTGTTACTCGACAGCCAATACATTGGTGACAGAGTAAACATCACTCAGTTGGTGTGGAATGACGACGAAAAAATCAGTGTGTCGTATTATTCGCACAGCGATACTCAAGCAATGGCAGAGCAACCTGATCAATTGAATTCGGCCATATTCATTCATGCAGGAAATTCCTTACATATGCAACAAGGATGAATTTATTTTGATTAATGTAAAAAGTAGGAGTTTTCTGCGCTAGATCGCGAAATTTACTAGTGATTTCTTATACGGGATTGCATAAGCTATAACACTTGTTTGAAAGGAGCTAGTGATTCCCGTGTCCACAAAAGAAAACACAAAACGGTTGCCGAATCTGACAAGTCGTAGAGCGCTACTGTTGTACTCCTTGCCAGTTTTAGCCGCGATAGGTATTTCTCACTCTCTCAAAGAGTCGTCTTTAACAAAAACCATCGCCTTAAACCTGCCAGAATCGCAGGTTGTTGAAAGAATTCTTGACGCAACGACTGCTGAAGTCGTTACGCCACCTAATTTTGAATATCAAATCCAAGCTGGTGACAATTTAAGCACCATTTTTAGCCAGTTAGGTTTCGGTTACAGTTCATTGATGAAAGTAATGGAAACCGATTTAAACTACCTCGCTTTGGATACGTTGAAGCCTGGGAACGTATTGCGCTTTTGGCGTAATGAAAACGCCGGCGAGTTGGAAAAAATGGAACTGCAATTTTCAATTGCAGATAAAGTGGTTTATCAACTCAATAGTGATGGTGGCTACGACTTCAGTGATATTTCAATCCCCGGTGTATGGGTTCAAGAACCGCTAGTTGGTGTCATCCGAGGAAGTTTTTCTTCTTCTGCGAGTCGTATCGGTTTAACATCTGCGGAAATTAGCCAAGTTGTTAGTTTGCTCAAAGAGCAGGTGAACTTTGGACGAGATTTACGTGCAGGTGACCGTTTTGAAGTCGTTCGACGTGCTCAAAACATTGATGGCATCTCGACAGGTAAGAATGAGATCGAAGCGATCAAAATTTTTAACCGTGGTCGAGAAATCTCTGCCTATCTGCATACAGATGGTCAGTTCTACAACGCGAAAGGTGAGAGTCTACAGAGAGCCTTCCAGCGTTACCCTGTTAGCCGTGGCTGGCGAATCAGTTCTGGTTTTAATCCAAACCGTCACCACCCTGTAACCGGACGTATTGCTCCTCACAACGGTACGGACTTCGCTACGCCAATTGGTACACCAGTGGTATCGACCGGTGATGGTAAAGTGATTATGACGCGTAAGCACCATATGCGGGGAATTATGTGGTGATTGAGCACGGCAGCAAATACAAAACACGTTACCTACACCTGAGTAAAATTTTGGTGAAGAAAGGTCAGAAGGTCTCTCGAGGTCAGCGTATTGGTCTATCAGGCAAAACAGGTCGTGTCACAGGGCCTCACTTACATTATGAGTTGATTGAATATGGACGTCCTGTCAACGCAATGAGAGCAAACATTCCAATGGCGAGCTCCGTCCCTAAGAAAGAAATGGCGACGTTTATTGCTAACAGAGATGAAATGAATAGACTGCTTAAAGAGAAAGAAAAAGCAGTGCTGTAACGGGCTATACTCAATAGGCTTCAAGACAAGAGACCAAGCATTGCTTGGTCTCTTAATTTTTAGGTGAAAGAATGCAACAAAATGAATTTGAAATTTTAGTCAAACAACTGGTCCAGCAGGATACTATGCCTCAGGCACTTGAATTGCTTAAAACCTGTGACGAGCAGGAAATAGCCGAGGTTGCGCAGTCTCTGACTGGTCAATTTGCTCTTGCTGAGGTAGAAGGTGAAAAACGTATTTACCATGTTACGACTCAAACGGATGATGCAGGCGTTGAGCAGGAATACGTGGAACATGTAATGAACGAAGGCGATCACTTAGTGAAATTTGCCGCTTGGTTTTTTGAAACTTTCTTTGAAATCAAACAGAAAGATACTTATGTTGCGGCGGGGAAAACGTATCATCAGCCTAAGCGTTAATAGGGGACGGTACGCTAGCTCAAACTATTGCTGAAATTAAATTACAAAATTTTGTGATATATATCTTGTTTTTTTGCTTTTGTGGAGTAAACTTACTACATAAACGACTTGGTTAATAAACAGGAGAAGGTCATGAATCACGAAATAGGTGGCGCTTATATTGGCCAAATGATTGCTAAGGATGTAATGCACAAAGCACTCTACGGTAAATCAAAAAAGAAAAAAGTTTCAGTGTTTGCTCGTATAGTTAAAAAGCTCTCGCACTAATACGAACTAATACCAAAACGCCCTGTTCATTTGAGCAGGGCGTTTTACTTTTAGAATGTTGATATTAATCACTACTATTCGTTAAACAAGCGACTATTCATTAGACAAACAGCAATCTATAAATAAAAAATACTCACCGAAAACACAGTTTTTCCAGCCAAACATTTTAGTTCGTATCAACCTGATTGGTTTGGGATATCGATAACATTATCAGGCATTTTATCTAATCCCTTTTTCTCTAACCATTTTTCTAAATCAACCATTCCTCCAACGTATTGACTTTCCAACCAGATTTGAGGGACAGTGACAGGCGTTTTTTCACCAATTATCGCTTTAACTTCAGGTATCATACGGTACAGCGCTGCACTATCTTTAACCACATCGTAATACTGATATTGCACTCCAGCGTCATCAAGAAGCTGTTTGGCTTTAATGCAGTATGGGCATTTTGCTTTACCAAAAACGACGTTACCCTTTAGTTGGTCTCGTTTCACCCATTCTGAAATGACAGCTTGAATCAGTGCTCCTCTATTGAGTGCTTCGCCTTGACTAACCAGTTTTCCTTCGACGATAACAATAGGGGCGTGCCAGGCGCCGACTTTGAGTGGCTCCCACCAGTGTGACAACCAATCTTTCGTTTCAATTTGGACAGGAATACCTGCGAGTTCATTCTCGAGAGCATCCGCCAGTATGTCTTTTGTCAACGTGCATTCACCGCAGGGAATGTTTACCTTAAAGGGCCCCCAACTGCCAGCCCAAGGGTAAAGCGTCAGTTTGATCGGTTGAAGCATACGTTTTCCTCATTCATTATCGCTGAAATGTTCATATTATATATGAACGTAGGGATGATACTTTTCTTTCAGCAAACCGTATTTTTGATAAAAAAAAAGCCTCCCGAGGGAGGCGACATTACCAATTCAAAGGACGTGCCTGTTGATACAGGTACAAAGAACGAGAAGCACAAACGCTGCCATGCATTTGCATTATAACTATTGCAGCTTGCGTGCCAAAAATTCATCTTGTTGATTTTATTGTATTTTTGTTTTTTTAAGTAGCATGGTTTAGAGGGAATGCACTAAGTCAGTGAAAATTTGCATTAAAACAGGGCACCTACTTTAAAAAGTACACGATAACGTATTCATTTCAGTGTCATTTAAGCATGTTAACCTCGATTAATCCCTTGAATTTGGATCCTGCGTGAAGTTTGTCGAGCTAAAGACCAATCATTTCGCTTAACACTTACTGATTTAACACCTGATATATAAAACGGTGTTTTTTATTAAGTTGTTGATTAGTTTGATTTTAATGATTATTAATTTTAATTATTCACTCTTTGTGATGAAAGTAACTACACTGTTTTGTGTGCGCTAACAAGGGCGAGGGCAAAGCCCTATGGATTAATAGCCTGTTGGTCACTAAGGCCAAGCACATAAGCAGTTGCTAAACAAATGGAATGGACATTACTGCTACTCCACGTGTTGACGTCAAATTTGGATGTACAGATGTTTTAAACTCTGACAACAAATAAGACGTGAGCACACAATCGCATTGTCTTTTTGCAAACAAGTTTCGCGTAAAAACACGCCAGAGCAAGAGACAATTTCTGTAGTTGAAATACTATTTGAATAAGGTATTACAAAATGAAAAAAGTTCTAATCGCAGCTGTATTAGGTTTTGTTAGTGTTGGTGCTCAAGCTCAAGTTCTATCTAACTGGGATGACTTAGTCGCGGATTTAGATGCAAAAGGCGCAGTAGCGATGTGTGGTTCGTTGGCGTACACGATTGATAAATACGACATCGACGACAGTGCAGACTGGGCTGTTCGTGGTGATGCTTTTATCGATGAAATGATGAAAATTATGGAAAGTGATTCTGATCTTGCTCGTGTAACAACAAAAACACTACTTAAAGCGAAGCTTGAAGAGCCAAAAGACCCTCAAGTGGTTATGGACTCTTACAATGAAGGTAAGGTACCTGCGTTCGACAATGCGTCTTGTGGTCAATACGGCACCAACAAACTTGCGTTTAAATAAACGATACCTTTAAAAATTAATATTGCTTATCAAAGCCCCTCTCTGAAGAGAGGGGCTTTTTCATGTCTTTAGTTCGCAACTATTTCGGATAACAAACGATATTTTGGAACGTTGTTGATTCGGTAGCCGCTTCATATCCGTGTGGCTGATCACTGAAAAAGCGCAGGCTTTCTCCTTCCTTTACGCAATGCCATTCATTATTAAAAAACACATTTAGTTCTCCACTCAGTACGTGGACATGTTCGATAACTCCGATGCCATGAGGCGAAGACATTTGTTTGTGATGTTCCGTTAGTGTGATCTCGAACATTTCCAAACCAGAATCTGACTGGTAGGGAAACAATGTACTGACTTTCATTTTTGAGTCATCAGGAAACGTTCTTTCTCCAGAACGCAAGTCTGGTACATGAGCAAAAAAGGCCGAAAAAGAGGTATTTAACCCGCTAGCGATCTTCCACAGTGTCGCAATAGTTGGGTTGGATTCTTCCCTTTCTATTTGCCCAAGCATGGCTTTAGATACGCCAGTTAACTTGGATGTCGCATCCAAGCTTAAGCCTTGTCTTTTGCGCTCCGCTTTTAAGTGCTGAGCGATTTCAGATTTAAAAATCGATTCCTTCACAACAAAATATCCCGTTGTGCGTTATAGCGCACAGTGTTATGGTTTGGTATGTGCGTAATAACGCACGAAAAAGGATTTTAACATATAAACGGGAAAATCACCGATGAAAAGCCTATTCAACTTAAGTCACATTTCTGCTGGCTTTACCGCTGTCCTTGTGGGTTATACCAGTTCGGTTGTCATAATCATTCAGGCCGCAACCTCAGCTGGTGCAACACAGCCCCAAATAGAGAGCTGGTTGTTGGCGTTGGGCGTAATAATGGGGCTAACTTCTATAGGGTATTCGTGGCTTTATAAAACACCAATATTAACGGCATGGTCGACGCCCGGCGCCGCTATGTTGGTGGCTGCCACGCTTCACTATGAATTGAGTCAAGTGATAGGGGCTTTTGTGGTGTCGGGACTGTTAATTTTCTTAACAGGTTTAATCAGTCCACTGAGTCGGGCGCTTGAACGAATACCATCCCAATTAGGTACGGCAATGTTAGGCGCTATTTTGTTGCCTTTTTGCTTAGGCGGATTTGAAACGGTAACAAGCACACCAACGATATTTCTGGTCATGTTCGTGAGCTTTTTGTTGGCGAAACATTTTATGCCTAGATATGCCATGTTGATACTATTGGTGGTTGGGCTTCTGTATACCTTTGTAGCTGATGAACATACCCTGCAACTTTCGGAATTTTCATTAACACAACCGGTATGGGTCACACCTGAACTGGATATCACTGCCATTTTGAACTTAGCGCTACCGTTGTACCTTATTACTATGCTCTCACAGAATTTACCGGGCATTGCGATGATGAACAGCTATCGCTACAAGCCGCCCGTCAAACCGGTTTTGATTGGTACTGGTTTGGTGAATATCGTTTCAGCGCCTTTTGGTGGCTTTAGTGTTAATTTAGCGGCCATTTCTGCCGCAATCTGCATGACGCCTGAAGTGGATTCTGATCGAACTCAGAGATACCGTGCTGTCATTTGGGCTGGGGTGTTTTACCTTATTGCGGGTCTATTCGCGACAAGCGTGGTGAAGTTATTTTTGTCTCTTCCACCCGAAGTGACCTCGATTTTAGCGGGCTTTGCGTTGTTGGGAACGTTGCTGATGTGCCTACAATCGGCTTTTAAAGATGAAGGGTATCGCGAGCCGGCACTCTTTACGTTTCTGATCACCCTTTCCGGTATAAGCTTTTTAGGAATTAGTGCCACCCTTTGGGGACTACTAGTGGGTATGGCATACTTGCATGTCAGTAAGAAAAACTGCCAGTAAGAAACGTGCATAAAAGCACGTAACGTGAAGGGCTGTAGAGTAGGGAGACGGCGCTTACTTGTCTCCCCCAAAAAACGTCACTACAATTAGTTTGAATCCCACATCACATCACAGTCATCTGCTACCGCAGCACTCAGTAATTCAATCAGTGGTATTGCTCTAGATGAGAGACTCACTGGCGTCGGAGCCACTCATCATCGTTGTCTTCGTCTTGTTTATCTTCATCTTGAGCTCGCGCTTTTTCCTGTTCAATGGCCGCTTTTAAGTTGCTGAGAGCCGTGGCTGCTTCTGTGGGAGAAATAGAGCTAGGTACGGTCTGGCTGACGCCCATCAGTTGCAGCATGTGTAACGCGACATCACCAAACATCATAACGTTGGCGTAAGCTTTACAGCGGAAAGTGATTAACATGATTGGCCTCGTTTCTTCATAATTCGCGTTAGCGTCTTGGTATTAGCATCGACAAACAGTGGATAGTTCACGATAACTCAATGCTTAACACTATGAGTATGGGGTATTTATGCTGGTTTGGCGATATCAATGTGTCACTTAAAAACACGAACTGCTGTTATAGGGATAAATACGCCAGTTTATCTACAGCAATAGCAGCAATCATCATAGATGACGCAGGAGTTATGTACGCCTCCTCCTGATGGAAGAGGCGTTCTTGTATTTCTTGTATGAGTAGCGTTCTCGAGTGTGTTGATAAGTAGAGGACGAATGGCGACCTCAATTAACGGGTTTACACGGCTTTTTGGCAGTCGTGCGTTATATCAAACTTAGGATCTATGACTTGTGAGTGCACGCCATATAAACCAAGCAGGGTGTGGAACAAATTGTCGTGAGATAGCACACTATCGTTCGCTTTTTCTCGAATACATTGTGTGCTGATTCCTTTTTGTTGGGCGTACTGCTCCGGCATCCAAACTAACCAAGGCACGTGCGTTTGTTCCTTAGGCGCAATCATGTAGGGTGTGCCGTGTAGATAGAGTCCACTCTCTCCTAGAGATTCACCGTGATCGGAAATGTACGTCATCATCACATTGTAATCGCTAGACACATTTTTGAGCTCATTGATCACTTGGGCTAAAACGTAGTCGGTATATACCAAGGTATTATCGTATACGTTCGTTATTTCTTGGTCATTACAATTTTCGATATCACTGCGGTTACAAGCTGGCTGGAATGGAGCTTGAGCATCAGGATATCGTTGCCAGTATGTCGGACCATGACTGCCTATTGTGTGAAGTACCAACAACTTGTTGCTTGATGCTCCCTCAATGAATTTTTTTGCGTTTGCCATCATAGCAACATCAAAACAAGTTGTGCCATTACAGTTCTGATTCTTCAGGGACGTATTGATAGGATCATATGGTAGTTTTTTCGCGACACCTTTGTCGCCACCATCGTTGTCGATCCACAATACGTCGACGCCCGCATGTTGCAGTACGTTTAGTGCATTATCTTGCGCGGCTGCACGGGGTTTGTCGTAACTCTTACGAGTCATGTTGGAGAACATACATGGTACCGACAGTGCCGTATAGGTGCCGCACGAGGACACATTCTGAAATGAGATTAAGCCCATCCCTTTAGTATAAGGGTTTGTATCACGATCATAACCATTGTAGGCAAAATTCATTGCTCGGGCCGTTTCACCTAGTACCACCACCATCAACGTTGGTTTGCCGTTAGGTGAGACTGCGACCTTGGCGTCAGTACCTTGGTCTTTATAAACAAGCTTGGTTTCAAAATAAGTTTTGCTTAAGTATTTTGCACCGTTAAAAATATGTGCAGGGATGATCATTCGGTTGAGATAGTGGTTGTTACGGCCAACCGAAGCGTAATCCTTATAGCTGGTAGCGGCGACGAGACCAATACCAGCGACAGCAAGCAGCACGACACCAAGGCGGGAGATGATGGCTACCGTCCAGGTACGAGATGGCGTCACACGAACCATCGCGAGAAACACGCAGGGCAGGACCCCAAAACACAGCAAGTAGATAACGCTTTCTGTGTTGAAGTAGAACGAGACTTCAGATGCATTGGTTTCAAAGACGCTTTCCATCATTGATGTATCAAATAGCACGTGGAAATTTACCTCTGCATAGAGCGCAGCGGCAGACGTCAACACGACAAACGCCATGAAGGGCTTGAATACGTACGGCCATGCAAACATGGAAAAGATAATCACAAAAGCACAAATTAGTAACACTGGAGCGGTATAAGCAAATATAGGATTAGTGACATCTGAGCTCAAATCAAAAATGGCATTTAGTACGGGGTAGTTCATTACCGTACCAAAGTAGATTGCGCATAGGATGACAAGAGAGGTCATATTCATGTTAATACGAGGAAACGAAAAGCTTTTTAAATCAGGCATGACAACGTGGTTGCAATTTGGAACATGGAAGGAGTATGCAAAACGAAACTTAAGATTGGCTTAAGTTATAGCTATGTGGCCTTTTATCATGAGACGCAATGCCATAAACGCCGACTATGTACTCGATCAGGTTAGAAAAGTAGTGGCTTTCCTCTGTGGTAATGCTTTTTAAATGCACCAGTAGCAACGCAGGTTTTCGCGCACCTATACGTTACTACTGATGTTCCATCATCCAAACAGCCGCTTCCAAACGTGAACTTACATTAATTTTCTTGAGTAAGTTCTTCACATGAACCTTGACCGTAGAGTCTGTGATGTTTAGCTCATTGGCGATGAGTTTATTACTCATGCCTTTTGAGATGAGTGACAAAATTTCCAGTTCGCGATTGGTGAGTGTTTTGAGTGGGTTATCTCGGGGCTGCTTTTGGGGCTTAGAACTTGATTCGAGAAGTACTTTGGTCAGTCGGTCAGACAAGGCGAGTTGTCCTAATACCGCTTGTTTAATGTTGGTGACAATATCTTCTGGCTCCATGTCTTTTAATAAATAACCATCAGCGCCGCTCGATATGGCTTCCAGAACATCTTCTTCATTGTCAGACACGGTGAGCATGACGACACGAGCCGTGACGCCTTGTTCTCGCATATTACGAACCGTCTCCAAACCACTCATACCTTGCATGTTGAGGTCGAGGATAATCAAATCCGGGTCGTGTTGAATTGCGCCTTCAATCGCTTCAGCGCCATTGCTATATTCGCAGATCACTTGCAAACCTTCTTCCAAAGTAAGCAATTGTCTTAAACCACTGCGAAACAGTGGGTGGTCATCGACCAGCATTATCGTTGCTTCTCTTGAGCTCAAAGTTAACTCCTTTTAACTTTAACAAGATTTGTATTTTATCATGATTTATAACGGACATACCTTTTAATCGTTTAGGTATCGTTGCTCACCGAAATAATAACAAACCTTCAACGACGGCAACGATACACGCGACGACCGCAAGGGACTTCCAGAATAAAATCGGGTTGCGTTTTAGTAATGGCTTGTTTCCAACGTCATTGAGTAATTGGACATTCGGTGTGAAAAGGTCGGCAATAAAATCACCTAGGGCCTGATAACGTTTACTCGGTAGCTCTGAGGTCGCTTTTTGAAATGCCAAGTCAACCCAGAGTGGAATATCATCACGGTATTCTTTCAGTGAATGGTATTGCCATTTGATGTGTCTGGCTTGCTGCAATGTTTGCTGTGACTGTTCCTTGTAAGGAAGGTGGCCAGTCAGCATTTCGTAACCGATGATACCGATAGAAAACAGATCAGAGAGTGTGCTTGCGTCCCCAGTGTTAATGTACTCAGGAGCGGTATAATTGACGGAACCAAGAGGGAAAGACGCTTTTTCTTCACTTTGCATTTCACTCAGACCTTTGACTTCCACTGCGCCAAAGTCGATGATTTTTACTTCGCGATTGCCCGTGACCATAATGTTTTCAGGCTTGAGGTCACGATGAATCATGTCTGCGCGCTGAAACACGCGTACCGCTTTGACGATGCTATCCAATATCTCCCGAACGATATCGAGAGGCGGGTTAGGGTGATCATGCATCCATTGACGCAGAGTGATTCCTTCAATGTATTCGCATACCTGATAGATGAACTTTGATTCACTTGGCCGAGGAAACATTTTCATCACTCGGTGACTGTCTAATTGAGTGGCAATCCAATATTCATTGGCAAACTGCTTTAGCGTTTGTGGGTTTTCGCTGTCATTCAAGGAGGGGGCTTTAATAATGATATTACGGAGACTTTGTTTATCACGAGCGAGATAAACATGACTGCGCGCTCCATCGTAAAGGGTTTTTAAAATCTCAAAATGATCGAGGACCTGACCTTTTTCCAATGCTGGTGGAATGCTGTTTGCGAGTAAGGCGTTTTGATGCTCAATCAAGTCATAGCTCGGCAATTGATTAACCTTTAAGACGATGCAGCTTGTATTATCGGAACTGCCTTGCGACAACGCCGCGTCACATAATGCTTGAGAGAGCTCTTCGCAACCCTCTATGCTAAGCGCGTGCTGTTTCATTTCCTCGTTTGTTAACGTCTCATGTACGCCGTCCGTGGTTAAAATTAATTTATCGTTTTCTGTTAGTGCTAAGGTTTGAAAATCTATTTCAACCTTTTCATCTATACCAAGCGCACGCGTCAAATAATGCTGGTGGCCGAAGTTAGTGCGCTGATGATCACGGGTGAGAAGGGTCAGCTTGTTGTCACGGAATAGATATACTCGACTATCACCGACATGGAAGATATAAGCGGTATTGGATTTAATTACTACCGCACTGAACGTGGTCACCATACCGTTGTGATAGAGGTGATCTTTGCCTTGATTGTACAGCCAAGAGTTTAAACTGGTGAGTAGTTCACTTGCGGAACGCTTAATACTCCAGCTTAGCGGGGTAGCATAGTAGTCTGTTACAAATTGAGTTGTCGCAGTCTGGCTGGCTTGTTGAGCTTGATTACTACAACTCACGCCATCGGCGATACAGGCCACAACCCCTTTATAGGTTAGCTCATCCCGTGTCGTGGGGTATTTCACGATAAAAGCATCTTGGTTTTCTGCTCTTTTTCCCGTTAAAGAGCAACCAGAATATTCAATATGTTTTTGATCTGACATTCATGCTTCCCTTGAATCCCGTATCTTGCCATCACTTGTTTATCAAGAACAAATGGTTATCGAGAGTAAATGGTTATCAAGAACAAAAGCCCAACCGGAGATGGTTGAGCTTCTGAACGATATTGATGCTTTGTACCAAGGTAGTGAATCCTATCTTGGCAAGCAAAGCTCAATACCTCCCGATAAAACTATTTACGTTCACTATCTCTACGTTAAGTCTCTACATGAAGTACTTACGCTGAGTATCAATGTGATACATCGATTAATGTGACGCTACCATCTTCGTTAACTTCTGCAATTTTCCCTGCTGGCTCTTCCATAAACATTAGCGCAATAAAGCCGACAACAGCGGTCGCAGCGATGACAAAGAAGAACGTTTGGTAAGAGACAAAAGATAGAATCGTTAGATAAGTCACAGCACCAACGTTACCGTAAGCACCGGTCATACCAGCGATTTGTCCAGTCATTCGACGTTTGATTAGCGGGACAGTAGCAAACACCGCGCCTTCACCTGCTTGGACGAAGAACGAACACGCCATTGCAGCAGCTACTGCTACCCATACTGGCCAGCTTTCGTTCACCTGACCCATTAAGAAATAGCCTACGGCAAGACCAGCAGTCAGTATCAGAAGCGTTAGCTTACGGCCAAATTTATCTGAGATTAAACCACCACCAGGGCGAGACATCAGGTTCATGAACGCATAAGCAGAAGCGACCATACCCGCTACAACTGGTGTTAACTCGAATGTTTCAGAGAAGAACAGCGGTAGCATGGAAATCACCGCAAGCTCAGAGCCAAACGTCGCAAAGTACAGAACGTTTAATACTGCAACCTGCTTGAATTTGTACTGATGGATAGGCTCGACTGGCTTTTGGAAAATCGTTTTGTTGACTTTCCATACTTGGTTCGCATCGACGATGTAAAGAATGGCAAGACCCGCGTAGATCGCGTTAACCATCCATTGGTCGAGCATGTTGATGTTAGTTGGTGACAGTTTCCATGCAAGCAAAGCCAGTACTGCATACATCGGAACTTTCATTGCTAATAGGAAAAAGAAGTCGCCTTTTGATGTTACTTCCATTGCTGACAGATGTTTTGGACGGAAATAGGTTGCACCTTTCGGAGTGTCGGACACATTTTTGTAGAAAATAACCGAGAATAGCAGACTCATCACACCCGTTATCGCGGTCGCATAGCGCCAACCATCGTCACCTCCGAACATCAGTGCGAGTGTTGGTAGGGTAAACGCTGCAGCAGCAGAACCAAAGTTACCCCAACCGCCATAAATGCCCTCTGCTGTCCCGAGTTGATGGTGTGGAAACCACTCAGACACAAGACGAATACCAATAACGAAGCCTGCACCGATAAAGCCAAGTAGAAAGCGTGCAATAGCCGCCTGAATAAAGGAATCTGCAAAGGCGAACATGAAACATGGGATAGAGCAGATAGCCAGCAACGTTGAGTAGACGATACGTGGGCCAAAACGGTCAGTAAACATCCCAATGAGTACACGTGCTGGTATTGTCAGTGCTACGTTCAAAATCAGTAGCGTTTTGATTTCCTGGCTTGATAGGCCAAGTGATTCTTTCACCATCTGCAGCATTGGTGCAAAGTTAAACCAAACAACAAAAGTGATAAAAAATGCCATCCAGCTTAAGTGGAGGATTTTCATTTTTCCAGTGAAGGAAAGAAGGTTGAATTTAGAGCTTTCCATGTTCATTAATCCTTGTAAGCGTTTTCTCTGTGGCATTCCCTAATCATGTTCTGTAGGCAATGCCACGCATTGATGTCGAGTACTTCTCGTTACTGCTTTACTTCAATAGTGCCGTTGTTATTTCTTACTTGATAAATCGGCACGTTGTATTCTGGGTCTTCAATACAGTGCCCGGTTTCTAGGCAAAAGTGTTGTTTGTACAACGGTGATGACACACACAGTTTATCGTCCATGCAGCCGAGAATGCCTCTCGACAAAATATTGGCTTTGCCAATGGGGTCGTAATTGGAAATAGCGTGCAACGAATTCGTACGCTTGCTAAAAAAAATAGCGATTTGCTTATCTTCGACTTTGGCACAAACGCCGGTGTTTGGTGCGATAGCATCAGACTCACAGATTGATATCCAGTTTTCCATGTCTCTTCTCCTAAAATTAATCATTTAATCAGTGTTTTAGCTGACTTCGACCACTTCAATGGCTAGGTCGTCTGCTGTCTGTTTAGAAACCGTTCGATCTTTTGGGAATTTCTGATCTCTGAGAGTCACGAACTGCAGCGCTTCATCGCGGTCGGGGCTGTTAATAAAGTGGCTGAATCGGCGCAATTTTTCAGGCGACTCCAATGTTGTTTTCCATTCACACTGGTAGTTAGCAATGTTGTCGAGCATGGATTTTTCCAGTTCTTCTGCTAATCCAAGTTTGTCTTCGATTACGACTTCTTTTAGGTAATCCAGGCCACCCTCAAGGTTCTCCAGCCATACAGAAGTGCGTTGCAATCTGTCCGCGGTACGGATGTAGAACATGAGCACGCGATCGACATACTTAATCAAGGTTTCATCGTCGAGATCGGTTGCGAGCAAGTCAGCGTGGCGTGGGCGCATACCGCCATTACCACATACATATAAGTTCCAACCTTTATCTGTTGCGATAACGCCAATATCTTTTGACTGAGCCTCAGCACATTCGCGCGTACAACCGGATACGGCAAACTTGAGTTTGTGAGGAGAGCGAAGGCCTTTATAACGGTTCTCTAAATCGATAGCGAAACCTACGCTGTCACCAACACCGTAGCGGCACCAAGTGCTACCCACACAAGACTTGACGGTACGAACGGACTTACCGTAGGCATGACCAGTTTCAAAGCCCGCATCAACAAGGCGTGTCCAGATAGCAGGGAGGTCATTAAGCTGAGCGCCAAAGAGGTCGATTCGCTGTCCACCCGTGACCTTGGTGTAGAGATCGTAATCACGGGCCACTTCGCCAATAACAATGAGTTTTTCTGGTGTAATCTCTCCGCCAGCAACGCGTGGAACTACGGAGTAAGTGCCGTCTTTTTGCATATTGCCGAGATAGATGTCATTAGTATCCTGCAGTTCGATATGTTCATCCTGCAAAATATAGTCATTCCAGTAGGATGCTAAAATCGAACCCGCAGTCGGCTTACAGATCTCACAACCTAAGCCTTGGCCATGCTTCTCTAGCAGCTCATCAAAGGTTTTGATTTTATTAACGCGAATAATATCGCTCAGTTCTTGACGAGAGTAAGCAAAGTGTTGGCAAACATGGTTATTGACTTCGACTCCCAGCTTTTCTAACTCGCTATCGAGCACTTGTTTTGCTAGCGCACTACACCCACCACAACCTGTTGATGCGTTGGTGGTTTCTTTTAACGCCGCCATAGAAGTACACCCAGCCGCTACCGCTTGTTTGATAGAACCTTTTGTGACATCAAAGCATGAACAGATAACTGCGCTGTCTGGTAACGCATCAATACCCAGTCCTGCAGATTCATCGTCAGCGACGTTAGGCAGAATTAATACGGATGGATTTTCCGGTAGCGGAAGATCATTTTGACGAATCTGTAATAGATTACCGTAAGCTGAGGCATCGCCCACGAGTACCGCACCGACAATCTTTTTCTTGTCTTCAGAAACGATGAGACGTTTATAAACTTGCTCAATTTCGTCTTTGTATGTGTATGATAGTGCGCCGGATGTTTGACCATGCACGTCGCCAATACTCGCGACATCCACACCCATTAATTTCAATTTGGTGCTCATGTCCGCGCCAGTAAACTGGGTTGCCTGCACAGAACCAAGGATATGCTGAGCGGCCACTTTCGCCATTTGGTAGCCCGGTGCGACTAAACCAAAGATACGTTGTTCCCACAAGGCACATTCACCAATCGCATAGATATCTTCATAGTTGGTTTGGCATTGGTTGTTGATGACGATACCGCCGCGCTCGCCAATTTCTATACTGCTATTGCGGGCAAGTTCGTCTTGAGGGCGAATGCCTGCGGAGAATACGATCATGTCCGTATCAATATGCGTACCATCAGAAAAATTCATTCTGTAGCGACATTCGCTTCCGTCGACGATTTCAGTTGTCGCTTTCTCGGTATGAACAGTCACACCAAGCGCTTCAATCTTGCGACGAAGTAAATCACCACCATCTTGATCGAGCTGAACGGCCATCAAGCGAGGTGCAAACTCAACAACGTGTGTTTCTAACCCTAGGTTCTTAATGGCATTCGCTGCTTCTAAACCTAGAAGACCGCCCCCAATAACAACGCCAATTTTACTGTCTTTACTCGAACGTTCGATTTCATCTAAGTCCTCAATGGTGCGGTACACATGACAGAATTCTTTTTCATTACCTGGGATCGGTGGAACAAAAGGGTATGAGCCAGTGGCGAGCACTAATTTGTCGTAACTCTCAACACGGCCTGATGAGGTAACGATCTCTTTAGTGTCTGGGTTTACGTTGCTGACTTTTTCATTCAGCAAATATTTTATGCCGTTTGACTGATAGTAACCTTCGCTTGTTAACGAAAGGTCATCGACAGTTTTGCCAGTAAAGTAAGAGGTCAATTGCACGCGATCGTACGCTAATCGAGGCTCTTCAGAAAATGTGAGGACTTCAATATCATCCTGTTCAGATTGAATCAGAGTATCGATGAATTTGTGGCCGACCATTCCGTTACCGACCACAATGATTTTTTGTTTGCTCATAATCTTATTTCCCTTAGTGATTCTGAAATTCTTGACCGTGTGATTAAGCGCTTTTAAGTAAGCTGGGCTCGGAAAGAGGCGTGGTATTCTTGTCGTTAAGCTGCTGCAACCATTCCATTTGGCTTGCAACATTCACAACATCACCTATGACGATAAGTGCTGGCGACTTGATTGCGTGACGTGATGTCAATTCAGCAAGCTCAGATAGTTGGCCAACGATGGTTCTTTGCTGTGGAGTACAGCCATTTTCAATAATGGCCACTGGTTTATCGGTTTCCATACCAGCACTGGTCAACTGTTGCTGTATTTGTGGTGCTTTTGTTAGCCCCATATAAATAACCAATGTTTGGTTAAGTTGAGCTAATGCATTCCAATTTATTTCTAAGCGCTTATCAGCATGTGCGGTAATAAACGTGCACCCCTGAGCAAGCCCGCGATGGGTAAGTGGAATGTTGGAATAGGTCGTACACCCAGATGCTGCGGTAATGCCAGGAACAACATTCACATCAACCCCCAATTTCGCAAGAAACAGCATCTCCTCTCCACCACGTCCGAATACAAAGGAGTCACCGCCTTTCACACGACATACAGTCTGTCCATCTAAAGCAAAGTTCGCGATCAACTGGTTGATCTCTTCTTGTTTATAGCTATGGCAGCCTTTGGCTTTTCCGACATAAACGCGTTGGCAATGAGCAGGAAACAAAGCGCGGATGCCTTCACTGACAAGGTTGTCGTACACGATGACGTCGGCACCCTTGATGGCTTTCATTGCTTTGACGGTAAGTAAGTTTGGATCGCCAGGGCCTGCACCTACCAGTGATACGCTTCCAATAACGGTATGTTCTTTATTCATCATCATTGCCATTGCCTCGAATGTGATTTTGCTAGATGTATGTATCTCACATAGCAACATGGGTGCCATGAATGTATTTTTCCTAAAAAATAGAATTAATCTTTTAAAATACAATTGGTTATGTTTTGTGGAGTGAGTTTTCGTACAAAAAATAGGAGGGTAGGCGGTATTGCCAAAAGGGGTAGATGTTGGGTTTTTATGGTTATGAATGCATCAATATGGGTAAATATACATAAAAGGTGGTAGTTTTATAAAGTAATACCATCTACTACTTTAGAGGTATCCCTTGTTTTATCTTGTTGATTAATATTAATAATATTAAGTTAATGTTCAGTTTTTTGTGTTTGGAATGTTTTTTGCTACTCAGTATTTAAAAGGAATATTGGAGACGGGTGATATGAGCGAAGGATGGATCAAATCAACATGTGCTTATTGTGGTGTAGGATGTGGCATCGAAGCAAGACCAATGTCAAATGGGCAGCTAGAAGTACGTGGTGACAAAGCGCACCCCTCAAATTACGGTAAACTCTGTACTAAAGGTATCGCTCTTGGTGACACGGTTATACATGACGGCCGTTTGCTCACTCCAAAGCTGAAAACAGAAAGCGGTGAGTGGCGAGACTCCGAATGGGACGAGGCTCTGTCTCGAGTAGCGAAAGGTTTCGCTGATACTATAGAAAAGTTTGGTCCGGATGCGGTGGCTTTCTATGTGTCTGGGCAACTACTAACAGAAGATTACTATGTCGCAAATAAACTCATCAAAGGTTATCTCGGAACCGCTAATATAGATAGCAATTCCCGCTTGTGTATGGCGTCTACCGTAGTTGGTCATAAGCGAGCCTTTGGTATGGATACGGTACCTGTCTGCTATGAAGATCTTGAGAAAACAGACTTAGTCATACTTGTCGGTTCTAATCTGGCTTGGTGTCACCCCGTCTTATTTCAACGTCTGAGAGCTGCAAAGCAAACCAATCCTAACCTGAACGTCATTGTGATCGATCCGCGCCGTAATGAATCCTGCGAGTTAGCCGATCTTCATTTAGCGATAAATCCGGGTTCGGATGTTTCACTATTTAACGGCTTGTTGGTCCATCTCGGCGAACATAGTCGGGTTGATCACGCATTTATTGGTTCTGCGACAAATGGCTTTAGTGACGCGTACCAAGCAGCACTCAATGATGCAGATGTGAGTGAAGTGACCGGAATTGATGCATCGGCACTCCAACAGTTTTATGATTTTTTCACCAATACCGAAAAGGTAATCACGATATATTCGCAGGGCGTGAATCAGTCCTCTCAAGGATCCGACAAAGTAAATAGCATTATTAATTGTCATTTAGCGACTGGAAAAATCGGCAAAGAAGGGACTGGCCCATTTTCTGTGACAGGGCAACCCAACGCAATGGGGGGCAGAGAGGTTGGGGCGTTAGCGAACACGCTCGCTGGCATATGGAATTTAATCGCCCTGACGATATTGAGCAGCTCGAAGCGTTCTGGCGAACCGATAATCTGGCGAAAAAGCCCGGTTTAAAGGCGATCGATATGTTTGATGCTATTCACAAGGGCGAGATTAAAGCGATTTGGATTATGGCGACAAACCCTGTCGTTAGCCTTCCTGACAGTGAGAAGATTAAGCAGGCGTTAAACCAATGTCCTTTGGTTGTAGTGTCGGATTGCATTGAGCAGACGGCAACAACAGCTTATGCCGATATTTTATTGCCAGCGCAAGGCTGGAGCGAAAAATCGGGCACTGTTACCAATTCTGAACGTCGAATTTCACGTCAACGCAGGTTATTAGCCAGTCCTGGCTTAGCGAAACCAGATTGGTGGATTGTCTCTCAGGTCGCACAAAAATTAGGCTTTAAAGACTCGTTTGATTACTTGCATGAAGGGCAGATCTTCAAGGAATATGCGGAACTCACGACATTGAGAAACAACGATAAACAGCGGGATCTCAATTTAGCGGGACTGGTAGGACTAACCGACTCTGAGTACAACTCACTTGATCCGCAGCAATGGCCGGTCGAACAGAAACAGAACGAAGTTGTGAATCAGAGAATGTTTACAGATAACCAATACTTTACTGAGGATCATCGTGCTAATTTTATCCCGGTAAAACATAGTGCTCCAGTGACATCTACAACGAAACGCTTTCCACTCGTGCTGAATACGGGCAGAAGCCGAGACCACTGGCATACAATGACACGAACCGGTCTATCGAGTCGTTTGGCGGAGCATGCAAAGGAGCCATACGTATTAATCCATCCTGAAACTGCAATGCAATATGATCTCAGTGATGGAGACATGGTCACTGTGTTCAATGCCAACGGTGAGTGTGTGGTTAAGACGGTCCTTAGCGAGACTATGAAACATGGAGAATTATTTGTTCCGATTCACTGGAACGAGATCACCGGTCCATTAAGTAAGCCGTGTGCATTAGTCGACGCCCGGACTGATCGGTTGTCTGGACAACCAGAGTTCAAATTTACGCCTGTTGACATCAAACCATACAAGTATCAAACCTGCGCCACTGTTTTGGTTACTCAGTCGATTGTTTTCGAGAATGTTGGTTATGTTGCGAGGCAGAAAGTGGATGGCGGGTATTTGTATCGGATCCGTACTCCTATGGATATTCTACTTTTACAGCAAGAAGTAGAGGCTCGGTTGCCGTGTATCCAATCGGTTGGAAAAGTGCTGTCGAAAGATGAACCGAATACAAAAGGAGTCATCTCGATAGCAGAGGAGCGCATTACCTCTATCTATAAACTGACCTTACAAGAGCTAGGCTCAAATGAGGTGGAAGCGCTAAGTGAATTGTTCAGTACGCGTGTTGATGATACGGCTGCTTTGCAGGCGTATCTTGATTAGTGGATGCGAACGCGTATGACAGAGCTATTGACTGCGATAGGTCATCTTTGATTCGCCTCTTAACCTTGTTGCTTAGTGCTGCTTGGCGCTAACTGAAACAAAAACCTCCGGTTGCGCCGGAGGTTTTTTCTATTTGGTCAAATCATCTTCCCACTCGAACCGAGTGTCTAAAGCATAGGGATCATCGTCTAAAGGATGCTCCACTTTGCCACGCAAGTATTCGAGTTGATGCTCAAGCATGTTGACCGTGTCGTAGTCTCCCTCTGAACAAGCGATGTAGATTTGTTGTTCAAGAGCGGCAATATTATCTCGGATACCCATGAGAACCCCCTTAAATCATCATCGATTCTCAACACGATTATAGTCAAGTAATCCAAATTCGATCGGTTGTTTTGCACGGTACCATTTATGTAGGCGATCACTGAATGACCAGAATTTATCTGAGCTACGGCGAATCGCAAAACGATCCAATAAGTTAACGTAATCAGCTTCACTTTTTATTGCGCTGAATTGATCGACAAAACCTGTGACTTGCGCCTCTTTTATCGAGAAAAACGCAGCCGGGTAACTTCCGACGACACCGCGTACGATGGTCATGTCATCGTTCGCGAAATCTCGGTTACTCTCTTCATCAAACAAACTCGAGATATTGGTATGAGCGTTATTGTGCAGCAAAGTAAACAGTTCATCTTTGCCTGCCTGACTTTGTACCATTAACATGGTGATTTGTGGGATAGTTTTCAGCCCTTCACCACGAAGCGTTCCTATACGTTTGAGCTGGGTTTCACTCTCTGAAGAGAGGGCGGTATTGACGATTTCATATCGCGTGTTCAATATCGGAGACAAACGCTGACGGAGCTTATCCAGTAGCTCTTTCATCGGGTCATCCGTTTCATAGACGATACTTGTTGGTTGGTTGAATGGTTTCACGTTGCGTTGTAAGAAGTCGCTCAATTGAGGGCTTTGGTTTTGATACCAACTCGATTGCAGTTGGTGACGCATATCTGCTGGGAGCAAGGATACAAAATTACTTTCACCTTCAAGGCGCAAAAAGTCCATAAACATGCGCGTGATTAATTGATGACCAAAGTTGCCGTAGACATCAAACCCTGCCACTAACAGATAATGAATTCTTTCTAGTAGTGCGTAATCAAGTACCCATACTGTTTTGGGCTGTTCGCCAACTAAGCCTTGTACGACGGACGCACTATCAAAATGGCGAAATACCGTCAGCGCAGCATTTGGGTTGTTTCCATCACCATCCCAAATAATATTCATTGACAGGTTTTCGTGCTCTTTGAACCATTCGTTTGAAAACGCAGATTTCGCTTCGAGATAGCGGGCTTGCTGACTGGCGTATTTTACCCAATTGGTGACCGGAAGAGTATTACTCTCCAGCTCTCCAGGGAGTTTGAGATTTGCTGCCTGAGAGCGGTAAAACTCGTTCACTTCCGGAATGCTGCTTGTATCAGGATCGAGGAAAAGTACCCAAAAACGATCGTTAATCACATTGAGCGCAAGTTGGCCTCGGCACACTGGCCCTTTTATATAAGCCATGATTGTATTTTGGGCATTATCCAGCATGAACCTAAAGCGTGATTTTACGGGAAGGTCGATAAAGGCCGTCATTGGATTTGCGGCGACTTCTGGTTCATAGCTTGGGAGTTTAGATACGCTATATTCTGAGTCGATAAACCATTGACGCCAGTTGTTGAAACGTTGCTTATTTAACGCATACGGCATGTGTGTTTTATCAACGATAGTGCCTTGCTCAGGAATGATGCGGTAATACACGCGTTCAACACCTGGCTCATCATATGGCCGACGTGTAGCGATACGCTGAACAGGTTGTCCAGGTGGTGTTGAAGAGCGGACCAGGGTAAAGAAACGCGGCTGCTCGTTTAGTTCCGAGAAATACAGATGTGAAAGGAATAAGTGCTCATAGATATAGCGTGCCATTAACTGATGTTTGAGTTCAGAGTTATTAAGCAACGTTTCATATTTGTCGATAAGCGTTTGCTGGTGGTCGCTGATTGGGTTGTGGACATTCATCAGAGCGCCATTCTCTAACCAATTCATCAAAGTATGGTATTCGCTGTTGGTTAGATTGGGCATACCAAATGGCATTCCCCATGTCGGGTTGTCCTTTTCGTACTGTTCGTACTCTTCCATGGTCGGACAGGTTTGCTCACGGTCTATGGAAAAATCAAACCCCTCTAACTGCACTTGTTCTGGTAGGGGGTGGCGCTCTTTTTGTTGCAATAAACGAGCAATCAAACCGGCGTCGAGGTTCGCAGCCATGCTTTGTTCACGTTCATTTAACACCGGGTGGAAGCCAGCATCTCGCCATTCTTGAGTGGTTTGGGCATCTTCAAACAAACGAGTGGGAGCGGCTGCAATAAGGCGTGTACCTTCATAAACCAAGGCTTTTGATGCCCCACGGTCAATCCCTTCGACGGACGAAAGCTTCAACTGACATGGCGCATCGTAGCACGCATGGCATACCACACAGCGGTTGTCTATGATGGGTTTGACTTCTTTTTGAAAGAAATTAGCTTGTTTGGTTTCGACACCTACCGTGCGCTCACGAACGAGCTGCGGGCCAAAAAGTTGGTCGAAGTTAAGGCCAGCATAAGTAGCACAACCTGCAAATAAACTGACAATAGCAACAAGAAAAATAAGGCGAAAATTCATCGAGTTATTTTGAGTAAATGGTATTTGTATTGATTAAAGCAAATTAAACAAAGAAATACCAAAGTTCGAGTGATAAATCAGCGGAATAAACGACAGGGAACTTAGTTGCGGTGATACGAATAGCGTAACTGAAACAGACGATGTAAAGTAAAGTCGACCAAAGTAACCAGGAAGTGTTTGATACCTCTATCTAAAGGAAACCTATGATGAATGTGATACGTACCATCCTTAACGGTAAAAAAGCCGGGAACCCTGAACTTAGAGATGAAATCATTAAGATGAGAGAGCAGGGGGTAGAGGTCCAAGTCCGAGTCACGTGGGAGTCGGAAGATATGGCCCGCTTGATTAAAGAAGCCGTGACTGAAGGAATAAAACGAATCGTTGTTGCTGGCGGCGATGGAACGGTTAATGAAGCCGTTGCAGCCTTAGCGCAAATTGATGCAGACCAACGGCCAGAGCTTGCGATTATTCCACTGGGTACGGCAAATGACTTTGCGACTGCCAATCGTATTCCAAATACCATTGGCGATGCGCTCGCGTTAGCGGTTAACGGAGATGCGGCGTTGGTTGATTGCGTAAAAGCTAATGATCGCTTTTTTATTAACGTTGCTGCTGCGGGTTTCGGGGCTGAAATTACAGCGGAAACCCCCGTTGAGTTAAAAAACTTCTTAGGTGGTGGCGCGTATACGCTGACGGGCGTTGTTAAAGCGTTAGGCTTCAAACCTTATGATGGCACCATTACAACCGAATCGGGAACGTATCAAGGTGAAATGTTGGTTGGGGCGTTTTGTAATGGCCGCTTAGCGGGGGGCGGGCAAGAATTAGCACCCAAGGCTTTAATCAACGACGGATTAATGGATCTAACATTGGTGCGCCCGTTTTTAGCCCATCAACTTCCAAAGGTTATTGAAGAAATTAACACGCCAAGTGTCGATGGCGAGTTTGTGAAACATACAAGATCAAGCTGGCTAGAAATCGATTTTCCCAATAAGCTACCTCTCAATTTGGATGGTGAACCATACCGTTCCAAAAATGTACGTTTTGACGTCATGCAAAAAAGCATCGCTCTGGTACTCCCGCCAAACTGCCCGTGTATTAATTAGTGACTCGAGTTGTATCCTGTCGCTCGATAACCTGCCAGTAATTTGCGTATTCACTTCAGCAAAATGAGGTCAACGGTTACCATTGGCCTCATTCAAAATAAAGTCGCGAAATGCTTGGTTGGCTCGAGATAGATAACTGTCTTTGCGCCAAGCGAGACTGAGATCGATTTCGAACGTTTCGGCAAATGGGCGAGAGATGATTTCCTCTTCGTCATTGATCGCGACTTTCCACATCGGGGAGATGGCGTAACCTTGCCGAATGACCGATTTGATTAGCGGTAACAAGTTACTGCTGAACGCGACCTTGGGTTTAATGTTTACCTGTTGAGATATTCTGTCTATCAAGGTGTGGTGATAGTAGCCTTTTTGAAACAGGACTAAATCATGAGCAAGAAAGTCTTCGTATTCGATCACCTCCTTTTCCGCTAGGGGATGGTCGACTGCCATGCATACCACCATTTCTTCACGGATAAGCGGGCCATGTTCTAGTTCTGGAGTGATATCTTTGCTTGCGATGACCCCAAGCTCAATTTCTCCTTGTAGCAATAGTTGTCGAATATTACGTGTCCCTGTATCAAGTATATTGATATCAATGTTTGGGTACTGGTGCCGAAAAGCCATCAGCAGTGGAGGGAAATAGTACGATCCCAACATACTGGGGACTGCGACATCAACTAGCCCTTGGTCTAACCCTTCCATCGCCTGCATCGCTAGTTTGGCATCTTCTGCCTGAGATAAAATTTGTCTCGCATGGTAGAGGAACTCGTTGCCTTCTTTGGTTAAGTCAATACCACGATCTCGGCGATTGAAGAGTGGCATTTTCAGTTCTTGTTCCAGCTTTTTAATGCTGCTACTGATTGCGGGCTGCGCCAAATTCAGAACTCTGGCTGCTCCGGAGATCGAGCCTTGTTCTACCGCAGCAACAAAATGTTTTAACTGCCTTAATTCCATGACAACTCGCTTTCTCTTATCTAACGTTTGATTGGTATAAATATTATCTATGGATTAGATAAATACAAAATATTTTTTTTATCCATAGCTGAACGTTAATCTAGCTCTGTAACCCGTTTCATCATTAGAAAATGATTAAGTAGTAAAGCAGTGAAAAAATCAGCCCATTACAGCAGAGTAGTCATCTGTGTATGTTTATTCTCCATCGTCACTTTTTCCAATATTTATTGGCTGCAACCTTTGTTGCCAATTATTCAGAAAGAGTTTCAGGTGAGTTCTCTCGCCGCAAACCTATCTATGTCAGCACCGCTACTTGGTATGGGTTTGGGGCTGCTGGTCTTTGCGAGCTTGTCAGATGCAATTGGCCGCTGCAAAGTGTTGTTGGCAGGAACAGCAGCGGGTATAACTGTCTCTGTGGCCCTTCCTATGGTAGAAAATTACCACTTATTTTTATCTCTACGTTTTCTCCAAGGTATGTTCCTAGCGGTTTGCCCAGCGTTGGCGGTTCCGTTGATGGGGGAAGAGCTGAGAAAAAGTTGGTTAGCCGGTGCCGTTGGTTTTTATGTTGCTTCAAATACGCTGGGTGGGATTTGCAGTCGTCTACTGGGTGGATTGAGCGCCGAACATCTCGGTGATTGGGCCTACGCAGGTTATGTGATTGCAGGGATCAGCGTGATTCTCTACGCTATCATCTATTACTTAATACCCGTTCAACGTCACTTTAAACCTGCTCCCTTAAAAGTAGGAAAATGCCTCAAGGCTTATGGCCATCACTTGAAAAACCCGCAGTTGGTCATACTGTATCTGCTGATTGGCTTGGCGTTCGGTACCTTTGTTAACTTATCGAATTACCTAATGATGGTTTTGAGTGACTTCCCTTACAACCTTCCGAGTGATATTCGTAGTTTGATGTTTTTAACATTACTCGGAGGGACCACCAGTTCTTCTTTGGCAGGAAAGTTTGCTAAAAAGCATTCTCCGATAGCAGGTGTGGCGTTTGGTGCAACGATCATGCTGGCTGCAAACTTCCTGATGAGTTGGTCTAACCTTTACACTATGGTTGTCGGTATGGTTATGGTGTCGGTGGGATTCTTCTTTTGCCATGCTCAAGCCAGCACGTTAATTGGTATGAAAGTGACAAAATCAAAGGGAAGTGCGCAAGCATTATACAGTTTATTTTACTATTCTGGTGCTAGCTTAGGCGTATTCTTTTTGGAACCATTTTACCAAGGCTGGGGATGGCAAGGTATTCTCGATGCAACTCGTATTGCTCTCGCGCTATGTATTCTTCTGGTGATCATTTATCAATGTGTGAGTGTATACAAAAACAGTCACTCACACGCGATGTCTTAGGTAAAGAGTTTCTTGTTTTCGCTTCTTGTTTGAGGCAATCTAAACTCTTCACTCCAGCTTGTCGCACGCATGTTACAGACCTCACTTCTTTTCACATTGTTTTGGCGACATTGATAGTGGTCAAATTGCTTTAGGTGAATTTGCTTTAGGTGAATTTGCTTTTGGTGAAATTGCTTGTGGCGAAACTGACCTGAGTTTGTAAGGATACTTAAATGCTAATGCGTGACAGACTGCTCGCACTCACCATCGTTTTGGTCTGGGGCGTGAACTTTGTAGTAATTAAAGTCGGTTTAGAGGGAGTCCCACCTCTACTATTGGCTGGGTTACGTTTTGCGCTGGTGGCATTTCCTGCCTTACTCTTTGTCCCTCGCCCTAAATTGCCATTCAAATGGCTATTGGCTTACGGTTTGACCATCAGCTTCGGGCAGTTCGCGTTGTTATTCTGGGCGCTAAATGTTGGGTTGGCTGCTGGATTGGCCTCACTGCTATTGCAGGCTCAGGCATTCATTACCTTAGGTTTCGGAATCCTTTTACTAAAAGAAAAAATACACCGCCACAATATGATGGCAATTATCATAGCGGGGAGTGGGGTTTACTTACTTGCCGCTGCGCAAAGTGGTGGCGTTGTATCTTTGACCGGATTTACCCTAGTTTTGATCCTAGGGGCGGCAAGTTGCTGGGCTTTAGGAAACATCACTAATAAAGTCATCATGAAGAAGTATACGGTGCCAACGATGTCTCTCATCGTGTGGAGTGCGATTGTGCCCACAGTCGCATTTTCCGTTACTTCATTACTTATTGAAGGGCCGGATGTCATCCAACGATCATTGCTGCATATTCAATGGCATAACCTATTTTCGATCGTTTATCTGTCGTTATTTGCCACGATTATTGGCTATGGTGGGTGGAGTTATCTGCTGAGTCGCTATGCCACCGCTTTGGTCGCCCCCTTGTCTCTATTGGTGCCCGTATTCGGTTTATTGAGTGCGTGGATATTATTAGACGAAACTCTTGGTCTGCAGCAGGTTGCCGGGGTGATAGTGATTGGATTGGGATTGGTGATTAACGTGTTTGGTCAGCGCTGGTTTAAAGCGAGGCGCAAAGCAGTGTCATCGGTGCAGTAAGTTTGCAAAAACCTGTAAGCATATCCAAGTGAGTGTTTAAATTAATTTTAATACGAACGTAGATTGTCGAAAAGAACACCGAATGGGAATGGAAAATATAGAAACGACAATAGCGAGTTTGATTGTGAATGTTAAAATGGGCGCACAATAAAATGTAGTGGCTAGTGTTGTAATGAATAAAAAAATAAAAACACCGTTAAATCTAAGACGGCTTATTCTCATTCTGTGTATATTTAGTGTCGTGGTGACGCTGCTCAATGCTTTTTACTCAGTTTATCGAGTAAATCGTGACGACATGCTGTCCAACGCAATAGAGTCAAACCGTGTGTATGCAGAAAAAATGGCGTATATGACGGACGCCTTTCTGTCAGAATCCTTGTCCCAACTAAAATTTAGTGCCACTGAACTCGGCACTGACATTGACAATCAAGTTCTGTTGGATGAGGAGGTTGAACGAGTAAGAGCGCAAAGTAACGCATTTAACTCTGTGGCGGTCGTAAACACCGAAGGAATCATTCGTGCAATTTCCCCCCCAACCATAGAAGTCAAAGGTGCCAAACTCACTAGTCCAAACTCTCTTGAGCCTTTGAATATTAGAACCCCTTATATCGTCGAACCTTTTGTTTCTCCTGCGGGAAATTATCTGCTCGGGGTTTCTGCGCCTATATTTTCCGAGTCTCGTCAATACTTAGGTTATATCATCGGCACCATTTATCTGGAAGAAGATAACGCATTATCAACGTTGCTTGGTAAGCACGCGCATGAAGACGGCTCTTACCTTTACGTGGTTAACAAGAACTCGACATTAATTGCCCATCCTGATTCGGCTAGAGTCGGAGAAAAAATCCTCAATAACGCTGCGATTGAAGATCTTGTTAATGGTGTTGAAGGCGGGCGAATCGTTACTAATTCACAAGGTGTCGATATGCTAGCGGGTTACGCCATTGTTGATAGTTCAGGATGGGGAATCGTTACACAAAAAGCGAAGCAATTGACTTTGTCCAATCTTAACAAGCATATGTGGAAAGTAGTTATGCAATCAATTCCCATTATCGCGATGACGTTTTTATGTATTTGGATCTTTTCTTTTCTTATCTCCAAACCGTTATGGCAGTTGGCAAGCACTGTGAGGAAGTATGATTCAGAAAGCCCTAAGATGAATGAGCTTGATAAGGTCAACCCATGGTATTTTGAGGCCGCAAACTTAAAGCAAAGTCTTGTGAGGGCGTTTAGTAGTGTTTCCGATAGAATTGAAAAGCTTCATGTCGATAGTTTGACGGACACAATGACTGGCTTGTTAAATCGACGTGGTTGGGAACAAGCCTGGTGCACCTGAGTGAACGGTATACGTCGTTTTCTCTACTTGCGATAGATATTGACCATTTTAAAAAGATTAATGACACGTACGGCCACGATGTTGGCGATACCGTGATCAAAGAAGTGGCTAAACATATGGCGGATGAGGCGAGAAACCATGACGTGCTATGCCGGCATGGTGGAGAGGAGTTTTTGGTGTTGCTTGTTAATACAAACCTCGACATTGCTTTTGAAGTTGCAGAGCGAATAAGAAAATCGATCAATACTAAAACCTTCACTGATGTTGATACGCTCTCCGTATCGATTGGCGTCTCTTCTTGGAAGGGAAGTCAGCAGCCGATAGATATTGCGATTAAGGCGGCAGATAAAGCGCTTTACAACGCGAAATACAACGGAAGAAACCGCACTGAAATTGAGCCATAAACCTCATCAGCATCTTGAAGCCATTTGATTTAAGATGCTTAGTCTCCAGCCTACTCATACCAATCTGGATAAGTAAGTGATCAAGCGCTTATTTGGGTTGGTGTAATCCCCCATTCATATCTCTAACATTACCTGTTCATTGTTTAAGCTCTACCTTTGAATTCGTTTTTTGGGTATGTCCTGTGGCGTAATGATTCACTATGCCTCATCTGCGTACAAATAAAATATGTTGTGCTATGAAACTGTTGTTACATCATCTGGTTAATGTTCATGCAGACAAACACATCGTGGTGCAATAGTTAGTGCACGATACAATTTATTTTATGTGATTAATTTCTAGTGTTGGGTAGTGAACATGAGTCTTCTGTGTTTTCTACTGTCACTATTTATTAAGTTGTTGATTTTTAATTAAAAGACTTGTCATATTGTCGAGTTTTACAACGTCTTGTTTGTTACTAAGCACAACTTAATCTTGCATTCTGTCTCAATGATTTTACGTTGATTGCGAAAATATTTAACAAAAAATAATTTGAGTTCGAATGAGTTTTGGTGCATTTTATATTTAACTAATCGTTCAATTAAAAATGAAAGGGGACGAAATGCCAAAGGTGGGAATGCCTGAAATTAGGAAGCCACAGCTGGTGAAAGCGACAATGTCAGTGATTGACAGAGTAGGCTTACACGCAGCGAGTATCTCGTTGATCAGCAAAGAAGCTGGTGTATCTACGGGGATCATCAATCATTACTTTGGTGGTAAGCACGGATTATTGGAAGAAACGATGCGCGAGATCCTTCGACAGCTTTCGTCCACCATAACGAACAAGTTGCGTGAACTGCCTGACGATGCACACCATCAAAGGATTAACGCCATTATTGACGGCAACTTTGTCGGTTATCAGGCAGAAAACAAAGTCGCTAAAACTTGGCTGGCGTTTTGGTCTTACTCTATGCATGACGAGCAGCTTAAGCGCTTGCAGCGTGTGAACGAAAGACGCCTTTTATCCCATCTTCGAAAAGAATTAAAAGCGTTACTGAATGCGGAACAAGCTGAGTTAGTTGCTCACGGCATCGCGTCTCTTATCGATGGTATTTGGCTACGCGGAACGCTCAACCCGCAAGGCATCGACGCTGAAAAAGCAACCATCATCATCAATGACTATCTCGATAAACAATTAACTTATTACGCAAAAAAGTAATCAAGTAGTCACAAAATAACGAAAAGTCAGGTCTTCAACATGGAAATGAAAACACACTACATTGATGGCTCTATGTATTTAGGAAGTTCCGAGGAACATTTCACCACGTACAACCCAGCGAATGGTGAGCCTTTAGCCAATGTTAAACAAGCGAACCAACGCGATATGGATGCGGCGATCGAATCTGCAAAGCGAGGTTTTGCCAAGTGGTCTGCAATGACTGCGATTGAACGTAGCCGTATTCTGAATAAAGCGGTGGCAATTTTACGAGAGCGCAACGAAGAACTTGCCAAGCTGGAAGTTGCGGATACCGGCAAACCAATTCAAGAAGCGATTGCTGTCGATGTGGTCACGGGTGCGGATGTTATTGAATACTATGCTGGCTTGGCTCCTAGCTTGCAAGGTGAGCAGCAGCCACTCAACGAGAATCAGTTTTTCTATACGCGCCGCGAACCTCTCGGTATTTGCGCAGGTATTGGTGCGTGGAATTACCCAATTCAGATTGCGATGTGGAAATCTGCCCCAGCATTGGCGGCAGGTAACGTAATGATTTTTAAGCCATCAGAAGAAACGCCACTTACCGCATTAAAATTAGCGGAAATCTACTCAGAAGCAGGCATGCCTGACGGTGTTTTTAACGTTATTCAGGGTGATTACCGTGTCGGTCAAATGCTCACAGCACATCCTGATATTGCGAAAGTCTCATTCACGGGAGAAGTTGGCACTGGCAAAATCGTAATGGGTGACAGTGCGAAAACGCTTAAGCAAGTCACCATGGAGCTGGGTGGTAAATCACCTCTGATCATCTTTGATGATGCGAAGCTAAATGACGCGGTCTCAGCAGCTATGGTGGCGAACTTCTATACGCAAGGTGAAGTGTGCACAAATGGGACTCGAGTCTTTGTGCATGAATCGATTTATGATGAGTTCATTGAGCAGTTGAAAGTGCGTACCGAGAAACTGGTTATTGGCGACCCGCGTGATGAAAATACTCAAATCGGTGCGCTGATTTCAAAAGATCACGAAGGCAAAGTGCTGTCTGCGATTGAAGAAGCCAAAGCAGCAGGTGCCACCCTACTGACTGGCGGTTACAAAGTCACCAATAGTGGATTAGAAAACGGCAATTTCGTTGCGCCAACGGTATTTATCGATTGTGACGACAACATGAGTGTTGTACAGCACGAGATTTTTGGCCCTGTTATGTCAGTGCTGAAGTTTAGCGATGAATCAGAGGTTATCGAGCGTGCGAACGACACCGAATATGGCTTGGCTGCAGGCGTTTTCACACAAAACCTTTCTCGAGCACACCGAGTCATTCATCAAATTCAAGCGGGTATCTGCTGGGTGAATGCATGGGGTGATTCACCGGCAGAAATGCCCGTCGGCGGCTACAAGCAATCCGGTATTGGCCGTGAAAACGGTGTCGAAACACTGAAACATTACACGCAAACGAAGAGTGTGCTGGTTCAGTTAAGCGACTTCGAAAGCCCCTACGCTTAAACCTTTTCAGGAGAATCAAGATGCAACAACACTACGATTATATCATCGTCGGTGCGGGTTCGGCCGGCTGTGTTCTAGCAGATCGTTTAAGTGAAAGCGGAGAAAATACCGTTTTGTTACTTGAGGCAGGAGGCACTGACAAGAGTATTTTCATTCAAATGCCGACGGCGCTGTCATACCCGATGAATACTGAGAAGTATGCTTGGCAGTTTGAAACCGTCAAAGAAGATGGCCTTGACGGCCGACAACTGCACTGTCCTCGCGGTAAAGTTCTGGGTGGTAGCTCTTCGATTAATGGCATGGTTTATGTTCGCGGTCATGCGTGTGACTTCGACCAATGGGAAGAAGAAGGCGCAAAAGGGTGGAACTATCAATCATGTTTACCGTATTTCCGTAAAGCAGAATCATGGGTTGGAGGCGCAGATGAATACCGCGGTGACCGTGGCCCAGTTGGAACCTGCAACGGCAACGACATGAAACTCAACCCACTGTATAACGCCTTTATTGAAGCGGGCAAAGACGCGGGCTACCCAGAGACTGACGATTACAACGGATACCAGCAAGAAGGATTCGGCCCGATGCATATGACGGTCGATAAAGGTGTACGAGCTTCAACATCTAATGCCTACTTAAGCCGTGCAAGAAAGCGCAAGAATTTCACCCTAATGAAAAGAGTGACGGCTCATCGTGTACTGCTTCAAGAAGATCAGTCAGTTGAAGGTCAAAAAGCTGTGGGGATCGAATTTGAGCAATCAGGTCAGGTCAAACAGTGCTTCGCAAACAAAGAAGTGATTTCAAGTGCGGGGTCAATTGGTTCGGTACAGCTCCTGCAACTATCAGGTATTGGGCCTAAATCGGTATTGGAAAACGCTGGCATTGAGGTGAAACACGAACTGGAAGGTGTAGGTAGAAACCTTCAAGATCATTTGGAAGTGTATTTCCAATATCATTGTAAACAGCCGATCACGCTGAACAGTAAATTAGGCTTGGTGAGTAAGGGATTGATTGGTACAGAATGGATCTTGACTCGCAAAGGACTTGGCGCAACCAATCACTTTGAATCATGTGCGTTTATCCGCTCGCGTGAAGGGTTGAAGTGGCCAAATATTCAGTATCACTTTTTGCCTGCAGCAATGCGTTATGACGGGCAAGCTGCATTTGATGGCCATGGCTTCCAAGTGCATGTAGGGCCGAATAAGCCAGAAAGCCGAGGCACGGTAGAGGTTTTATCTGCGAATCCAAACGACAAGCCTAAAATCGAGTTTAATTACATTTCAACACAACAAGATAAACAAGACTGGCGTGATTGTATTCGCCTAACGCGAGAAATCCTCAATCAACCTGCGATGGATGAGTTTCGTGGAGAAGAAATTCAACCGGGTCTTGATGTCACGACCGATGCTCAAATTGATGAGTGGGTGAAACAAAATGTTGAAAGTGCTTATCACCCTTCGTGTACCTGCAAAATGGGGTCAGAGAGTGACCCATTGGCTGTACTAAATGAACAATGTCAGGTACGTGGTATCCAAGGTCTGCGTGTCGTAGATTCATCAATTTTCCCAACCATTCCAAATGGCAACTTAAACGCACCGACCATCATGGTTGCAGAACGTGCAGCGGACATGATTTTGGGTAATGTATTGGAAAAAGCAAACAACACACCAGTCTGGATAGCTCCAAATTGGCAAGAAAAACAGCGAATACAAGCACCTAAGCGATCTTTAGACTCCATCGCTTAAAACTTAAAAACAAATAAAAAGTCAGCACTCATTATAAGGAATTCAATATGTCTAAGATGACCAAAGCTATTTCATCCATCGCGCTAAGTACACTAGCTACAGGCGCCTACGCAAATCAGTGTGAAACCGTTCGATTTGCAGATGTTGGCTGGACCGATATCACTGCAACGACTGCGGTAACTTCAGAAATTTTGAAAGGGTTAGGGTACCAGACTAAAACGGATCTGCTTTCCGTACCTGTTACTTATTCTTCAATGGCAAATGGTGATATTGATATTTTCCTGGGCAACTGGATGCCGACGATGGAAGGCGATATTGCAAAATATCGAGAAGCAGGCACGGTAGAAACAGTCAGAGCAAATCTTGAAGGTGCTAAGTACACCTTAGCTGTACCCAAATACGTCTATGATGCGGGCGTTACCAGCTTTGCCGATATAGTTAAACATGCCGACAAGTTTAAAGACCGCATTTATGGCATTGAGCCAGGCAACGACGGCAACCGACTCATTCAGTCAATGATCGACAGCGATGCGTTCGGACTGAAAAACTTTAGCCTTGTCGAGTCAAGTGAAGCCGGCATGGTGTCACAAGTATCTCGAGCGGTTCGTCGTAACCAATGGATTGTTTACTTAGCTGGGCGCCACACCCAATGAACAGCAATGTTGAAATGGAATACTTAGAGGGTGGTGATGATTACTTTGGCCCAAATTATGGTGGTGCAAGTGTCTATACCAATGTACGCAAAAACTACCTTTCTGAGTGTCCGAATGTTGGTCAGCTAGTGAAAAATCTAGAGTTCAGTCTAGAGATGGAAAATGAGTTGATGGAAGCCATTCTGAACCAGAAACAGAAGCCATCAAAAGCGGCGCAAGCATGGTTGAGCGAACATCAAGATCAGATCAAAGTGTGGCTTAAAGACGTGAAAACCGTTGATGGTCAAGATGCACCAACGGCCATCGCTGCGTATTTAGACACTAACGCTTAATTGACTTTCCTTAAGTGGGCGTTACATGCCCACTTCATTAACACAAAGGCTCTATTGTGAATTTTATTACAGAAAACAAACTACCATTAGGCCAGTGGATGGAAACTGGTGTTGATTGGTTAACACTTAATGCTGCGGGATTTTTCGATACCATCTCGATTACACTTGAAACGGTGATAATGTTCGTGGTGGATATCTTTAAATGGATGCCGCCAGCAGCGCCAATTATTCTCACTGCAGCGATTGCTTGGTTTTTACATCGAAGTCTCCCGCTGGTTGCATTCATCGTTTTCGCGCTGTTAGCGATTCTTAACCTGGGTTATTGGCAAGAGATGCTGGAAACCTTTGTCCTTGTTTTTGCAGCGACAACGATTTCCGTATTAATTGGCGTACCATTAGGTATTATGGCCGCGCATCGTCCTTGGTTGTATACTTTGTTACGGCCTATCTTAGATTTAATGCAAACCGTACCAACGTTTGTTTATCTCATACCAACACTGGTTCTGTTTGGTTTAGGTATTGTGCCGGGTCTTATCTCTACGATTATTTTCGCCATTGCCGCGCCTATTCGATTGACTTATCTAGGGATTATTAAAGTTCCAGAAGAGTTGTTAGAAGCAGGTAAAGCGTTTGGCGCAAGCCGCATGAAATTACTGTTTAAGGTGGAGTTACCTGCTGCGTTACCAAGTATCATGGCTGGCGTCACTCAATGTATTATGCTGTCTCTTTCTATGGTTGTGGTTGCGGCGCTTGTCGGTGCAGATGGATTAGGTAAGCCAGTCGTGCGCGCATTGAACACCGTAAACATTTCGCAAGGTTTTGAAGCTGGACTGGCTATCGTTCTCGTTGCAATCATTCTTGACCGCTTGTGTAAAGCACCAAATCAGAAGGAAGCATAATCATGGACGCTATTACGATTGAAAATTTGGATGTCGTGTTTGGGCAGAAACCAGCACAAGCGCTGGCGTTACTTGATCAGGGTAAGTCACGACAACAAATTATTGACGAAGCAGGACAAGTTGTCGGTGTTGACAATGTGTCTTTAACCGTTGAACAAGGCGAAATTTGTGTTCTGATGGGACTGTCTGGTTCTGGTAAGTCTAGTCTATTGCGCACCGTAAATGGGCTTAATGAGATCTCTCGTGGCTCGTTAAAAATTAAAGACGGTGAGGATATGGTAGAGTTAGCCAACTGTGATGAGCAGCTATTGCGCCACCTACGCACTCACCGAGTTTCGATGGTATTTCAAAAATTTGCCTTAATGCCTTGGCTAACTGTTTTGGATAACGTGGCATTTGGATTGGAAATGCAGGGGATTAGCAAAACAGAACGTCGTCAAAAGGCCCGCGAACAATTAGAAATGGTCGGTTTGTCTGATTGGGAGTCGAAGTTCCCTCATGAGTTGTCCGGTGGTATGCAACAACGCGTCGGTTTGGCCCGTGCCTTTGCGATGGATACGGATATCTTACTCATGGATGAACCATTTTCAGCGCTTGACCCTCTCATTCGTGCGCAGCTTCAAGATGAATTGATCTTACTACAGAAGAAACTTAACAAAACGATTCTATTTGTGAGCCATGATTTAGACGAAGCACTGAAAATTGGTAATAACATTGCCATTATGGAGTCGGGAAAACTTATCCAGCATGGGAAGCCAGAACAAATCATTCTTGCTCCAGAAACGGAATATGTCGCAGATTTTGTTGCTCATACTAACCCGCTTAATGTGTTAAAAGGTCGTTCTTTAATGCAATCAAGCGAGAGTCTAGAGAAGAAAGCACAATGCGTTTGTGTCTGCCCAGTTGAGAATATTTGGTTAAACCAAGACATGAATGGATTGAGTTTGGTTGATTCAGACAAATCTTTAGTAGAGTGGGTGACGGGGTCCTCCAACTTAAGCGATGTAAAGGCGAATACAATAGTTCAAACGAGCCCGGATATCAGTATGCGCGATGCGATTGAGCTTAAACAACGCAGTAACTACCCACTATTAATGGTAGAAAATAACCAATTAGTCGGCATTCTAAGTGACAACGAACTTTACGACGCTTTGCTGGGTAACTTTAAGTCTAAGCAAGTCGCATAACAAAGCATGATCTATAGCCTCAAGATACTGAATATAACTCGGTATCTTGAGGTTATTCCAATCTAAATCAGTTTATCGTCATTCTTGCCCTGACTCTTTAGGTGTTTTGTCAGTTTTTACCGCCTTGGCAATGTCTTGCACCGCTTCCACTAAATTGATCGGCATTGGGAAAATGATGGTTGACGTTTTATCGGTGGTTATTTCGGTTAATGTTTGCATGTAGCGTAATTGCAAAGCATTCGGTGCTTGATTAAGCATTTGCGCGGCTTCTTTCAATTTCTTTGATGCTTCTAATTCACCAGTAGCATGAATTACTTTTGCGCGACGGTTCCGCTCCGCTTCCGCTTGTCTTGCCAGCGCCCGTACCATGTTTTCATTGAGATCAACATGTTTGACTTCGACTGTCGCGATTTTTATGCCCCAGTCATCGGTTTGTTGATCTAAGATAGCTTGCAAATCTTTGTTGAGCCGCTCTCGTTCGGAAAGTAGCTCATCCAATTCATGCTGGCCTAATACAGAACGCAATGTAGTTTGCGACAGCTGGCTGGTTGCATCGCTGTAGCTTTCTATGTTGTTGATTGCCATTTGAGGGTCGACGACACGGAAGTAGACTACCGCATTTACTCGAACGGATACGTTATCTTTGGTTATCAGGTCTTGTGTCGGAACGTCTAACACCACAGTACGTAAATCTACTCGCACCATTTGTTGGATAAAAGGAATGAGAATAATCAAGCCTGGTCCTTTCACTTCTTGGAATCGACCGAGAAAAAACACGACACCACGTTCATATTCTCGCAGCACTTTGAACACTTGTGTCGCAAGTGCAAAGAGCAGCACTAACACAACACCGACAGTATAGAGCATCATAAATGCCTCCTATTGTTTTAAGGTGTCTTTGGGTTTGACGGTTAAAGTCAGTCCTTTAACATCGACAATGATGACGTGCTCACCTTGTTTTACGTCATGTTCTTTCTCTGTTTTTGCCTTCCACAATGCGCCATTCATCTGCACGCGTCCTTCGCCATCAATAAAATCATCGCTGACCAATGCGGTTTTTCCCGGATATGTTTCAAGCCCGGTGGTGACACGTCTTCGACGGATTTTTACCAGTAATCCGACGGTGAGCACAATTAAAGCGACAGAAAAGATAGCAATACCAAAAATTAATGGCAGGGCGATCTGAAAACCGGGCAAATCGCTATCCATCAAGAATATTGATCCCAGGATGAACGCCGCCACGCCACCTAACCCTAACACACCAAAGCTTGGGCTGAATGCTTCTGCAATCATGAGAGCGATGCCGAGTAACAAAAGTCCCAACCCTGCGTAGTTGACTGGCATCATTTGCAGCGCGTACATCGCAAGCAACAGACAAATCCCACCTAATACTCCAGGCAAACCTACGCCAGGGTTGTAGAATTCTAATAACAGTCCGTAAATACCGATTAGGATCAGAATGTATGCCACATTTGGATTGGTGATGACCGCTAACATTTCTGCCCGCCAATCAGGAATTCGTTCAACCCAGATCGGATTGTTTAGTGACAATGTCACGGCCTGGTTGTTTATTTTTACGCTCTTGCCGTTGATAAGTTGAACCAGCTCTTCCGGAGAGTTGGCTATATAGTCTATAACGTTGAGCTCTAATGCAGTTTGAGCGTCAAGGCTTGCCGCTTCACTGACCGCTTTTTCCGCCCATTCGGCATTTCGGCCATGCAGCTTTGCTAGTCCTTTAATGTATGCTTTGGCATCATTAATGACTTTTTTCTCCATCGCTGTATTTGCAGGCACTGTTTCAGAGCTTTCTTTGTTGTCTTGATTATCTTGTTTTTCTTCCGTATCCGCTTCTTGTCTATCATCGGAAGAAGGCATGGGCGAGGTGGGGGAGCCACCACCTAGTGCGACAGGTGTGGCAGCGCCGAGGTTGGTTGCTTCTGCATTGCCGCGATGTGACTGGCAAGGAGAATATAAGTCCCAGCGCTGGCAGCCCTTGACCCGGAAGGACCAACCAAGTCGCTACGGGGGAGGTCGAGGTTGTGATGGCGTGGATAATATCTCTCATTGAGCTATCCAAGCCACCTGGTGTGTCCATTTTTAAAATAATGAGACTGACGCCTTCAGCTTGAGCTTGCTCTAGCTCACGGGTAAGGTAGTCACTGGTTGCAGGGCCTATTGCGCCTTTTATGGGCACAACCCAAATAGTGTCTGCCATTGCCGGAGTGGTAAACATGAGAAGCGCTAGAAGCCATTTCCATACTTGTTTCATACGACCCTCCTTGTGCGATGACTGGCACGTACGAAAAACCTTATTTAAGTATACGCAATTAACGCCAAGATGCGTCACTAGACGAAATATCATGGCTTTACCGCTATACAAAAAATACAGTATGTTGATAATCAACAAAAATAAACGGAAACAACCATGCTTATTCTTTTACGCATACTTAAGTTAGTCATTATTTGTGTCATTTTTTTCACTATCTTTGATTTGATCGCATATGGTGAAATCACGTGGCTTGAACGGTTGTTAGGGTCGTTTAGCTAACAAGCTTGCGACGAACTAACAGCTAACATTTATGCCACAAGCTAACATCCACATTAAAAACGATTATTCACGTCACAAACTAACAGGAATGTAGATGAGTAAACACACCGCTAGTATTCATTGGCAACGTCAGCCTGATGAGTGCTTTAAGGACAATCAATACAGTCGCGCACATAGATGGGAGTTTGATGGTGGGTTGACTGTGCCTGCTTCACCATCACCCTATGTCGTGCCGCTGCCACTGTCCGTAGAAGAACACATTGACCCAGAGGAGGCGTTCATCGCGTCACTTTCGAGTTGTCATATGCTGGTATTTTTGTCTATTGCAGCTAAAAGACGTTATGTCATTGACTCATATGACGATGATGCACAAGGAGAATTAACGTTAGGAGAAAATGGCAAGGAGTGGGTTTCAAAGGTCACGCTAAACCCGAAGATTGTATTCTCTGGTGATAAAAATCCAACATTTGAACAGTTAGAAAAGATGCACCATATGGCACATGAAAACTGTTTTATCGCTAACTCAGTCAAGACAGACGTTGTTACGAATATCGTGGTTTAACGAACATTGTGTGTGGTACAGGGAGGGGGTCGTGACGAAGATAGTATTAAAAAATTCCGTGCTGTGATGCTGTTTACAAACTTCGTTGGAATAAAACCCCTAGCCAGAATTGACTTTGACTAGGGGGGATACCTTAAATGGACAATCTATTAGACTTTAAACTGACTTAAAATCTCATGTTGTGACTGAACATGTTGGTTGGTTTTTGCCATTGATTCAGTGGCATCTTTAGCCGTACCTGACACTTGAGATGACAAATCTCGAATTTTAAAGGTATTGCTATTGATCTCTTCGGCAACCAAGCTTTGTTCCTCTGCCGCAGATGCGATCTGCATGTTTAAATCATTAATATGTTGAATTGCCGCGCGAATCTTGTGCAAGGCATCATTGGCAAACTGTGCTTTGCTAACGACGTTTTCTGCTGTCGTCTTACTTTCTCCCATTACAGCGGCTACGGAGTGGGCGCCACTCTGTAGTTTTTCAATCATGCTACGAATTTCTGTTGTTGATGCTTGAGTTCGACTTGCCAGTGTACGGACTTCATCGGCAACAACGGCAAAACCTCTCCCAGACTCACCGGCTCTTGCCGCTTCGATTGCCGCATTCAAGGCAAGTAAGTTAGTCTGATCGGCTATTTCATTAATAACTTGTAAGATGGTTTCAATACTGTTTGTGGCGGATTCTAGCTCACGGACTTCTTCGACAGCGGATTCAATGCGTAAAGAAAGTTGATTGATGGCTTCGGTTGTTTCAGAAACTACAGAGACACCGTGTTGTGTTTCATTGTCTGCGTCCGAAGCTGCCTGCGCTGCGCCTTGAGCATTGTTCGCTACATCTGTCGCCGTTGCAGACATTTCATTCATTGCCGTTGCTAACTGTTCAACTTCACTCAACTGTTCTTCAATGGCTTTGGATGAGACCACTAAATCTTGAGATGCAATGGCTGCATTATGCTTAATGTCATCCCCCAGTTGAATTGATTGTTTGATTTGACCTTGAAGCTTCTCAGTGAATACATTAAATCCTGATGCCAGTCGGGCGAACTCTGCGTCGGAATTGGTATCGAGGCGATGTGTTAAATCACCTTCACCAGAGGCGATGTCATCGATGGCTGAACTCAATGTATCAAGAGGGCGCATTAAGTATTTGATTACAAGGGTTAGTAAAACAACGCTGACTAATAGAGCGAGAATCGCTCCTACTATCGAGCTATTCCGAATTTCACTGATTACGTGATACGCTTTATTCTCGTCAACTAACGCCACGACGTACCACTTTTGTTCAGGCAGGTATTTATAAACCGCAATGTATGGGGTGCCGTCAATCGCGAATTTATCGTAGCCTTCTTTCAACTTGGCTTGTGGTAAATAGGAATCTAGCTTTTTACCATTTAGCTCGTTGTTTGTGTGAGCTATTGTGGTGCCGTCTGAAGCGACGATCAGCATTTCACCTGCATCAAACAAGTTAACTTGGTTGACCAACTCTGACAAAGGCTCTAGTGTCATATCATAGAACATGGCACCGATAAAACGGCCGTTTTGCTGAACGGGTGTTCCAATAGAAATGATGACTTTTTAGTCGACACATCAACATAAGGTGCTGTGACGACAAGTTCTTTTTCACGCTTAGCGTCAACATACCAAGGCCGTAGGCGAGGATTATAACTGCTGTCAGGTTCCCAAGCGTCGTCATTTTCGACAACAGCACCATCACTTTCATATCCAAAGCCGATCGCTAAGAAAGACCCTTTTAAGGTTGGTCTATACAACACATTATTAACATATTCACGGTTGTTTGGATCTAACTCTAAGCTTTCTGTTGTCGCTAACGCCAAATCTTGTTTGGCTTTCATTTCCCCACTTACACGAAGAGCCACACTTTGCGAAAGCTCATGCAAACTATCTTCAATGACTTCTTCCAATTCTGTTCTGATGGTACTTAACTGATAGATAGATAATGTACCGATAGCACATATCAACAACGCTGAAGATACAGCGACTATTTTTTGACTAAACCTCATTTCAACATTACTCCGACACTAAAGTTGTAAATATTGTTTTTGTTAATAAGGGAAATTAAGCAAGAAATGTGCACATATCTCTACACAGTGATAGTTGTCTTCCTTAACATCATAAACTGACTTTTATTACTATCGGCTGACTGGCGTTTTTCTTAACCATAATTAGCCACATTTTTGAAGGTTATTTCTCTGAGTTGGATGAGCGATAAGATAACTTGATCATTCTGCCGATGTGATTACGCTTGTTAAGGCAGCGACAGTGCGTAAAAACCTTTAAATGAACGATTTTTGTAGAGTATTAACTCTAATTGCGAATCACCAATAAAATGGTGTTTTATTGTTAAGTTTATGAAAAATAATAAATAAATGGGTTTGAGGATACATGTGTTCGCCCGAAAGTATTTGCATCACTATGTGAAGTAATTCAAAATTAACTGGTATAGCCAGTTGTGCTTAGAATTTTTAAGGGTGTTTATGAAAGTCACTAATTTATTTAAAGACAAAGTTGATGCGATTTCAGCTCATCAATCCGAGTTTATGAATTGGATGTCTCCAACGCTCCGCGATTATTGGAGTGACTTTTTGGATCGAGCTCAGCACAGCGTTTTATTTTCTAAAGTTCGAGATTACCAACAACCTGCCATTAATGAAGAAGTCGCTCCTCAGCCAGAGCCGTTGATCATGATGCCGGAAGCACAAAAGTTGTTTGCTGAGCTGAGTGAGCAAATTGGTGAGGTGATTCACGTTGGCGAATGGGTAAATGTATCTCAAGAACGAATCAACCAGTTTGGTGCTGTGACGGAAGATATGCAATGGATTCATACTGATCCAGAACGCGCTTCTGTTGAATCACCATTCAAAACAACCATTGCTCACGGCTTTTTGACTCTGGCTTTGTTACCGAAGCTTACGGATTCTGTTGATCCTGACAAAGCACAGTTCCCAACCGCAAAATTAGTGGTTAACTTGGGGCTAAACCAAGTTCGCTTTCCTTATCCGGTAAAGGCAGGCAATAACGTTCGTGCTGTGAGCACGTTGTCTAAAGTTACGCCAATCAAAAAAGGTTTGGAAATTGAACGCGAAATTAAGGTTGAGATTGAAGGTGTTCGTAGACCTGGGGCTGTAGTTGTATCGGTCATCCAATTGCATTTTTGATTTTAAGCGCAAACATTTTAAAAAGAGAGCACCTTGGTGCTCTCTTTTTTTCATTCTATTCACTCGAAATCTTTGACTTGTGTGTATCCGTAGTCTGCGATAATTTTTTGACCAGGTTCAGACTTTAAGAAAGCAACGAATTGTTTCGCTGGTTCGCTTATTCTATCTACTTTGTAAACCACCAAGAAAGGACGCGCCAATTTATATTTGTGATTCGCAATGTTTTCACTGCTCGGTTCCACGCCTTCTAATGCAATCGCTTTAATCGATTTATCAACGGAGCCTATAGAGACAAACCCAATCGCTCGCGTGTTGTGGTTTACGATGGTTTTCACCATGCTGTTGCTGTTAACAACCAAATTGTTTGGATCTATGTCAGACACCAAGTGATCATTCACGATTGTCGTAAGCCCCATTAAGCTTTCAAAACTATAGCGTGAGCCTGATGATGCCTCACGAGTAACAACAGCAATTGGCTGATCTATACCGCCGACTTCTTTCCAGTTCTTTATTTTACCTTTGTAGATATCGAATAGTTGCTGCTGAGACAAGTTTGTGACGGAGTTGGCACGATTAACGACGACTGCAAGCCCATCAAAGGCAATCGTGACGACGTTCAGGTTCTCGACTTTTTCGTGTTCCGTTAGATAGCGAGAGCTCATGCCTAACTCGACGATATCTTTATTCACCATAGTAATACCAGCACTAGAGCCAATTCCCTGAACGGCAATATAGTCATCCGGGTGGGTTTGATTGTACTTTTCAGCTAGGACGTCCATTACGTTCGCAACAGAGGTTGAACCCGAGATGTTCACTTCTTTTGCTATCGCGTTGGGAAGGGAGATAGCCATGGCGAGTAGTGTTGCCACAGTAAAACGTAACATATTAAACTCCGTTTAAGGTTTAAAGCAGAGTGTATGGTATTGCGTTAAGGTTACATTTTTGTGACTTGTTGCCAAATCATCGTCGGCAATATGATTTGCGATAATACTTTGAATTCTGCACCTAGGTGTCGTTTAGGTATATACTAACCTCAGCATTCTAGGAGGTTATTCATGTCCGTCTCTCAAATGGCGACCAGCCGTTTACATAAGTCAGTTCAGTCTCTGTGTGTGAAACGCAATGCCAACTTGCCAGTCGAGCAGGGCAAGTGCTTATGCGAGTTTATTGAAGGCGGAGTTGAACTTTATCATGCGCACTTCCTTCTAGATTCTCAACATAGTGAGTACACCTCGCCAGTGGCTAAGATCCTATTCGATGCTCAAATGCAAAGATGGCAATTCTATGTCCCAAGCTACTTTGGGACCGAGTTGGGTTGGGTGCCGTATGAAGCACTACCATTTAGCGAGTCACTTGAAGACCTGGTTGCTGAGCTTGAAAATGATCCGCTAGGCTGTTTTTGGACTTAAGGCCAAAACAGGCTAGGAGGAAATAAAAAAGCGCTCCTAAAAGCGCTTCTTAACTTAAAATGTGTCAAACCCATATCAGGACGGGTAAACGATGTTATACGTGATTACTCGCTTACCGTTTGCTCTGGTTGTGGAGCAGGGGCGTCAGCAAAAACTTGAGTTGGTTTTGCAACCAGACTGCGATTTTCTTGATTAACGTCAGCTAAGGTGATTTCCAGTTTGTCGCCGAGTCGGTAAACCACTTCTTTGTCGATTGAGATGGTTCCGTTTTCGCCATTGCACTCAATTCTTTCTTTATTATCCAGAATTAGCGTGCCAGGAATAAAGGCTGCAGCACCATTTTCAAGAAGTCTGACACGTGCGCCTGCGCGGTTAATATCAAAAATCTCCCTGTAAAGCGGGTTCCTTTACTTGGCTCATCAGCAAGCGTTCGCGCGTAAAGCCAATCTGAGACGTTTCGTTCCGCGATTTTATGGTGTTTACGATGAAGTGCAAGTTCTTCACCGACAGCATCATCTGGCTGTTGAACCGGCTCTTTACCAAGAATAGCGGCTTTTAGCATGCGGTGATTAATCATATCGCCGTATTTACGTATTGGTGATGTCCAAGTTGCGTAAATATCTAGTCCCATTGCGAAATGTGGCAAAGGTTGGTTGCCAACTTCACTGTACGCTTGGTATTTACGAATACGATTGTCCAAGTATGAGCTTTCTTGACCACCTAACCAACGGCGAAGCGCAGCGAAGCCCTCTAGAGTAGTGATGGATTCTGCGTTGAATTCGAGCGTTCCTTCAGGATTAATGAGCTGTAAAACGTCTTCAATTTTGTCGGCTTTTAAACCTGAATGCGTGTTGAACACACCCGTTTGGAATTTGTCGCGTAGCGTACGTCCTGCACAGATATTAGCGGTAATCATCGACTCTTCGACAAGTCGATTCGCACTGCGGCGCATATCCGCATGAATGGCTACAACGTCGTTATCTTCACTTAGTTCGAAGCGGTAATCTGGACGATCAGGGAAAACAACGGCATTGTTCTCTCGCCAGGTTGCGCGGGCAAGTGAGAACTCATAAAGATCGCGAACGATAGCCGCGATGTCTTCTGATGGTTGCCAAGCATCTGAATGACCGTTTTCAAGCCAGTCAGAAACATGATCGTAAACAAGGCGGGCGTGAGACTTAATATTTGCGGCAAAGAATTGGATGTCATCTCCAATTACCCCATCTTTGCTCACAGTAACCTTACAGCAAAGGGCAGGACGGATTTCCCCTTCGATTAGAGAGCAAAGGTTGTCCGCAAGATCACGAGGTAGCATAGGAATATTGCGCCCCGGGAGATAAATCGTGTAGCCACGTTCACGAGCCACTTTATCCATTTCGTCTTCAGGCGTAATGTACGCCGTTGGATCGGCAATAGCTATGGTCAGCTCAAAGTCACCCGATGCCGTTTTTTTTGCGTACAGAGCGTCGTCCATATCTTTGGTTGATTCGCCATCGATCGTGACAAAAGGAACATGGGTCATATCGACGCGTTCTAGATCGGCATCGTCTTTTAGTTCCCAGTTTTCTATGCCTTTAGGCTCTGAATTTGGCAAATCGTTTTGAGCAAGAGTTACCCACCAAGGTGCTATCTTGTCGTCAGCGTCCGTAATCTTTTCCGATACCTCAACAAAAAAGCCGTTATCACCTTTTAGCGGGTGACGAATAAGATGCGCGACTACCCAGTCACCTTCAGCGAATAAATCCGGTTTTAGGCCTTTCTTTAACTTCGCTTTTAGAGATAACTTTTTTAGCTGCGGATGGTCAGGTACAACATTCAGTTTACCTTTGAACATTTTTACACGACCAATAAAGCGTGTCACAGCCTGCTCTACTAGTTCTTGTGGCTCAGCTACTTCGCGATCATTTTCTGTACGAATAATGGCCACGATCTTATCACCGTGCATGCACTTTTTCATGTACGTCGGTGGAATAAAGAAGCTGGTTTTATTGTCCACTTCCAAGAAGCCAAAGCCTCTATCGGTCGCTTTGACGGAACCTTCTTTTTTAGGCAGGTTTTCTTGGATTTGTTGCTTGAGCTGGGCGAGTAGTGGGTTATCTTGAAACATCTTTTATTAACTTACCAATGGAATTGTCCACACTATAATCATTGCGGACTATGATTACTAGGGCGTGTTACTTTTCGAGATGATTTTTTCAGCAGTTTTCGAACTAGAAAATGTCAGCCATAAAGCGTGTCTAAGTTCGTTTCAGAGCGTATAAATGGCTTTAAGTTCGAATGTGTATGTACGTACGAAAGGTGAAGTGGTTTAAAATTATTCTATAAATGTCACAAATAGGAATAAATTGTGATGTAATTCAATTTTTTCTGGATTTTTTTATGCTTTTAAGGAATAATCCGCCTCCCTTAGTCGTCCCTAATGGCTTATCGCGGTTGTGTACTGTGCTAATTTCTATCTCAATGAAGTTAGTTACTGGATAAATCAGTATTGATTGGAAGAGCATATGGGACTGTATTTTTGTTTAATTAAGTAGGATCCCAATGCAAGATTCTGTAATTCAATTCAGTGATTTATCTCTGAATGATTCTATCCTTTCTGCTCTAGACGGAATGGGTTTCGTATCACCAACTCCAATTCAGGCTGCGGCAATTCCACACCTTTTGGAAGGGGCTGATGCGCTAGGTAAAGCACAGACGGGCACAGGTAAAACGGCAGCATTCTCACTGCCTCTTCTCAACAAACTAGATCTTAACCAGCGTAAACCACAAGCGATCGTGCTTGCTCCAACTCGTGAGTTGGCGATTCAGGTTGCTGCAGAAATGAAAAACCTTGGTAAAAATATCAAGGGTCTTAAAGTTCTAGAAATCTACGGTGGTGCATCTATCGTCGATCAAATGCGTGCACTTAAAAACGGTGCGCATGTTATTGTTGGTACTCCTGGCCGTGTTCAAGACCTGATCAACCGTGATCGTTTACACCTGGACGAAGTAAACACATTCGTACTGGATGAAGCGGACGAAATGCTAAACATGGGTTTTGTGGATGACGTAACTGCGATCATGGAGCACGCTCCAGAGTCTGCACAGCGCGTACTGTTCTCTGCAACCATGCCTCCAATGCTGAAGAAAATTGTCGAGCGCTTCCTACGTGAACCTGTAATGGTTGACGTTGCTGGTAAGAACCATACTGTAGATAAAGTTCAACAGCAGTTCTGGGTAGTGAAAGGTGTAGAGAAAGATGAAGCAATGTCTCGTCTTCTTGAAACTGAAGAAACCGATGCGTCTATCGTTTTCGTACGTACACGTCAAGACACTGAGCGTTTGGCTGATTGGCTATCTGCACGTGGCTTTAAAGCGGCGGCACTGCACGGTGACATCCCTCAGTCTCTACGTGAGCGTACTGTTGATCACATCAAACAAGGTGTTATTGACATCCTAGTTGCAACTGACGTTGTTGCTCGTGGTCTTGATGTTCCACGTATTACGCACGTATTTAACTATGACATCCCGTTCGATGTTGAGTCTTACATCCACCGTATCGGTCGTACTGGCCGTGCTGGACGTAAAGGTAAAGCGATCCTTCTAGTTCGCACCAACCAGATTCGTATGCTGCGCACTATCGAGCGTGTTACTAAGTCTTCAATGGAAGAAATTCAACTTCCGCTACGAGATAAAGTAGCTGAAGCTCGTCTGGCAAAACTTGGCTCAGAGCTTGAAGCTGAAAAAGAGCATAAAGCGTTAGATAAGTTTTCTGATCTAGTAGAGAAGCTCCAAACGTCTTTAGATATCGATCCAACGACGTTGGCGGCAATGCTGCTTAAGCGTCAACAAGGCAAACGCCCTCTGTTCTACGTTGGTGAAGATCCAATGGTTGAAGCTATTGAGCGTGATAAGCAACGTCGTAAAGAACGCCGTGAAGGTGGTCGTGACGGTGGTCGTGACGGTGGTCGTAACTTCAACAACCAAGATTGGGATACTTACCAGTTACAAGTTGGTCGTGAGCAAGGTGTTCAAGTTAAAGACATCGTTGGTGCTCTAGCAAACGAACTTGGATTGGGTAAAGGATCTATCGGTGCGATTAAGCTAGCCCAAGGTCATACTTTTGTTCAGCTACCTAAAGCAATGACGTCTGATGCAGCAAGCAAGCTAAGCAAACTGCGTATTCGTCAACAAGATGTTGGTGCTGTTGTATGTGATTTTGATGATTTCCGCGAATCTCGTGGTGGTCGCCGTGATGGTGGTCGTCGTGACGGTGGTGGCTATCGTGGTAACCGTGAAGGAAATCGCGAAGGTGGCGGCCGTCGTGAGGGTGGTTTCCGTGGTAATCGCGAAGGTAACCGTGAAGGTGGTGAACGTCGCTTTGATCGTAACCGTGGTGGTGATCACCGTGGTAACTATCGTGGGGAACGTGGCCATGGACGTGGTCGCCGTACACCGGACGCATAATCACATCCTATTGTGATACAGATATTCTAAAGCCGAGCGATGCCTCGGCTTTTTTATGCACTGCGTATACAGCTCTGTTTTTCGTTGTGCTCGTTAACCCAAGTGATCACTGTACTGATCGGTAGAGCAGGGCAGAATAAATACCCTTGTATAATGTCACAGCCTCGATGACGTAAGAACCTTAATGTATCCATATCTTGAACACCCTCAGCAACGACGGAATACCCTAAGCCATGTGCGAGCGCTATTGTATTTTCGACAATGGACCGAGAATCTTCGGTTCGGTTTGCTGTACTCAGGAATGATTGATCAATTTTAATTTGATCAACAGGTAGATCTCTCAACAAAGAAAGTGAAGAGTACCCAGTACCAAAATCATCCAAACTGATTTTTATACCGAGGTTTTTAATTTGTGTAATTAGTGGCTTGAGTTCTGCCACTCTATTTATTGCCATGGTTTCAGTGATTTCTAAACTGAGGAGATTAGAAAAGTGAGGGGTTGTTTCAACTAGCTTTTCTAAACGACTTAGCAGTAAGTTCGACGACAGATCCTTTGCCGATAAGTTAACGTGAACAGGTAGTCTAATACCATTTTGAATAAACACGGTTAGATCTTTCTCTACTTGGCCTAGAACCCACATCGTAATGTTGGTCACTTGGTTACTGCGCTCTGCTATTGGAATGAAGTCATTAGGTGAAATGGTTTCTCCATTTTTATCATGCCAACGAATGACGGCTTCAAAGCCCACGACCAAATTGGTTCGAGCATCAATAAGAGGCTGGTAGTTGAGACGAAACTCATCGTGTTCAAGCGCGCTGTCGATCCGGTTAGCTATTTCAAGCTGATATTTTGCACCTATATTCATGTTGTCGTTGTAAAATGCAAACAAGTTGCCGTTACGTTTGGCGTGGTACATTGCAATGTCTGCATGTTTGATCAATAGGTCATTGGATTCGGCATGTTTTGGGTAAGTACTGATACCGAATACAACGCGTGAAGATACCTGAAATTCGTCAAGATGAAAGCGAGTCGACATGGCGTTGTCGAGTTTATCTATTAGTGTTTTTCCATCTTGCTCACATGCTGAAGACGTAAGAATGACGAATTCATCACCACCAAAGCGAAAAAGTTTGTCACTGCCATCGAGGGTTTTTCGAAGTCTTTCTCCGATCTGAATGAGGAGTTGATCACCACAAAAGTGCCCCATTGCATCGTTAATCTGTTTAAAGTTCACTACATCAAAAAGGATAACAGAGAACGGATCACCCGAGCGAATACGTTCTGCGATCAATTCATAACAGTATTTACGGTTAGGCAGGTTGGTTAAGGAATCATGAATGGCATTTTGTTTCTCTCTTTCCGCAATACTATGTAGTTCCTGAATCGATTCGTTACTCCACTTCACCACTAAAACGACAAAAACACTGCCACCAAATAGTAGAACGGCGACGCCAGTGTCTAGATGAGACGTAATCGACTTTTGCTGTATTGCGTACAAGAAAACGGAATACGCGATTATAAAGCTGGTTATAAGCAACAGAAGCCATGGCCATCCAGCAACCTGTGTCTTTGAACAGATATTTTTTGTTATCCGCCATCCCCAACATAGGAAAACTAAGCCAAAAATTATCAATAGAGAAGTTACTGTGGGCACGCGTTTACCCCGGCTGATTGTTTAGTTTGTTATTTTTATCCATCCAATACACAACTTAGCTTATATTTTCAATTTTGTGCAAGTTAGGTTAATCATAACGTAAGCTTATCAATATGTTTTTTTTAGTACTCAAATAAAATCAAGAAATGTGCTAGATCAATAAAAACTGTTCGATTAAAACGCTTTTACTTAAAAAATGTTGAAAGATTCAAAAATTATTGAATAATGGGTAAATAAGGAATACGCAGCGCGCAAGCGCTATTACAACCTCTGCTCTACAACAGGATAACTATTCATGTCTAATTCGTTTGTACTGGTGATCAACTCTGGTAGCTCTTCTTTAAAATTTGCTGTTATTGATTCTGAAACTGGTGAAGCTTTGGTCTCAGGTATCGGAGAATGTTTTGGCCTACCTGAAGCTGAAATCAGTTGGAAATATCAGGGAGAAAAAACCGTTGAAGCGATCCCTGCTGGCGGTAACCATCATCAGTACGCTGTTGAGCGAGTGGTAAAACTACTCGAGACTTTAGGCTTGAGTTCAAAATTTGTAGCCGTCGGTCATCGTATTGTTGCTGGTGGTGAAACTTTTAAAGGCACCGTGAAAGTAGACGAAAACGTTATTCAAGAAGTCGAACGCCTTGCTGAACTCGCCCCTCTACACAACAAAGCAAACGCAGAAGGTATGCGAGCTGCGATGAAAGCATTCCCTTCACTACCTCAATTTGCCGTTTTTGATACTGCTTTCCACCAAACCATGCCAGCGAAAGCGTTTATGTACGCGCTTCCTTACGAACTTTACGAAGATCATAAAGTGCGTCGTTACGGTGCTCATGGTACAAGTCATTATTACGTAAGCCGCGAAGCTGCGAAAATGTTAGATAAACCGCTTGAAAAAAGCAGTTTTATCACCGTGCACTTGGGTAACGGTGCATCAGTGAGTGCGGTAAAAAATGGCGAATGTGTTGATACCAGTATGGGGTTGACTCCATTAGCTGGCTTAATGATGGGTACTCGTTGTGGTGATCTCGACCCAAGTGTTATCGAGTTCCTTTTCCGTAAAGGTTGGGAAAAAGACGAAGTGTTCGAAATGATGAACAAGAAGTCAGGCTTCCTCGGAGTATCAGGTGTGACAAGTGACGCACGTGGTGTACTAGAAGAGATGGAAGCGGGCAACTCACGTGCGAAATTGGCGTTTGATATCTTCACTTACCGCGTTGCGAAATACATTACTTCTTACCTTGCTGCACTTGATTCACTCGATGGCATCATCTTCACTGGCGGTATTGGTGAAAACTCGCTACCAATTCGCAGTGAAATCTTGAAAAACCTAAAACTGTTAGGGTTTGTTGAAGATGAGAAAGGTAACGAAGACGCAAGATTTGGTAACGCAGGTCTTATTGCAACATCTGAGTTGCTAGGAGCGAAAGCACTGGTTATCCCAACCAATGAAGAGTGGGTGATTGCTCAGCAATCGGTTGAACTTCTGTAATTGCGTTTAAAATCAAATAGATAAAAGCGAGCGTTGTGCTCGCTTTTTTTTGTTTGTTATGTTGGAGTATCCTTTCGGCGCAATAGGCGCTGAACAAGAAGCTTTATTGTTGATGACTACTTTTCTAATCTAGAACTACTTACAAAATTCAGACCTTATCAGTTTAATATAATGAGCAGAGCAGTTTGCTAAATGCAGGCCATACTGCGAATGATCTGATGCGCTTGGGCTAAGTCATCTAGCCTGCCAGATGCTATAACCGAAAGTGGTTTTCTTCCGTTAAAGAACACGCTTTTGCTCGCACGATTCATAAAGTGTTTTTGCTCAGAACTTTCTCTATATAGGAGTTGCAAACAATCATTAATCGCGATGATACATTGCTCACGCTGTTGTATTTCTGACTCGATGGTTTGAGGCAAAATTAACTCAATTTGACTTGGCGTAGTTCCCCAATGTTTTAAGATCTGGTGCACTTTTTCGACATTCATAACCACCTCCACAATTATGTATTAGTACTGGCCAACTTCTATCGCAGGCTCATCAACGATAGTTTGTAAACGTTGTGCATACCGTTCTAATTCAGCGATGCGTTCCTGTTCAGAACTTCTCGCAGGACCAAACACTTTTTGTGGCGCTAATACTGAAAAACCGTTGAACTCGAAAATGCCGCGATGAATAGGGCGTAAAATGGCATCCAAATCGCCATTCCAACCACCTTTGAGGTACATTTCTTCTGGCCCCCCCATGGTAACACTGACCATGGCTTTTTTGCCTTTGTAAACGCCATTTTCATAGAAACGGCCACCGCCATAGGTACGGCCCATTGCAAACACGCGATCTACCCAGCCTTTAAGCGCAGCAGGCATGCCAAACCACCAGAGTGGGAATTGGAAGATGACGAGGTCACTCCATTCCAATTTCTGGATCTCCGCCTCAATCTCGGGGGTGAAGCCATCGTGTTCAGTGGCGTAGATCTCTTCCAGTTGTTGCTTAAAAAACGCTTCATCACTGGTGGTGGTAAAATTATGGCGTCCAGACACAGGGTCAAAATTCATCGCATGTAAGTCAGACGTTTTAACGCTATGTCCTGCTAACTCAAGCGTTTCTACCGCAGTGCGAAACATTGCGCCGTTAAAACTTTTTGGCTCCGGGTGCCAGTAAACAACAAGGACATTCATTTTATGCTCTCCGATAATTCGATCATCTTTGGGTAGTAATATTCCTGCGTGAACGCTAATGGCGTTTTATCATCGAAACTTTTCTGATAGGTCTCGGTGGACTATCACTTTGCTAGAGCTATAGTATTGAACAAAAATTCATTAACCTGTAGATTGCTTTTGATTACCATGAAGATGAGCAAAAGTTAATGAAAAGCCTCCCATCTCAGCTACCGATTTTTATTCAAGTCGCAAAATATGGCAGTTTTGCTAAGGCGGCAAGAGCGCTTGGAATCTCAGCCCCTGCAGTGAGTAAGGCGATTACCAAGCTCGAAGAAGAGTGGCAAGTAAAGCTATTCTTTCGTTCATCTCATTCATTGAGTTTAACTCGAATTGGTCAGCAGCTTGCCGATGAACTCGCCCCTTCGATGGCATCGATACAAAGCACCATCGAGCAGCTCTCTGATAAAACAAAAAACACCAGTGGAACCATCAAAATCAATCTTCCGGCAAGCTCTATCGGTCAAGAATACATCTTGCCTTTGGTAATGGAGTTTATGCAGCGTTATCCACAGATCAGTTGCGATCTCCATTTTGATGATCGCAATGTCGACTTGGTTGAGCATGGGTTTGATCTTGGCATCGGTACCTCGATCAACCAAGATTCGCGTTTGATCGCTCGCCCGCTCACTTCGCAGAGTGTAGGTATCTACGCTGCATCATCTTACTTAAGCACTCACGGTACCCCTAACACCATTGAGGAGTTAACTCAGCACCAATGCTTACCTGTACGTTCGTTAACGACAGGACGTTTTCACCACTGGCGGATCAAAGAGGGGAACGATGCCAAGCTGTATGAACCGCAAGGTAAACTTATTATGAATAACTTCGCTGCGGCACAAAAGGCCATAGTTGCCGGTGCTGGTATTGCCATGCTAGGCAGTTGGATGTTTAAAAAAGAACTTGAAGATGGCACAGTTCGCCCTATTCTTGAGGCATTTTGGGGCGAGCCCATTACCATTTGGGTCTACTATTCATCCAAACAATACATGCCAAATAGAGTGCGGCTTCTGATAGATTATTTGGTCGAAAACATTAAGCGAATAGCGTGAATATTAATCAAATTATATCTGTAGAACACCTTGTTCTCTGTCGTTTCGAAGAATCTGTAGTGATTTGAAATTGAAGATAACGTAAATACTATGCCTACCATGCAATTGAGTGCCATCGTAGACAAAAAATGAACCTGAATGCTTAAGTTTTAAATTGTCGATAACATTAAGCATGCCTTTAACACTCTCTTCTACTGTTACCTTGCCATCCTTTCCGCCCATATCGGTTTGTACCCAACCTGGATGAATTGCCATAGTCTTCACACCCACTTCGGATAGTTCACAGGCGAGCGATTTAATTATTTGGTTAAGGGCGGCTTTTGATGCGCGATAGCTGTATCGACCACCAGAGCGGTTGTCATCAATGCTAGCGAGTATTGAAGTCATCCCAATGATGGTTTTATCTTCGCCAGCAAGAATGTTATTAAGCAAAGCCTGCGTGATTAACATGGGCGCAATGGTGTTGACCTTTAATACATTTATCCATTCCTTTTGCCCCATATTGCCTAGGCTTTCACATTCATCTCCGCTTACCCCCGCGTTATGAATAAGTACATCAATGGCGATGCCCGCAAATTTTTCTGTCAAAGCGAGAATATGGGACTCATTACTCACGTCGAGCGGATGAATACAAATGGTGGGATAAGTTTGTACCAAGAGACACAAAGCCTGAGCTGTATTGATGTCACGGCAGCATGCAATCACACGCCATCCATGCTGAGCGTATTGTTTAACAAGCTCTAGGCCTAAGCCTCGATTGGCGCCAGTGATAAAAACCGTTTTCATTGTGTGGTACCTAAATTGATTCTACGTAAGATGAAGTAGGTCAATGCAGTGCATTGACCTACTTGTAATCATTGTCGTGATACTTACTTCACAAGTACGTTTGCTTCCGACAAATGAACTGCTGTGCGTTTATCAAGACGTCCACTCATTCGAGTAAGAGCGAGCGCAACGAGAACTATCATGGCACCCACCCAAGGGGTATGTATTAAGCCCATCTCTGACACAATCATACCGCCTCCCCAAGAGCCAAGCGCAATACCCACGTTAAACGCCGCAATGTTGAGACCAGAAGCGACGTCTACCGCATCAGGAGTGTATTTTTCAGCCAGTTTGACCACATAAACTTGCAAGCCAGGAACATTACCGAATGCAAAGGCACCCCAAACTAAAATGGTGGCTACTGCGGCGATAGGGTTAACGGCCGTAAAGTTAAATACGACTAACACTGTGGCGAGTCCCGCAAAAATAATCGTCAGCGCTTTAATTGGCCCCATCTTATCGGCCATTTTTCCGCCCCAAATATTACCAATCGCCACTGATACACCATATACCAGCATGATTAGGCTGATTGCATTGGCGCTAAATCCTGTTTCCTGCTGCAAAATCGGCGCAAGGAAAGTGAAAGCGGTAAAGGTACCGCCGTAGCCGAGTGCTGTAATCGCATACACCAGAAGTAACCTTGGTTGAGTGAGCACTTTTAGCTGCGATGATAGTTTAGCTGCGGCTGGTTGTTTCAGGTTGGTTGGCACCAAGAAAGCACTGCCAACCAACGCAATCAGTCCCAACAACGCAACAATCAGAAAAGTCGATTGCCAACCAAAAGTTTGACCGATGTAAGTACCGAGCGGCACGCCCGTTACTAATGCCACGGTTAATCCTGTGAACATAATCGCAATCGCACTTGCTGCTTTTTCTTTGGGTACTAGGCCTGTCGCAATCGTAGAGCCGATAGAGAAAAAGACACCATGGGCTAAACCAGTCAAAATGCGAGCAACGATAAGGGTGTTGTAACCAGGTGCTTGCCATGCCAATAAGTTGCCAATCACAAACAGTGACATAATAGCAATGAGGACGTGCTTACGGTTCCACTTTCCCGTTAGCGCGGTTAAAACAGGTGCGCCAATCGCTACACCTAGTGCGTAAAGGCTTACCAGCAGTCCTGCGGATGGTAGTGAGACATTTAAGTCAGAAGCCATGGTCGGGATCAGCCCCACGATCACAAACTCCGTCGTTCCGATAGCAAAGGCGCTGAGCGTCAATGCGAGAAGTGCTAATGGCATATCAGTTACTCTCTTTTGTTAGGTTCTAGTACACAGCAGCGAATGTGCTTATCAACGTGTCGCGCTGCCGGGATTTGATGGAGGGATTTTGCTTGGAAATGTCGTTGTAAAAAATAGGTTATTTAACAAATGATATTTGTTATAAATGCAATAATTAAAAAGAAACTCTTAATTAAACGGTAGGCAGCATGCGCACGAAATCGGACGATTTAGAAATTCTACTTACTGTCGTTGATGCTGGCGGGTTTACTGCCGCAGCAGAAAGCTTAGATATACAGGTGGCACGCGTATCACGAGCGGTGAGTAAGGTGGAAAGCCAGCTTGGCGTGACGATATTAAACCGAACCACAAGACGGATTGAATTAACCGATGAGGGTCGGCAATTTGTTGAGTCGGTGCGAATAGGGCTTATGCAATTACAGCAAGCGGAAGATGAGATCATATCCCGTGGGGAGTTACCCAAAGGGCGGTTACGTGTTGATGCCGCTAGTCCGTTTGTGTTTCACCAGTTAATCCCCTTGGTGCAGCCATTTAATCAAGCCTATCCAGATATTGAGTTGGAGTTGACCTCTAATGAAGGTTTTGTCGATTTACTAGAAAAGAAAACCGATATCGCTATTCGTATCGGTGCATTAAATGATTCAACCTTACATGCAAGGCCTCTTGGCCGAAGTTTACTTTACATTGTTGCTTCACCTGATTATTTATCAAAGCGCGGCTTTCCGAGTAAGAGTAGTGATTTGGAACATCACGATACCATCGGATTTTCAACACCAAAAACACTCAATGAATGGCCTCTTAAAGGGTTTTCAGGGCTTACGCCAACGCTGACCTCAAGTAACGGTGAAACGGTGAGACAGCTCGCGTTGATGGGAAATGGAATCGCCTGTCTATCGGGCTTTATGGTGAAAAAAGATATTGCGGAAGGAAGATTAATTGCGTTGTTAGAAGGTGAAAAAATCGGCAACTCAGGCAGGGAGCAAATTAATGCGGTTTACTATAAGTCTTCTTCGGTTGCCAAGCGGATTTCTGCTTTTATCGATTTTATTCAGCCGAAACTGGATCTTTAAATCGTTCAACGCGAGGTAACTCCGTACCTCGCTTACGCTGTTGCAACGACGGAAAGCCAGAAAAATACCCAAAAACCTCAAGCCCTTTCCCCTTAGGAAAGGGCTTTTGTGATCTTACTTCAGATGGAAAAATAAACATCACGCATAACAAATTTAACAATTGATATTGTCAAATAAAATGAAATTATATGTGAGTTATGTCAGTATTACAGAGTATTATGGTTCGCTAGAGTGGTCTGCTAACCGATTTGCTCGGTCACAAAAAAGTAACCAGTTAATAATAAAGTACTTTTCAATCAAGAGAACGCTATGTTTTTTAGTAAATCGCTTCAGCAAGAGAATCAACAACTAAAAGAGGAGTTGTTCAGCCTCAAGCAAGCACATGAAAGTTTAGATCAAGACATGTTGCGCTTGTCATTGGACTGCCAAGGTTGTATTACATCAGCAAACCAGAACGTTGAAACACAGTTGTTGTTCAGTGAGGGCAGTTTGCTGGGGACTCCTCTTTGCGATTTGGTTCCAGATAAAGCTCAACAGACAGAACACTTTAAGCGTATGAAGCAGTGCGTTCAGTCAAACAAATTTTGGCATGGTGCGCTGCAAATTTCTAAAGGTAATGGTGAAGAAGCATGGTTGCGCGCGTTGATTCAACCTATTGTTGACTCATCAAAACAAGTCACCAATATTGTCGTTTATGCTTCAGAGCTGACTCGAACGATTAAAAACTCTCGAGAACAGGATGATATGCTCAAGGCGTTGAGTCGCTCTATGGCTGTGATCGAATTTACACTTGATGGCTATGTGCTTACTGCAAATGCTAATTTTTTGAATACCATGGGCTACAAAGCTGACGAAATCGTCGGTAAGCACCATAGAATATTTTGTGAACGAGAAGAAGTTGATTCACAGTCCTACATTGATTTTTGGAAAAAACTCTCTGATGGTCATTTTGTATCAGAGCGGTTCAAGCGCCTAAGCCGTGACGGCTCTGTAGTATGGTTAGAAGCGTCTTATAACCCTATCCATAACGACAGAGGTGAGCTCTATAAAGTCGTGAAGTTCGCCACTGATATTACCGCTCAAGTGCAGCAAGAACAATCCATGGCGCAAGCAGCGCAATTGGCCAGTGACGTGTCAAAAGAGACGGGCACCCAAACGGTTCAGGGGCAACAAGTTATTGGCTCAACGGTTGAAAAGATGCAAATGCTCTCAGAGCAGATGTCACAAGCCAGTGCTGCGATAGATGAGCTTAAAGCTCACTCCGCAAAAATTAGCGAATTAGTCAGTAGTATTAGCGGGATTGCTGATCAGACCAATTTACTTGCGCTCAATGCCGCCATTGAGGCCGCACGTGCTGGTGAGCACGGCCGAGGCTTTGCGGTTGTTGCTGACGAAGTCAGACAACTCGCGACAAGAACCAATGCGACAACGGGTGAAATTGTATCTATGGTCGATGAAAACTTATTACGCACGACTAATGCTGTTGAGTTAATCTCTCAATGTCAGAAAGAAGCACTTCAAACGTTGGAGCTATCAGTAGCGGCTGGTGACGTGATGAATGACATCCAGGTTGGAGCGAGTCGTGTCGTCGATGTGGTTGCTGAGTTTAACCGCAAGCTTTGATACCTCAATCTCGCTGTTATTTCATGAGCTTACCAAGCAACATGGCGTCTTTGCTTGGTAATCGACTAATAGAATCTTAATCTCGTATCGTGAGAGTATTTGAGTATAATTACTCTTTACCAAGGTTAGCGATCAACGTTAGTTCATTTTCCTTGCTTACACCTTCTCTTTTGCTGTCCTAATTAACGTCTAATGACTTTGTCATCGGCTGTTTTGTGAGTATTTATGCTTAACTCAGAACATAAAGCGACCTTTATTCTCGTCATCACCACGATCCTTGCAGCGCTCGGCTGGGTCTTTTCTAAAGAAGCCATACAAGGACTGCCTCCATTTGGTTTTATTGGTTCGAGATTTACTATCGCATCGCTGTGTCTATTGCCGTTGTGTTTTCGCTCATTGCGTTTGGTCAAGTTCGGTGATCTATTGTCAGCCAGCGGTGTAGGCTTGTTGCTTGGTAGCGCTGTTATGACCTGGATATACGCCATTTCTGTCAGCGATACCTTGGGGGAAGGGGCATTTATTATGAGCTTGTCGATGTTGTTTGTGCCCATTGTCGCTTGGATAATGTTTCGTCAGCGCCCACAACGTATATTTTGGGTCTCTTTGCCTATTGCTGCTATTGGGCTTGCCTGTCTTTCTCTGGCCGATGGTTGGAAACAATCTGCCAGTCAGTTTTGGTTTCTCGCTGCGGCGCTGATTTTAGCGCTACACTTTAATGTCAACAGCAAATACTCGCAGAAAATTCCGGTTTTATTACTGACGTGTTTGCAATTGTTTTCTGCCGGTTGCCTTGGTTTGGTGGTTTCCTATTTCACGGAGTCTTTTCCACGTCAGGTTGATTCATCAATATGGTGGTGGTTTGCATTGAGTACACTGCTTGCGACGAGTTTGCGTTACGTTATGCAGACCATGGGGCAAAAGTTTGTCCAAGCAGGGAACGCTGCGCTAATTATGATTTTAGAGCCAGTTTGGACGGTTGTGCTGAGCATTCTGTGGTATGGCGAAGTACTCACGACAAACAAGTTGTTCGGTTGTTTGCTTATCCTGTTTTCCCTTGTCATCTATCGTACGGGAGGACGATTACGATTCCCACTGCGCAAGGTGTGATTGGTATAATTCTAAACTTTAACGTTCGGATAAATATCTCAATGCCAGTGACACTTTAGAGGTTGGTTGGCGTCGAAGTTCATCACTGATCATCCAACCTGCTTTAGCTAACAGATTCAAATCTACACCCGTTTCGATTCCCAAGCCTTGGCAAAGATAAATAACGTCTTCGGTCGCGACATTGCCCGACGCGCCCTTGGCATAAGGGCAGCCTCCGAGCCCAGCAACACTGCTATCCACAGTATTAATACCCATGGTGAGAGCTTGGTAGATATTGGCGAGTGCTTGTCCCCAAGTGTCATGAAAGTGAACGGCGAGTTGCTGTGTCGCTGCATTATTCACCCTCATTACCGCTTCTAACATGTCACGGATACGGTTTGGTGTACCAGTGCCAATCGTGTCGCCCAGTGATACCTGATAACAACCTAAGTTGATAAGCTCACGAGCCACTTTTGCGACCTGTAAAGGCTTGGTTGGCCCATCGTATGGACAATCGACAACGCAAGAGAGATAACCTCGAACTGGAATCGCGTGTTTTGCTGCCATCGCCATCAGAGGCTCAAACCGGGCTAAGCTTTTTGAGATAGAACAGTTAATGTTATGTCGGCAGAAACCTTCCGAACAAGAAGTAAAGATAGCAACCTGATTGGCGCCTGCTTCCAAAGCTTGTTCGAACCCTTGCGTATTTGGAGTGAGGGCGGAATATATGACTTGATTGCGCCGTGTAATAGCACTGAGCACCTGCTTTGAATCCGCCATTTGTGGCACCCATTTGGGAGAGACGAACGATCCGGCTTCAATATGCGTTAACCCGGTATCGGACAATAAATCGATCAGACGGATTTTTGCTTTCGTGGTAATGGGAGACTCATTTTGTAGTCCGTCCCTAGGGCCCACTTCGACAATATTGACTCGCTCAGGCAGTCTCATTTTTTCTCCGGAAGTGGTGTGTTGATCCAATTCGGAGGACGTTTTTCAAGGAAAGCTTGCAGCCCATCCTGACCTTGAGGAGAAACACGAATGTCGGCGATTAGGCGACTGGTGTAATCGATCAGTTGAGAATCAATCGGGTTTTGATGGCATTGATGGCACAGAGTTTTTGCTTGTCGCATGGCATCTGGACTGTTAATCAGCAGAGTATTGACGATATTTTTTACCGCTTCGTCCAGCGTTTTGGGAGGATGGACCTCGTGCACAATACCAAACCGTTCTGCGTCTGAGGAAGAAATGACTTCGCCGCTTAAAATATAACGACGTGCTTGCCTATTACCCATTGCTCTCATTACATAGGGAGAGATAGTCGCGGGTACGATGCCTAGTTTAACTTCGCTTAAACAGAAGTTGGCATTTGTACTCGCGATAGCAATATCGCTGCAACAAATTAAACCCAAAGCTCCGCCGAACGCGGAACCTTGAACCACTGCGATCGTGGGTTGCGGAAACGTATCAAGAGTTTCCATCAAACGTGCAAGGTTTTGCGCATCCGCGAAGTTTTGTTGGCGTGTACTGTTCGCCATTGATTTCATCCAGCTTAAATCTGCGCCAGAGGAGAAGTGTTCACCATTACTTCGCAAAACTAAACAACGAACATCATTACGCAAAGCAAGATAGTCGAGTCTGTGTATCAGTAGATCAATCATACAGGCATCAAAGGCGTTGTGTTTTGCCGTCCTATTGAGGGTTATGGTGGCCACTCCATACTTATCGACCTGCCAGAGCACATCGTCTTGTCTTTTGGCGTTGGGAATTATGCTCGCTTGCATTTCCATCATACTTACTCCAGATTCAGGTTCATCACATTCTAAATATACCAAATGTACTATCAGCCACGGGAGCGTTTAGGGTCGCTTCTAGTGCTTGAGCCAATACATTTCGTGTCTGTTTGGGGTCAATAATGCCATCATCCCAAAGTCGAGCGCTGGCGTAGTACGGGTGCCCTTGGGCGTTATACAAATCTATGATCGATTCTTTAAATGTCTGTTCTTCTTGCTCGGCCCATTGCTTGTTGTGACGTTTATTCACTTCTTTTCTTACTTGAGTTAGAACACCAGCAGCTTGTTCACCACCCATGACTGATATTCGTGCATTAGGCCACATCCACATCATGGTTGGATCGTATGCACGACCACACATTCCGTAGTTTCCCGCACCATAGGAACCACCAATAATAACGGTAAATTTAGGAACCTCGGCACACGCCACCGCCATCACTAATTTTGCACCATGCTTGGCTATGCCTTCCTCTTCCACTTTTTTACCTACCATGAATCCGGTGATGTTCTGTAAAAAAAGTAGCGGAATCTTGCGTTTTGCACAAAGTTCTATGAAGTGCGCGCCTTTTTGGGACGACTCAGAAAATAGAATGCCATTATTTGCTACGATGCCTATTAAGTGACCTTCTAGTCGAGCGAAACCGCACACCAAGGTCCGGCCATAGAGCGCTTTGAATTCATCAAAGTCCGAATCATCGACAATTCGTGCGATGATCTCTCTGACATCAAAGGACAACCTAAGGTTCGCGTTGACGATGCCATAAATTTCTTCTGCTTTGTAGCGGGGAGGGAGAATGGCATGGTTTGAATTATTGCGTGTTTTCTGGTTGAGGTTGGAAATGGCTTCTCTCGCCAGTATTAGGGCATGTTCATCATTGTTAGCGTAGTAATCTGCGACACCAGATTTCCGACAGTGTACGTCAGCGCCGCCCAACTCCTCGTCTGTGACGATTTCTCCTGTTGCGGCTTTGACCAGTGGTGGTCCTGCTAAAAATATAGTGGCTTGCTCTTTCACCATAATCGATACATCTGCCATGGCTGGCACATAAGCGCCACCTGCGGTGCACAGACCCATCACCACAGCGATTTGAGGAATGCCTTGAGCCGACATCCGAGCTTGATTAAAAAAAATGCGTCCAAAATGCTCTTTATCAGGAAACACTTCAGCTTGGTGGAGCAAGTTGGCGCCACCTGAATCGACAAGGTAAATGCAGGGAAGTCGGCACCGTTTAGCGATCTCTTGAGCTCGCAAGTGTTTTTTTACTGTGAGAGGGTAGTAAGTGCCGCCTTTAACCGAAGGATCATTAGCGATGATCATACAATGTACGCCTTCTATCTTGCCAATGCCCGCCACGACACCCGCACAAGGAATGGCATCGTCATAGACTTGCCACGCGGCAAACTGGCCAATCTCAAGAAAGGTGGCGTTTTTGTCGAGTAAGTGTTCGACGCGTTCGCGTACGGGTAATTTACCTTTGCTTTTCTGGTGTTCTAGGGCTTTCTCTCCACCGCCTAGTTTGATGGTTTGTATGTCAGTACGGAGTTGATCGACCAAAGTTTCCATGGCGGCTTTATTCGAGAGAAATAGTGCGTCAGTAGACTTTGTTTTACTCTTGATGATGGCCATTATGAATTCCTCTTCTCATGGCTATTTCGATTCCGTGAATAATTCTCTTCCGATTAACATACGACGGATTTCCGATGTGCCAGCCCCGATTTCATACAATTTGGCGTCTCGGAGTAGACGCCCAGTGGCGAACTCATTGATATATCCGTTACCTCCTAGTAACTGAATAGCATCTAATGCCATTTGCGTTGCAAGTTCTGCGCTATATAAGATCACGCCAGCAGCATCTTTTCGCGTGCATTCGCCCCGATCACACGCACGAGCAACGGTATACACGTAAGCTTTTGCTGCGTTCATGCGAGAATACATATCAGCGAGTTTGCCTTGCACCAATTGGAATTCGCCAATAGGTTGACCAAATTGTTTCCTTTCATGGATGTAAGGAATCACGATATCCATGCAAGCTTGCATAATACCGATAGGCCCTGCAGCGAGGACCACTCGTTCATAATCTAACCCACTCATTAAAACTGCAATGCCTTGGTTCAGTTTGCCGAGTATATTGGCTTTGGGGACGACGCAGTTGTTAAACACCAGTTCAGAGGTATTGGAGCCACGCATACCAAGTTTGTCGAGCTTTTGTGCGTCACTGAATCCTTCGAAACATCGTTCTACAATAAAAGCGGTGATTCCTTTGGCGCCTGCACTGACATCGGTTTTTGCGTAGACAACAAAAACGTCTGCGTCTGGACCGTTTGTAATCCACATCTTCGTTCCGTTAAGTAAGAAGTAATTCCCTTTGTTTTCCGCTTTCAGTTGCATGCTGACGACGTCTGAGCCTGAGTTAGGCTCACTCATTGCCAAAGCACCGATGTGTGAGCCGTCGATTAATTTTGGTAGGTATTTCTGTTGTTGTTCAGTCGAGCCATTGCGGAAGATTTGATTGACACACAGGTTGGAGTGAGCTCCATAACTGAGTGCAACGGAGGCAGAAGCACGACTGATTTCTTCCATCGCGACTACGTGGGCGAGATAGCCCATACCTGCTCCTCCATATTCGTCACTTACGGTCACGCCAAGTAGCCCCATGTCACCAAACTTTTTCCATAAATGGTTCGGGAATTGATTATCACGATCGATATCGGCAGCAATGGGAGCGATGTGTTCTTTTGCAAACGCGTTGACGTGTTCGCGGAGCATATCAATGGTTTCACCGAGACCAAAATTGAGTGGAGTGTAGCGGGTATTCATAACGTCTCCCAATGGCAGAATCAAATGTGCGTACGGTGGTCGGTTGTTTAGCGTTATGGTTATAGCGATGGTTATGGTTATTAAGGGCAGTTGATGCTCGTTAAGCAAATGTCATTGATTATTTTTGTTTACTTTTTAGGGCGAGTAAGCAGCGCTCTTTCGCCGCGTTTAATTCACCCATTACAATTTTTATATCATTAAGCTGTTGTTGAAGGTGGGCCTGCTTTTCTTCAATGATATTGAGCATTTTCAATAATTGCTCATCGGTTTGGTGCAGGTCATACAATTCAAACAGTTCGCGAATCTCTGCGAGAGAGAAGCCAAGTCGTTTTCCTCGCAAAATCAGTTTTAGACGGATCTTATCTCTACGTTGATAGACGCGCATGTTTCCTTTGCGCTCGGGTTCGATAAGACCCACGTCTTCATAAAACCGAATACTGCGAGTGGTGATATCGAACTCTTTCGCTAGGTCACTTATTTTATACTGTTCCATCAGATGCTTACCTCAAAACTCTTGCTTCTACAGACCTTAACTTCTGAGTTTCCGTTAAGAGAAACATAGAAAAATTTGCGTTACTTCACCTTACCGTAAAGGCTAGTGCTATGCTTACGTAAACGTCAAGAAATTACACCGTGAAAGTTCACCCTAGAGGGGGACTGGAAGCCGCTACCAGATAAAAGCACGCCAAAGAGTGTGCTAGGTGTGGAATTCCTGGTAGTGATAAACGGACAAGGAACGAGAAGCATGGAAAACGATATTTGGATTGTCAGTGCCAAAAGAACGCCAATCGGACGGTTTCAAGGTCAACTGCAATCGTATTCCGCGCCAGAGCTGGGGGCATTGGCTATTAAGGCTGTGGCTGAAGACGCTGGGATTCACTCTGTCGATGAGGTTTTGATGGGGTGTGTTTTACCTGCGGGTTGTGGGCAGGCGCCAGCAAGACAAGCTGCTCTTGGCGCTAACCTTCCTCATACCACCCCGTGTACCACCATCAATAAAGTCTGTGGATCAGGGATGAAGAGCGTTATGTTAGCCCACGATCTTATCAAATCGGGGTCGATTCGCTCCGCTCTGGCGGGAGGCATGGAAAGTATGACCAACGCCCCGTACCTTCTGAATAGTATGAGAGCCGGTGTGCGTATGGGACATCAGACAATGCATGACCATATGTTTATCGATGGATTGGAAGATGCTTATGAAGGGCACCTTATGGGGGTATATGCTCAACAAATCGCTGACAAGCTCAAATTTAGCCGCAAAAAGATGGATGAATGGGCAATCATGTCGGCAACGCGAGCATTAGAGGCACAAAAACTGCGGCTATTTGATGACGAAATTTCGCCAATAGCAATAGAATGCCAGCATCGATCGTCGACGAAAATGATGCGAGATGATGAGCTTCCTTCAACCATTCAACTCGATAAAATTCCTCACCTTAGGCCCGCGTTCAGTAAAAGTGGCACGGTGACCGCCGCCAATTCCAGCGCGATTTCTGATGGCGCAGCGGCACTGATATTGATGAATTCAGACGTCGCCCGCCACCAAGGATTGTCGCCACTTGCGATAATTAAGTCGCATGCTACCCACGCTAGAACCCCGTCGGAATTTACCTTGGCACCTGTCTATGCCATTGAACAATTGTTATCCCAATTAGATTGGTCGGTGAGCGAGGTCGATTTGTGGGAAATTAATGAGGCGTTTGCGGTGGTGACACAAATTGCGGCAGCGGAACTTGGTATCGATCCTTTTAAAGTCAACGTTAAAGGGGGCGCTTGTGCACTCGGGCACCCGATTGGCGCGAGCGGAGCACGTATCTTAGTGACGCTTATTCACAGTTTACGTCAACTACAAGCATTAGATGGTGAGTCAAGCAATAGAAAGGTAGTGCGAGGTGTTGCATCACTTTGCATTGGCGGTGGAGAGGCAACCGCTATCGGTATCGAGATACCACGCTCATATCAACCATAGTCAATTACGACTCAATAATAACGGATTTAATATTAACGAAGGAGTACATGATGACGGGTTTGGTTCCCTTATTTATCAAAGGTGAATTTTGTGAATCACAAACGACGGAATGGGTGGAAGTGACCAATCCTGCCACTAATGACGTTATCGCCTATGTTCCGTGTGCTACGACAGATGAAATGCAAACGGCGATAGAGCATGCCAAAGAGACGTTTCAATCCTGGAAAGAAGTCGCTGTCTCTGAACGCGCCAGACTGATGTTGCGGTATCAGCAATTACTGAAAGAGCACCATGATGAACTGGCTACGTTGCTCTCACACGAAACGGGAAAAATTTTGGCAGATGCCAAAGGTGATGTGTGGAGAGGCATTGAAGTGGTCGAGCAAGCTGCGAATATCGCCAGCAACATGATGGGTGAAACGGTCGAAAACGTTGCAACCGATATCGATAGTTATTCGCTTATTCAACCGTTGGGAGTGTGTTGCGGAATTACGCCATTTAACTTTCCGGCCATGATCCCGTTGTGGATGTTCCCAATTGCTATCGCCAGTGGCAACACGTTTATTCTAAAACCTTCAGAACAAGTTCCCTTAACCTCTATGCGCCTCGCCGAGCTGTTTGCGGAAGCCGGTGCACCGAAAGGGGTATTACAGATTGTGCATGGGCGTAAAGAGGAAGTGGACTTCCTACTCGTGCATCCCGATATTCGTGCGGTGTCGTTTGTTGGCTCTGTACCCGTGGCACAATACATCTATACCGCCGGAACAAGGCACTTTAAACGGGTTCAAGCGTTTGCCGGCGCGAAAAACCATATGGTCGTGATGCCCGATGCCAACAAAGAACAAGTGATTAATCACCTTGTCGGGTCTTCGGTAGGGGCGGCAGGGCAACGTTGTATGGCCATTTCTGTTGCGGTATTCGTTGGCAGTTCAAAAGAGTGGATAACGGATCTCAAACACGCAATGGCAGATGTCCATCCCGGAGCGTGGGACGATGAGGATGCAGCGTATGGTCCCTTGATCAGTGAGCAGGCCAAACAACGCGTGTTGCATTTAATCGAAGAAGGGAAACAACAAGGTGCGACGTGTGAGCTGGATGGAAGTCAATGCTCCGTGGATGGGTTTCCTGATGGAAATTGGGTTGGGCCGACGTTATTTAGTGGTGTCACTACCGACATGTCCCTATATACACAAGAGATATTTGGCCCTGTGCTGATTTGCCTTGAGGTCGATACCTTGCAAGACGCTATTGAGCTCGTTAATCGCAACCCATACGGCAACGGGACGTCCATCTTTACTGCCAATGGCGCTGCCGCGCGAAAATATCAGCATGAAATTCAAGTCGGACAGGTCGGCATCAATGTGCCTATCCCTGTACCGTTACCGTTTTTCTCGTTTACGGGATGGCGTGGCAGTTTTTACGGTGACTTACATGCTTATGGCAAGCAAGCCGTGCGATTTTATACCGAAACAAAAACCGTGACCGCCCGTTGGTTCGATGACGATATTTTGAACAAGCCAAATCTGACCATTCAGTTGCGCTGATTTAATAATGAGGAGCTCAAATGGATTTTGAACTAAATGATGATCAACGTGCATTTGCGGATACTGCTCAACAGTTTGCGGCAGAATGTTTAGCGCCGATGGCCGGTGAGTGGGATGAGAAAAAGATCTTTCCAAAAGACGTGTTGCGTAAAGCGGGTGAGCTAGGTTTTCTAAGCTTATACACTCCCGAAGAGCAAGGTGGACTTGCGTTAAGTCGTTTGGATGCTTCCATTGTGTTTGAGCAGTTATCGATGGGATGCACCTCAACAACCGCTTTTATGACCATACACAACATGGTGACTTGGATGGTAGCAAGCTTTGCTACTGACGAAGCGAAAGTCGAGTTTTGTCCAAAGCTCGTCACGGGTGAGTGGCTTGGCTCTTATTGCCTCACGGAGCCAAATGCGGGTTCTGATGCTGCGTCTTTGCGCACTTCCGCGACCAAACAAGGTGATCAATACGTTATTAATGGTGGCAAAACCTTTATTTCTGGTGCAGGAGAGACAGAAGTCCTTGTCGTCATGGCAAGAACAGGTGAGGCGGGCGCTAAAGGGATCTCTGCGTTTGTGGTCCCTGCCGATGCTGAAGGCATTAGCTATGGCCGTAAGGAGCCCAAGTTGGGCTGGAACAGTCAGCCGACTCGAGCCGTGACTTTTGAGCAGGTACGTATCCCCGCTAGCTATTTATTAGGAGAAGAAGGACAAGGCTTTGTGTTCGCTATGAAGGGGCTCGATGGTGGAAGGATCAACATCGCGACATGTTCGGTTGGAACCGCGCAACAAGCACTCAACCACGCAACACGCTACATACAAGAGCGCAAACAGTTCGGTCAACCCATCGCTCAATTTCAAGGATTACAGTTTAAGTTGGCTGATATGGCGACGGAGTTAGTGGCGGCTAGACAGCTTGTACGGTATGCCGCCAGCAAGCTCGATAAAAACGATCCAGATGCGACCACTTTTTGTGCAATGGCAAAGCGTTTCGCGACCGACGTTGGTTTTCGTGTCTGCGATCAAGCATTACAGTTGTATGGCGGATATGGATACATCAAAGAGTATCCGATGGAACGCTATTTTAGAGATGTTCGTGTGCATCAAATATTGGAAGGAACAAACGAAATTATGCGTTTGATCATCGCCCGTCGGTTATTGGCAGAAGAGTCAGCGCTAATGTGATTTTTGTAACCCTGGTTTAACAAGGATTTGGATATGTCAGCAACACAGCAAGCCATTCAGCACTCGATTAAAAATCATGTTGCGGTGGTGACGATGAATAACCCTCCTGCGAACACGTGGACGGCTGCCAGTCTTAAAGCACTAAAAGAACTGGTCCTAACTCTCAATCAAGACAAAGAAGTGTATGCACTTGTATTAACGGGGAGCGGCGACAAATTTTTTTCCGCTGGCGCTGATCTCAAATTGTTTGCGGATGGCGATAAGTCCGTAGCTCTAGAAATGTCGCAAGTGTTTGGTGAGGCGTTCGAAACGCTGACGGACTTCCGGGGCGTCTCCATTGCTGCAATTAATGGCTATGCATGGGAGGAGGATTAGAAGTGGCATTAGCTTGTGACATTCGAGTTGCAGAAAGTGAAGTGGTGCTTGCTCTACCGGAAGCAAAAGTCGGGTTGTTACCTTGTGCTGGTGGCACACAAAACCTGACCGCCTTGGTTGGAGAAGGATGGGCAAAACGTATGATTCTTTGTGGTGAGCAAATAAAGGCTGAAAAAGCAGTAGAAATCGGTTTGGTGGAAGAGTTAGCCCCCCAAGGTGAAGCGCTAAATAAAGCGCTAGAATTAGCCGCCAACGTCGCTCACCAGTCACCTTCTTCTGTCACTGCCTGCAAAACCTTGATTCAAAATACGCGCTCAGCACCACTCAAACACGGTTTAATCAAAGAACGTGAATTGTTTCTCCGCTTATTTGATACCGAGGACCAGACAGAAGGCGTTCAAGCCTTTCTTGAAAAACGTCACCCCAAATGGAAAAACCGTTAGGAGGTCAAATGGGCGGAAAGATAACCATTACTGAAATAGAGTGCTCTGACGGCATTCATCGTATCGGTATCGCAACATTGGACAACGAGTCTTCGCTCAATGCGCTGACTTATAACATGTTGGAGTCACTCAATAATCAACTTCTTAAATGGCAAGACGATCCACATTTAGTCTGTGTGGTACTCACGGGGGCTGGTGATAAAGCCTTTTGTGCAGGTGGGGATGTGCGGGCCATGTATCACGTTATGCACAATGAGAGTAAAGACAAAACCGTCGAGTTTTGTACGGATTACTTTTCACTTGAGTACGCCTGCGACTATTTAATTCATACCTACAACAAACCTATTATCGGCTGGGGTAAGGGAATCGTAATGGGTGGTGGAATGGGATTGTTTATGGCAACGAGTCATAAAGTGGTCACGACGAAATCTCGTTTAGCGATGCCAGAAATAAACATAGGCCTTTACCCTGATGTCGGTGGAACTTGGTTTTTGAGTCAAATTGATCCGGAAGTGGGATTGTTTTTGGGGTTAACCGGTTCGCTGGTGAATTCAAGTGACGCTGTCACAATTGGCTTGGCGGATTGGTTGTTATTGGAAGAGCAGTATCAAGTGTTTCTAAGTGAGCTCAAAGCGATTAATTGGGATAAACACCATGCTAAAGACTTGGTCACTGCGTTGCTGCAATTGCTCGAAGAGCAAGTCATCGACAGCAAGCCGACCTCGCAACTCTGCCCTTATTTAGATCAAATCAAACAAGCCTGTAAGGGGCTGGATCTTAATTTAATTACCCAGCGAATCTTGAGTATAGAAGGAAGTAGTCAGTGGCTTGATGCTGCTAAGAAAACACTGTCTTCAGGTAGTCCAATTACCGCTCATATTTGCTTTCGTCAGGTGAAAGAGTATCACAGCTTACCACTTGCAGACTGCTTTAGGTTAGAGCTAACTCTTTCGGTACGAAGTTCTATATTGGGTGAGTTTGAAGAGGGAGTGAGAGCGAAGCTCATTGATCGAGATGGGGTTCCTAACTGGATATTTAAAAGTGTCACCGAGGTGGATGAGAACTTCATTGATGCGCTTTTCATACCGTTATGGACGGAAGATGAACATCCGCTCGCACAATTAGGACTCAACCCGAGTTCAGTTTAACTAACAAAGGGGAATTATCATGAGTACGATTGCATTCATCGGCATAGGTCGAATGGGAAACCCAATGGCGCAAAACTTACTCGCGTCGGGCTTTAATGTTCAAGTATTCGATGTGGATACTGTCGCAGCAAAACAACTCGAGCCTTTTGGGGCTATCGTTGCTGACTCATTAGAAGAGGTGGTCGATGGGGCGAGTACCGTGATCACGATGTTACCGACAGGGAAACATGTACGTGCTGTTTATCTAGGTGATCTTCGTGGTGGAGTTGGGGTCCTTAACCTTGTTGAGTCGAATACTTTGCTGATTGATTGCTCCACCATTGACCCGGATTCTGCCCGATTGGTAGCTAACGAAGCGGGTAATCACAAGCTGTTATTTGTCGATGCGCCAGTTTCTGGTGGCGTGGTAGGTGCGAAAGCGGCGACGTTAACATTTATTGTCGGTGGTTCTGATCAGGCATTTGCCAAAGCCAACGCTATATTGCAGTACATGGGAAAAAATGTATTTCATGCCGGCAAAGCGGGCGATGGTCAAATGGCGAAGATCTGTAATAACTTGATGCTTGGTATTCTTATGTCTGGGACCTGCGAAGCACTAAATTTAGGCATTGATCATGGCTTGATCCTAAGGTGTTATCCAACATTATGTTGCAAAGTTCGGGCAGAAACTGGGCATTAGAGCTTTACAATCCTTGTCCTGGCGTCATGGATAATGTGCCATCGAGCCACCAATATAAACCGGGTTTTATGAGTAAGCTGATGCTCAAAGATCTCGGTTTGGGATTGGACGCTGCACTTCAAACCAACTCTTCGGTACCGATGGGATCATTGGCTCGTAACCTTTACTCCCTGCATAACGCGAGTGGTCATGGGGAGCGAGATTTTTCCAGCTTGTTTGAGTTTTATAAAACTCAGAAGTGACGAAAAGCCTTTGGATATAACAGCATCAAGGACGATAAATCAATGGATATAAATAACAGTGTGATTGCGATAACTGGCGCAGGGCAAGGGCTTGGACAAATGATGGCGATTATCCTCGCTCAAGCCGGTGCCGATCTGGCTTTGATCGATGTCAATGAGAGTGGGCTGAAAGATACCCAAGATCAATGCCATATGCTCAGCGCCAAAGCGATCACTTATTCACTGGATGTCACAAATGAAGTCGACGTTGAAAGGACGTTTGATGACATTATTCAAGACTTTGGTCAATTGAATGGCCTTATCAATAATGCTGGTGTATTAAGAGATGGCTTACTGGTGAAAGTCAAAGACGGTGTCGTAAACAAGATGTCGCTACAACAATTCAATCATGTCATGAATGTGAATGTCACTGGGACATTTCTTTGCGGTCGGGAAGCGGCGGTAAAAATGATTGAAACAGGTTCTACCGGTGTCATCATCAACATATCCAGTGTATCTCGCGCGGGTAATATCGGGCAAACTAACTATTCAGCGTCCAAAGCTGCGGTTGCGACCATGGCAAGCACATGGGCTCGTGAGCTAGCGAGGTATGGAATTCGAGCAGCAGCGATTGCACCCGGTGTGGTCCATACCGCGATGGCAGAGCAAATGAAGCCGGAAGCGATTGAACGGCTAGAAAAAATGATTCCTTTAGGCAGAATGGGAGAGACAAGCGAAATCGCCCATGCCGTTAAGTACATTCTCGAAAATGACTATTTTACCGGGCGAGTATTAGAGGTAGATGGCGGTATCCGGATGTAACAACATAAAGCTGCTCGTTGCTCTTTTTTGTGTCGCAGTTGTTCGTTTTTGTAGAAGTACCTGACTGACAGTAACTCATCGCAGTTTGCGGTCAGCGTTATCAACGAGTTTCAATTAGGATAATCTCATTGAAACTTAAAACTAATTGTTTTTAAAAGTTTTTTTTTAATAAACCATATGAAAGATAAGTGATTTAAATAATTTGATCTAGATCACTTTTTTGCATTTTGCATCATACGCGTATAATGCGTTGTATATAGCTTTATTGATTGCTGATGTGGTTTGGTTTTTCGCTGGCTTTTTCTATTATACTGTTGATTTAAAATATTTTTTTTATTAATCATTAAGCTTGTCTTTACTTTTCCTTCCAATCTTGTTTTCTCAAAAATGAAATCTAATATTCTGATAATCGCTGATGAGCTTTCATTCTCTACTCTTCATAATGCGCCAGTTGTAACATTGTGTTTCAAAGTGTAACAATAAACTCACACTAAAAATGTGGGTTTAACCAAGCAGAGCAAATAACCGATGGTTTTGACTTGGGACGGTGCATTTTGATGTTCAATGTCGCACATGCTCAACACATAAACATTCTAATGACTATAACTACGGGTTTCGGGTATTTGCCAAGAAACCAGACAACCATCGAGAAAGTTAATGGAAGCCTCAAGATATAAACGCATCATATCGAGGGGGAGTTTGGCATTTGCCATGCTTCTGCTCTCAGGATGTAATTCAGCTTTGCTTGACCCCAAAGGTGCTATCGGTGTCCAAGAAAAAGAGCTCATTATCACTGCTCTTTTACTGATGTTAATCGTCGTCATCCCCGTGATTTTAATGACGATTTATTTCGCTTATCGATACCGCGCTTCTAACACCGAAGAAGAATATGCACCTGAGTGGTCACACTCGACCAAAATCGAGATAGTGGTATGGACGATTCCGATCATCATTATTGCGATTCTTGCCGCCATCACCTGGCGTTCAACCCACGCTTTAGAGCCGTCTAAGCCTTTGGTTAGTTCAGAAAAACCAATCACGATCGAAGTGGTATCACTTGATTGGAAATGGTTGTTCATCTACCCAGAGCAAAACATCGCGACGGTAAACTATGTGGCATTCCCTAAAGATGTGCCTGTCAAGTTTAAGCTCACGTCAGACAACATCATGAACGCATTCTTTATTCCACGCTTAGGTAGCCAGATCTATGCGATGCCAGGAATGGTGACCAAGCTTAATTTGATTGCGAACCACGAAGGTGATTTTAAGGGATTCGCATCGAGCTTTAGCGGTAAGGGATTCTCTCAAATGAAGTTTACAGCATCGGCATTGCCAGATCGTTCAGCATTCCAAGATTGGGTGCAGGAAGTGAAAGCAAGCCCGAACCGCATAGAAGACTGGGATCAGTACAGCAAGCTGGCTGAGCCGAGTATCGCGGAACCGGTGACACTGTTCTCAAGTGTTCCACCGTTTTTGTTTACTGACGTTGTGACTCAGCATCCTGGTTCAATGAACTGTTTGCCTGAAAACCTAGGATAATCGCTATGTTTGGAAGATTAACTCTTGATTCAATTCCATTCCACGAGCCCATTATCGTTATCACTCTAGCGATCGTAGCACTAGTGGGTTTAGCCGTCGTTTACGCAGTGACAAAAGCGGGTAAATGGCAGTATTTATGGAACGAATGGTTTACCTCTGTAGACCATAAAAAATTGGGCTTCATGTATATCGCAGTTGCGATGGTGATGCTTGTTCGTGGTTTTGCTGACGCCGTAATGATGCGTAGTCAGCAACTCCTTTCTTCAGCAGGTGAGGCGGGTTATCTGCCGCCACATCACTATGACCAAATCTTTACCGCCCACGGCGTGATCATGATTTTCTTCGTAGCCATGCCATTAGTGATTGGCCTGATGAACATCATTGTTCCGCTGCAAATTGGTGCGCGAGATGTTGCGTTTCCATACCTGAACAACTTGAGCTTTTGGCTGTTTGTTGTTGGTGTGATTTTGACGAACATGTCTCTCGGTTTAGGTGAGTTTGGTCAAACAGGTTGGTTGGCTTACCCGCCGCTTTCAGGGATTAAGGCCAGTCCGGGAGTCGGGGTCGACTATTGGATTTGGGCGTTGCAGATCTCCGGTGTGGGTACTACGTTAACGGGCGTGAACTTTTTCGCGACTATTCTGCGTATGCGTACGCCATCCATGCCAATGATGAAAATGCCCGTTTTCACCTGGGCATCACTGTGTGCAAATATCCTGATCATTATTTCCTTCCCAATTCTGACCGTCACGATTGCTTTGTTGACGCTGGATAGATATTTGGGCATGCACTTCTTTACCAATGATCTTGGCGGCAACGTAATGATGTACGTCAACCTGATTTGGGCGTGGGGTCACCCAGAAGTGTACATTCTGATTCTACCGATCTTCGGTGTGTTCTCAGAAGTCACGGCGACTTTCTCTCGCAAGAAGCTATTTGGCTACACATCATTGGTTTGGGCTACCATTGTCATCACTATCCTGGCGTTTGTGGTTTGGTTGCATCACTTCTTTACCATGGGTTCGGGCGCGAATGTAAACGCGTTCTTTGGTATTGCCACGATGATCATTTCTATCCCAACAGGGGTTAAGATCTTTAACTGGCTATTCACCATGTACAAAGGTCGCATCCAATTTACCACGCCTATGTTGTGGACCGTCGGCTTCCTGATCACCTTTACCGTAGGTGGTATGACGGGGGTATTGATGGCGGTACCAGGTGCAGATTTTGTTTTGCATAACTCAGTATTCCTGATCGCGCACTTCCATAACGTGATTATCGGTGGTGTCGTATTTGGATGTTTCGCTGCTATCACTTACTGGTTCCCGAAAGCAACGGGTTTCACGATGAATGAGACTTGGGGCAAGCGCGCATTCTATCTATGGATCATTGGTTTCTTGATGGCGTTCTTACCGCTATACGCGTTAGGTTTTATGGGGATGACCCGTCGACTTAGCCAAGATATCAACCCTGAGTTCTTCCCTCTGCTGGCTGTTGCAGCAGCAGGTACGGTCGTGATTGCATTGGGCGTTCTGTCTCAATTCATCCAGATTTACGTGAGTATCCGTGACCGCGAGCAAAACCGCGATCTTACTGGTGACCCTTGGGGCGGACGTACTCTGGAATGGGCAACGTCTTCACCTCCGCCATTCTACAACTTTGCTCACCTGCCAAAAGGTGATGTCTTAGATGCATTCTGGTATCAGAAGCAAAGCGGTGAGTTTGATCCAACGAAGGAAGTGGAATATGAACGTATCCACATGCCAAAAAATACCCCAACGGGTATGTATGTATCGGCTTGGTCATTGGTATTTGGCTTTGGCATGATTTGGTACATCTGGTGGTTAGCGGCATTCAGTTTCGTAGCCATTGTTGTTACTTGTATCAAACATAGCTACAACGAAGACGTGGATTACTACGTTGAAGTTGAAGAAATCAAAGCGATTGAAGCGGCACGCCGTGCAGAGCTTGAACAAGCGAAGAAAGACTCAGTGAAAGATAATGAAAGCAAAGATGATCTGGAGGTGACATATGCAAACTAGTATCGCAGCACACCACGATCATGACCATCATCACGACACCAATGGCAACAAGCTGTTTGGCTTCTGGGTTTACTTGATGAGCGACTGCGTACTGTTTGCAACTTTGTTTGCAACTTACGCGGTGCTAGAGAGTAATTCAATCTCCGGACCTACCGGGAAAGAGATTTTTGAACTGCCGTTTGTATTCGTTGAAACCATGTTGCTGCTGGTAAGTAGTATCACATTTGGCTTTGGCATGATCGCGATGAAGCGTAAAGACGTTTCTGGATTAAAACGCTGGATGCAAGTGACATTCTTGCTCGGTCTAGGGTTCATCTGCATGGAAGTCTACGAATTTCATCATTTGATCGAAGAAGGTTACGGCCCTCAAACCAGCGCTTTTCTATCCGCTTTCTTTACGTTAGTTGGAACGCACGGTCTGCACGTGACCTTTGGTCTAATTTGGTTGGCGATTGCGTATCATCAGCTTTCGACCAAAGGGCTGAACGACAACATGGCCATGCGCTTTAACTGCTTGAGCTTGTTCTGGCACTTCTTAGATATCGTCTGGATTTGCGTCTTTACCATTGTTTATCTATTGGGGGTGATGTAATGGGTCAACATGTTGAAACCAGTGCGTCTGATTACGTTAAAGGGTTTGTCGCAGCGCTGATCCTAACGGTGATCCCGTTCTACTTCGTATGGACAAAGTCACTGCCTGATACAACGACTTACGCGATTCTGTTTACTTGTGCGATTGTGCAGATATTTGTTCATTTCAAATACTTCTTGCACATGGAAGCAAAAACGTCAGACGGACGTTGGAACTTGGTGTCTTTGATGTTCACCGCCATTGTTGTGTTTATCCTCATCGCCGGTTCGGTGTGGATCATCTACAACATGAACGTCAATATGAAGTTGTAGGCCTCAGTATGCTGAAAAGTTATTTGTCTATTACCAAACCAGGCATTATTTTCGGCAACCTGATTTCTGTTGCGGCGGGGTTCTTCCTCGCCGCAAAAACGGAACCTGCTAGTCTGACGTTGTTTTTTACAACGTTGGCTGGTGTGGGGCTGGTGATTGCTTCAGGTTGTGTAGTGAATAATATTTTTGATCGCGACATCGACCAAAAGATGGCACGTACGCAAAATCGCGAGACAGTGAAAGGCAATATCAATATCGACGTTGCGTTTGTTTATGCGTTGGTATTGTTACTGGTTGGAACGGCTTTACTGTACCAACTTGCAAATCCGCTTTCTGCTGTTGTCGTCTTGCTTGGTTATGTGTATTACGTGTTTTTCTACACCATGTGGTACAAGCGCAATTCTGTATATGGAACCTTAGTGGGCAGTATTTCGGGTGCAGTGCCGCCATTGGTTGGCTACTTGGCGGTCACAAACTTCATTAGTTTAGAAGCCATCCTATTGTTTACTATGTTCTGTTTGTGGCAAATGCCGCATTCGTATGCGATCGCGATGTTCCGAATGCAGGATTACCGTGAAGCGGGTATTCCGGTTTTGCCTGTTAAAGAGGGCATTCATAAAGCGCATCGTCATATGAAAGCTTATGTCGCTGCCTTTAGTGCCGTTTCTTTCGGTCTGTTTTTACTCGGTGACGCAGGGTATGAGTACTTAGCGGTCGCAGCGGTTGTATGCTTTATGTGGACCAAAGTAACGTTCCGCAGCATTGATGACAGCAACTACGTCACTTGGTCGAAGTCGGTGTTTAAAGTCTCATTACTTGTTGTCATGGGAATAAGCGGTGTGCTCGGCGTTGAGTTAATTCCACTTGCTCTGTCTTTGTAATACGTTTAAGCCCATTTAGCTTGGTGCATGTTTTGATCGCCAAACTAATACGTTATTTTTCTTAATAAGTAGACACAACTCACTAAACCTTAATCCAGATTAAAGTTTTGTCCTCGACTAGGCATTAAGGTGCGTGTGTTGACTGTAAGTCTCAAGGATTCAGAGAAGGAACAGCCTTGCATTGTGCAATGCTGTTCCTTTTTCGTTCTCACTGGCTTGTAAGCAGAGAAAGATAAAAACAAATTTAAGAGGACAGCTTTTGAGCATTTTGTTTTCCGAAGCCCGCATTGGCAACATGACCCTAAAGAACCGCTTTGTACGCAGCGCAACGTGGGAAAATATGGCGACCGAAGATGGTCATATGACTGAGAAGCTTTACAATATTTATGAAGAGCTGGCGAAAGGTGATGTAGGCCTCATCGTTACGGGTTACGCCAATATTGTCGAAGAAGAGAAACCCAACGCAGGATGATGGGAATCTACAACGACTCTTTTGTTGAAGAATACAAAACGCTTACGGATCTTGTACATCAGTACGACTCGAAGATCGTCATGCAAATTGCGTATGGTGGTACCAAAACCACTTATAACGTCGGTGAGCGGGTAATTTTTGCTCCGAGTGATGTGCCTGAGCGTGGCACGAATACGCAAGGTACAGCGATGACGAAAGAGGATATCCACCATATCGTCAAAGCTTTTGCGTTAGCAAGCAAGCGTGCTCAAGACTCTGGCTTTGATGGGGTAGAAATTCACGCTGCACACACTTACTTAATCAACCAGTTTTTAAGCCCGTATTACAACCGCCGTGAAGATGAATACGGTGGGAGTTTAGAAAACCGCATGCGTTTTCTTATCGAAATTTATGCGGAGACCAGAAAGTTAGTCGGCCATGATTTTCCAATTCTTGTCAAACTCACCGCAACGGAATTTTTTGATGGTGGTTTAACCTTTGATGAAACGCGTCATGTGTGTAAGAAGCTCGAAGAAATCGGTGTCGATGCCATCATTGTCTCTGGTAACATTCATGGCAAAGCCAACGAACTTGTCGGTGAAACCTTTGATGGGCACACATTACAAGAAGAAGGCTATTTCCACGAATTTGGGCATGTGATTAGCTAGATGTGAACATACCCGTGATCACTGTCGGTGGTTTAAGTGCTATCGATGCGATAGAGAACATTGCCGAGAATACCAACATTCAATTTTTTGCGTTATCTCGTCCACTGCTAGCCGAGCCACAATTGGTTAAGCGTTGGAAAGAGGGGAATCGAGCTCCTGTTGATTGTGAGCGCTGCTCAAAATGTCGCACCAAGCGCGGTAACTTTTGCGTGGTGCACAAAAATCGAAACCGCCGCAGGGCAACGGAGCAGGCATAACCTTTTTGAATCAACGAATAAAGGACGCAAAATGACTTGCGTCCTTTGTACCATTCGAATTCAATCACTGAACGCCTAACTCGTGATAACGACAGGGTGGCCGTAGGTTGGGTGTGTAATGACATCCACCTTATGGTGGTAAACTTCATTTATGATGTTTGGTTGGAGCGCATCGCGAGGAGAACCGTCAGTGACGATCGTACCGTGGTTGAGAATAATGATTCTATCCGCATACTGCGCCGCGAGATTGAGATCGTGCAACACGGCCACCACCGTTGCACCATTATTGGCAAGTTTGTGTGCCAGATCTAGAGTCGTGTGCTGGTGATGAATATCTAATGCCGATGTCGGTTCATCCAACAATAAAACCTTATTGTCACCGCTTTGCTCTAGTTGGGTTAGCACACGTGCCAAGTGAACACGTTGTTTTTCTCCGCCGGACAAAGTGGGGTAGGCACGTGAAGTCAGATGTTTTACATCCGTCGCGTTCATATATTTGCTGACCACACCCTCCAGTTCACGCTTGGACATGGTTAATCCTATTCCCCCTAGTTCAATCACTTCTTTCGCCATAAAGTTAAATGACAGAGAGCTACTTTGCGGCAGTACGCCTAAGTGCTTGGCCAATAAAGGCGCAGGCCAATGTGCTTTCTCTTGTCCAAATATACGACAGTGACCTGTTGCGTTGATCTCGCCTGTTATCGCCTTCAGCAATGTGCTTTTACCTGTACCATTTGGGCCAAGAAGAACGGTGAACTCGCCACGGTTTAATGTCAGATGGATATCATTCAGAATAGACTGGCTCCCCAAGGTTACTGACAGATTGCGTACCTCTACAGTCTTTTGGCCAGAATAGTTGATTGGCCCGGATACGCTTTGTGAGGGGGAAAATTTAAAAGGTAAGTCCAATAACATTAGATTCGTCCCTTTTGTTTAATCAATAGCCAGACAAAAAAGGGTGCACCAAGTAACGCGGTCACGATCCCAACAGGCATGTCTAATGGCGCGACGACGATTCTCGCTAACATGTCGGAAATCAAAAGCAATAACGCTCCCATAAACAAAGTCGCTGGCAATAAAGAGCGGTAATTCGGGCCGATAATCATCCTTGCTAAATGAGGCACAATAAGGCCAACAAAGCCGATCATGCCGCTTAATGCGACCGTCACACCAACCCCAAATGCAGCCAGAATAATCAGACGACGTTTTAACGCTTGTACGTTGATGCCCATATGACGTGCTTCTGCTTCCCCCAGCAACATGGCATTGAGTTTGTCAGCGTCCTTATAGTAAGCCACAAGCAGCACAATCAAGGTTGTAAAGGCAAGCCATAGTCCTTTTGGGTTGGCCCCAGCTAACGAGCCCATGGTCCACAGTGAAAGGTCTCTCAGTGCTTGGTCGTCTGCGTAATAGTTTAACAACCCCAACGCTGCCCCAGCCAATGCTGATATTGCCACCCCAGAGAGCAGCATCATAGTAACGGACGTTCCGGTATTGCTTGTTCCTAGACGATAGACAGCAAAGGTAGTCAAAGCACCGCCAATACAAGCAAACATCGGCACAGTGCCAAACAGTAATATATTTGGGTATTGACTGGAGAGTTCGCCAAATACCACGATGGCAAGTGCTGCGCCTAGCGCCGCTCCAGACGAAACACCGATGATGCCGGGATCGGCTAACGGGTTCCTAAACAGCCCTTGCATTACTGCACCACTGATAGCTAAAATTCCGCCGACGGCAATAGCTAACAGCGTTCGAGGCAAACGCACTTGTTGTACGATCATCGTTACATGGTCGGGAATGTTCGCGTTTCCTACTGGGAGTAATGATTTCAAACTGTCGGATAGACTGATGTTCATTGCTCCTAAACTGATCGATGCCACTGTAGCAAAATAAAGTGCAATAGCCGCTATAATGCACAATGACTTGGCTGACACCATTCTTAAATCTGTCATCATTATTTACTTATTAATAGTTACGCAAAGTTGTTTAGTCTAATGTTGCAAACGTTCGGTATAGCCGATCCGTAAGCTCTATGCTTTCTAGACCAAACCCGCCGATGATTGCACTGCCACTAATTGGAATGATTCGATTCTTTCCTGCAACGGGGGTAGCCGCGAGTAGGGGGAACGCTTGCAAAATGCCGTCATGTCCACCTAACGCTTCCCATGCTCGTGAACTAACCAGAAGAATGTCGGGTTGCATTTGAACGATGGCTTCTGGTGATAAAGGTTTGTATGAACTCATTTCTGTTTTAGCCGGGTTTTGACCGCCCGCGAGTGAAATGATCACATCGATGGTTGTTTTATCACCGGCGATGGTTGCCGGACGACCTTTAGTCAGCATGGCGAATAGGACTTTAGGTGAATGCTTCAGCTTGCGTGACTTTATGCTGTTTAGTTTTGCATCAATTGAGTCCTTCAATGCTTCAGCTTTGGCTTGTGTCCCTGTTATCTGTGCGATTTGATCAATACGACGAAAAAGATCGCTTTCTGAGTCACCCGATGGCACGGTCTCAACCTGAATACCGCCGTTTTTGAGTAGCGTGAGCGTACTTTCTGGTCCCATTTCATGCGATCCAATCAGATGAGTCGGAGATAAGGCCATTAAACCTTCTGCTGACAATTGGCGGTGATAACCGACCTGAGGTAATGCGCCATCAGCGTTGTATTTTTTGCTGGTGACATCAACCGCGATAAGTTGCTCTTTAGCACCAAGAGCAATGATTAACTCTGTAATGCTTGAGCCAGCACTGATAATGCGATGGTTAGAATCTGTATCTTGTTGAGCGTGAGTAGTGGTGGCTGATAACAGCAGACCGAATGCCAAAATTAGCTTTTTCATTGTTGTTCTTCCATAACGATGTTGGTGGCGGAAATTTGGTGTTTTTGCATGAATGCGAATAACTTGAGCATGGATTCGATTTCCGCTTTCTTATCCGCTGCAACAACGAAGGGTTTGTCCGGAAAGTCTTTTCTCAGCTTGAGTAATGCGGCAGTAAAATCGCTCCAGTCAGAGAATTTTTCACCGTCTAATGCCCATTTTTGTTCTTCGCTGTTTAATATCCCGATGGAGATAACGGGTTTGTCTGGAGAGGTAAGCTGGCTTGCTTCTTGAGTTTTAGGAATATCCACATTGAGTGTTTGTACGCTGACATTTGCAGTAAGCAGTAGAAAAACCATCACAATAAAGATGATGTCGATCATCGGTGTAAGATCAGGTTTAAAGTCCTCTTCGAGCAAGCGTGAGTGTGACTGGATCATTATACAACCTCCTCTGTCGTCACAGTCGGCGTATTTTGTTTATCCGAGAATGGATCGACCACAATACCTTCAATATGCAGATTACTGTGATTTAGGGTGTACTCAATTTTTGCTAACGTTTTCTCCACCCACATACCAAGTAACTGGGCGCCCGTGATTGCAGGTAAGGCGATAAACAATCCAGCGGCGGTGGTGGTCATCGCAAGCCCCAGCCCATCAGCCAACGTTGCGGGTGAAATCGTTGCAGTGCTATCTGTCATACCATTAAACATTTCCATGAGTCCCAACACCGTACCCAGCAAACCAATAAGAGGCTGATCACGCCTATCATTGAAAGTAAGCGGATACCAGAACGGAACTGCTGACGCTTTTTAAACAACCAAATACCAACCGCTTCTTCTCTTAAGGGCTTGCTAAAGTGGCGATGACCTAACAACATGCGCATCGATTGGAACATCAAACGGCGGCCCTGCAATTCATTTTGAATAAACGCATCCACCTCGTGTGGACGAGAAAAGTCGAGTTTATGGATACTTTTGAGTATGGCGGTGGTGTGAGTGCGGCTGTTGAGCAACATATAAAACGTTCGCTCTATCAGGATCGCAACGGTCAAGAAGGACATGGTGATAAGCGGCCATGTCATGATGCCGAGTTGGCTGTGAATATGAGTTAGTGTTTGCATATTGGCGATTACTTTAGTTGGAAATTAATAGGAATTTGCACGCGATGAGCAATGGCTTGACCTTGTTCTGATTGGTATGAAAAACGCCACGCTCTTACGGTCTTAAGAGCGCGTTCGTCGAGCATTCGATGTCCGCTGGATTCGAGCAATAGCTGTTTAATTTGCTGACCACGTTTATCGATCCAGACTTCAATCAATACCTTGCCCTCTAAGCCTCGTTTTCTCGCCGCTCTTGGGTAGCTTACAGGCGTTGGTTTTGCTCTGAACTGAGGCTTTTTCACCAGTTTTGGTTGGCTATCTTTGCGTTGTGATGCAGGTTGTTTCTTGTTGTTTTCATTCGTTCTTTCATTCTCAGTTGCGAGGGTTGGTGTTGGGGTCATGGCCTCGTTTGGTTGTGAGGGTTTCCGCTCTGCAAGTTTTTCATGGTGCGCGATTTTTTCGCTGATTCTCTGTTTTACGGGGTCTTGTTTTGATGAGCTTGGATTAGGCACTGTTTTCTCTTTTTTCTCTTTTTGGGGTATCGCAGGGATTTCTTTTTTGACAGCATCATCTAAATTTTGGTTTTGGGCCGGTTTGGGTTTGATGGACCTTTTATGCTCTGCCTGCTGTTTTTTAGGTTCTGTCGGAGAAGTCGGTTTAGGTTGATTGACCGTCTGAGTTTCGGTTTGGATGTTGTCAGTTTGACTTGAGGAAAACGTCATGAGCTGAACTTGCAGAGACTGAGCACCTTTCTCTGTCGACATCGTTACCGTGTTTTTTTGGGGCGCATACGACAACGCAAGGCCATGTAATAGGCATGCAATCGCGCCAGCGGTGAGGTAACGAAGTCGGGCCATCTTATTCACTTGTCCATTCAAATGTTAAATTACGCAAACATAATAATACAAATGATAATGATATCAAATATCATTTGCATTATTGTTAATGGTCGGTATTATAACGAACAAAATATTGAATACAATGTGATAACAAACGGTCTTATGTCCGCTCATCATAAAGGAGTGAAAATGTATAATGTTTTCTCTAAAGAAGAGGTAAAACAAAAAGTTGCCGCCGCATTGGCTGAAGATGATGCGATACCTGTCTCCGGTATGTCTGAAACTCTTGGCTTCAACGAAGGAGCAATAACCTTTGCGTTGCCAGATGAAATGGTCACGCATGTGGGTGGCTCGTATGCCAAACGGGTTCTAGAGCAACTATCTGAGTGGGGGAAAGTGACAACAATTGTTCACTCATTCGGGTCAATCTTTGAAGTGAAAGCTAACTTTCCTAAAGGTAAAGAAGCTCACGGATACTATAACTTGATGGGGAGAGACGGTGAATTACATGGTCATCTCCGCTTAGATTTGGTTGAGAACATCGCGTTAGTCAGTAAGCCGTTTCGTGGTGCAGAAAGCCATTATATTGGTTTCTTCGATGCTGCAGGACATTGTGTGTTTAAGGTGTATTTGGGCCGAGATGAAAAACGTCAGCTTTTTCCTCATCAGGTAGAAGCATTTGTAAAAATGAAAAAGGAGTTTGCCGCATGAATAAAACAAGTCAGCCGCAAGATAATGCTCAACGAGAAGACGTTCGCCGTGAGCGATTGCAGGGACGGCTAGAGCCTGAAGTTCGCGAGTTTCGAGATTCCCGTAAAACATTACAGTTAGCCACGATTAATGCTGCAGGTATTCCCAATGCCACATATGCACCGTTTGCGTTTGATAGTAACGGTTATTATATCTTAGTCAGTGATATTGCGGCTCATGGGAAAAACCTCAAAACCAATCGTAATGTTTCCATTTTAATGATTGAGGACGAAAGTGAGTGCAAGAATATTTACGCTCGTAAAAGACTGACGTTCGATACACGCGCAGAATTGGTTGAACGACACACGCAACAATGGCAACAAGGTATTAGCGCACTTAAGGCGCGTTTTGGCGAGATGGTTGATAACTTAAGCCAACTTGGAGACTTCAACCTTTATTGTCTGGTTCCCGATTCGGGGCGCTATGTCAAAGGATTTGGTCAGGCGTTTGTGATTTCTGGTGATGATATGCTCGATTTTATTCACCTAACAGAAGGTCACGTCAGAACGGAAAAGAGTGCTTAGTCTCACAGTGATACGTAACGCAAGAACCAACTTATGAATAACTGAATAGAAGAACGCAAATACGTAGCCTAAAGCCTTAGCTCAACGAATACCCCTTATTTGATACTAAAAAGCGACTCGCATGCGAATGTCGCTCGGGCTTTTGCGTGTCAAATTTGTGGAAATCGATTGAGTCGAATTAACATTTTAATACGGATACAATCATGTTTAAGCCAACGCCACTCGCCATTATTATCGGCGCAGTACTTTCAGCACCAGTCATGGCTGAAGAAAATACCTACTCATTTGATGAAGTTGTCGTATCGGCAACCCGCCTTGATACTCAAACCATCGACACCGCTGCAACAGTGACCGTCATCGATGAAGAAACCATCGAAAACAATATGGTTGAGGATATTGACGAACTATTTAAGTACACCCCAGGGGTTAATTTACAGAGTAACTCTCGCCAGGGTGTACAGAGTATTAACATTCGAGGGATTGAAGGTAACCGAATTAAAGTCATCGTTGATGGCGTTTCTCAGCCAAACCAGTTTGAGTCTGGCGCGGAATTTGTTAACTCCTCACGTGTCGAGGTCGATACCGATATGCTTAAATCGGTAGAAATTGTCAAAGGTGCAGCTTCTTCCTTGCAAGGTTCTGACGCAATCGGTGGCGTTGTAGCCTTCCAGACTAAAGACCCAGCAGATTTATTGAAAGACCGAAACTTTGGTGGTTATGCAAAATTCAATTATTCCTCTTCTGATGACACATTTAGTGAAACCATTGCATTAGCAAACAAAGTCGGCGATCTTGAATCTCTGGTCGCCTACACCCGTCGTGACGGACAAGAAGTCGACAACTTTGGTAAGCCAGATGAGCAAGACAGCAGTGCCAACAACTTATTGGTGAAGCTACAGTACCAATTAAATCCTGCTCACCGTTTAGAGTTTTCTGGTAACTATATTCGTAACAAGAATGAACTGCCTGCGCTTGATTACAGTACGGGTAGGGCGCCATACGAAAATGCATCGGGCTATGACGAAACTGAACAATATCAACTAGGCTTCAAGCACATCTGGAATGCAGAAACGACATTAGCGGACCGAATTACTTGGCAGTTAGATTGGATGAGTAAAGAAGAAACAGGTGTCACGGATCGTACTTCAGTTTCCAATGGTAATGTGCAGAAAAAAGATTACCTCTATTCGGATGAAGGCATTCAGTTCGATGCTCAGTTTGATAAGTTCTTTATGACTGGGGACGCCGAACATAACTTGATTTACGGCGCGTCTTACTCGAACAAAGATATTGCTAATATCAACAAAGAGTTTAACTCCGTCGGTAATGATCAAGTGATCTTTTACATTCCTGAAGCAGAAGAAACGCGTTATGGCGTATTTGTTCAGGACGAAATCGTATTTAATGATTTTATCGTGACACCAGGATTGCGTTTCGATTCGTTCGAGACAAAACCGGGAGATACCAGTGCTAACCCAAGCCAAAATGACACCAGTGAGTACAAAAACTATTCTGACTCTGCTGTCACGGCACGTTTAGGAACGGTGTACAAGCTAACTGAGGAGCACCGACTATTTGCTCAGGTTAGTCAAGGCTTCCGCGTGCCTGACTTCCAAGAGCTTTATTACTCATACGGTAACCCTATGTATGGCTATGTAAACAAGCCTAACTCGGATCTAAAAGCGGAAGAGAGTATCTCCTATGAAGCGGGGTGGCGTTACAATAGCGAGCTCATGAGCAGTGAAATTGCTCTGTTCTATAGCGATTATGATGACTTTATTGATAACCAGCTTGTGTCAGGAAGTTTTGCAACTCGAGACGCTGTTTATCAGTCAATCAATATAAACAAAGCGACCATTCAAGGTGTTGAAGTTTCGAACCGTTTATCTTGGGATGAGTTCATGCCGATCGACGGCTTTAGTTCACGTATTGTTGCTGCATACACTGAAGGAGAAGATGCAGACGGAACGCCATTAAACAGTGTAAACCCTTGGAATGCCGTGCTAGGTGTAAATTATGATTCTGACAATCAATGGGGAACTTCGGTTAACTTAAATTACACTGCCAAGAAGAAGGCCAGTGATATAGATGGCGATTACTTACCAATGTCTGCTTCGACGGTCGTTGACATTACGGCTTATTATAAGCCAGTTCGTGATTTGACGTTGCGCGCGGGTATTTTTAACGTAACTGACGAAGAGTACTACAACTGGAATGACGTGCGTGATTTAGCGTCCGAAGACAAAGACTTGTCTCAAGCGAAACGCAACTTTTCTCTTACCGCTAAGTATGAGTTCTAGTTTCCTGTCAGGACTGAGCGTGACAGCTTCTTACTGCATGGATGTTTGAGTTGTTTTGAAGAAAGCCCCTGGTCGAATAAAACGAACAGGGGCTTTATGTTTAACATTGACTAGAGTTAATTTACACCAGTGTCTCTAGCATTGCTGCGTCGTATTCAACCAATTCTTTGTTTTCCTGAACTCGACTTACGTAATCAGGGTTGGCGATAAATGGACGACCAATCGCAATCAAATCAAACTTATTCGCTTCAATGGCTTCGGCACCAGTTTGTGCAGTGTAACCACCAACACCCATGAGCGTTTTTGAATACGTTTTGCGCATATACTCTGATACCCGGCCACCTAGGAAGTCAAACTCCATGCTGTCATCGAACATCCCTTCGTGTAGATAGGCAAGGTTGCGCTTTTCAACTTCAGGAAGGAAGTAATCGAATACCTGACGATCGCGCTCGTCGGCTTCCATGTGCGCATAACCAGCAGGAGAAACACGCAGCCCTGTGCGATCAGCACCGATACGATCGACAACAGCGTCAATAATCGCCAGAGGAAAACGAGCCATGTTTTCTGGTGTTTCGCCATACTCGTCTGTACGGTGATTCGTGTCGAAATGTAAAAACTGATCGATCAAGTAACCATTTGCACCGTGGATTTCCACGCCATCAAAGCCCGCTTCAATCGCGTTTTGTGCCGCTTGAGCGTAATCTTCAACCAATTGAGTGATTTCTTCATGCGTTGCGGCTTTAGGCACGGTATAAACTAACTCTCGCATACGCGGAACGGTGCCATCAAAAGCGACAGCTGATGGGGCCAGTACGTAATCACCACCAAAGAAATTTGGGTGTGCCACACGACCGGTATGCCAGAGTTGCGCAAAAATCTTACCGCCATTGGCATGAACGGCATCGGTGACTTTTTTCCACCCTTTTATCTGAGCTTGTGTAAAGAGCCCCGGAGTATTTGGGTAGCCTTGACCATCGGCTCGAATGATGGTTGCCTCAGAAATGATCAAACCAGCATCCGCACGTTTGGCGTAGTAATCAACCATAGTATCGGTAGGGACCAAATCGTCATCCGCCATACAGCGGGTTAGTGGTGCCATTGCGATTTTATTCTTGAGTGTAATTGTTTCGTTAAGCTTATAGGCTTCAAATAATGTCGTAGTCATGTTTATGCTCTTCGTATTGGGAGACTGTTCAAACATGCTAACTCTTTTTTGAATGATCATTCAAGAAGTTTTTGAACGTTCATTCAAATAGCTTGTTAAACCTGTCTCAGCCCCGTAAACTTAAGGGGAGTTACCAGTATAAGAGTTGCGTTAGATGAGAAGTGCCGAATTCGATAGAGAACATGTTTTACGCTCAGCGATGAATGAGTTCATTGCTAAAGGCTACAATAAAACCAGCATGCAGGACTTAAAGCGGGTGACAGGACTCCATCCTGGCTCTATCTATTGTGCATTTGAAAACAAGCGAGGTTTGTTGCTGGCAGCTCTAGCGCATTATGCAGAGACAAAATCACAAGCATTCGAGCAGTTTTTTGATGATCCGCAACGTATCTTATCCGGTTTCGAGCGTTATCTTCGCGATATGATCGAATTTAACGAATGTGATTATGGCCAGGGTTGTTTATTACAAAAATCGCTGAGTGAACTGAATCATCAAGACGAAGAAGTTGAGCAAATCATCTGCAATATGCTTGCGCAATGGAAAAATAATATTCAGATGAAACTGGAGTTGGCGCGTAAAAATGGTGAAATTTCCGAAGAAGCAGATTGTGATCTGTTAAGTGATTTTTTGGTGATGAGTATTTACGGCTTAAGATCGTTTGCGAGCACAAAACCGTCCGAAGCACGTTTGGTTCAGTTAGTGGACATGGTTATGCGTTGCTTAAAAAATGGTGGCATTGAAAAACCTATAAACGCTATTGTTTAACTAGCCCAAAAGGCGGGTGTTCCTGATTAACACCGACCAAATACGCGCAAAATTTAATGCGGAATGCTCGTTAGATATGCTGTTAACGCCCTTTTCGTTAGATTTTGAACTGATTTGTGATGTGAATACTGAAAGCGGTAACAATTCACTTAACATTCAATTTAATCAATAGTAGGGTGTCGCCTTCGTACATATTTTACTATTGATTAAATCGTCACTAATGTTGAGTTTATAGCTATGCTTGAGCAGTTTTTTGTCCTTGATGTCGACCCAAACAAACTCATCACTGGGACTTATGAACCATGGCTAGTGGCGGTTTCGGTATTTCTAGCCTCAATGTCATCATTTTTCGCATTGCGCCTAGCCGAAACGGCTCGACACATTGAAGCAGAAAACCAGCGCCAAATTGCGCTGTTCTCCGGCGCATTTATTATGGCTGGTGGTATCTGGAGTATGCATTTCGTTGGCATGCTCGCATTTCAAATGCCACACCAAATGCAGTACGACTATTTTCTCACCGCTGTATCATTGCTGCCTGCCGTTTTTTCCAGCTATATCGTACTCAGCTCGCTCATCAACCTTCGGGACTCTTTTGTTCACAATCTGCGCAATGGTGTGATTGTCGGGCTGGGGATCGGGATGATGCATTACATCGGAATGGAAGCGATGCAGATGCATGTAGAGCTACGCTATGATCCTTTTTGGTTTGTGTTGTCTATTCTGGTCTCAGTGAGTTTAGCCACCGTGGCGCTGATGTCTCGATCGAAACTTCTGCTCTTCTTTCCTACACTGAGTTCTATCCACCTGAAGTTAATTACCTCGCTTATCATGGGGTGTGCTATTTCAGGTATGCACTACACAGGAATGGAAGCCGCTCGTTTCATTGTGCATGACACACACGGCAACCATTTAGTAAGTGAATCTGATCACATAGAATTGGCGGTCGTTGTCTCTATTTTTGCTTTATTAATTTCAACGCTCGCGGTCAACGTCAGCTCTCAATTGCGCTATCGTCAATTACTTAAGGAAAAAACCGAAGGAGAAGCGCGACTTCAAGCCATTCTGGAGACGGCAGCGGATGGGGTTGTGACGACAGACTCGCTGGGCGTAGTACAAGGCATTAATAGTGCGGCTCGAAAAATATTTGGTTGGAAAGAGGACGAGGTCATCGGGAGGAATGTCTCCATGTTGATGCCGTCAAAGTATCAACCGCAATATAAACGTTTTTTACAACAGTTTTTAGATCACGGAAAAAGAACCAGTCCGCCAAGAGAACTGTATGCTAGGCATCGAATGGGAGAACTCATTCCAGTTCGCGTGGCCGTTGGCCGTGTTGATCTGGAAGGTGGTCAAACCCTGTTCGTCGGATTCATCGCAGATATTTCTGAACGTAAAGTGATGGAAGAAAAGCTAAGAGAAAGTGAACAGCGTTTAAGTTCTCTGATGCAAAACACCCCTGGAGCGTCTTTTCGTCGATTGCTTGACCATAACTGGACTCCCGTATTTTTAAGTGAGGGGATTTTCAAGTTTACAGGTTATTTAGCAGAAGATTTTCTTTCAGGAAAAGCCGATTTTGCTTCGTGTGTGTATGAGGGCCAAGACCGTGATTTGTGCAGTAATATACGGGCGAATATTGATGATCGCGGTGCTTATGAGATTGAATATCGCTTAATTCATAAAGACGGTCATACCGTTTGGGTTCTAGAAAATGGCATGCTCGTTCGCAACGCTAAAAATGAAGCGGTATGGACGGACGGTATTATGGTCGATATTTCAAGCCGCAAAGTCATGGAGCAAGAGCTGCTCGAAGCCAAACAAAGAGCAGAACACGCCTCAGAGATTAAGTCGACATTCCTCGCTAATATGAGCCACGAAATTCGCACGCCTATGAATGCAATCATTGGTTTTACCGATATTTTGATGGATTCAGATATTAAAGGTAGTGATCGTAAACATTTAGAAGCCGTATCTCGTGCTTCACGTTCACTATTGCATTTGCTCAATGATATTCTTGACAGTGCAAAGCTAGAAAAAAACAAGCTTGAGCTTGAGAGCATCCCATTTGAATTATCTGCTTGTGTGGACTCTGTGATTTCGACGCTATGGTTGAGTGCTAAGCATAAAGGAATCGAATTAACGTTAACCATGTCGGATGAACTGCCCAAGGTGGTTGATGGTGCTGAAGATCGTATTCGTCAGGTATTGATGAATTTGGTAGGAAACGGAATAAAATTCACTGAAAAAGGGGGAGTTACGCTGTCAATTTCTCCAATAGAAAGTAAACCGGATTGGATTCGTTTTGACGTCATTGATACGGGTATTGGAATAAAACCAGAACGCCTAAAGGCCATTTTTGAACCTTTTACTCAAGCAGACGCCTCAATGAGCCGTCGGTTTGGCGGTACTGGTCTTGGTACCACGATATCTCAGCAATTAGTCGAACTAATGGGCGGGAGTATCACGGCAACAAGTCAATCTGGTAAAGGCAGTTGTTTTACCGTTGAGTTACCATTACCAAAGAGTGAGTTGACCAGTCAAAGTCGGTCAACGCAGGTTGTAACTCTGCCTCAGTTGCGGATATTAGTTTGTGATGACATTGAACAAAACATCAATTTGCTGCGCATTCTTCTCGAACGGCAAGGACATGTTATTTTCACCGCCCAAGATGGTATTGAGGCTGTTGCTCAATATAAAAAAGTGAAGCCAGACATCGTATTGATGGATATTCAAATGCCACTCTTGGACGGACTAGGAGCCTGTAAACACATTCGTGATTGGGAGCAAAAGCAAGGCGTTAAAACCGTGCCTATTATCGCGTTGACTGCGAACGTGCTCGCAGAAGACCGTATCCAAGCTAAACAGGCGGGCATGAATGGTTTTGCCAATAAACCCGTGGACTTAGCCCAATTAACCCAAGAAATGGCGAGCGTACTCAATATCAATGTAGCGTTTCGAGATGAAATCTCACTAACGCTTGAATCGCCAATGGGGGCTGATCAATTCCATGTCGTAAATATGGCAAAAGCGATGAAGTTATGGGGTGATGAGCAACTCTATGTGAACGAGCTAAAAACGCTCATAGAGAAAAATTCAGATCTTGTTGATCGTATTTTCAATCAGTTAATCAACGATAACCATTGGAAAAATATCATCGAACGAGCTCATGCCCTCAAGGGAATAAGTGGGAATTTAGCTTTGATTCCTATGTATCACGCTTTCGCATCACTTGAAAAGGCGGCAGATGAACATTTGCAGGAACAAGCTTTAGTTGCATTAAACCGAGCACAAAAGCACTGGAGCGATCTGTTTAAAGATATTGAGCAGCTAGAGTCGAATTGTTCGACTCACGCGCCAGAAATGATCGTTCACACCGTAGAGTCCACCAATGTCCTTCCTTTACTGCAAGAGTGGTTGATGGTTACGCGATCTGGTGAGGTAAGCGATGAGCTCGCTCAACAGCTATCAAATGGTGTGCCTAGCTCTGTGAAAAAGCTGATCAGCGACACCGTCAATGCGCTTGACGACTTTGATTTTGAGTCGGCGGAAAGATACATAAACAATGCGATCGAAACACTTCAACAAAAGGAAACCGTATGACCTTGTTTACTCAGCAATTACCCCGAATTTTAATTGTTGACGATGAACCAGCGAACCTCAAGGTACTGCGTCAGGTGCTACAGGACGACTACCGTTTGACGTTCGCGCGCTCTGGTCAAGAAGCATTAGCCCGAATTGAGCAAGAGAGTGTTGATTTAGTTCTGCTTGATATCATGATGCCTGAAATGACAGGGTTTGAAGTGTGCGAACGTTTGAAAGCGAGCTCAGAAACTTCCTTTATTCCAGTGATTTTCGTGACCGCTCTACGTGATTCTATTGATGAAGAAAAAGGATTTGAGTTGGGGGGCGTAGATTACATTACCAAACCTATTGTACCGGCGATTGTCCGAGCTCGAGTAAAAACGCATTTATCGCTTGTTCAAATTGACGCGTTGCGCGAAACGCAAGTCGATCTCATTCAACGTTTGGGAAGAGCTGCGGAATATAAAGACAATGAAACGGGTATGCACGTTCAGCGCATGAGTCACTATACTCAAACATTAGCGCTGGCGGCTGGGATGAACAAACAGCAAGCCGAAGAACTTAAAATGGCGGCCACCATGCATGATCTTGGAAAGATAGCCATTCCGGACTCGATTCTACTTAAGCCAGGTAAGCTTGACGACAATGAGTATGACGAGATGAAAAAGCATGCAGAAATAGGCGGCGAAATCCTCTCAAACTCTAAATCACCTCTGATTGCACTGGCAAGAACTATCGCTATGACACATCATGAAAAATGGGATGGTACTGGTTATCCGAATGGATTATCCGGCGAAGAAATCCCACTTGAAGGGCGCATTTCTGCCATTGCCGATGTGTTTGATGCTCTCACCAGTGTGCGTCCGTATAAAAAAGCGTGGGCTATTGAGGACGCGTTGGCGTTTATTGAAGAGCAAGCAGGAAAGCATTTCGACCCAAATCTTGTCCCACTGTTTATACAGCAGTTGCCTAAAATTCTAGAAATAAAACAGCGATTTAAAGAGCACAATGGACAATATAACGCTGACTTCAAATAGTGCTATTTGGGATAGGTAACTTGTTATCGGTTGAGGGATATTTATGGACAAGCAAGGCTAATGAAACCAGAAAGTACGGTCGTCAGTCTAATATTTGCGTTATCATACCCAATTGACCAAATTGTAGCGATTCATGATTATACCAACTAAATCCCCATCTTCCTCAGACGTATCCTGCTCAAACTGTAAAGCATGCTGCTGTCGCCTTGAAGTGATGATCATTTCAGATACTGGCGTGCCAGAAGAATTTATCGCACGTGACCAGTACGGTGGTGAAACCATGATGCGATTAAGTGACGGTTGGTGCGCAGCGTTAGATCGAGATACTTTCATGTGCTCCATTTATGAAAATCGTCCTTGGATATGCCGCGAATTTGAAATGGGTTCGGATGAGTGTATTGATGAGCGGGTGAAGTTTTTATAACGCGGCAGAGTTGCATCAACACGATAAACCCCGAATTCAGCAGGGAAAGGAAGTATCTCGCTCATTATCGTGATACAAGCCATCGACTATTTTGAGCAAGTGCTTCTAAAGTAGAGGCGATAATTATACTCACCTCGTCATTTAATGTTTGATATTAATTGCATATATTCGTTACAATTCAGCTCGTTTAAGGGAGTAGCCTTCCTCTATGAATGAATAGAGGAGTGAATATCAACAGTCTCCAAGCCTCATGCTTGTGGTATTCACGTTCGATTTGTTCTGGCAAGACTTAAGTAAAACATCAGTGCGGGTAGGATTGGTGTAATGCTTCTGTCTTTTTTGCCTACCCTAAATGACAAAAGGAAACCTGCTATGAATGCATGGTACGCTTTGTTCTTAGGGGTTGTGCGCGAAATCATCGAGTTTATCCCTATTTCCAGTTGTTTTCATTTGTATTCAAGATCCACCTTGATTGGTGACGTCGAATCCCCATCTTCAATGCTCCAGCTTCCACCTTCGTCCAACTTGGATGATTTTGTGGACAATGTTTCCTGCGGCTTTCTATAGGTTGTTTTTTTGAGCGAATTGATAACCGTTTCGCTCTGGCCGTTATTCTATACTTTTACGTTGTTTAATAAGGATAAAACATGTTACTAGCCACTCTCGCGATCATCGCTGGTTTTGCATTACTTGTGTGGAGCGCAGATAAGTTTGTTGAAGGTGCTGCCGCTAGTGCCAACTACGCGGGAATGCCTCCATTATTGATCGGTATGCTGGTCGTCGGATTTGGTACATCAGCCCCTGAAATGGTGGTTTCGGCCATGGCCGCTATGGACGGAAACCCTGCTCTTGCGCTTGGAAACGCGGTTGGCTCGAACATTGTCAATATTACCTTAATACTCGGTGTGACGGCTATCATTGCGCCAATTGCTGTTCATTCAAGTATCATACGAAAAGAGCTTCCCATTCTACTGCTCGTAACACTTGTGATCGGGGCGATGCTATGGAATCACCATGTTAGTACGCTAGAAGCGTGGGCTTTGATTGGCGGTTTTATGCTTTTGATTGGCTGGTCAATCTGGAGCGCATTGCGCTCAAAGGGAGACCATTTAGAACAAGAAATGGGCGATGAACTGTCGAGTCAAAGCATGTCAATGAAGTCATCGATTTTCTGGCTCATCACTGGTCTCATTTTATTGATTGTCAGCTCCCGAATCTTAGTGTGGGGAGCGGTAGAAATTGCGCAAGAATTAGGTGTTAGTGATCTATTAATTGGGCTTACCATTGTGGCCTTAGGAACTTCGTTACCAGAATTAGCAGCATCGATTGTGGCAGCGCGTAAAGGGGAACATGATATTGCCGTAGGTAACGTAGTTGGCTCGAACATGTTTAACTCTTTAGCCGTCATCGGTATTGCTGGTACTATCGAACCTATTGCGAATATTGGTGCTGAAGTCTTCTGGCGTGACTGGACATCAATGCTTTTTGTTACGGGATTACTGTTGTTGACTGCCGCCCGTTTTGGCAAGTCCCAAACGATTACGCGCATCGAAGGTATTGTGCTGTTAGCGTGTTATTTGGGATACAACGGTTATCTCATCTATGGCGTGTTGTAATGTACCAATTGCGCTTCTCAAGCTTAAAGATAACTGACCAAGGCACGACTAACCAAAACAAGAGGCTTACATGAAACGCTTTATCTACCTCTCCAACGCGGAGTCTGGCACCATCTCTCGCTACCAACAACAAGGGAAGCAACTCATTCATTTGGGAAATACTGACGTTGGCAATTTGGTGATGCCGATGGTGGTGAGTCGAGATGGACACTATCTGTATGCCGCTTTGCACCAAGCACCTTATTGCATTGTGCGCCTAGCGATTGATCCAAAGAGTGGGGACCTGACTGAATTGGACCGGACGCCGCAGGCAGTAAGCATGGTCAATTTGGATGTTGACCACAATAGTCACTGGTTACTGAGCGCCTCATTTGATCACAATATGGCCACGTTAAATCGTCTTGAAGACGACGGCAGTCTGGGAGCGAAAAACATCACCATCCCATTAGAAGGACACTGCCACGCTTTTAACATTAGCCCTGACAACCAGTGGTTGGTGGCCACCGAATTTGGGCAAGATCGCGTCAACGTCTATCGGCATGTCGATGATAGTGATCATCAAGCAGCTTTGGTTCATCAATACTCTTTTGCGCGAGAGTCAGGGCCGCGTCATTTGGTGTTTTCCGCTTGTGGTCAGTTTATCTACGTGTTGTGTGAAATGATCGCATCGGTGAATGTGTTCGCTTTTGATAGCGAAACCGGAGCGATGACGCTGATTGATGAAGTGGAAGCTGCGCCCCTTGAAATGCTTGGCTTGGAAAAAGGATTGCCACCAGAAAAACGCGTCGTGCCTGATGTGCCACGCACCTGGGCGGCGGATATTCAGTTATCGGCTGACGGCCGTTATTTATATGTCTCAGAGCGTACTACCAGCATCATTAGCCGCTTGGAAATTACGGCCAATGATCCCGTCCCACGTTACTCGGGGTATGATCATGTTGTCACTCAGCCACGCAGTTTTGCGCTGACCCATGATGGGCAATACTTACTGGCTAGCGGTGAACTATCCGATCATTTAGCCTTGTATCAAATTGATGCCCAGACTGGCCAGCTCAATGAGCTAGACCGCGCGCCTTGTGGCGCTAATCCAGCATGGGTCTCAGTGGTTGACTTCCCTTAGCGACTAATATCAAACGATGTTAGCGTAAGCTGGCAGAGATTTGCTGTTCGTTGAATCGCTTTTTTCTACAGGTGGATTAATGGGGCATGAAACACGAAAATGCTCCGTTTCAATTCAGAACCTTTACTCACGACGTTCCTGAGTCTCGACGTTTGCCCTAATTTACCTAATGTTTAACTGTATCTGAGTGCTATAGGTGTAGGCATATGTCTACTGGTTAAACTATTCAGTAGGGAAACAGAGCTTATCTTTCTTCTGGAGAATTTTGGATAAGTTAGCTACATTATTTTTCATGCCGCATATCTTGTAAGGATTACTCGAGTATTTATGAAGTTTTGTGACGAAAGGTTGGGCCCTCCAATACTTGCATATGCGCACAACTATTCTCATGGGGATGTAGAACCACCTCATACTCATCAGTGTGCTCAGTTTTTACATGCTTTAAACGGTGTTATTCGAGTGGATACACAATCAGAGTCATGGGTTGTGACAACGAATCAAGGGCTATGGATACCTGCTGGCACCTTACATAGTCTTAGAATGACGGGGGACGTTCGAGTCCGTACGCTTTTTGTTGATCCTATGGCCAGGGCAGACCTTCCCAATAGCTGTGTACTATCGAAAGTTTCGTCGTTGCTGACCAGTTTAATTGTTGAGGCCGTATCTCTACCTGATATTCGGAGAGCGGGAACGCGAGAAGAACGAATATTTGAACTGACACTTGATGAATTGCGTTTGCTAAACCCCATTGATTTTTACCTCCCCAATCCAAGAACAGAGGCATTGGGTATGCTCTGTAATAACGTATCTGAGCGTCTTTCACACCCATGGACAGCTTCAGATGCTGCCAAGTATTTGGGCCAAAGTGAAAGAACTGTTTCTCGTCGGTTTCAGCAAGAGCTAGGTCTTACGTTCACAGAATGGCTACGTCAGAAGCGATTACTCCATGCGTCTGAACTTCTAGCCAGCGGGTGTAGTGTGTTAGATACTGCATTGGCGATTGGATATGACAGCCTAGTGCATTTAGCTCGATGTTTAAAAGTCGAACAGGGCTGTCTCCGAGGGAATATTGTCCGATGGTTAATCCATTAGAACACGATTAAAGCGCTAAGTTAGTCTGTAGTACATTAGAGTAGGCATTCAACAGTGCTTGTAGAGACGCTTTTGTTGCATCTTCTTCAATTGCGACACCAAAAAAGCTCACATTAGAAATCGTAGACTGTAGCTGCACATAACAGGCCGCTTTGCTTTGGGTTCGTGAACCGAGTGTATGCTCGTGATAGTCAACGATATTCACCTGCAAACCATATTGTTCCATTAACCCTTTTAGCAACGCAGACATTAGACCATTCCCAGAGCCAACACATCCTATCATTTTGTTGTTGTGATGAATTTTGGCTTGAATTTTTTGGCCAAACGCTGTTGTTTGGCTCTGATAACTCTGCAATCTTAAGGTCGGATTATTGACAAGACCATAAGACTCTCTGAATAGTTGCCATAGTTCCGAAAGATTAATTTCACATCCCGATCTATCGGTATGACTTTTCACTTTCTTACTCAAATCGGCCTGGAGCATTTTAGGCAATAACAATCCGTGGTTTTCTTGGAGTAACCATGCAGCACCACTCTTACCTGATTGACTATTTACACGAATCACTTCTTCATAGTTACACCCCAAATCCATAGGGTCTATCGGCAAGTAAGGGATATCCCAGAAGCTCTTCAACTTAGAGCTATGCGAAGAAAATCCTTTTTTAATGGCATCTTGATGAGACCCCGAAAAGGCGGTGAAAACAAACCTTCCAGCATATGGGTGACGAGGATGAACAGGTATTTCGTTACACTGCTCGACGAGTTCAACCGTATGCCGAATGTCAGAAAAGCGCAATTTAGGATCAATGCCTTGTGAATAAAGGTTTAGTGCGAGTGTGACCAAGTCAACATTACCTGTACGTTCACCGTTCCCGAATAAACAACCTTCGACCCGAGTTGCTCCTGCCAGTATGGCAAGTTCAGCACTAGCAACACCTGTACCTCGATCATTATGAGGATGAACACTAATAGTAACGTGCTCTAATGAACTAAATGTATTTATGAAGTGTTCAATCTGGTCTGCAAAAACGTTAGGAGTGTTACATTCAACAGTTGTTGGCAGGTTAATGATAAGCTGCCGTGTCTTACTTGGCTGCCACACGGACGCTACTGCTTCACAGATTTCAAGTGCAAACTCGGGTTCCGTAAAATTGAATGTCTCTGGTGAATACTCAAGAGTCCATACAGTTTCAGGATGTTTTTCACACAAGGCTTTAATCTGTTTAGCCCCATTTACAGCAAGTTCTAGAGTAGACTTTTTATCCTGAGAAAAAACAATATCTCTAAAAGACGGAGCTGTAGCATTGTACAAATGGACTATGGCCTTAGACGCCCCGATTAGAGAATCAATAGTTCGCTCAATCAAGTCCGATCTGGATTGCGTAATCACCTGAATAGTAACATCATCTGGAATTAACTCGTTTTCGATCAGACATCGAACAAAGTCAAAATCCGTTTGCGATGCTGATGGAAATGCTACCTCAATCTCCTTGAATCCACATTCAACTAAGTGGTTAAAGAGCTTCAGTTTTTTATCAATATTCATTGGGTTAGATAAAGCCTGATTGCCATCTCGTAAATCGGTTGAGAGCCAGCGAGGGGCTTTGTCTAATATCTTTGATGGCCAGGTTCGCTGTGGAAAGCTGATAACAGGAGCTGCTCGGTATTTTTCTGATGGTATTTCTAACATTATTAATTTGTCCTTTCTTTGTTGAGAAAAGCTCATGCTAGAAGACTATGTGAATGATATCTGAATAGAAGTTGACGAAAATCGTCGCGTTTTGGACAGAGGGGGTACATCATCAGTATGAGAAGACGCAATTAACTGCTTATTTGCTAATAGTTTTTTGTTTACGGTGATCACAAGTTCACTGTGAGCACTTCTAGATCAGAAATGCCCCATTCCGTGCTGAAACCTATTGTTTACGTCAAGCCTAATATGCATATTTGACTTAGTTTTCATTATGATTCAATAGTGCTGATTGTCGAATACTTGTTTAAGAAAAGGTCAATCTATGAGAATACCGATAAAAGTAACCGAGAAAGGCGAGCACTACTTCGAGATCTCTGACGATTATCTAAAGGATCTCAATTGGTAGCAAGGTGACGAAATCATATGGACCGAAAATAAGGATGCTAGCTTTTCACTTATAAAGTCGAGCGATACCCCGCAGTAAACATCATTCTAGACAACGTGGGGTAATAATACATAGCTGCCGCCCAAATCGATTCAGATCAAATGTTTAGTTGATATATTCTAGCTAACCATGACTTCCCGCAAGAATCATTTATGATTGGGGCAGGGTCTAGGGCACACATTTGTCCGAGGCGATATCCTCCCTAAACGTACCGGCATAGTCGAGAAAGGAATTCGATGGCTCTTAAACCTAAACACACATTCAATAGTGCCCCAATTAAGGCTCAACGCATCTTCACCGACCGAGAGCTTCCGAGGGAGACATTCAGAAAGGCAATCCATAACTTTGACTCCACTGAGCATAGCGTCATTAATTTTTATGGTTTTGGCGGTATTGGCAAATCTCGATTGCTTAAAGAGCTCTCGAAAAGTGAATCTCTAACTAGTGACTGGTGCCATGTACGTATCGACATGGAGGACCCCGCTTATCAAGATTGCGCTTTTTGCCTCCGCTCATTGCGCCAAACCTTAGCCCAACAGTTTAAGCCCAAGCCGAGCTTTCGCTCCTTTGATTTTGCCTACCTGATCTATCTGCAAAAGGTAAACCCCGATATCACCATCAACGACCCTAGCCTAGAGTACCTGCAAACCTCTGATCTGATGACGGACATCGCTCAAGCCTTGGTCGAGACACTAGAGGCGCTACCAGTTGCCAGCGTAGTGACTAAGCTAGCCGTATTGGGCAAAAAAGGCGTGAACGTCCTAGAACGCTGGTGGAGTTCGGCGGGCAGCCGTATCTTCAAAGAGCTACCAAGTCTAACTCCACAGCAAATCGCAGAGCGCCTGCCTATGATGCTGGCTGAAGACTTGAATGCTGCGTTAGATAAGGATGATGCACAAAAGCTGTGTGTCTTTATCGACTCATACGAGGCAATGTGGGACAACGCTTATCGTGAGGGGCACTTTTTTTCAGTCGATGAATGGGTGCGTGAGTGGATTACCCATCATCCCAACGTGCTGTTTGTGATTGCTGGTCGAGACAAGCTGAGATGGTCAGAGTACCAGTCCGATTGGGCAGAGGTGTTGGATTCGCACATCCTCGAATCACTCTCTGAAACCGATGCGCGCTATTTTTTGGAAAGTTGTGATATCCAAGACTCTGAAATCATTGATGTTATCGTCGAGAACAGCAAGGGGGTTCCCTTTTACCTTGATGTCTCTGTTGATACCTATCAAAAAATTAAGTTCACTCTATTACGAACCCCAACGCCGGATGATTTTCAGGGCAAGACCCAGAGAGAGATCTTAGATAGATTTATCCGCTACCTAGACCGAGCGGAGAGTGCAACCCTGAAAGTACTGGCAAACTGTCGGCACTTCGATAGCCAACTTTTTCAATATATGATCCGGCAATACAATACCGGATACCCAGCTACCGAACTGGATAGGTTGACTCAGCACTCGTTTATCCAGACCTTGCCCGGACAGGCATTTTCGATCAATCCATTGATGAAGCGGGCCTTGCTCGACCATCAGTCTGATGAATCAAAAAACACCGCACTGACGTGCCTATTTTACTATTATGCCGACCAGATCAACGGAATCAATGTTGAGGCTCAGCTAGGCTACAAAAACTTCATCGAAGCCCAGCACTACCTTGAAAGTGCGCAGATCTCGGAGAAAGACCGAGAGGACTTCCTGCACCTGAGCGGTAAGCTGTACCAACAGCAGTGTCGTATGGATGAGGCGCTATCCGTGTTTGAAGACCTTGCCGCTATCGGCAGCTCTCCAGAGACAATTGGGGAGGCGAAGGTGCAGATTGCTATGACGCTAAGGCAACATGGCCAGACGTCAAAAGCCCTTACCATCATCGAGCCCCTCATTGAAGAGGCGCACCGTTCTCACCTTGAAATGATCCGCTGCCGCGCCATGACGCAACGTGGGCTTTGCTACCTTTCGTTAGGGTTAGAAACTCAAGACAGCGAGTATTTCCAAAAGAGCTATCAAGATTATCAAGAGGCACTGGTAATCGCCAAAGCGTTAGATAATACCGCTGAAACCATCTACATCAATCTATCAATGAGTACAGCGATGGAGTACCTAGCCAGATCGATGAGTCGATTGAATTGCTACGCCAAACCAAGGCAATCGCAGCGCAAAATGATCTGCACCACTCCTACACCGATTGTCTAAATGGCCTTGCCCGTAAGCACTTGCTTAAGTGTGAGTATCAACAAGCCATTGAGCGAGCGGAGGAGGGGTTAGCATTGTGGCAGCGCAGTGGGTTCTACCGCGGCCAATTGGTAATGTATTGCCATATCTTAAATGCCCATGCGCAGCAACGTAGCGATATGAAGCACATCGAGAAAACACTCGCAAAGGCCGAGGAGGTATCTCTCCTCGTTACCGAGCAGGTGATCTGTGATATGTACGAGCAAGCTCGAAGCCATTGGGTAGATTCATTGGTTGCATCAGAGCTAACCCCTAGCTCTGCTTAGAATGCCCATAAATTAGGTTTATAGAGTCAGAAGATAATACAGTTTGCAACGTTTCCTCTATCAGAGCGTTTGTCAGGGGTTATTTAACTGGCTATGGCAAACACACCTCTGCCCCAAAGTGTTCCAGCCAAAGATTTGGGACACATTTCTCATTATTTGACCTATTTTTTCTAATGACTAAATAACCTGAATTCGGGACAAGAAAGGCTATAACCCTTTGATTTAAAAACATAGATACTTTTTCATTACTTAGTACTGTAATTTTAGATGCATAACTAGGTAGCATTATACGACAATAGCTGGTCTATTGCGTTGATTTTAAATAGGTTAGGCGCTAAAAGAGTAGTACTGATAGGCTTAGGTTATCCCGAGTTCAGGTTAAATATGCTGTTAGTTCTGTCCGGGATCATTAAGCCACTACAAATACTGTATTTATATGTCAGGATAAGTGTGTCTGACAGAAAGGCACACTTATCTTTTAATCCGTTATTCAGCTCAGACTATCTGGAATTCCCTAGCTTTGCTACGTGTTCGCTTTTTGCATATAACTCTTTGCATGCCTTACGACCAACACAAAAAGAAACTCCGGAGTTCCATTTCTGTTTTCTATATGGCTGATGTGAGCTGATTCAAATATTACGTGTATTGAGCTAAGCATAATCAATCCGACACTAACCATGTCACATTTTGCTTTTCACTTTGCACGGAACAGACTATGAAAAAGAAAATTGCCTCGCCAATAATGTTGTCATTGATTGCAACTATGATTGGTGTTTCGAACAGCGCGGTTGCAGAAATTCGTAATGTAACCTTACTCCATACCAATGATATTGAAAGTGTTTACGAACCTGTAGATGCGTTCTGGAACCCTGATATAGCACGTATTGGTGGCATTCCTTACTTAGCCACATTAATCAAGGAAGTGCGAGCAAAAGAAGACACCAGCTTCCTGCTCGATGCGGGTGATATTTTTACTGGATCGCTGGCTAAAAAAACAAAAGGGAAACTCTCGTTTGACCTGTACAGTGCAATGGGATACGACGCAATAACACTAGGTAATCATGAGTTTGAATATGGTTGGGAAACACTCAAACAAAATATGCCAAGAGCGGCTTACCCAGTATTGAATGCAAACATTAAATTTGAACAAAACAACGCACCTTTTGCGCAGCCGTACACAATCATTGAACGCAACGGCATTCGTATCGGGGTTATTGGTGTGATGGGTGTTGATGCCTTTTATAACACCATGTGGAAAGGAAACCGCAAAGGCTTAACCGTTGATGACCCTGCGGAAGTGACTCAGTTCTGGGTTGATAAAATTCGTGATGAAGTCGATATGGTGATCGTATTAACGCACCAAAACAAAACTGCGCCTATGCAGACGGATAAAGAAGCGGATCCCGAAGTGCAACGTGGCTTCGATGAAGACTATGAAATGGCAGGAAAGCTAAAGGGGGTTGATGTTATCTTTGGCGGTCACTCTGACCATGGTTTGTGGAAACCCGTTGTTCACCCCAAAACAGGCACCGTTATTGGGTTAACTTTCGGACAAGGAAAATACCTTGGTTACACTAAGTTTGCCGTTGATACAGATAAACACAGTGTAAACTTGCTAGAAGGGAAACTGATACCTGTCGAATCTGACAAGTTAGCAAGAGATGCTAAAACAGGGCAGTTAATCGACGATGCGCGAGCTAAATATCCAGAGCTGAATCAAGAGATAGCGACAATTGATAAAACGGCATTCCGTCGATATTACCGTGAATCTAATGTCGGAAACTTAGTTGCGGACATGATGCGTGAAGCTGGTAATGCGGATATAAGTATGATTAGTTCAGGCAGTATTCGTGTGGACTTAAACAAAGGTCCGGTCACGATGGAAAACGTTATGGACCTGTTCCCATTCACTGATAAGTTGTCAGTGGTTGAGTTGACGGGTAAGCAAGTTAAAGAGCTACTAGAATATAGCTACAAGTTGCCTTACGGATTAGCTCAATTCTCTGGTATTGAAGCAAAATACGATGGTAAAAGGCCTGAGGGGCAACGTTTACTGACGTTGAAAATTCAAGGTAAGGCAGTAAAAGATACTCAAACCTATAAAGTAGCAACATACTCTTATGCTGCAAGCGGTGGTGACGGCTATAAAGTCTTTGCAGATGGCAAACTGTTATCTGAAAGTAGCTCTATTACACAGACGTTAATTAACCAGTTTAAAGCTAAGAAACATGTCAAAGTGCCTGCGTTAGGTCGTCAAGTAGATGTATCTGAATAAGCAACGGTAACAGGAGAGCGGATGCCATTTAGAGTAGAATATAATGGGTGTAAGACTTACGGTTGTCCCAATTGTGGCCAGCAAGATCTTAGCATTTATACTCGCTCTAATCGGCTTGGCTATGATGCATGGCATTGCCCCGAATGCGGGGCATTCCCTCCAGTATTATCCAACCAACCGATAATCGAACTCGCTCAACAGATTAAACGAGAGCAATTTGATCTGGAATTTTTTGATAGCTGTGGTTGCTTGCAACCACAACTTCACCGATACGGTTTCACTGCCTCTGGCAGCCAGCGAGTTAAGTGTGCTCAATGTCAGCAAGTCGTCACGCTGCCGAATGTTGAGAAGCTAAGCAAACAACTTCAGCCAATAATGGATGCGCTCATTAAAGGCGTGACTCCTGATAATCTTCAAAAGGTCTGTAAGCTGAGTAATAAAGCGTTTTCACAGCGCATTACGATGCTTGCGAATTTGCTTACTTACGCCAGTCGTCAGTGGGAGGCTAATTTTAGTTTGCCGTTGATTCAAACCAGAACATGCGTGCAAACCTGCCGATCAGGTTTCCAGCACCATCAAAGTCAGCAGCGTGAAACCTATCTTTGGACTGTCTCAAGCGCTGATGCTCGTTCTGGTTATATGTTACTTATCAATGACAATGCACTATCCAGCCAATCCTCATTGCTGTCAGAAGCTTTACCGTCTGGCATTTATAAGTTGGATGCAGTTGAGCAAAAGGTCGAAGATGATGAGGATGTCTTGAGTAAAGCTGAGAAAACTTACAGCAAAATCATGGCTCGCAGTCAGTTTGATATGCTTGCCTATGCCGAGCATCGTCACGCTTTGTCTAAAGAGGCGCTCATTTTTCGCCCAGTATATGCTGCTCATGCTCACTTCCAGAATCTACGACAGAAGGTGATTAGCTTTCCTCCTCAAGCTATTGTTCTTGAACATGAAAGTTTTTTGCGTGGAGCTGCGATTACCGCTTTCTGTGAGGAAGTCAGCCGTGATCAAACAGCTCTGTTCTATTGCCATGTACAAAAACAAATGCCAAATTCAAAATCAACTGCGATGACAAAAACCATGAGCTGGTGGAATGAAAAATGGTATCGATTGTTCATTGATTATGCGCAAAGCTACTGGCATGTTGGCATAGGCGTGTTAACCAATAAGCAGTTTAGAGTCGAACAGTTATTCCCATCTCATCCCAATTGGAACCAATATTTTTGGCATGAGTTCAACGGCTGGTTAAGCCTGAGTATGCACGCAGAATAAGCCTGAAACGTCTCCACCAATGGCAAGATATTTACCGTTATTTTTTTAATTTGGTTTTTGACGATAGGCTAGAGGTTGGGAACAAACTTGGTGTTATGCCAGCGGAAATTAGCTCAGTAGTGGAAAGTCTGTGTCGACAAAAAGCGGCTCCGTTGCAAAGTTTGGGGATTTCCAGACCGTCAGGGTTGAAAGACTGATTCAAAGGTAAAAATTCTCCATTTAAGGCTCTTATTTTTAAGCCAGATTTGCCCAAATTCAGATTATCTGACTTGGATCGCCAACTCTAACTCATTTCTGTCCAATAATGATTTTACTTACCTAAATCCAAGACGAATGTACTCAAATAAAAAAGCGAACCTTCCGGTTCGCTTTTGTACTTCTATGTTTATCAAGCCTGTGTCCAACTTGATAAGCTGTGATCACATACGGAATTAATCTTCGTAGTTTTCGATGCTTGGGCACGAGCAGATTAGATTACGGTCGCCGTAAACGTTATCTACACGGTTTACTGTTGGCCAGTATTTCCAAGACTTCGTCGCCTTCGATGGGAAACAACCTAGCTCGCGAGAGTAAGGGCGATCCCAAGAGTCCGATGCGAGATCCACTTGAGTGTGAGGTGCGTTCACAAGAGGGTTGTTCTCAAGTGGCCACTCACCGTTTTTCACTTTCGTCATCTCTTCACGGATTGCGATCATGGCTTCACAGAAACGGTCAAGTTCTTCTAAATCTTCAGATTCAGTAGGTTCTATCATCAATGTGCCAGCAACTGGGAATGACATCGTTGGCGCGTGGAAACCGTAGTCCATCAAACGTTTTGCGATGTCTTCTTCGCTGATGCCTGTCTCTTCTTTTAGCGGGCGAATATCGACAATACATTCGTGCGCGACGCGGCCGTTCTTACCACGGAAAAGAATCGGGTAGTGAGGACGTAGACGTTCCATCACGTAGTTGGCATTAAGAATGGCCACTTTAGTCGCGTCTAGCAGACCTGCTTCACCCATCATCGCGATGTACGCCCAAGAAATAGGCAAGATAGATGCACTACCCATATCAGCAGCAGAAACCGCTAACTCTTTGCCTTCCACGCCATTTTCAATGTGACCAGGTAGGAAAGGAGCCAGGTGAGATTTCACACCGATAGGACCCATACCCGGACCGCCACCACCGTGTGGAATACAGAAAGTTTTGTGTAAGTTCAGGTGAGATACGTCAGAGCCGATGAAGCCCGGAGAGGTTAGGCCAACCTGAGCGTTCATGTTGGCACCGTCTAGGTATACCTGACCGCCAGCTGCGTGCACCATTTCGCATACTTCTTTCACTTGCTCTTCATAAACGCCGTGCGTAGAAGGGTAAGTGATCATAATGCTTGATAGGTTGTCTTTGTGTTTTTCGATCTTATCAGCAAGATCACCCATGTCGATGTTGCCGTCTTGGTCACATTTAACCACAACCACTTTCATTGACACCATTGACGCTGTCGCCGGGTTAGTACCGTGTGCTGAACTTGGGATCAAACATACGTTACGGTGACCTTCGCCACGGCTATCGTGGTAGCGTTGAATCGCGATAAGACCTGCGTATTCACCTGATGCACCAGAGTTTGGCTGTAGCGAGAAATCGTCGTAGCCAGTGATTTCACATAGCTTCTCTTTTAGATCTTTAGCAAGGGCAGTGTAACCAGCCGCTTGCTCAAGAGGTGCGAACGGGTGAATTGAACCAAACTCAGGCCAAGTTACAGGAATCATTTCTGCGGCCGCGTTCAGTTTCATTGTACAGCTGCCCAGTGGAATCATGCCGTGCGTCAATGAGAAATCTTTGTTCTCAAGCTGTTTTAGGTAACGCATCATTTGCGTTTCGCTGTGGTGCGTGTTGAACACTGGGTGGGTGAGAAACTCTGAAGTTCGACGCAGTGCTTCTGGAATGGCGGCAAACTCATTACTTGCGATTTCAGAAGACAGGGCGTTAACGTCTAGTTGTACGTTAAACACAGCAAATAGCGCATCGATGTCAGCCGTTGTTGTTGTTTCGTCGAAGCTAATACCTAGCTTGCCATCGAGCTTGCGTAGGTTGATGTCTGCTGCTTGCGCTTTCGCATACAGTTCTTCTGTTTTGCTACCTGTATTGATAGTAATGGTGTCGAAGAAGCTATGGTGTGTTAGCTCATAGCCAGATTTAGTCAGACCGGCAGCGAGAATCGCAGTCATGTGGTGAGTGCGACGAGCAATCGTGCGTAGACCTTCTGCGCCGTGGAATACCGCGTAGAAAGACGCCATATTTGCTAGCAATGCTTGCGCAGTACAGATATTCGAGGTCGCTTTTTCACGGCGGATGTGCTGCTCACGTGTTTGCATGGCCATACGTAGAGCTTGGTTGCCGTTAACATCGATAGAGACACCGATAACACGACCAGGCATAGTACGCTTGTGTTTGTCACGCGTTGCCATAAATGCAGCGTGTGGACCACCGTAGCCCATTGGCACGCCGAAGCGTTGCGCTGAACCGATAACAACATCCGCACCCATTTCACCTGCTGGTTTAAGCAGAGTTGAAGCGAGTAGGTCAGTTGCAACCGTGACGAGAGTTTTGTTTGCTTGGGCTTTAGCGATGATGTCCGTCAAGTCGCGAACTTCACCGGTTGTGCCTGGGTATTGAACGAGTGCACCAAAAACGTCTTGTTCTGGTAGCGACTCCAGTGAACCTACTTGAACGTCAAAGCCGATGTATTTCGCACGAGTTTTTACAACTTCTAGCGTTTGCGGGTGAACATCGTCAGCGACAAAGAATACGTTACTTTTACTCTTACCAGCGCGCTTACATAGTGTCATCGCTTCGGCGGCTGCCGTTGCTTCGTCTAATAGAGAAGCGTTCGCGATTTCCATCCCCGTTAGGTCCATGACCATTTGCTGGTAGTTCAGTAGCGCTTCTAAACGACCTTGAGAGATTTCTGGCTGATAAGGTGTGTACGCAGTGTACCAACCTGGGTTTTCCAGTACATTACGTAGAATCACGTTTGGCGTGAAGGTGTTGTGGTAACCTTGACCAATGAATGTGCGTTTGATTTGGTTTTGATCGGCAAACTTACGCATCGCGACAAGCATGTCTGCTTCGCTTTTCGCTTCTGCTAACGATAACGGTTTTTCCAGACGAATTTGTGCTGGAACCGTTTCTTCGATAAGTGCATCAAGGTTAGCGACGTTGATCGCATCCAACATTTTTTGTTGGTCAGATTTGTTTGGGCCGTTGTGGCGAGCAACGAACTCATTTTGCGTGCTGAGGCTTTGAAGTAATTCAGTCATTGTCCTTTACCTACTCCATCGTTCGGATGTGTCGTCAACGATAAGGTCTATATTTCCGAACATTGAAAAAAGCTGCCTTCCATAAGGAGACAGCTTTGAAAATCTTCCTAATTACTCTTCTTCAATAGAGTTTAGGTATTCTTCTGCGTCTTTCAGATTGTCGAGTTCTGATGGGTCAGACATCTTCACTTTCACAATCCAGCCGCCTTCGTATGGTTCTTCGTTGATAAGCTCTGGGCTATCTTCCAACTCTTCATTGATTTCTACCACTTCACCACTGATTGGTGCGTAGATATCTGATGCTGCTTTTACCGATTCAACGAGTGAGAAGCTATCACCAGCTTCAATTTCGTCTTCCACTTCTGGCAGGTCGACGAATACCACGTCACCTAGCATTTCCTGCGCATGTTCAGAAATTCCGATAGTCACTGTACCATCACCATTATCGCGTACCCACTCGTGGCTATCTGCAAACTTCAATGTGTTGTCCATTGCTTAATCTCCAAAAAATAACTGCGTTAAAATTGTTTATCGGTAAAGAGGGAAGCGTTCACACAGCGCTTTCACTTCTTTGCGAACGCGTTGTTCTACTTCTGTGTTACCTTCTGGGCTGTCAACTAACCCATCCAGTACATCGCCAATCCAATTACCAATGAGTTTGAATTCTTCTGCGCCAAAGCCGCGGCTTGTGCCAGCTGGAGTTCCTAAACGGATCCCCGATGTAATCATAGGCTTCTCTGAATCAAATGGGATGCCATTTTTGTTACACGTGATTCCTGCACGTTCAAGTGCCTCTTCCGCTTTGTTACCTTTCAACCCCTTAGGGCGAAGGTCAACCAGCATAAGATGAGTATCTGTTCCGCCTGTCACAATATCGCAACCGCGAGTCTGCAATACTTCAGCTAATACTTTTGCGTTGTTGATCACTGAATTGATATAAGTTTTAAACTCAGGGCCAAGGGCTTCGCCAAACGCCACCGCTTTTGCCGCAATAACGTGCATCAATGGGCCACCTTGAAGGCCAGGGAAGACGGCTGAGTTGATTTTCTTAATGATGTCTTCGTGGTTAGTCAGGATCATACCGCCACGTGGACCGCGAAGTGTTTTGTGCGTGGTTGTTGTTACGACGTGTGCGTGTGGCAATGGGCTAGGGTGAGCGCCTGTTGCGATAAGACCGGCAATATGAGCCATGTCTACCATCAGGATCGCGCCAACTTCATCTGCGATTTCACGGAATTTCGCGAAATTGATAACGCGTGGAATCGCACTACCACCTGCGATGATCATCTTTGGTTTGTGCTCGACAGCCAGAGCACGAACATCTTCATAATTGATTTCTAGTGTATCGCGGTCAACACCGTACTGTACCGCGTTAAACCATTTACCTGATAGAGCAGGGCGCGCACCGTGAGTTAAGTGACCGCCTGCATCCAAAGACATGCCTAAAATGGTGTCGCCTGGTTGAAGAAGGGCGAGTTTAACTGCGCCGTTGGCCTGAGCGCCAGAGTGAGGTTGAACGTTTGCGTATTCGCAACTAAAAAGCTTTTTCGCTCGTTCGATAGCGATAGCCTCAACGGTATCAACATGCTCACAACCACCGTAATAACGACGACCTGGGTAACCTTCAGCGTATTTATTTGTTAGGCAAGTGCCTTGGGCTTGCATGACCGCTTTAGAAACAATGTTCTCGGAAGCGATCAGTTCAATCTGTTCATTTTGGCGAGCAAACTCCGCTTGGATACCCGCAAATACAGCGTCATCAGTCGCAGAGAGATTGGTAGAGAAAAAGTTTTCCAAGCTGTGGTTAGGGTAACTCTTGTTCATGGTGGTTGACCTTCCAAATTTGAAAATGAACCCGCATCGAATGAATTATTGGTTTGCGGTTCGGTTCATTTGTCCTCAAAACAGCTGTCCTGCGTAGCTGCGACGCTTAACTCGCATTGCAAGACAGGGCGAACATCCAGCCCTAAAAAATGGGCAAAAACTCCGTTGGATTCACGCTTCCTGCTTCAATCTCTAACGGAAAAACTGCATCTCTACATCTAACAAGTCGATAACATAACGTTTGCGACAAAAACATTCAACCAAAATTTCGTATAGGAAACATGATTTCTTGATTTGTTAACAAGAGCACGCTTTAATGGTCCTGGTGGACTTTTATCCACTATAGGGTTCATGCACAATGCAGGGAAGACACAATTAGGGATATTGTTAGAGGGATTTATGGCAGACAACATTTACGATGAATACCCATCGATGACGCTGACGAAAGAGCAAAAGCAGCAAAATGTTGACCCGTTGAAATTGGGTCAACGCATTAAGGATATTCGCGCAAAACTAGGTATTACTTTGGAAGAGGCGAGCCAGCGCACAGGCCTTGCTCGTTCCACGCTAAGTAAAATCGAAAATGAGCAGATTTCACCAACTTTCCAAGCAATGCAAAAGCTGGCGTCTGGTTTGCAAATAGATATGCCGCAACTGTTTGAACCGCCTAGGAAAAAAGCTGCTGCTGGTCGTAGAGATATTACCAAGAAAAACCAAGGCAAGCCGCATCCCACTCAGACCTATGAGCATGAGCTGTTAGCGACACAACTTTCCAATAAAAAAATGATGCCGTTTAAGAGTCAGATAAGAGCTCGAAGCTTTGAAGAGTATAAAGACTGGATTCGTCACGATGGTGAGGAATTTTTGCTGATCTTATCTGGAGCAGTGAAATTCTATTCTGAGTTCTATGAGCCAGTCATTTTGAATGAAGGCGACAGTGTTTACTATGACGCTAACATGGGTCATATGTTGACCAGTGTCAGTGATGAAGATGCCCATATACTATGGGTTACGGCTAAGTAGTGTTAAATGGCCTATATTTCCTATAGTGAATGCAAACGATTGCTATTGGTGCTGGCAGGGGTAAAATAACGTGTATATTGATGGTGATTGACGTAATTACGTTCAATTTTAAACCGCTTTGTTGTTTATAAAATGTTAAAAGTCACATTTTTAGCGTCAAGGCTCTTCTTGTTCGTGCAAAATAGAGTGAAGCGTGTTTATTATTGGAAACATAAATGCAATCGCATCTGCGGGTCTATCTAAATGGAGACGAAAATGACTCAAGAACTTCTTAAAACACCACTGCATGCTCTTCACATAGAAGTTGGCGCAAAAATGGTTCCGTTTGCTGGTTATGACATGCCTGTTCAGTACCCACTTGGCGTAAAGAAGGAGCATCTACATACTCGCGATGCTGCAGGCCTGTTTGACGTTTCTCACATGGGGCAACTTCGTTTGACTGGTCAAGGTGCTGCTGCATTTTTAGAAACTTTAGTTCCTGTCGACATTATTGACCTTGATAAAGGAAAGCAGCGTTATGCATTCTTTACCAATGACGATGGCGGGATTATGGATGACCTGATGGTTGCTAATCTAGGTGATCATCTTTTTGTCGTGGTTAACGCAGCATGCAAAGAGCAGGACATCGCGCATCTGAACGCAAATCTACCGGCTGGTGTTGAGTTAGAAGTGATTGAAGATCGTGCTCTTCTGGCTATTCAAGGTCCGAAAGCGGCGCAAGTATTGTCTCGTCTTGCTCCAGAAGTTGCAGACATGTTGTTTATGGATATTCGCATCGTTGATATTGCAGGTATCGAGTGCATCGTTTCACGCAGTGGTTATACGGGTGAGGATGGTTACGAAATTTCAGTTCCTGCAGGCAGCGCCGAAGCGCTAGCGCGAAAACTGACTGCCGAAGATGAAGTCGAATGGATTGGCCTAGGCGCACGTGACTCTCTGCGTTTAGAGTGTGGCTTGTGTTTGTATGGCCATGATTTGGATACAACAACGACGCCAGTTGAAGCTAGTTTGTTGTGGGCGATTCAAAAAGTTCGTCGCACTGGCGGGGAGCGAGAAGGTGGGTTCCCTGGTGCCGATATCATCTTGCAGCAAATCGAAACGAAAGATGTTGTACGTAAACGTGTTGGCCTTGTCGGTCAGACAAAAGCGCCGGTTCGTGAAGGCGTTGAACTGTTTGATTCTGAGGGTGTTAAAGTTGGTATCGTGACCAGTGGTACTGCGGGTCCGAATGCAGGTAAGCCTGTTTCTATGGGGTACGTCCGAGCTGATTTGGCTGCGATTGGTAATGAATTGTTTGCTGAAGTTCGTGGCAAAATGCTGCCAATGACGGTTGAGAAGATGCCATTTGTACCTCAGCGTTACTATCGTGGATAAGTTATACGTGGATAATCCATACGCGAACAACTCATACGCGAATAAGCTATACGCGAATAAGTCATAGCCGTGGTTGAGCCACATTAAAAAAGTATTGGAACAAAAATGCCGAGCAAATTAGCTCGGCATTTTTAATGATTCTTTTTGCTACGTACTGCGTATACAGCGTCAAACAAGCGCACTTTCGATATCACAACACATATCAATGACGATATCGTCCAGTTTATCCGGATGGAGCATGTCTTGTTGGGTGATGCCACATTTACTCGCCATGATGGAGTTGAACAGTTCCCAGTGATTCTTTAAAAGCTGGTCGCGCTGATTTGCACTGTCTGGCCATGTTTCTTGCATCATCGGGGACAGCGAGTTGGCCCCATGTGCAAAAATAAGCATTTGCCATTTGGCTTCCCATGGATTGAATGGTGCGTCTGGGTATTCTTTATTGTACTGACAAAAGGTACTTGTGAAGATTGACGAGAAGCCTCTTTTAGACTTTAAGAAATATTCAAATAGCGCATTGTCATCTTGTCTTATTGAATCGGCAATCATCTGAACTGGGTGGGGTTTCATCAAGCAGAAGGCAAGCATCTGAACCATAAACAGATAAATTTTTTTATTTGAAGGGGTATCTTCAGGCATTTTATTGATGAGCTCGGCCATATAGTCTTGCATGAACTTATCCATAGCGTCAGTGACTGCCTGCCAAATCTTCTCTTTACTGCCAAAATGATGACGAATCAAACTATGTGAAACTCCAGCTTTTTCACTGATGTTACGCAGTGAAACGCGTTCGTAACCCAGTTCACAAAACATATCTGCAGCCACTTTAAGAATAAGGCATTTGGTTTGTTCTGCTGTCTCGGCACTTCTTCGTCCCTGCTTTCTTTCATTCATAGTTTGAATTTTCCTTTATATGGCATTGCTGGTTACTTGTACCAGAAACCGCGTGCTTTGACTAATCAAATTCATATTTCCCTTTCTATTTATTATACATATGGAAAATAACTTGATTGGTGTCAATTTTTAATTATACTGCACGGGTGTGTAATAAGTCGTTTGTAGACAAACATACGATATAACTCGCGTTTTTTGATGGTGTTGTTTTATACCCGTATGTAAAGGTGTTTCAGGTCATCAGGAATAAAGACGCCTCTCAAACTCTAGCGACTGCAGCACGTTGGTTGTCACCTTTATGCGCTCTGTGTTAGGCCGAATCCGTATCTTGGACCTGAATACCGTGCGCTCCACCGTATTCGTCCCTGAGTATGGCTGCAATGACAACGATTCTCGGTTTGGTGGCGCTGATATTTGATGCATTCTTTGATTCCATGGTGATTACGATTATGGCAGGTCTTGGTTTTGCCACAATACTGACACTGATTGTTGTGCCAGTGATGTTTGCAATTCTGTTTAGGATAAAACCAACCACTGCGTAAGGGACTCCCTGACTTTAAGCAAGTTAGATTCCTGCCCAACCCTGAGGGAAGTCCTCAGGGTTTTTTTTCGATCTAACATAAGTGCCATTGGAGCGAATTCGAACTTGGATTCTCTGTTTTTCTTACCAATAGTAGGGCGTTAACGCGTATACTCAACAAAGCACACAATAAAGAGAGGCTGTATGAATACTCGCGTACTACACGGAATTTTCCTTTTTGGATCATTAACATTAATTGGTTGCTCATCCATCGATGCTCCACAGCAACAGACAGCGGCAGTCAACAGTGCCAGTAAAGCGACAATTGTATCGTGGGTTGATAGTCAAGTACTTAAACCCGTTGGTTTATCTCTTGAGCAAGATGATATTCAATATCTTGCCGGTAGTGTTGACTTAAACAAAGATGGTAGTGCAGAGCACATGGTATTGATGCAAAGCCGTTATTTTTGTGGCAGCGGGGGCTGTACAGGGTACATTTTTGATAACGATGGGAAAATCATCAATACGATGACGGTAGTTAAAACCCCCGTCGTATTAGCGGAATCGTCGACCAATGGGTGGCAAGACTTCATTGTTTGGAGCAACGGTTCATACCGATTGATGTCTTATGATGGCGCGTCTTATCCGAGTAATCCATCACTTGAACCGAAAGTTGAACGCGATGCGGATAGACAAGCCGCGATCGCAAACGTGATGGCGACAGAGGTGTATCAAAAAGATGGCTACGATATTCGACCTGCAGTTAGCCAGCAATTATGGACCCCCTATAATGAATATTACTTTACGTTTAAACATCATGCTGATCCTTATAGCATCTACCGTGCAACGGTTGATATAAAAACTGGGGAAGTGGATATTGTGTCAGAGCCTAATCCTAAGTAAAAAAATACCCCTCTTAACCAATGGTTAGGAGGGGTACCAGATGCCAAGTCGAGGGTGGCATTGTTAACTTATTATCAGTGGCTTATGCAGTTGCTTCTTGTTTGGTTTCTGCTTTGCTTTTTAGGAATGCGTAGGTAAAGCCTGTTACTGCTGTACCAGCTGCAATAGCGACTAAGTACATTACTACAGGTGTAATTGCATTCGGGATAAGCAGAACAAACAGACCACCGTGTGGAGCCATTAGCTTCGCACCAAACAGCATAGATAGAGCACCCGTTAATGCGCCACCTGCCATACATGAAGGGATAACACGCATTGGATCTTTGGCTGCGAATGGAATAGCACCTTCAGAGATGAAACATAAACCTAGCACGAATGATGCTTTACCCGCTTCACGTTCACTTTCAGCAAATTTGCTCTTAGCAATAAACGTTGCCAAGCCCATGCCGAGTGCTGGAACCATGCCCGCAGCCATGATTGCTGCCATTGGCGCGTAAGTTTGAGAAGCCAATAGACCTACACCAAATGCGTATGCCGCTTTGTTTACTGGACCACCTAAGTCGAAACACATCATTGCGCCAAGAATAATACCTAGCAGTACCGCGCGGTCAGAGCCCATGTTGTTCAAGAATTCAGTCAGAGCGGTCATGATGCCAGCAACAGGTCCACCGACGATGTAAATCATCACTAGGCCAGTAAATAAGGTGGCAACGAAAGGAATGATTAGGATCGGTTTTAGTGCTTCCATTGATTGTGGAAGTGATACTTTATCCGCAAGGAGTTTTGCTGAGTAACCAGCAATGAAACCAGCTGCGATCCCCCCAAGGAAACCAGAACCGATCGAGCTTGCGAGCATACCACCGACTAAACCAGGAGCTAGGCCAGGGCGGTCAGCGATAGAGAATGCAATGAAACCAGCAAGGACCGGTATCATCAGAGCAAAGGCTGAGCCACCACCGATGTTCATCAGTGCAGCGGCCATAGTGCCTTCTTCTTTAAACGCTTCGATGCCGAAAACGAAAGATAGGGCGATGATCAAACCACCAGCCACAACAACTGGAAGCATGTGGGAGACACCTGTCATAAGGTGTTTGTAGACGCCTTTTTTCTCTTCCGTGTCTGCTGACGCATTCGAAGAACCAGAGTGTTGGTACACCGTTGCTTGTTCAAATGCTTTATCCATCTCTTCTGCGGTTTTCTTCAGAGCAGGTCCTGTTTTAGTACGGTACAGTTTCTTACCGTTAAAGCGATCAAGCGGCACTTCAATGTCAGCGGCAATGATAACCAAGTCTGCGTCGGCAATTTCTTGCGCAGTAAGCTGATTCTTCGCACCTACGGAGCCACGCGTCTCTACTTTGATTTGGTGACCACGACGCTTGCCTTCTTCATCGAGAGCTTCTGCTGCCATAAATGTATGGGCAACACCAGTCGGACATGCAGTAATCGCGACAATTTTTTTCACGCCTGATGTGCTTTCAACTGGCGCTGAAACGGTGGTTGCTGTTTCAAGCGTTGAAGCTTTCTCAACGGCGGTTTCAAGGAATGCCGTTGCGTCTTTTGCCGCTTCACTAATTTCTGCTTGATACACTTTTTTACCAACGAAACGAGAAGTATCAACAGGCGTGTTAGCCGCAATAACGATAACTTCTGCTTGCTCGATATCGGCGTCTGTTAATAGGGTTGGCTCAACAACACTCGATTGGCATTCAATGTTTGCATTCCAGCCCAGTTTTGCTGCCGCTTTTTCTAGGAGACCAGCCGCTAGGATGCTGTTTGCAACACCACTTGGACAGGCAGTAATAATGGCAATATTCATACTGATAACCTTCTGTTCCTTAGTTTTTATCTAAGCTTGTATTAGGGTAAAGCTCGCTCACTTGCGTTTGGAGCTTGATGTTCTCCAGTTCTTCCTGACTGGTTAGCCCAACGCCAACCTGACTGACTGCATGTGCAGACAGTGCGGTTGCGAAGCGCAATAAATCGTGTTTTGGCATCACTTGCATGTGACCCCAACAAAGGCCAGCTACGAGGGTGTCACCAGCACCAACAGTACTGACCACTTGCATTCTTGGTGGTTGTGCACGCAGCCATTCCCCTTGGTTTAACCACATCACACCATCTGCGCCCATTGAGACAACGATATTTTCAATACCTTTATCGCTCAGTGTTTGAGCAGCGGCTTGACATTGCTCAGGGGTTTCAAGATGTTCACCAACGAAGTCACTCAGTTCTTCATCATTGGGTTTGATGAGCCATGGGTTAGCGTCAATGCCAGCTTTTAAGGCGGCTTTGCTACTATCAAACAGCACTTTTTTACCGAGTTGGTGAAGCTTTTGAATCCATTCTGCGCAGAGATCTGAAGAGACACCGCCCGGAAGGCTGCCAGCCAATACAAAGTAGTCATGGGTTTCAGCTAGGCGAAATAGTGTTTCTTCAAAGCGCGCAATATCTTCGTTCGTTACCTGAACACCAGGGAAGTTGATGTCGCTCACTTCACCCGTTGACTCAACCAGTTTGACATTGATGCGGGTCGACCGACGACTTCAATAAATTCGTCTTGTACGCCGATTTCTTCAAACAATTGATGAAACAGCTCAGGGTTGTCTTTGCCTAAAAAGCCAGTCACCGTTACGTCTGCACCTAAATCACTGAGTACCTTAGCAACGTTCACCCCTTTACCCGCAGCGTGCAGGTCGCTTTGTTGGACAAGACTGACCGAGCCAACATTTAACGACTCTACTGACCCCGTTAAGTCCAAGGCAGGGTTGAGCGTGATCGTGACGACTTTATTTGTTTTTGTAACTTGGTTTGTCTGTGTAACAGTCATAAACGCTCCTTAACCTTCGCCAAGGCCAGACGCGATAGCGTTACCTATCGATTCAAGTGCTTGCGCTGCATCCGGACCTTCAGCAGAGAACTGAAGCTGGTGGCCGTGTTTCACGCCAAGCGCAATGACTTTCATTAGGCTTTTCGCGTTCACGACTTTGCCATCGCCATCGAGGTTAGATACTTGAATCTTAGACTCGAACTTTTTCGCTTCAGCGACCAGCATCGCGCCAGGGCGAGCATGTAGACCGTGAGAGTTTTTGATTTTGAAGACCGCAACGTTCCCGTCTTCCGCTGAGGCGGTAGAAATTTCTTCACCCTTAAACAAACCAAGAATTTGTTCAGCAGAACCATCCAACAGTTTATTGTGCTCGTTGTTAAACACCAAAGTAGATAGCGTATTTAGAATAGACTGGTGAGCGTTATTGCAAGCCGCAAAAGCGACAAGTGCGCGAACCTTTTGACCTTCATATTCACAGTCATTAGCGGTTGATACGAAAGAAACGCCAGTGCGTGATACTTGCTTATTACTACCAACTAACCATAAACCGTTACCAAGGTTGGTTGGTGCTTTTGTCACAAGGTCTGCAACAAATTCACTGCCTGCACAGCCAGTGTTTTTTAACAAGCCTCCTGCAACCGCGCTCATTTGGATCATGTCGCTTGCTGGAAATTGAAGTTGAATCAGAGAAGCATCGAAATCAGCTTCGAGTTGAACATCTCCGTGGAGCAGGGCGATGATTTCATCTTCATTTTTTGCATTACGTAGGCGTTCTTCTACACCATCCGCACCAAGCACTTTAGTCAATTGCTTTAGAATCCCAAGGTGCTCATCAGATTTAGCCGCGATGCCGATCGCAACAAACACTGTATTTCCGTCGCCCCATTCCACACCTTTAGGGAAGTGATGAACGGCTACGCCAGTGGATTTAACCATGTCGCGTGTATCGGTTGTACCGTGAGGAATCGCAATACCGTTACCTAAAAACGTCGAGTTTTGGTTTTCGCGGTTTAGCATGCCGTCCACATAACCTTGTTCAACCAAACCTTTTTCGGTCAGGCTCTTTGCGATGTTTTTGATCGCTTCGAATTTATCGGTAGCAGATTGTGAAAGAGTAATGTCGTTCTTACTTAGCTTAAGCATGGTGCTTCTCCAGCCTTAAGGTATCAATTTAAAATTCATGGCGGTTGTGTTGTTGAATGTCGACCTTTGTTTAAACCAACATGCCTACATCCCTAGTTAAAAATTGCTCGGTTCTATTTTTTATGATCAACTGAATCGATTCAGCAAATGAGCAAAATTTTTTAAAACACTCAGCAAAACGGCTTAAAGTATGATGTTCGTCATGATGAAGTGTTACTTTTATCAATCGTAGACGATAAATTGAATAACGTCAGTATTTTCGTGATTTACATCAATTTTTACGTTTTGCTGAATCCTTTCAGCTTTTATACTGAATCGGTTCAGCATATAATTCAACCTATCAAAGGATCATTAATCTATTATTATGATCGCGCGCACAGATTAAGGTGAAGAATATGACACTGGATGAAGTGGCCAAATTGGCTGGCGTATCTAAAACCACGGCAAGCTATGTCATTAATGGTAAAGCGCAGAAATACCGAATTAGCGAGAAGACGCAAAAGCGCGTCATGGCAGTGGTTGAAGAGTATAATTATAAGCCAGACCACGCCGCATCAGCTTTGCGCGCGGGGAACTCCCGCTCTTTTGGCTTGATCATTCCTGACTTGGAAAACACCAGTTATGCCCGTTTGGCGAAATTGCTTGAACTCAACTCGCGTAAGGCGGGCTATCAGATTTTGATTGGTTGTTCTGACGACGATCCTGACACCGAGCAAAAAGTAGCAGAAGCTTTGGTCAGCCGGAGAATTGATGCCTTATTTGTCGCGAGTGGTATGCCATCTGCGAATGAGTTCTACCTGAAAGTTCAAAACAGCGGGACTCCCGTAATTGCGCTTGACCGCCCATTAGATGATGAGCATTTCTGTTGTGTGATCAGTGAGGATTTTGATGCGGCACTTGAGTTGACTGAATCGGTGCTCTCGCCAGAGATACAATCCATTGGATTAATCGGTGCGTTGCAAGAGCTACAAATTTCTAGAGAACGTGAGTTAGGCTTTCGGTCTGCATGTCAGCAGCAAGCATGTTCCATCACCGTGGGTTACGGTCATCAATTCTCCCGTGAAGAAGGAAAGAAAGTCTTAGAACGTTGGTTAGCGGAAGGCACTCTTCCACAGGCCATAGTCACCACTTCTTATACATTGTTGGAAGGGGTATTGGATGTGATGTTTGAAAAGCCGGAACTGATGAGCACGACACGACTTGCGACGTTTGGTGATAACCGACTATTGGATTTTCTGCCAATAAAAATTAATTCGTTACCTCAACAGTTCGAAGTCATCGCAGATAGTGCCATGGAGCTTGCTTTAAACGCTTCGGCGAAACGTCATAAGACAGGGGTAGAGTTGATTCCGCGTAAGATTGTGAAGCGTCGCTAGATAACGACATCATTGTCAAAGTAGTGAAGTTATAGCTTTATGTCGACCGTTAGTGCCACAAACGCATGATCGCTGGCATTTTTGTCTTTGTCGAAGGATGGATTGATCAGGTGACCATCAAACACTTGATAATCGACGACTTCACCAATGGACAGATCGGAATGCACGTCAAATTCTTGCGACAATAAGATGTAGTCAAGCACATTGCCTTGGGAAAAATGGTAATGCGTTGCTGGGCGGATCGGCGAAATAGGATTTATCTGTAGATCCCATCCATCTCTCAATTGTAATTCAGTGACGCTGTCACTAAATGATTCTACTAATATGCTGTTCACGCTGAGCGGTGCCACAGGTTGGTTCATATCGCCCATGAGCACGGTTGGGATAGGGTTCACCCTGTACTGTTTTTGCATTGTCTCACGCAGCATAGCCGCTTCCCAACCTCGCTGCTGAGTCGAAAGCCATCGCGCGATGATAGGGCTTGATTCTTCCTTGTTTTCCGCGTCTGCTGGACGTTGAGACTTTAAATGCACCACATAGATGGCGATATGGCCAAGAGTTGGGTGGATAGCCTCTGCATATACTGGGATGCGGCTGAACTCTGGCTCTTCTTTGACGCCAAAAGGTATGAGTGATTGTGTGTCAAACATGACTGGTTTTACATTCACTAGAGGCAAGCGCGAGGCAATCGCCACCACGGGGCGAGAGTAAATGTAGTCGCCTTCAACGTGTGGGGTATCAACCGTGACAAAATGTGGGTAGCCGATCGACATAAAGAATGCTTTTGCTTCGTCAATACTGAACACCTCTTGCAAGCCAATAATGTCCGGTTCCAACTTTTCGATTTGATTTTGTGTCCAAGCGAGTTTGTCTTGCCAGTCTTTCACTGAATAGATGTTCTCAAAGTCATAATAGGCGTCGGGTGGTGCGACGAAATTAAATAGATTGGCGGTGGCAAAGGTGATTCGGTCAGCTTGATACAAAATGAACACTCGTTGGATTATTTACTAGCGAGTATATAAGAACAACCGGAGAGGTTTCCATTTTTAGGTATAAGGTTTACACTCCCGATCATCAAGATAAGCGAGTATACAGCATGACCCAAGATTACGACGATGATGCGTACCTAGCAGACGCCGAGTTTGAAGGTGAAGAAATTGAAATCGAAGCGATAGGTATCGATGTCGATTCACACCCAATTGAACTGTACAAACTTTTTAAAATTGCCAATTTAGTGAGCGGCGGTGGTGAAGCGAAGCACATCATTGATGAGGGCTATGTGGCGGTCAATGGTGAGCTAGAAACTCGTAAGCGCAGAAAAATGTACGATGGTGACTTTTTTGAATTCAACCAAGAGTACTATGTCGTGGTATGTGATGCGCCTGTGACTGAGCCAGAGGCGAAAGAAGCCAAACAGAAGCCAAAAGCACAGCAGAAACCAAAAAATAAAGCTTCACATGCTTCTAAGAAGCAAAAGCCCGCGAATAAGTCGAGTAAAGCTCAATCTGCTCCCGCTAAAAATAGCAAGAAAAACGCGACAAAAGACAAGCCAAAGCCAACGCGTGATCCTAACAGTGGCCGTAATTCAATCGATTTCTTCTGATGTGAATCATGTGTAAATGACAATACGAAGCGTCGACGTTTGGTTCGGCGCTTTTTTTTGCCTTTCGTTTAGTTCATCGTTGAGAGTTCGATCGTCTTCTATTTCAGCTAACTTTCGATTTTAGATAACTGCTTTAGGGAACTATCAGTCTTATAGGTCTATCGGTCAAAGAGAAAACCTGCCCATGTAAACTACCTATTTAGTAAGAATAAGACTTAGTTTTCTTTTCTATATGGCGGAATAGTAGCGAGAGTCCGAAACAAATCACGAAATAGGCCAAGCCTACAATTAGCCAGATTTCGAAAATATAACCTGACGAATTGGCCATCTCTGTACCGACAAAGGTCATCTCTTGGATTGAAATTAGTGAAACGATGGAGGTGTCTTTAACTAAGGAAATGGTTTGTCCAGCCAATGGGGGCGTTATTGCCCGTAATACCTGTGGCGCAATGACAAACCGATACTTGACCCATCGTGAGAGCCCCAACGAATCCGCGGCTTCCCACTGTCCCTGATCGATGCCTTGTAACCCTGCACGTACCACTTCTGCGATGTAAGCTGAGGAGAGTAATCCCACGCACAACACCCCGGAAGCGAGATTCTCCCAAAGATTGGCGGGGCCGAATAAAAACTGTTGTACTGGATTGACGTCGCCTTGGTAATTTCTTAATAGGTCGTCGAGTCCCAGTAAAGGAATCAACTGGTTGGAAATGAAAAAATAGAAAATAAACACAAACACTAAAGGCGGAATGTTACGTACCAATTGAATAAACGCGTTGGCAGGCACGCGCAACCAGCTAGAGTCTGAAAAACGCGCTAACCCAAGTAGTGACCCCAACACCAATGCAAAAGCGATACCCCATAAGCTCAGTCTAAGGGTGGAGAGTAAACCTTGAAAGAAATAGGGGAAGCTTCCGTCCGCTCTGGGGGTAAACAGCAGCGCTAAGGCATCGGACCATCGCCAGATATAGTGGACGCCAATAGTAGAACGGTAGTACAGCCAAATGCCCGCCACCAGACAAAGGATGAGTAGGACCCAATCGGTACGGTTAAAGCGCATCAAGTATGATTTCGGCTGTGGTTTGTTTGGGGCAACGCGATGATGAGTTTCTCCGCTCAAAAAGGTGACTCCGTTTTATCGATTAAGAAGAAGATAAAGGCTCGCTCTATTTGCGAGCCTTACTGGATTATTGGCCTTGCGCGACTTGGTCTTGCCAATCTAGTGTAGAAAACCAGTATTCATAGCGTTCTTCTAACCAGCCATCTTGAGTGCGCGCGTCAATCCACTGATTAAAGAAGGCTTCTTTATCGGTTTCCCCCAAACGTACGGCAAAGGCTTCATTCCCCTTAGAAAGACGCTCGGTGAAAGGAAGAAATAATTTATCTGGGTGTTTTACCGTTTCATGTTCAGGTTTCGGGCTAGACGCTATCACAGCATGAGCATTACCATTTAACACCTCTTGGAAGGCTTGCGCATCATCATCGAATTGAAGTAGTTTCGCTTTCGGGAATGTTTCACGCGCCACTTGCACCGTAAAAGCGCCACGGCGAACGGCAATATTCACGCGACGAGAATTAAAGTCGGAAAACTCTGTAAACCCTTCTGCCAGCGCTTTGTTTGCCGCCACTTGTACGCCTGAGTGCGAATATGGCTTGGTGAAGAGAACGCTTTTCGCTCGTTCGGGTGTAATGGACATCCCCCCGATAATCACGTCAAACTTTTTGGCCAGAAGTGCAGGGATAATGCCATCCCAAGCTGTCGGTACAAATTCCACTTTAAGGCCAGAGTCTTGCGCTAAACGCTTCGCTACATCAATTTCAAAGCCAATCAATTCGCCTTGTTTATTCCGCATTGCCCAAGGAACAAAGGTGGACATGCCAACACGTAACGTTCCTCTTTCTTTTATCTTATCCAAATTTGGCGTCGCCGTTTGCTCGTTTGCGATGGATGGCATCGCAATAGCAAGCCCCAGTAATGCAGTAATGGTCGCTTTGAATAACTTCATGTTATCTCCTTATAATTTGCGCCAACTGGCTCCAAGCTTGTATTCCAACCAAGCAGATAAGCCGGATAATGAGAGCGTGAGAGCAAGGTAAATTGCTGCCACGGTAAACCAAATTTCAAACGGCATGGCCGTTTCTGACACAATATTGCGTCCTTCTGTTGTGAGATCAAATATCGCCATGACACTGACGATAGACGAGTTTTTAATCAGTGACACCATTTCGTTTGTTAGTGGTGGTAGCGTACGTTGTAACACTTGCGGCAAAATGACATCTTGATAAGTATAAACCGGAGATAGGCCTAGTGTTTTTGCAGCTTCAAACTGACCTCTAGGAATGCTGTTTAAGCCCGCGCGAAATATCTCAGCGGTATAGGCACCTTGAAAAAGTGATAAGGCCAAAACAGCGGTGCTGAATCGGTCTAATCCAATTACTGGTCCAAAGACAAAATACAGCAGGTAAATTTGTACCAATAATGGAGTATTACGGATCAATTCCACGTAGCCGTGCCGATAGCGTTCCCCACTTTAGAATCACTGAGCCGAAGTAGAGCCGTCACCAATCCAAACACTAAGGTGAAGAATAAACTGATGGCGGAGATTTTGAGTGTCACGATTAAGCCATCAATGAGTTCGGCTGACCACCATTCCCCATCTTCGTAAAAAAACAGATAGTCGGGCACGCGATCCCATTGCCATTGATAACCCATAGCCTGTGCGCCAGAGTTGAGTACCCAAGCGATGAAGGCAAATAGAATCACGATTTGCAGTACGGCTTGTAAGACAGGTTTCAGTACACGATAAATCATCAATAACTTAGTATTTGGTTTAAAAATGTTTGAGTCCTTGGATGTTGCGGCGTATCGAACAATGCTGTCGGTGAGTTCACTTCAACAATTTCGCCTTCATCCATAAATACCACTCGATGCGCGACTTTTTTGGCAAACCCCATCTCATGCGTTACACAAATCATGGTCATGCCGCTTTGGGCAAGTTCGACCATGACATCAAGTACCTCGTTGATCATTTCTGGATCAAGTGCCGAGGTGGGCTCATCAAATAGTAGTAGATCGGGCTCCATGCAGAGTGAGCGCGCAATGGCGACCCGTTGTTGTTGACCACCCGATAACTGAATCGGGTACTTATCCGCTTGTTCTTCAATATTGACTCGCTTTAGGTAATGTCTGGCACGCTTAGTTGCCTCTTGCTTTGACAGCTTTAGGGTTCGGATCGGAGCGAGCGTTAGGTTCTCTAGAACGGTGAGATGCGGAAAGAGGTGGAAGTGTTGGAAGACCATACCAATTTGGCCAGGCTTGCGCTCTCTGGTATGTGCTGGTAATCCAAATGCGTTTAACTGACCGTCTTGAATGGCTTCTAATCCATTGATGCAACGGATCAGTGTCGACTTCCCAGAGCCAGACGGACCACATACCACCACGATTTCTCCGGAATGCACGGAGAGGTTAATGTCTTTTAACGCATGGTATTCACCGTACCACTTGTTTACGTCGTGAAATTCGACGATCGGAATTCGATTCTTCAACAATGGATTCTACATAAAACAACAGTCTTTAAACCATATCAATTTATGAGTACGATTTCATTAAGTGTCGGGACACATTCAGAAAATTGCTTTGGAAGTGAGAAAAAAGACCTGCCATTCGGCAGGCCAAATCCCTGTGGAGCAAGTTTTGGGGGGAGAGGGATAAATTCAAGTTTTAGCTTGAAAATAGGGAGCAAGATACGGTTGCGCTACGCAGCTATCTCGGCACGTTTTGCTTCGTTTATACTCGATTTCAAGCTGAGTAGTCGGCAAGCATTGATGTCACCCATCCCTTCGATAGAATCGAGTTGGGTCATCAGTATTGACGAGATATTCATTTCGTTAGCTTTGTTGCTTAAGCAGTCGATGATTTGTGGAGCAAGGTCACAGCACTTTTCTTTGGCTTTAAAGTACATAGCTCCACACCACGTAATATCGTCATTTGAGCGAGCAAGCTCGGGTTATCACTCAAAGCCCAAATTTTGGTTTTGCTTTGACAGCGAGACATTAATAGTGGTGTTTCACCATGTTGAGTTAAAATGGCGACACCGAGATCACGGTGTACGCGTGATGCAGAAATCATCGAAGACAACGCAAAACTCTTACCTGGATTGGAGCACAGGTGCTGTAATTTATCCCAACAGTTGTGATTGCACTCCAATTCAAGTTCAGCGCCTTCTGCAATACGTACCATCGCTTCTATCGCTTCGATGGGGTATTTACCCGCTGCAGATTCTGCGGATAGCATTACCGCATCGGTACCATCAATGATAGCGTTAGCCACGTCGAGGACTTCGGCTCTTGTTGGAAGTGGATTTTCAATCATCGACTCCAACATCTGTGTGGCCGTAATCACAGGCTTACCCCAGTGTTTGGAGCGATGGATTAGCGACTTCTGTACGGCAGGTAATCGTGCGTCACCGATTTCTACACCAAGGTCACCGCGTGCAACCATGATAATGTCCGATGCTTGGATAACATCGTCCATCGATTCTTTGCTTGCCACCACTTCTGCACGTTCGACTTTCGCGACGATTTTTGCATTGCAGCCCGCTTTCTGAGCAAGGGTGCGAGCGTACTCAATGTCTTTCGCGTTGCGAGGGAAGGAGATGGCGAGGAAGTCCGCACTCAGCTTCGCAGCAGTGTCGATGTCATTGATGTCTTTTTCTGTTAGCGCTGGAGCAGACAAACCACCACCTAACAAGTTAATACCTTTGCGGTTGGACAGTTTGCCACTGTTCAGCACCGTGGTTTTAATCCATTGTTCGTTACGGTTAACTTGTGTCACTTTGAGTTGGATACGACCGTCATCAAGCAACAACGTGTCACCTTCGGTAACGTCTTTAATCAGCTCAGGGTAATCAAGACCAACCATTTCTTGATTGCCAGATAACGCATCTAAAGTGCCACTTAGAGTGAAGTCGTCACCTTGATTCAGCAACACTGCGCCTTGCTCGAAACACGAAATACGAATCTTAGGACCTTGTAAGTCGACCAGTACGCCTACATGAGTATTAAGCTCTGTTGCAATTTCACGAACAAGATTCGCTCTTGCGATGTGCTCTTCTGCTGTGCCGTGAGAAAAGTTGAGTCTGACAACGTTCGCACCTGCACGAATCAGCTTAGTCAATATTTCGCGGCTTTCGCTTGCTGGCCCTAAGGTTGCCACTATTTTTGTTTTACACATTTATCACCTCATTCGACACTTAAAATAAATAAAGGGGGGAATTTCAATCTCATAAGGACACTTCATCAGTACGCTTATGGCATCGAACTTAAAACTTTTATTTAAAAGGCGGGAGGGTTACCTCCCGCAAAGGAGTTATTAGTTGCTAGGGCTCACTTCAAGTTCTTTTTGCTCTGGTTCGATATCCACAACTTTCTTGGCATTCCAAACGGTCAGTGCAAGAAGCAGAGAAACAACACTGGCAGCTAACCAGAAGTACTGGGCTTGCGTGAAGTCGTATTTAGTAACGCCATCTACCTCAGTGATTTTAATCAGTGCTGCAGAAGCCAGTTCTTGACCAGATGCGGCAATGTAAGAGAACAAACCGATGAAGCCTTTTACTGCGCCTACTGCGTTTTTAGGCATTAAGTCACAAGCTGTCAGACCCGCAAGGAAGACAACCAGACCACCGATAGCAAAACCAATCAGACCTAGTGCAACTGCATCAATAATGCGGTTGTCAGGGCCAAAGAACATCAGACACATCCCAGCGATGTTTGCGATACCGTAAAGCAGCGTTGGGATATGGCGGTTAGCGTTAAACAGTTTGTCTGAAATAATTCCTGATAGGATTGCGCCTGCAAGACCCGCGATTGGGTAAGTAGACATGGCAAAACCAGCATCAATCAGTGAGTAACCTTTCGCTTCTTGAAGGTAAAGTACGGCCCAAGACGACATCGCGTAGCGAGAGATGTACATTGCTGCACACGCGGCTGCGATTAACCAAACAACAGGTTGTTTTAGAATGAACATTTGAGCACGACGTGTTTCTTTCGGATCATTCTTTTTCTTGATTTCCGGCTCTTCATCGAATGCGGTAGCCGCATCTGGCAGACCATATGTTTGAGGACGGTCTTTTAAGACGAAGAACATACATAGAGCGGCGGCTACGGCTGCAATACCTGCACCGATGAAGCCTGCTCGCCAACCAAAATAGCTCACAAGTGTCGCCGTTAGGATCCAAGTGATACCTTCACCGATGTTACGCGAACCACCCCAGATAGAGTAACGGCTACCACGCTGTTTTGGTGAGAACCATTGGAACAACGATACACAAGATGGTGCAGAACCAACCGATTGGAACCAACCGTTCAGACCCCATAGTAGAACGAAGAAGAACGCTGTGGTATTGAGTCCCATGAAGACTGCTGTAATACCGGATAGCAATAGGGAGAACGACATAAATCGGCCAATGTTGGCATAGTCAGAAAGGAAGCCGTTCGAGAATTTACCAATCGCATAAGTAAAGAAGAAAGCGGAACCCATGATACCGAGTTCTTCGATGCTTACGATGCCCGCATCCAACATCGGCTTCTTGACGACACCGAGGCTCATACGAACAACGTAGAACACGGCATAACCAAATACTAAGCCTAAGAATACTTGCCACTGGTAGCGTTTGAAACGCGCTTGCATTTCGCCTTTAGACCCATCCGAAAGCGGGAGATCTGGGCGTGTTTTAAAGAAGTTAAACATCTTACACTCCAAGTTTTAATCACAAATGTTTTGTTGCAGGGCCATCTTGGGGTGATAGAACGATCAGTACAAAAGCGTGGATTTGGGACGTAATTGACACATATTGCTTTTTCTCATGAGTCAAAAACGGGAAACTGGCACATAAGTGTGATGTGGCTTACTGATAGAATTAGCAGGGTCATGAATCTGGTGCGTCAATTATGACCCAACAAGGCAAGACAGTATTTTTACATGATCTTTCGTAGATATGAGTTGACGCACATTTTTTAAGGTTTTGGTTATTTTGATGGTTAGTATTCGTAATTTAGCGCGCTTGTTTATTTTTGGCGTAGCCCTCAATACACCGTTCACGTTAGCAGCTGATAATGAATTGGTGATACTCACAACGTTTTCACAAGCACCAATCACAGCGCTGGTCGACGACTTTACGCAGCATTACCCTGATGCCGAAGTGAGAGTGATCCATCGGCGAACTCAGTCAAGCCTACAACTGCTGACTAAGAGCTATATACAGGATATCGATTTAGTCTTGAGTTCCTCTCCGTTTGTGATGCAGGAACTTTCGGAACAGAATCGACTGGCGGATATCCCATCACGGATTAAAGTACCAGAATGGTTATCGCCCTATTTATTACCAAATAAAGAACATGTCGTTGCGTTTGGCTACTCCGGTGCTGGGGTCGTGTGGAACAATGATTATTTAACTGCAAACGCTCTACCTAAACCTCAGCGGTTTAAAGATCTCACCAATCCAGTTTATTTTGGTCATGTCACGATGAGCACGCCAAGTCGTTCTGGGACGACACAACTGATGGTCGAAAGTGTACTTAATCGATATGGCTGGCAAGAAGGATGGCGCATCTTGCTGAATGTCGGTGCAAACCTAGCGACGATTTCTTCGCGCAGCTTTGGGGTCGCAGATCATATTGCCAAAGGAAAGTTTGGCTTGGGACCAACGATTGACAGTTACGCTCTCATTACGCAGCGCAACTTGAACTATATTGGGTTCGCTTATGATGAGGATTTTACCCTCATGCCGACTTACATTGCACAAATCAATAGAGGGAAAAGAGATCGACTTGCTGAGTCTTTCATATCTCATTTACTGTCAAGGAAAGTGCAACAACAAATGGCGGCCAGTACGTTTTCAAAAACCGCATTGAATGATACCGCTCGATTCGGAGGAGACAATCCGGTGCTTGATCTGTCATTGACGATGCCAAGAGAAGTGTTGATAAACCAGATCTTCGATACGGTTATTACCAAACGTCTTCCGGAATTGCAGGACGCTTGGCTGACATTGATCAAGTTGAAGCAACGTGCGGAAGAAAGTCCAAATAAATTACGTGAGCTCAACGCGATAGAGAAACGCCTGTTTGAGTTACCAATCGACGAAGCTCAAGTCATGCAGATTGCTCGCAAGCTAGCAACGTTGGATAAAGACTCGGAAGTAGGGCTGACACATCATCAGGCCCTTCTTGCTGAGTTTTCACACGACTTGGGAAGAGCAATGTCGGATAAGTTACTCGATATCGAAAGGCAACTGGCGGAGTGGAGAGGGAAAGACAAATAGTGATATACCCGAAATATAAAACGATCGGAGCTCGCCTAATCGCTGCTTTTGCTTGCAGTACATTGCTACTCACCGTTGTGTGCGTCGTTGCTTGGACAACATGGAATAGTTTGGATAATCAAGTACGTATACTGTTGGAAGACAGTGTCCCAAAATATAATGCGAGCTACTTTCTTGAGAGTAAAACGAGTGAGATAAAGCGAAGAGTAGAGGCACTAGAGGCAGTAGATAATAAAGTACAACTCACTGAGCAAGCGATGCTGATTAATGAGCAGCTTAGCGAGATGTCTCGTGTCCTGAAAAGCAGTAATATGAGCTCAGAGTTTTTTGATTTATTGGAATCGGACGCTGGCCTCACGTCTTTATTAGCAAGGTACGTTGAGCTCATTTCTACCAAAATTAATCAAACGCGCCGAGTGGACCAGTTAATGGAACAAATTGATTGGTTGCACCAAGACATTCGTTCTGAGCTTAAACCAGTACGTCAAGAAGTCTATTGGCAAATTGAGCGGGTGAATGACTCTAAAGAAATCCAGCAACTTCTTGCTCAACTCAGCACTTTGCAACGAGTGATCGACATTGAATCAGCAGTCTACGACCTGGCGATTGACATTGCAGCGGCTTCGATACCTGAACAAGTTGATAACGGTATGAAAGTGATTCACTTTCGCTTGATGGATCTTCAGGAAAGTAGCGTGACATTGCTCAATCAGCCGACTTCGATTGCTTATGAGCAGTTATTGCAAGAGCTTGTGATGGTTCTTAGCCCTGATGGTGCATTCAATGAACAATTGATGTCTTTGGTGACCTTAAATGGTGATATGCAGCGTATGCAAACGCAGATCTCTACCAGAGTGGATGCAATCTATGAGCAGATTGGCGAGCTGGTCTTCAAAGCCGACAAAACATTTAAACACGTAAAAAGTGAAACGACCGAGCGTGTATCTTACGGTAACCATGTTCTGATCGTCTGCTTTAGCCTGTCTATTCTGACCAGTATGTTTTTGACCTACTACTTTATCAATCGTCGTATTGTCGCGCGTCTGATTAGCTTAGGGGACAGCATTGATGCCATCATTGAAAACGATATGAGCCATCCCGTGGTGGTCGATGGAAATGACGAGATTGGTCGATTGAGTGAAAAGCTGATTGAATATGGTGAAAAAGTTCAGGAGATACAGCGTACCAACGCGCTGAGTTTAATTAATAATACGACAGCGAGTTTGATCACGACCGATGTTCATGGGGTGGTTGAGTCTGCCAACTTAAGCGCGCGTAAACTCTTAAAGCTGGGTGATGTGGCAGAAAACTACCCGATTTGGGAATATTTTCCGGAAAGTTGTCGTGAGCAATTAAGAAAGGTCTTTGATGGTTCACATTTATGGCTAAAACTCGGCAAAGTTAATGTTACTTTGGCGCTCGGTGGTGAAAAGCCAAAATACGTGCGTTTTGACATCAGACCTTTCGCACACGGTGCGGATTATAAGTTGATCATGACCATCACGGATATTACTCACCAAGAGATCACCACCCGAACCTTAGAAAGTCGTGTTCTGGAAAAAACTCAAGATTTAGTGCTTAAAAACCAGTTACTTGAAACTGAAATAGAGGAACGGATCCGGACGGAAGAGAACCTGAAGAAGACGCAGGATGAACTCATTCAAGCCGCAAAAATGGCGGTAGTCGGTCAAACAATGACGAGCTTGGCTCATGAGCTTAACCAGCCGTTAAATGCAATGTCGACTTATTTTTACAGTGCGCGTATGTTCCTAGAGCAGAAGTCACCGGAAAAGGTAGAAGAATCGCTCACTCACATAGAAGGGCTGGCGGCAAGGATGAGTAAAATCATAAACAGCTTACGCCAGTTTGCACGCAAGCCTGATGGTGAAAAGACAGCGGAGCGTGTATGCATTCATGAAGTGGCCGAGCAAGCAATGACGATTGTGAATACTCGGGCGAAGCGACAGCAAATTGTCATTGAAAATCACTTACCAAATGACGTGATGGTCATGGGAGACACGCTGGCGCTAGAACAAATTTTCATCAATGTATTGGTAAACAGTTGTGACGCGTTGATGGAGGTCACAAGAGGTGAGCAAAAACGAATCCAAATATTGTTACTGGATCAATCAAGTCAATCTTCGATGATTGCCATCAGTGACAACGGCTCTGGTTTCGGACAAGCGATCGTTCAGCGTATTTTCCAGCCTTTTGTCTCAACAAAAGAAGTAGGGCTCGGTTTGGGTATGAATATTTGTAAGTCATTAATAGAAAAGCATAACGGAAGTATCTACCTGGCTTCCTCATTAGATAAAGGTGCAATGGTTGTGTTGGAGTTACCGAATGAGCAATAACTTATACTCTGTCTTATTGGTGGATGATGATCAGGACGTATTAGACTCGTACTCACATTTAATGGATATCTCATTAATAAAGTCAAAAGCCATTAACGATCCAACACAAGCGTTACGGTATATTTCTCCAGAGTGGGCTGGTGTGGTGATTCTCGATATGTATATGCCACAAATGCATGGTCTGGAACTGCTTCGGATGATAAAAAATGTCGATGAACGTATTCCGGTGATTGTCATTACGGGACACGGTGATATTCCAATGGCTGTGGATGCGGTGAAGAAAGGCGCGTGTGAATTTCTTGAAAAGCCAATTAATCCTGCGGAATTGCTTACGCTCGTTAAACAGCAGTTAGATCTTCGTAATAGCCAAATCGAACTGCAATCTCAAGCAGAAAAGTCGATTTCACGCTCATTGATAGGCAAATCCGCACACATGGATCAAATCCGTAAGCTGGTGGCTCAGTATGCGCTTTTAGATACTCATATTGTTATCTACGGAGAGTCTGGGACTGGGCGCCATAGTGCTGCGAAACTGGTCAAAGACATGATGTCTCAAAGTAAGGAGATGCAATTAAACTCTCTTTCACTCAGTCAAGCGACAGCGACAGCGTGTATTGATGAAGCCACGAATATTGACGAGTCTTGTGTACTTGTACTCGAAAATTTACCTGAGCTACCGGAAGAGGGGCAACGACATTTGGCCCAGTTACTTCTGGCTCGTGAACGTAATGGCAAAAAGAACCTCCGAGTTATCACTATCTTTGACTCTGAACCAGAAGAATACATCACTAAGCATCAGTTACTACCCGAACTTTACTACTTACTTAACCAAGGCGTAATACACGTACCTCCTTTGCGCCAACGTCCTGATGATATTGTGACAATCTTCCATTACTTTCTGAAGTTAAGTTGTAAAAAGCTTGGCAAAACACTGCCCAGTGTCGATTCTAGCTATCTCACGTTATTACGGAATTACCCGTGGCCTGGCAATATTCGTGAATTGAGAAATATTGCTGAGCTCTATGCTATCGGTATTGTAAAACTGACTGGTAAAGAGCGAATTTACTCACAGAATGACATCCAGTTACCACTTGATGAACTCGTTGACGATTTTGAAAAGCAGTTGATTGAGGATGCGCTTTTTTTACATTCAGGGCGAGTAACGGACGCTGCAAATCATCTACAAATTCCGCGTAAAAAACTGTATCTAAGAATGAAAAAGCATGGCATTGAGAAAGGGGATTATAAGTCTCGATGAACGTTCCCCAATGGGAAGTCGCTTGGCTCACTGTCTTTGTTAATGATTTTTGCTCTAGAAAAACTGGCTATTCTCACCGTTGACTTACCTACGAACCAACACACCCCGCTGAAACGAACATGCGCGTTTCAGCGGGGATACCGCAAATTTAACTTCGTTTATCCGCTGACGTAACTTACGAGTCGGATTTAAATTTATTTTGCGGATATCGTTTTATTTAATGGAATAGTTTAGGCGACAGCAAGCTCAAGAATTTCACGGCTAACCGCAAGATCGATAGCTTGGTTTTCACCCAGAACCTTCATACCGTGTTTGTCTAATTGCCCGATCACTGCATTGATTGCCTGTTCACGATCCTCACCGTAGTTTTCAAGCTGGGTTGCTACATTCAATTGGTGGTAGAAAGCTTCAATTGCCTGCACAGTACGTTCGGCTAGGTCGTCTCCAGCTTCAAGAGCAAAGACATTACGTCCCATTTGCTCCAGTTTCGCGCGTTTATATTGCATTTGGTTACGAAGAAGAGACGGCTGGATGATGGCAAGTGAACGCGCATGGTCAACACCCCAAAGCGCAGTTAATTCGTGGCCAAGCATATGAGTAGCCCAGTCTTGAGGTACACCGCTACCGATTAAGCCGTTTAAGGCCTGGTTCGCTGACCACATAAGGTTCGCACGCCACATGTCATTATCACGATCAGCAAATTGATCACCCAGTGCTTTTAGCGTTTTCAACAGGGTTTCTGCATAGCCGTCTTGTACCATCGCTCCTGTTGGTAGTGTCAAGTACTGCTCACAAACGTGAACCCATGCATCGACAATACCATTGATTAGTTGACGTTCTGGCAGTGTTTTCATGACGTCAGGGTCAAGAACAGCAAACTTTGGCTGTACGGCAGGAGACATGAACGGGAGTTTGTCCTGCGTTTCTGCTTTGGTGATTACTGCGCCCATATTAGACTCAGAACCAGTTGCTGGTAGTGTCAAAATAGCAGCCAATGGCGTTGCTTCTGAGACAGAATGCTTACCTGTCATTATATCCCAACCATCACCGTCGTATTTGGAGGCCGCAGCGACATACTTTGAACCATCAATCACTGAACCGCCGCCTACTGCAAGGATAAAATCGACATTCTGCTCTTTTACGATTTTAACTGCCTTATCTAAGGTTTCTTTGGTTGGATTTGGTTCAACACCAGAAAACTCTAACCAATCACGGCCTTCTAACGCGCTCGCTACGTCGTCATAGACACCATTCTTTTTAATCGAGCCACCACCGTAGATCACCAATACTTTTTGGTCAGCTGGAATGGCTTCTTTGATTGAAGAAATTTGATTTTGACCAAAGTAAATTTTGGTTGGATTAACGTATGAAAAGTTCATTACAGACCCCTTATTTCTTTTATGAGGAAATTTCTTATATGCATATTAATACTTGTTTAGTCGCTTCGGTAGGTGTAATTCTGCAAATAACTTGCCTATTTCTACAAAAATTAACAAAGTTTGCTATGAATCTTAGTGGAAACGAAAGTATAGTATATCAATGGTTCGAAGAAGCTGACGTTATGGTCATTATGGAGTAGATAGGATGAGTTCACTTGCCGAACACATGCAGCAATATGTCGAAAAACACGCTTTGCATAATTTAGAAGGTATTCAAAAAACGGCCGTCGAGGGCGTATGGTTTTATCGCAGTAGCAAGGGAAATCACCGTCAGCCTTTTGTTTATCAGTCAGGGATCATCATTCTGGGGCAGGGGCATAAAAACATCCATATCGGGACGACTCCAGTGAAGTACGGGCCTGAAGAATACCTTGTCGTTGGAGTGCCAATGCCATTAGAGTGTGAGGCAATTGCCAACGAAGATAAGCCCTTGTTAGGGATAACCATTGATATCGCTCCTGCTTTATTACATAAACTGGTTCAAAAGTTAGATGAGCAAAAGTTTAGTAACACCTGCTCAGATTCTTTATGTGGACTGAAATCGGTAAGCATGAGCGAGGGTATGCTTGACGTCTGTAAACGGTTGATGAACGCACTCTGCAATGACTTGGATGTCGCTATGTTAGGCGATTTGATTCTTGAGGAAATTGTCTATCGAACGCTGGTTAGCAAGGAAGGCTATGTGTTGTTTGAACTAGCCCGTCAGGAAGGATCATACGCAAGGGTGGCAAAAGCGCTTTCGCGAGTGCACGAGGGATATCATGAACAGCTTAATGTGCAGATGCTCGCCGAAGAAGCGAATATGAGCGTTTCTGCATTTCATCATGCTTTTCGTAATGTCACACTCGAATCTCCTCTGCAGTACATTAAAAAAGTAAGACTGAATAAAGCTCGTGAGTTGATCCAGATCGAAGGACGTCGCGTGAATGACGCCGCTCGTTTGGTCGGGTACAGTAGCCCATCACAGTTTAGTCGGGAGTACAAGCGACATTTTAACCAAACCCCAAGGTCAACAAAAGGTTAGTGATATACATTCAAGAATGGTTACTTTTTTTGTAAGTTTTATTAATTTGCGACGGAGTTATTTATTCGCTCTGTAAAATTAGCGATTGGTGCCATTTATTAAGATTTTTATTGCAACTATGTAGTGGATTCTTGAGAGGTGCTATTGAAAACGAACAAGTGGGGAGTGTGAAACTTTCAACTTGTACTTAAGTTATTTTACGTCGAAATAAAAGTGTAAGCACGTCCTTATAGACGTGCTTATTATTGTTTTAACAATAACTTAAGGAAGAGCAATTATGCACCTTAAAAACGGGAAAGCAGTAAAAAGTGTCTTTACGCTAAGTACACTGACTGCATCTTGTCTTATGGCCTTTAACAGCTACGCTGCTGTTGACTGCGCCCCTTTGGAAACGTGGGATTCATCGAAAGTCTACACCGGTGGCGCCCAAGTTGAGCACGAAGGTAACGCATATAAGGCGCGTTACTGGACTCAAAATAATAACCCTTCACAGTCTGGTCAGTGGGGAGAATGGGAAAATCTAGGTGCTTGTGATAGCACAGATCCTGTTATACCACCGCAAAATGAAGCGCCGACGGTAACACTCACGTCCCCTTCGGCATCAGCAACCATTTCAGCGGGCGATATTGTTACGCTAGCGGCAGATGCGGGCGATTCAGACGGTACGGTTAGCAACGTTGAGTTCCTCGTTGATGGTGTTGTAGTTGGTCAGTCAACTTCCGCTCCTTACACTGCATCATGGACGGCTACTGAAGGTCAGCATGTCTTCTCGACCATTGCTTATGATGATGTTGGTGCAGTGAGTACGGCAAGTGTTGTCTCTTTAACCGTTGGCACTTCTCAGCCAGGTAATGAAGCTCCGACAGTCGACGTTACGCTTTCTGCTTCTTCTGTGGAACTCGGAGGTACGGTTACGCTAACGGCAAACGCCGCTGACGTTGATGGTACAGTCGAGAAAGTGGACTTTTACGTAGCGGGTTCTTTAGCCGGAACAGCAACAAGCGCGCCTTACTCTTTAGATGTTACGCCTTCTCAAGCGGGCTCTCTTGCTGTATATGCAAAAGCAACGGATGATGCAGGTGCGACGACAGACTCTTCACTGGTTACACTGACGGTAAGTGGTGGTGAGGTTGCGTCTAACTGTCGCCCTGACGGCTTATATCAAACACCTAGTGTCGACGTCCCTTACTGTACCGTTTACGACGAAGAAGGTCGTGAGAAAATGGGTGCTGACCATCCACGTCGTGTGATTGGTTACTTCACGAGTTGGCGCAGTGGCGATGATCCACAAGCCACTTACCTTGTAAAAGATATTCCTTGGGAACAACTTACGCACATCAATTACGCATTTGTTAGCATTGGTTCTGACGGTAAAGTGAATGTTGGTGATGTCAACGATCCAAACAACCCTGCAACGGGTAAAACTTGGCCGGGCGTAGATGTCGATCCTGCTTTGGGCTTTAAAGGTCACTTTGGTGCGCTAGCCACTTACAAACAGAAACACGATGTTAAGACGCTTATCTCTATCGGCGGTTGGGCAGAGACTGGCGGTCATTTCGATACAAATGGCAACCGTGTTGCTGATGGCGGCTTCTATACGATGACAACCAATGCCGATGGTTCGATTAACCATGCTGGCATAGAAAAGTTCGCAGCGTCTGCTGTTGAAATGATGCGTACCTATAAATTCGATGGTTTGGATATTGACTACGAATACCCAACTTCAATGGCAGGTGCAGGTAACCCATATGACTCAGATTTTATGGAACCTCGTCGTCAATACCTATGGGCGTCTTACCAAGAGTTAATGAAAGTATTACGTGAGAAGCTTGATGTAGCGTCGGCTCAAGATGGTATTCACTACATGCTTACCATTGCTGCTCCGTCATCTGGCTACTTACTGCGTGGTATGGAAACATTTGATGTCACCAAGTACTTAGACTATGTCAATATCATGTCGTATGACCTTCACGGTGCTTGGAACGATCACGTTGGTCACAACGCAGCATTGTTCGACACAGGTAAAGACTCTGAGCTAGCGCAGTGGAATGTGTACGGTACAGCTGCTTACGGTGGTATCGGCTACTTGAATACAGACTGGGCATATCATTACTTCCGCGGCTCAATGCCAGCAGGTCGTATTAACATTGGTGTTCCATATTACACTCGTGGTTGGCAAGGCGTAACAGGCGGTGAAAATGGTCTGTGGGGACGCGCAGCACTTCCAAATCAGTCTGAGTGTGCCGCTGGTACGGGTGAAGGAGAGAGTAATAACTGTGGTCACGGTGCAATGGGTATCGACAATATGTGGCACGATCTAGACCCAGCAGGCAACGAAATGGGCGCAGGCTCTAACCCAATGTGGCATGCTAAGAACCTAGAGAAAGGCATTTGGGGTTCTTATGCGCAAGCGTATGGCTTAGATCCGGTTAATGATCCGTCTGACCAACTTGTTGGTACGTACACTCGTCACTACGATGATGTTGCGGTTGCTCCATGGTTATGGAACGCAGAGAAGAGTGTCTTCCTGTCTACCGAAGATAAAGCATCGATCGAAGTGAAAGCGGACTACGTTATCGACAAAGAGATCGGTGGCATCATGTTCTGGGAACTAGCTGGTGACTATAACTGTTACGTACTAGATGAGAATGGTAACCGTACGACGGTTGATGCGACCGAACAAGCGTGTGCGGCTGGTAATGGTGAGTACCACATGGGTAACACGATGACCAAGGCCATTTACGACAAATTTAAGTCTGCAACGCCTTATGGAAATACAGTTGCAACTGGTGCGATCCCAACGGAAGCGGTAGACATCGCTGTAAGTGTTGGTGGTTTTAAAGTTGGTGACCAAAACTACCCAATTAATCCGAAAATTACCTTTACCAACAATACTGGCCAAGCAATTCCTGGCGGTACAGAATTCCAGTTTGATATTCCTGTATCTGCTCCGGATAACGCAAAAGACCAGTCTGGTGGTGGCTTGAGTGTGATTTCATCGGGTCATACACGTGGAGATAACATTGGTGGTTTGGACGGCGTGATGCATCGTGTGTCTTTCTCACTACCGGCATGGAAAGAGTTACCAGCGGGCGGTACCTATGAACTAGATATGGTTTACTACCTACCAATTTCTGGTCCAGCAAACTACACCGTGATCTCTGGTGGTAAAGAGTTTGCGTTCAAGTTTGAGCAGCCAGATCTTCCAATTGGTGAACTGAGCGCAGGGGCTGGAACAGGTGACGGTGGTTCAACAGAGCCAGGTACTTGTGACGCAAGTGGACTCGTGACTTACCCAGACTTCCCACAAACAGACTGGGCGGGTAATCCAAGTCATGCAAATCAAGGTGACCAAGTCATTCACAATGGTGTGGTTTACAAAGCAAACTGGTGGACTTCATCTGAGCCAGGTAGCGACGGTAGTTGGTCAACCGTATGTAACCTTTAATTTGTAAACTAGATATAGACCAAAAGCGCACGATGTGAATCGTGCGCTTTTTTCATATTGTCATTTGCTCGCGACGCCAGAATATACGCGGGTAATAACTAGAACTCGTAGCTTTCTGGAATAACGACAATGCCTTTTTCAGATATACGGAATCGCTTTGCGTCTTCCACTTTATTGACACCGATTTGAGTGTTGGGTGGAATTCGTACGTGTTTATCGATAATGCAATTTTCCAATTGGCAACCTTCACCGACTTCAACATCATCAAACAGAATACTATTCATCACCGTCGCGCTATCGTGTATGCGCACATTACACGCAATAATTGAGTGTTGGACCGAGCCACCGGAGTTAACCACACCATTCGCAATGATAGAGTTTATAAAGATCCCTTCGTTCCCTGTTGCGGAAGAAACGGTTCTGGCTGGTGGGAATTGAGGTTCATAGGTACGAATGGCCCAGTTTGATTGGTATAGGTTCATTGGGGGAACGGGTTCAAGCAAGTCCATGTTTGCTTCGTAGAATGAATCTATCGTACCGACATCCCGCCAGTAGCAATCTTTGTCTACACGTCCTTTGCTGCCACAAAACTGGTAAGCATAGACCGATTCACTGTCGATTAACCTCGGGATAATATCTTTGCCAAAGTCATGGCTCGACGTTTCTATTTTGGCGTCTTGTTCGAGTACTTCTTGGAGCACATCCATATCAAAGATGTAGATGCCCATCGATACTAAGCTCTTTGTTTTGTCTTCGGGTAAAGTAGGGGGGCAATCTGGCTTTTCGATAAAAGAATTCACTAACCCATTTTCATCCGTTCCCATTACACCAAATGCAGACGCTTCTTCAACAGGTACATCCATACACGCTACGGTCAATTTTGCCCCTTTTTCTTTATGCTCTTCAAGCATCGCGGCGTAGTCCATGCGGTAGATGTGATCACCAGATAGAACCACAACGTATTTTGCATCATTACGGGACAACAACCACATATTGTGGTAAATCGCATCGGCTGTACCTTCGTACCATGCACCACCTTTGCGCATTTGTGGAGGAACAGCGGTAATGTATTCACCCAGTTCTGGATTAAATATCGACCAACCATCTCTTAGGTGTTTTTGAAGTGAGTGGGATTTATATTGTGTTAAGACGAGGATTTTTCTGAGACCTGAGTTAAGGCAGTTGGTTAGCGTGAAGTCGATGATGCGGTATTTACCGCCAAATGGAACCGCAGGTTTGGCTCTGTCATCGGTGAGTGGGCTAAGTCTGGAGCCCACACCTCCAGCTAAAATTACAGCGAGTGCGTCTTGCATAGTTTTCTCTTTCCCTATTGTACGAGCCTAAAAACAATACTAACCAAGGGGAGTTGGTTGACGAAAAATAAAGTTTTGAATAGCACGTTATGGTGTATTTATGTTCTATCATCAACTTTAGTACAAGAATCGGGCCATAGAAATTACCTTACTTAAATCAATGGTTTTAGTCGTAACAATGTTATTGTTTGCACCATATTAGTGAAAATTGAATTAAGCATTGCACCATAGCGGGGTGTGCGGGTAAGTCTGTTCTAATTTGGTGATTTACAATGTAAAGTGGTGTGGCATCAAGGAGATAGAGGGAGCTCGTATGTGCTCCCATACATGATTCGATTTGAAAGACTGAATCGTTACGAAAGCCCGATTATATGGCCGTCTTCGTCGATGTCGAGGTTCATAAATGCAGGTTTGTCCGGCAAGCCAGGCATGGTCATGACATTGCCTGAAAGAGCATAGACGAATCCTGCGCCTGCACATAAACGCAACTCCCTAATGGGTACCGAGAAGCCGGTTGGTGCACCTTTAACAGTGGCGTCGGTAGTGATGGACAGTGGCGTTTTGGCAATACATACCGCTAGGTGATTAAAACCTAAACGCTCAAATTGAGAGAGCTGCTGCTTAGCAAGGTCGCTCATGTCCACTTGAGATGCGCCATATCCAGTTTCGCATACTGCCATTAACTTTTCTTTGAGAGTTTGATCCGATTGATAGAGCGGTCTAAAAGCGGTTGGCTGCTCGCATGCGTTGACCACAAGTTGGGCAAGGTCAATGGTGCCTTCACCACCTTGTGAGAAAGCGGTACTAATCGCGACGCTGACCTGTGGATCAAACTCATGAACAAGCTGCTTCAGTTGTGCCAGTTCTGTTTCACAGTCTTGAGGGAACTGATTTAGTGCGACAACAACGGGAATACCATATTTTTTAACGTTTTTAATGTGCCATTTCAAGTTCTCAAAGCCCGCTTGTAAAGCAGCCTCATCGGTCTCAAAAATTGACTCGGGAATCGGAGTTCCTGGGCGCAATTCATAATGGCCTGAATTGGCCTTTAAGCCTCTGAGAGTAGCGACAATTACCACGCAATCTGGGGCGTTCTTAGAGGCGGCCGCTTTGATGTTACACGCTTTCTCAAACCCCATATCCGAGCCAAAACCTGCTTCAGTCACCGTGTAACTGGACAGTTTTAATGCTATCTCATCTGCGATGATTGACGAGTTACCATGCGCGATATTGGCGAATGGACCTGCATGAATGAGGGTAGGGACACCTTCAAGCGTTTGCATCAAGGTCGGTGCAATGGCTTCTTTCAGGGTCACCGTCATTGCACCAGCAACTTGCAAGTCTTCTGTCGTAACAGGGTGCCCTTCTAAGTCATAAGCGACGACGATTTTTCCTATACGCAGTCTAAGATCTTTTAAGTCTTTGGCGAGTGCTAGTATCGCCATTAATTCTGAGGCTGCGGAGATGTCAAACCCTTCATTTCGCTCGTAACCGTTTATGGTTTTACCAGGCTCATTGAGCCCGATTTTGACCAAACGTAACGCTCGATCATTATGATCCATGACTCTTTTCCACGTAATACGGTTGGTATCAATCTTCAAAGCTTTGAGGCCAGTGCGAGCTTCGAATACGTCATATCCTTCGCGTTGCTCGTGGTATAAACGGGCGTCCAGTGCGGCTGATGCTAAGTTATGCGCAGCTGTGACGGCATGAATATCACCGGTCAAATGTAGGTTAAGCTCTTCCATTGGCGCGACTTGTGAATAGCCACCGCCTGCAGCGCCTCCTTTGATACCGAAAACAGGTCCCATTGAGGGTTGCCTAATACATGCCATGACTTGTTGGTTGAGTTTCGCCAGTCCCTGAGCTAATCCAATGGTCGTTACCGTTTTGCCTTCACCAAGCGGAGTTGGGGTGATCGCAGTGACGAGCACCAATTTGCCATCTTTATTATCACGAAGTCGTTGAAGGCACTTGGGGTTAACTTTAGCTTTATGTTTACCATGAGTATCATATTCATCAGGCAGTAAACCCGCTTGCTTGGCGATACGTTCAATGGAAGATAACTGGGTGTTTCGACAAATTTCAATATCAGACTGCATGGATACTCCCAAAAAATGACTAACACGTGCCGTTTAGTGTCAAATAATCAAATCAGACTCTAGTGTTGCGCAACGTTTGCGCGAGAATAATACTGGCTGAGGCGTTAGTGTAAAGAATTATTCGCCAATGATCGTGCTTCATTCTAACTAATAAAACTAATTAGTGCTCTAGATCAAAACGAAAGGCCACCCGATGGTGGCCTTATGTATGCATTGTGTTCAGAGTGGGTGTTTTACCTATCCCAGTAGGTTTCTTCTAAGCTGTCTTCACGTTCTGGCAATGCGCGTGACAAGCGGGGAGAGTGCTGGGTTAAGACTTCGTAGCTGACACGGTTTGCATACTTACAAATCTGCGATAGTGATGAATAAGTAAGACAACGAACGGCATGTTTTTCAGAGCTTGGTACTTCTTTTTGGTGGAAAGAGTTCGCCGCCATATCATGAAGAAGTGCTGATAGAGCCGCATCACCCGCACCATTGGTGTTCTTGATCTTAAGAGGTCCACCTAAATATGGACCGATGTGTGAATACACTTTTATTGGATTCTCGCAGTCGCTTTTGCGCATAGCGCGGCTGAATTCGTATTTATTGAAGTTATCGATAGACCTTCAAGTGTTTCATGGCTCGTTTCGCGCTTCACTTTATCATCGGCATATCCGGCCATATAGAGACCGTTAGGACCCGCTGTACACAGGACGAGATCAACCCATTCCAGTGCAGCATTCGCGGCTTTCAACGGATCGGTTTCGCCAGTAAGCGCAGCCCCTTCTTCTTCATTCATCGCGACGACCGATACGTGCTCACGGATATAATCTTGCCACCAAGCTTCATTACCCTCGATCACATATTTTGTCCCAAGCGTTAGGACGACTGGAACATCATGCTGCTTAGCAAATTCAATGGCTTTTTGCACCGCTTGCGGCATCGGGTCGTCTTTTTTTCCACGCATTAGATAAGAAGAGACCACAAGTGCAGACGCCTTATCAAAGACTTCTTCTGGGATACTTTCAGGAAGAAGCTGGTTCATATGACCTTCATTGATAGCGAAAGTGCGTTCGCCATCTTGAGTTATCAGTGTATAGCAACGTCCAATAGGACCATCGACGGTTTGTAGATGGTTAAGGTTCATACGTGAAGAGGTACGGCATAGATAACGGTATGCAAATGAACCGACTTGAATGTTTTTTGACATCACTCCCAGCAGTACGGACTTACTATCAGCAAGGACAGAATAGTTATGAAGTGTATTGCCTATCGTGTCACCCGGATATTGATGTGTAATCAATCCTTGTTCAACTAATTCTTCGTAGAGAGCGTCTGCTTTGCTTTCTTCAAGGACAAGTGAATGTCCCTTACTTAAGTCGTATCTTTCTAAAAACGCATCATCGACACGCGCTTCAATATCCACGATGGTTTGACCAACACCAACGATCGTTGGACGATAGAGCTTTGGTGCTTGTCGAATTTGGTTGACTAACGGATCTCGAGCATGGGTCGGGAAGTAGTGTTTTGATTTGCGCTGACCAGGAAACTTCATACTTGTATGTGAGTGAGAAAAAATAGGCCGGGATTGTATCACAAAAATATGTAATATATTTTCAAGTTGCAGGTAAATTTATGAGGTTGGTAATGTTTGTACTGTTCTTACCCTCGGTGCCAAACAGTGTTTGGGGTCTATAAGACGTTGATGGTGCCACTTGTAACATATTGGCATAGTTCTATGTAATTAAACGTCCGTGACAGTGTGCTTACCTATACCGTCAGTCAATTCAATAAACGTTCTGCACTTATCGGATTCTTTGATCTGCTGTTTATGTTGATATTACTGCTTGCAGAAACGTCCTTTTCGTGGGGATTGTGCTAACGCGTATTGACCTTCCAGATTTCGGTAAACAATGGTATTCCACACCGAGGCATCATCCAGTTCATACTCTATCGCGTAATTGACGCCACTAACGATTTGCGCGTGAACGTCAGTAATCTGCTTGAACGTTGCCGGTGTGTCCATTTTTGTCAGAACAAACGCCATCGCTTTTTGTACATCTGGAGTCGCGTCGAACCTTTCCCACCCACCTAGCATCTTATCTTGTGAGTCACATATATCTGTCGAGGTAATGACATTTACCGTGTCACTTTTGTCTTGTGGTTGACAACCCATAACCAAAGTTAACACGGCGCAAGCTGACACTAATTTTAAATTCATAACAACGACCTCACTTGATTTCGACACATATTATATCCGTGTCGCGTGAAAAGAAATGTCTATATCATGCAAACTTTTGATATATAAACAGTTAAATTGAAGGAATCGATGTACAAGTGTGTAGGTTTTAACCTACATTCATTGGTGGAGGAATTTCAATAGCACTACCTTTAGTGATCGAAATTCACAGTGAATCGTAAAATAACCCATTTAATTGTGTTGCATATGGTAAAGAGCTGCATGAAAAAACTAAAGATATTGTTAACCGTTGTATTGTTTGCGCTGTTCGGCTGCACATCTAAACCTGATGGAATAGAACCAGTCAATAATTTTGACCTTAATCCCTATCTCGGTAAATGGTATGAAATTGCTAGATTAGACCACTCATTTGAGGCTGGATTATCGCAAGTTTCTGCGGAATATAAGGTTCGCTCAGATGGCGGTATCGATGTGATAAACCGTGGGTACTCTGCTCAAAAGGGGGAGTGGAATCAAGCGAAAGGCAAAGCGTATTTCGTTGAAGATGAAAATACAGGGCACCTTAAAGTGTCGTTTTTTGGTCCGTTTTACTCCTCATATATTATCTTCGAACTCGGAGATGAGTATGACTATGCATTTGTTTCTGGATATAACCACGAATACCTTTGGCTACTTTCAAGAACACCGACGGTAGATGACGCTTTGGTAGAGCGTTTTAAACGTGTGGCGAAACAAAACGGTTTCGATGTTGATGGGCTGATCATGGTTGAGCAGCAGTAAGGGTGTCTAGAAAATACCGCTTCCCCGTGATGGGGAAGCGAACGTATGTCCTACAGTAGGGCTTTCAAACTGGATAGGAACAGGTCGATATCTTGGCTAGAGATGTCTTTGTGGGTAACAAAGCGTACAGGGTTCCCTGGCGTGATAACGATATTCTGTTTTGCTAGCTCCTCAGCAATACGGTTGATATCTATGTGCGGCTCTATCTTAGCAAACACGATATTGGTTTGAACGAAATCAGGATTAACAGAGAAGCCAGGCAATTCAGACAATCCTTGAGCTAAGTTTTTCGCGTTGACATGATCTTGCTTCAGTTGATCAACCTGCTCCGTCAATGCCAGTTTACCCGCTGCGGCTAAAATACCTGCTTGACGCATGCCGCCACCAACCATTTTTCGCAGACGTCGCGCTTTAGCGATGTAGTCGTGGCTACCTAACAGCAGCGATCCAACAGGCGCGGCAAGACCTTTAGAAAGACAAATGGTCATAGAATCAAAATATTGACCGATTGCTTTAACAGGCACACCTAATGCAACTGCTGCGTTAAATACGCGAGCACCGTCGAGATGTAGCTGAAGGTTATGTTTATCTACAAACTGTCTTGCTTCCGACAAATATGACAGTGGAAGCACTTTGCCATTAATCGTGTTTTCTAAACTGAGTAAACGAGTGCGAGCAAAATGGCTGTCATCAGGTTTGATCGCCGCTTCGAGCTTATCAAAAGGCAGGGAGCCATCAGGATTGTTTTCAACAGGTTGTGGTTGGATTGAACCGAGAACCGCTGCGCCACCGGCTTCATAGCGATAATTATGTGCTTGTTGACCACACAAGTATTCGTCGCCGCGACCACAGTGAGCCATCAATCCTAACAGGTTCGCCTGGGTGCCGGATGTAGTGAAAAGTGCTGCTTCAAAACCAGCAAGTTCAGCGGCAAACAGTTCTAGTTCATTCACCGTGGGATCATCACCGTAAACGTCGTCACCGACGGGAGCCGTAAACATAGCTTCTCGCATTGATTGCGTGGGTTGGGTGACGGTATCCGAGCGAAAGTCCATCTTTATCTCCTTGGTCGTAAATTATAGCTTAGTCGTAAATCATAGATAGCCACAAAGGCGTGCTTTGCAAAGGCAAGCAATCGTTTTGGCATCGGTTATCAAACCCTCAATGATTTGTTGGTCAATCTCTTTGGGTGACAGTGTCACTACTTCGATGACCTCATCGTCGTCAGGTTCGTAACGATGAGTTGCGGTTAAATGTTCCGCTACAAATAAATATTGTATTTCATCGCAAAAACCAGCAAGAGGGGTAACTTGACCTAATGATGTGTATTTTTCTGCGCTGAATCCGGTTTCTTCTTCGAGTTCTCTTTTGGCACAAGACAGCGGGTCTTCTTCAGGTTCACGTGTACCAGCCGGCAGTTCTAATAGCCACTTTTTTAAAGATGGCCGAAACTGATGAACCAGTACGATATCGCCTTCGTCTGTGACAGGTAAAATCACCGCAGCTCCCGGATGATGGATTGTGGTGTGAGTAATCGTTTGACCTGTTGGAAGGGCGATAGCTTCTTCAACCAAAGAAATCTGCTTCCATTTATGAATTGTTTTACTCATGGAATGTGAATCCTAGCTAGTAAGGCTAGCTCGAACAGTAACGATAAATACGCAGAAAAAAAAGAAAAAACTGACCTAAAAGAGAACAAACGTTTGCGTTGTTCGTGATTGGAGTCCCATAAATGAAAACTATGATTACTGACAAAAGAGAACGCCGTGCGTCTGCTATAAGGGGAGCTAGAATAAAATACACTTGTAACAAAGTGGCAACATATGTATAAAGCTAATTACTACGCTAAATACAACGCATTAGTCCAGCAGTCGGAGCACGTATGATTCAACCTTCCATTACTACGTCAAACGCTGAGAAAGCGCTTCTTTCAGAGCGTATCAATAAGCTAGCTAAAGCGTTGACTGATGGGGTCTATGAACGTGAACATACGATAAAACTCTGTCTTTTAGCTGCACTTGCTGGTGAAAGTGTTTTCCTTCTTGGTCCTCCGGGGATCGCCAAAAGCTTAATTGCCAAACGCCTTATACAAGCTTTTGATAATAGTAGCTACTTCGAATATTTAATGACTCGCTTTTCAACGCCAGAGGAAGTTTTTGGTCCGTTGAGCATTCAAGAGCTAAAAGATAATGGTCGTTATGTTCGTTTGACCAAAGGCTACTTACCGACGGCACAAGTCGTCTTCCTAGATGAAATTTGGAAAGCGGGTCCCGCTATCTTGAACACGCTGCTAACCGTGGTGAACGAAAAAACATTCAAAAACGGCAGTGACATCGAGCGTGTGCCGATGCGTCTGCTGGTTTCAGCCTCGAATGAACTGCCAGATGAAGATAGTGGATTAGACGCACTTTATGACCGTATGCTTGTGCGAGTGTTCGTCAATCGTATTCAAAATAAACAGAATTTCAAATCTATGCTGACTGTTGGTACCGCGCAAGAAGCGCAAGTGCCAGAAGGCCTAGCAATCACTGATGAAGAGTATCATCAGTGGCAGCAACAATTGGATAAATTGACGCTTACAGACAATGCGTTCGAAAAGCTTTTCCAACTCAAAACCATGTTAGAGCAGAAGGTGGAAGCGGAGTTTGGCGATGTGGCTCAAACTGACATGTATGTGTCGGATCGTCGTTGGAAAAAAGCGGTAAAATTGCTAAAAGCAAGTGCATTCTTTAATGGTCGTGACGAAATTAACCCGCTTGATTTACTCTTGCTGCAAGATTGTTTGTGGAACAGTCCAGAATCCCGTGATGTCGTGCGTAGTGTGGTACAGGAGTTTGCGTTAAAGCACGCTTTTGATCAGCAAGACGCAGAGCAGGAAATCGATTATTGCCGTGAGACGCTCGTCGACGTCCAACATGAACTTGAAGATGCCTACCGCATGTCTCTTACCTCGGAAACTTCGACCGGTATTCTGCGTAAAGAAACCATGCGTTTTGATACATCTAAAGCGAAAACGTACAAAGTGGGCGCAGCGGTTAATTTGGTTAAGCTCGTTATATTGCAAAGCAATATGTCAGTGTCTGAATCTGAAAAAGGCGATAGCCGATGGGTTTATCTACCTAAGGATGAACTAGACCGTGTGATCAAAGACGGCAATGGTGATGTATACGGCTACGTCAATCAGAACACCAATATGTGCCGTTTGAGGCTGGATGTTGATGCTGCGAACAACTTAGTGATTCGTGATATCGCCAACCGAGGCATTTTAGTGGGCTTAGTGACTCAGCAAGGCTTAGATATCGAACAGTATCAGAAATGGCTGACGTTGAGCGAAAAAGCGGTTAGCCAACTGCGTGAAGCCGAACACCATATGCGCAAGGTAAAAGCGAACTTCCATGATGCATTGCCGCACAGCTTTGTCGATCCCGAGTTACCACGAATGATGGAATCGAGTTTACAGCAGGTCAGCCAGCAACTTGAGTCGGTACAACGTGAAAGCGAAAAAATCATACAGCGCTTCAAAAACTTACCAGAGTTTTTCTCATAAGGAGACCATATGTTAGGGGCAGACGGTTTCAACTTAGCTTTGATGATAGCGGATTCGGGTATCATCGACGGCGCTGTAAACGACCTCATGGCACGTTCTCAAGTGATGATGATGGCGGAAAATAGAGGAATGAAATCCTCGGTTAAAAATCATCTGCTGAAATGGCGGGGGAATGTCAAAAAGCGCATCACCAAAGTGTGTGAAACGGAGCGATTCCAGCAAGAGTTGTCTCTGTACCAGGAGGTGATTCACTGGGATGAAGAAGAGTTTTTTGAACGTATCGAAGGCATCATTAAGCAATTAGAGTGGCACTCTGCGTTTTACATGCAAGCGCGTCGGATGATGGAGAAGAACAAAGGGGTAAATAACCCAATGTTCCCGCATTATTTCTGCGACCAATGGTACCAAAGCCTTGCTGATGCAATTAAACAGGCGCAGTTGAGTGAGCTCGAAGTCAATAAAGAGAAAGTGTTGAATGATCTTTATCAACGTATGGAAACCATGCGTAATATGGACAAGGTCACTGAGTCCGGAGATGCGGAGAGTGTAGGACGTTTATGGGATATGGCATCTGCCAAGCTCAGCAAAACGGATCTGACCGTAATGAAACGTCATGCCGAGTTTTTGAAAAAACACAAAGGACTTCAAGAAATCGCTGAAAAGCTGGGTCGAATGGCAGGGCAAGTCAACGATCCAGACCTCAACCGCGCACCGATGGAAGAGCTGCAGATGGTCGAGGAAAAAAGCGATGAAGCGACCGATGACATTGTGGGCATCCACGAAAGTGACGACCTAAACAAGCTGCTTCCGAATGAAACCATGTTTTTAGCTTATCCTGAGTTGGAAGTGGTGTTCTACAAGCACCTGGTTGATAAGCGTTTGATGAATTACCGCACTCAGGGCAAATCACGTACCTTGCGTAAGGTGAAAGCGCATCGTCCTGATCATAAAGCGGTTGATATTGAGAAAGGACCGTTTATTGTTTGTGTCGATGCGTCTGGTTCAATGAGCGGCTTCCCTGAACAATGTGCGAAAGCCATGGCGTATGCACTGATGCAAATCGCTCTAGCAGAGCAACGAGATTGCTATGTGATCATCTTTTCTACGGAACACATTACGTATGAGTTGACTAAGCAGGATGGATTGCGTGAAGCGGCGGACTTCTTAACGTACAGCTTTCATGGCGGTACGGATTTAGAACCAACCCTGAATAAAGCGATCGACTTGATGAGTGGTGATAAATACAAAAATGCCGACATGGTGGTGATTTCCGATTTCATTGCACCGAAGCAACAAGATGAATTGCTGGCGAAAGTCGACGCTCTAAAAGCGAAGAAAAATCGATTCCATGCGATTAGTTTGTCTAAGTACGGTAACCCCGCGTTGATGGCGATGTTTGATCACACCTGGTCTTATCATCCTAATGTGGTTGGTCGCTTGTTAAAACGCGCTTAGCTTGCACGCTAAAAATGTGAACGCTGGTTTTATTGTGTAAAGCACTCATTACCTAACACAATAACCGCATAACGCAACAATTCCGGAAAACAATAATTAAGCAACTCGATTGAACTTTCATCGGATTGACGTAAAACGAAGCAAACAAACCGTAATTGATAGGTTTTTGTTTGACTATGTTTTGGGAATCCGTAAAGTACACGGCAACGCAACATACCGTGTTGCGTTTTCAAATCAGGCGCCTTGGCAGAGTGGCTATGCAGCGGATTGCAAATCCGTGGACCTCGGTTCGATTCCGGGAGGCGCCTCCATTCTCTATTCATCGATATTTTCAACGCTATTCTATTTTACGCTTGTTCCCTGACTTCCCAACGTCGTACCGCAGCCAACACACCACACATAAACCGCATATCGTATCCGCCTCTTTTTAATAACACGTGATCGCGCACAGCTGTTAAAAAATAGTTTTGCTATTGTTTCGCTCGTTAACACAGTGACCCGCTACGGTTTATCAATCTTTGCCGAAAGAGGTCTTATAAAAATAGAGAACGGGAAATGAAACAAAAGCAGTTGATAGAACAATTTAAAGCCGTCGTTGGAGAAGAAAACGTCCTCACCGAACAAGTGAAAACGAAATATTACCGCTCTGGTTTTCGCTCAGGAAGTGGTACCGCGCTCGCAGTTGTATTCCCTAATACTTTGTTGGAACAGTGGAACGTTATTAAACAGTGTGTTGAGGCTAATTGCATTATTATTATGCAAGCAGCAAAAACGGGACTTACAGAAGGATCAGCGCCAAGCGGTAACGATTATGATCGTGATGTTGTGGTTATCAATATCACCAAGATAAAACGTATTCACTTAATCGATGGTGGTAAACAAGCAGTCTGTCTACCCGGAGCCAGCTTGCACTCGCTCGAAAAAGCGCTCAAAACCGTAAACCGCGCACCGCACTCTATTATCGGCTCTTCTTCTCTTGGCGCAACTGTGGTTGGAGGCATTGCAAACAACTCGGGTGGGGCGCTTGTTAAACGTGGGCCAGCTTATACTGAGCTTGCGATTTACGCCCAAGTGGATAAGCAAGGCAATCTACACTTAGTGAATCATTTAGGGATTGATGGATTAGGCGAAACGCCAGAAGAGATTTTACAAAACTTACAAGACGGTAATTTTGACGCTGAGAAAATCATTCATGATGATCGCATGGCATCTGATAAGGAGTACGACCAACGTGTCCGTGATGTGACTTCTGATATTCCTTCTCGTTTTAATGCTGATGAACGTCGACTGTTTGAAGCGAGTGGTTGCGCGGGTAAGTTAGGTGTCTTTGCGGTTCGTGTCGATAGCTACCCGGTCCCGGAAAAAGAGCAGGTCTTTTACCTCGGCACTAATAATCCAGCCAAATTAACCAAGCTCAGACAAGACATCCTATCCAAGTTCAAAAACTTACCTGAAATGGGAGAGTATCTGCATCGAGATATCTTTAACATGGCAGAAAAGTACGGCAAAGATGTCTTTCTATCCATTGATAAGTTGGGAACCGACCGCCTACCGAAAATGTTTGCAATGAAGGCCAAGGTGGAGAATTTCTTAGAACGTGTGCCGTTCGTCAGTAAATTCCTTCCGGATACTATCTTATACTATGCCAGCAAATTATTCCCTCAGCATCTGCCTGAGCGAATGTTGGAGTTCCGAAATAAGTATGAGCATCACCTTATTCTAAAGATGAGTGATGGTGGTATTGATGAAGCGAGGAAATACCTGCGGGAAGAGTGGGCGATTGAAAGTGATTGCGATTTTTTCGAGTGTACTCCGGATGAAGGTAAAAAAGCCTTTTTACATCGCTTTGCGGCAGCGGGTGCAGCGATTCGCTATGAAACGATTCATAGAAACGAAGTAGAAGATATTGTTGCTTTGGATATTGCTTTGCGTCGGAATGATGAAGAGTGGATTGAAAGCTTACCCGAAGAAGTGAGCAAGAATCTTGTGGAGTCGCTCTATTATGGTCATTTTATGTGCTATGTGTTCCATCAGGATTATGTGTTTAAAAAAGGCACAGATACCAAGTTAATGAAAAGACTCATGCTTGAGCACTTGAACAGTCGAGGAGCAAAGTACCCCGCAGAACACAATGTGGGGCACTTATACGAAGCAGAGAATTCGCTACAAACGTTCTATCATGAGCTGGACCCGACCAATACGTTTAACCCAGGTATTGGTAAAATGGACAAGTACAAACGTAACTGTAATTGCTGCGCCTAACGGTTGCGAGTCTGCTCGCATGATTTGAACTTATATGATTTCGTAAATTAAGCCCAAATAGTTTGGCTTAATTTATATTGCTCGTACTAAAGCCGCAGCAATAATCCCCGCAGCGATGGCGGGTAATGGCTTTTTAATGATAAACATGACGACGGCGGTGGACAAAAGCGCCGCTCTCGCGCCACTATCGCCTTCTACTGCGAGGGGGGCTAACAACGCGATTAATACCGATCCAGACATGGCCGTTATAAATCGCTGAACTCGTTCACTGATCGGTATCAGTGACATGACAAATACACCACCCCAACGGGTCATTAATGTGACCACTGCCATTGCCAATATAATGATGAGCGTGCCGATAAAACTGGTTTCAATACTCATTCGCTTTTCTCCTTCCAACACGCACCAAATATTCCGCCAGTGAGGGCACCAACCACCACATGGCTATTTTCAGGTAAATACCAATAAGCCAGCATTGACGATGCCGCCGCAATTAACCAAATAGCGAATACTCTTAAGTTGGTAGGACCCGCAATTGCCATAGAGAGTAGAAAACAGCCCATAACCATGTCGAGACCAAGGCTTACAGGATCATTGATCGCGCTTCCGAAATATATGCCTATCCACGTCCCTATCATCCAGAAGCCCCAGAGCGCCAGCCCACCTCCAACCAACAAGCCCATTCCCGGCTCTTTTTTACTAAAGGCATTCATCGCCATCGCCCAGTTCGCGTCTGACGCCACTAGCATGACACCGTAACGTTTAAAGGGTGGCAATTGTCTTAACCATGGGTAGAGGGTCGCGCCCATTAAAAGATGGCGAGCATTGATCGCGAAAACCGTGATTAATACTGGGACTAAAGGAACCTGTTCACCCCACATGTCTAACGTTGCGAACTGGGACGCGCCTGCAAAGACAAGGCCACTCATCAGCAATGTAGGAAAGGCATCTAAACCTGTTTGTGCTGCAGCCACGCCAAAAGCGAGACCGAATATCACAACGAAAAAGGAAAGGGGGACAAGTTGTGTAAATCCATTCCAAACATCCGTATGGGTGAATTCGTGCAATCCACTCGAAGGGTAGTGGAGGTGTTTTTGATTTTCTGTCATGGAGCACCTAGCAGACGTGAAACGCTAATATTAAGCAATTGTTATAATTTTGAGAACTATATCTCTAACATTAATCACGTTTTCTTTCAAATATTGCTTCTGTGAATAGCAAAAACTTTAAAATGAGTTCTTCTCTAAAATTGGCAAGTATTGTGATCATAGGTCTAAAAACATGAGTGTAATTTAACCATATTTAATCGACTAATCATGTTTGAATTATTCATATTGATAATGATTTGTAGCTAATATATATTCGGCGTCGATGATAAATTAGTTTAAAAAAAAGATAATTTCATCACTCTAAATGACTAGAAAAATTACAATAGGATTGTTTATTCATGAAAAAATCAGTACTCGCTGTGGCGATCATGGCTACAGGGCTTTTGGCTGGCTGTGGAGGCGACAGCAGTGGTTCGTCTTCTAGCACTAACGAAAGTGCACAATCATCTGTTTCAGGTATTGTGAATAAAGGTATTGTTGAAAACGGTTTAGTAACTGTGTGTTTGGCAACAGCTGCTAATGTGGCGGGGAAATCCTGTCCGGATGATGAGCTGATCGCCACCGCAGTGACCGACGACACAGGGGCTTACTCTGTTTCTGATCTCCCTCAAAACAAAGCATTGTTGTTTGTTTTGCAGAATAACCCAGAGCTGCAAACTCGCATGAAATGTGATTATGCTGGCTGTGCAACAGGTGATGTGGCGTTTGGCGATTGGTTCAATGTGGCCGATGATTTCAAGCTGATTTCACTCGTTGCTCCTACATCTAGTTCTTTGACTTCACACATGACCAACCTTACTGATGCAGCGGCAAAACGTGCGATTGAAATCGGTGCAGGTAGCGAAATTTCCATTGAAAGTGTCAATGCCGGTAAGCAATACGTTGCCGAAGTCCTTGGCGTAGACCCACAGAAACTGTCTGAAATTGGTGCTGTGGACTTAACCGATGCTGAAGCAGTGAAAGCTGCGGTTGAAAATGGTGACTTAGCTTCGATTAAAGCTGCCACGTTATCTGCTGCCATCGCAGACGCTGGTCAACCCGTTGAAAACTTATGGTCGAATCAAGCCAATACAACCGATTATGACGATACCTTGCGTACGGCTATTTTAAGCAAAGCGACGGATGTTATTGATGAGGTTGGTAAGAATGCTGAAGATGAAGCTCTATTGACTTCTGTTGAGCAAGAGATCGAAGTAGAGAAAACTGAAAAGCCGACCGTTTCAGAACCTGAAGCCACCGATGATATTACGGCGGGGAAAAACTTAGTTAAGCAAGTGCGTACCGTATACGACTCAGCAACAGCGGAAGACGGTGACTTACGTGTCAGTTTCGCAAATTTGGAAGAAAGTCTAGAGCCTATTCCAGCCCTTCTTGAAGAAGATGTGAATGGCGCATTTGATCTGCTGGCAACAGCATTTTCTTCCATTGCTTACCATATCAACAGCGAAGTTTTCGATGAGCAAGGCGACTATAACGTTACTGTAAACGAAGCAACTAAGACTTATGTGATCAATACTGAAAGCGTAAAGTTGACGGTTGTTGGTTCAATTGAGATCGATGAAACGGAATCAGAAGAACCATGTACAGAAACTGAAAATGCCTATGTATGTGAAGATAGCTTCAGTTCGAACGCTAATATCAACCTAGAAATCACTGAGCTGTTGGTTAAAAATGGCGCAGCGACGCTAAGTGCTGAATCTGGCCAAGTGATTGTTGATAACTTCAAAGAAGAAAACCAATACTCTGGTTCATATCAAGATGGTAATGAGGACGAGTTAGAAACAGGTTCTTCTTCTGCTGATCAACTAAGCTTCGTACTAACAAATCTAGAGATTGTTGGTCAGGACGTGCAAAGCAATCCTGTATCATTGTCTGGTTCTGTGACTGCAACCGTAAACGGCTTGGTATACAATTTTGAAGAATCAGACAGCTTCGTCGAAACGCAAGAAGGTGATGTGTATGAGAACAGCAACACTTACCAGTTTGATGAAAACGCAACGTTCGAGAACCTTATATTTACTCTAAGCGGTGAGATTGAGTACAACCAACAAACTGTTGGAGCTTTGGTTGATATTCGTGTCGACAACCCAGATGGTTTCATCGCGTTCAACGACGTAGATGAAGTTTGGAGCTATAGCGATAATTTTTCAGATAATACTCAATCTGAAGACGAAGGCTTAACTGAAGAAGAAACCGAGTCTAAGTTCATCCGTGGCTCTGTACTGTTAGAAGTAAATACTGAACTCAACCCTGAAAACCCTCAGCAAGGCGAGGTTAGCCTTCAAGTTACTCGTCCTAGCGTAAACACAGTCGTACTAGATGGTCATGTAGTTTATAACGAAGACCAACTGAACATCGACAGTACGATCGATACAGAATCGGACGAAGCACCTGTTGTTGTTCTGAGTAACAGTACTGCTAGCGCAGAGCTGACAGAAAATGAGCAAGGTGAGTTTTCTGGCCAAATCAAGGTTAATGGCAGCGTTGTAGCGAACATTGACGATACCGATACTGCGGTTGTCGTTCGTTACACCAACGGTGACTTTGAAACATTATTCTAAGTAACTGAACTTCCGACCTTTAATGAAAGAGCTCTATCCTGAGCTCTTTCTTATTTCTATTTGAGCCTATTCGATTATGACTGTTAGCACTGCTTTAATCACACCATTATTAAGCTTTATTCCTCTGTCACTACCTAATGACAGTACGCAAATATTTACCGATATTCATGTCTCCGGTTACGCGGAAAACAACGAAATTTACCCCCTAATTAAAGGCCACCCTGGGCATTACTCAACCTCTGAACACGCATATACCCTAAATCAGGCGGAAATTGGTGTCAGAATGGGAGAGTTTTCAGTGTCTTTGTTTAGCCGCTACGAGTGGTACTTAAACTACAGCCCCGACGCAATGTTACTCTATGGAGAATCAGTAAATGGACAAGACATGCAAGGTGGGAAAGTGTATGACATTGACCTTAATGTTGAGCATCTTGTCAGTAATGGGCTGAAGTTGGGTTGGAGTCACGATTGGAGTGAATCATTCAGTTCATACGTATCAGTCAGCTATCTAGAAGCCCGGGAAGTGATGAGTGGCCGACTTAATGGTCATGTGCAGCATCTTCAAGGACAGAATTATGATGGGTTGCTCAACTTGAATTATGTCTACAGTGAAGATGTGTTACTTGATAGAGAATTGAGCGGAGATCAGAAAAGCCATTTCGGATATAGCTCTGACGTTGGTTTGAACTGGATGCCAACGGATAAATGGTTTGTAAGCCTATGGGCGCAAGACGTACTTAATGCCATCAAATGGCGAGGAGTGCCCCGTACACGCGCAACAGCGGATACCGCCACCGCAGAAACGGATGAAGATGGATTTGTTTCTATTCGGCCTACGGTAACAGGACGAGAAGACGACACGGATTATACACAACACTTGCCTACGAAATATCATAGTCGCGTGTCTTACGTCGCTGATCAAAATGCGTTTGGCTTAAAAAGCTTATATGTCGATGACTTATGGCTAGTTGACGCGGAGTGGTTTGCACGTTGGAACAATCAGTTATTTACTCAAGTGACATATAACATTCAATCGGATGCGATTGGGTTAAAAGCTCAGTGGTACGGCCTAACATTAGGTGTAGCAAGTGACTCGATAGACTACCAAGATGCAGAGCACCTGAATGTGAATATTGGTTTTGGGTTCAATATATAATTTCGGGCTGTGTTGGTCATTTTTGGGCCACAGATAGTATCTTATGTCCTCATGAAGCAGTGCTTTATTTCTACTTTTTCATGGTCGCAGAATAGGCAGATTGCTGCTCATATATACGTTGTGGCGCGTTTTTGGTCATCTGATTGATAAAATTGAAATTTTTTATTGACGATATTTTTCTATGCGGTAAAGTACGCCTCGTTCTCACGGAGAAGTCCAGTAAGAACACGGGGATAAACGTTTCGCCCCATGAATAGAATTAAATGATAACGCAGAAAGCGATATCAAAGATGGTGTTTATCGTACTAAACGGCATCGCAAAGTATTGCGTGCCTGGTGGTGGAATTGGTAGACACAAGGGATTTAAAATCCCTCGGCGTTCGCGCTGTGCCGGTTCAAGTCCGGCCCGGGGCACCATCTATTTTCTCTTTAGAGAACTAAAAATTAAGGCGCTTGGCAGAGTGGCTATGCAGCGGATTGCAAATCCGTGGACCTCGGTTCGACTCCGGGAGGCGCCTCCATTATCTTAAAACCAGCCCAATCGGCTGGTTTTTTTGTTTCTGCGCTATCTTTCATCAAAAAAGTCTTTATCTCTTATGTATTTGCTCATCAAATGATAAGAAAAGGGGCGGATAAGCAGCTTAGTAGAGAGCGACCTAAACGGATAAACGTGGGAGTATTTTCGTAAATTCGACCGTTGTATAGCCACAGCATTTTACCCACATGCCAATAAAGAAACGGTACTGGTGGCATAAATGTGACAATATCGATGTCACAACATATCCGATAGGTTTTGTGAGCCAAGCCGTAGTTCCTTTTAAATGACCAGTCACCAATGGCGGGTTGCCCAAATGTTACGATGCGCTTAATGCTTTTGGGATGTTTCTTTTCTATATAATCCGCAAATACACTACCAATAGCACCGCCTGATGAATGCCCGGTAACGGTAATGCGCTTTCCCTGTAATATTAGTGGTACGACGGTGGTTTCTAAACGCTCTAGCACGGTTTGACCCAAGCGGTCTTCATTTCGGCTTGGTTGGCTCTCTTGGAAAAGGAGATGGTAAAACCCTGCATGGATACGATAGTTAAGACCCAACTGACGGCAGCTTCTCGTCCACATTGCAAAGTTTGATAGCCAATCAGTAAGGCCCGAATT
>NZ_JXOK01000003.1 GCF_000830505.1 Vibrio mytili | reverse complement strand
TTGAAAGGAGCGCGCTCACCTAGAGCTTCCTCGATACGGATTAGTTGGTTGTACTTAGCAACACGGTCAGAACGGCTCATAGAACCAGTTTTGATTTGACCTGCAGCAGTACCTACCGCTAGGTCAGCGATAGTTGCATCTTCAGTTTCGCCAGAACGGTGAGAGATTACTGCTGTGTAACCTGCATCTTTAGCCATCTTAATTGCAGCTAGAGTCTCAGTTAGAGAACCGATTTGGTTGAATTTGATAAGGATAGAGTTAGCAACGCCTTTCTCGATACCTTCAGCAAGAATCTTAGTGTTAGTAACGAACAGGTCGTCACCTACTAGTTGAAGCTTGTCACCTAGTAGTTCAGTTTGGTGCTTGAAGCCATCCCAGTCAGACTCGTCTAGACCGTCTTCGATAGAAACGATTGGGAATTGGTTAGCTAGCTCAGCTAGGTAGTGGTTAAACTCTTCAGAAGTGAAAGTTTTACCTTCGCCTTTCATGTTGTAGATGCCAGCTTCTTTGTCGAAGAACTCAGATGCTGCACAGTCCATAGCAAGAGTCACGTCTTTACCTAGTTCGTAACCAGCAGCTGCAACAGCTTCTGCGATAACTTCTAGAGCTTCAGCGTTAGACTTAAGGTTAGGAGCGAAACCACCTTCGTCACCAACTGCAGTGCTGTAGCCTTTAGACTTAAGAACTTTAGCTAGGTTGTGGAATACTTCAGCGCCAATACGTAGACCTTCTTTAAGAGTCTTAGCACCAACTGGTTGGATCATGAACTCTTGGATGTCAACGTTGTTGTCTGCGTGCTCACCACCGTTGATGATGTTCATCATTGGTAGAGGCATAGAGAATTGACCAGCTGTGCCGTTTAGCTCAGCAATGTGCTCGTATAGAGGCATGCCTTTCGCTGCTGCTGCAGCTTTTGCGTTTGCTAGAGAAACCGCTAGGATTGCGTTAGCACCAAATTTAGATTTGTTTTCAGTGCCGTCTAGTTCGATCATTACTGCGTCGATTGCAGCTTGGTCTTTAGCGTCTTTGCCAACTAGAGCTTCAGCGATTGGGCCGTTTACAGCTTCAACAGCTTTAAGAACACCTTTACCTAGGAAACGTGCTTTGTCACCGTCACGTAGCTCAAGAGCTTCGCGAGAACCAGTAGAAGCACCAGATGGAGCTGCTGCCATACCTACGAAACCGCCTTCTAGGTGTACTTCAGCTTCTACAGTTGGGTTACCACGTGAGTCGATGATTTCACGACCTAGAACTTTAACGATCTTAGACATTAATGTTTCCTCTCGTTTCAAATATAAATGTCAATTTTAAAGGGTAGCAGAACAACCTTCTCCGCCACCCGTATCCTTTTGCTTACTTCTCGAATTCACCGCGTGAGAATTGACCCGCAGCTTTAACGAAGCCTGCAAACAATGGGTGACCATCGCGAGGCGTCGATGTGAATTCAGGGTGGAATTGCGCCGCTACAAACCATGGGTGTGCAGGGTTTTCGATCATTTCCACCAGTTTTTTGTCCGCAGACAAACCAGAGACTTTTAGCCCTGCTTTCTCAATTTTAGGACGAAGAACATTGTTCACTTCATAACGATGACGGTGACGCTCATGAATCGTCGCACTGCCGTATAATTCGTACGCTTTTGTTCCTTTGGTTAGGTGACAAAGCTGTGAACCAAGACGCATAGTACCACCAAGGTCAGATTTTTCGGTACGCTCTTCTACGTTACCTTCTTCATCGACCCACTCTGTGATCAAACCTACCACAGGATACTTGGTCTCTTTGTTAAATTCTGTTGAATGTGCTCCTTCCATACCCGCAACGTTACGTGCGTATTCGATAAGGGCAACTTGCATACCTAGACAAATGCCAAGGTATGGTACTTTGTTTTCGCGAGCATATTGAGCCGCAAGGATTTTACCTTCTACACCGCGATCACCGAAACCACCAGGAACAAGAATCGCATCTAAACCTTCTAGCAGTTCGACACCACGGGTTTCAATATCTTGTGAGTCAACGTACTTAATCGTGACATTCAAACGGTTTTTCAAACCTGCATGCTTAAGCGCTTCGTTAACCGACTTGTACGCATCTGGCAGTTCAATGTACTTACCGACCATGCCGATGGTCACTTCACCCGTTGGGTTGGCTTCTTCATAGATAACCTGTTCCCATTCTGACAGGTCAGCTTCTGGCGCATTAATACCAAAACGAGTGCAGACTAAATCATCAAGACCTTGAGACTTAATCAATTGCGGGATCTTGTAGATCGAATCTACATCCTTCATTGAAATCACGGCTTTTTCTGACACGTTACAGAATAGCGCAATCTTCTTGCGTTCATTGGCTGGAATCGCACGGTCTGAACGACACACCAAGATGTCAGGCTGAATACCAATAGAAAGCAGCTCTTTAACTGAATGTTGAGTCGGCTTAGTTTTTACTTCACCAGCAGCCGCTAGGTAAGGTACCAGCGTTAAGTGCATGAACATTGCGCGCTCACGGCCTAGCTCAACAGCCAATTGACGGATCGCTTCCATAAATGGGAGTGATTCGATATCACCGACAGTACCGCCTACTTCAACGATAGCCACATCGTGACCTTCGGAGCCAGCGATAACACGGTCTTTGATAGCATTAGTGATATGAGGGATAACCTGAATGGTTGCGCCTAGGTAATCACCACGACGTTCTTTACGAAGTACGTCGGCATAAACACGACCAGCAGTGAAGTTGTTACGCTTAGTCATTTTGGTGCGGATGAAACGCTCGTAGTGACCAAGGTCAAGGTCAGTCTCTGCGCCATCTTCCGTGACGAACACTTCACCGTGTTGAGTTGGGCTCATTGTGCCCGGATCAACGTTGATGTAAGGGTCAAGCTTCATCATAGTCACTTTAAGACCACGAGCTTCTAGAATAGCCGCAAGAGATGCTGCTGCAATACCTTTACCTAGAGAGGATACAACCCCGCCAGTAACAAAAATGTAATTTGTCGTCATGTTTAACCTGAAATTGGTTGAATGAGGGAAATGGAGTGCTTCTGGACGGGAGATAAATATACCAGAAGCTCCTTACCGCCACAACGTGAAATCTATCACAGTGCAATTTTTTATTTTTTGCTTCAAATCAAAGTGAGCAGAGAGAAAGTAACCCCCTAAGATGGGTGACGAGTCAAACCGGTCTCAAAACCAATAACTTTTCTCATAAAAAACATTCATAAACAACCGCTTGTCTCATAAATAATAATGCAATTTAATTTTGTCTCGATTCTTCAGCTTTGACTTCATTCCAAAACGCATCAAGCTCAGACAAACTACAATCGTTCAATTCTTTACCAGAACAGGCTACTTTCAACTCCACTTGCTTAAAGCGCTTAGCAAACTTTAGATTGGCCTTGCCCAATGCCACTTCAGGGTTTTGACCTAAATGACGAGCCAAATTAACTGTGGCAAATAATAAATCCCCCAGCTCTAATGCGACTTTTTCCTCATCGACTTCGACTTGTAAAGCCTCTTCCATCACCTCATCAATCTCTTCGTGCACCTTAGCCACTACTGGGCCGAGAGAGTCCCAATCAAACCCTACTCTCGCACATTTTTTTTGGATTTTTGTAGCACGTAAAAGTGCCGGTAACGCATTTGGTATTGAGTCTAGGATACTTTCTTCTTGTTTGCCTACTTGAACTTTTTCTTTTGCTTTTTCCGCTTCCCAATTAGCATTAATTTCGTCGTCAGAGTCGAAAGTAACGTCGGAAAAAACGTGCGGATGGCGTCGAGTCAGTTTTTCATTAACCGTTTCCACTACATCTGAAAAATCAAACAGTTCCTGTTCTTTCGCCAACTGGCTATAAAAAATCACCTGAAACAGCAAATCACCCAGTTCTTCTTTGAGGTTGGGCCAATCGCGATTCTGAATTGCATCGACAACTTCATACGTTTCTTCTAGCGTATGCGGCACAATGGTGTCGAAGCTCTGCTTCAGATCCCACGGACAACCACTCTCTGGATCACGCAACTGCGCCATAATCGCTTCAAGCTGTTCAATTGGATGGTTCATATACTTTCCCTTAAAACAAAATGTTCCTTTAAATCAGGATTCCTAAAAACAAAAAGGCGAGCAGCATCACCACTCACCTTATAAATTTTCATATCTCTATTTTTGCTAAGTAGTTGGTTCTTCTAACAAGGCGGTAATATTGTAAGACTCCTGAGCATGGTTCACCATGTGATGGAGTGAGTGCGTGCAGTCAACAACGCTACAACAATAACTATGACGAGAGTTTTAGCCGAGACGTTTCACCGTCATCACATCTTTTATTTGCTCAACCCGTTTCGACACGCGAGAAAGAACCTCGATATTAGTCACTTCGAGATCAAAGTCCATGATGGCTAACTGACGACGATAATCGACACGGTTCTTCATGCTGGTTACTTTGATTTTTTCGTTGGCAAACAAGGTGGTGATGTCTTTGAGCAAACCGCCTCGCTCCATCGCTTCTACACGAACGGTAAGAATATAAGAACCAACAAAACCACTTCCCCAGACGGTATCTATGATCCGCTCTGGCGCGTGATGACGAAGTTCCTCTAACTGCTCGCAGTCACTGCGGTGAACGGATATACCTCGTCCTTGAGTGATGTAACCACAAATTTCATCACCAGGTATGGGTTGACAACAACGAGCGAGGTGCGTCATTAAGTTATCAACACCTTCTACGACTACCGCATCTTTCTTAGGGCGGCTGTGCGCTGGCGTTTTCTGTCCGGCTTCTTTAAGTTTTTCGAGCGCTTGTTGATCTTCTTCTTCCGCGGTTGGTTTGTTGACCAGTGCGTTGATGTGATTGATGATCTGGTTAATACGTAGATCACCACTGCCCACACCGACAAACAGCTCATCGGCCGATTTGACGTTGAAGCGCTGCAGCGCATACCGCTCGGCATCTTTCATTGTCGCGCCAATTTTAACCAGTTCGTGCTCGAGAATTTCTCTGCCCGCTTCTAGGTTTTTCTCACGGCTTTGTTTACGGAACCAGGCGTTGATCTTGGCACGTGCACGACCGGAATGGACAAAGCCCAGTGAAGGGTTTAACCAATCACGCGACGGATTTGGCTCTTTTGAAGTGATGATTTCAACTTGGTCTCCCATGTGAAGCTTATGGGTAAAGGGAACGATTCGTCCGCCCACTTTGGCACCAATACAACGGTGGCCCACTTCTGAGTGGATATGGTAGGCAAAGTCTAATGGCGTTGCTCCCATCGGTAAGTCGACCACATCCCCACGCGGGGTAAACGCGTAAACACGATCATCAAATACTTGACTGCGAAGCTCATCCAGCATTTCACCGGAATCAGACATCTCTTCTTGCCAATCAAGCAATTTGCGTAACCAAGTAATTTTCTCATCGTAGCCGCTACGGACTGTTGCCCCTTCTTTGTATTTCCAGTGAGCAGCAACACCGAGTTCCGATTCCTCATGCATTTGCTTGGTACGAATCTGAATTTCGATGGTTTTCCCTTCAGGGCCGAGAATCACGGTATGAATCGACTGGTAACCATTGGGTTTCGGGTTTGCGACGTAATCATCAAACTCGCTTGGCAAATGCTTGTATTTGGTATGGACAACGCCTAATGCTGCATAGCAATCTTGCAGTTTGTCGGCAATGATACGTACCGCACGAACGTCAAACAATTCATCAAATGCCAAGCTCTTCTTCTGCATTTTACGCCAGATGCTGTAGATATGCTTCGGACGCCCACTCACTTCGGCATTAATGCCTGAAACTTGCATTTCCTGAGTAAGATCATCAACAAAGTCTTTGATGTATTGCTCACGGACAATACGTCGCTCGGCTAACTGCTTCGCAATTTGCTTGTACGTATCGGGTTGCTGATAACGGAAGGCGTAATCTTCGATTTCCCATTTGAGCTGACCGATACCAAGACGGTTAGCCAACGGCGCATAAATATTGGCACACTCTTTCGCCGCAGCGCGTCGAACTTCATCAGGCGCTTTTTTCACTTCGATCAGGTTGCAAATTCGTTCTGCTAGCTTGATAACCACGCAACGAAAGTCATCAACCATGGCAAGCAACATGCGACGCACATTGTCGACCTGAGACGATGCAGCACTGCCTTCCATATTGACGTTCAGCTGGCCAATGGCCGCCATTTCCTCAACACCATCAATCAGCTTGATGATTTCTTTGCTGTATTTTTCTTCTAGCAGCTCTCTGTCAAAAGCACCACTTGAAACTAAAGGGAACAGTTGTGCAGCGACGAGCGTCGCTTTGTCCATCGATAACGTGATCAAGATTTCGATCATTTCTCGACCGCGCCAAAGCAGCAGTTCGGCTTGTTCGTGATCGATCAAGATGGCTTGACAATCCCGATACACCTCGATTAAGCGCTTTGCTATGCTTTTCTCTTGCCCTAGGCTAGCCACCCATTGCTCAAGTTCAAACTGTTCATTTTGGTTTAAATGTGCGCTTCTTACCGCAACCATTTCATCGTCCTAATTATTATATTCGTGTGGTTTGACTATTACCGTCCAAATTCGTTCTTTCATCAGTGCTGAACGCTGTTTTTTGACCCACCACAAGTAAAGGCCTAAATATTCGTTCGTCTCTCACTAAGCATCAATTTTCTCAAACAAGGCCATTGATTCTAAATGACTGGTATGAGGGAACATGTCTAACATACCTAATCGGGTTAATTTGTAGCCTTGCTCTAGTAAGCTCTGACTGTCCCTTGCAAGGGTAGCAGGATTACAAGAAACATAAACTACACGCTGTGCCCCGAACTGTGAAACTTGATCGACGATCCCACTCGCCCCTGCTCGGGCTGGATCGAGGAGTATTTTGTCGAAATGCGCGTTGGCCCAATCTTGCCCTTCAAAATCCTGTTCAAGGTTAGCGTGATAAAACTGCGCGTTATTGATTTGGTTCAATAATGCGTTATTTGCTGCTTTGTCGACCATGTCCGCCACGCCTTCGACGCCGACTACCTGTTGAACCAGCTTTGCTATCGGTAAGCTGAAGTTACCGAGGCCACAGAACAAGTCCAGCACTCGATCGCTTGATTGTGGATCTAACCATAAGATGGCTTGCTCAACCATTTGACGGTTTATCGCTTGGTTAACCTGAATAAAGTTGTTAGGCGTAAATGGCACTTTGACCCCGGCCTCTTGATAGAAAGGGGGCTGCCCTTCAATTAGATCAAGTTGATCGGCCTTTGGCATCAGATACAGTGATGCCTGGTGACGTTTCGCAAGCTCACGTAATGCGTTCACTTCAAGCTCAGTCAGCTTACTCATGTGACGCAAAGTAATACAAGGACCATTGTCACCCAAAACGAGCTCAACATGTCCTAACTGTTCAGGTTTTTTAAATGTTTTCAAAATAGCGTATATTTCAGGCAGTAACGTATTTAAAGCCGGGGCTAATACGGCACAGTCTGTCACCTGAGTGATATGTTTGCTCTGCTTTTTACGAAAGCCAAATTGCAACTGGCGTGTTTTCTTATCGACAAACAAGCTAACTCGAGCTCGGCGACGGTAACCTAAGCCCTCGCCCAACACAGGGGCATCAAGCTCAATATCACTGCCTGCGAATTTTCGCATTAACTGACGCAGCGTCTGCTGTTTGTACGTCAATTGTTGGTCATAATCCAAATGTTGCAGGTCACATCCGCCACACTCATCATAATAAGGGCAGAAAGGCGTAACTCGCGCCTCACTCGGTTTGAGTATTTTGATCAGCTTACCACGAGCAAACTTACTTTTTTCTTCCACCAATTGAGTCACGACTTCCTCGTTAGGTAGTGCTCCATCGATAAATAGTGGCTTTTTCTTGAGGTATGCAATACCAGCACCCTGATGATCCAAACGCTCCACCAGCACCGATTGATGGCGAGTGTTAAGTTGAGTTTTCTTTTTGGGTTGAAAAATACGTGCCATGCTCTGTGCCTGATTTGTGTCTAATTGCCCTACAGCTTCACTATTATTGACTGCAGCCGTTGTGTGATTCGAGTGACTTGATTATGCTTATCGTTTATTCGATGACGTCACTCCTCTGTTCCCGCACTCTATGGAGTGGAACATTAGTGCGTTATTTTCCCATATCCAGACTCCGATGTAATTAGATAACATGACCAGATATGCTTACGAGCTCGTGTGATAACACTAACTCTCGCCCCTACTCTCATTATTGGCTTATTACTGAGCGGTTTTTTCTCATTTAACCGCTACCAAGATCTTGAGAAACAAGTCATCACAACCGGCAACAGCATCATTGAGCCACTTGCGATCGCTAGCGAAGAACATTTACTGTCTGAAAGCCGCGAATCCGTCCGCCGCTTAATCAGTTACGCGCACCGCAAGAACTCTAAGCTAGTGCGTAGTATCGCGGTGTTTGATTCTCATCATGAATTGTTTGTGACATCAAACTTCCATCCGAACTTTGAAGCTCTGATGTTCCCCAAGGACAAACCGATACCTAAGCTTGGTGACTCTGAAACCTACGATCACTCTTTAATATTACGTGTTCCCATTTTAACTGACGGTTACTCTAGCTCAGAACTTTCCCATCAAGATCAAGGTACCAGAGCGATTGGTTACATTGCGGTCGAATTAGACTTATCTTCTCTGCGCCTGCAGCAATACCAAGAAATCTTTTCTGCCTTTTTAGTTCTTATTTTAGGCCTCGGCCTTGCCAGTGTCTTTGCCTCTCGCCTGATGCATGATGTCACTCAACCCATCACCCATATGAAAAACGTCGTCGACCGCATTCGTCGGGGGCATTTGGATGTGCGGATTGAAGGAAAAATGCACGGCGAGCTGGATCAACTGAAAAACGGCATTAACGCATGGCAGTCTCATTGTCTGAATACCATATGGAGATGCAACACAGCATAGACCAAGCGACGTCAGATCTACGGGAAACCTTAGAACAGTTAGAAATTCAGAACGTCGAATTAGACATTGCTAAGAAACGAGCTCAGGAAGCCGCTCGGGTTAAGTCAGAATTCCTGGCAAACATGTCGCACGAATTGCGTACGCCACTGAATGGCGTAATTGGCTTTACTCGCCAAATGCTAAAGACACACCTTTCAAACAGCCAAACCGATTATCTTCAAACCATTGAAAAATCAGCAAATAACCTATTAAATATCATTAATGACATTCTCGACTTTTCGAAGCTTGAAGCTGGTAAGCTCGCATTGGAAAACATTCCGTTTGATTTCCGAGAGAGCTTAGAAGAAGTCATTAGTTTGCAAGCGACCAGCGCACACGAGAAAGGACTCGAAATTACCCTCAAAATCGATCCGAAAATACCGTCAGGTTTAATCGGTGACCCCCTACGTATTCAACAGGTATTGACTAATTTGGTTGGGAACTCCATCAAATTTACCGAACGCGGCAACATTGATATTAGTGTCGAGATGCGATCGCAAGTCGATGATTCTGTCGAGTTACAGTTTATGGTGCGAGATACAGGGATCGGTATTTCTGAACGTCAACAAGCTCAGCTGTTCCAAGCCTTTAGCCAAGCCGATGCCAGCATTTCACGCCGCTATGGTGGCACAGGACTTGGGTTGGTCATCACCCAGAAGTTGGTGAGTCAAATGGGGGGCGAAATCAGCTTGACCAGTCGCCTTCACCAAGGATCTACGTTCTGGTTTACCTTACATCTCCATGCGACCGACATGCCGATGAGCGAGCTGCTCGATTTGGAGCTGTTAACGAACAAGCAATTACTGTTGGTTGAGCCAAATATGCAAGCCGCCTCCGTCACTCAGCAGCTGTTAGGTCAAGAAGGCGTCATCGTGACCTACCGACCAACTTTGCCAGACAATGATGAGCAATATGACTACGTCGTACTTAATCTGGCGGCCAATCAAACTTACGACGAACAATCGGTGTCCGCGCTCATAGAGCAAGCCAAACATTTCGCACCGAGTGTCATTATGGGAACACCAAGTACCGAGCTAGCGCTTGCCGATCAAATCATGATCGAGCATAACGTTCAGTGTCTGACCAAGCCAATATCGCGAAGAAAACTATTACAAAGCTTAATTAGCGAACATATCGAGTCACCTCAAGCATTAATGGCTCCCATTATTTCGACGCAGGAAGAAGAGCGGCTGCCATTAACAGTTTTAGCCGTCGACGATAACCCAGCCAACTTAAAACTGATCGCCGCCCTACTAAAAGAACGCGTTGAAACGGTCACCTCTTGCACCAATGGGCAACAAGCGGTCAACCTCGCGACCGAAAAGAAATACGATTTAATTTTCATGGATATCCAAATGCCACAAATGGATGGCGTCACCGCGTGTAAACATATTAAGCAGCTGGAACTCAACAAAGATACGCCTGTTATTGCCGTGACTGCACACGCGATGGAGGGAGAACGGGAGCGCTTACTGGCAGCAGGAATGGATGATTACCTAACCAAGCCGATTGAGGAACATGTACTCCAGCAAGTATTGATGCACTGGAACCCGAATGCTTGCTCAGAAACAATTGATAAGATCGCGCCTTCTTATGTTGATGTTCAAGACAGCAAAAAATCAGCAAGTACGGGCAATGAGCAACAAGATATCATTATCGATTGGCAAGCCGCGCTAAAACAAAGCGCCAACAAGGAAGATTTAGCCAAAGAAATGCTACAGATGTTGGTCGATTTTATCCCAGAAGTGGATAGCGCGGTCGAGCAAGCGTTAGAAGACAGTCATTTCTCTCGTGATGATTTGATTCATTTGGTTCACAAACTGCATGGCAGCAGTTCTTATTGCGGAGTTCCAAGGTTGAAAACTTTATGCGCGACACTTGAAAAAGCACTGCGCTCAGGTGCAACCATCGAAGAAGTGGAACCTGAAATGTTCGAGTTACAAGATGAGATGATTAAAGTGACCACTACAGCAAAATTGTACCTAGCTCAGTAACTAGGCTTACACAAAAAACCAGAGCGTGAAATGTGGCTCTGGTTTTTTATTCCTATCCGCACATCATAGCAATGAGAAGTTAACGACGTTATCAACCACGTTTGACCATCGAGAATGAGCCGTTATTTAACACCAATGATATGACTTACGACTCGAAAATCACCGTCGCAACGGCATAATGACGTTCATCTGATATCGACAAGTGAATATGCTTCACCCCCATCTGAGCGGCCATTTGTTTCGCGACGCCAGAGAGTGTAACAACAGGCTTGCCTAGCGCATCATTGCAAACGGTGAAGTCGTGGAATGTCACTCCCTTCGCGATTCCTGTTCCCAATGCTTTAGAAGCTGCCTCTTTTACCGCAAAACGTTTAGCAAGGTAGCGAGCTTTTTGTTTGAGCAATGAAAACTTGGCCATTTCGGTTTCTGATAAAATCCGTTGAGCAAACGCTTCACCACTTCGGCTCAGTGCTTTTTCAATACGTTCAATTTCTGCGATGTCGGTACCTAACCCTACAATAGCCATCAGGAATGCCTGATTACTTGCGAGCTTCGATCATGATGGCTTTCATATCAGCCACTGCTTTTTCTAAGCCATCGAACACCGCACGGCCAATGATAGAGTGACCAATGTTCAATTCATAAATTTCTGGTAGTGCGGCAATGGGTGCAACGTTATGGTACGTCAGGCCATGACCTGCGTTGACGATGATACCCAAATCATCTGCGTAGCTTGCGCCTGCGGCGATTTTTTTCAGTTCCGCTTGCTGATCGTCTTCATTCGTCGCGTCGGCGTAATGCCCCGTGTGCAACTCGATAAAAGGCGCACCGCATTTTTTGGCCGCTTCGATCTGCTGACGATCCGCGTCGATGAACAAAGACACTTTAATGCCCGCTTTGGTCAACTTTTTAGTGGCTGCTTTGATCTTATCCAATTGACCAACAACATCTAAGCCACCTTCTGTGGTCAGCTCTTCGCGCTTTTCTGGAACCAGACACACAAACTCAGGCTTAGTCTGGAGCGCAATCTCAACCATTTCGTCAGTGACCGCCATTTCCAGATTCATGCGAGTCTGGAGCGTTTCACGCAAAATACGAACATCACGGTCTAAAATATGGCGACGGTCTTCACGCAAGTGAATGGTAATACCGTCCGCCCCTGCTCGCTCTGCGATTTCCGCAGCATGAACTGGATCTGGGTACTTGGTTCCGCGTGCATTACGCAAAGTAGCGATATGGTCGATATTAACGCCTAAATAGATTGAGCTCATTTTCCATTACTCCGTGCTCTGGATGTCTGAATAAACAATTCACGACTTTTTAAAGGTTTGCCGCCAAGATACGGCTTTAGTGCTATACGTGTAAAGCGTTTTGCCGCTTTTAACTGCTCTTTCGTAACAAATCGGCGCTCACTGATCGCAATCAATTCATTGCCTAAAAATGTCAGATTATCGTGCCTCACTGATGCAATGAACCCTTTTTGCTCCCGGTAACGGTACGTCATATCAGACTCCACTGCCTCACCAGTACCAGCACAATGCAAAAAGTCGACTCCATATCCCAGCGCAGAAAGCAAAGCCAATTCAAAACGGCGCAGTGCTGGCTCTGGGTTGGTACACTGAGCCAGCTCGGTTAACGCATGTAGATAATCGTGAAACAGCGCCGGCATTGGCACTTCGGCCATTAACACTCGACCTATCAGTCATTCACATATAAGGCAGAGTAAAGATTGATGCCAGTAAGAGGCAAGCCAAGACTAATGGGTTCAGCTTGGCGTAAGGTTTTCATTGAGCCTTTACCGGACCATTTAAGTAATAAAGGCGTAAAAGGTTGCAATGCACCTTTAAGGTTTGAGCGTTTACTGCGAGCCCCTTTCGCCATCAACGTGATACGACCATACTCTTCACTAAAAACATCAAGAATTAAGCTCGATTCACTGTAAGGGCGCCGGTGCAGGACAAAACAGCGCTGTAAGCCTTCTGCAGACAAATTACTCATTTCTATTGCTGTGCCTAATAATGCCTATCTGGATCAGTGTGCCCAAAAGTATGAAAATAAAAAATAAGGAGCCAAGTGGCTCCTTATTCTAATCGATATTGGTGGCTAATCGAACTATTTATAGGTCGTCAATATAACCCAGAGAGCGCAGTGCTCGTTCGTCGTCAGCCCAACCGGATTTCACTTTAACCCAGGTTTCTAGGTAAACTTTGCGCCCGAAAAGCTCTTCCATATCTAAACGAGCTTCACGACCGATGGTTTTGATTTTTTCACCACCTTTACCAATCACCATTTTCTTCTGACCATTACGCTCAACCAGAATCAAGGCATTGATATGGAAGCCGTCTGTGTCTGGGTTGTAATCGAAGCGTTCGATTTCGACCGTAACGGAGTAAGGTAATTCTTCACCGGTAAAGCGCATCAGTTTTTCACGCACGATTTCCGATGCCATAAAGCGCTGTGAGCGGTCTGTGACATACTCTTCAGGGAAGTGGTGCGTTGCTTGGGGTAAATGCTCACGAACATGCTTACGAAGCACATCGATGTTCTTACCTTGCTTGGCGGAAATTGGTACGACATCAACAAAGTCCATTTTCTTGGACATGTCCGCCATGTGCAGCATCACTTCATTGCGATCTTGTACGTTGTCAACTTTATTGACGCACAATACCACTGGGAAGTTCGATTTTTGTAGCTTGGTCAGCACCATTTCATCGTCTTTGGTCCAATGCGTCCCATCGACTAAGAAAAACACCAAGTTGACATCACTCAATGACGAGTTTGCAGCACGGTTCATCAAGCGGTTGATTGCACGTTTTTCTTCAATGTGCAGTCCTGGCGTATCCACATAAATCGCTTGATAATCACCATCGGTATCGACACCCATGATGCGGTGACGCGTTGTCTGTGGCTTACGAGATGTAATGGAAATCTTCTGACCGAGAATTTTGTTTAGTAGGGTCGATTTACCCACGTTCGGTCGACCAACGATGGCAATAAAGCCACAATGCTGGTTTTCTGGTGAGCTTACTTCACCGTGTGATGCAAAAAATGCATCAATATCAAATTCGTTATCAGCCATTCGTTAATTGCTCTAATGCTGTTTCCGCTGCCGCCTGTTCTGCCTTGCGGCGGCTGGTGCCTTTGCCGATTACAGGTTTATCCACACCTGCAACTTCACACTCAACCGTAAACTCTTGGTTGTGTGCTTCACCTTTAATATTAGTCACTGTATACACAGGCAGCGGTTTTCTTCTACCTTGCAGGAACTCTTGAAGGCGAGTTTTAGGATCTTTTTGTGAAACACCCGGTTTAATCGCTTCAAGACGAGTTTTATACCAGCTCAGCACAATGCCACGCACGGCTTCAAGATCACTATCAAGGTAAATTGCACCGATAATCGCTTCTACTGCGTCGGCTAAAATAGAGTCACGTCGAAAGCCGCCACTCTTCAATTCACCTGGACCTAATTTTAAATAATCTCCTAGGTCGAACTCACGACCCAGTTCCGCCAATGTGTGTCCGCGAACAAGTGTTGCGCGCATACGACTCATATCACCTTCATTTACTTTAGGAAAACGATGGTAGAGATCATCAGCGATGACAAAACTTAAAATTGAATCGCCCAGAAACTCAAGACGTTCATTATGCTTACTATTAGCGCTGCGGTGAGTCAGCGCCAAGTTAATCAGCTCGGCATCTTTGAATTGGTAGCCGAGCATTCGTTCTAGTTTATCAATTGGAGAAGTCATACTCTCTCGATATCAATGTTTATTTCTCTATATAGTTGGAGTTGCAGCTAAGCGACAAATAAATTCAGCCTCAATAGCATAGACATACCGTGTTATTAGGGCAGCCGGCGATCCGGTGGATTAATGTAGTCAACAAGGCTACAACCTCAAATATGACGAGAAGTTAGTGGATACCACCGATGCGGTTGAAACGCACACCAGTCGGAATCCATGACGGTAAAATGCTATCTGCGCCACGCTCAAATTCGAAGCTAATCCAAATGGCAACAGCTTTGCCAACTAAGTTGGCTTCTGGAACAAAGCCCCAGTATCGGCTATCAGCACTGTTGTCACGGTTATCCCCCATCACAAAGTACTGACCTTGAGGAACAACCCATTCTGTTGTACCACTGCGTGGAAAGTACTGCTCCACGTGATTACGAACCAGAGGGTTAACCAAAATATTATGTTCAACATTACCCAATTTTTCATCCATTTGGATCATTGGGATACCATTTGAAACGAACTGGCTTTCTTCAACATTACTCAGTTTGACAGGCTTACATGCTCCATCACCTTGACTCTGAATGCACAGCTGTTTGTCACCGGTATAGCGAACAACATCACCTGGAAGACCAACTACACGCTTTATGTAATCAATGCTTGGATGAGGTGGGTACTTAAAGACGACAATATCACCACGTTCTGGCTTGCCAGTTTCAACAAGTTGATTTCGCCACACAGGGTCTTTGAGACCATAGGCATATTTTTCTACCAAGATAAAGTCGCCAACCAATAACGTCGGCATCATTGAGCCTGATGGGATTTGAAACGGTTCGTAGATGAAAGAGCGCAAAATAAGGACAAATGCGATCACAGGGAAAATAGATACGCTGTTTTCAACCCACCAAGGTTGGCGCTCCACTTTCTGCAAGGTTACCGCATCTAAACCATTGGCTGTTTGCGCTTCGACTTCCGCTACTTTTTCCTGACGTTTCTTTGCAAAAACCAGTTTTTCCAGTAGCCAAACAACTCCAGTTACCAAAGTCACGATAACCAAAATCAGTGAGAATGTATTCGCCATTAAATTCCCTTATCTAAAAATGCGAAAGTGAAAGAGCATCAACTCTTTCACTTATTTTAAGTTCTAACGTCTTATGACCGACAAAGGTGGAGTAAAGTTCAACTAATACCAAACGCCATTGTTCATGACGCTTGATTTACTACGATTAGTATTAATCTTTACCGACATGAAGAATCGCCAAGAATGCTTCTTGCGGCAGTTCGACGTTACCAATCTGCTTCATACGCTTTTTACCTTCTTTTTGTTTCTTAAGAAGCTTTTTCTTACGGCTCACATCACCACCGTAACATTTTGCGATAACGTTCTTACGTAACTGTTTCACCGTCGAGCGTGCAATAATGTGGTTACCGATCGCTGCTTGAATCGCGATATCAAACATTTGACGTGGGATGAACTCTTTCATCTTCTCAACCAACTGACGGCCACGCGTCTGTGACTGATCTTTATGAGTAATCATCGCCAGTGCATCAACCGTATCACCGTTGAGTAATACATCGACACGTACCATATTTGAGGCTTCAAAGCGTTGGAAGTTGTAATCCAATGAAGCGTAGCCACGAGACGTCGATTTTAGTCGATCGAAGAAATCAAGCACCACTTCTGCCATTGGAATATCGTAAGTCACTGCAACTTGGTTACCGTGATATACCATATCCACCTGCGTACCACGCTTCTCAACACACAGTGTGATTACGTTACCTAAGTACTCAGAAGGCACAAGGATATTACAACGCGCGATTGGCTCACGAATTTCTTCGATATCGTTAACAGCAGGCAGTTTTGCCGGGCTATCAACATATAATAAGTTACCGTTGGTTTCTTTTACTTCATACACTACGGTTGGCGCCGTAGTAATCAAGTCAAGATCGTATTCACGCTCCAGACGCTCTTGGATAATTTCCATGTGCAGCATGCCAAGGAAACCACAACGGAAACCAAAGCCCAGAGCCGCAGAGTTTTCTGGCTCGTAGAATAGTGATGCATCATTAAGACTTAACTTGCCTAAGGCATCACGGAAGTTTTCATAATCGTCAGATGAAACTGGAAACAGACCTGCGTATACCTGAGGCTTTACTTTCTTAAAGCCTGGTAATGGCTTTTCACTGCCATTTTTCGCCTGTGTCAGCGTATCGCCAACGGGCGCGCCTAGGATGTCTTTAATACCACAAACAACCCAGCCTACTTCGCCAGTATTAAGAACATCGGTGTCCACACGTTTAGGTGTGAAGATGCCCAAACGGTCTACACCCCACGTTTGGCCTGTGCTCATGACTTTGATCTTGTCGTTTTTCTTTAGAACACCATTTTTGATACGGACTAGAGAAACAACACCTAGGTAATTGTCAAACCATGAGTCGATGATCAGTGCTTGCAATGGGGCTTTTGGATCACCTTCTGGTGCAGGAATTGCCGATACGATATTTTCTAACACGTCATCAACCCCAATACCTGTCTTCGCAGAACAGCGGGTCGCTTCCATTGCATCAATACCAACAATTTCTTCAATTTCTTCTGCCACGCGCTCAGGATCAGCAGCCGGCAAATCGATTTTATTGAGAATAGGGACGACTTCAAGATCCATCTCGATCGCGGTGTAACAGTTCGCCAATGTCTGCGCTTCAACACCCTGACCCGCGTCAACGACCAAAAGTGCGCCTTCACAAGCTGCCAGAGAGCGAGAAACTTCATAAGCAAAGTCTACGTGCCCCGGAGTATCGATGAAGTTCAGCTGATAAGTCTCACCGTCTTTTGCCGTGTAGTTAAGCGTCACACTCTGAGATTTAATGGTGATACCACGCTCACGTTCAAGATCCATAGAATCCAGAACCTGTGCGGCCATTTCACGATCGCTTAATCCTCCACAAACTTGGATTAGACGGTCAGATAGGGTCGACTTACCATGGTCGATGTGGGCGATAATCGAAAAGTTACGAATGTGCTTCATAGATTTAGGCTGACTAACTCTTTACAAATTGGGACAGTATGAAAGCCATCGTCTGACGGCATTTCAATCAAGTTGGCAGATTCTACCGAATTTAATGAGCGGGCGCACCTAATTTAAGTGCGAGTTTAAGACGAGAGGCTTTAAAGGATCGGTTCACCAAGAATACGAATAAGCGTGACCTGCTGCTTTGACTGTGCCTCCAGCGGGCGAGAGAGTCGTTTCGCAATCCATACGCCACCAGCAGCAAATACAAATGAGGATAAGATGACAATCCCCTCACCGCCAGCAACGATCGGTAACAATAAAAAATGGCCCAGCATCGCGCCAATGATTAAACCGAACAATGGCAACAAATAGACCGCCATTGCCGATTTGATCAGGCTGTCTTCAGGAAAGCCAATTTCCACGACCTGTCCCACTTGCACTGACTGTTCAGTAGTGAGGTTCCAAAACAGACTTTTGTTTCCCACCGCTTTGGTGACCACGCCCGTGCCACAGCTTTTCTGTGAAGAGCAACTACTGCAACTGGTTTGTTGCTCACAGCTTAAATCAATTTCGTATTGTTGACCGTTTCGGTGAACACCTGTCACGGTAGCCAATGCTGTCATCATGGCAATTCACTCTTTGCGACATCGAATGTGACAGACTGAGCTATGCGTTGTGCTGTAGCTGGCGGTATATCGCCCACAACCGAAATTTCATAGTTACCGCTGACAAAACTGTGTAACGTTCTTCGGCCCTGTCGAACAAGCTGCCCTTTCAATGAGTGCTCATCTCTATTTGCTACATAAACAGAAAAACTAAATAAGCCGTCAGAATACAATTGACTTTCAACCATTTGATCGGTGACGGCCATACGGTAACGATTCAACTCGTTTGGTTCAAACCCATCGGGTGTCCATCCGACATGCCAATTACTGGTTCCAACATCACCTTTTGGCATCGTGAGAACAGCAGGTAGTTGCACATCTTGCAAGCCGCTCATTAATTCGGCAATTTTGGGGTTTACAGTATATGCGATGGTTCGGTATTGCTCGAGCATTTCACCATCACGATCGACAAGATCTGCACGCAAAGGAAGCTTACTTTTCTCATCAATCCACAACATGTAGGAATAACGCATCCCGTCTTTCGGCACAATACGTAAAACTTGTGTCGCTACGCCCGATTCACGCGCACGCCCGACCTGGACATAGTCGTAGTAACGGTTTAACTCATCGATATTGCTATTCAGCATTGGCATGGTTGGCGCAACCATTTTCCCCGACTCTATTGTAAAAGGTTCCGTACCAGTTTCTATGTAACTGATTTCGCTGCCGCGACGGATCACTTCCCTAACAGGACCGCTTAAATACACAAGGTGCGCATACTGGTCCTCACCGTGAGTCGCATGACGATACAGTAAAGGCTCAATACTGCTTTTCCTAATAAGGATATAAGAAAGTTCGTAGCTTAAGTTGTTACTCGCCTCGCTCATTTGATGCAATAAAGCCTCCGCCGGCTTATCACTGGCAAAGGCTTGCGAAGACATCATACTGAACAGAGCGCAAGCGCTGATCAGAAATTTTTTCATTCAATATCCGGAGTCAGATGTGCATCTTGCTGAGAAGCATCACTGTTGATTCTCAACTGCAATTCGTAATCTCGCAGCATAGCATGAACACGCTTACGCTGCTCCTGCATATTTGCCTCACTCACCGAGCGTTCCATGGACTCACGAGTTAAACTTACCGGCTCAGCACTTCCAGCAAATGGAACCGTTTGCAACACTGGTAACTGTTCGGTTTGTGGCATTCCTGAGTCACCGCCACCGTACTGTTGTACGCCTAAAATCACCACCATCGATACACACGCAGCAACAGCAACCTGACCAAACTGAGTCAACCAACTTGGCAGCTGACGTTTGGCTTTTCTCGGCTCTGGTTGCGACTCTTTTGGCGCATCAGAAATTGAGACAACATTGGCATTGTGCGAATCAATCGCTCGATGCTCAGGTTCGTTTTCTAACGCTAACGCTACGCTTTCAGCAATACTCCACTCTAGCTTCGCTGGTGCTTCGCCTCGCATCACATCACCAATCAGGTGATAGTTTTGCCAAGCTTCACGGCTCTCTTGGTCTTGCTCTAATTCTTGAATTAAAGCCTTATCGACCAATTCTCCATCCATGAGAGCTGAAAGTTTTTGTTTGTCAGCCATTATTTTCACCATAGTTGTTACTTGTACTAACGCTGTAAAAGAGGTTTAATTTTCTTTTCCACCGCCTCACGAGCACGGAAGATACGTGAGCGTACCGTTCCTACCGGGCAATCCATCACTTCAGCGATTTCTTCATAGCTCAAGCCATCAAGCTCTCGCAATGTCATCGCTGTTTTTAAATCTTCAGGTAACGCTTCGATTGCACTGAACACAACCCGTTGCAATTCTTTGGACAACGTTAAGTTCTCAGGGTTCGAAATTTCTTTAAGTGCACTACCTGTTTCGTAAAATTCAGCATCTTCAGCATCAACATCTGTCGCTGGGGGTCTACGCCCTTGAGCCACAATGTGATTTTTCGCAGTATTCACCGCAATGCGATACAGCCATGTATAAAAAGCACTTTCCCCACGAAAACTGGGAATAGCTCGGTAAGCCTTGATAAACGCTTCTTGTGCTACATCTGGTACATCGCCAGGATTACTTACGTATCTGGAAATAAGGTTGCATACTTTGTTCTGGTATTTAGTTACTAACAGATTGAATGCTTGCTTATCACCATTCTGAACTCGCTCAATCAATACTTGATCGGTCAGCTGCTCGTTCATTCGAGCGGATACTCCTATTTGTTATGCCCCTACTCTTCTCAGATATGGGTACTAATTATGCAAAACGTAGTATTGACACCACTGCTTACTTGAGCACTATTGTGACTACAGTCTGAATAAGAAAGTTCCTTGATTGACCAAGTTTTTTTACTCGTATGGGTCACAGTGTGATGTCATACACCTATTTCTGGCTAAACCGCGCTTAATTCTAAGTTTTGCAGTTAAGCATATTCGAATGAAATAGGTATAATAAAATCTTATTTGTCTCAGATTGTGCTGGGTAGCGGATAGAAAAGCAATCAGATTGACAAAGTATTACTTTTCATTTGCATAGTGAACAAAATAGCTGGTCGTTGCGTTGCGCAGTTTATCCAGACCGTAAATGATGCGCTTTGCATGGACACAATCGACTCATGAAAATAAGAGTAACTAGAGTTACCAAAGTAGCAAAGGTGTCGGGACGCTTCCCTACTTAGCCCTCAGCGACGGATGTCGCGTACATGGAAAGCACATGGTGTGCAAATTTTACACAAGATAACATTGTTATCTTAGCTTGGGATTATAAAAGTTATATGAACACGAATCGTGAACATGAATGTGATGTGTTAGTAGTAGGGAGTGGCGCTGCTGGCTTATCGTTAGCTTTACGTGTGGCAAACCACTGTAAAGTCATTGTACTGAGTAAAGGTCCTCGTAGTGAAGGAGCAACGTTTTACGCGCAGGGCGGTATCGCAGCAGTATTCGATGAATCAGATACGATTGAATCGCATGTTGAGGATACTCAAATTGCAGGTGACGGCCTTTGTGACGAAGAAACCGTTAAGTTCATTGCAGAACATTCCAAAGAGTGTGTACAGTGGCTAATTGATGGTGGCGTCCCATTTGATCGTGAAGAAGACGATTCTGACGACGCACCTCGTTACCACTTAACCCGCGAAGGGGGACATAGTCGTCGCCGAATTCTTCACGCGGCGGATGCCACTGGCATGGCGATGCAAACGTCCTTACAAGATAATGCCCATAATCACCCAAACATTCATGTTCTGGAACGCCATAATGCGCTCGATCTCATCACGGAAGACAAAATAGGTGGCGATAAAAATAAAGTCATAGGTGCCTATATTTGGAACCGCAATGATGAACATGTCGAGACGGTGCGAGCTAAATTTGTCGTTCTCGCAACGGGCGGGTCGTCTAAAGTGTATCAGTACACGTCAAATCCAGATGTCTCATCAGGAGACGGTATCGCGATCGCTTGGCGTGCTGGATGCCGTGTGGCTAATTTAGAATTTAACCAGTTCCACCCAACCTGCTTATATCACCCTGAAGCGCGTAATTTTCTGCTTACAGAAGCCTTACGTGGCGAAGGAGCCTATCTACGTCGCCCTGATGGTTCACGTTTTATGCCCGACTTCGATGAACGTAAAGAGCTGGCGCCACGCGACGTCGTTGCGCGCGCAATCGACTTTGAAATGAAACGCTTAGGGGCTGATTGTATGTATTTAGACATCAGCCACAAACCCGCAGATTTTATCACCAAGCATTTCCCGACCATCTATTCTCGCTTGATGGATCTTGGTATTGATATGACCAAAGAGCCGATCCCAATTGTTCCAGCCGCGCACTACACTTGTGGCGGAGTGATGGTGGACAGAAATGGCAGCACGGATCTGAAAAACTTATATGCGATTGGTGAGGTCAGTTATACCGGACTGCATGGCGCCAACCGAATGGCATCAAACTCATTGCTCGAATGTGTGGTTTACGCTTGGTCAGCCGCCAAAGATATCCTTAAACATAGAGACCAGGTATCACTCGCTTCACAAGTGCCTTGCTGGGATGAAAGCAAAGTGACCAACAGCGATGAAGAAGTGATCATTCAGCATAACTGGCACGAGCTGCGGTTGTTTATGTGGGACTACATGGGGATCGTACGTACCGACAAGCGCTTAGAGCGCGCCCTACGCCGCATTCAGATGCTGCAACAAGAGACTCACGAATACTACAGTAACTTCCGTGTATCAAATAATTTGCTGGAACTCCGCAACTTATTACAAGTCGCCGAATTGATGGTCCGCTGTGCCATGCAGCGTAAAGAAAGCCGTGGCCTTCACTATACTCTCGACTACCCATATCAATTGGAGAACAGTGGACCAACAATACTGGTTCCGGCTAAACAGCAAACTGAGCAGTAATGCCAGAATATCAACTCAACAGGGAGCCTCGGCTCCCTGTTTTAATAACTGGCCCTATCAAGCTCAGCTCAGCTCAGCTCAGAAAAAGCATGACTTATTATTCAGAGTAAAGGGATTGTTTACGACTGAGAGCGTTCCCATTGTCGCAAGACTAGACTCAATTGACGATAGTGCTCATCAGCGCAACTATCCCGCCAAATCGTTACTTTTTTACCAGAGGTGAGTTGAAAACTCAGCTTAATCGGAAGCGTCGATGTATCCACCCAATTTAGCAGGGAAACACCCGACTCGCTTCGCACGGTACCATCGCAATGAACTGACCAGCAACCTTGCACACTAGGAAAAACAAAATGTTGTTCTCGGTAAGTCGTTAACAGCAGTAACAACAAATAGATACAAATAACGAGTGGTACGTCAGAAAGGATAACCGCCCAAACCATTAAGAACAGAAGAGATACGTTAATAATTTGGGCCGTTGTTGAGGGGTAAGTCGTAAAACTAACGAACTTTACTGAGGTTGTGAGCGACAATTTTATCGACCATAGATGCATGGCTTAGGTTTTCACTGCGGCCATGCCCCATCACCCAAGTAAATAAATCAGGATCATCGCATTCTAGCAAGGAGACAAAATCACGTTGCTCTTGCTCTGTCAACGTATCAAAGCACTCTTCAAAAAACGGCATAATCACCACGTCGAGCTCTAGCATGCCACGACGGCAACCCCATTTAATACGCGCCTTTTCTTCCGGAGTGTACATTCAGAATTCCTTCATAGATGTCTTATTATGAATGCGGAGTGTAGCAAGGGTTCACTTACGCAACTAGTGTACCGGTCACAATACGCTATACCCGAGTTGGCTCAAAACTGAGGTTTAATATTAAGCGATAGAAAAGTATTCAAAGCTGACAAATCCGTTAACTACATTTAACATAGCGAAAAACATCTTCAAAAGGCATCGTTATCATGGAATGGCAAACTCGTTTTTCAGCATACCCACTCTCAACTCAAGACGCTTTACCAAAACTGTCAATCTCACTGCTGGACAATTTAGGCCTCATCACTATGGTCGGTGATGATAAAAAGTCCTACTTACAAGGCCAAGTCACTTGTGATGTTGTCTCTCTAGAAAAAACACAATCTACGTTAGGTGCGCATTGCGATGCCAAAGGTAAAGTCTGGAGCGTGTTCCGTCTTTTTCATCACCAAGATGGTTACGCCATGGTTCAACCAAAGTCTGCGATTGACGTAGAGCTTAACGAAATTAAGAAGTACGCTATATTTTCTAAAGTCACTATCGAATCATCAAGTCAGATTATTCTCGGTGTTGCAGGTATTGATGCTGATGATTTTATCTCAGCTTTGAGTCAAGAGCATGGCAACCAAGAATCTAGTGATGTGCGCGTCGTTCGCGGCGGCACCGCCGTCAATGTCGCGACGAATCGCTGGTTGTTAATATTGGACGAAGAAAGCGCACAATCGCTGGTTGAATCATCAAGTGAAGGCAGCGATGCAGTGCTCACTACTCACCAACTGTGGGATCGGTTTGATATTGAGGCAGGATTACCATTTGTGTCCGCTGCAGCTCAGAATGAGCACATACCACAAGCACTTAACCTCCAAGCACTCGGCGGGATCAGCTTTACTAAAGGTTGCTACACAGGACAAGAAACTGTAGCACGTGCAAAATACCGCGGGATCAATAAACGAGCGATGTGTATCGTACAAGGACCTACATCGTCCGAATTACCTGAAGGCATAATTGAGCTAGAACGTAGTGTCGGGGAAAACTGGCGCTCGGTTGGTGCGCTTCTCACGCACTATCAATTCAGCAACAACCATGCGATTGGCTTAATTGTGTTACCCAATAATTTAGATGCAGACACTCGTCTTCGCCTAACCTCTCAGCCTGAATGCGAATGGACAATTTCAGAGCTGCCGTACTCACTGGATGATGAGTAATTCTTTAAATGAGCAGTTTTTTGTATGATATGAATAATGTGCTATCAACGCCGTTGATGCAGTTTCTAGCCGATCAAAATATCGCGTTTCGTATTCTACCGCATCAAAGCCCTGCAACCACCATCGAGGATGCCGCACAGCAACGCGGCATTCGCCCTTCTCAAATGGTCAAAGCAATCCTTCTGCGAGACATGGGACACCAATATGCGCTCGCTTGTGCGCCCGGTGATCGCAATGTCGACCCAAAGAAAGTACGTGCACTTTTACAATGCCGCAGGATGACATGTGTCGCTCATGCAGATGTCGAAGCAATCACGGGTTATAAAGTAGGAACGGTAACGCCCCTGCTTCTTAAGCGCCATATGCCTATTGTATTTGATCCGGCTCTTCTAAAGGAAAAGGAAGTCACTATCAGTAGCGGAGATCGAATGGCAGGACTCGCCCTATCGATAGATGATCTGGTCGGTTTATGTTGTCCGACCATCGCCGATATATGTCGCTAACTAATTCACTTGATGTAAACGATTGCAAGCCACCCTCCATTAAAGTGACCATGATCACACCGCGCATAAATTAACAAAGAATTTTTAATCAAAAATAAAACATAAATAGTCACAAATAAAAAACTCATATATGCTGCAGTTATCAGTTAGGTACTGAACAGAAACCTAGCTGATGCAAAGTGAAGCTGCTGACTAGTATGACTGTACTCATCATGTCAGTCGTCCACTTTTGTGTAATGCATCTGTGACATTCGCCCGCCCAAAGCGGGCATTTTTTTGCGTTGAACTTTTTACTCGTATCTTCTTCTAAATAGATGAGGTGGAATAAAAAGAAACAATTCGCAAACAATCCATTTCTTTCTATTCTTAATCTTGTAACAAAACTATTGCTTAATGCTCACCGTACAAAGAAGGTGACAAGTATGACGTCACTATTTAATGATAATTTTTTGGGTAATCCTCACGCTATTTGAGGTTTGGTTTTGTCAATTTGTCGAACACAACACAAAGATTGAAACCGTTACAAATCCCTTTACTGAATATTGTTTCTATCACACAAATTTTTTCGTTTAAAACGTAAAATGACTGGGCTAAGTAAGAGAAAGGAAAGTAAATATGAGACTGTTTAAACGCTACACACCCGGTATGATAGCGAAGCACATTAGTCGCCTTTTCAAAGGTAGAATTTATATTTACGGAGTCGGTAGATTTGAGTTTGATAATGGTAAATTAATCTTGCCGGAAAAAGCCGAGCAACGACACTTCCGCGCAGTGAAAGAAATTAATCAAGAAATCATGAAACTCAGATGTGCATACGCTTAGCAAAACATCGATGAACTGAAAGGCTGGAAATCCCAGCCTTTTTTATTGTCCTTGATGGTGTCTTCCGCAGCGATGAACCAGCAAGCAAGTCTGAAACGATCAACTAATGACTGAACTGTGATTACGATTGGCGTGCCAATTCAGGCAAATGCCCCTTCAAGCCAAGCGCACGTTTCATAATTTCATCTTTAGCGCCAGGTAACTGTCCGGCCAAGCTTAAGCCAATGCCACGAACCAACTTCTTCGCAGGATTCTCTCCAGAGAATAAATCACGAAAACCTTGCATCGCTGCGATCATTTTAGCCGCTTCCGCTTTACGCCAGCGTTCATAGCTGCGTAAATTGCGTTTGCTACCAATATCGTGGCCTTTGTTCCACAGTGTTAACACTTCTTGCGCCAAGCTAGCGGCATCTAACAAACCTAAGTTCACACCTTGTCCAGCCAGTGGATGAATGGTGTGGGCGGCATCACCAACCAAAGCCACTCTCTCAACCACAAAATCCCGCGCATAACGCATTTTTAACGGAAAGGCAGTCCGCTCGCCCTGCACTTCGCATACACCAAGACGAACATCAAACTCACTGGTCAAAACCTTATTGAAAGCTTCCTCAGGCATCGCTAATAGTTTTTCTGCTCTGTTTGGTTGCGTAGACCACACAATTGAACACATATTGGGCTCAGACAGCGGCAATAATGCCAAAGGCCCATGAGGAGTGAAAATTTGACGAGCGATATTCTGGTGAGGTTCTGCCGTTTTTACATTCGCAACAATGGCATGATGACCATAATCCCAATGTGTAAGAGGAATAGCCATTTGCTGACGTAACCAAGAATTCGCGCCGTCGGCCCCAACCACCAGCTTTGCCGTTAAGGCCTGTCCGTTATCGAGTGTTAGCCAACTCTCTTGTTCACCCACGGCCAATGTAGCGCAGTGCGCTGGCATATGCAGAATCACATTATCAAGCTTTTCAACTTGCTCTAGAAGCGCCAACTGAATCACTCGGTTCTCAACAATATGACCTAAATCAGGCTGCGCCATACTGGACGCATCAAACTCGATCTTTGCAAAGCTATCTTGCTCCCAGACTTCCATACCGTAGTATGGTGTGGCTCGACGCTGCTCAATACCTTGCCAAATCCCCAGTTTGCGTAACAGGGTTTCACTGGAGCGGCTCAAGGCGGATACGCGGACATCAGGCAATGTACCAAGTCTCTCGTCAGGCACACTCCCCTCGATAACAGCAATACGCAGATCGCTATCCTTGAACGCGGCGGCGAGCGCCAATCCAACCATCCCTCCGCCGATGATGGCGATATCTACACTTTGCATCATTGCTATTCACTACCTAATGACTATTGATGACTCAGTAACGGTAAGTTACCTAGTTTATTTCAGCCGTTTATCGTTTCACTAAACCAAGCGTCTGGCGTAGGAGTGGCTGTTTTAAAAGAGAAAGGTTATCCATCGCGGCTAAAGCGATGTTTCGACCAAATCGCATTGCGGGCAAATCATTTGAAAAAACATGCACCAGTGAACTCGTTAACCAAATGGTCTCACAACGGTCAGCGTCTCTGCGTTGACTGAAACGCATTAACCCTTGATAACGTCCTGCGTCATCGCGCTGTTTAGCCACTTCTTCAGCCAAAGACATCACATCACGAATGCCCAAATTAAAACCTTGACCAGCAATCGGATGTAAGGTTTGAGCCGCATTCCCTACAATCGCGAAACGGTGAGAAATGTTCTGTTTACGCTGTTTTAGCAGCAACGGATAACTGGCTCGCTGCCCCACTTTTGTCATCGCGCCTAAACGCCAACCAAAATCTTGTTGTAAACGCGCAAGAAAGTCCCGTTCAGAAAGCCCCATCACCGTTTCGGCTTGCTGCGGGGACAGACACCAGACCAGAGACATTCGATTATCACTCATTGGCAACAGAGCGACAGGACCATTTTCAGTAAAACGCTCAAATGCTCGACCTTGATGTGCTTCTTGCGTAACAACATTGGCAATAACTGCCACTTGATCAAAGTCGTGCTCAACCTGAGTTAAACCGATTAGTTGGCAGCATTGTGAAACTGCCCCGTCAGCAGCGACGATTAACTTAGCGGTTAGCGTCTCTCCACTACTTAACGTCACATTTGTGAAGTCTTGCTCACGCGCGATAGACGTAACCGAATCTGGACAGAAAAAGTCGATCGTCACACGCTCAGTCAGCAAGGCTTGGTATACTCGACCGACGTCCGCCAACTCCACAACGTAACCAAGCGCCTCAACCCCAACCTCTTGCTTGGTGATAGCAGTCATTCCTGCGTGAAAACGATCCGAAACATGGATGTGTTCAATCGGTGTCGCAAAGGGTTCAAGCGCAGACCAAAGCTGCAAATGGCGCAATAAATTTACCGTACCGTAAGATAAGGCAATCGACCGTGAGTCAAAGCCTGGATGTGCATCCGACTGCGCCTTAAATGGCTCGACGACTGCGATGCGCATATCACCTTGGGATAAATGTTCAAGGGCCAACGCCAATGTCCCCCCCGCCATGGCTCCACCTGCAATGACTACATCATACTGTCTCATGCTTACCTCTAAAACTCGACGATTAATGAATAGTAGGCTGGCTAACGTTACTCTTTGGGCGAGCACCAAGCTCTGCATGGATAGTCAAAACACACGCTTTAATGTGTTCAATAACCTGCTCCAGCAGTTGGGCTTGCTCGTCAAGGTCATCATCTTCATCAATGCCCAGCTTGGCGATTTCTTCGAGATCCGCTAAGGCTTCTTTTACATCATCAGAGGCTTTATTCAACGAAACGCCTGATAAACCGAGGCCTGAAATAAAATGATTTACGAAGTCAGAAACACTGTCAGCCAATGCAAACAAGCCTTCTTCACCCGGCTCATCTGGCAATAATAGCGAGAGCTCCATTGATGTACCAGTCAGCTCATCGACACTGACTTTAAATATACTCTGTGCAAAGGATAGCGCTGTGCTTGGCCACCCCATTCCATCATTGGTGTAATCAAACAAAATCGGTTGCCAAGTTTGATCGTTTACTGAGAGCCCTCCACTTAGCATGCCAATAAACAAGCCATGTAACTCTGCAGGAGTCACCGCCAGGCTTGCAGATTGTAGCTCAGCAGCAATAGATTGATATTCTGGAAGGGTGATTTCACTCATAACTCGACTCATATTTGCTTAACATTATATCGACGTATCGTACCATCAAGCCCTGTTGTCTGAAACGACTATCAAATTCAATTTTGGACAGCATTTGTTCGATTTGACCATTTCCTGTGTGATCGCTTCATCATTTCTTTCTCTGTAATGGGAAATGCTTGAATCTTAATAGCGGTTTTTCTATAGTTTCTCCCTCGGTAGTTGTACGATACAACACCTTAGATAGCGCGAGTATAGAGTTTATTCATCATGAGCAATCAAGCGATCGACGTTGAAATACTAGGCAAAGTTACACGAGTGAACTGTCCTACGGGGCAGGAAGATTCTCTTGCTGCAGCAGCAAAAGATCTCGATCGACGATTGAAAGAGATGAGCGAACGTACTAAGGTAACCAATGAGATTCAGCTACTGACGTTTGCCGCTTTAAACATTTGCTATGAGTTGCATACCAAATCATACGAATCTAACGGTCAACAAAGAGAAATCACTGAGCGAATGGAAAAGCTCACTGCGTCTTTAGAAAACGCATTAAGTAAAGTTACGCAAGGACAGCAGCAGTAGTTACAAAATTTACCCTGGGGTGTGCGTCAGCAGGATGTAAGTCCCTGAGCCGATAAGCAATACCTAAGTTGGTACTTGATAGCTATTGAGCAAGCTCGGCATGCACCGAGAAGCCTACGGTTATCATTGCTGATCCGCCTTGAACCAGCTGGTTCAAGGGCCACAATCCTCAACGGCACCCTGGGGTACTCCTATGTTAGAACTTACGCGTCAAGATTTTCGTAAACTTATCCGTGAAAAGCGCAACGCGCTGTGCAGTGATACTCAGTTTCAGGCTGGGCTAGACCTCATCTCTCAATTTTCGCAATTACCCGAAATCCAAACCTCACAGCATATTGCTATCTACTTATCCGCCGATGGCGAGCTCGACACCAAACCTCTGATTGAATGGTTATGGCAACAGGGAAAGTCCATTTATCTTCCTGTTATCCACCCTTTTGCTAAAGGGCATCTGCTGTTTCTGCAGTATCTGGATGACGATCAGTTGATATACAACAAATACGGCATTTTGGAGCCTAAGCTCGATATACGCCACCTCAAACCAGTACGACAACTCGATCTTATCTGTACGCCATTGGTTGGTTTTGACAGTATCGGGCACCGTTTGGGTATGGGAGGCGGTTATTACGACCGTACACTCGCGCACTGGTTTACGACCGGAGAAGGCGCCACACCTATTGGAATCGCTCACGACTGTCAACATGTAGACAAGTTACCAATTGCAAGTTGGGATATCCCTTTACCAAAGATCGTGACGCCAAGCCGAATCTGGCAATGGGAAAGTGACAAGTAAGCCGCTATAATCACGCCGCAAATGTTAACGAACATCTATTCAGGAGATTGGCATGACTCAAGATGAAATGAAGAAAGCGGCTGGTTGGGCAGCACTAAAATATGTTGAAAAAGGCAGCATTGTCGGTGTTGGCACAGGCTCTACCGTGAATCACTTCATCGATGCACTCGGTACGATGAAAGACGATATCAAAGGTGCCGTCTCTAGCTCTATTGCTTCTACTGAGCGTCTGAAGGAGCTTGGTATTGAAGTATTTGAGTGTAACGACGTAATTAAGCTGGATGTTTATGTTGATGGTGCGGATGAAATCAACCCAACGCGCGACATGATTAAAGGTGGTGGCGCAGCGTTAACTCGAGAAAAAATCGTTGCCGCGATCTCGGATAAGTTTGTCTGTATCGTCGATGGCACTAAAGCCGTTGATGTATTAGGTAAGTTCCCTCTTCCTGTTGAAGTTATTCCAATGGCGCGTTCATACGTGGCTCGCGAACTGGTCAAGCTCGGTGGCGACCCAGCATACCGTGAGGGTGTTGTGACAGATAACGGCAACATCATTCTCGACGTACACAATATGCAAATCACCAATCCAAAAGAGATGGAAGACAAAATTAACAGTATCGCAGGTGTTGTCACTAACGGGCTTTTTGCTCATCGTGGTGCTGACATCGTGATTACAGGTACACCTGAAGGTGCAAAAATCGAAGAGTAAATAACACCAACTGTCTCATATTTGACTCAGTTTTTGTCATTTCATTACATACGGTGCAGCAATGCACCGTTTTTGTTTCTTTTTCCGCAGAAAATTATTCCTTATTCCGTAATTTTCTTACCCAAAGCGTTTTTTTTTTTGTTACTTTATTGAACAGAAGACGCACAAGGAAACGTTTGTCTCCCAATAAAACTATTAATTATCCCCTTTTTAATGGTTTTGCCCAATGTGCGCCACATTAGCCCACCTTTCCATTTAAAGGACGAGAAAAATGGCCAAAGTTTCACTGGAAAAAGACAAGATTAAGATCCTCTTACTTGAGGGACTGCACCCTTCTTCTGTTGAAGTACTGCAAGCAGCTGGTTATACCAATATTGAATATCACAAAGGCTCACTTCCTGAGGAAGAATTGATCGAAGCTGTCAAAGATGTGCACTTCATCGGTATTCGTTCCCGCTCGAACCTAACTGAGAACGTGATCAATGCGGCGAACAAGCTGGTGGCTATTGGCTGTTTTTGTATTGGCACTAACCAAGTTGATCTAAATGCGGCCGCCAAGCGTGGTGTGCCAGTATTTAACGCACCTTTCTCAAACACACGAAGTGTTGCTGAACTGGTTCTAGGTCAAATTCTATTACTACTTCGTGGTATTCCAGAGAAGAACGCACTAGCACATCGCGGTATCTGGAAAAAGAGTGCCGACAACTCTTACGAAGCACGCGGAAAGCGTCTTGGTATCATTGGCTATGGTCACATTGGCACCCAGCTAGGTATCGTGGCCGAAAACTTAGGTATGCGAGTGTACTACTATGATATCGAGAATAAACTGTCTCTCGGTAACGCAACACAAGTGCACACCATGACAGAGCTTTTAAATAAATGTGACGTCATCTCACTGCATGTACCAGAAACGCCTGAAACCAAAAATATGATGGGCGAAGCTGAGTTTGCCCTAATGAAGCCAGGAGCCATTTTCATCAATGCTGCGCGTGGGACCGTTGTAGATATCCCAGCATTATGCCAAAGCCTAGAAAATGGTCACCTTTCAGGTGCCGCTGTGGATGTTTTCCCAACTGAACCGAAAACCAACGCAGATCCATTTGAAACGCCATTACAAAAATTCGATAACGTGATTCTTACTCCACACGTAGGCGGCTCAACTCAAGAAGCGCAAGAAAATATCGGCGTTGAAGTTGCAGGTAAGCTGGCTAAGTACTCAGATAACGGCTCAACACTTTCAAGCGTGAATTTCCCTGAAGTATCATTGCCTGAACATGGTGGTGAATGCTCTCGTTTATTACATATACACAAAAACCGTCCAGGTATTCTTACGCAGATTAACACCATCTTCGCAGAAGAAGGCATCAACATCGCGGCGCAGTACCTACAAACAGCGGCAGAAATTGGCTATGTAGTCATCGATGTTGAGACAGAACGCTCTGAAGAAGCACTCACTAAGCTTAAAGGAATCGAAGGTACTATCCGTGCTCGTATTCTGCACTAAGTCCGCGTGATACAAATGATAAAGGCAGGGATTTCCCTGCCTTTTCTTTTTGTTCTCTCACAACCAGAGAACGCGATGTTATTTGAGGCGATAAACCACATCAACTTGGTCACGAATCACCATCGTTGAATCCTGATAGCTATCAGCGTTACGCTTACTATCCATCGCCATAGTTCGCATAAGCACAGGCTGATCATTAACTTGGTTGTAATGAATTTGCCAGATATCGCCTAGCTTTTTATCAAATCCAGTCGCGAGCGACCGTGCCTTTTCTCGCGCATCTTTGATTGCAGCGACACGCGCTTTCTCTTTATACTCTGCAGGATTGCGGACTTTAAGCTGAATATTATCTACTTGATTAATACCAGCTTGAAGAGCCAGGTCCAAATAGTGATTCAACTGGCTTAATTCCGTTACGGTAACACTAACTTTGCGAGAAGCCCGGTATCCCACTAGTTCAGCCTTACCCGATTTCGGGTAATGATACTGAGGCGCTAGATACAAATTCGTGCTAGTCACTTGATCTTTCGATAACCCAGATTCGGATAAAGTTTTCAAAAACTCATCAACAGAATCATCAACAGATTGTTTTGCTTGCTCTGCTGTCATCGTTGTATCCACCACTGTCACGGAGAATGTCGCCATATCAGGTGTAGCGACTACCTCGCCAAACCCTGTTGTTGTAACGTGAGCGAACCCAGGGCTTTGCTCTGATACTGCCGCCCCCGCTACTGGTGGTATGCTAGATAAACTAAATGCCGCAGTCAGTAAACACAAATACCGTTTCATTACACAAATCCATCCATTAATCACACTGAACCTAATCTATTGGTTTATTGTTAATAATAAGACCTTAAGATAATTATCCAAGCGCCGCTATTCACTCCTAACATAACTTTAACTGTGTAACTTTGCTGTAATTTTAATCAAGACAGGCTGAAACAAGGCAAAACATCTTCAAAAACATTAACTTCACTGTGGTAAATGTCGCTGAGCATAGTTGACAATTGATTCAGATATTTCTTGTAAAACGCCCGTTTCCAATTGCCAGTGATGCCAATAAATACGATTGGTCATCAAAAAACCCGGAGTGATATCAACCAACAAACCTTGTTCTAGCTCATCGGTAATCTGCAGACTTGGGATCAAGCAGTACGCGACTCCCGCTAGCGCCACTTTTAGAAACGCTTCAGAGCTGCTGATATTGTGGTGAATAACACTATCGGGGCGCAGGTTGAAATGTTCCGTAAGAAACTTTTTGTGTAACTCGTCATACTGGTCGTAAGACACTGCCGGCGCTTGGGCTAATGTGATGTTATTTACGCCAGCGGAAAAATAACGCTGATAAAACTCAGGGCTTGCTACACACACATAATCAACACGGCCTAAGTAATCCGCCCTGCACCCCGGAATCGCTTGTGACTCTAAACTGATTGCCCCTGCTACCTCGCCACTTTTTAACTTCTCAATTGATCGCGACTCTCCATAAATGGTCAGCTTTAACTCAACTTGACGTGTTTTCATGACACCTTGTAAAGCGGGCAATAACCAGGTTGACAAACTATCCGCATTCGTCGCTAAGGATAGCTGTACAGGACGAGCACTCGTGTCATTGGTGAGTTCAGGAAGAATCTCATGTTCTAACAAACGAACTCGACGGTACAATCCCAACAACTTCTTGCCGATTGGTGTTGGCTTTGGAGGTTGTTCACGAATCAACACCGGTTGTGCTAAAAACTTTTCTAACTGTTTAATCCGTTGAGAAACCGCAGATTGAGACACATACAGGTTATCAGCTGCGCGCTCAAAACTGCCTTGATGAACCACCGCATCAAGCGCTTCTATCCATTTATAATCCAATCCACGCATCAGCACGACTCCAAACTCAAACCGAAATAAGGGTTGCTAATAATATATTAAAATCATTAATTATACTTATTTAAGCAAAAGATTTATCTTCCAAACCTCGTTCGTTACATTATTATTTTTTTGAGGTGAGTTGTGAGTTTTTGGGTGTTATTACAAGGGTTTGGTCTAGGTGCATCAATGATAATTCCGATCGGAGCACAAAATGCTTATGTCTTGAATCAAGGAATAAAACGTAATCACCATTTAACGACAGCGACCATTTGTAGCATATTGGATATGTTATTTATTTCGTTGGGTATTTTTGGAGGTGGTGCGCTACTATCCCAAAATGAACTCTTACTTACTTTAGTAACAGTAGGAGGCATCTCCTTTTTAAGTGTTTATGGCTACCTCTCACTTAGAAGTGCACTAAAGCCCACTAAACAGTCTGAGTCGACACATGAAGTGACCGCTCGTGGACGACGCACGGTGATTTTAGGTGCGCTCGCAGTGACAGTACTTAACCCACACCTTTATTTAGATACCGTGGTTATTCTCGGCTCGATTGGAGGACAGTTTGAAGGTAGTGACCGCTTTGCGTTTGCTATCGGCACCATCATGGCCTCATTTGTCTGGTTTTACGCACTGTCTCTCGGTGCGGCTAAACTCGGCCCTACGTTGTCGAAGCCAAAAGTAAAAAAAGGTATCGACGTTGCAGTAGCCTTGATGATGTTCACCATAGCATGCGTCTTGGCTAACGAGTTGATTGAGAAGTATTGGTAATCATCAGAACAACTTTGCAATAATTCCCTTACGAGATATAAAAAAGCGAGGCTTAACGCCTCGCTTTCTAAACACTCAATGCCGTAAATTAAGCATCGACTTTGTTCAGATGAACATCCATTTGCGGGAATGGAATTTCGATACCGTTTTCATCGAGCGCTTCTTTAATGCCTTGCATTGCATCAAAATACACACCCCAGTAGTCCGCAGTTTTAACCCAAGGACGAACAACAAAATTCACTGAAGAATCGGCAAGAGCGAGCACACCGATTGTTATATCTGGATCTTTCAAGATGCGCGGATCTTTTTCCAACGTTTCACGAATCACTTTTTTGGTAAGTTTAAGATCAGCCTTGTATGAGACACCAATCACGAGATCAACACGGCGCGTAGCGTGACGTGAGTAGTTGGTGATTGCACCACCAATCACGCCAGAGTTAGGCACAACAACCATTTTGTTGTCTGGCGTTTTTAGTACGGTTTGGAAAATTTGGATGGCTTCTACACTACCCGCCACACCGCCAATCTCTACGTAATCACCTGATTTAAATGGACGGAATGCAACAATCAGCACACCAGCTGCAAAGTTTGAAAGAGAACCTTGTAGAGCAAGGCCAACAGCCAAACCTGCCGCACCGATAACAGCAACTACTGATGCAGTTTGAACACCAAGGCGACCAAGCGCTGCAATCAACACGATAACGAATAGTAAGTAACGAACAAGACCGTGAACGAACTCCACGACCGCCTTATCCATGTTTTTCTTTTCAAGTACTTTAGAAACGCTTCCTGCCACTGCTTTTACGATCATGTTACCGATAAACAGAATAATCAGTGCGGAAATAATGTTTACACCATACTGAACCAGTAAGTCTGAGTTGTTTGAAAGCCAGCTCTCAGCCTTACTCAAGCCGTCAGTTAAAGTGGTATCGATACCCATCGATTCACCTGCCATAATTCTTATCCTCAAATATAAAGATAGTTCAATCCAATTGCCGCCAACGAATGAGTCCGTTTTTTAAATGACTCTTATCTATAACAACGTTCTATTGTTCTACTGAGCTGTGTCAGATTTTTGTGAACGATATCTCAACTCTGACTTGTTGCATAGACTTAGTTGAGCAAAGACATGCAAAACAAGGTGTTATCAGAAAATTCCTACATCGAACTGTTATAGGTTACGCAAAGTCAATACATTTCGCCACTTCTATTACTCACATTCTCACAAAGCGTTTAAAAAAGAATCTCAAACGCACAAATTTTAATCTTATTCATATGAGTGCATTTACTTGCTAACAACCAAAGCAACATCACTTATACCAGTCACAGCAAATAAGTACTTAGAAATAGAACAAAAAAAAGCCCGCTCAATGAGCGGGCTTTATAAAAACGTTAATTCTTAAGAATTAAAGTACGTCAACAGCGTTAAGGTCGGCAAATGCTTTCTCTAGACGAGCAACCATTGAAGCTTGACCTGCACGTAGCCAAACGCGTGGATCGTAGTACTTCTTGTTTGGTGCATCTTCGCCAGTAGGGTTACCGATTTGACCTTGTAGGTAATCGTGGTTTTCCGCTTCGTACTGACGGATACCATCCCAAGTTGCCCACTGTGTATCAGTATCGATGTTCATTTTGATAACACCGTAACCGATAGACTCTTGGATTTCTTCTTGAGAAGAACCTGAACCACCGTGGAATACGAAGTTTAGAGAGTTAGCAGGAAGACCGAACTTCTCAGAAACGTACGCTTGAGAGTCACGCAGGATAGTTGGAGTTAGAACAACGTTACCTGGCTTGTAAACACCGTGTACGTTACCGAAAGATGCTGCGATAGTGAAACGCGGGCTAACTGCGCTTAGTTTTTCGTAAGCGTATGCAACGTCTTCTGGAGAAGTGTATAGCTCAGACGCGTCCATATCAGAGTTGTCAACGCCATCTTCTTCACCGCCAGTACAACCTAGTTCGATCTCTAGAGTCATGTTCATCTTAGCCATACGCTCTAGGTATTTAGCACAGATTTCGATGTTCTCTTCTAGAGACTCTTCAGAAAGGTCGATCATGTGAGAAGAGAATAGAGGCTTACCAGTTTCAGCAAAGTGTGCTTCACCAGCATCTAGAAGACCGTCAATCCATGGTAGAAGTTTCTTAGCTGCGTGGTCAGTATGAAGAATTACTGGCACACCGTAAGCTTCAGCTACAGTATGAACGTATTTCGCACCAGCTACAGCACCAAGGATTTGAGGACCTTGACCTTCAAGTTTAACGCCTTTACCAGCGAAGAAAGCAGCACCGCCGTTAGAGAACTGAACAACAACTGGAGCTTTCACTTTTGCTGCTGCTTCAAGTACTGCGTTTACAGAATCAGTACCTACAACGTTTACCGCTGGAAGTGCGAAGTTGTTTTCTTTTGCAACTTCAAATACTTTCTGAACGTCATCGCCAGAGATAACACCTGGTTTTACGAAGTCGAAGATCTTAGACATGGATGTAATCCTATTTATCTGTCGTTTTTAAACAAAACTTGTTAAGTTGAAAATCTTGCAAACGTTTGCTCACAACTAAGGCTATTCTAGCAGAGTTCCTTATGCGTTGCAGCAAACAAGAAAGCGGGTGAATCATTCCCCCGCTTTCTATTAATTATTTAGCGCGTGCTTCTAGCATTTCTACAGCTGGAAGTACTTTACCTTCTACAAACTCAAGGAAAGCACCGCCACCAGTTGAGATGTAAGATACGTCTGCTTTGATGCCGAATTTATCGATAGCAGCTAGCGTGTCACCGCCACCAGCAACAGAGAAACCTTCAGAAGCAGCGATAGCTTCAGAAATTCCTTTAGTACCCGCTTCGAAGTTCTTGAATTCGAATACGCCTACAGGACCGTTCCATAGGATAGTCTTAGCGTTCTTAAGAATTTCAGCCAATGCTGCTGTTGAATCTGGACCAAGGTCGAAGATCATGTCGTCGTCTTGTACTTCAGAAACGTCTTTGATTTCAGCTTCAGCGTTCTCGTCGAATGCTTTTGCACATGCAACGTCAGTCGCAACAGGAATTGCACACTCGTCCATAAGCTTTTTCGCTGTGTCAACTAGGTCTGCTTCGTATAGAGATTTACCAACGTTGTGGCCAGCAGCCGCAATGAATGTGTTGGCGATACCACCACCAACAACAAGTTGGTCAGCGATTTTAGATAGAGATTCAAGAACAGTCAGTTTAGTAGAAACTTTTGAACCGCCTACGATAGCAACCATTGGACGAGCTGGCTTGTCCATTGCTTTACCTAGTGCTTCTAGTTCATTTGCTAGTAGAGGACCAGCACACGCAACAGGCGCGTGCATGCCTACACCGTGAGTAGAGGCTTGTGCACGGTGAGCAGTACCGAATGCATCCATTACGAATACATCACATAGTGCTGCGTATTTCTTAGATAGCTCTTCTTCGTTTTTCTTTTCGCCTTTGTTAAAGCGAACGTTTTCAAGAACAACAAGCTCACCAGCATTTAGCTCAAGGCCGTCTAGGTAATCTTTTGCTAGCTTAACTTCGCAATCTAGTGCGTCGTTTAGGTAGTTAACAACAGGTTGTAGAGAGAACTCTTCAGCGTATTCACCTTCAGTTGGACGACCTAGGTGAGAAGTAACCATTACTTTAGCGCCAGCTTCTAGGCAGTGCTTGATAGTAGGAAGAGATGCAAGGATACGTGCATCTGAAGTTACTTTGCCGTCTTTAACTGGCACGTTTAGGTCAGCACGGATGAATACACGTTTACCCGCAAGATCCAGGTCAGTCATCTTGATCACAGACATGATTTGTCCTCTCAAATATTTAATAATTAAAGTTTTTGAAAACTCGGCAACCCTGCCAAGCCTGTTAATTCGTTAAACTGGTTATTGATATGGAGATACATCTGATTTATTTCAAGCCTTAAAATAAAAATTCTCCATCACTTTTTCATCATGACGCAAAGCTTATGAAAAAGCGTCCATTGCTAATGCGGTATCCAGCATCCGGTTAGCAAAGCCCCATTCGTTATCACACCAAACAAGCATTTTTACCAATTGCCCGTTACTCACTCTGGTTTGGGTTCCATCAACAATCGCACTATGAGGATCGTGGTTGAAGTCTATGGAAACGAGTGGCGATTCAGTATAGTCAACAATGTCACGTAATGTACACTGAGATGCCTTAACAATGGTTTGATTTACGTCATTAACTTTCACATTTGTACTTATTGTGACGCTTAAATCCATTGCAGTCACGTTAACTGTCGGTACTCGGACAGAAATCGCTTCAAATTTGTTGGAAAATTTCGGGAAGATTCTTTCAATTCCTTTATGCAACTTGGTGTCAACTGGAATAATTGACTGGCTTGCGGCCCGAGTTCGCCGTAGATCACTGTGGTAAGCATCAATGACTTGTTGATCATTCATGGAAGAGTGAATGGTTGTTATCGTGCCAGATTCAATCCCGAAAGCTTCATCCAAAACCTTAATAATAGGAACAATGCAGTTGGTCGTACAAGAACCATTTGAAACCACTTTGTGTTCAGCTTTGAGTGTATCGTGGTTCACACCATAGATAATGGTGTTATCGATATCGGCAGAAGCTGGGTGAGAAAATAGTACTTTTTTAGCACCTGCGGCTATGTGAGCAAGCCCGTCAGATTTTGAACCGTAGACGCCGGTACAATCCAATACAATGTCTACGTCAAGATCTCGCCATGGAAGTAGTTCAATTTCAGCGAGATGAAGAATTCGAATAGAATCATATTCACCCGAGTTCTGCTTTGAGCAGCCATGGTGAATATGTAAATGCTCTTGGTCATGGGTGACTTTCTTGCCAAAACGACCATGACTGGTGTCGTATTGAAGTAAATGGACCATGGCCTCGGGCTGAGCCAACTCGTTTACCGCGACAACCTTTATTTGCTGATGCTTCCCGCTCTCATATACAGCTCGCAGAACATTACGACCTATACGTCCAAATCCATTGATCGCAACCTTTAGCATTTATCCTTCGCTCTAGCAGAAATTTCGTGTCACAAATAGTACCCGATGAGAAACGAAAACGCATTAAGTAAGTGACGTTTACCTTCTCTTCAAACACAAAAAACCGAGCACATGTGCTCGGTTTTTTCATTGCGTTTTTATCACGCTAAAAATTATGCCAGAAGTTCTTTGGCTGTGTTTACAACATTGTCAGTC
>NZ_JXOK01000002.1 GCF_000830505.1 Vibrio mytili | reverse complement strand
ACCGTAAGGAACGAAACCACCGTGCAATGCGATACCGTTCATGATCGCAGTCATACCGAATTCACGTACACCGTAATGGATGTAGTTACCCGAGAAGTCGCTTGCTTCTAGAGACTTAGAGCCAGACCACATAGTGAGGTTAGAAGGCGCTAAGTCAGCAGAGCCGCCCATGAACTCAGGCATGATGGCGCCAAATGCTTCTAGTGCATTTTGAGACGCTTTACGTGAGGCAATATTCGCAGGGTTTGCTTGAAGGTCAGCAATGATTTGGCTTGCTTTTTCTTCCCACTGTGCAGGTAGTTCACCATTTACGCGGCGTTTGAACTCAGCTGCCAGCTCAGGGTACGCTGCTTCATAAGCTGCAAATTTCTCGTTCCACGCTGCTTCCTTAGCTGCGCCTGTTTCTTTCGCTGACCATTCTGCGTAGATTTCTTGCGGAATTTCAAAAGGACCGTGCTCCCAACCGAGTTCTTTGCGTGTTGCTGCGATTTCTTCCGCACCTAGAGGTGCACCGTGACAGTCGTGAGAGCCAGACTTGTTAGGAGAGCCAAAGCCAATCACTGTCTTCGTACAGATAAGAGTTGGGCGTGGGTCTGCTTTTGCCGCTTCAATTGCTGCATTGATAGCTTCAGAATTGTGACCGTCTACCGCAGGAATAACGTGCCAGCCGTACGCTTCAAAACGCTTAGGTGTGTCATCAGAGAACCAACCTTCAACGTGACCGTCGATAGAGATGCCGTTGTCATCCCAGAATGCGATCAGTTTGCCTAGACCTAGCGTACCAGCAAGAGAACAAGCCTCGTGGGAGATGCCTTCCATCAAACAGCCATCACCCATGAATGCATAAGTGAAGTGATCAACGATGTCGTGGCCTTCTTTGTTAAACTGTGCTGCTAGCGCTTTTTCAGCGATTGCCATACCGACAGCGTTAGTGATGCCTTGACCTAGCGGACCTGTTGTTGTCTCGATACCTGGTGCATAGCCATATTCTGGGTGGCCTGGCGTTTTTGAGTGCAGTTGACGGAAGTTTTTCAGGTCGTCAATCGACAACTCATAACCTGTAAGGTGTAGCAGAGAGTAAATCAGCATTGAACCATGGCCGTTAGATAATACAAAACGGTCGCGATCCGCCCATTCTGGGTTAGATGGGTTGTGATTTAGATGAGAACGCCAAAGAACTTCAGCGATATCAGCCATACCCATAGGTGCGCCTGGGTGGCCAGAGTTAGCTTGTTGAACACCGTCCATGCTCAGCGCACGGATTGCGTTAGCCAGTTGTTTGCGGTTCATAGTAGATTCCGTAATCGTTAGGATTTAAAAAGTAATAGTCAAAATTAAGAGGGGAAGCGGGCGCTTCCCCTTGAATGTAATGTCCGTAAGCGGGAAATTGTCGAGCGATTAAAGCTTCGCCTCGATCATCGCTTCTAGTTTGCCTTGGTCAACGGCAAAGTTACGGATACCTTCAGCCAGTTTTTCAACCGCCATAGGGTCTTGGTTGTGTTCCCATAGGAACTCAGAGTGAGTCATTGGTGCAGGACGCTCAGCTGCGCCTTTAGAGTCAACCAACTTCTCAACCACTTCGCCTTCTGCCGCTTCTAGCTCAGCAAGTAGAGCAGGAGCGATAGTTAGACGGTCACAGCCAGCCAGTTCTAGGATCTCACCGATGTTACGGAAGCTTGCGCCCATTACGACAGTTTTGTAGCCGTACTCTTTGTAGTAGTTGTAGATCTTCGTTACAGACAGTACGCCTGGATCTTCTGAAGCTTCGAAGTCACGACCTTCTTTCGCTTTGTACCAGTCCATAATACGGCCAACGAATGGAGAAATTAGGAATACGCCAGCTTCTGCACAAGCACGCGCTTGAGCGAAAGAGAATAGAAGCGTCAGGTTACAGTTGATGCCTTCTTTTTCTAGGATTTCTGCTGCGCGGATACCTTCCCAAGTAGAAGCCAGTTTAATTAGGATACGATCATTAGTGATACCAGCATCATTGTACATTTTCACGAGCTGACGAGCTTTCGCTACGCTGCCTTCCATATCGTAAGAAAGGCGAGCATCAACTTCTGTAGAGATACGACCTGGAATCGTTTTTAGGATTTCTTTACCAATGTTTACAGCAAGCATGTCACAAGTGTCTTGAACTTGTTGTGCTTTGTCGTCGCTTTGTTCTTTTGCGTACGCAATAGAAGCATCGATCAGAGGTGCATACTCAGCAATTTGAGCCGCTTTTAGAATCAGAGAAGGGTTAGTTGTCGCATCTTCTGGTTGGTACTTTTTGATTGCGTCGATTTCACCCGTGTCAGCGACTACAGTGGTTAGTTTACGAAGTTGCTCTAATTTATTGCTCATTACGATCATCCTATTTCATGGGCTCATACTTTGCTAAAAGCATGAAGAGTGCATTTGCAAGCGTGTTAGCCGATATAAATGGGTATTTGTACTATCCGCTAACTTTTAACCTTCCCAGCGTAAGAACATTTGCTGTGAGCATTTGTTCTTTGTCTGAGTAAATGATGGCTCCATAATTATCTTATATAGACCAAATGTCAATTGTTGATTGGGAGGGAAAGTGACATTCATCAACTATTTTTCTCAATGTATAATCAGGTGTACAAAAATAAACGTTTGCCTATATGTGTTATAGCTTGGAGGCATAATAAAAACTCGTTTTATAGTGGTGAGAATTTGTTTTTGTGATGAGCAAATGTTGATGTCGAGTAGGGCTATGACATATGCTAAGTATGTGAGCGCTTGTAAGCGTGCTGAGTATTTGCCCTATTTTTGAGGGCTAACATGAGTGAATCAGATTGAATATGAGTAAATCCAGTACCGAGGTTTCTGCCGAAAACACCGATCTTTTGACCGAAATTTCGGTTGCCTATTATCAGGAAGGGGCAACGCAAGAAGAGATATCAAAAAAATTTGCGGTTTCCCGTGCGAAAGTGGGAAGAATGCTTAAGCAAGCAAGGGATGAAGGGATCGTTGAAATCACAGTAAAATACCATCCAGTATTTAGTGCAAAGATTGAACAGCGCCTTATTGAGCGTTTTGGAATAAAGCGAGCGCTGGTGGCACTGGATCAGCCTAGTGAGGAACAGCAGCGACTACAAGTTGCTGGACTAGTATCAAAATACATGGCCAGTTCTCTGCAGAGCGGAACCGTAGTGACCGTAGGCCAGGGGAGGAATGTGTCTGCAGTTGCGCATCACGTTGGCGTTATTCCCCAGAGAGACGTGAAATTTGTGTGTGGTATCGGTGGTATTCATCCGCGTGGCGGCATGTTTAACGCCGATCACATTTGCCGCCAGTTTGCTAAAAGTTACGGTGGGACTTCGGAAACGTTGTATGCACCTGCGTATGCCGAAAACCGAGAGCAGAAACTCGCCTTTATGCAAAATGCGACCGTTAAGCAGACCCTAGATCTTGCCCGTAAAGCTGATGTCGCACTGGTTGGTATCGGCGATATGAGTGAAAACAGTTATATGGTTGACCTTGGATGGTTTACTGCGGAAGAAGTGGTGCAATCACGCATGATGCAAGGTGTGGTCGGTGATTTCGCTGGCTATGATTTCTTCGATATCAATGGTAAATCGGCGAAGACCGTTATGAGTGATCGAATCATTGGTCTTGGCATTGATGAATTTCGTTCAGTATCGGAAGTGATCGCTATTGCCGCTGAAAACAGTAAGCCACTGGCGTTACTTGGCGCATTAAGAACAGGCGCAATCGATGTGATTGCAACAAGCGTGAGTAATGCGTTAACTGTTCTCAATCTCGATGAGCAGATGAACGGCAAAACTGAGGCTTAGTGGTGGCCTGTTAAGTTGTTGCTTTCAGCCAATTGCTGACTTTTCTACCAATCCAACCCCAAGGGTTCGAGCTCACCTGCCTCGGCTTAAAGAGTTCGAACCTTTCTTACCGACTCTAAGCTTAGCGCGTTTTCACCCCGGTCTGATGAGTCTATATTCATTTCGATTGTGTTCTTTATTGGACGTTTTGCGTACGAATCTCTCATTTCACTGAACGTACGTTTGCTATTTCTTCTTATGCATATCATAACATTATGGAGTATATCCAAGTCACCTCAATGAGCTTAGTTCAGCACAAGTGGTTTGTTACACCGGAGTGTTCCGATACGAATTAACGCATTGTTGCTGAAAGAGGTTTATAGAGGTTCGTTCGCTCTAATAATCAATAAGAAAACAATCAATAAGAACAAGGAGTATTTATGTATCAGGCACTAAGGAATGGGCTAATAGCACTTGCTGTCGTGTTTTCAACGTCAACGATGGCTGAGAATTATACGATAGGTACTGGTAGTCAGAGTGGTACTTATTATCCTCTGGGGGGCATGTTGGCCAAGATCTGGAGTGAAAATTTATCTGACTTCAACATGCGAGCTGAGGTGACGGCGGCATCGGTTGAAAATACGATTAAAGTTTCTACTAACAAACAATTGGTTGGTATCGCACAAGGTAATGTTGTTTTACAAGCCTATGAAGGTACAAAGCCTTTTCCACGTAAAATGGACGTGTCAGTATTGTTTGCTTTGTATCCGAATGCGGTTCAATTTATCGTTCCTGCAAATTCTGACATTCAGTCTGTCGCTGATCTAAAAGGCAAGCGCGTTTCGCTAGGCGCTCCTGGGTCAGGTACGCGTGTTAGTGCAATCAATATCCTAAACACCTTGGGCGTGACAGAAGATGATATTAAAGCCCAATCTCTTAACTACACCGCGACTACAAGCGCAATCGCCAACAACCAAATCGATGCTGGTGTTATTGTAGGTAGTGTGGGTGTCGGGGCGATTACCGAGCTTGCGTTGACTCGTGACATTCGTGTTTTGAGCTTCAGTGATGATGAACTAAAACAGATTGCAGCCGCTTACCCATCTTATCTGGAACTCGATGTTCCGGCAGACTCTTACAACAAAGTGCCTGCATTTAAAGTGCCAGCCGTTTGGAATGTGCTGGTCGTGAATAAGAACATGAGCGAAGACATGGCCTACCAGCTTACGAAAACAACGTTTGATCATATTGACGACATTCGTCAGGTGTTAGGTGTGACCAAGTTCACCACCATTGAAAACATGGCTAAGCTTGAAGGTGTGCCGCTTCATCCGGGTGCTATGAAATACCTACAGGAACAACAGAAGTAATTCATGTTAAGAAGTAATCATATAAGCGGCTGTATCTACTTATCATCGTTTGTATGGGCATGAATCGTTACATGGAGTAAGCGATGAGTCATATTCATCCGAGTAACCAGAAAATTACTGATGTGATACTTTCGATAGCCGCTATTGCGGCTATCGCTTTATCCGTCTTTCAAATTTGGCAGGGGATTGTTGCTAGTTTATCTGCCCCTGTATTTCGTCCTATCCATGTTAGTTGGGTATTGGCGATTGCGTTCTTAGTCTATCCCACTTTCAAAACCAAAAGTTCGTTCCCTATCTATCTATTGGGCAGAGTTATTGACTTTGCTCTTGTTACTTTGACGTGTTGGGCGTCCTTACAAATCGCGACATTTGATTACGATGACATTACGTTCTTACTGGATGGCTTGGGCACGGTAGATCAAGCCGCTGGTGTTATATTAATTGTAATGTTGCTCGAAGCCACAAGGCGTACAGTTGGGCTCGTCATGGTGGTGATCGCAGCGTCATTTTTGGCTTATGCCATGTTTGGTGATGTGTTGCCAAGTAACGTAGCGAGCAAAGGGTTTTCAATCGAAGAGATCATCCGTTTCCACATTTACTCCACCAATGGGGTTTATGGTGCGCCACTCGCAATAGCGGCGGGTGTGGTCTTTATTTTTGTGTTGTTCGGTGCATTTCTTCAGGTCACTGGAGCAGGCCAGTTCTTCATTGATATGGCATTCGCGTTAGCGGGTAAATATCGAGGTGGGCCAGCTAAGGCAAGTGTAGTTGCATCAGCGGCATTAGGCTCTATTTCCGGCTCGGCGATTGCTAACACCGTAACTACTGGGTCATTAACGATACCGATGATGAAAAAGCTCGGCTATAAGCCAGAGCAAGCCGCAGGTATTGAAGCTGCTGCGTCAACGGGTGGGCAGATCATGCCGCCAGTTATGGGAGCGGGAGCTTTTGTGATGGCGCAATTTACCGGGATTCCCTACAGCGATATCTTATTGGTTTCTATCGCGCCGGCAATTTTGTATTTCGCCTGTACATTGCTATATGTCCATTTGATGGCATGTAAGCTGGGACTGCAAGGTATGGCAGTCAAAGAACAAATATCTACGGTGTTAAAAGATGGCTGGCATTATTTAGTTCCGCTCATATTAATTACCACATTATTGATGATGAGCTATTCGCCCATTCTAGTGGGAGTCATTGGTTGTGTGGCTATTCTTGTCGCAGCGATGACGCGCAAACACAGTCGTATTAACGTGAAGCTATTTTTTGAAGGCCTCAGAGAAGGAGCATTGCTTGCTATTCCTATTTCTGTTGCCTGTGCAACTGCCGGTATTGTGGTCGGCGTTGTTGGTCAAACTGGAATTGGTTTGCAGTTTACTCAATTTCTTATCGCGATGTCTGGAGGACACCTTTGGTCGGTACTTGCGTTAATTGCAGTAGCGGCTGTGGTTCTCGGTATGGGATTACCCGTCACGGCAGCCTATATCGTTTTATCGATAATGGCGGTTCCTGCGTTGATGGACTTTGGGTTGGGGATCTTAACTGCGCATATGATCGTGTTCTGGTTATCTCAAACTTCAAATGTGACACCGCCTATCGCTTTGGCAGCGTTTGCAGGGGCAGGGATTGCGAACGCCTCTCCAATGCGCTCTGCCGTTCAGGCGTTTAAGTTGGCTCAGGGCTTTTTCTTGATCCCCGCGATGATGGCTTTTTCGGGATTGATCTGGATTGATGGTGAGCCCGTACATTTTGTGATTGGTATTATTTCGACCATCAGTCTGATTGTCGCGTTTGCGGGAGGCATTGAAGGCCGTCTGTTTGCTCCACTGCAACAGTGGCAGCGAGCCGTGTTACTCGCAATGGCATTGGGTGTTTTATTTATGTCTGATATCTACCGATTGGTTGCCTTGGTGGTGATAATTGCTGTATGTCTGCTTAACTATCGTCAGCCAGACAGCCCAGCTCCAAATGCATCATGAGGATGACGAAGTAAAAATATCAACGCCTTCATTATTGAAGCGTTTTTACTCGGCGCTTCAAGGCCGATCTACTGGCCGTTATGGTCAATTGGAAGGGAATCACTTGCCCCCCATTCAGTCCACGAACCGTCATAGACAGAAAGGTTATGCCTGCCTAACTGAGAGGCTGCTAACAGTAAAATACAAGCTGTCACACCTGATCCACAGCTGAAAATAAACGGCTTCTCATTATTCAACTTGAGTGCATTAAATGCTTTGTCTAATTCAGGTATGGACTTTATCCGCCCCTCAGCTAACAGTGTTTGAAAAGGCAAACACACGGAATTAGGGATGTGTCCACTGCGGATGCCTTTGCGCGGTTCTGGGACCTCTGCGTAAAAACGTGCTGTTGAGCGGGCGTCAATGATGTTTGCGCTTTGATTATTAGAATGGGTAAGCACGGCTTGTACGTCTAAAAATGCGCTGTTATCAAGTTTGCCATTGAAGTTACCCTGTCCGTTTGGGGTAGCCAGTTCTTCTACGGTGGGCAAGCCCGCATCAAGCCATGCTGGCAATCCACCATTCAAAATAGTGACATTGTGATGACCCATGGCTTTAAACATCCACCATGCGCGAGGTGAGGCGAGTGTTCCTGAGTTGTCATAAACAACAATATGATCTTCGTTGTTTAATCCCATTTCCTGTGCGCGAACATTAAACGCTTCTTCGGTTGGCATCATATGAGGAAGAGGTGTGTCTTTAAGGCAAAACTCATTGTCATAATCGAAGCGCAGTGAGCCCGGGATCCATTTATTTGATATCTTTTTACCTTCAGACGGGATTTGAAATCGAATACTCGCGTCCAAGATTTTTACGTTGGGTTGTTCTAAAAGCGTTTGCAGTTGTTGTACGTCTATCAATGGTTGCATGATTGATTCCTTTCAGTGCTTTTTACTCGCAGCTTATCAATGAGAGTGGCTGCTTAATAGCGCTATCTGTTGCCTGCTTAAACGTTGCGGTTGCGCCTTCCGAGCAAGATACGCTGATGGGGACGGAAACGCGCTGTTGACCCGTCGTGACCGCATCAATCGTCAAGTAACGTCGTTGTCCATCTAAAGACTGGGTTAACGTGTTGCTAATCACTGTGGCTGAAACGGTTTTCTCTGTAGAAGGCGGTATCAACAAAAGCAGTAATAACATGGCGCTCAAGCAAGCAAAAACCAAAATGTACGTTTTGGGGTTGTCCAATATGGAACTCCAAGCATTTCGTATAAGTTAGCCACAGACTGGGCAGTTAGGCATTTTCGTTAAGTTCAGCTCTCGCCAAGACATACTCAGTGCGTCAAGAATTAACACCTTCCCTTTTTTGGGTTGGCCAAAATTGGCAATCACTTTGATGGCTTCCATTGCTTGTACCGCGCCGACAATACCTACGACTGGCGCCATGATGCCCGCTTCTACGCAGCTTAAAGTAGCGCTGCCAAAAAGCGCACTTAAGCACTGATAACAAGGTTGTTTAGGATCTTCGTAGGTGAAAACACTCACTTGTCCTTCCATACGGATAGCAGCGCCGGATATTAACGGTGTTTTAGTAATGAAACACAAACGGTTTAGTTGATTACGAGTGTCGACATTATCAGATGCGTCTACTACCACCGTGTGCTGTTCGATCAATGATTGCAGTTCGAGATCGCCGAGTCGCTTGGCAATGGTATTGACTTTGAGGTGAGGGTTTAGCATGTGCAACGCATCCGCGGCAGAGTCAACTTTGTATCTGCCAATATCCGAATCGTGGTGCAACACCTGGCGTTGGAGGTTAGATAATTCGACAATGTCATCATCAATTAACGTCATGCTACCAACGCCGGCGGTGGCTAAATATTGGCTACTCGCGCAACCTAAACCGCCTGCACCTAATATCAGTATAGAGCTCTGCTTGAGCGCTTCTTGCCCATCAAAGTCAAACTGTCGCAGGATGATTTGACGGTTATAACGCAGCATTTCTTGATCAGATAGAATATCCACAACATGTACCTAGTAAAGCGTTGAATTAAACAGTTGGATGTTGACTGTTTCGCCAATTTCGACACGGCCACGCTCACGCTCTAGTACGACAAAACAGTTGGCTAAACTCATTGAACGAAATGCGCCGGAGCTTTGGTTTCCGGTGGTTTCGACTACGAATTGCCCATCTTGTATTGAATAGATGCCGCGTTGGTAGTCGGTTCTTCCTGGCACTTTCTTAAAGGCAGTCTTAGTGGTGGCTGGGATAGACTCTGGTGCTTTCCACTGCGTATGTCCAGCGAGTTTTGCCAGCATTGGCTGAACCAAAACATACATGGTCATGATTGCAGAAACTGGGTTACCTGGCAGGCCACAAAACCAGGCGGTGGAAAGCTTGCCAAACGCGAAAGGTTTACCGGGCTTAATTGCCAATTTCCAAAAGCCAATTTCTCCAAGTTCCTCAAGAATGTCTTTGGTGTAATCTGCTTCACCGACACTGACACCGCCTGAGGTCACCACGACATCGGCCAGCATTTGGGCTTGCTCGAAGGTTGACTTTAATGTTTCTGGACAATCAGGGATGATGCCGAGATCCACCGCTTCACAACCAAAGTTCTCAATTAAAGGCTTAATACCGTAGCGATTGCTATCGTATATTTGTCCTTCACTCAAATTCTCGCCCACTGGCTTGAGTTCATCGCCAGTCGAGAAGAAAGCCACTTTGGGTTTACGAACCACCGTGACATGGCTGATCCCAAGTGAAGCAATCATCGGAATATCGCGTGGCGTTAAACGTACGCCCTGTGCTAATACGAGGTCGTTTTGCTTAATGTCGTCTCCAATAGGGCGAATGTTGTTTTGGGGTTTGATTTCTGCCTGTTTAAAGAGAATGCCGCTTTCTGTGACATCGGTATTCTCTTGCATGATCACCGCGTCAGATCCTTCAGGTATTTTGGCGCCCGTCATAATGCGTATGCAAGTGCCTTGTGGCCAATCCCCTTCAAATGGTTGACCTGCGAATGATTTTCCCGCTAGTGGTAACACCTTGGAAGTCTCAAGGTCTTGACGGCGAATGGCATATCCATCCATTGCTGAGTTGTCGAAGGGCGGAACATCAATAGGAGATAAGACGTCTTCAGCCAATACGTAACCAAGTGCATCCGCGATTGGCAGTGAAAGTGTCGTTTGGATTGGTTTAATTCGCGACAGCATTTTATCCATCGCCTCTTCAATTGGCATCAAGCCAGGAGCATCACAACAGCCCATTGATATAATCCTATATTCTTATGTTTTAAGATAACTTTACCATAAAAGCGCGTAGTGGATACCCAAGCATCCTGAAGTCATTTGGGTATACAAGTATATCCATCCGTAAAATATGGATGTAATTATTAAAAAATCCGAGTATCCTTGTCACCCATCCTAAGGGGGTAAAATCCTTGTAGGGCGGGAGAAAACAGCCCAGTGCATTCTTAACATATGATGTTTATTCGCGAACAAGCTTTACTGCTCGGTTTACGCGATATAAACATAGCACTGAGTGACTGAAACGCTAACGGTGAGCAAACGGCGATTGAATGTCAATCCGTTAGTGGTAGTAATCAAAGAGGAAGTGCCATGTCAGGTCTCAGCGAGTCAGCGAAGTTAGTAAAAGAAGCGCTAGAGGAACGCGGATTAGAAACGCCAATGCGTCCTAATAATGCGAGCCGTGAAGAGAAAAAGGAAAAGATCGAATATCATATGCGTGAGATCTTAGGCCTGCTTCAACTTGACCTAACTGATGACAGTTTGGAAGAAACGCCACACCGTATTGCGAAAATGTATGTCGACGAAATTTTCTCAGGTTTGGACTATTCTAACTTTCCTAAAATCACTGTTATTGAAAACAAGATGAATGTCAGTGAAATGGTACGTGTGAAAGACATTACGGTAACCAGCACTTGTGAACATCACTTAGTGACCATTGATGGTAAAGCTGCGGTCGCCTACATCCCTCGTGGTAAAATTATCGGTTTATCGAAAATTAATCGAATTGTTCGCTTCTTCGCTCAGCGTCCTCAAGTTCAGGAGCGCATGACTCAGCAGATTTTAACTGCTCTGCAAACATTACTTGAATCCGATGATGTTGCGGTTACCATCGATGCAACGCATTATTGCGTCAAATCACGTGGAGTGATGGATGCAACCAGTGAAACGACAACAACGGCACTGGGTGGGATTTTCAAAAGCAACCCAGCAACACGTGCTGAGTTTTTACACGGTTTAAGATAAGCAAAAAATTCGACGAAGAAGAGGATGGCAGTAGTCATCCTCTTTTTTATGTATACATCTAATTAACCTTAAGAACTGTGTTACACACGGTGAGTCTGGTTTTTAAGCGAAGCGATAGTTTAGGGATTATTCTGTCAGTTAGAGCGTTAATCCTTTCGACATTGAGTATCAGACACAAAGCATACAGACACCCTCATTTACCCTTGAACGCCTGCGTTTTTTGTTGTTTAGAAGCAGAAATAGGGTAAGTTGGTTGTAATAAAAAAATTTATACAACTCTGTGTTGACAGTCACAATAGATACTTTTAGTATATGCGCCCAACGAGTGGCTACAGACTTGTAATCATTTGTTTTGAAAGAGATATCCTCTAAGCTCAGCTGATCTCGGTCAGTTGTCTTTCTATTTTTATAATAATAGGAAGACAACAAAATTGAGAATTGGCATGACGACACAAAGCACCATCAAAACTACCTCTATATCCAGTCCCGTAGCAGAAACCAATTGGCAAAATAAAGCCATGCTAAGCGTCGCATTCTTAATGGCGACCACTTCAGTCGGCCCCGGCTTTCTGACGCAAACTGCCGTCTTTACCAATATCTATCAAATAGACATGGCCTTTCCTGTACTCGCATCCATCTTTATTACCTTTGGTATTGTGATGAACCTATGGCGCATTGTTGGTGTTTCTGGCATGCGTATTCAAGATATTGCTAATAAGGTAGCCCCGGGTATGGGCTATGGTGTTGGTATTTTGCTAGCGTTGGGTGCCGTCGCCTTTAACTTTGGTAACGTAAGCGGTGCGGCTCTTGGTATCAATGTACTCACCGGTGTTGATACGACTTGGGGCGCACTTTTTACGGGATTGGTTGGATGTTTGTTGTTTGTGGTTCATAACGCATCGAAGCGAATGGATCAGATGGCCCGTTACCTCGGTTTGTTCATGATCATCTTGATTGCTTATGTGGCGATGACAAGCTTACCACCCATGGGTGAAACCTTAAGTGCTGCCGTGATGCCTTCTGATGTAGGCAGCTTGCTCTTACCAACGTTGACCATTGTTGGTGGTGCGGTAGGGGGTTACTACACAGGCGCTCAGAGACTCGTTGATATTGGTTTAAAGGGCAAAGAGAACGTTCCATCAATCAAAGCGACTGCATGGGCAGGTATCTCAATCGCGGTGGTGATCCGTATCTTGTTGTTCCTTGCTGTCTTTGGCGTGATTGCAACAGGTGCGACGTTAGATGCGTCTAATCCGGCAGCAGATGCTTTCCGTCAGGGAGCCGGGCAATTGGGTTACTTCATTTTTGGGCTGGTACTGTTTGTGGCTTCTATCACCTCTGTTGTCGGTAACTCTTACATGGCAATCTCACTCATTAAGACTTTGTTCCCAGTCGTTGCTCGTCATGAAAAAGCATGGTGTATAGGGTTCATCATTATTACTTCGCTCGGTACCGTAACCATGAACATGCCAATTCTTTTATTGATGCTTGCTGGTTTGGTTAACAGCATTATTCTGCCAATCGTATTAGGCACTGTGCTTGTTGCGACAAAAAGAAAAGATATTGTTGGAGACTATCAGCATCCTATGTATCTCACGTTGACTGGTGTTGCCATTGTGGTCGTGATGGCAGCGTCGAGCTTGACTAACATCGGTAACTTCATGGCCAAATTTACTGGGTGAACGTAGTTTGGTTCCGAATAAAAAAATAGGCCTCGATGAGGCCTATTTTTATGCTTGTTTAGACCGATTATGGACTATTTCTGGCCAGTACATTTTTACATACCCCGCCGATACCCAAACGACTAAGACTGTCGCGATGCTAAGTTCAAGAAAGCCAAAATCGTGAAGCCAATGCCACTGTGGTGAGCTTCCGCGAAAAATGAAGTCAATCGATGCATCGCAATAGCGCTGATCACTGAAGGAAAAGTCACTGCAGCGATAGAGGGCTGAAACTTCAAACGCAACAAGCGAAAATAGCACAGATAAATGAGCAAGGTCATTGTGATGGCGATGCCTGCCAGTGCGCCTGTCAATATTGGATCAGGTTCCGGAAAATTGACCAAATACGCTGCAAGTGACAGGTTTACTGGTGCAGCCATAATTGCAAGGGTTGGTCTTGCTCGTCTAGGGAGCGAACCAAAAAACACTAAGCGATATAAAACCAGCGGTAGCATGAAAAAGTATATGCCGATGCATATCAGGGCAAGGCTCTCCGAAAACAAATTATGGCCTAATTGAGAGCCAGCGAGCGAACTACTAATAAGGCCAACGGGGTAAAGGAACCAACTCGGTACAATGTTCGACATCTTAAAGTTTTTGAGCTGAAAGCCAAAAAATAGCACCATCATTGAAAAATGGAGTAAAACGGCCGCAAACCATATTGGGTAAGCGATGATGGGGGCCACGGAAGCTACATAGTCGGTCAGGATCAGTACCGCCATGCTCATTGGCGCCATTAAACTGCCAGTAAGTGGGTGACGAATGTCTGCCATAAATAGCCGTGGGCTAGTCGTATATTTGATGAGTACAGGTGCGAGGAGTATCGCTCCCAATAATGATAAGAAAGGCCGTATTGGCTCACCAATACTTGGCACATACAGGCCCATGCTTGGCCTAAGCCAACTATTCCAAGCGCCAACGCTGCTTGTGACGGTGGTACACTGTAAAACTGTACAAGTCTTCGCCAGTTCAAATCTACTCCGAAAATCTTTGCCCGAATGAATACAGATGAAACTAAGAGTAATAGTTACTCTACTCTATTTGGCGCGAATACTAACAAGTTTACCCAACGGTTGCTTATAAAAGGTGCAGACGAAGTATCAAAGAATCGTTATTTTGTGAGTTTGGTATCGATCTGGTAGGAAAACCTGCAAAAGTGAAAGCTTTTCACAATGAAACGTTCACTGTTGCAGTTTTCGCTCAAGTCTCCATCGCTGAACTAAGGCTGTTTAGCGAGTTATGTGTGGGACTAATTGGCTTGGTTTTCTGGCAGATCTTGTTGGCGTAGTTTGTCATTTTTGAGCGTGCGGCGGAGCAGTTGGCTATAGATTGGCTGTCCACCAAGTAGCTGAGCAAAAATAACCGCACCCAAACAAGTAATGATGAGGGGCAAGATTAAGTAATAGTTATTGGTCATTTCAATGACAAGTAAAATACCAGTAATGGGCGCACGTACTGTTGCGGCAAATAAAGCCCCCATGCCTGCAATCGCAAACATACCAGGCTCAATGCTTAGAGACGGCAGTAACACGTCTGCGCTAGCACCAAAGGCGTAACCAAACAATGTGCCTAAGGCGAGCATCGGCGCAAAGATACCACCTGGCGCGCCTGAGCCAAAACACAGCAAAGTTGTTACGACGCGACCTACAAACAGCAAGCCGAGAATCGTGATGGAATAATTGCCATTGGTGATGTCAGGAATAATATCGATACCACCGCCTGTGAGCTGTGGCACGTATAAAAGTAATAACCAAATGTGCCACCTAGGATAGAGCCGGTGATCAGGTAACGCTTACGATTGTTTTTGTGGATTGCAACAAATGTATCTTGAGCAAGAGTGATGAGCTTGTTGAACACGACCCCAAAAATTCCGAATAAGACGCCTAACAGCAAGAATAGCCACAATGTCTGAAGCTCTGGTGGCTGGTATTGTGGCATGGTGATCACAGCGCTTTGACCGTTGATCGAACGAAACACAATATTGGCCATAATGGCTGAGATAATCACTGCGCGAATGGAGATCAACGAGTAACGAAATTGAGGTCTCATCTCTTCGACAACAAACATGATGCCTGCCAGCGGTGCATTAAATGCGGCAGCTAAGCCACCTGCCGCACCGGAGGCTAGCAAAGAGTGGCGTGTATCATCATCTTTGACTCGAAATATATCGGTAACCATGCGGCCAACAGCACCGCCCATTTGCACGGTTGGGCCTTCTCGTCCCAGGACCATACCTGAACCCAGAGCACCCATACCGCCAAAAAACTTCACGGGAATCACTCGCCACCAACGTACTGGGCGGATATTGTCCATCGCCCCTTCAATTTCAGGGATTCCTGAGCCTGCGGCTTCTGGCGCAAAACGATGGACAAGAAAATAACCAATAAAAGCTAGCAATGCACTGATAAGAACAGCGGCGAGCCAAAGGGGAAGTGCGCTACCAATCTCTCCTCTCAACCATTCGGTTCGGGTCTCGGAGACAAAATGGACTGCATGCTCAAAGTAAGTACCAACCAAGCCAGCAAGTATGCCAACCATAGCTGCCATGATGAGAACGGAGATGGGAGCAGATCCTCGAGAGACAAACTGGTTAATCGCGTCTTTAGGTACGTGCGCTAACACAGATTTAACAATTTTCTCTCGCTTGGTCATTAAAAAGTCTCCGGTATTCCGATATATAGTGCGTTGGGGTACAAAGTATACGCTTCGATCAGTCTAGGCCTAATCAATAAAGATGCAATTTAGCTTTTCAATATTGAATTGTTGTTCATCTATTCAGCTCTTTTATGCTATCGGTTTTATAGCGCTAACTCAACGGGACAAATCATAAAACCTTGCTTAGGTCAGACCCTAGTAATGCAGCGATGTTTAGTCCTTGTTTAACAAATAAGATAAAAATTTTGACGATAAAACTTGTTTTTTGGGCAAAATGGACCATTCTTTAAATGTAAAGCAACATAACTGCTGAAGAAGGAGGGATGTGAAGTTTTACTCACAATTTGGAAGGATTCAAACCCTACAGTAATTCCTCGTTTTTTGTTTGGGATGCATCTATAGACTTCCCGATTCGCAGACTCACGATTGAGTAACGAGGCAGAGGCGCACGCATATGTGCGCCTTCTTTATGGTTGTCATTTAGCGATAGAAGTTACTGAACCCATTCAAAGACGCAGACTGCATATTACCAATTTTCTCCTAAATTCCGGTTTTTTCTTGAATTATTCCCACTTGGCGATACTGTCTGTTACTCACTCATTTATTGCTGAGCTCTCAATGCGATTTTATCTCTGTGTTCTCTTTTACACTTGTTGTTTAACCACCTCTTTCTCCGTGCTTTCGTCCGAAAGTTGGTGGCAAGAGATTTTGTCCCCGTTGTCTTATTCTCAATTAAAATCAAACATTGAAAATAAGGGAGTGTGGTATCGATGTGAAGTGGCGTTGTCGGACGCAGACCGTCATTCAGAGGCCTTTTGTTTGGATGACTTTTCGTACTATCAACAGCATTTGTATGGTGAAGCGGTATTAGGTGAACAGAATGCTCAGTTTTCGTTTTTAATTGAGTACCACAGGCAACATTGGAATGATTTGGTTCTAAATTTAAGAAAGGATGGATTCGTGTTACGTAAGTTAACCATCGCAGGTGAGCAACTTGATGTGGTTGAAGCTTTGAAAAGCCAGTCTAGCGAAGCGGTGGATCGAGAGGTCATTATGTTGATGAACCGTTACCCACAAGACGCGTTTCGAATTTTAGAATGGACCCCTGCGAATGAATTTATGTCGTCATCACCACGTTTACACGTCTCGTTGCATAGCGATGGCGACATGATTCAGTTAAACGTTATTCGTTTTTAGCTTCTTGATGCAGCGACAGAAATGTCGTCATGGCAGATTCATCTAAAAACCCGTCGGCTTTTTTGTGGGCACGTAAGTATTGGTAGCCAGCAATCAGTTTACGGTGTTTCTCTTCGTCATTGTTAGAGAGTGGCTCCCCCATCACATGTTGATAGGTGAGTTTATATGCCTCCATGTCTACCACCTCGGCACGGCGATACAGATACCCGCACCCTGTGGCAAGCCATTCGAGTGAGCAATTTGCTCGTAAGGCAATTTGATTAGCTTTGGCTAAACTTGGTTCACTGCCTTTTAAATATTTACGTATCAAAGCTTCAGATATCTCGACACGTCTTGCAAAGCCGCTGATCGTTTCTTCACCAATCAATGAGGCTAACCGCTGCGCAAAAGACATAAATCGTACTCCAGTTCGAATTGCGAAAGTTTACCCGTTGAGTCCATGAAAAAACAAGGCTAGGATGATTTCAGTTTAGCTAAAGGAGAAAACCCATGGTTGCAAAAGTTGTGACTGCACCAAAAGGTCCGGAATTTTCGGAACTGGTCCAAGGATACTGGCGTATCGCAGAGTGGGGAATGACCGCTCAAGAGCGTTTGTCATTCTTAAAGCAACATATTGAGTTAGGTATTACCACTGTTGATCACGCTGATATTTATGGTAACTACGAATGTGAAGCGTTGTTTGGCGAAGCAATTGCTCTCGATACCGGTATACGTGATCAAATTCAGATCGTGACCAAATGCGATATCAATTTATGTGGTGAGAAGACACCAGAGCGTAAAATCAATCACTACGATACGAGCTCTGCGCACATTTACCAATCAGTAAATAACTCTCTACAACGATTAAATGTCAATGAAATTGACGTGTTGCTGATTCATCGCCCGGATTTGCTCATGGATGCAGATGAAGTTGCAGAGGCTTTCAATGAATTGCATAAAGTCGGTAAAGTGAAGCATTTTGGCGTTTCTAATTTCACTCCTCGTCAGTTCGAGCTTTTACAATCTCGCTTAGGTAAACCACTTGTGACCAACCAAGTGGAAATTAACCCACTTAACTTTGAAGTAGCGCATGACGGTACGTTGGATCAAATGCAGATGCTGCGCACTCGTCCAATGGCATGGTCTTGTTTAGGTGGCGGTAGCATTTTCACGGGGGACAGTGAGCAAGCGGTTAGAGTGCGAAACGAACTTGAAGCAATTCGTGAAGAAGTTGGCGCTGAGAGCATTGATCAAGTGATTTACGCTTGGGTACGACGTTTACCATCGAACCCTATACCTATCATTGGTTCTGGTAAGATTGAACGGGTTAAAACGGCAATTAGTGCGCTTGAACTCGAGTTGACCCGCGAGCAATGGTACCGAGTTTGGGTTGCATCAAAAGGTCATGGTGTGCCATAGAAACGAGAAAGAACAGTTAAGATTCGTTAAGGCATTCACGTTGTGGGTGCCTTTCAATTAATTAATGCTTGTTATAAAGCAAGCGCCCCCTTCAGTCGTGTAAAAGCCCCTGCCTTCTTTTTTCACGTTAGTTACTTATTTCACGTTAGTTACTCACACGTAACATGCCCCAAGAATAGAGATCGTTGTCACAGGTATTAATCAAGAAACGATCATAACGCTAAATGTTTTAAGTAGTTTGACGATAAGACGAGGAATAGCTTTAAGCTAAGTGATCTCAAAGGTCTAGTTGTATCTATACATTGAGCCTTGGGTAATATTTTATATAAGTGCTATGAACAGAAATAAGGACATTTCTATGAATCTAACAATAAAAAAACGATTGTACATACTTTCTATCATACCGGTACTAACTATTGCTCTTGGCATGATGTGGTTTACATATATACAAACCAGCGCCTTTAACGAACAACAAATGCAACAAACTCATTCATCGATGATGGAAATGAAAAAAGCAGAGCTGAAAAGTTATGTACAAATCGCGCGCTCAGCAGTTGAACCCCTACTTAATCGAAATGCTTCTTTAGAAGAAGCCATTCCAGTGCTACGAGAGCTCGAATTTGGAGAGTCTGGTTATATCTTTGCGTATGACTCGAAAGGTGTTCGTGTCGTCGTAGGTAAAAACGAGAATGGGGTCGGTAAAAACTTCTTCAACTTACAAGATGAAAAGGGTAACTACCTCATTCAAGACTTGTTAAAAAATGCAAAGACGGGTGAATTTACAACGTATTATTTCCCTAAGTTAGGGCAAACGGAAGCGTTACCAAAACTCAGTTACTCAACATTCATACCTGAATGGGATCTAATGATCGGTACTGGCTTTTATACAGACGATGTTGACGCTGTTATTGATGAAATGGAGACTTCCGCCAATGAATCATTGCGCGAAACGCTGGTGGCAATTTTACTTTTCTGCTTATCTATCGCACTTGTTGTCGCTACATTTGCCGTGTTTGTCAATCGCAGCATTATGCGCCCTCTTGAAATGTTTGATGCTTCTATTCGGACGTTTGCCAAAGGGGATGCAGATTTGACAGAACGTATGGTTGAATCGAACGTTCCTGAATTTAAAGCGTTGAGCAAAAACTTCAACCTATTTGTCGAAAGCCTGCAAGGGATCATAAAGAATGTGAATCAAGTGGGCGTAGAGGTGGTGGATGAGACCAATAATATGTCGCAACGCGCATCGAAGGTTCAAGAGCTTACAGTGGGTCAGCGTGAAGAAACCGAGCAAGTTGCCGCAGCAATGACTGAAATGACAGCGACTGCGCATGAAATTTCGAATAATGCCAATCAAGCTGCAGAGTCTGCCAAACAAGCGGATGACTATGCGATGAAAACAAAAGACATTGTTGATTCTACCGCGCATTCGGTTGAAGAATTAGCCAATGAAGTTTTTGAAGCGAGTAAGGTGATCGGACGCTTAGAAAGTGACGTTCAAAATATTTCTTCTTCCTTAACGGTTATTCAAGATATTGCTGAGCAAACCAATTTACTTGCGCTTAATGCCGCTATTGAGGCAGCGCGCGCTGGCGAACAAGGCCGAGGCTTTGCTGTGGTTGCGGATGAAGTTCGTAAGCTCGCGAGTCGAACTCAGGATAGCACTGGTGATATTCATAAGATGATTGCACAGCTGAAGTCAGGTTCCGACGCAGCCGTCAATGCGATGCAATCAAGCCAAGCACGAGGAGAGGCAACGGTAGAAGAAGCACGTGCGGCCTCTGTTGCGCTGCAAGATATAAAATTGGCGATTGCAAATATCATGGATATGAACACGCTTATTGCAACTGCCACAGAAGAGCAGAGTAATGTAGGACAAGAAATTTCCCAGCGCGTTGAGGTTATTTCTCAACAAAGTAATGAGTCGGCACATTACGCGAATGAGAATAGCTCTGGCAGCGAAAGCCTCAACCACAAAGCACATGCACTTTACAATTTGGTTGGGAGGTTTAAGGTTTAATTTCGCAGAATTTAAGCTTTAATTACGCAAAGAGGCAGCAAGCCTTAGGATTCTTTTCTCATCAATGGTTCACTCATCTATTACTATTGCGTATGCTTGGGTGCATAACAAAACTCTAACGCTTCGTTAGCGGTGCACTCAAGCGAAACAACGAACCCACTAAAGGTGACTGAATGTCTCTACCTGTACTCATATGTGACGATTCTGCGTTAGCACGCAAGCAGATAGCAAGATCACTGCCTGCATCATTACATGCTGATATTACCTTTGCCAACCATGGCAAACATGCGCTTGAGGAGCTAGAAAAAAAAGCGTTTCAACTGATGTTTCTTGATCTAACCATGCCGGAAATGGATGGATTTGAAACGTTAGAAAATATCGGGCGTTTAGGTTATGAAATGCCTGTGATTGTTGTCTCGGGGGATATTCAACCGAAAGCGAAAGAACGTGTATTGGCTCTCGGTGCGAAGGCATTTATTCAAAAACCTATTGCGCCAAACGAGTTGAACAACGCACTTAAAGCTTTTGTCGAACCAAAAGGGACAGTGGTAAATACCGCTGTTCCTTCCGTTGAATTACCGACTTTGCGTCGACGCGACATCTACATGGAAGTCGCGAATGTATCCATTGGTCGTGCCGCTGACGCGTTAGCAAGGCATTTCGATGTGTTTGTTGAGCTACCTTTACCTAACGTGAATATCTTTGAAGTTAGTGAACTTCATATGGCGCTTCGAGATATGGCGGTTAACGACGACGTCTCGGGAGTTTGTCAGGGCTTTTGTGGCGAGGGTATCGCGGGAGAAGCTTTAGTTATTTTAAGTGATTCGAGTGTCTCAGATCTTAAAAAGCTGATGAAAATCGGACCAAGCAGTGAAGAGTTAGATGAACTTGAGCTATTGATGGACGCGTCGAACATATTGGTTGGCGCTTTTCTGAATGGATTGGGTGAACAAGCCGAGGTTCGTTTTTTTCAGAGCCCCCCTGTGCTATTAGGGCAACATATCTCTATTGATTCTATCATCGAGTCTACCACTGGGGCCTTCAATCGTACCATGACATTTGAAGTCAGCTACAACATCGAAGGCACATCTATTCAATGCGATATCTTATTCATGTTCGTTGATGAATCCTTACCTTTGCTCGACAATAAACTGTCTTACTTAATGGAGATGTTCTAATGCTAAATTTACCTGCTGAGTTTGAACAATTCCATTGGATGATCGACATGGTACAAAGTGTCGATATGGGGCTGATCGTGGTCGATAAAGACTATAATGTGCAAGTTTGGAACGGATTTATGACCCATCACAGCGGATTACAATCGCACGACGTCATTGGTCGATCACTGTTTGACGTTTTTCCTGAGATCCCGCAAGAGTGGTTCATCTTAAAAGCAAAACCTGTTTATGAACTGGGTTGTCGCAGCTTTATTACTTGGCGTCAGCGTCCTTACTTATTTCGTTGTAGAAATGTTCGTCCTGTTACGCAGCAAGCGGAGTTCATGTACCAAAGTGTGACGTTAAATCCGATGAGGACCCCAACGGGGAAAATCAACTCGATGTTCTTATCAATCCAAGATGCCACGGCGGAAGCGTTACTTACCCAACAGCTCAAAGAGCAAGAAAAATAGTTCTGTACTCAAGTAAGCTCAATATGCGTGTGCGGCGATAAGAGATCCGTTATTAACTCACTCACTGATTTGAATACCTCACTGATTTGAATACATAGCCATTCTACTTAGAAAATCGTACCGCGGCATAGGCGAGGCTTTTAGGTATATACTTATGCTACGTGTCGCAAAGGGAACAAGCATGATATGGATTTTAATCTCGCCTTAAAACTCTATACCGCAGAACAAGTCAAACGAGGAGAAGTCCTCGCGGCGCACGCGGCTGGTGTGTCGATGTTTAGCCTAATGCAGCGTGCCGGTATGGCGGTATATGAGCGCTTTCTTCACCTATACCCTAGGGCAAAAAATATATTGGTAGTATGTGGGAAGGGAAACAATGGTGGCGATGGTTATGTCTTTGCATCATTAGTTAAACAAGCGCAACTGAAGGTCAATGTTTTTCAGCTCGGTGAGCCTTCTGATCTGAAAGGCGATGCGCTGTGTGCTTACCAAGAGTGGCAAGCCGTTGATGGCACAAATTGTCGTTGGGATGATTGGAATACCGCGATTTTAGAAGCCGACGTTATTATTGATGCGATGCTTGGCACAGGCTTAAACGGTGAGGTCCGCCATGAGTACCGCCGCTATCTTGAACAAATTAATCAAATCCGTTGCCCTGTCATCTCGGTTGATATCCCATCGGGCTTGTGTGCTAACACAGGTTCAGTCTTGGGCGAAGCATCCACGCTAATCACACGGTCACTTTTATTGGTGTTAAGCAAGGATTATGCACCGCACAAGCGAGGGATCATGTCGGCGAATTGCACTTTTGTGGATTAGGCGTGAGTGCCGAGTTTGATGCAATAGAGGATGAGAGCGCTCTGGGTATTGATCATCAAGTTGTGTCCAGACTGATGCCTAATCGCAACGTAACTGCACACAAAGGGGATAGCGGTAAATTACTGTGTGTGGGTGGGAATGTAGCATGTCGGGCGCGATACGACTGTGTTGTGCCGCTGCTGTCCGTTGTGGTGCGGGCTTAACTGCAAGTATGACGCACACTGACAGTTTGTTGTCTCTGCAAGTGTCTCTTCCAGAAGTGATGAGTCAAAGTATTACCGAAGACGCACTGCGCGAGGCAGAAAATGCGCTTACCACACGGATCGGTTGGGCAGATGTGCTGGTTTTTGGCCCAGGTTTTGGGAGTGATGAGTGGGCACACCAAGCTTACCAAGCTTTGTCTTCGCAGAAAAAACTGAAAGTGGTCGATGCTGACGGCCTAAACATTCTTGCTTTGCTCAATCAACAAGGAAGTGCAGCAGTACACGATGATCAACGTGTGATGACCCCGCATCCCGGTGAGGCGGCACGGTTACTGAATGTGACAACACAAGAAGTGGAACGTGATCGGTATGCCGCTGCAAGACAATTACATGAACATTATGGCGGCGTTGTCGTGCTCAAAGGTGCAGGGACACTGATTTACGATGGTATAAGAATGTACGTATGTCTAGCAGGGAACCCAGGTATGGCAACAGGGGGAATGGGAGACGTCTTATCTGGTGTTATCGGTGCGCTGTTAGCTCAAGGGATTCCAATCGCCGTCGCTGCAAGGTTAGGGGTAATGATACATAGCCATGCCGCGGACATGAATGTCCACCAGTTTGGGACCAAAGGGCTATTACCGAGTGATGTTATTGAGTCTCTGCGAGCTGTGATTAATCCCGAACGTTAGATCGTATCAGCAGTAAGCTTCGCTTTATTCACAATATGACGTAGGGATCACGTAAATAGCGCTTAAGTTTAATGTCATTTTTAAGCGATGAAACGTGCATTTTTAAGTTGGTTGCCTAACTTGTAAACACATTTGAGGTGTATGTCGTGATATCGAAGAGTAAATAGCGCAAAGGTTTGCGCGTTCGGTTGACTGATGTTTTCTTTTAAGTTGTTGAATTCATAAATTAAAAAGAAAAATCAATATGTTGAAGGTTATTTTTGATATGCGATTTTCGAGATGGTAGCACAAAAAAAAATTAAATTATCAGACTTGTAGGAAATAAATCACAGCCTATAATGCTGAAAACCGGAGCGTCTGCCAACGCTCCGGTTTTTTTGTGTCCGAAGAACGGTGAACTCGTCTGCCAACGGTTTCACTACGCACTCTGAAATGACACATAGATTTATTAATCAAGGAATTACACAATGCGTATCGAACAAGAACTTAAGTTAGGTTTTAAAGATGTACTGTTTCGCCCGAAACGTTCTACCCTAAAAAGCCGTTCTCAAGTAAATTTAACCCGCGATTTTACATTCAAGCACAGTGGCCGTCAATGGTCTGGCGTGCCGGTAATTGCGGCTAATATGGACTCCGTTGGCAGTTTCGCCATGGCTACCGCGTTAGCTGAACATGGTGTATTGACCGCAGTGCACAAGCACTACACCGTAGAAGATTGGGCGGAATTCGCGAAATCAGCAGACAAAGCAACGCTAAACAATGTAATGGTGTCTACGGGTACGTCTGATGCCGACTTCCAAAAAACCAAGGATATTATGGCGCTTTCAGACGAGTTCATTTTTATCTGTGTTGATATCGCCAACGGTTATTCCGAACACCTTGTGGAGTACGTTGAACGCGTACGTGCAGAGTTCCCAGATAAAGTCATCTCTGCAGGTAACGTTGTTACAGGCGATATGTGTGAAGAGCTCATTCTTGCTGGTGCAGATATCGTGAAAGTGGGCATTGGCCCTGGTTCTGTCTGTACGACCCGAGTTAAAACTGGCGTTGGTTATCCGCAACTTTCCGCAATTATCGAATGTGGTGACGCAGCCCATGGTCTCGGCGGTATGATCATCGGTGACGGTGGTTGTTCGTGTGCCGGTGATGTGTCAAAAGCCTTCGGCGGTGGAGCGGATTTCGTGATGCTTGGTGGTATGCTAGCTGGTCATGAAGAGTCAGGCGGTGAAGTCATCGAAAAAGATGGCGAAACCTTCATGAAATTCTACGGAATGTCATCCAAGAGCGCGATGGAGAAGCACTCTGGTGGCGTAGCAGGCTACCGCGCAGCTGAAGGAAAAACCGTATTATTGCCATACCGTGGTAGTGTTCACGGCACTATCCAAGACATCCTTGGTGGTGTGCGTTCAACCTGTACATATGTAGGCGCATCAAAGCTTAAAGAGCTAACGAAGCGCACGACTTTCATCCGCGTTCAAGAACAAGAGAACAACGTGTTCGGTAGAGAGTAACTCGACTGAATATCGGAATATATTTGTAAAAACAACCATACGTTGATTATTACAACGATATCTTGATAGTCAGTACAACCATAAATTGAAATTGCTTCTTCATGGACATGGACTAAACTTCTGTAAGTTTAAGATAAATTCATGAAGCGGCAATTTCATATTCTTATCCTATCAACGCCTTCCGACATTACTCTTATTGCGCTTTAAAGATGATTAATCTGCTTCAGCCCCATTGGTCTTTCCTCAAAAGCACTGAAAGATGCTGAAGATTAAAGTCGTAGTCTTGGGTTTGAATGAGGCTATGGACCAGATGTTGAGTCGATTGACGTTTGATGAAGGCAGGGTTGACAACGTAGGAGACTGACGTTGCCTTGCGATCATCGCTCGTTTGGAGTGTCGTGAATAAAAACACAGTCTTGGTTGGTTTTTCGTATTAGCCTTTGACACAGTTTAATCTGTTTGTCTGACAAGGCTTGATCACGGTTAAGTTGATCTCGTAAACCTGTAAGTATGTCTCTGTCCAAGTTACTCAGCTTTTCAGAATGTATGAGGAGTGTAGTATTAATGAGTTCTGATAGGTTTCTTGAGCTCACAATCCCCACTCCTTATCCCACTCTTTTTGTTCCTCAAGTTCTTCTATTCGTTTGCGGACATCCATTGTCTTCCACTCTTCTGATATCCGCTTAATTCCTTTCCCTTTTGGTTAATATCAAATTGTTGCTGCATTTGTGTCGGTTTTGGTCGCTTACTCACATATTGTCCTATTCTTGGCGGGGTCGTTTCTCTCAACTCATGTGTTAGAAACTTACTAGTGTGTTTAAAATCATAACCTTACAACCAAATTAAAATATGGTCGAAGACTCAACTAACTATTTTCAATTTAAGGCTTATACTTAAAGTAGCTCCGCCAATTTGAGTTATTTGTAATTATAAAGCAAGTTTCCTTTCACAGTATTTCTCGAACTTTCTCGTTTAACTTCTGCGTTAGCCATCTTGAGTGACTATGAAATAGCTCTAGTTATCAGAGCTTTACCCTATAGGATTAGTCGAGGTATATATGTCTGACAGAGAAACTGGATCAGTAAAATGGTTTAACGAAAATAAAGGCTTTGGTTTTATCACCAAAGATAGCGATGGTAAGGACATTTTTGTCCATTTCCGTTCGATTTCCTCAGAGGGCTTTAAGACCCTGTTGGAAGGACAAAAAGTAAGTTTTGAAGTTGCGCCTGGTGATAAAGGTCCTCAAGCAACAAATGTGGCGCTCATCTAGGTAGGATTGAAGGCTTAGCAATCACAGCTTCGCCTTCATTTTGTTAAATCGAGTTATTGTTTGATGACATGGGTGCATTCCAACGCCTTCCTTCTTTTAGAATTTCAACTCTGATCCTTTCAGTTTATAGATTTTCAACTGATTAACGCTAATTGGATATGGGAAATATAAACGTGTCCCAGAAAACATCTCCATGACCAGGGGATTGCTTTTACATAGCTCAACCATCATTGAAAGGAAACAAATCATGATACCTACCAACGAAAAAACATGGCGACAAAGATATCAAAGGTCACTGAATGTAAAAGGCACCGATTATAAATACTGGTCATTAAAAAAACTTGCCCAAGATTACCAAGTAAACCTGTCCAAAATTCCAATAACTAAACTTCTACTTATTGAGAATGTAATGCGACAAACCACGGATTTAAAAGAGTCATCTCGTATTATTGAAGCATTATTCTTTAAAGATAAGATTCTTGACTCAGAGAGCAAAGGTCATTCATCAGAATTCAGTTTTTATCCTAGTAGAGTGCTGATGCAGGACTATACCGGAATCCCTGCTTTGGTCGATCTCGCCGCTATTAGAGATGCAATTGCACAAGCTGGCGGAGATCCGAGTTATGTCACACCAAAATGCCCGGTCGATCTTGTCATAGACCATTCGTTAATTGTTGATCAGTCAGGTTCAGAATCCTCAATACATACAAATCGTGTACATGAAATGGCACGTAATAAAGAGCGCTATACATTCTTAAAGTGGGCACAAAAGAATTTCCGTAACTTGACCGTGATCCCCCCTGGTAAGGGCATATGCCATCAGGTTAATTTAGAGTATCTATCTCAAGTTGTGCGCGAAGACGAAAATAGAGTGTTAACACCTGATACGGTGATAGGAACCGACAGCCACACCACTATGGTAAACGGGTTAGGCGTGTTAGGTTGGGGAGTAGGAGGTATAGAAGCCGAAGCCGCAATGCTCGGCCAGCCACTTAATATCGCGATTCCGCGAGTCGTCGGAGTGCGTCTTGATGGGCAATTGTGTCCTGGTGTGACTGCAACTGATTTGGTTTTGACGATTACAGAAAGGCTAAGGTCTCATGGCGTGGTTGGTAAATTCGTTGAGTACTATGGTGACGGCTTAGCCGTTCTATCAGTGGCAGACCGAGCAACGCTTGCCAATATGGCGCCAGAGTATGGTGCCACTTGCGGATTTTTCCCGATTGACGAAAATACCATCGACTATTTAACCCTAACAAACCGCCCCTCTTCGCTGGTTGGCAGAGTGCGGGCTTACGCGCACGAGCAACAGCTATGGTGGGATGCAAACCGCCCTTCACCTGAGTATGATGAAAATATTGTAGTGGATTTATCTACCGTTGTTACCTCAATAGCAGGCCCCAAACGACCTCAAGATAGACTTAACCTCAGTGCTATTAAGCAAGCGACTCTCGACCAATGTGCTATTGAAGGTGCTTCAAACTCCGACCAGCCAAGCTCATCCAGACACTTAAACCATGGTGATGTTGTTATTGCAGCCATCACCTCGTGCACGAACACATCAAACCCCGCTGTTATGCTGACTGCGGGTTTGGTGGCTAAGGCAGCCGTTAAAAAAGGGTTAACCGTTCCTAGCTACGTAAAAACTTCTCTCGCACCCGGATCATTAGCTGTCGCTCGATATCTCAATGATACGGGTTTGCAAGACTACCTCGACCGATTGGGATTTCATCGAGTTGGATATGGCTGCACAACATGCATTGGTAACTCCGGCCCACTGAAAAACAATCTTGAAACCGAGATCTCGGAAAACAGCTTGAATGTATCGGCGGTATTATCAGGGAATCGAAATTTTGAAGGCAGAGTACACCCCTCTGTTAGCCTAAACTGGCTTGCCTCGCCCCCATTAGTCGTCGCATTTGCGTTAGCGGGTACGACCTGTATTGACTTAAAAAAAGACCCAATCGCGATTAATAGTAACAATGAGCCCGTCTATCTAAGAGATCTTTGGCCAAGTCAAACTATGCTCAATGAAATGCTGAATCAAGTCCATGAGAGCCACTTTAGGTTGAGCTACAACGACATTACTGAAGGTGATGAAGAATGGGAACAATTGTCGATGAAAGACAGTCCCTGTTACCCGTGGGACAAAGACTCCACTTATATACAGCGCCCTCCGTTTTTGGAAATGCCATCGCCGACTTTTCCTATTGAATCAGCACGTGTATTAGCCATTTTGGGAGATTCGATTACAACCGACCATATTTCACCAGCAGGCCTCATTTCAACAACCAGTCCGGCGGGTCAATATTTGCTATCAAAAAACATCGACCCAGAAGAGTTCAATAGCTATGGAGCACGACGAGGAAATCACCACGTCATGGTTCGTGGGACGTTTTCAAATGTACGTCTGGAAAACAAAATCGCCTCTCCGACTATAGGCGGATTTACGCGCTGTTACGGCGATACCAAGCTGGATGACTGTAACATGTCGACCACAGAGAAAACGCCTCCAGTCATTCCTATTTTTGATGCGAGCAACAGGTCAATCGAACTTCAAGTTCCTTTGGTCATATTTGCCGGTAAAGACTACGGTTCAGGCTCTAGTCGTGACTGGGCAGCAAAAGGATGTTTGCTATTGAATGTCAAAGCAGTCATTGCGGAGTCGTTTGAACGGATTCACCGTAGTAACTTAGTCGGTATGGGCGTATTGCCTCTTCAACTGACGCGACCAGATGAATTAAATTCTCTGACTCTAGAGGGAAATGAGACGGTTTTTATCGCTCCTAACGGCCCTATAAAACCTTTGTTAGCGCTCGACATTATCGTGGTAACCGCTCAAGGTTCTGAACTCACCATACCGGTGATTGCACGTATAGATAACCCTAAGGAGCTGGAGTATTTTAACTCGGGAGGCATTCTTCAGTATGTTCTGAAGCAACTGAAAGCAACCATGCGCCAAATATCATAGCCCTCAAATGTCATAGTGAAATGCTATCTATCGGGTGACGGGGCAACCGCTTCTCAGGTCGTTTATCATCGCAGACTGCCAACCTATACATTTAAGATTGAGATGTTGTTCTGCTTTTCTGTTATGAAGCAATCCCGTAAAAATGTGAGACCGAGCTAGTCACATGTTGCTAACTCGGTCAGTATGTGTAGTTTAATTCATGTAAGGTTTAATTGTCTGAATCTTGCCATTCTCATCATGAATTAGTTCAGTCATTTTAATGCAGCGTAGGTGAGTTTGACCGCCTGATAGTGAACTATCGTGATAGAACAGGTACCATTTTCCTTCGTATTTGGCGATAGAGTGGTGAGTTGTCCAACCAAGTACGGGCTCTAGGATCACGCTTGATAAGTGAACGGGCCATATGGAGAATCACTCGTTGCGTAAACGATGTTGTGAGTCTCTCCCGTTGAGTACGAGAAGTAGTAAGTACCTTCGTGTTTGTGCAACCAAGGGCCTTCAAAGTAACGTCGCTCAGTATCACCTGCTGTAAGCTCGTTTCCATTCTCATCTAATATAATGATGTCTCGAGGTGACTCATCTAGGTCAACCATATTGCTGGCGAGCTTCGCCATTTGAGCTTTAGTGCTGGCTCGTGTTCTGCGGGGTATACCTCTTCGCCATACTCACCATTGCGCCAATTTTGTAGTTGACCACCCCAGATACCACCGAAATATAGGTAGTATTGACCGTCGTCATCTTGAAATACTGCAGGGTCGATACTAAATGTACCTTCGATATGGGTTTCTTCAGGAGTAAAAGGACCTTCAGGGTTATCTCCGACCGCAACACCAATATGGAAGATACCATCGTGGTTTTTAGCAGGGTAGTAAAGGTAATATTTGCCGTCTTTTTCTGCAGCATCTGGTGCCCACATTTGGCGTTCTGCCCATTTCACGTCTTTTACATCAAGTGCGCTTCCATGGTCTGTGATTTTGCCAAATGGGCGTTCCAGAGAGATGACATGATAGTCACGCATATCGAAGTGATCACCATTGTCATTAAGAGGTTGATCTGTTTCGATATCATGTGATGGGTAAATATAAATTTTGCCATTAAATACGTGTGCAGACGGGTCTGCCGTGTACATGTGAGTGACGAGGGGAGAAGAGATTGGCTTTAGGCTACTTGCGCGCTCTAGGTCACGTGCTGTAACGGCTTCTGCATCGCTGATTGCGGCTTCTTCTACGATGATGTCTGTCATAATGTTTCTCGTTAAGTTATTAAGTTATAACCCAATTATATTTGGATAACTGAGCGATAAAATTTCCTTTATTTCCGCTTAAGTTACGTTTTTTCACAAGTTTGAAGTAACTCAAGTTTCAAGCCTTAGCAATTGAAAGCAGGTTTGACCCGGAGCGATTGGTGTTTGGGGAGGATCACTGGTCGCTATCAAACGGTGTTTTTGTTTGCTAAAGACAAACACAAAGAAGCTAACAAGTGATGGAGTTACCCTAACAGACCCTAGGCTGTTTAATTAAAAAGCCCAACCATCAATGGATGATTGGGCTTATTGGACCGTTGTGGTTTATGTGATTTTATTTGTAAATAAAACCATTAACGATGTTTTCTAAGTATTCTTGACGACCAGACACTTTTTCAGGCTGTAGGTTATTTTCCAGAGCAAACTTCGCGACGCCTTCAAGTGAAATGTCACCCGATAGGATACGTTTACCTAGGTCATCGTTCCAGCCCGCATAACGCTGTGCGATATGTTTTGATAGTACGTCGTTTTCAATCATTGCCGCGGCACGTTCTAGAGCGAGAGCCATAGTATCCATACCGCCAATGTGGCCGTAGAAAAAGTCCTCGAGATCAGTAGAAGGGCGACGGACACGAGCGTCAAAGTTGAAGCCACCTGTTGTGAAGCCACCAGCTTTCAAGATTTCGTACATAACAAGCGTATTTTCTTCAACGCTGTTAGGGAATTGGTCGGTATCCCAACCAAGTTGTGCATCACCGCGGTTCGCATCAATAGAACCGAATATACCTAAAGATGTTGCGGTTGCTACTTCGTGGTGGAAGCTGTGGCCAGCCAACGTGGCATGGTTGGCTTCGATATTCACCTTGATTTCGTTTTCAAGGCCGTACTGTTTTAGGAAACCATATACCGTTGCTGTGTCGTAATCGTATTGATGTTTTGTTGGTTCTTGAGGCTTCGGTTCAATGAGAATAGAGCCTTTAAAGCCAATTTTATGTTTGTGCTCAACAACCATATGCATGAGTCGAGCAAGCTGATCACGCTCTTGGCGAAGATCAGTGTTCAGTAGCGTTTCATACCCTTCACGGCCGCCCCAAAGAACGTAGTTTTCACCGCCCAGGCGCTTAGTTGCTCCCATAGCATTGAAGATTTGAGTGGCTGCGTAGGCAAATACTTTTGGATCTGGGTTCGTGCCTGCCCCTGCCATGTAGCGAGGGTTAGAAAAGGCATTTGCGGTCCCCCAAAGCAGCTTCATGCCAGTTTCTGCTTGTTTCTGCTCTAGTACATCAACCATCGTTTGGAAGTTATTTGTGTACTCTTTTAATGAGTGACCTTCAGGTGCCACGTCAGTGTCGTGGAAACAGTAGTACGGTGCGCCAAGCTTAGCAAAAAACTCAAAAGCAGCATCTGCTTTTACTCGAGCTTGTTCCATTGGGTCGGCAACTTTTAACCATTCATGATCAAATGTGCCATCGCCAAAAACATCGGCGCCACCCCAACGGAAGTTATGCCAGTAACATGCTGCAAAACGCAGGTGTTCTTTCATGCTTTTGCCAAGGATCATTCGATCTTCATCATAGTGGCGGAAAGCGAGAGGGTTAGTTGTGTTACTTCCTTCAAACTTAACCTTATTAATATTTTTAAAAAATTCAGTCATGCCTTGATTCCATTTATTTATGATTAGACTTATTAAGCTGTCAGGTCATATGTTTTATTTTATTTTCATCATGAGCAATTATGTTTTTTGATTGCAAATTTCTGGTATTTGTTAAATGTGCTCTGTGTCTCATCTTTATGTTTATGAATCAATTTTAATGCGTGATTTTTTATAAGAATCTGATTTTTAATGATTTAAGTGTCATTGGTTGATTCGACACTCGATGGTTATCATGCGCGTGCTCACAGATAACAAATATCGTAATGAGGTTATGATTTTAGGTAAGTTAAATGAAGGCATCCATCAGGTAAAACTGGAGTGAGTTTGCTTGTATAAAGCTAACTTTTAATAAATAAAATTCACTCTATATACCATTAATCAGTAGATTAATTTTAAACAATCCATCGATGCAATATGTAGTTGTAATTGCTGAAACAAAAAATGACTCACACGCTCATCAAGGTAGTACCCCTAAACGCTAGTTGCTCCTGATTAGCCTTTTACCTTAGGGCGTTGGGTTTTTCATTGTTGAAACATTGTTAGAAGGACTTGGAATGACGATTTATAAGGACAGTTCTTATTCTGTAGATGCGAGAGTTAAGGACCTATTGTCTCAAATGACTCGGCAGGAAAAAATCGCACAGTTAGGCGCTCAATGGCTTATGTTGGACGAACAGGGAGATCACCAACCTAGAGACCTTGAGCTTTGTCAGTCACAACCAAAACTCAGTATGAAGGAAAAGCTTAAACACGGTCTTGGACAGGTCACGCGCCCATTAGGCACTCACCCTGTTTCTCCGGCACAAGGCGTTAAAGCGCTTAATGCACTTCAGCGATTCCTTGTGGAAGAAACTCGTCTCGGTATCCCTGCCATTGCTCATGAAGAGTGTCTTGTTGGCTTAATGGCCTCGGAAGCCACCTTGTATCCTTCGGCATTAAACTACGGCCATACCTGGAACCCAGACTTGATTAAAAAGGTGGCAAAAGATATTCGGTTGCAGCTTAAAGCCGTTGGAGCACAGCATGGCTTAGCGCCAGTCTTAGATGTATCACGCGATGTACGTTGGGGTCGCACGGAAGAGGTTTTGAGTGAAGATCCATATCATACTGGTGTTATGGCAACAGCCTATGTGAAAGGCTTGCAAGGTGAAGACCGTTCAGTTTTGGCGACCTTAAAACACTTCGTCGGTCATTCGGCAAGCGAGGGGGCGAGAAACCATGCGCCAGTCAATCTGGGCTTTAAGGAGTTAAATGATACCTTCCTGTTACCTTTTGAAATGGCGGTTAAGCTAGGTAATGCGGGTTCGGTTATGCCAGCTTATCATGATATTGATGGTGAACCTTGTCATGCATCCCACCACCTACTTACGGAAGTACTAAGAGAGCAGTGGGGCTTTGACGGACTCGTGGTGGCTGATTATGGCGGGGTAGATTTACTGGCTTCTCATCATGCTATAGCTGAAGATTCGGCCAGCGCGGCCGCATTAGCGTTCAATGCTGGACTAGATATTGAATTACCCGATGATGCGTGTTCATCTAAGTTAGAAAGTGCCGTTGATAAAGGCTTATTATCTGAAGAAAAGTTAGATCAGATAGTGTCACGTATCCTTAAAACTAAGTTTGAACTCGGGTTGTTTGAGCGACCTTATACTCCCGTTCCTACTCAACCTATTCAAAGTTCGAGCAGCCGAACGCTTGCGTATCAGGTGGCAGCTGAGTCGGTCGTGCTGCTCAAAAATGACGGTACACTGCCATTAAATCGTTCAACCAAATTGTCTGTGATTGGCGCAACGGCGGATGATCCTTTAGCTCTGCTCTGTGGGTACAGTTTTCCAGTGCATTTGATATTGAGCGCGTTAGAAAGCGATAATTTTGTATGCTCAACCCTGCTTGATGAAATCAAACAAGTATTTACTCATGTCGATACCGCGCAAGGATGTAAGATTCTATCGCACCGAGATGCCAGTGCTCCTGTATTTCCAGGTGATGTTAACATGGCAATTTCACAGGATCGCGAGTCGGCAGTCTGTCACGATAACTCGAAGATAGCGGATGCATTAGGTGTCGCCGAGAGCAGTGACGTCGTACTTGCCTGTGTTGGCGATCTTGCGGGTTTGTTCCAGACGGGCACCGTTGGTGAAGGTTCTGATGTTGATAGCCTAAAACTACCTGGCGTGCAGCAAGAGCTGTTAGACCGATTGTTAGATACAGGGAAGAAGGTTATCGTCCTGGTGACTGGCGGACGGCCATACTACCTAGGCCGAGCAGAGCAAGAAGCATCAGCGATTTTATACGGATGGGCGCCCGGTCAAGAAGGTGCCAGAGCCATAGCGGACATTCTTTGTGGTGATATTAATCCAAGCGGCAAGCTAACCGTGTCCATTCCAAAAAGTGCTGGTGCTGTTCCGTACTTCTACAACCACAAGTTAAAAAGTGCAGGAACGCCAATCTGCCACCATTTCGGATCGCCTTATAATTTTGGTCATGGGTTGTCTTACACCAGTTTTGAGTACAGTGATATATCAATTACCAAGCACTCTGTTAGCTTTGAAGAACAGATTGAAATTGCTGCCACAATAACAAACAGTGGGCAAAGAGCTGGTGATGAGATCATTCAGCTCTATGTGCGAGACAAACTCTGTTCAGTGGTTCGTCCAATCAAAGAGCTAAAAGGCTTTAAACGAATTCACTTAGAGCCGAAAGCCAGCCAGCGCGTTGTGTTTAAGCTACCAGTCGATATGCTCAATTTTACAGACAAGAATAACCAACGAGTGGTCGAAGGAGGAGAATTTGAGATTATGCTGGCAAGTTCTTCTACGGATATTCGATACCATGATGTTGTTACTGTCTTGGGAGAGAAGCGCGTTTTGCCACGTGACTGGCGAATGACTTGCTCAGTTGAGGTTCTTGAATCAGAGCTTTGTATCTAATGGTTCTTGGCGCAAAGAACGTATTTGTGCCAATACGTTCTTTTCGGAAAGCGTGTATTTAAGTCACTAAGGATAAGTAAATAAGGGTAAGCGCAGTGTAACGCGCGCTTACCCTCTATAGAAATGTATACTGATGCACAGAAGTTTCTAAATATCAGACTAAATTAAAGCCGTTAACGCTCAAATTTTTCTTGTCGATATTCTTTAGGCGTCTGAGATAGGTTCTTCTTAAACACCGTGTACATATATTGCAGTGATGGGTAGCCACAAAGCTCGGCTATCTCGACAATGGGCAGTTCGGAGGTTTTTAACAAGTTACATGCTCTTTCGAGTTTAGAGTTGTGGATCTCTTGGTGGAGTGAGTGTCCACGTTCTTCCTTAAAGCGCGTTTCCATATTCGAGCGGGAGATGCCGACATGGTTTAAGACCTGTTCAACCTTGATCCCTTTACAAGCATTGTGACGGATGAAATGCATCGCCTGAATCACATGAGGATCTTTTAACGCTTGATAGTCCGTGCTTTGGCGTTCAAAGATCTTAGTCGGCGGGATTAAAATCGGCGTACTTTTTAGCTTCTCTATTGCGGCATGATCTTGTTTCTCGTGGCATTCAATCAACTTGTGTAGCTTTTTGGCAGCGCGATAACCCATCTCTTTACAGGCTTGTCCAACCGAGCTTAAAGAGACGCGAGTCAGATAGCGAGTGAGCTCCTCATTATCAATACCAATTACTGACACTTTGTCAGGAACGACCAAGTTTACGTGCTCACAAACCTGCAAGATATGACGTGCCCTGGAATCAGTAACAGCGATGATCCCGGTCGGAGTTGACAATCGCTGAATCCAATCTGCGAGACGATTCATATCATATTGCCAAGTATCAGAATTGGTGACATTACCCCGATAGACCGAACCAGAATACCCCTCACGTCTTAGGATTTTATTGAATGCGAGCTCCCTTTCTGAAGCCCAACGGTTGGCGCTATTGTGTGGGAGACCATAAAACGCGAAGTTCTCCAAGCCCTTATTTTTTAAATGTTGAAAGGCCATCTCCACTAACGCTTCATTATCGGTCGCAATATAGGGTACGTCTGGATATTGTGATTTATCGGAATAGGAACCGCCTACAGCAACGACGGGAATGTCGGAGTCTACCAATAGTTGTTGAATCTCGGGATTGTCAAAATCCGCAATAACGCCATCACCACTCCAGTTTTTAAACTTATCTAGGTGAGTGACAAAATCCTCCTCGAGAAAAATGTCCCAAGCACATTGAGATGCTTGTAGATACTCCCCAATACCTTCAATTACTTGGCGGTCATACACTTTGTTCGCATTAAACAGCAAAGTTATTCGAAAACGTTTGTCCATGTTTTATCTATCTGTTTGTCACTAACAATAAATTTGACATGAGTGTAACAGCAAGTCTTTCTTATCGGTGTGATCAAAGGCGCAGTCACTAAATCAGTGAAGTCCACAATGAAATAACGTAATTGAGCATTGGATTGGAACGCTGAATACTAAATGCAGTGTTAATGCACAGGAGGTAGAAACCGATGTGCATTTGATTTTTTTAGTGAGGAGTGTGTATGTATATTGGAATTGACCTCGGAACTTCTGGTGTTAAGTCGATCGTAATGTCTCTAGATGGCGAGATTTTAGCGTCTAAATCGATTGAGTTATCTGTCTCTCGTCCAAAGCCACTATGGTCAGAACAAAATCCGTCAGAGTGGTGGGACGCAACCTGCCAATCGATCCTAGGCTTGGGTGAGCAGACGGATTTGAGTCAGGTCAAAGCGATAGGCCTTTCTGGGCAAATGCACGGTGCAACCTTAGTTGATGCTGAAAGCAACGTTATTCGTCCCGCAATCTTATGGAACGACGGCAGATGCGCGGCCGAATGTGAAGAGTTGGAGTTAGCGGTGGCGGAGAGTCGCGCGATTACTGGCAATATTATGATGCCTGGTTTTACTGCACCCAAGCTTAAGTGGGTAAAAAATCACGAACCTGAAAACTTTGAGAAAATCGCTAAGGTACTGCTTCCGAAAGATTACTTGCGTTTCAAAATGACGGGAGACTTCGCTTCCGATATGTCTGACTCTGCGGGCACCTGTTGGTTGGACGTGAATGCTAGAGACTGGAGTGATGAACTATTAGCAGCAACGGGACTCACTCGCGACCAAATGCCGAAGTTGTTTGAAGGAAATGAAATTACAGGCGTTCTATCTGAAGAGGTGGCGAAGGAATGGGGGTTAGCTCAAATCCCAGTGATTGCTGGTGGTGGTGACAATGCGGCTGGCGCAGTAGGGGTAGGGATTATTAAGCCTGGCCAAGCTATGCTTTCTTTAGGTACCTCCGGTGTGTACTTTGCTGTCAGTGATGGATTTATTTCTAACCCTGAATCAGCGTTGCATAGCTTCTGTCATGCGGTACCAAACTGTTGGCACACCATGTCGGTGATTTTAAGTGCAGCATCATGTCTTAAATGGGTCGCATCACTGACAGGCTTTGACGATGTTGGTGAAATGATCGAGCAAGTCGAGCACGGTGCTGACTCTGATTCCAGTGTTGTTTTCCTACCGTATTTGTCTGGTGAGCGTACACCTCACAATAACCCAGATGCTAAAGGTGTGTTTTTCGGTATGACGCACTCAACGACGAAGCTCGAGCTTGCTCAGGCCGTATTAGAAGGCGTAGGTTTCGCATTTGCTGATGGGTTCGATGCCCTTCATGTCACTAAGATGATTCCAGATGAAGTATCGTTAATTGGTGGTGGCGCACGCAGTGAGTACTGGCGTCAGATGCTCGCGGATATTGTTGGATTGCCATTGACTTACCGTAAAGGCGGAGATGTGGGCCCGGCACTTGGAGCAGCAAGATTGGCCGCACTAGCGGTCGAGCCAAATGCCAACATTGATGATATTTGCCCAGTACCGGAGTTAGTTCAACTTCATAAACCGAACCAAGAAAAACAAGCTTACTATCAAGCGAAACGCGAAACTTTCCAGTTACTGTATCCAAGAGTAAGTGACTTGTTCTAATTTGTCTGAGGGGACATTTCATCATTATTGGTGAACCTCAAGCCTTGGGGAGGGCTTGAGGTTTTTTTTGACTTTTTTTCGAGTCATACACCAATGTAAAAAATGAGAGCATCACCTTTAAATAATATTCCGTGTTGCTATTGCTATATACATATTTTGTAACGGCATAGGGCGAAGAGAGTTATCTGACGTGGCTCGACGGTAATTAACTGACATAGCAGAAAATTAGCTAAGTTCCTGATTTATTTATTTCTAATCATGTAATAAAACGACTAATGTGCAGTTCCTCACGTTTAACTCATATGTTAACAAAAACAAGCTGTGATCAGATTCTCAGTCACAAAATACATTAATTCCAGTAACAAAAAACGTAATTGTAACTCTCTTGAGTGGAAGTAAGGATAGAGTCACTTACAACTAATACAGTTAGACTTTTGGGGATAGCATGGCAACGATTCAATTCAAAAATGTCGATAAGATTTATTCGGGCGATGCCCACATTGTAAAGAACTTTAACCTAGATATTGGAGATGGTGAGTTTGTTGTCTTTCTAGGTCCATCTGGTTGTGGCAAGTCGACAACACTTCGCATGCTATCTGGCTTAGAAGATATTTCTGGCGGAGAGATATTGATAGGTGACCAAGTTGTCAATGGCCTTTCTCCAAAGGAAAGGAATATTGCCATGGTGTTCCAGAGTTATGCACTGTATCCCCATATGACGGTCTTCGATAACATCGGCTTTTCTTTAAAGATGGCAGGGCAGTCCAAAGAGGAAATCAATAAACAAGTAAGACACATTGCCGATATGCTACAACTGACTCCTTTACTAGATCGGAAACCAAAAGCGTTGTCTGGTGGTCAACGTCAGCGAGTAGCAATGGGGCGTGCAATGGTTCGCTCTCCAGAAGTCTTTCTTTTCGATGAGCCGCTTTCTAACCTTGATGCCAAGCTGAGAAATGTGATGCGAACGGAAATCAAAGAGCTGCACAAAAAGCACAAAAAGACAACGGTATATGTTACCCATGATCAAGTAGAGGCAATGACATTGGCTGACAAGGTTGTGATTTTGAGGGATGGTGTTATTGAGCAAGTTGGCACCCCGAAAGAAATCTATCATAAACCCGTCAATAAGTTTGTGGCTGGGTTCATTGGAAGTCCAACGATGAACATGTTGGATATTTCGATGCAGCGTTCTCCATCTGGTGTTGAAGTTAAATTAGGTGAAAAAGTGGTTGATATCGTCTCGGGAGTAAATCTTGAGTTGACGTCTACTGACGGCACCATGGGCATTCGTCCGACTGACATAAGCCTGCATAAAAGCAGTACGTCGATACCAGTCAATGTTGCTATTGAAGCAACGGAATTGTTGGGCACGACTAAACTCGTATACGGAGCCATTCATGGTTCACCAATAACCATCGAAGTGGATGCGAGCACGGAAGTCGTTGATGGCGAAACCATTGAAATGTACATCGACAGTTCACGTGTACACCTGTTTAACGCGGATGGAAACAGTATCATGTAAGTGAAACTAATTGTCTTATTGTGAAGGGATTCTAGTCAACGTTAGGCGATCACTCGTTAATGTTCGTGTGCTGTATATGAGGGATAAGACCC
>NZ_JXOK01000001.1 GCF_000830505.1 Vibrio mytili | reverse complement strand
AGATTTTATACCATTCGAATAAAATAAAGCCAAAAACACTCAAAAGTGCACGTTATTTCTACAATTTTCTAAACTTGTCTGCAAAAAGTGTCACTTTTTCCCAGTTGGTATATTCCACTTCTTTGGTCGTATCGGTCTCCCCGCCTGTCATGGACATAATGAATCTAATCATCATTTTGTCGAACCAACCATAGCGTGGATAGTAGAGGGCACCAGCAAATACACCTATTAGTGCTGGCTTCCAAGGTGATTTGATCAGGAACTTGCGAATATACGCACTGCCTTCAGGAGTGTCTTTCCCTTGATCTTCTTTACGAGCAGTTAAATTCACACAGAAGAAAGCCACTTTATGTTGTTCTAACTGGGTAATATGGCGCTCAATAAATTGATACAGCTTTTTATTTAAATGGCCATAGCGAATAGAAGCTCCGATCAACACTCTGTCATAAGCACTGAAATCCATAGTCTCTACATTGTGTAAATCCACGAGTTCACAATCAAAGTCTGCTAATTGTTCATCGATATAATGGAAGATTTTTTTTGTTTGCCCTTCGCGTGAAGAGTATAGGAACAAAGCTTTTGCCACGATTTCCCCTTAACTACGCCAAAACGTCGGCGTAAGTAGAATGAGTAAGGTAAATATTTCTAAACGCCCAAATAACATAGATACTACGAGCACCCACTTTGCTTTGTCATTTACATCACCAAAGTGAAGTGCAACTTCACCTAAACCTGGACCAAGGTTATTCAATGTCGCTGCAACCGCAGAGAATGCACTGAGCTCATCCATCCCAGTCGCAATCAGCCCCAACATGCAAACCACAAAAACGAGCGCGTAGGCCGAGAAGAAACCCCATACAGCATCAACGACGCGTTGTGGCAGCGCACTCCCCCCGACTTTGATGGTGTAGACTGCCCGGGGATGAACCAAACGTTTGAGTTCACGAGCCCCTTGTAGGTCAGCAATAAAATTCGGATCACTTTCATGCCACCGCCAGTCGAGCCTGCGCATCCACCAATAAAGGATGAGAACAGTAGAAGTACAGGTAAAAACAATGGCCAGTCCGAAAAACCAGTGGTTGTAAAGCCAGCAGTAGTTGAAATGGAAACTGTCTGAAACAGAGCTTGGTCAAACGCATCGTAAGCCGTAATGTACGAGTGGTGCTTCAGTAATAGTAAAAAGCACACAACAAACAACAATATCTGTATAAGGATGAAAGCGCGAAACTCTGGGTCTTTCCAATAGTATTTGGGGTGTACGCCACCGGATGAAAATGCCGCGAAGTGAAGCGTATAGTTACAAGCCGATATGAGTAAGAAAACAACAGTGATTAAGTTAATCGCATAACTATCAAAATATCCCATACTCGCATCATGAGTTGAGAATCCACCAATCGCGATGGTAGAAAAGCTGTGACTGATTGCATCAAACGGCGTCATCCCTGCTAACCAAAACGCGGTCGCGCAGGCAATCGTCAAGCTCAAGTAGATATACCATAACGCTTTTGCCGTTTCGGCAATACGAGGCGTCATTTTGGTATCTTTGACAGGCCCAGGAATTTCAGCTCGATACAGCTGCATACCACCGATACCTAACACCGGTAAAATGGCAACGGCCAGCACAATGATGCCCATACCGCCAAACCACTGCAGTAACTGACGATAAAACAAAATCGCCTTAGGCAATTCATCGAGCCCAACGATAACCGTAGCGCCCGTTGTTGTTAACGCAGAAAATGACTCAAAGAAAGCATCGGTTACCGAAATATTGGGGTTATCTGATATCAAAAACGGAATTGAACCAGCACTACCTAATACCGTCCAAAACAGGACTACGATTAGGAAACCATCGCGAGCCTTAAGCTCATGCTTTTGCCGACGGTTAGGAAACCAACACACTGCCCCGCAAAAAAGCAGAACAAAAAAAGTCGTGACAAAAGGCACACCAGCACCATCACGATAGATTAGCGCGACCAGAGCGGGTGCAAGCATCGTGACACTAAAAAGTGCCAATAAGAGCCCGACGATTCGAATAATTGAACGAAATTGCATGGATTAATTGACTAGCGAAGCTGTCCCTGTTGCTTCCTATTTTTCATTATTGTCCGTTTAGAGGGGTGACCATTGCCTTGGCCCCGCTTTTATTGATGATCAATTGGGTAAACGCGCTCACTTCACGAAGTTCAAGTTCGACGACTAGAACGACCTGATCACTGTAATCAGCATCGACCTCTACAGCACCAAACTGAGACATTATGGATTGCGCGATAGACATAAAGCCATAGTCTAACGTTAGTCTAAGTTTTGTGGTGATTTTTTTCTCAATAGTTTGAAGCAGCTTTAATGCTTGCTGCACGCCACCTCCGTAAGCCTTAACCAAACCACCCGTCCCTAACTTTATTCCGCCTGAGTAACGGGTGACAACCGCAGTGATTTCTCCAACGCCTGAACCAGACAGTTGCCCAAGAATCGGTTTACCAGCGGTGCCAGACGGCTCCCCGTCATCACTAAATCCCCATTTCATAGAGTCTTCTGGTCTTCCTGCGACAAATCCCCAGCAATTATGTCTCGCATCCGCATGCTTGCTTTTTATTTGCTCCACAAATGCTTTAGCCGCTTCGACACTTGGTGTATGCGCAAGATAAGTAATAAATACGCTCTTTTTGATCTCTTCTTCAAATTGCGCAGGCTCAGCAGGAATCAAATAAGGCTGGTCATTCATAGGATTAAGTCACTTAGTTCTTTATCGGCAGTCTATCACGAGAGTGATTTGAGAGTCGCATAAGATCTGCACTGGCGCACAATGTTAAACACTTGTTTGAAAAATGTATTGAAATTAAACATAACACGATCAAAACTAACATTAATGGTCTTACCAGAATAAAAATAATACACTTCTTGATACCTATCTTCCGCGGCATTCTATAGAAAAGCCACAATGGTTAAGTAGGTATACAGACAATCACAGATTGTATGTCATGGAGATAGACAATGATTTACCAAGCCGAAACCCTACAGGTAAAGGAAATAAAGGATGGTATTGCAGAATTGACTTTCTGCTCGCCAAAATCCGTTAATAAACTCGATTTAGCGACACTTGAGTCACTCGACAAGGCGCTTGATGCTCTTGCAGAACACCAAGGCTTGAAGGGCATCATGCTGACCTCTGATAAAGAGACATTTATTGTCGGGGCGGACATTACTGAGTTCTTAGGTTTATTTGCCAAATCGGATGCTGAGCTCGATCAATGGTTGCAGTTTGCGAACAGCATCTTCAATAAATTGGAAGACCTACCCGTTCCTACCATCTCTGTGCTCAAAGGCCACGCGCTTGGTGGTGGTTGCGAATGTGTACTTGCGACAGATATACGTATTGGTGACAAAACCACCAGCATTGGCTTACCAGAAACCAAACTTGGTATCATGCCTGGCTTTGGCGGCTGCGTGCGTTTACCTCGCGTTATTGGTGCAGACAACGCAATGGAAATCATAACTCAAGGAAAAGCCTGTGGTGCTGATGAAGCTCTAAAAATCGGTCTGCTCGATGCGGTCGTCGATAGCGAATCGCTATATGATTCTGCTTTACAAACACTGACTGCTGCAATCAATGAAAAAATCAACTGGCAAGCACGCCGCAGCCAAAAAACGTCACCACTAACCCTAAGCAAGCTCGAGTCAATGATGAGCTTCACGATGGCAAAAGGCCTAGTGGCGCAAAAAGCAGGACCACACTATCCTGCACCAATGACTTCTGTCGTTACTATCGAGGAAGGTGCATGCTTTGCACGTAATGAAGCACTTGATGTTGAACGTAAGCACTTCGTTAAACTGGCAAAATCAGAAGAAGCAAAATCACTGGTTGGCCTGTTCCTAAGCGACCAATACATCAAAGGTCTTGCTAAAAAAGCAGCAAAATCAGCCAATAAAGACACTAAGCGTGCTGCTGTCCTTGGAGCCGGTATTATGGGTGGCGGCATCGCTTACCAATCAGCACTGAAAGGTGTCCCTGTACTTATGAAAGACATCGCTCAGGTCTCACTGGACTTGGGCATGAATGAAGCTTCCAAACTGCTCAACAAACGTCTTTCCCAAGGGCGAATTGATGGCTTCAAAATGGCTGGTATTCTGGCGTCTATCACACCAAGCCTACACTACGCTGGTATTGAAAATTCGGATGTCATTGTCGAAGCAGTGGTTGAAAACCCGAAAGTAAAAGCTGCCGTACTTAGCGAAGTCGAACAAAACGTTGACGAAGATACAGTTATCACCTCGAACACATCGACAATTCCAATCAACGTTCTGGCTCAGTCACTACAACGCCCTGAAAACTTCTGTGGTATGCACTTCTTTAACCCTGTGCATCGCATGCCATTGGTTGAAATCATCCGCGGTGAGAAAACATCAGACGAGACCATCAACCGCGTTGTGGCGTACGCCGCGAAAATGGGTAAATCACCTATCGTGGTCAATGACTGTCCTGGATTCTTCGTCAACCGCGTACTGTTCCCGTACTTTGGTGGCTTCAGCATGCTGCTTCGTGATGGTGCTGACTTCACGCAAATCGACAAAATCATGGAACGCAAATTTGGCTGGCCAATGGGTCCTGCTTACCTGCTAGACGTAGTCGGCATTGATACCGCTCACCACGCACAAGCCGTTATGGCAGAAGGCTTTCCTGAGCGCATGGGCAAGCAAGGGCGCGATGCGATTGATGCCTTATTTGACGCCAAAAAATTTGGTCAGAAAAACGGCAGCGGCTTCTACAGCTACTCTGTTGATAAGAAGGGCAAACCGAAGAAGACCTTCTCTGAAGAGATCTTGCCACTACTGGCAGACGTATGTGCAGATAAAAAAGACTTCGACGAGCAGACCATCATTCAACGTATGATGATTCCGATGATCAACGAAGTGGTGCTGTGTCTACAGGAAGGTATTATCGCAACGCCACAAGAAGCGGATATGGCTCTGGTTTATGGTCTGGGCTTCCCTCCATTCCGCGGCGGTGTATTCCGCTACCTAGACAGTGTGGGTATTGCTGAATACATCGAAATGGCAAAACAACACGCAGCATTAGGCGCGATGTACCAAGTACCGCAAATGCTGATAGATATGGCCGCCAAAGGCGAGACCTTCTACGGCGCACAACAGCAAGGTTCTATCTAAGGAGGGATTCCCAAATGACTAATCAAACAAGAAATGTTGTCGTAGTCGATTGTCTACGTACCCCAATGGGTCGCTCTAAAGGTGGCGCTTTCCGTCATACTCGAGCAGAAGACCTTTCCGCACACTTAATGAAAGGTCTACTGGCACGTAACCCACAAGTAAATCCAAATGAAATTGAAGATATTTACTGGGGTTGTGTACAACAAACGCTAGAACAAGGCTTTAACGTTGCGCGTAACGCAGCGTTGCTCGCAGGGCTCCCCATTGAAGTCGGTGCCGTTACCGTAAACCGGTTGTGTGGTTCTTCAATGCAAGCACTGCATGATGGTACCCGAGCGATTATGACAGGTGATGCTGAAATCTGTCTGATCGGTGGTGTCGAACACATGGGGCACGTACCGATGAGCCACGGCGTCGACTTTCACCCGGGTATGGCCAAGAACGTAGCGAAAGCAGCTGGTATGATGGGGCTAACTGCTGAAATGCTGGGAAAACTGCACGGTATTAGCCGTGAGCAACAAGATGAGTTTGCCGCCCGCTCTCACGCCCGAGCCCACGCAGCAACAGTGGAAGGCCGCTTTAAAAACGAAATCTTACCTATCGAAGGTCACGCGGCTGACGGTACATTATTCACTCTCGACTACGATGAAGTCATTCGCCCAGAAACCTCCGTGGAAGGCTTATCCCAACTTCGTCCGGTATTCGACCCTGCTAACGGCACCGTCACGGCAGGTACTTCGTCAGCTCTTTCCGATGGCGCATCAGCCATGCTGATCATGAGTGAAGAAAAAGCCAACGAGCTTGGGTTAACCATTCGCGCTCGAATCAAAGGCATGGCTATTGCCGGCTGCGATCCTTCAATTATGGGCTATGGACCTGTACCGGCAACCCAAAAAGCGCTCAAACGTGCGGGATTGTCTATGGAAGATATGGATGTTGTCGAACTAAACGAAGCGTTTGCAGCGCAATCTTTGCCATGTGCTAAAGACTTAGGTCTGCTTGATGTGATGGATGAAAAAGTGAACCTAAACGGTGGCGCAATTGCTCTGGGCCACCCACTAGGTTGTTCTGGCTCGCGTATTTCAACCACCTTGATTAACCTAATGGAAGCAAAAGACGCCAAATACGGCCTTGCTACCATGTGTATTGGTCTTGGTCAGGGTATCGCCACTGTGTTTGAAAGGCCCTAAAATTGTTGCCAGCTAATTAGTTTTTAAATTAACAATGATGCTTAAACAAACACAGTACTCCACTGGACAAGCAGAATAAAATAAACCAATACTCAAGTAATGTAGTATTAGACTTAGGGGCGACAGATAATGTCGCCCTTCATTTTTTAAGCGCATTGAGCAATAAATGCACATAGCGCATAGATTAAATGCTGAACTTTCATTTTATTCATAACCAAACAAGTCCTACACTTAGAGGCAGTTAATAGCTTGCTGCATGTAGCATTCCAGCCGCACCAACGCAAACACGGAGAACCTCATGTTTAATGCTCTAGTTCTAAACCAAGAAGACAAACGCACTATCGCCAGTGTCGAACGCATCGACGAAACTCAACTGCCAGAAGGCGACGTCCTGATTGACGTTGATTATTCATCGTTAAATTACAAAGATGGCCTCGCAATCACCGGCAAAGGTAAAATCATCCGTAACTTCCCGATGGTTCCGGGCATTGATTTGGCAGGTACGGTCGTGAGCTCTGATGACACTCGCTACCAAACAGGCGACAAAGTGGTACTCACTGGCTGGGGTGTTGGTGAAAACCATTGGGGTGGTATGGCTCAACGTGCTCGCTTGAAAGCAGACTGGTTAGTGCCACTACCAAACGGTCTGGACAGCAAAAAAGCAATGATGGTCGGCACAGCTGGCTTTACCGCGATGTTATGTGTTCAGGCGCTGCTTGATGCGGATATCAAACCCGAAGCAGGAGAGATTCTTGTCACTGGTGCCAGTGGGGGCGTAGGATCCGTGGCCGTTACTTTGCTCGCTCAGCTGGGTTACAAAGTCGCAGCGGTAACCGGACGCGTAGAACAAAATGGTCCATTGCTGGAAAAACTTGGTGCGAGCCGTATTATTGACCGAACCGAATTTGAAGAACCTGCTCGTCCACTGGAAAAGCAAATTTGGGCGGGTGCAGTCGATACCGTTGGCAGCAAAGTGCTGGCGAAAGTGTTGGCTCAAATGGACTACAACAGTGCTGTAGCAGCATGTGGTTTAGCTGGCGGATTTGATCTGCCAACAACAGTTATGCCGTTTATACTGCGAAATGTACGTCTGCAAGGAGTCGACTCAGTCATGTGCCCAACAGAAAAGCGCATCGCTGCGTGGGAAAAACTGGTGGAACTATTGCCTGACAGCTACTACGAGCAAGCTTGTACTGAAGTCGAATTAACTGAAGCGCCTAAGTACGCAGAGGACATCACTAACGGCCAAGTCACAGGTCGTGTGGTTATCAAGCTATAAGCCGCAGATCCAATATACAGACTAAGAGCCAGCAATGCTGGCTCTTTTTATTTTCCATCAACCCAGTCCCATATCGTCAATACGTTTGGCAATCAAACGACCACACTCTTCTTTTACAATCCCTCGCAACCATTCTTGTGCGGGAGAATGCTCGCAGCGAACATGCCAAATCATTGAGTAATCGAATGGCGTAAATTGGAAAGGTAATGCCTTCACTACTAAATCGTAGCGCTCAGCAACTAAATACGCCAAATCTGCTGGCACTGTAATAATAATTGGCAAGGTATCGACGATCGCTAATGCCGCTTCTAAGTGATAAGCACGTAACACCATTTTACGTGATGGTTTATCGACTAACGCCTGCTCTATCAGAGCATTCACGCCATCACTGATCGCAATCATCGCATGAGGATGACTCAGGTAATCATCTAAGCTCATTTCTTGATACGCCAGCGGATGTTGTCTCGACAATAAACACAACACACCAACTCGACCTAGAATTTCACTGCGCAATGGTTCTACCGGTCCGATAGGACGGCAAATGGCGAGATCAGCACCTTCGTAGGTGAGTTGATCGGACAATCGATCGTGCTGTAAAGGCAGAAAATTAAACGACACGTTAGGCGCTTCCTGATAAATGCGCGGCAACGCGAACGGCAATATGGTTTGCATCGCGTAGTCTGTCGTCGCAATGTTAAATACCTGCTCACACAAATGTGGGTTGAACTCAACCGGGGAAAGTAATTGTCTTAATGACTCTAGTGGTTCGCCTAAAGCGCGATCGATTTCCAACGCCTTCTTGGTTGGAGTCAAATGTTGTCCCTGACGAGTAAACAATGGGTCATCCAAAAGATCGCGCAATCTACCCAGCACTCGACTCATCGCAGACTGACTTAAGTTAAGGCGGGCCGCTGCTTTACTGACACTGTTCTCTTCGATCAGTACACGTAATGCGACTAATAAATTTAGATCCCGACGGTAGATATCTTCTAATTCCACAACGGCCATACAAAAGAAAAGGATTTGGACAAATTGTACTCTTTATCTTCAAGTAAAAAAATCCCGCCTTTCGGCGGGGAAGCCCAAGAAAACTGGGGATAGTGTCGGAATGAAGTGTTGGTAACAAAATGGGTTATGATCACTGCTGTCGCAGGAGGTATAAAACAGGCAAGCGAAACGTTAGTTTTCTTGCTCAGACGCACCGGACCATTTGTGCGCCTCTATCCAAATCCCGATGATGGTTGCAGCCACGCCGATCAAAGGCATCAGTGATGGTTCCATGGGAGAACGAAGCACTAATGCACAGAACGAAATGAAACATAGCACTGAGTAAATAGTAAGTCTGTCTAACGCTGTTAACATTATCTTTCCCATCCACTTTGTTGCCAAATTGTTAATTTAAAGTAAAACAAAAATAACCTTTTGCCAAGTGGTTATTGAATATTTTTTCTACGAACGTAAAATTCATCACTCAGTTAGTTACGAGAATCACACTATGAGCTTTAATCCTGAACTGGCGACCAAGATATTAGAGGCAGAAGGACTGCGGTGCCCAGAGCCAGTAATGATGGTCAGGAAGACAATTCGCAACATGCAAGATGGTGAGATTTTGCTGGTAAAAGCAGACGATCCATCAACAACCCGAGATATTCCGAGTTTTTGTCGTTTTATGGATCATCAACTGGTCGCGGCACAAACGGAACACGTTCCATTTCAGTACCTGATTAAGAAAGGTTTGGAATAAGTTGCCCAGACAAAAAAAGGCAGCCTAAGAGGCTGCCATTTGTCTATTCATCATATTCTAGTGTACGAACTTCAGACTGTAGCTTGTTAAGTTGCTTCTTCATCGCCCGCATCTCTTCATGCATCGGTATTATGTGCGCAACCCGAATCCACGCTTCTACCGTTAAGCCGGTAAGAATGAACGATCCCGCAACTATCGGTAACCACATATCAGTCAACACCATCGCCAACAGGCACAGCGCCAAACCAAAGGTGAATAAATAACTCTGACTCTTGGGGGTCATCCCCATGTAACGTGTAAGCATACATTTGTCCTCTCGCCATCATTCACTCTATTAAACTACCACGACAAGTATGACACGGATATCTCCTGCGTCACGCTGATGGACAATATTTAGTCAGAGTTTGAAGCAAGCCACTTTTTCGCTACTTATTGATAGTTCACATCATTTCATCAATTTATCAGCAAAAAATGCATTCCCATCTCGGTTCTTCACCGGCCATGATAAACTAGAACAAGGCAGCACCGATCGCCAATAAGACGAATAAAAATGCCGTCACTTTACGAATAAGCCCCAAAGGCATTTTATCCGCAGACAACTTACCAATCAGAACCACTGGGACATTGGCCAGTAACATACCAATCGTAGTTCCTAACACGACCCAACTTAGTGCATCGGCATACTGAGCACCAAGAATGGAAGTAGCAATCTGAGTTTTGTCACCAATCTCTGCAACAAAAAAGGCGATAAAGCTGGCAATAAATGGACCACGGTTGGAGATCTCTTCGTCATCATCGAGTTTATCTGGGATCAGAACCCAAGCCGCCATAGCAACAAAACTGATCACCAGCACCCACTTCAATACTTCAGGTGACAAGTAATCAGCCACAACAACCCCCAACCATGCAGCTAAAGCGTGGTTAGCAATAGTGGCTAAAAAGATGGCAGCAATAATAGGGACGGGTTTGCGGTATCGACTGGCAAGTAACAACGATAGCAATTGGGTCTTATCACCAATTTCTGCTAACGCTACAGTAGTAATTGAAATAGCTAAAACACTCACGACATGCTCATTGGGGCAGGGATTATTATATTTAACCGAAGACAAACCTCACGCCCCTACCCCGGTTCGTGATGATTTGTCTAAGGTCTTGCTAAACTCGAAAGGCTTCGAGTCTCGAGCGCCATGGTGATTTTGCACCAATTATGTTGACGAACGAACCGGATAAAACTGACGCTTCACCAGGTAAGCTACTCCCCAAAGACGAACGCAATTCTAGCCAACCTTGTTACGCATCTCAAGTATCAAACTGGCCAAAACCGCCCTTTTAAGGAAATTTGGATGAATAAGCCAAAAAATTTCTATCAAAGGAGAAAATAGCCCAGTAATTAATCAAGATTAACCCTACTCCCATAAACAATATCTGGGTATACTAGATTGTTAATTTATTCAACCATAATTACTCCTTACCCGTGCACATCAGAGCGGTAAAACTCTACAAATGTGACGGTTCAATGAGTAACAAGAGAATCGCGCGAACCTGACTTATGCAAAAATACGATATCAAAACCTTCCAGGGAATGATCCTCGCGCTGCAGGATTATTGGGCTCAAAATGGTTGTACCGTTGTTCAACCACTCGATATGGAAGTTGGTGCGGGGACCTCTCACCCAATGACCTGTCTTCGAGCGATTGGTCCAGAGCCAATGTCGACAGCTTACGTACAACCTTCACGTCGTCCTACTGATGGCCGTTATGGTGAAAACCCTAACCGTCTTCAGCACTACTACCAATTTCAAGTAGCGCTAAAACCATCTCCAGACAATATCCAAGAGTTGTACCTAGGCTCCCTTGAAGTTCTTGGTATTGACCCACTTGTCCATGACATCCGTTTTGTAGAAGACAACTGGGAAAACCCAACGCTAGGCGCGTGGGGGCTAGGCTGGGAAGTGTGGCTCAATGGCATGGAAGTGACTCAGTTTACTTACTTCCAACAAGTTGGCGGTATTGAATGTAAGCCCGTGACCGGTGAAATCACTTACGGTATTGAGCGTCTTGCAATGTACATCCAGGAAGTCGATTCTGTTTACGACTTGGTATGGAATATCGCACCAGACGGCAGCAAAGTGACGTACGGGGATATCTTCCACCAAAATGAGGTGGAGCAATCAACATACAACTTCGAACATGCTGACGTGGAGTTCCTATTCGGTTTCTTTGAGCAATGTGAGAAAGAGTGTAAAGAGCTTGTCGCGCTTGAAAAACCTCTGCCGCTGCCAGCTTACGAGCGCATCCTCAAAGCAGGTCACGCTTTCAACCTACTAGACGCGCGTAAAGCGATCTCAGTAACCGAGCGTCAGCGCTACATTCTGCGCATCCGTAACCTGACGAAGTCAGTCGCTGAAGCCTACTACGCATCACGTGAAGCACTCGGCTTTCCGATGTGTAAAAAGTCAGAAGAACAAGCGTAAGGGATCGAGATAACATGGCAAAAGAATTTTTAATCGAGCTGGGTACAGAAGAGCTCCCACCAACGCAACTTCGTACCCTGGCTGAAGCATTTGCAGCAAACTTCGAAGCAGAACTAAAAAGCGCAGAGCTTACTCACGAAGGCGTAAAATGGTTCGCGGCACCTCGTCGTCTTGCACTAAAAGTTGCGGCACTGGCAGAAAGCCAATCAGACAAAGTCGTTGAGAAGCGTGGTCCTGCGGTTTCTGCAGCATTCGATGCGGAAGGCAATCCAACCAAAGCCGCTCAAGGCTGGGCTCGCGGTTGTGGCATCACCGTTGACCAAGCTGAACGTATGGTGACAGACAAAGGTGAATGGCTTCTGTTTAAACAAGAAGTCAAAGGGCAACCAACCTCTGATATCGTAGTTGAGCTAGCCGCAAAAGCACTGGCAAACTTACCGATCGCAAAACCAATGCGTTGGGGCAACAAGACCACGCAATTTATTCGCCCGGTAAAAACCCTAACAATGCTGATGGGCTCAGATCTCATTGAAGGCGAGATTCTTGGTGTCGCTTCAGGCCGCACGATCCGTGGTCACCGCTTCATGGGTGAGCAAGAGTTCACGATTGATTCGGCTGAGCAATACCCAGCGATTCTAGAAGAACGCGGTAAAGTGATGGCAGATTACGACGCGCGTAAGGCCATTATCCTAGCTGATGCACAAAAAGCGGCAGCGGCGGTTGGCGGTATTGCCGACCTAGAAGATGATCTCGTCGAAGAAGTGACGTCTCTGGTTGAATGGCCGGTGGTACTCACAGCGAAGTTCGAAGAAGAGTTCCTAAAAGTACCTTCTGAAGCTTTGGTTTACACCATGAAAGGTGACCAAAAATACTTCCCTGTCTATGACGAGAATAACAAACTACTGCCTAACTTTATCTTCGTTTCTAACATCGAGTCGAAAGAGCCTCGCTACGTTATCGAAGGTAACGAAAAAGTGGTTCGCCCACGTCTTGCTGATGCAGAATTCTTCTTCAATACAGACCGTAAGCGTCCGCTTATTGACCGTCTTCCTGAACTAGAAACCGCTATCTTCCAAAAGCAACTCGGTACCATTAAAGACAAAACCGATCGTATCACCGCTCTGGCTGGCTACATTGCTAAGCAAATTGGCGCGGACGTCGAAAAAACCACTCGCGCGGGCCTACTAGCAAAATGTGACCTAATGACCTCAATGGTTTTTGAGTTCACCGATACGCAAGGCGTGATGGGTATGCACTACGCGACGCACGACGGTGAAGATGAGCAAGTAGCACTCGCGCTTTACGAACAGTACATGCCGCGTTTTGCTGGTGATGTTCTGCCAAGCACTGCTATTTCTTCTGCGGTAGCTATGGCGGACAAGCTGGACACAATCGTGGGTATCTTTGGTATTGGCCAAGCTCCGAAAGGCAGTGACCCATTCGCGCTGCGTCGTGCATCACTCGGTGTGCTACGTATCATCGTTGAAAATGGTTACAGCTTAGACCTTATCGACCTGATCCGTGAAGCGAAAGTACAGTTTGGCACTAAGCTAACCAACGATAACGTTGAGCATGATGTGCTTGAGTTCATGCTGGGTCGTTTCAATGCTTGGTACAAAGACGAAGGCTTTAGCGTCGATATTATTCAAGCCGTGTTAGCTCGTCGTCCAACGAAACCTGCTGATTTCGATCAGCGTGTTAAAGCCGTATCCCACTTCCGTGAACTGGAAGCGGCTGAATCTTTGGCAGCGGCGAATAAGCGCGTAGGTAACATCCTAGCGAAATTCGACGGTGAATTGTCGGAAGAGATCGACTTAGCACTTCTACAAGAAGACGCGGAGAAAGCATTGGCGGAAAGTGTTGAAGTAATGACGGAAGCATTGGAACCCGCATTTGCAACAGGTAACTACCAACAAGCTCTGAGCAAACTGGCCGATCTACGTGAACCCGTTGATGCATTTTTCGATAACGTCATGGTAATGGCTGACGACGAAGCGCTTAAGAAAAACCGTCTGACACTACTGAACAATCTGCGTAACCTGTTCCTGCAGATTGCCGACATCTCGCTGCTACAAAAATAATCAGACCAAGACCAAACGGCTGATTAAAAAGCGATAGTAAACACCAAAGGGAAGCGGCAGCTTCCCTTTTTTGTCACTAGCACCATGATGTTAGGTCTGTTTTTTGTTCATTTTGTGACTAATACAAAGATTTGTAGGGTGAGAAGGCGCAAACTTGTTGGTTTATCACTCGGATTGTAGAGGCCCTGTTTTGCTATAACTGTGCTGTTTATTCGGGGGAAGAACACAATGAAAAAAAACATTCTCGCACTCTCTATCAGCCTACTCAGTGTCAGTGCGTGTAGCCAAACACCAGACAACGCCATTGTACTCAGTCTAGGTGACAACCAAACTGTATTTGAACAAAATGCCCAAGGCTTGCTCATTGCGGAGCAAAAATTGGACAAAGGCAGTTACACTTTTACCATCGCAGACAGCAAACAAAGCTGTGGCAGCCGTTTTGCACTGGCGGAAGAAAACCGCATCAAATTTAATACGCCATTAAAAATGGATGCATGTGCAGCTGATGCCAACATACCGTTGCGCATTTTCAAAACGAACACATACCAGTTTACGCTTAACCCAGCCACCAACGAGCTGACAGTTAAGCTTAAACCCAAAAAAAATCAAGATATCACCTACTCTTGTCCAGTCGCGACAGACACGCCAAAAACCATTGATGTCACCCAAACCTTTGCCAATGGCACTGTACTCCGCGATGCCTTGACGGGCAAACAAGCTACCGTTACTAATGGCAGTATCACACTTCAACCCGGCCCGATGAGCCAAGGGTTATTGCTATTAGAAGCCGTTAACCAGCCAACAGATACACCTTTTAGTTGGGATAACGCCACGGTGTATTTTGTGATGACCGACCGCTTCTACAATGGCAATCCAAGCAACGATAACAGCTATGGTCGTAGTAAAGACGGCCAACATGAAATCGGTACTTTCCATGGTGGTGACCTCGCTGGCCTGACCCAAAAACTGGATTACATAGAGTCTCTGGGCGTCAATGCCATCTGGATCACTTCTCCACTGGAGCAAATCCATGGTTGGGTAGGCGGTGGCGATAAAGGTGACTTCAAACATTACGGCTACCACGGTTACTACCATCTAGATTGGACCAAGCTGGATGCCAATATGGGCAGCGAAAAAGAACTGCAAACCTTTATCGATACTGCGCATAAAAAAGGCATTCGCGTTATCTGGGATGTCGTCATGAATCACACTGGCTATGCGACCTTGGCAGACATGCAAGAGTTTGGTTTCGGTCAACTCTACCTCGACGATCAGGAAGCCAAAGACGTCTTGGGCGAAAAGTGGACCGACTGGCAACCTAAATCGGGCCAAAGTTGGCACAGCTTTAACGACTACATTAAATACAGTGATAGCAAAGCATGGGATAAATGGTGGGGCAAAGATTGGATTCGTACCGACATCGGCGCTTATGATGCTCCGGGCTACAATGATCTGACCATGTCACTGAACTACTTACCCGATCTAAAAACCGAATCGAGTGAGAAAACTGGTTTACCCAATTTCTTCCATAACAAAGAGACTCATGCCCGCGACGAGCAAAAAACACCACGTGAACACCTTATCACCTGGCTGTCGGATTGGGTTCGTGACTACGGTATCGATGGCTTCCGTGTGGATACTGCAAAACATGTAGAGATGGAAGCATGGGCTGAGCTGAAAACCAGTACCGAAAAAGCCTTGACTGAATGGAAGAAAAATAATCCGGATAAAGCGCTGGATGATTTACCATTTTGGATGACCGGTGAAGTATGGGCTCACAGCGTGGTAAAAAGCCCTTACTTCGATAACGGATTCGATTCAATTATTAACTTTGAATTTCAATCGGACGTGGCACCTAAAGCGTTGAAATGTTTTGCCAACCTAGACAGTGATTACCGTCGTTACTCCGAGCAGATTAACACCGACCCCACTTTCAATGTACTGAGCTACCTATCTTCTCACGATACGCAGCTATTCTGGGCGGCGCGCAGCCGAAGTTTGATGATCAAGCCCGCGCGGCCAATGCTTTAATGCTGACTCCGGGAGCAGTACAAATCTATTATGGGGACGAGATTGCCCGTGATTTCGGTGTTACTGGCTCAGATACTCACCAAGGCACACGCTCAGACATGCCATGGGATAAGATTCATGGTCAACGTGAAGACCTACTGCATCATTGGCAAAAACTGGGGGAATTCCGTAAACGTCACCCAGCTGTTGCACAGGGCAAGCATATCACTCGTAACCAAGAAGGCTATTACGCCTTTGAGCGTCAGTACCAAGACGATAAAGTGTTGGTCGTCTATACGGGCGAATAATACCAGTAGTAAATAATGGGTTTTTCTATCACCACCAGCAAAAAGGAAGCATATGCTTCCTTTTTTATTACTACCCCAAAATAACATCGCTTCACTATCCTGCATTTCTGGTCTGAACAGATAATTATTTCTTCTTTGAGTAAATTCACACTTTTCGGGCTAATAACATTAGGGTAAGGTCAAGTATTACTCTATAAGCCGAATTTAATCGGCAGACAAAGTCCCCACAGCAATCACAATGAAGTAGGTAAAAGTACGCATGCAGTTCTCAAAGTTTGGTGAAAAGTTTAATCAGTATTCTGGTATTACACAGCTAATGGACGATTTAAATGATGGTCTGCGCACACCTGGTGCCATCATGCTCGGTGGTGGCAACCCAGCCGCCATTCCTGCCATGCTCGATTACTTTCACCAAGCCAGTGACGAAATGCTCGCCAGTGGAGAACTCATCGCCGCCCTTACTAACTACGATGGCCCACAAGGTAAAAATGCATTTTTAAAAGCATTAGCGAACCTATTTCGAGAAACCTACGGCTGGAACATCAGCGAAAAGAACATCAGTCTGACCAACGGCAGTCAAAGCGGTTTCTTTTATCTCTTTAACTTGCTGGCAGGCAAGCAACCTGATGGGGCGCATAAAAAAATCCTGTTACCGATCGCCCCAGAGTACATCGGATATGGCGATGCAGGGATTGATGAAGATATTTTCATCTCTTATCACCCAGAAATTGAATTACTCGACAATGGTCTGTTCAAATATCACGTGGACTTTGAGCAACTGACCGTCGATAGCTCCGTCGCCGCTATTTGTGCATCACGTCCAACCAACCCAACTGGCAATGTACTGACCGACGAAGAAATCCGTAAACTCGATAAGCTCGCACGTGAGAATAACATTCCGCTGATCATCGATAACGCGTATGGCTTGCCGTTCCCGAATATCATTTTTGAAGAGGTGGAGCCGTTCTGGAATGAAAATACGATTTTATGTATGAGCCTATCCAAACTGGGATTACCTGGCGTACGCTGTGGCATTGTGATTGCCAGCGAGGAGGTAACTCAAGCCTGAGCAACATGAACGGCATCATCAGTTTAGCACCTGGTAGCGTGGGACCGGCGATAGCAAACCACATTATTGAAAAAGGCGACTTACTTAAACTGAGCTCGGATGTGATCAAGCCGTTTTATAAGCAAAAGTCTCAGCGCGCAGTCGAGCTGTTACAACAGGCCATCACCGATACACGTTTTCGTATCCACAAACCTGAAGGTGCGATTTTCTTGTGGCTATGGTTTGATGAACTGCCGATCACAACCATGGAACTGTACCGTCGCTTAAAAGCACGTGGTGTATTGATTGTGCCAGGAGAGTACTTCTTTATTGGTCAGCAAGACGAGTGGGATCATGCTCATCAATGTTTGCGCATGAATTACGTCCAAGACGATGAAATGATGCAAAAAGGCATTGCGATTATTGCCGAAGAAGTCGAAAAGGCATACCAAGAAGGTCAGTAAAGCCAGGCGAGGCAACGCGTCAAACCACCCATTTAAAAGAGCGCCTGAAGGCGCTCTTTCTCACTCTATAGAGGCGAATATCCGATTAGTGCGTTTCAATCAGATGATTGCCACCGATGGCAATTTTACGAGGTTGCATTGCCTCAGGAATTTCACGCACCAAATCTATGTGCAGCAAACCATTTTCCATCGATGCCCCCGTCACTTTGACGTAGTCCGCCAGCTGGAATTTACGCTCAAAATCACGCTCTGCAATACCTTGGTAAACGTAGTTTTTACCTTCTTCAGCTTTACGCTCCCCTTTTACAATCAACATATTTTCATTTTGGGTCAGATCGAGCTGCTCTTCTGCAAAACCCGCCACCGCCATGGTAATGCGGTAATTATGTTCGTCTTTTTGTTCGATGTTGTAAGGAGGGTAACCGCCTGAGCTGTTTTTTGCGTTGTTTGCTTCCATTAGGTTTAGCAAACGGTCAAAGCCAATAGCATTACGGTATAGTGGTGAGAAATCTACATTGCGCATAAATCTATCCTCTTAATATAAGCAATAGTCCTAACTCGATGACCCAAGTCAACTTGGCGTGTTTCTGCAAAAAAGCACCGCCGAATTAGGAGATTCTTATCATTCTGATGGCCAACGAATATCGGCTCGAGACATGATATTGAATCTTTAAAGTTAAGTTGTGTGCTAAAACCAAGCATCCTCTCTTGAGCGATCTTGTTTTAGCGATGATAGAGAGCCGAACTTCTAGTCTCTAGCAAGCCAGCTAACCTCTTCAATTCTAGATATAAGGTCGGAAAAATGACTTTCAAGGGGAAATAGGTAAAAAAGGTCCTAGAATCCTAGGTACTAGGCCCAAGGGGTACAAGCGCAAGGCCTAGGATTCCTTTTCAATGCGTTAAATTCCATGTCAAACACTTCTGTATTCGGTAATCCGTATTCTAAAAACACAAATTAAAAAACCACGTTAAACACCGAAGTCTCAGCGATCTCCTCTAGGACCTAGGATCCTAAAACCTAGGACCTTATTTACCTTCTAAAAAAACGCCATCTCATTTAGAGATGGCGCTTTTATTCACAATGATTTGCGAAGTGATTTCGACTACACGTCTAGGTTCGCTACTTTAAGCGCGTTTTCTTCGATGAAGTTACGACGCGGCTCAACTTGGTCACCCATCAGTGTGGTGAACAACTGATCGGCACCTACTGCATCTTCAATCGTAACTTGCATCATGCGGCGCGTTTCTGGATCCATGGTGGTTTCCCAAAGCTGATCTGGGTTCATCTCGCCAAGACCTTTGTAGCGTTGGCGACTCAAGCCACGCATTGACTCCTTAACCAACCACGCCAGAGCGTCTGAAAAATGGTTAACTGGCAGAGTACGTTCACCTCGTTTGATGTACGCGCCCTCTTCCAGCAATCCGTCCAACGCTTCGGAAAGGTCGGCAAGCTTGCTGTACTCTTTTGAGTTCAGGAAGTCGATGCTTAACGCATGTTCATGAGTCACACCATGAGTACGTACGATAATTTTTGGCAAGTTTAGGCCAAGATCGACGTGCTGCTCTACTTCATAGCTGTATTGGCTCGCACCTACTTCTTTCGCGTTTAGCTGCTCAACTAACTGCTTAGTCCACGCTTCCACTGCTGCTGCATCATGACACAATTCAGCCGTCAAGCGAGGTGTGTAAACCAACTCATGCATTAATGCATTTGGGTAACGGCGGCTCATACGATCAGCAAGCTTAATACCCGCGTTGTACTGCTGGACCAGTTTCTCCAATGCTTCACCTGCCATTGCTGGTGCTTCTGCATTCACGTGTAATGATGCATTATCCAACGCCAATGACACTTGGTATTGGTTCATCGCCTCTTCGTCTTTAATGTACTGCTCTTGTTTGCCCTTTTTCACTTTGTAAAGCGGGGGCTGAGCGATGTACACGTAACCACGCTCAATCAGCTCTGGCATTTGACGGTAGAAGAAAGTCAACAGTAGCGTACGGATGTGCGAACCATCAACGTCCGCATCGGTCATAATAATGATGTTATGGTAACGCAGTTTGTCTGGGTTGTACTCATCACGACCGATACCACAGCCAAGTGCCGTGATAAGCGTAGCCACTTCTTGCGAAGAGAGCATCTTGTCGAAACGTGCTTTTTCAACGTTCAGGATCTTACCTTTCAGCGGTAGGATAGCCTGATTCTTACGGTTACGACCCTGTTTCGCTGAACCACCCGCAGAGTCACCCTCCACAATATACAGTTCAGACAGTGCCGGATCTTTTTCCTGACAGTCGGCGAGTTTACCTGGTAGACCTGCAAGGTCTAACGCGCCTTTACGACGCGTCATCTCACGAGCTTTACGTGCTGCTTCACGAGCACGGGCTGCATCGATGATTTTCGAACAAACCATCTTCGCTTCTGTTGGGTTTTCTACTAGGAATTCTGATAGTTTTTCACCCATTGCCGATTCAACCGCTGATTTCACTTCTGATGAAACCAGTTTGTCTTTAGTCTGGCTCGAGAATTTCGGATCTGGCACTTTCACGGAAACAACGGCAGTCAGGCCTTCACGCGCATCATCACCCGATGTTGCCGTTTTGGCTTTTTTAGAAAAACCTTCTTTGTCCATGAAGCTGTTCAGTGTACGAGTTAACGCGGCACGGAAGCCCGCTAAGTGAGTACCACCATCACGCTGTGGAATGTTGTTGGTAAAACAGAAAATGTTCTCCTGGAAACCATCATTCCATTGCATTGCCACTTCTACCGCGATGCCATCTTCACGTTCAAAATTGAAGTGGAAGATTTTCTCGATGATTGGCGTTTTGTTGGTGTTTAGGTGATCAACGAAGGCTTTGATACCACCTTCATACATAAAGTGATCTTGCTTGTCTTCTTCACGCTCATCAATAAGCTTGATAGAAACACCTGAGTTCAGGAATGACAATTCACGTAGCGTTTTGCCAAAATATCATAATGGAATTCAGTGTTTGTGAAGGTTTCCGAACTTGGCCAGAAGCGAATGGTTGTACCGGTTTTATCCGTATCACCCACAACAGCTAAAGGAGCCTGAGGCTCGCCGTGACGGTAAGTTTGAGTATGGATGTGACCACCACGATGAATCGTCAGTTCAACTTTCTCAGAAAGCGCGTTTACAACCGAAACACCTACACCGTGTAGACCACCAGAAACTTTATACGAGTTATCGTCGAATTTACCACCCGCATGAAGCACCGTCATGATCACTTCTGCTGCAGAAACATTTTCTTCAGAGTGGATTTCAGTTGGAATGCCACGACCATCATCGCTAACAGAAACCGAGTTGTCCTCATGAATTGTCACAACGATGTCTTTACAATGACCCGCCAACGCTTCATCAATTGAGTTATCCACCACCTCGAAAACCATGTGGTGAAGGCCAGTGCCGTCGTCCGTATCGCCGATGTACATTCCTGGACGCTTACGTACCGCATCCAGACCCTTCAGTACCTTAATACTCGATGAATCGTAATTTTCAGACATGAGTTTCTCTCTTCTAGTTTGACTCTATCCTGCCGTGTTCCACATGAAACAATTTACCATGTTCGTCCAACATGTCGGCGATTTGGTGTTCAGTGATAGAGCTGACAAATACTTGTGCGCCCGTCTCTTTCAAGCAATCAGCAAGACGCTTACGACGTTGGCTGTCTAATTCCGACGCGAAGTCGTCAATTAGGTAAATGCATTGTTTGTCGGTCATTGCTGTCAGGTGTTGCCCTTGCGCTACGCGCAGTGCACACACCATCAGTTTTAGCTGACCGCGTGACAGAACATCCTCTACTGGTGTTCCATTCACTTTAATGCGCAAATCGGCTTTATTGGGACCACTAAAGGTGTAACCCAATGCCTGATCGCGCTCGAAGTTTTTTTCTAGTATCTCGTGGTATGGTGTATCTTTATCCCAGCCACGATAATACTTCAATTGGATCTCAAATTCTGGCAAAAACGTGCTGCAGATCGATTCTGCAACAGATCTCATTTGCTCGATGTAATGTGCACGCCAATGGCTAATGTTTTCCGCCAAACGTGCCATCTCTTGATCCCAGTAACTGAGCTCTCGATAACTGTTCGCCGTTTTTAGCAAGGCATTTCTCTGTTTGTTGAGACGTTTAAAACGCCCCCATGCCTCATAAAACGCAGGCTCAGAATGAAAGACCCCCCAATCAATAAACGCTCGGCGATGTTTAGGACCATCCGTCAGTAAATCAAACCCTTCTGGATGTATCAACTGCAACGGTAACACTTGTGCAAGTTGCGCAAGCTTTTGTCCAGATTGACCGCCTATTTTAACCTCTGTTGAGCCATCACGCTTCTTATTAATGCCGATTGGTAACTCAAATTGATCAGAGTTCAAAAAACGCCCGTGCACAAACAGTTCATCGCATTCATTTTGAATAACGCGTCCCGTGAGTGAGCTTTTGAACGAGCGACCATGTCCAAGCAGGTAGACCGCTTCTAATACACTGGTTTTACCGCTGCCATTGGGGCCAATAAGAAAGTTAAAGCCTGCTGATAACGGAATATCACAGGCTTTTATGTTTCGAAATTGCTGAATAATAAGGCGTGAAAGAGGCATTCAATTCGCTTACAGACGGATTGGCATTACCACATACATGGCACTGTCATCGTCGGCATTTTCAATCAATGCACTCGCATTGGCATCCGACATCGACACTCGGACATTTTCACAACGCAAGGTATTTAAAACGTCCAACACATAGCTCACGTTAAAGCCAATTTCGATGGCATCACCTTCAAAGGTGACATCCAGCATTTCTTCTGCTTCTTCTTGTTCTGGGTTGTTGGCTGTAATGCGCATTTCTGTCCCAGCAAGGTTAACACGTACCCCGCGGAACTTTTCATTAGACAAAATAGCCGCACGAGAAAATGCCTGACGCAATTCATCACACCCAGCCACCAGCGTTTTGTTGGTACTTTGAGGTAAGACACGACGATAATCAGGGAAGCGACCATCAACCAACTTAGAGGTAAAGGTGAAGTTATTCACTTCCGCGCGCACGTTAGAGCTGCCAATTTGTAATATCACGGCTGATCTGGCGCGTCCATCAACTTAACTAACTCTTGAACCCCTTTACGCGGCACAATAATTTGCTTCTGAGCAAAGTCGGCATCCAGTGACATTTGCGATACCGCCATGCGGTGACCATCCGTCGCGACACTGCGTAATGTCGTACCATCAATTTCAAACAGCATACCGTTGAGGTAGTAGCGTACATCTTGGTTGGCCATAGAGAACTGAGTTTTCTCGATAAGCGCACGCAGATCGGCCTGGCTTAGCGAGACTTCGACATCACTTTGCCAATCTTCAATGTTAGGGAAATCATTAGCTGGAAGCGTCGCCAGTGAGAAACGGCTACGACCAGATCGCACCTGCACACGATCGCCTTCTAGCACAAAGGTAATGATGGCGTCTTCGGGTAATCCACGACAAATATCAAGAAACTTACGCGAAGGAACGGTAATACTGCCCGCTTCGACATCCCCTTCCAGAGTCACTTTACTTACCAGTTCCACTTCCAGATCGGTTGCGGTCATGGATAGCACGTTCTCTTCTACTTTTAATAGTAGGTTACCCAAAATAGGCAGGGTTGGTCGACCACCCAAAGCACCCGATACCTGTTGTAGCGGTTTGATTAAATGACTACGTTCAATAGTAAATTTCATGCTTGGCTCTTTTACGCTGTCAGCTCAAAAAATGATGTGTTTAGAATACGGCTATTCTAACCGATTAAGAAGACAGGGTGCGAATCAAGTTAGAGTAATCTTCTTTAATATCGTGGCTCTCTTCACGCAACTGCTCAATCTTACGACACGCATGCAGAACCGTGGTATGGTCGCGACCGCCAAACGCATCGCCAATTTCCGGTAAACTGTGGTTAGTCAACTCTTTTGCGAGCGCCATGGCTAACTGACGAGGACGCGCAACAGAACGGGAGCGACGTTTCGAAAGCAGATCTGCCACTTTAATTTTGTAATACTCCGCTACCGTCTTTTGAATATTGTCGATGGTAACCAGCTTCTCTTGCAGTGCTAACAAATCACGCAGCGCTTCACGCACAAAATCGATCGTAATAGGACGACCCGTGAAATTCGCGTTGGCAATCACACGGTTCAACGCCCCTTCCAGCTCACGCACGTTGGAACGCAGGCGCTTAGCGATAAAGAACGCCACTTCGTCTGCAAGATGAATTTGGTGATCTTCCGCTTTCTTCATTAAAATCGCCACACGCGTTTCGAGTTCAGGTGGCTCAATAGCAACCGTCAGACCCCAACCAAAACGCGATTTAAGGCGATCTTCAACCCCATTGATCTCTTTAGGATAACGATCAGAAGTTAGAATGATTTGTTGGTTACCTTCCAGTAAAGCGTTAAACGTGTGGAAGAACTCTTCTTGTGAACGCTCTTTATTGGCAAAGAATTGGATATCATCGATGAGCAATGCATCGACACTGCGGTAATAACGTTTAAATTCTTCAATTGCGTTATTTTGCAATGCCTTGACCATGTCCTGTACAAAACGCTCAGAGTGCATGTACACCACTTTCGCGTTTGGATTGTTATCCACAATCGCGTTGCCCACAGCATGCAGCAAGTGGGTTTTACCCAAACCCGTGCCGCCATACAAAAACAATGGGTTGTATGCTGCTCCTGGGTTATCCGAAACTTGACGCGCCGCAGCCAAACCTAATTGGTTTGATTTACCTTCAACAAAGTTGTTGAACTTATGTTTTGGGTTCATATTTGAGCGGTGGTTAATCTCCGCGATCGCTTGTGCGTCATCATCCCAGGTTTTATGAATCGGTTTGCGTGCTTGCAGCTGAGCCGGAGCCGAAGATTCGGCAGCGACATCTGCTGGGGTACGTTTTGGCGTCGGCTTAGGAGCAGATACCGGACGGCTACCTACTTCAAAGCGCAAATTCGGAATATCGCTACCACAATGTTCTTGCAGTAAACGAGTAATATTATTCAGATATTTATCACGCACCCAGTCCAACACGAAGCGGTTTGGCGCGAAGAGAGTGAGAGTATTGTCATTGAGCTCCGCTTGTAGCGGACGAACCCACATACTGAATTCTGTAGCTGGTAGCTCTTCTTGAAGCTGCTGCAAACATTGCAGCCAAAGCGAAGATGACACGGTGCCCCCACTGAGTAGTTGAATTATCGGAAAAGACTGGCAATTTTACCTGTTGATAACCAAGATCGCCAGCGATTGATCGACGATCCAGTGAATAAGATCCAAGTTATTCACAATTAATTTGTAAAACTTGCTGAGTTCAACACACCTTGCCCCACATTTGCCCACACAATGATCCACAATTAAGCAAAATGGCTAAGATCCCATGATTGGTGATAACTCTGTGCATGAATGTATTTTTGATCCCTACTCAAGGATCTATCCACATACTTGTCAACCGTTGCCCTCAACTTATTCATCGTTCTTCAAATAGGCGCTGTTTCAATAATAATCTTGCTATCCAACAAAGCCATTTTTGTTACAAAAAATTAGGATTAGCTATGATTGAGAAACAGACATACTCAAATACTCCCGAGCATACTGTCTTAGAACCATATCACCGCAGGCCAGTCTGGAGCTGGAGCGGTATATCAAGATAAGCAACTCAGCGGAACAACATCCCCTATGAATCATTCAAATAACGCAGAATTCACTAGGGGTTAAATTTATCATGAGTTATTCCTCTGCGATCTAGGTTAGTTCTCTTGGTTATTTAAATAATTGAGAGAATTAACAGTAGAATATATAACCATAAAACAATGGAGATACATTATGAAAAACTGGATAAAAGTGGCTGTGGCTGCTATCGCACTGTCTGCTGCGACGGTTCAAGCGGCAACTGAAGTAAAAGTCGGCATGTCTGGTCGTTACTTCCCATTCACGTTTGTAAAACAAGATAAGCTGCAAGGCTTCGAAGTCGACATGTGGGATGAAATCGGTAAACGCAATGACTACAAAATTGAATATGTGACGGCTAACTTTTCTGGTTTATTTGGTCTGTTAGAAACAGGCCGTATCGATACCATCTCCAACCAAATTACTATCACCGATGAACGTAAAGCCAAATACTTATTTGCGGACCCGTATGTGATAGACGGAGCGCAAATCACAGTACGTAAAGGTAACGATAGCATTAACGGCATCAAAGACCTTGATGGCAAAACGGTAGCGGTGAACCTAGGTTCAAACTTCGAGCAGTTGCTACGTAAATACGATACCGATGGCAAAATCAATATCAAAACATACGACACGGGTATTGAGCATGATGTGGCACTCGGTCGTGCAGATGCGTTCGTCATGGACCGTCTTTCTGCTCTAGAACTGATCAAAAAAACCGGTCTGCCATTACAACTGGCTGGTCAACCGTTCGAAACCATTGAGAACGCATGGCCTTTCGTCGATAACGAAAAAGGACGTGAACTACAGGCAGAAGTCAACAAAGCTCTGGCTGAGATGCGTGCAGATGGCACTGTTGAGAAAATTTCTGTGAAATGGTTTGGTGCCGATATTACGAAGTAAAAATACTTTGAATTTGGGCAACGAGAATGGTATCACTCTCGACCACTAATAAACTCTTGCGAAGGTGGAACGTTGGTTTCCACCTTTTCTTTTCTCTAGCCTTTAGGTAAGACGTATGGGATTTGACTTTAATTACATGCTGGAACTCCTGCCGATATTACTCAAATATCTCGGCACCACCATGGAAATGGCCACATGGGGATTGGTATTTTCGCTGATTTTATCCGTCATATTAGCGAATATCCGCGTCTTTAAAGTGCCTGTGCTTGATCAGCTAAGCCAACTCTATATTAGCTTCTTTCGCGGTACGCCTTTGTTGGTACAACTATTCCTGCTTTATTACGGCTTACCGCAAATCTTCCCATTGATGGTGGGCATAGATGCATTTTCAGCCGCCGTCATCGGTTTAACTCTGCACTTTGCGGCGTATATGGCGGAAAGCATTCGTGCCGCGATCATCGGCATCGATCGCAGTCAGATGGAAGCCAGCTTATCTGTAGGCATGACCACGTCACAAGCGATGCGCCGAATCATCTTACCGCAAGCGACTCGCGTAGCTTTGCCATCTCTGATGAATTATTTCATCGATATGATTAAATCCACGTCCCTCGCCTTCACCCTTGGTGTTGCAGAGATCATGGCCAAAGCACAAATGGAAGCGTCATCCAGTTTCCGTTTCTTTGAAGCTTTCCTCGCGGTGGCCCTCATCTATTGGGGCGTCGTGGTTATTCTAACTCGAGTACAAAACTGGGCAGAAGCGAAACTGAATAAGGCGTATGTACGATGATCAAATTAGAAAATATCCACAAACGCTTTGGTGATACGGAAGTACTGAAAGGCATTGATCTAGACATCCAACAAGGTGAAATCATCGTCATCATTGGCTCAAGCGGCACCGGTAAATCAACGTTATTGCGTACCGTGAACTTTTTAGAACAGGCGGATCAAGGTCGAATTACTATTGATGATATTTCTGTTGATGTGCAAAAAAACACTAAAGCTGAAGTGTTGGCATTGCGTCGTCGGACGGGGTTTGTCTTTCAGAACTATGCCCTTTTTGCTCATCTAACCGCTCGCCAGAATATTGCCGAAGGTCTTGTCACGGTGCGTGGCTGGAAGAAAAACGAAGCATTGCAACGTGCTCAGCAAATCTTGGATGATATTGGCCTCGGTGAAAAAGGCGACAGTTACCCAGCAGCCCTCTCTGGTGGTCAACAACAACGAGTTGGTATTGGTCGTGCAATGGTCTTGCAACCAGAACTGCTGCTGTTCGATGAACCCACATCAGCACTGGATCCCGAGTGGGTTGGAGAAGTTTTGTCTCTCATGAAGAAGTTAGCCAATCAGCATCAAACCATGCTGGTGGTCACGCATGAGATGCAGTTCGCTAAAGAGGTCGCTGACAGAGTGATCTTTATGGCTGAAGGTCATATTGTTGAACAAGGTTCTCCACAGGATATCTTCGATAATCCACAAGATCCTCGTTTGAAAAAATTCCTTAACCAAGTGGGAATAGAGTAACGATCGACGATCAGGATCGATTGATCCTTGAGATTTTACTCACACTACGTATAATCGCCCGGCCGGAATTTCGTACTCATGAGTCATTGACACATTATGTGAGTGTGATTACAATTCCGCCTCTTTGTTGAGAGGCGTCGGTTGCTCTTCTCTATATAAAGAGCTTCTTTATAAAAGAAAGCAAGTACCCACGCCGGGTTTAACAAGAACCTAAAACTACTGATCAGTAAAGGTAATTATCATGAAACGCACTTTTCAACCTACAGTTCTAAAGCGCAAGCGTACTCACGGCTTCCGTGCTCGCATGGCAACTAAGAACGGTCGTAAAGTTATCAACGCACGTCGTGCAAAAGGCCGTGCACGCCTATCAAAATAATCACTAGTTTATTTTGAACACGTACGCGTTTAATCGGGAGTTACGTTTGTTAACTCCCGAGCATTATCAAAACGTCTTCCAGCAAGCTCATCGAGCTGGCTCGCCTCATTTCACCATCATCGCCCGCAAAAACACACTTTCTCATCCACGATTAGGTCTTGCTGTCCCTAAAAAGCAAATCAAAACTGCTGTTGGTCGCAATCGATTTAAACGCCTGGCTCGTGAAAGTTTTCGCAATCAGCAACATCAACTGCCAAATAAAGATTTTGTTGTGATCGCGAAAAAAAGCGCGCAAGATTTGAGCAATGAAGAACTTTTTAAGCTGTTTGACAAATTATGGCAACGCCTGTCTCGCCCTTCACGTGGATAGCCATTGGGCTCGTTTATCTGTATCGCTGGTTTATCAGCCCTTTGATTGGTCCTCGTTGCCGGTTTACGCCAACCTGCTCCACTTACGCACTAGAAGCTTTGAAAGCTCACGGTTTTGTAAAAGGATGTTGGTTATCAGGCAAACGTCTATTAAAATGCCATCCTTTGAATGAAGGCGGCTATGACCCCGTTCCACCAGTCCAAAAACAAGACAGAGATAACTAACGATGGATTCTCAACGTAATATCCTGCTCATTGCTCTGGCCCTGGTTTCTTTCTTGCTTTTTCAACAATGGCAAGCAGCAAAGAACCCAGCACCTCAAGCAGTTGAACAGGCTCAAACAAGCAGTACGCTGCCTGCACCATCTTTTGCTGATGAGCTCGATCCAGCTTCAGGCCAACAGCAAGCTTCAACAAAAACTATCACAGTAACGACTGATGTTTTAACTCTGTCGATCGACACCGTTGGTGGCGATGTGGTACACGCAGACCTAAACCAATACGCAGCTGAACTCAACTCATCTGACCCATTTGTACTTTTAAAAGATACGCAAGGTCACCAGTTCATTGCACAAAGTGGTCTAGTTGGCCCTCAAGGTATCGATCTTAGCAGCACCAATCGTCCACACTACAATGTCAGTGCAGACAGCTTTACACTGGCTGAAGGTCAAGATGAACTGCGCGTTCCGATGACGTTCAGTGCCAATGGTCTTGAGTACACCAAAACTTACATCTTCAAACGTGGCAGCTATGCCCTTAACGTTGAATACGATGTGGTGAACAACTCAGGTAATAATGCGACCTTTGGTATGTACGCACACCTACGCCAAAATCTGATGGACGATGGTGGCAGCATTACTATGCCAACCTACCGTGGTGGCGCATACTCTTCAGCAGATACACGCTACAAGAAATACAGTTTTGATGATATGCAGAACCGCAATCTGTCTATCAATTTAGCTGACGGCCAAGGCTGGGCTGCAATGATCCAACACTACTTTGCCGCAGCTTGGGTTCCACGTAATGAATCAGGAACCAATCTTTATACGCGTGTAATTGGTAACATGGGCGATATCGGTATCCGTATGCCGAACAAAACCATTGCTACTGGTGACCAAGCGAAGTTCGCAGCAACCCTTTGGGTTGGTCCAAAACTGCAAGATGAAATGGCGGCAGTTGCACCAAACCTAGACCTTGTTGTTGACTACGGCTGGTTGTGGTTCATTGCTAAACCTCTTCACTGGTTGCTGTCAGTGATTCACGGTTTTGTCAGTAACTGGGGTGTCGCTATCATGCTATTGACCTTTGTAGTTCGTGGCGCGATGTACCCACTAACGAAAGCTCAATACACCTCGATGGCGAAAATGCGCATGCTACAGCCTAAGCTGCAAGCGATGCGTGAGCGTATTGGCGATGACCGCCAACGTATGAGCCAAGAAATGATGGAGCTGTACAAGAAAGAGAAAGTAAACCCACTGGGTGGCTGTCTACCTCTTGTTCTACAGATGCCTATCTTCATTTCACTGTACTGGGCACTTATGGAATCGGTTGAGCTACGTCACTCACCATTCTTCGGTTGGATCCATGACCTTTCAGCACAGGACCCATACTACATCCTGCCAATATTGATGGGCGCGTCAATGTTCATGATTCAGAAGATGAGCCCAACAACGGTAACGGATCCTATGCAGCAGAAGATCATGACCTTTATGCCGGTTATGTTTACTTTCTTCTTCTTGTTCTTCCCATCAGGTCTTGTTCTGTACTGGTTGGTATCGAATATCGTGACGCTAATCCAGCAAACATTGATCTACAAAGGGCTGGAGAAAAAAGGCTTACACAGTAAGTAACCCTGCTAAAAATGATTAAGAAAGGCGGCCAAAAGGTCGCCTTTTTGTTTTTGGCTGATTACAATTCAGCTAACAAATGGTTCTGGCTCCCTAGGGTCACCCTACCCTAAAGCCCAGCTAAAAAGGCACTATTATGACTACAGATACGATTGTCGCCCAAGCAACGGCACCTGGCCGTGGCGGTGTCGGTATTATTCGTGTTTCAGGCCCCAAAGCCAATCAAGTTGCACAAGCCGTGACAGGTCAAACACTAAAACCTCGCTACGCAGAGTACCTGCCATTCAAGTCTGAAGACGGGGTGACACTCGATCAGGGCATTGCACTGTACTTCCCTAACCCACATTCATTTACAGGTGAAGACGTACTCGAACTCCAAGGCCATGGTGGCCCAGTGGTTATGGATATGCTGATAAAACGTATCCTGGGCATTGAAGGCGTGCGTGCCGCACGCCCAGGTGAGTTTTCTGAACGTGCGTTCCTCAACGACAAGATGGACCTAACTCAAGCAGAGGCGATCGCGGATCTGATTGATGCTAGCTCAGAAGAGGCAGCAAAATCAGCCCTACAGTCACTGCAAGGTCAGTTTTCTCAACGAATTCAAACGCTAGTAGAGTCTCTGATTCATCTGCGTATTTATGTTGAAGCCGCGATTGATTTTCCAGAGGAAGAAATCGACTTTCTTGCTGATGGAAAAGTATCGGGAGATCTCCAGTCGATAATCGATAACCTTGATGCCGTGCGCCGTGAGGCGAACCAAGGTGCGATTATGCGCGAAGGAATGAAGGTGGTGATCGCGGGACGCCCAAATGCAGGAAAATCTAGCCTGTTAAACGCACTGTCTGGCAAAGAGTCCGCGATTGTCACCGACATCGCTGGTACCACTCGTGATGTTCTGCGCGAACACATTCATATCGATGGGATGCCGTTGCACATCATCGATACCGCTGGCTTGCGTGATGCATCTGATGAAGTGGAAAAAATTGGTATTGAACGGGCATGGGATGAGATAGCCCAAGCAGATCGCGTGCTATTCATGGTTGATGGCACCACAACCGATGCCACCGACCCTAAAGATATCTGGCCAGATTTTGTTGACCGACTCCCAGGCAATATTGGCATGACCGTGATCCGCAACAAAGCCGATCAAACCCAGGAAGAAATGGGGATCTGTCACGTCAATAACCCTACACTAATTCGTCTATCGGCTAAAACTGGTGCGGGCGTGGATGCACTGCGTGAGCACTTAAAAGAGTGTATGGGCTTCTCAGGTAATAGCGAAGGCGGCTTTATGGCTCGTCGTCGTCACCTTGATGCACTTGAGCGCGCCGCACAACACCTACAAATCGGCCAAGAGCAACTCGAAGGGTATATGGCAGGGGAAATACTCGCGGAAGAGTTACGCATCACCCAGCAACATTTGAACGAGATTACCGGAGAGTTCAGTTCCGATGACTTACTCGGACGCATTTTCTCTTCATTTTGTATCGGCAAATAATAAAACACGCGGTGTTAAGCTCGGCTTAATACCGCGTTTCTTTTTATATTCCCAGTACCTGAAGCAATACACAAGCACAGCTATAAGCGTTAAAAGGAAGGCACATGATCCACATTATCACAGGCAGTACTCTAGGAGGCGCCGAATATGTTGGTGATCACCTCAGTGATCTACTCAATGAGAATGGCTTTGAAACCACGATCCACAACCAACCGGATCTCGCGTCGATCGATAATCAAGGCACTTGGTTACTGATCACATCAACGCACGGAGCCGGTGATTATCCAGATAACATTCAGCCTTTTATTGCCGCATTGCAAAACACCCCCCCTAAAATGGCCGATGTGAGGTTCGCCGTTATCGCGATTGGGGATTCCAGCTACGATACCTTTTGCGCAGCTGGTCAACACGCATATGACCTGTTGGAAGATATTGGTGGCACGCCAATTACTGAGTGTCTGAAGATTGATGTCCTTAGCCACGCAGTACCCGAAGATGCAGCAGAAGCATGGTTAAAAGAACATATCGATCGTTTTTAGCCCGCCAAATGACAACAACAGAGTCGTTATACGGCTCTGTTTTTCCTTACTGTGAATAACTTTTTTCAATTCCCATCGTTTAACCGCTCAAAAAACAACCAAACAGACTGTGGATAAGTAGGCTAAGATCCAGTGATTTTCCTTTAGTTATCCCAATAACAACTTTGATCGTTTTCCCCCCTTGTGTATAACCACCCATTTTGATCCCAGGAAATCCTCGTGTAGATCCAATCATGATCACAAGATATGATCCACATGAGATCCATGATCTTGTTGATCATTTTAAGCTTATCCACAGAAAAGGAGGATCCTAATAATAGATCTAATAAAAGATCATATATATAGATCTTATATATATATAACTTGAAGCCTTAAACACAGAAAGCGAGAAAACGATTTTCTCTCTGGCATAAAGCAGGTAAAATGTGGCTCCTTTATCTGTCCAATAAATCCTTTGAATACCTGAGGTCGGTTCATGCTTTATCACGAAAATTTTGACGTCATTGTTGTTGGTGGCGGTCACGCAGGAACGGAAGCCGCACTCGCATCTGCACGTACAGGACAAAAGACTCTTCTCCTGACTCATAACATCGATACATTAGGCCAAATGTCTTGTAATCCAGCAATTGGTGGTATCGGTAAAGGACACCTAGTCAAAGAAGTGGATGCGATGGGTGGCTTAATGGCACAAGCCATTGACCATGCAGGTATTCAGTTTCGAACGCTTAACGCATCAAAAGGTCCTGCGGTACGAGCAACGCGTGCTCAAGCCGATCGCGCCTTGTACAAAGCTTACGTTCGTAACGCATTAGAAAATGCTCCAAATCTAACCTTGTTCCAACAATCGGTCGATGATCTTATCGTAGAACAAGATCGTGTTATCGGTGTTGTTACTCAGATGGGCCTCAAATTCCACGCGAAAGCGGTAGTGTTAACCGTAGGCACGTTCTTGGGTGGCAAGATCCACATTGGTATGGAAAGTGCGTCGGGAGGCCGAGCAGGTGATCCACCTTCGATCGCGCTAGCGGATCGACTTCGCGAGTTACCTTTCCGTGTGGATCGTTTAAAAACAGGTACGCCGCCACGTGTTGACGCGCGTTCGGTTGATTTTTCCCAGCTTGAAACTCAGCATGGCGATGACCCAACCCCAGTCTTTTCATTCTTGGGTAACCGAGAGCAACATCCGCGTCAAATCCCATGTTTCATTACTCATACTAACGAGAAAACACACGACGTTATTCGTAACAACCTTGATCGTAGTCCGATGTACGCAGGGGTTATTGAAGGTATTGGCCCACGCTACTGTCCTTCGATCGAAGACAAAGTCATGCGTTTGCCGACAAAAATAGCCACCAGATTTTCATCGAACCAGAGGGGCTCACCACACATGAGTTATACCCGAATGGCATCTCCACAAGCTTACCGTTTGATGTTCAGGTTCAGATCGTTCGCTCGATGAAAGGCTTTGAGAACGCGCATATTGTTCGTCCTGGTTACGCAATCGAGTACGATTTCTTTGATCCACGTGATCTCAAGCAAACCTACGAAACTAAGTTTATCAACGGATTATTCTTTGCTGGTCAAATCAACGGCACAACCGGTTACGAAGAAGCCGCTGCGCAAGGTTTGATGGCGGGCTTAAACGCGAGTCTCTATAGTCAAGACAAAGAAGGCTGGAGTCCACGCCGCGATCAGGCTTACATGGGCGTATTGATTGATGATTTGTCTACGATGGGAACCCAAGAGCCGTATCGTATGTTCACCTCTCGTGCGGAATACCGTTTGCTGCTGCGTGAAGACAATGCCGATTTACGATTGACCGAAAAAGCGCGTGAACTTGGTTTGGTGGATGACGTCCGTTGGGCACGTTTCAACGAAAAAGTCGACAACATGCAAACGGAGCGTCAGCGCCTTAAATCGACGTGGATGAATCCAAAATCAGAGGGCATTGAAGCGCTGAACCAATTGTTAAAAACGCCAATGGCACGCGAAGCAAGTGGTGAAGATCTTCTTCGTCGACCAGAGATTACCTACGAACAATTGACTCAGTTAGATGCTTTTGCACCCGCGATGGAAGATCGACAAGCAGCCGAGCAAGTGGAAATTCAAGTCAAATACGATGGTTACATTAAGCGACAGCAAGATGAAATCGAAAAATCCTTGCGCCATGAGCACACCAAGCTCCCGGTGGATTTAGATTACAAAGACGTGAAAGGCTTATCAAATGAAGTGGTCGCAAAATTAAGTGAAGCCAAGCCGGAAAGCGTGGGCATTGCTTCTCGCATTTCAGGTATTACACCGGCAGCAATTTCGATTCTACTGGTACACCTTAAGAAACATGGTTTGTTGAAGAAAGGTGAGGAAGTGTAATGAGTGCTCTACGTACCAAACTGGATGCTCTGCTTGCTCAGACGGATTTAGAAGTATCAGAAAAACAACGTGACCAATTGGTCGGTTATGTTGAACTATTAAACAAGTGGAATAAAGCTTACAATCTTACCTCGGTTCGTGATCCACTTGATATGCTTGTTAAGCATATTCTTGATAGCGTAGTGGTTAGTACTCACTTATCGGGAGAGCGTTTTATTGACGTAGGTACCGGGCCAGGGTTGCCTGGTATTCCGCTTGCGATTATGAATCCTGAAAAAACGTTTTATTTGCTTGATAGTTTGGGTAAACGTATCCGTTTTATTAAGCAAGTTGTACATACTTTAGGTTTAAATAATGTCACACCAATACAGAGTCGAGTGGAAGAGTTTCAACCGGAAGAAAAGTTTGATGGTGTTCTGAGCCGTGCTTTTGCATCGATAACGGATATGGTGGAGTGGTGTCACCATTTGCCAAAACAGGACAACGGTTTGTTTCTTGCATTGAAAGGACAACATCCTAAAGATGAATTAGATCGGCTTCCTGAGTGGTGTAGTGTGACCGAGATCATATCTTTAACGGTTCCAGAGTTGGAAGGTGATCGTCATCTAGTAATCTTATCGCGCAAGGGATAATTAGCGAGGTAGTCGTGGGTAAAATTGTAGCAATCGCCAACCAGAAAGGTGGGGTCGGCAAAACAACAACGTGCATTAACTTAGCGGCTTCGATGGCGGCAACAAAGCGCAAAGTTTTGGTTATCGATCTTGACCCTCAAGGGAATGCTACGATGGCCAGTGGTGTAGATAAGTACATGGTGGATGCCACGGCATACGATCTTCTTGTTGAAGATACCCCCTTCGAACAGGTTGTGTGTTCTGAAACCACTGGAAAGTACGATTTAATTGCAGCGAATGGCGATGTGACGGCCGCTGAAATTAAGTTAATGGAAGTGTTTGCACGTGAGGTGCGGTTGAAAAATGCCCTCTCCTCAGTTCGTGATAACTATGATTTCATCTTTATTGATTGTCCTCCTTCTCTAAACCTTCTTACAATCAACGCAATGGCAGCTGCAGATTCTGTATTGGTGCCGATGCAATGTGAATACTTTGCGTTAGAAGGTTTAACTGCTCTTATGGATACCATCAGTAAGTTGGCCGCGGTAGTGAATGAAAACCTCAAAATTGAAGGTTTGTTGCGAACCATGTACGATCCGCGCAATCGCTTATCGAATGAAGTTTCCGATCAACTGAAAAAGCATTTCGGTACTAAAGTGTACCGCACGGTCATCCCGCGTAATGTTCGTTTGGCTGAAGCGCCAAGTCATGGTAAGCCAGCCATGTACTACGACAAGTACTCTGCTGGTGCCAAAGCTTATCTTGCTCTAGCGGGCGAGATGCTGCGCCGTGAAGAAATCCCAGTTTAACTCTAACCGAAGGAATTCATCTCCATGTCTAATCGTGGTCTAGGAAAAGGACTGGATGCGTTGTTGTCGACCAGTTCATTTGCTCGTGAGAAACAGCATATTGCATCGCAAAGCCAAGCCTTATCAGCTGACGGTGAGTTAAGTGAACTCGCAATTAATCAATTGCAGCCGGGTGTCTATCAACCACGTAAAGACATGGCACCAGAAGCCTTAGAAGAGCTGGCTGCGTCAATTCAGTCACAAGGTATCATTCAGCCGATTGTGGTTCGTCGGGTGGAAAGCGGTCAGTATGAGATTATTGCCGGCGAGCGACGCTGGCGAGCGGCAAAACAGGCTGGACTCAAACGTGTTCCATGTCTGGTGAAAAAAGTCGAAGATCGCGCTGCAATTGCTATGGCTCTGATTGAGAACATCCAGCGTGAAGACCTCAACGTGATTGAAGAAGCGCAAGCATTAGAGCGTTTGCAAGATGAATTTTCTCTCACGCATCAGCAAGTGGCTGAGGTGATTGGTAAGTCGAGAACGACAGTAAGTAACTTACTGCGCTTGAATCAGCTGGGCCATGAAGTCAAAGCTTTGGTTGCTGATAAGAAGTTAGAAATGGGACATGCGCGTGCTCTATTAGCCTTAGAAGGTGAGCAGCAAGTTGACATTGCGATGCATGTCGCGCAGAAACAAATGACAGTTCGCCAAACCGAACAGTTAGTAAAAAAGTGCTTAGCTCCACAAAATGAGCAAAAAACGCAACAACAAGATATCGAAGCTGAGCAAATGTCGCATAAATTGAGTCAATTGCTTGATGCGCAAGTTTCCTTAAGCCGATCTGCAAATGGAAAAGCGAAATTAACGATAAGTCTTGATGAGCCTCACAAATTGGACCAACTAATTGCCAAGCTTGAGGCCTAGGTGAGATAATTGATTTAGGTCAATTAATCAAATTAATAGAATTTTGTGCGAAAGTTGTCGTTTTGTAAACAAATATGTAACTTTTTGATGCAATTGAATTGCATTAAGATGGACTGAACGTATAATTTTCGCCAATTTCCCTGCACAGTGAGTATAGTGCGAAGTGGATATTATTAGAGGTACGAATACATGGTAGCTGCGTTAGCTAGACCAGGACGAGAGCTCGCAAGGCAATTGTTAATGATCCAGTCTGGCGCGGTTATTTTTGTGGCAGCAGGGATGGCGGTAGCATAAATCCTGAGTGGGGACTTTCAGCGTTGATTGGCGGTGGCATATTTGTTATTGCCAATGCAGTATTCGCGTTATGTGCTTTTATGTTTAGTGGGGCTCGCGCTGCCAAGCGCATCGCTGTGTCCTTCTATGCGGGTGAAGTACTGAAAATTCTCATCACGGTTGCACTGTTCTATGTTGCCTACATGTATATGCAGGTGGAACTTGTTCCCCTCAAACTAACCTATTTGCTGGTACTAGGTATTAATATCTGTGCACCAGTGCTATTCATTAACAACAAAAAATAGGATGAGTTATGGCTGCGCCAGGTGAAGCGCTAACATCGTCCGGTTACATTGCCCACCACCTTACTAACCTATCTCTTTACAAGTTAGGCTTGGTAGCGGAGGAGACAAGTTTCTGGAACGTACATATCGATAGCCTGTTTTTTTCTTGGTTTACTGGTTTAATTTTCCTCGGAATTTTTTACAAAGTAGCGAAGAGAACAACAGCGGGTGTACCAGGTAAGCTTCAGTGTGCTGTAGAAATGATCGTTGAATTTGTCGCGGATAACGTCAAAGACACGTTCCATGGACGCAACCCACTGATCGCGCCTTTAGCACTGACTATCTTTTGTTGGGTATTTTTGATGAACGTGATGGACTTAGTCCCGATCGACTTCTTACCATACCCAGCAGAGCATTGGCTTGGTATTCCTTACCTTAAGGTTGTACCTTCTGCTGATGTGAATATCACCATGGCTATGGCTCTAGGCGTTTTTGCATTGATGATTTATTACAGCATCAAAGTGAAAGGTCTAGGTGGATTCGCAAAAGAACTTGCACTACATCCATTCAATCACCCACTGATGATTCCGTTTAACCTACTGATCGAAGTGGTATCGCTACTGGCGAAACCTCTTTCTCTTGGTATGCGTTTATTCGGTAACATGTTCGCGGGTGAGGTTGTATTCATTCTTTGTGCGGCAATGCTACCATGGTACTTACAATGGATGGGTTCACTACCGTGGGCAATCTTCCATATCTTGGTTATTACGATTCAAGCCTTCGTATTCATGATGTTGACAATTGTATATCTGTCAATGGCACACGAAGATCCTGATCATTAATTTTTTAAGCTTTTTATTTGGGCACTAAGCCAACAACTATAAATTGGAGATAGTAATGGAAACTTTACTGAGCTTTTCTGCAATCGCCGTAGGCATTATCGTCGGTCTTGCTTCTCTTGGTACAGCGATTGGTTTCGCACTGCTAGGTGGTAAATTCCTGGAAGGTGCAGCTCGTCAACCAGAAATGGCTCCTATGCTACAAGTTAAGATGTTCATCATCGCTGGTCTACTTGATGCGGTTCCAATGATCGGTATCGTAATCGCGCTACTATTCACTTTCGCAAACCCATTCGTTGGTCAACTAGGTTAATCACTTTTAACTCTAGATGAGCCATTGCGGCTTATCATTGATTAACACTTAGTCCAAATAGAGGGGTAGCTGTTGTGAACATTAACGCAACTCTGCTAGGTCAAGCAATCTCGTTCGCACTCTTTGTGTGGTTCTGCATGAAATATGTATGGCCGCCGTTGATGCAAGCGATCGAAGAGCGTCAGAAGAAAATTGCTGATGGTCTTCAAGCAGCTGAACGTGCTGCAAAAGACTTGAATCTGGCACAAGCCAACGCTTCTGATCAGTTGAAAGAAGCGAAGCGCACAGCAACTGAGATCATCGATCAAGCGAATAAGCGCAAGTCTCAAATTCTAGACGAAGCACGCGAGGAAGCTCAGGCAGAACGCCAGAAAATCCTAGCGCACGCAGAGTCAGAAATTGAAGCTGAGCGTAATCGCGCGCGTGATGATCTGCGCAAACAAGTTGCTACTCTGGCTGTAGCTGGTGCTGAGAAAATCCTTGAGCGTTCTATCGATAAAGAAGCGCAAAAAGATATTCTCGACAACATAACTGCAAAACTTTAAGTCTGGGGGCGCATATGTCTGATTTGACTACTATCGCACGCCCCTATGCTAAAGCAGCATTTGACTTTGCAGTAGAGAAAGACCAATTGGACCAATGGGGCCAAATGTTATCTTTTGCTGCTGAAGTCGCTAAAAACGAACAAATGGATGAGCTACTAACCAGTTCATTTTCTGCTGATAAAATGGCAGAAATATTTGTTGCAGTTTGCGGTGACCAAGTTGATTCGCACGGTCAAAACTTGCTTAAAGTTATGGCTGAGAATGGTCGTTTAACGGCCCTTCCTGATATTTGTGAGCAATTCTTCATTCTGAAGAAAGAGCATGAGAAAGAAATCGACGTTGAAGTAATTTCAGCAACCGAGCTTTCTGATAAACAGCTAGCAAATATTGGCAGCAAACTTGAAGCGCGTCTTGAACGCAAAGTGAAGCTGAATTGCAGCGTAGATGAGACCCTACTTGGTGGGGTTATTATTCGAGCCGGAGACCTAGTCATCGATGACTCAGCGCGTGGTCGTTTGAACCGCCTGAGCGATGCATTGCAGTCTTAATGGGGATTGGAGCATGCAACTTAATTCCACGGAAATTAGCGATCTGATCAAACAACGTATCGAATCTTTCGATGTTGTTAGTGAAGCTCGCAACGAGGGTACTATCGTATCGGTAAGCGATGGTATCATCCGCATCCACGGCCTAGCGGACGTGATGCAAGGTGAAATGATTGAATTACCGGGTGGCCGTTATGCACTAGCACTTAACCTTGAGCGTGACTCGGTTGGTGCGGTTGTAATGGGCCCATATGCTGACCTTAGGGAAGGCATGAAAGTTACAGGTACTGGCCGCATTCTTGAAGTGCCAGTTGGTCCAGAACTACTAGGCCGCGTAGTCAACACGCTGGGTGAGCCTATTGATGGTAAAGGTCCTATTGAAGCGAAGCTGACTTCACCTGTAGAAATGATCGCACCAGGCGTAATCGACCGTAAATCGGTAGATCAACCTGTACAAACTGGTTATAAGTCAGTTGACTCAATGATCCCTATCGGTCGTGGTCAGCGTGAGCTTATCATCGGTGACCGTCAGATCGGTAAAACCGCTCTGGCGATCGACTCGATCATCAACCAGAAAGACTCTGGTATTTTCTCAATCTACGTAGCAATCGGTCAGAAAGCATCGACTATTGCCAACGTAGTTCGCAAACTAGAAGAGCACGGCGCACTACAAAACACTATCGTGGTAGTAGCATCTGCTTCTGAATCTGCAGCGCTGCAATACTTGGCGCCTTACGCAGGTTGTGCGATGGGTGAATACTTCCGCGATCGCGGTGAAGACGCACTGATTGTTTACGATGACCTATCTAAGCAAGCAGTAGCTTACCGTCAGATCTCTCTACTACTTAAACGTCCACCAGGCCGTGAGGCATTCCCGGGTGATGTATTCTACTTACACTCTCGTCTACTAGAGCGTGCTGCTCGTGTAAACGAAGATTACGTAGAACGTTTCACTAACGGTGAAGTGAAAGGTAAGACGGGTTCTTTGACTGCTCTACCTATCATTGAAACTCAAGCAGGTGACGTTTCAGCATTCGTACCGACTAACGTAATCTCGATTACCGATGGTCAGATCTTCCTACAAACTGAGCTATTTAACGCCGGTGTTCGTCCAGCGGTTGACCCAGGTATCTCAGTATCTCGTGTAGGTGGTTCAGCTCAGACGAAAATCATCAAGAAACTATCAGGCGGTATCCGTACAGCACTTGCTGCATACCGTGAACTTGCAGCATTTGCTCAGTTCTCTTCTGATCTTGATGAAGCAACGAAGAAGCAGCTAGACCATGGTCAAAAAGTTACAGAACTGATGAAGCAGAAGCAGTACGCTCCTATGTCTGTATTTGACCAAGCACTAACTATCTTCGCAGCAGAGCGTGGTTACCTTGATGATGTAGAACTGAACAAAGTTCTAGATTTTGAGGCGGCTCTACTATCGTACGCTCGCGGTCAATACGCTGAACTAGCAGCTGAGATCGACAAGTCTGGTGCTTACAACGATGAAATCGAAGCTCAGTTTAAGAAACTGACCGACGACTTCAAAGCAACTCAAACTTGGTAATTAGGTCGGTGGCAGTTTCTGCCACCAACTAACGGAGAGTAACGATGGCCGGCGCAAAAGAGATACGTAATAAAATCGGTAGTGTTAAAAGCACGCAGAAAATTACGAAAGCGATGGAAATGGTAGCAGCTTCAAAAATGCGTCGTTCTCAAGACGCAATGGAAGCTTCTCGTCCATACGCTGAAACAATGCGTAAAGTGATCGGTCATGTGGCTAATGCAAATCTAGAGTACCGTCATCCGTACCTAGAAGAGCGTGAAGCTAAACGTGTTGGTTACATCATCGTTTCAACAGACCGTGGTCTGTGTGGTGGCTTGAACATTAACGTGTTTAAGAAAGCCGTCACAGACATTCAGTCATGGAAAGAAAAAGGCGCTGAAATTGAGCTTGCTGTCATTGGCTCAAAAGCAACTGCCTTCTTCAAACATGGTGGCGCAAAAGTTGCGGCACAGGTCTCTGGTCTGGGCGATAGCCCAACGCTAGAAGACCTTATCGGTTCTGTTGGCGTAATGCTGAAAAAATACGATGAAGGTGAACTGGACCGTCTATACGTAGTATTCAATAAATTTGTGAATACGATGGTTCAGCAACCAACGATCGATCAATTGCTACCTTTGCCTAAATCGGATAGCGAAGAGGTGCAGCGTGAGCATTCATGGGATTACATCTATGAGCCTGAACCAAAGCCTCTATTGGACACACTTTTGGTGCGTTACGTAGAGTCTCAGGTATACCAAGGTGTGGTTGAGAACCTTGCTTGTGAGCAAGCGGCTCGAATGATTGCGATGAAAGCTGCAACGGATAACGCGACTAACTTGATTGACGATTTGGAACTTGTGTACAACAAAGCCCGTCAGGCGGCGATTACACAAGAGCTATCTGAAATCGTTGGTGGTGCAGCTGCGGTTTAAGCTTAGGTAAAACGAAATAGTTTAGAGGATTAACGATGGCTACAGGTAAGATCGTACAGATCATCGGTGCGGTAGTCGACGTAGAGTTCCCACAGAGCGATGTACCTAGTGTATATGACGCTCTAAACGTAACGGACTCAAAAGAGCGTCTTGTTCTTGAAGTTCAACAACAGCTAGGCGGTGGCGTAGTTCGTTGTATCGTTATGGGTAGCTCTGATGGTTTACGTCGTGGAGTAGAAGTGGTTAACACTGGCGCTCCAATTTCAGTACCAGTAGGTACTAAAACACTAGGTCGTATCATGAACGTCCTAGGTGACGCGATTGATGAGCGTGGTGAAGTCGGTGCGGAAGAGGTTTACTCTATCCACCGTAGCGCACCAAGCTACGAAGACCAATCAAACGAAATTGCACTCCTAGAAACGGGTGTTAAAGTAATCGACCTAATTTGTCCATTCGCTAAGGGTGGTAAAATCGGTCTATTCGGTGGTGCAGGTGTAGGTAAGACCGTTAACATGATGGAACTTATCAACAACATCGCACTACAACACTCTGGTCTATCAGTATTTGCTGGTGTTGGTGAGCGTACTCGTGAAGGTAACGATTTCTACTACGAGATGCAGGAAGCGGGCGTTGTAAACGTTGAGAAGCCTGAAGAATCAAAAGTAGCGATGGTTTACGGTCAGATGAACGAGCCACCAGGTAACCGTCTACGTGTTGCACTGACTGGTCTTACAATGGCAGAGAAGTTCCGTGACGAAGGTCGTGACGTACTACTGTTCATTGATAACATCTACCGTTACACATTGGCCGGTACTGAGGTATCAGCACTGCTAGGTCGTATGCCTTCTGCGGTAGGTTACCAGCCAACTCTTGCAGAAGAGATGGGTGTACTTCAGGAGCGAATCACGTCAACAAAATCAGGTTCTATCACGTCTGTACAGGCGGTTTACGTACCTGCGGATGACTTGACTGACCCGTCTCCAGCAACCACGTTCGCGCACTTAGATGCAACGGTTGTACTTAACCGTAACATCGCGGCAATGGGTCTATACCCTGCGATTGACCCACTAGATTCAACGTCTCGTATGCTTGATCCACTTGTGGTTGGTCAAGATCACTACGACGTTGCTCGTGGCGTTCAGCAGACACTTCAGCGCTACAAAGAGCTGAAAGACATCATTGCGATTCTAGGTATGGACGAGCTATCTGAAGAAGATAAGCAAGTTGTATCTCGTGCACGTAAGATTGAGCGTTTCCTAACTCAGCCTTACCACGTAGCAGAAGTATTTACAGGTGACCCAGGTATCTACGTACCTCTTAAAGAAACTCTACGCGGTTTCAAAGGTCTACTCGCTGGTGAATACGATGACATTCCAGAGCAGGCATTTATGTACTGCGGTAGCATTGATGATGCTATTGAGAATGCTAAGAAGCTATAAGGCTAACTAGGAGGCGATATGGCACCAATAACCTTTCACCTAGACGTGGTCAGCGCTGAGAAACGTATTTTCTCAGGTCGTGTTGAAACGTTTCAGGTGACCGGTAGCGAAGGTGAGCTTGGTATTTTCCACGGCCATACTCCGCTTCTGTCCGCTATTAAGCCTGGTATGGTGCGTATTGTGAAACAGCACGGCCACGAAGAGTTCATTTATGTCTCGGGTGGTATGGTCGAAGTTCAGCCTGGTACTGCTACAGTACTGGCTGATACTGCGATTCGTGGTGAAGATCTAGACGCAGCTAAGGCAGAAGAAGCCAAGCGTCGTGCTGAAGAGAACATCCAGAATCAGCATGGCGATATGGACTTCGCACAAGCGGCCAGTGAACTGGCTAAAGCCATGGCTCAGTTACGAGTTATCGAACTGACCAAGAAGCGTCGCTAAGCTCAATTAGCAACGTTGCATGAAAAAGGCGACCATATGGTCGCCTTTTTGCTTAATTTTTATTGGAAATTTACTTCTCACCATTAACTAATCCTTCCAAGCTGTCTAAAATAACCGCCAACTAATACGGAACATCAAATAGGTTATTAATGAAATTCAGTGCAGTAATCCTTGCTGCGGGTAAAGGAACCCGTATGTACTCGAACATGCCAAAAGTGCTTCATACGTTGGCAGGTAAGCCGATGGCAAAACATGTCATTGATACATGTTCTGGGCTCGGTGCGCAAAACATTCATTTAGTTTACGGTCACGCTGGTGATCAAATGAAGCAGACGCTTGCTGAAGAGCCGGTCAACTGGGTACTTCAGTCTGAGCAACTTGGCACTGGGCACGCGGTAGATCAGGCTTCAGCGCAGTTCGAAGATGATGAAAAAGTACTGATTCTATACGGTGATGTTCCGCTTATCTCTGAAGAAACTATTGAGAGCTTGCTTGATGCCCAGCCTACAGGTGGAATTGCGCTGCTCACGGTGGTTCTAGACAACCCGACAGGCTATGGACGCATTGTGCGTAAGAACGGCCCTGTGGTTGCTATCGTCGAACAGAAAGATGCGACTGAAGAGCAAAAACTGATTAAAGAGATCAATACCGGTGTGATGGTGGCAACAGGCGGCGACTTGAAGCGCTGGCTTGCGGGTCTGAACAATCAAAATGCGCAAGGCGAATACTACTTAACCGACGTTATTGCCGCAGCACATGATGAAGGTCGTGCGGTTGAAGCCGTGCATCCGGTCAATCCAATCGAAGTGGAAGGGGTCAATGATCGCGCTCAGTTAGCTCGTCTTGAGCGCGCTTTTCAATCCATGCAAGCGCAGAAGTTACTAGAACAAGGTGTGATGCTGCGTGATCCTGCTCGTTTTGATTTGCGTGGTGAATTGCAATGCGGCATGGACTGCGAAATCGATGTTAATGTCATCATCGAAGGTAAAGTGACATTGGGCGATAACGTGGTGATCGGTGCTGGCTGTGTGCTGACTGACTGTGAGATTGATGACAATACGGTCATTCGTCCGTACAGCGTCATTGAAGGTGCAACGGTGGGCGAAACCTGTACCGTTGGCCCATTTAGCCGTCTGCGTCCAGGCGCAGAAATGCGAAATGATTCACACGTCGGTAACTTTGTTGAAGTTAAAAATGCCCGTATTGGTGAAGGTTCGAAAGCCAACCATTTAACTTATTTGGGGGATGCGGAAATCGGCCAGCGCACCAATATCGGTGCCGGCACAATTACCTGCAACTACGACGGTGCGAATAAATTCAAGACCATTATCGGTAACGACGTTTTCGTTGGTTCAGATAGCCAGCTGGTGGCGCCTTTGACCATTGCTGATGGTGTGACTATTGGTGCCGGTACGACGTTGACAAAAGACGTCGATGCAGGTGAGTTAGTGATTACTCGCGCGAAAGAGCGCAAAATACCTGGCTGGCAACGCCCAGAAAAGAAAAAGTAATTCCGCTTCGCGGTATTTTACTGAATAAAAAATCAAAGCCGCTGATTCGAGCGGCTTTGTCGTTCTTGTTACTTGTTTTTATTACTCTTCATTGCTGACGACACGCGCGTTATCTGGTGTTATGAAATGGCTGGATAGTTCACGATTAGAGACGATGTACCCAATCCATAAACCACCCATGCACAACACTATCGCGATACCTGTCACCATCTGCGCTTGACTTGCTAACGCAGCAACCAATGCACTCGATAAACTACTTACACAGATTTGTAAGCTGTTTTGCAGGCCAGCTGCCGTTGCCGGGCTTTGTTGCGCACTCGCTAAAGCGCGATTCACAACGATTGGGTAGAGAGCGCCATTCGCCACAGCAATTAAACAAAACGGTGCCAAAATTGGCCATATCGACGTGAGTTGCCATTGAGAAGCGATAAACACTAAAACGGCAGCGACGCTGAAAAGCCCGATTAACTGACGAAGTATTTTTTCGTCACCAAACTTACGCACACCGACTTTACCCAAATAGCCACCTGCCATAAAAGCGATAGTCTGCGGAATGAAGCTGAGTCCGATGTCTTTGGCGTCATAACCGAGTTGAGCCATGATTTCTGGCATGCCTGTCAGATATGCAAAGAACGCCGCGGAAGCGGTAGCAAACATAAATACGTTGCCAAGGTAAGCTTTAGAGCTGAGCAGGGCTTTGATGTCTGTAGAAATACTGGTTTGCTTGGTTTCTACGCTTTCGTTTTTCTGCATCATGGTTGCCGCGACAAGTAGTACGCCAACTGCGCTCAGAGTAATAAAGATACTGTGCCAGCCCAAGTTGTCCGCTAGGATCACACCGAGCTGAGGGGCGAGTGCTGGAGATAACGCCACCAGCGGCATGATGGTAGCAAAAATTTGTTGGCTGCTGCTTGAGTAACGCTTAATCACCATGGCTTGCCAGATCACGGCAGGTGCACACACACCAATCGCTTGAATAAATCGTAAGGTTAGCAATTGCCATACTTGGTCGCAGAAAGCCAGACCGAATGAAGCAAGGGTAAATATCACCAAGCCTGTCGCCAAGGTATTTCGGTGGCCAAATTTGTCTGAAGCCAGTCCCCACATCAGTTGGCCAAACGCCATTCCGCCTAAGAATACAGTCAAAGACAGGGCTATCTGCTCCGGGCCGGTCGCAAAGTCGACTTCCATGGCTTTAAATGCAGGTAGGTACATATCCGTGGCAATAAAGCCCAACATGGATAGCACTGCAAGATAAACGAGTTGTAATTTTGCTATTTTCATTTTATTACCAATCAAATTTTTTAATTATTTTTTAATCAATATCAGTTGGCGCCAACCCTGATTTATTTACCTTTTCATTGTATTTTTCGATCTGTTAAAAATAAAACGTTAAAATTGTTGGTTATGAATCAAAATTTTTGAAAGGTTAGGCGTGGATGTTCTCTAAATCTTCTTTAGAGCTGCTCGATACCGTTGCTCGGTTAGGCAGTTTTACCGCAGCGGCGGACGTGTTACATAAGGTCCCTTCTGCGATCAGTTATGCGGTTCGGCAGGTAGAGAAAGATTTAAATGTGGTGTTGTTTCGTCGGTTACCCAGAAAAGTAGAGCTGACCCCAGCTGGGGAGCTATTTATCGCCGAAGCTCGCTCTTTATTGCGACAGATGGAAGAGGTGAAGATGCAAACCCGCCGCGCCGCGCATGGTTGGCAAAGTACGCTTAAGTTGACCTTGGATAATGTGGTAAAACTGGACAAACTTAAGCCGCTGGTGGATGACTTTTATCGTGAGTTTGATTTTGCTGAACTGCAAATCAATATGGAAGTGTTCAATGGGTCTTGGGAAGCTATCGCACAAGGACGAGCAGATATCGTTGTTGGCGCAACGTCGGCCATTCCAGTTGGGGGAGATTTTGAAGTAAAAGAGATGGGTAAATTAGATTGGGCATTTGTCATGTCTCCTGCTCACCCGTGTGTGCGCCAACAGGTTTTAACCGAAGCGTTTGTCAGCCAGTTTCCAGCCATTTGCTTGGATGATACGTCTAATGTGCTGCCTAAGCGTCATACGGGGCATTATCCACAACAGAGACGGCTGCTATTACCGAATTGGTACAGTGCCATTGAATGTCTGAAAAATGGGGTGGGTGTAGGGTATATGCCGCGCCACATTGCGATGCCGTTAATTAACCAAGGTGTACTGGTAGAAAAAGTATTACCGGATGAGATGCCACTCAGCCACTGTTGCTTAGTATGGCGTAAAGATGACAACCATAAGTTGATCCAATGGATGGTTGATTATTTAGGATCATCCAGTCAATTACACCAAGATTGGTTACAACATTGATGCTCGCCATTGCCATGGATCTTACGCCACTTTTGAGAACTTGATGACTGTGCTTGGTTTAAAAACACCTCGCGATGGCGAGGTGTTTTAGGTGGATGAGTATCAGCACAACTTAGGATAAAAAGAACTTATACGATGGGTTGTCTGTTTCATCTTTATATTGGTAACCAAGCTCACGTAAGTGCGTCGTAAACTGGGCCAAATCGCCTTCATTTAACTCGAAACCACAAAGAACTCGACCGTAATCGGCACCATGATTGCGATAGTTGAACAAGCTGATGTTCCAATGTGTTCCTAACGTACTCAGGAACTTAAGCAGTGCGCCCGGGTATTCAGGAAATTCAAAGCTGTACAGACGCTCTGTCAGTGGCTTTGATGGTTTTCCGCCGATCATATAGCGAATATGTAGCTTCGCCATTTCATCATCGGAAAGATCCACGACGGGATAACCACCATCACGAAGATCGTGAATGATTTGTTCCAGTTCTTCTTGCCCGCCTTGCAGACGTACCCCGACAAATATATTGGCTAACTGATCGTCGTTGTAGCGGTAGTTGAACTCAGTAACAGCACGACCACCAATCAAGTTGCAAAACTCTAAGAATGCTCCTTGGCGCTCTGGAATGGTCACCGCGAGCAAACCTTCGCGCTTTTCACCCAGTTCACAGCGCTCGGAAACATAACGCAGACCATGGAAGTTGGTGTTAGCACCAGAAAGGACGGTACCTAAGTTTTTGCCTTCGAGATGGTTTTGTTCTACGAACTTCTTCAAGCCTGCTAAAGCCAACGCACCAGAAGGCTCAGCGATGGCTCGGGTGTCTTCAAAGATGTCTTTCACTGCGGCGCAGATTTCGTCACTAGACACAGCAACATGGCCATCAATGTATTTCTGGCATAAACGGAACGTCTCTTCACCAATGCGTTTTACCGCAACCCCATCAGCAAACATGCTGACTTGATCAAGAACCACCGGCTCACCTGCATCCAGCGCTGCTTTCAGACACGAAGAATCTTCTGGCTCGACTGCAATGACTTTGATTTCTGGCATCAGTTGTTTCACCAATACTGCAACACCAGCGGCTAAGCCACCACCGCCCACTGGCACAAAAATGTATTCTAAGTGACCATTTTGTCGCAGCATTTCCATGCCAATGGTGCCTTGCCCGGCAATCACTAGTGGGTGATCAAACGGAGGTACGAAGGTGTAACCATACTCCTCCGATAAACGCTCAGCTTCTGCTTTGGCTTCATCAAAGTTGCTGCCATGCAGGACGACATTACCACCAAAGCTGCGCACAGCGTCAACTTTGATATCTGGTGTTGTTTTTGGCATCACAATCGTTGTTTTGATGCCTAATTTGGTTCCAGAAAGCGCCATGCCTTGAGCATGGTTACCTGCTGAAGCGGCAATCACTCCCGCGGCTTTTTGCTCTTCCGATAAGCTAGCGACCATATTGTATGCCCCGCGTAGCTTAAATGAGTGCACAGGTTGGCGATCTTCACGTTTGATCTGTACATGATTGCCAATGCGTGCAGACAAGCGAGGCATGTCTTGTAAAGGGGTGACCGTTGCGACTTCATAAACCGGTGCACGTAGGATTTGACGCAGATAATCTGCGCCAGTTTGATTGACTGTCTTTTCGGGTTGAGATTCCATCGCTGCTAGCCCTCTAGCTTAGATTTGTCTCGTACTGCCCCTTTGTCAGCACTGGTTGCCATACTTGCGTACGCTTTCAGCGCAAAAGAAACGTCACGTTGACGGTCAGCGGGTTTCCAGCCTAACTCATCTTGTTTTGCTCGGCGTGCAGCGAGCTCATCTTCTGGGACATCAAGTGTGATGGAACGGCTTGGGATATCAATGGTGATAATGTCACCATCCTGAACCAAGCCGATCGTACCACCACTCGCCGCTTCTGGAGAGGCGTGGCCGATTGATAAGCCTGATGTTCCACCTGAGAAACGGCCATCCGTTAGTAGGGCGCACGATTTACCCAGACCCATGGATTTTAGGTACGTGGTTGGGTAAAGCATTTCTTGCATACCTGGACCGCCTTTAGGCCCTTCGTAACGGATAACAACCACTTCGCCAGCTTTCACTTTACCGCCTAAAATACCATCCACTGCCGAATCTTGACTTTCGAAAACAATTGCAGGGCCTTGGAATTTAAGGTTTTCTTCATCTACACCAGCGGTTTTAACGATACATCCATCAACGGCAATGTTACCGGAAAGGACCGCTAGACCACCTTCTTGACTGAATGCGTTGTCTTTTGAGCGGATACAGCCATCAACACGGTCATCGTCAAGGCGATCCCAACGGCAATCTTGCGAGAAGGCTTGGGTGGTACGAATACCTGCAGGACCAGCGCGGAAGAATTTAAGTACCTCTTCGTTTTCGGTTTGGATGATGTCGTACTCGGCAAGCTGCTGTTGCATGGTCATGCCCAGGACGGTGTGTGTATTACCGTTTAACAAGCCTGCGCGGTCTAGCTCACCCAAGATAGCCATGACGCCTCCCGCACGGTGGACATCTTCCATATGGTATTTCTGAGTCGATGGAGCCACTTTACATAGGTGAGGAACGCGACGAGACATTTCATCGATGTCGTTCATGTCGAAGTCTACTTCACCTTCTTGTGCCGCTGCTAACAGGTGCAGAACGGTGTTGCTAGAGCCACCCATGGCAATGTCCAATGCCATCGCATTTTCAAAGGCTGCGCGATTAGCGATGTTACGCGGTAGGGCAGATGCGTCATCTTGTTCGTAGTAACGTTTTGTTAGTTCAACGATGCGTTTACCAGCATTAATAAACAATTGCTCACGGTCGGCATGCGTTGCCAGCATAGACCCGTTACCTGGCTGAGAGAGGCCTAACGCTTCGGTTAGACAGTTCATTGAGTTGGCGGTAAACATGCCTGAGCACGAACCACAAGTTGGACACGCGGAACGTTCGATCTGTTCACTCTGTTGATCCGAAACCGTTGGATCGGCGCCTTGGATCATTGCGTCAACCAAGTCGAGTTTAATGATCTGATCAGAAAGCTTGGTTTTACCCGCTTCCATCGGGCCACCAGACACGAAGATCACTGGAATATTAAGGCGCATTGCTGCCATCATCATTCCCGGAGTGATTTTGTCACAGTTCGAAATACACACCATAGCATCAGCGCAGTGTGCGTTGACCATGTACTCCACAGAGTCGGCGATCAGTTCACGTGACGGCAATGAGTAAAGCATGCCGCCGTGACCCATTGCGATGCCGTCATCGACCGCAATGGTATTGAATTCTTTCGCGATACCACCGGCTTTTTCGATTTCACCGGCAACCAATTGACCCATATCTTTAAGGTGAACGTGCCCCGGAACAAACTGAGTAAATGAGTTCACGACCGCGATGATTGGTTTTCCGAAGTCATCATCTTTTACACCAGTAGCACGCCAGAGCGCACGAGCACCCGCCATGTTACGACCATGTGTGGTGGTTGCTGATCTATATTTTGGCATTTCTTAATTCCTTCTTACTTCTGCTCTGGGTACACATAGTCTAACCAGCCCCACTTGTCCTCAGTGGTGCCGTTAAATAGGCCAAAGTAGGCTTGTTGCAATTCTTTAGTGATAGGGCCACGTTTACCGTTGCCCACTTCAATTTTGTCGACGGTTGCGACAGGTACGATTTCCGCTGCGGTTCCGGTCATAAAGACTTCGTCCGCTAGATAAAGTGCTTCACGAGCGATGTTCGCTTCGCGTACGTCATAGCCTTTATCACGCGCAATGGTCATGATTGAGTCACGAGTGATGCCCGGTAATATCGCACTGGTTGCTGGTGGGGTTGTGATCACGCCATCTTTGATGACAAAGATATTCTCACCCGCGCCTTCCGACAGATAACCGTCCACGCTGAGCGCAATACCTTCATCGTAACCGTGACGACGAGCTTCACCGCCTACTAATAATGAAGATAGGTAGTTGCCTCCCGCTTTTGCTGCGGTTGGAATGGTGTTGGGTGCAGCGCGGTTCCAACTGGAAATCATGGCATCCACGCCTTTCTCTAATGCTTCTTCACCTAAATACGAACCCCATGGGAACGCCGCGATAATCAGGTCCATTTCAGTGCCGACTGGAGGACATACACCTAAGCCGACATTACCAACAAAACCCAGTGGGCGAATGTAAGCATTATCCAGTTTGTTTTGGCGTAAGGTTTCACGGGTGGCTTCCATGATTTCTTCCACAGAGTATGGAATAGGGAAGCGATAAATCTTGGCAGAATCTTTTAAGCGTTGTGCGTGCTCGCGGTGACGGAAGACAATTGGACCCTTGGGCGTGTTGTAACAACGTACGCCTTCAAATACCGAGGTACCGTAGTGCATCGCATGAGTCAAAACGTGTACGTTTGCCTCTGCCCACGGCACCATCTCGCCATTAAACCAAATGAAATCTGCTGTTTTCGTTGCCATTTATTGCCTTCCTTATGCACTTACTTGTTGTTGTAAGTTGTGATTTGGCAGCTCATCGTTGCGGATTTTTAGCACCTCAACTTTACGCACGTCCCACAACTTTTCAATCTGATTGATCAAAAACGAAATTGGCCGGTCGCTATCGACAATGATCTCCACGCTGGCCACTTTACTTTCATGGTTTTGCGTCGCGGCAACTTGTTTTATCACAAAGCCTCGGTGACGAATCACACGTAGAACGCGCTCTAACAGTACCGGTTTGTCATCGGCTTTGATATCGAGTAAATATCTGTCCATGTGATGGTCTCCTATGTGTTTTCCAACATATCACTGTTTGAGGCGCCTGGCGGTACCAAAGGCCACACGTTTTCTTCTTCATCGATTAAAACGTGAAGCATGTAAGAAGTTTTGCTCGCTAGCATCTCTTTCAATGCTGGCTCCACTTCTTCTTTCTTGGTGATGGTTTTACCCGGAATATCGAATGCTTTGGCTAGCATCACGAAGTCAGGGTTGTCGTCAAGAATGGTTTCACTGTGGCGGCCATCGAAAAATAGCGATTGCCACTGGCGCACCATGCCTAGGCGTTGGTTATTAAGGAGCACAATCTTCACCGGAATTTGGCGACGTTTTAATGTACCTAATTCTTGGACGTTCATCATAAATGACCCGTCACCCGTTATAAGAATAGACTGATCATCCGGACGCGCGACTGCTGCCCCCATCGCTGCGGGTAGGCCAAAGCCCATCGTGCCTAGACCTGCGGAGGTGATGAAATTTTGCGGATCACGCGGCTGAATATGCTGTGCTGCCCACATCTGATGTTGGCCGACATCCGTTGAGACAATCGAGCTATCCGGCATCATATCGGATAACTGTTTGAGTAATAGTGGCGCATAGATAAGCTCGCCAGGGTGGTCATAACGCCACTTAAAGCCACTACGTAAACTTTCACTGTGGTGAACCCAAGGAGTGATGTCTTGTGTCAGTTCTAACTGAGGAAGAATCGTATTGATGTCACCACGCAGTGGAGCATTGGCGTGGCGCAGCTTATGAATTTCTGCCGCATCAATATCAATGTGAATCACTTTTGCATTCGGAGCAAACGTGTCGAGTTTTCCTGTCACACGGTCATCAAATCGCGCACCAACAACAATCAACAGATCCGATTCCTGTACAACAAGGTTTGCGGCTTTGGTTCCGTGCATACCTAGCATGCCCAAGTAATGGGGATCGTGGCGTTCAATGGTGCCTAGGCCTTTCAGAGTGCTTACCACTGGCATAGGGTTCAGACGTAAGAACTCTCGTACTGCATCCGTTGCTTTGGCGAGCTGAACACCACCACCGACGTAAAGTACAGGGCGTGTCGAAGCGGCTAACACTTCTTGAGCTCGCTTAACGTCTGCGGCGGCAACATCTTCGATAGGCGGTGCAACATATGGTGGCAGCAAATCGGTTGGTGCCTGTGCAAGCTGAACGTCTTTAGCGATGTCAACAATAACAGGACCTGGACGACCGGTTTTGGCTACTTCAAATGCTTCAGCCAGTGTTGGAGCTAGGTCTTCGATTTCAGTGACCAAGTAGCTGTGTTTGGTACAGGCGAGGGACATACCGATCACATCCATTTCTTGGAAGGCGTCGGTACCGATATGGGAGCTGGCTACTTGACCCGTAATGGCGACCAGTGGAACGGAATCAAGGAACGCATCGGCAAGGCCGGTAACGAGGTTAGTGGCGCCAGGGCCGGAAGTTGCCATGCAAACAGCAACATCTTGAGTTGAACGAGCCATACCTATAGCGGCCATGGCTGCCCCTTGTTCATGACGGCATAAGATGTGTTCAACACCTCCGTCATACAAGGCATCATAGATGGGCATGATGGCTCCGCCAGGGTAGCCAAATATGGTATTGATGCCTTGCTGTCTTAAAGCGGCTACGACAAGTTGTGCTCCAGTCATCGTAAACCTCCTTTGCTACGTTGAGGCTCGTAGCTATCGCCATATGTGTTGCACTTCATGTGCACTCCCATTCTTCCCGTTAAACTGTCCAAGGGTTAGACAGATGACAACTTGTAGTTGTAAAAAAACCCCCGGACTTTTCAGTGCGGGGGTTTTTTATAATTTGTGGTTACCTTTCGCCCACAACACCCCGCGTGATGCCAATAATGACCACGATAATCAGGGCTAGCAGTGAATTGAATTTGGCGAATAGGTTCATCTGTCTGTCGTTAATTTCTATCGTTAATTTTTTGTGTAATGTTCTACGCAATTGTTTGCGTCTCTAGTGGTATCACACAATTCCGTTGCATGACAAGCAAAAAGTCATTCTTTTTTCACATTAACCCCCAGTTTGTACGCGGTATATAACATAAGTACATATAAAAAACATTTGGTTATACCCAAACAGGTTGGAACCGTGAGGTTCTCTGTAGGGGTATGAGTATTGAGTAACTTGGAGAGCGTATGGGGCTGGCAATCATTCATAGTCGGGCAAGTGTCGGGGTGCAAGCGCCCTCGGTGAGTGTAGAAGTTCATATCAGCAATGGCATGCCAGGTTTTACCTTGGTTGGGCTACCTGAAACCACAGTAAAAGAGTCTAAAGATCGGGTACGTAGCGCGATCATCAATTCTAACTTTCAGTTTCCTGCTAAACGAATAACAGTGCTACGAAAGATTAACAGGAATAAAATTGAGCTTTAATCAATTGCCTTGCCTTGCCTTGCCTTAGTATTAGTATAAAATACGCCCAAATATTTTAATCAGTTGGTTTAGGCTTGTGCAGTTCAGAAAAGATATAAATGGTTTAAGAGCCATAGCAGTAATAGCTGTTGTGCTATTTCATTTTAATGCGAGTTGGATGCCCGGCGGTTTTGCAGGGGTAGACGTGTTTTTTGTTATTTCTGGTTTCTTAATGACAGGGATAATATTTAGAGGTATTGAGCAAGAAAACTTTTCTATTTTGAAGTTTTATGTTGCGAGAGCGAACAGGATCATACCTGCATTAGCGGTTCTTTGTCTGGCCTTGTTAGTGTTCGGTTGGTTCTACCTTACTCCACTTGATTACAAAGTATTAGGAAAGCACGTAGGTAGCAGTATGGGCTTTTTATCCAATATCATATATTGGAGAGAGTCTGGTTACTTTGATGCTGCTTCACACGAAAAATGGCTTTTACATACTTGGTCTTTATCTGCTGAATGGCAGTTCTACATAATCTATCCATTAGTTCTTGTTGCTATGAGAAAGTTTATATCGTTAAAGGCTATGAAAGCGACTGTTTTAGTTGGAACGGTGTTGGGCTTTATCTTCTGTGTGATAGCAACCTACAAATGGCCTAATCCTGCTTATTATCTATTACCTACCAGAGCGTGGGAAATGATGATTGGTGGTGTTGCATATCTTTACCCGTTAAAACTCGCAGAGAATAGAAAGAAAGTATTTGAATGGGTTGGATTAGCATTAATAATTTTATCTTATATCTTTATTTCAAAAGAAAACTTATGGCCTGGGTATTTGGCTTTAATTCCTGTTTTTGGTGCATTTTTGATAATCCAAGCTCAAAGGAATGACAGTATTGTAACAGGTAATATTGTATTTCAATCATTGGGTAAGTGGTCTTATTCTATTTATCTTTGGCATTGGCTATAGTTGTAGGTATATATTATTACTCTTTAAATGGTTTATTCATATATACAGGTGTTTTACTTTCATTACTATTAGGTTTTATAAGCCC